>NZ_JBCPSS010000005.1:0-249299 GCF_051129765.1 Providencia sp. Je.9.19
TTTCCTCATGGAGAGTCAAGCTTTTTTTTCGCTTATCTTTTCAGATTCTCTCGCTGCCGTTTCAGTGTTCATCGCGCTTTGCGTTGTCTTGTTCCCGGTCAGTGGATGCGCATTATAGGGAGTCAGAAAATTCTGGCAACCCTTTTTTTAAACTTTTTATTTGTTTGCTCAGCTTTCCATCAGATTTAACTTAGATAGCTAGTTTTTTCAGCGAAATAAAGCCTTCAGCCTCAAGAACAGGTCGCAATCCCTGTACGCTTTCATTCATTAGCATGCAATATGCAAAATCCTCTTCATCAGATTCAATAATTTCGGCTTGATTATTAATCAGCCAAACTGTTCTTCTGGCAATCGCTGAGCCCGAATCAATAAACCTTGTGCCATCTGGCAGCACTTTTTCTAGCTCTTCTATTAAGAGTGGAAAATGAGTGCAACCTAAAATAACCGTATCTGGCGGTTCTGACATTCTTAGCCATGGCCTGACAGTTTGTGCAACTTCGTCTAATGGTAAGGTTTCACCATGTAGTTTTCTTTCTGCTAATTGCACTAATTCAGCCGAACCTAAAGAAACCACTTTGCAATCTGTGGCAAATCGTTCGATAAGCTCTTTGGTGTATTCACGATTTACCGTGCCTTTTGTTGCCAATAATCCAACCACTCCATTGCGGGTGAGTTTGGTCGCAGGCTTTATTGCAGGGACAACACCAACTACAGGAAATTTAAAATTGGCTCTAAGATTGGGAAGGCTGACGGTACTTGCCGTATTACAAGCAATAATTGTGATGGTTAAAGGGTGCTTTGCTGCAATAGCTTTAACGATTTGATAAACCCTATCAATAATGAAAGCTTCACTTTTTTCACCATAGGGGAAAGCTTCGTTATCGAATGCATATATATAGTGCGCATTGGGGATCAATTTTTTGACTTCACGATAGACAGATAACCCGCCCACTCCAGAGTCAAATACTAGAATGGTCGGGCGAACAGATTGGTTGTTATCAGAAGTTGTAGCTTCCGGTAAGGAAATATTCTCTTCCTGCGGTGCGGTAACCATACGCGGTCTCATAGTCTTTATCGAACATATTAGCTATTTTACCACGAATTGTGAGATGTGAAGTGATTGGATATGCGGCAGTGATATCCCAAATACTTACGCCACCAACTTTAGTACGTTGATAAGTTTCATTGATATCATAACGTTGGCCTATGTATTGGTATGTCAGCCCCATATCAACTTTATCTATATTCCAATCCAGCTGATACTTAACTTGTTGTTTTGCGCGACGATTAAGCACTTTATTAGTTTTTTCATTTCTTGGATCTAGATACTGTAAAGTGAGTTGATGACTAAAAATACCCGTCTGAAATTCACCATTCCACTCAACACCTTTAATTTTTGCCTTACCAATATTGTTATAAGAACTTGCATACGTTACTGAATCGGTAGTGAAATCAATAAGATTTGTTATATCATTTTGATAACCCGTTAGTTGCCAAAACAATAATCCTGTTTCACCTTCTAGGCCAATTTCCCACTGCTTACTTTCTTCAGGTTTTAAATTTGGGTTTCCTTTTATATTCCACATAGCATTATCTGTATATAGCTGCCCTAAATTAGGTGCTTTATATGCTGTAGCATAAGAACCAATTAATTTATAACCGTCATAGAATTCCCAGCTTAATCCAGATTGCCATGTTGTATGCCAATCGAACTCTGAATAATGATCGGAACGAATTGCACCTTCACCAATAACAGAATCAACTATTGCGTATTGTCCTGTAAGATAAATACCCGTGCTATTTACTGTTTCTTTTTTACTCGTCATCGTATAGCCGCCAGGCTCTATACTTTGGCGTTGATAATCAATTCCTGTGCTGATATTCCCTTTTTCTAATCTATAATTATTACCCCATTGAAGGTTATACTGATCTGATTCATCAAGTGCAGAACCGTTGCCATAACGCCCATTGTGATAGTTATAGTTGTAATCTTTCACATGACCATAACTTCCTAACAAGCTTGAAGAGTATTTACCATTGACATACTTCAACCCAGACTCATACGTTCTACTATATAACTTACGAGTATCAGCTGGTGTGCCATCATAGCTAGTCCGATTATCATAGCCATAACTACGTACATAAGCTGAAGTGTTAGTCGTAAATTGGTGCTCAACACCTAACCATAACGTCTTATTAAGGAAACCGTCTTTATCAGGCTGTGGATGCCCCCCTGTATTTCCTCTTGCCTCTACATCAAAGCCAGTCGTATGCGTATAAGCCGCAGCAGCAGTTACTGTTGTATTTTCACCAATTTTTTGCTGCGTTGAACCGTTATAATTTTGGTATCCATGTGAGCCAATGCCCGCATTCAAGGTTGTACCATCATTATCACGGCGCGTAATAATATTGACCACACCACCTACTGCATCCGAACCGTATACTGCCGATCTTGCCCCACGAATGTATTCAATTTTTTGAACCAAAGAGATAGGAATTTGGCTCATATCAGAAGAACCAGAAATACCGGCTTGGTTTAGACGAACACCATCAATTAATACAAGCACATGACGTGATTCAGTACCGCGAATAAAAAGAGAGCTTTGTTGCCCCATTCCACCATTTTGAGCAACATCCACACCCGGTAAACGTCTCAGAACATCAATAACGGTATTGGACTGCCAGCGATCTATTTCTTCACGAGTCACAACAGTGACAGGTGCTAATATAGAAGAAATGGGTTGTTCAAAACGATTTGCAGACACAACGAGCTCGTCAGACTTATTGTTTGCACTTGCGCTTGCCAAAGAAGAAATCCCACACAACACTGCTATAGCAGCGACCGATAAAGGCAGCAACTTATTATTATTCATTATGATTACACTCGGAAAATCAATTTAATTAAAATTTCCGCGAGGTCGAATATAAGGTTCGCGCTAATATTCAACGAAGCGATTAAAGCCGTGGTAGGTATCGGACTAAAAGAGTTATAAATTAAATGCTCATGCAAAACACAACCATGTTTTATATCTGCATTTATTCCCTAAATAACTCAAATTGCATGTAAGCGACAAACGAAATCCCAATAAGCATATATAAGTATACAGTTTGGGTAGCTTTGCGAAGTCAACAACCATGCGGCTTGAAGTATGACGGGTATAATCTTAATTACCGTTGCGCGTCAGTTCTGGATTCCCACCAGATTCCCTATTCATTCATAAAACCACAGCGCTATTATCCTAAGTCGATTCGCGACTAGAGTCTATGGATGCATAATGAAAACTGGACATCTTCGCTGCTTTCCCTACAATTTCGCCCCTGATAAGAATTTTGACTGTTTTATGGAGCCATATGATGCAAAACACGTTGCACACCGAACATTATGAACTGCAACTTGCAGAAAAAGTGAACCGATTGAAGGGGATAATGGCTCCTTATGCAGCACCCGAACCTGAAATTTTTTCATCTCCAAAATCCCATTATCGGATGCGTGCGGAGTTCAGACTCTGGCATGAAGGTGATGACCTGTTCCATATTATGTTTGATAAAGAGACAAAGGAACGCATTCACATTGAACAATTTCCTGTCGCTAGCCAATTAATTAATCAATTAATGGCTGAGTTATTGCCATTAATTAAGCAGAGTGAATTACTTCGCCACAAGCTATTTCAAGTCGATTACCTTTCAACACTGAGCAATAAGTTAATTGTTTCTTTGCTTTACCATAAAAAGCTAGGTGATGAGTGGACTTGTGAAGCAAAAAAACTAAAAGCGGCATTAGTTGCGAAAGGTTTTGATGTTCAAGTTATTGGCCGTGCATCAAAAACAAAAATCATGCTAGATAATGATTATGTTGATGAAGTCTTGCCTGTTAATGGCAGAGAAATGATTTATCGCCAAGTTGAAAATAGCTTCACTCAGCCAAATGCACAGGTCAATATTAAGATGTTAGAGTGGGCCATTGCCGCAACAAAAGGCGCTACTGGTGACTTATTAGAATTGTATTGCGGGAATGGTAATTTTTCGTTAGCGCTAGCGCAAAATTTCAACCGTGTATTAGCGACTGAGATTGCGAAGCCGTCAGTTTCTGCTGCTCAATATAATATAGAAGCCAATAACATTAAAAATGTGCAGATTATCCGAATGTCTGCTGAAGATTTTACACAAGCAATGAATGGAGCTCGTGAATTTCGTCGCTTAGAAGGGATCAACCTTGCAGATTATCAATGCAACACCATTTTTGTTGATCCGCCTCGTAGTGGCTTAGATGATAAAACAGTGCAGTTAGTCCAAGAGTACGACAATATTCTTTATATCTCCTGTAATCCTGAGACGCTCAGCGATAATTTATCAGTACTAAATAAAACACATAAAATAGAAAAACTTGCCCTATTTGATCAGTTCCCTTATACCCATCATATGGAAAGCGGTGTGCTATTGACTCGCCGTTAGTCTTTATAACGAAAAACGCCGTTATTTGAATAATCAATAACGGCGCTTTAATCTTATTCGTCCAAGCAATACTAAACTTCAGCTTCTTCGCGTTCCGCGGCTAATTCTAATTGTTCTTGTTTGCGCGTTTTCCAGCTTTTATATAGCCACAAAGCGAGAATCACAATAATGGTTGCTGGAATAAAGTTAGAGCCAATTTCAGGATGTTGAACACGTAAAATAGCGGCATAACCAAAAACACCAATAAAGAAATTACCAACTACGAACTTGGGTAACCCTATAGGCATCGCATGATGTAAATAACGCTGGTGTAAACAATAAACAGCAAGTACTAAGGTAATGACTGGGAAGATAGAAAACTCAACTAAAGAGTTAAACATCGCAGAGAAAGTCCCATGCGTTGACAAACCAATCACTAAGGCCAATAGCAATGTGCTTCTTTCATAACTTTTGTGATCCTTCATTGATTCTCCTTAATTATTTCGTTAGGTCCGGGGCAGTTTGATTTTGTTTTTCTTGTTCACGGCGATACCAGTAATACGCACCTTTGGCGATCATTCGTAACTGTAGTACCAACCGTTCTTCGAGGTACTGTCGCTTTTCTTCATCAACATCAAGCGCTTCAGCACCTGCACTGAATACAATCGTAACCATTGCTTCTGCTTGCATCTCAGTAAAATGACGAGGCATATGGTTTTCTAACTCAAGGTAATCTGCTAGTTCGGCAATAAAGTGCTGAATTTCTCTGGCGACTGCGGCACGAAATTCTGCGGAGGTTCCTGAACGTTCACGCAATAGTAACCTAAAGGCATTGGGGTTATTACCAATAAATTCCATAAAGGTCGAGATTGATGTACGGATCACACTCCCGCCTTTAGCAATGCGCTGGCGAGCTTGTCTCATCAGTTGACGCAACATAAGACCGCTTTCATCAACCATTGTTAGCCCAAGTTCATCAACATCTTTAAAATGTCGATAAAATGAGGTCGGTGCGATACCTGCTTCACGGGCAACTTCACGCAAGCTAAGGCTTGTAAAACTCCGTTCGGCGCTTAATTGGCTAAATGCAGCTTCGACGAGTGAACGACGAGTTTTTTCTTTTTGTTTTGCTCTAACGCCAATAGTGTTGCTCACGGTGATCCTAATCTCTATTTCATTAAACGCGATTCATATATCAAAGATATAAATCGTAAATGTAGCTTAACATCTAGCATACCTGAAAATAATTAAACTGTTTTGGAGAAAAATTGATTCTTACTATAAATTCGTTATTTTCAGAATTTCGCCTAACCAGTTTCCTGATTTATTTTTTATACAACCGCCACCCTATTCCTTGTAACCATAGCCTCAAAAAATACATTTGGTATTTTTACTTTCTCACTTTTTCACTAAAAGTTATTTCCTCTAAGAATTTCGAATTAAAAAACCCTAACAAATCTTTTTCTCTTGAATTTCGTTTCGTCGCGAGGCGGCAAAAGAGTGAATCTCTGGGAACGTAGATAACTACGTGACTAGAGTGAACGAATGTAACCAACAAAGTGACGGAGCGAAAGGCAATAAGAAAAAAGGGATATTAGGTTAAATATGCGACTAATGATAACATATTGTTGTCATTTTGTTTTTAGAGCAGGTCTTATCTCATGCAACACACCCATTTTGATGCAATTGTCATTGGCTCTGGTCCTGGTGGTGAAGGCGCCGCCATGGGGCTCGTGAAACAAGGAAAAAACGTTGCTGTTATAGAACGTTACAATAATGTCGGCGGCGGCTGCACCCACTGGGGAACTATCCCCTCGAAATCACTCCGTCACGCCGTTAGTCGAATTATCGAATTTAATCAAAACCCGCTTTATAGCGATAACTCTCGTAGCTTGCGCTCTTCTTTTGCTGAAATTCTAAAACATGCTGAAACGGTCATTAGCCAACAAACACGCATGCGCCAAGGGTTTTATGAACGCAATGGTTGCCATATGTTCTCTGGTGAAGCGACTTTCATTGATGATCAACATGTTAGTGTTCGCTATACCGATGGCAGTTGTGATGTCCTAAATGCAGATAAAATTATTATTGCGACTGGATCTCGCCCTTATTGCCCTTCAGATGTCGATTTCAACCATTCCCGAATCTATAATAGCGATACTATTCTCAACCTGACACATGAGCCACGCCACGTCATTATTTATGGTGCAGGCGTCATTGGTTGTGAGTATGCATCTATTTTTCGTGGATTAGGCGTTAAAGTTGACTTAATTAATACTCGCGATAATTTGCTGGCATTCCTTGATCAAGAAATGTCAGACGCCTTGTCTTATCATTTTTGGAATAGTGGCGTTGTTATACGCCATAATGAAGAATATGAAAAAATTGAAGGCGTAGAAGATGGCGTTATTGTGCATCTGAAGTCAGGTAAAAAAGTAAAAGCGGATTGTTTACTTTATGCCAACGGACGCACTGGTAATACTGATGGTTTAGGCCTAGCGAATGTTGGAATTGATGCAGATAGTCGCGGTTTAGTCAAAGTAGATCACGCTTATCGCACGACTAATGAACATATCTATGCTGTTGGCGATGTTATTGGTTATCCAAGTTTAGCATCCGCAGCTTACGATCAAGGCAGAATTGCAGCCCGAGCGATTACTTGTGGTTTAGGTAATGCGCATTTGGTTGAAGATATTCCAACCGGTATTTACACCATTCCTGAAATTAGCTCCGTAGGTAAAACAGAGCAGCAACTGACTGCAATGAAAATACCTTATGAAGTTGGCCGCGCTCAATTTAAACATTTAGCACGTGCTCAAATTGCAGGTATGAATGTTGGCAGCTTAAAAATTCTATTTCATAGAGAAACATTGCAGATTCTAGGTATTCATTGCTTTGGTGAACGGGCGGCTGAGATTATTCATATCGGCCAAGCGATTATGGAACAAAAAGGTGAAGGAAATACCATCGAATACTTTGTGAATACTACATTCAACTATCCAACTATGGCTGAAGCTTTTCGTGTTGCAGCGCTTAATGGTTTGAATCGATTATTCTAGGCTTTGCTGATTAATGTAAATAACACCATAAATTTAGCCGGATATTCTCCGGCTATAATTGTTATTACGCTGATATTTATCATTTTCCATTTATTTTATAAATAGATTTTATTTTTATAGTATTCATCCATTGATTTATAAATAGTTTCAGCGAGTTGATCATAACGTCCACGCAATGGTGAACCTGGTCGATAAACTAAAACGATAGTGCGTTTAGGTTCTGGCTCAACACAATTTAAATAGCAAACACCATCACGACAAGCTTCATTAGGTACGGCTAAATCAGGTAATAGTGTTATACCACTGCCTGCTGCAACCATATTCCTTAAAGTTTCTAAACTCGTTGCTCTGAAATGAGTATCTTCCTTTGCCCCTGCCTGAAAACAAAAACCCATCGCTTGATCACGCAGACAATGGCCATCTTCTAACATAAGTAATTTTTCACCCGCGAGCTCGCTCATTTCAATCGTATTGCGATCATGCCATGGATGGCTTTCATATATAGCGAGTTTCATTGGTTCCTCAAATAAAGGAACGACAATAAAAGGATCTGTTTCTTTCACTTGAGCTAAAATCACACAATCTAATTTACCACTATCAAGCTGAGCAAGCAGTTGCTGCGTCTGTGCTTCATGTAAATAAATTTCAAGTTTTGGATGAGCTTGGTGTAATTGCGGAATAATATGAGGTAAAAGGTAAGGAGCAACGGTTGGAATCAAACCTATATGCAGAGGACCAGACATACTTTCCCCCTGCAATGCAGCCATTTCCTGCAAAACTTTTATCTCTCGCAAAATCGTTCTAGCTTGTTCGACAAGAAGTAATCCTTGCTGGGTGAAAAGAACTTTACGACTGGTTCTTTCTAAGAGCATCACACCAAGCTCATCTTCTAGCTTACGGATTTGGCCACTTAATGTAGGTTGGCTTACATGGCAAGAGTCCGCGGCACGTCTAAAATGTTTGTGTTCGGCGAGTGCTACTAAGTATTCCAAATCTCGAATATTCATATCTTTTTTCTTCTCGTCCTTTCGTTTATTCTTAGGCAAATCTAAATAAAGATAGATAGATAATACCAATCACTATAACGATATTGTTTTGTTTTATCTATTAATATATCGATGAATATACCTAAATTACCTCTTTAAACACAATTAAACACCTTATTAAGAAACAATTTGTAATAATTGGAAACAAAATGCGTCATCTAACTTTCATACGTTCGTTTAACATCTCACCTCAAATCATAAAGACTACTTAACATATATCAGCAGGTATAAAAGACCTAAATATGATCTTTTAAAGACTGAATTCAGATTAAAAAACCAACGCTATATATTTCAATAGAATGCGAACTAGTCTGATAGTACATCAAGTTATTCATTTAATGATATATAAGACTAGCATTGAAATCATCAAGGCTAACTAAATATTACACACTGGTTAATATAACTATCAAAGCTAATTTTTAAGAATTTTATACACATTTTTAAACTATTTTACAGTTGAATAAGTTTAAAATAACGTAAATAATAAATATAATATAACAAGAGCAGAAATGAGATAACCATCAGTTTTAATACTTATAAATACCATTTAACAACTTCTTTAAGAGCTTATTCATCAGTAATAATACAGCTAAGGAGAAAATGTTATGACAACCGCTAAAAAATCATCAATCCTCTCTTCATCACTATTATCAATAAGTATATTACAGAATATTCAAATTCGACTTGTGAAAAATACAGCAACATTGAATTTCGTTACTTAGATAATCAGCCATATGTGACACCTCAACGTAGTATAACAACAAAAATGCGTAATAAATTTGAACTATGACCACATTGTAATATTGAGTAACTCAAATATTCGTCTAAAAATCTAACTTGAAATGAACTCGGAGAAATGGGGATAAGATAATCACACTAAAAATACAATGGACAATTAATAAATCATAAAAAATGAAAAAATAAATAGTTATTTGCAATGATACTGACACACTTTCCTTTAATTCTTATTATAGAAGATAATATTATTATCTTGTGAGGACAGATATATCTATCAATATAACCAATATACGTTTAAATACTAGAACACCAGAAACATCTTGTTATATTTGCTTTCATTCTTGATTAAACTTTGTAAGTTTTTATATAAAAATAAATTAAAAATCTTAACTTAACCTAAAGGCTTCACATTTTGACAGTCATTAAATGGCCATAGCCAAAAAAAATCAGTCAGCAGATTAAACCAACAAAAACCAGATTAAAATAGAGATACAAGAATATTTAATACCAAAAAGGCCAGTTATTTAGGGTTTCATAAAATTTACATCATAATTACGATCTATGGAAATAGTAGATTAATAATAGATTATGATTATATTTACACACATTTTACCTTTACAGCTTACACCTTTAGAGGGTTTTTTAATTTATAATTCATCCCATACACGACATTATGAGAACTTAATTAAAAACAGTATTTATTAATAGAATATTTCGTTTCATTCATTCAAACATACAGCAAGTTGATTATCTATAAATCAGCCAAAGGATACTATTATGAAAAATTTACTATCAATGACTAAAAAAACATTTGTTGGTGCATTAGCAGCCCTATTGTTAGTACCTACATTTATGTCTATTAATGCACACGCATCTAATGATGAGCACACTGGCGTTATTCATTTCAGTGGTGCTATTGTTCAACCGCCGTGCCTTAATGAAATTAATAACAAACAAATTACACTTAATTGCCTTGATGATAATGCAGATATGACTAGCAACCATTTAGATATTAAAAAAGTGACACAAACTAAAGGCTGGCAAGTAATCAATAGTGGCAGAGGTGAATATTCTTATAACTGGATAAATGAACAAAAACAATTAGGTATGTTAACCATTAAATATATTTAATAACAACCACGTTATGGGAATTGGGGTAGCCATGCTACCCCCCATTTTTTACTCAATAATACGCGCTACAAACCCAAGCGAATTTTCGCATCTGCAATTGCATTCGCAACTTGTTTCTGAGATACCCCACCTTTAGCAAGCCTTTTATCTAAACACGATTGTAGCGATAGAACTTCATACACATCTAACTGAATTGTATCACTGAATTTTTGCAAATCACTCAGCGCCATCTCTTCTAGAGCCTTCCCTTGGGTTATTGCGGTTACCACTGCTTCACCTACAATATGGTGCGCTTCACGAAATGGAATCCCCTTCGCAACTAAGTAATCAGCAAGCTCTGTTGCATTCGCATAACCTTGTTTTGCCGCATCTTCACAGCGTCCACGACGAATTTGAATACCGTCTAAAACTAATGCCGCCATGTGCATGCAATCTAACCAGGTATCAAGGGCATCAAATAGCCCTTCTTTGTCTTCTTGCATGTCTTTATTATAAGCCAGCGGTAAACCTTTCAAGGTCATCATCATACCGGTAAGCGCACCTTGTACACGGCCACATTTACCACGAATAAGCTCTAATGCATCTGGATTTTTCTTTTGAGGCATTAGTGATGAACCAGAGGTCACTTTATCCGAAAGCTCGACAAACCCAGCTTCACCACTATTAAAGAAGATTAGATCTTCAGCGAAACGCGATAAGTGGACCATACCAATGCTGGCATCTGATAATAATTCAAGTACATGGTCTCTATCAGAGACCGTATCAAGGCTATTACGTGTTGCAGATGAAAAGCCTAACCACTGTGCAAGTTGTTCACGGTCAATATCATAAGCCGTTCCTGCTAAAGCACCACAACCGAGAGGACTTACATCTAAACGTTTTAGTGTATCTTGCAAGCGGCTTTCATCACGTGCCAACATTTCACTATAGGCCATGCACCAATGCGCAAATGTCACCGGTTGTGCGCGCTGTAAATGTGTGTACCCAGGCATAACGGCATCTTGATTATTTTCAGCAGTGATCACCAATGCTTGCTGTAACTCATTCACAGCTTCGAGGAGTAACACCACTTGATCTTTACACCACAATTTTAAATCAGTGGCAACTTGGTCATTACGGCTACGACCCGTATGTAATTTTTTACCTAAATCGCCAACTTTATCAATCAGTTTGCCTTCTACCCAACTGTGGATATCTTCTGCATCACTTTGCAGCACAATTTCAGGATTATCTTGAACTTCTTTCAATAATGCATTGAGCGCTTGCTCTAAAGATTGTTGTTCACTATTAGACAGAACACCTACTGTGACTAACGCTTTTGACCATGCCACTGAGCCGATAATGTCTTGTTGCGCTAAGCGATAATCAAAACGCAATGAATCATTAAATTGTTTAAACCGCTGATCGGCTTCCTGACTAAAACGCCCACCCCAAAGTGCCATAACTAATCCCTACCTGATTGATAAAATAAGTTTTGCCCCCGACCGCAAAACCGCAGTCGGGGTATTACATTAACGCGATTTTTTATGCTTTGTTTTGTTCTTTCAATGCACGGATACGTGACGATAATGAATATAAACGAATAAAACCGCCAGCATGGCTGTGATCGTAAACATCATCCTCACCAAAAGTTGCAAACTCTTCAGAATATAAGCTTTTATCTGCTTTCTTCTGGATTGCAGTCACTTGACCTTTGTACAATTTCAGAACAACTTCACCTGTCACATCTTGCGCTAATGATTCTGCAGCAGCTTGTAATGAATGACGCAATGGTGCGAACCAACGTCCATCATAAACAACATATGACATTTCAAGACCTAACTGTTCACGCCATTTGAAGCTATCACGGTCTAAAACAAGTTGCTCAATACCACGTAATGCCGCCATCATGATAGTGCCACCAGGGGTTTCATAACACCCACGTGATTTCATCCCCACTAAACGGTTTTCAACGATATCAATACGGCCAACACCATGTTTCGCACCTAAGCTATTTAGTGTTTCTAAACAACCTAATGGAGAAAGCGTTTTACCATTAACTGAAACCACTTCACCTTGTTTAACACCAACAGTCACTAATTCAGCTTCATCTGGTGCATCTTCTGGGGATACGGTCCATACCCAACAATCTTGGTTCGCGGCATTCCAAGTACTTTCTAATACACCGCCTTCTGTTGAAATATGCCATGCATTTTCATCACGGCTATAAATTTTTTCAAGGCTCGCCGTGGTTGGAATATTACGCACTTTTAAATAATCCAGCAGTGCTTCACGGGAACGTAAATCCCACTCACGCCATGGTGCAACTACCTGTAGCTGTGGCGCTAATGCAGTATACGTACTTTCAAAACGGACTTGGTCATTACCTTTACCTGTGGCGCCATGAGCAACGGCATCCGCACCGACTTTTAATGCAATTTCAACCTGTGCTTTAGCAATGATAGGACGAGCCATTGAAGTACCGAGTAGGTAGCTGCCTTCATACAGCGCACCTGTTTTCAGCACTGGATAAATGTACCCTTTAATAAATTCTTCACGTAAATCAACGATATAGCACTCAGATGCGCCTGACTGCAATGCTTTTTGCTCTACGCCGACTAACTCTTCTCTGTCTTGGCCAACATCTGCAACAAAAGCAATAACTTCACATTCATCATAATTTTCTTTCAACCATGGAATGATTGCTGATGTATCGAGTCCACCGGAGTATGCCAAAACGATTTTTTTAATGCCCTTTTTCATAACTTACCTATCCCAATTCCGCTTAATTAATTATTTAATTCATCAGTTAACGTACTAATACGTCAATTTATGATGCCAAAATTCGTGTTCCGATCGCTGTTCCATTAAACAACGCAGGAAGTTGCTCCGCATGACGCCAGCTTGCAATATCGACAGGACGCTGCAATGTTGCCGCAGCATCAAGTGCAGCATTCACTTTTACGATCATTCCATCAGTAATAATGCCTTGGTCAATTAACTTCTGCGCTTTACTCGTCGTCATTTCATCAATTTTTTGACCTTTACCATCAAGAATGCCACTAACATCCGAGAGTAAAACAAGATCCGCATTCAAGACTTGTGCAATCGCGGTTGCAGCTTGATCCGCATTAACATTCATCAATAAACCTTCTTTGGTCACGCCGATAGAGCTAATGATCGGCATATACCCTGCAGAAAGAAGCAGTTTTAATAATGTTGCATCGCCAGGTTTTGCGCTACCTACATGGCCTAACTCATCATTTATTTGGGTAACCACGGCACTTTGGCCATCACCTAACGATAAGCCCACGGCTTGTAACTGATACTTTATCGCCCATGCCAATAGTGTTTTATTAGCGGTACCCGCAAGTGCACCCGTAATAATGTCAATTTGGTCAGCAGGCGTCACACGTAACCCTTGCTTTTTCATCACAGGTAATTGCAGTTTTTGCATTAACTCGTCAACTAGGCAGCCACCACCATGCACAATCACCAGTTCCCGCTGATGAGCCTGACGATAGGTTTGAATAGCAGTAAATAATCTTTCAAGCGCTTCCTCACTATCGAGTAGCACACCGCCCAATTTAATCACTAATGGTTGCATGGGGTTTTATCCTTAATTAATTCTTGCCCATAAGAGCATTAAAGTAATGACTGAGTTTCATTAAAACCGAAACGAATATTCATGCACTGAACAGCTTGCGCAGCAGCACCTTTTAATAGGTTATCTTCTGTTCCAACTAAGATTAGATGTTCACCTTTCAAAGCAAAGCCAATATCACAAAATGGTGTCCCAACAACCGATTTTAGGGCTGGAACACCCTTATCATATAAACGCACAAGAGGTTTATCTTGATAAGCAGTTTTAAACGTTTGGCTAATTTGCTCAGCAGTTACACCGGGCTTCACTTTACAAGTAATCGTTGCCAGTATGCCACGGGCAAAATTACCTAAATGTGGCGTAAAAATAACCTCTCTGCCCAAATGTGTCGCAATTTCAGGTTGATGACGATGCGTGAAAATACCATAAGGCTGTAAGCTAACTTCACAAAAGCTATTCGCCATCGATGCTTTACGCCCTGCGCCCGATACACCGCTTGTCGCATTAATAACTGGCCACATATCGTCATCAAGCAAATTAGCCTCAATCAGCGGTTTAAGCGCTAATTGAGACACTGTTGGGTAGCATCCAGGTACAGCAATAAGCTGTGCTTGGCTGATTTTTTCAGCTTGCCACTCAGCTAAACCGTAAACTGCTTGCATTAGCCACTCAGTATTTGTATGTTCAAAACCGTAATACTCAGGATAGAAAGCGGCATCTTGCACACGATAAGCACCCGAGAGGTCGAATACAACACAACCCGCCTCAAGAAATTGAGGGGCAATGTCATGGCTAACTTCATGAGCTGTTGCGAGGAAAACAACATCAATGCCCTGTGCCGCTGCGGCGACGTCTGTTAATGGCTGTACTGGAAGCTCAATAATGCCTTTATATTGAGGATATAACTCAGAAAAGCATTTACCTGCATCTGTACTTTGTGCGGAAACCATCAATCCTTGAAGATTAATTTCAGGATGACGTTGCAAATAAGCGGCTAATTCTGCGCCAGTATAGCCACTAGCCCCGATAATGAGTGCGTTCAACATAAGTATTCTACCTTGTACTCGTGACCCAAACAGTTTAATGTGTATTTTTATTCAAATAAAGTGCATGAATATTGATACTATTATGGATAAAGGCTGTCAACAGTGAATATTAAATTACCTGCATTTATTGAGATTTATCGTCAATTAATTGCCATTCCGTCGATTAGTGCGACTGATTCTCATCTTGATCAGAGCAATAAAGCCCTTATTGAGTTACTCGGCGGTTGGTTCGAAACACTCGGATTTTCTGTAAATATCCAATCCGTTCCCGATACACGAGATAAATATAATCTTCTCGCCTCAATTGGTGAGGGAAATGGTGGGCTAATGTTATGTGGCCATACCGATACCGTTCCATTTGATGATGGGCGTTGGACAAGAAATCCATTTGAGTTAACTGAATACGATGGCAAGCTATATGGTTTAGGGACTGCGGATATGAAAGGCTTTTTTGCCTTTATTCTTGATGCATTACGTGATGTTGATTTAACTCAACTCAAACGCCCTCTTCATATATTAGCGACCGCAGATGAAGAAACCTCTATGGCTGGCGCTCGCTATTTTGCGGCAAGCACTGCGCTGCGCCCAGACTTTGCTATTATTGGTGAACCCACATCGCTACAACCAATACGTGCACATAAAGGCCATCTTTCCAATGCTATCCGTATTACGGGGCAATCGGGTCACTCAAGTGATCCTGACCGTGGTGTGAATGCTATCGACTTAATGCATGAATCTATTTCGCATCTCATGACACTGAGAACAACGTTAAGAGAGCGTTTTAATAATCCAGCGTTTGTCATTCCTTATCCTACGATGAACTTTGGTCATATTCATGGCGGTGATGCGGCAAACCGAATTTGTGGTTGCTGTGAATTACATATGGATATCCGCCCACTACCAGGTTTAACACTCCAAGATATTGATGACCTGCTAAATGAGACATTAGAACCCGTTAAAGCTAGATGGCCAGGGCGTTTAGCGATTGAACCTATGCATCCGCCAATCCCCGGCTATGAATGTCCAACAGATCACAAAATGGTTGTGGTGATTGAGCAGTTGCTGGGGCAAAGAGCCGATACCGTTAATTACTGTACCGAAGCACCTTTTATTCAAGAATTGTGCCCAACGCTCGTTTTGGGGCCAGGCTCAATAGAGCAAGCCCATCAGCCAGATGAATTTATCGATATGCAATTTATCGAGCCCACTCGCCAATTGATAAGTCAGATGGTCGAACACTTTTGTTTAACAGAACTACAAGCTGATTCATCTAAATAACAACAACTTACTCTATTTATTTTTTCCAAGCGTAGTCCTTTATCAAGGGTTACGCTTTTTTATCATGAATTTTTTTCGTGTTGTGACTGAAAAAACATCAGTTATGTATTTAATTTAAGTGTTGACTCTCGATTAATATTCGGTAATCTCTATTTAGACGTCTAAACGTATAGATGCATAAATGGATTTAGTCATAAATAAATATAAAGTCACGAGGGTCAGGGTATGAGTTTCTTTCACGCAAATCAGCGCGAAGCGTTGAATCAAAATTTAGCTGAATTAGATGGACAAATTAATGTCTCTTTTGAGTTCTTCCCCCCTCGTTCTGAAGAGATGGAACAGACTTTATGGAAATCTATCGACAGGCTAAAAAATCTTAAACCAAAATTTGTCTCTGTCACTTACGGTGCGAACTCAGGTGAACGTGATCGAACCCATAGCATCATTAAAGATATTAAAGATAAAACAGGACTCATTGCCGCACCTCACCTCACTTGTATTGATGCCAGCCGTGATGAGTTAAGAGGAATTGCTCGCGATTATTGGAATAGCGGTATCCGCCATATTGTCGCATTGCGGGGTGATCTACCCGACAACAGCCGTAAACCTGACATGTATGCCACAGATTTAGTCGAATTACTCAAAGCTGAAGCTGATTTTGATATCTCAGTTGCCGCTTACCCAGAAGTCCATCCTGAAGCGAAAAGTGCTCAGGCTGACTTAATTAGCTTAAAAAAGAAAATTGAAGCCGGTGCTAACCGTGCAATTACCCAATTTTTCTTCGATGTAGAAAGCTATCTGCGTTTTCGTGACCGCTGTGTTTCAACCGGTATTGATGTTGAGATTGTCCCAGGCATTTTACCTGTATCCAATTTCCGTCAACTGGATCGATTTGCCAAAATGACTAACGTGCGTATTCCATCATGGATGAGCAGAATGTATGAAGGGTTAGATGACGACCCAGAAAGTCGTAACTTAGTCGGTGCTTCCATCGCAATGGACATGGTGAAAATTTTAAGTCGCGAAGGAGTGAAAGATTTCCACTTCTATACGCTGAATCGTTCAGAACTCACTTATGCGATTTGCCATACTTTAGGTGTAAGACCTTAATCGTTTTAAGAGGCTGCTATAGCGCAGCCTCTACGCTTCCACTTTCAACGACCTATCTATATCCCATTCGTATTAGGAAGGTTAACTTGAATAAAAACAGGTTCTTTTTCATTTTTAAATTCTTCAAGTGTAAATTTTTGATAATTAAGATTGTTGTATCCTCTAAAATACAAAAGACCTCTTTGCAGATCCGTCAGTACTGTCCATACCGAGTATTCAGTAAGATATAATTTAAAAATGTCATCTTCCCCTAACATCGGATCAACTGAAGCATTTTTAGGTCGATCAAATTTATTCATGACATGCGCTAGTTCAACAATCTGAACGTCAGGATCTACAACCTGATGATAATAAGTAGAATAATAAACTGCTCGGACAAACCGCCCCACTGAAGTATCCGCATTTGGCACTGCGGCAAGTGCAATTCCACTATCCGGTTGACTGACTTTGATATTACCGAGGGTACTTGAAGAAACATCGATATTTGATAATTGTGTATAATTATTTAAGTTGGTTAAATGCCATGGAAATTCAGGGCCATTCGTCATACAACGTGTTGGATTATCGTAAACCTTTAATTTGCCCTCAGAGACCTCGACCACAATACAGTCACCTGTTTTATCATAAAAAGCATAATGAAACGGACTTGGCATATTTCGCAGTAAGAGTAATTTCTGTGACCAAAAAGCCGTTTTGGGAATAACTAATTTCAGTTCCGCAACCGTCGCATACAAAGATAATGCCCATTCACCAATTGACGCGATAGGTACTGCTTTTGCATATTTTGTCGGACTCAAAGGAGCGAGCTCAGAGTCAGTGATCATATTTAGACTGAATGAAAGCCCAGCCGAATTAACCCCTTGCAATACATCTTTAGCCCCTGTAAAGCTAACTGCTGCCGTGATTGCTAAAAAGGGGTATTTAACTTTATATTTTAATCCCTGCGTACCATTAGGTGCTTGCCGCTGGAAAGTATGATTTTTGGGATAATAGGATAAGAGTGAGGCAGGTTCGTCAGATGAAAACTCAAGAGTTCTGCCGTGATAGATATTATTTCCTTTATCGGTGATAGCTAAAGTTGTGCAGGCAAAAGCATGATTACCCATGTTATTTTCCATTATGTAATTCAAAAGATATAATAATATAAATTCATCATTACTACCGAATAGTAACAATACCCTTAGATATTTAAAGAATAGTAATCTAATAACTATATTCCTATTTATAATACATAATTTAAATCAAATCCAACGTCTATATAAATGAATTAAAATTTATCATCATAAAACGAACTAAAACATATATGAAACCACCCGAAAATGATAAATTAAATTCTGTAACAATTAGGAAAAATATTGTTTGCAAATAAGCACGAAACCAAACAGTTAAGACTTAATAAATGACTTATTTTGATTTATCAATCACAATAAGTCATTAGCATAACCATATGAATAACATGGAAAATTAAAATTAATAATATAGCAGTTATTTAATGCAATGATTTATAAATAAAAAATAACATCAATATTCGACTAATAGTACATTACTATATTAGAATTATAGCGTTAAAGACCACAGTCAAATTAAGACATTAAAAATAAAATTTAATATTTACTTTGTTAATATAAGATTTCTGTCTTATATTAATTATGGAACTTAATATTCAAACGCAGTAATTAACATTTAGTTATTAAGGAAATTACAGATATGAGTAAAAAGTCATTAACACCGACCTATAGTGAGCTCGATGATGTATATTCATCATTTGACCTATCTCAATCATTACCCAAAACTCAATTTCCAGCGAAAGAAAGAGATCCACGCAATGTATTTAGCGCTGTACGCGATGAGCTAATGCTTGATGGAAATTCAAGACAAAATTTAGCGACATTTTGTCAAACTTGGGTTGATGATGAAATTCGCGAATTAATGGACTTATCTATCGATAAAAACATGATCGATAAAGATGAGTATCCGCAAACAGCCGAAATCGAAAATCGCTGTGTCCACATGTTAGCTGACCTTTGGCATTCACCAGATGCAGAAAATACTCTCGGTTGCTCAACCATAGGGTCATCAGAAGCTGCAATGTTAGGTGGGTTAGCCCTAAAATGGCAATGGCGTAAAAAACGCGCGGCACAAGGAAAACCTACCGATAAACCGAACTTAATTTGTGGACCCGTTCAGGTTTGTTGGCATAAATTTGCTCGCTATTTTGATGTCGAGCTCAGAGAGATCCCTCTTGAAGGCGAACGTCTCATCATGAACCCGGAAGAAGTTCTAAAGCGTGTTGATGAGAACACCATTGGCGTCGTACCCACTTTAGGTGTGACATTCACTTGCCAATATGAACCCGTTAAAGCCGTTCATGATGCCTTAGATAAACTGCAAAAAGACACTGGATTAGATATCCCTATCCACGTAGATGGTGCAAGTGGTGGTTTTCTTGCCCCGTTCTGTGCCCCTGACCTTGAATGGGATTTCCGCTTACCACGCGTCAAATCAATTAACTCTTCAGGCCACAAATTCGGTTTAGCTCCTCTTGGTGCGGGTTGGGTCATTTGGCGTGAAGCAACGGATTTACCCGAAGAACTGATATTCAATGTGAACTATTTAGGCGGTAACATGCCGACATTTGCCTTGAACTTCTCTCGCCCGGGTGGCCAAATTATCGCGCAATACTATAACTTCTTGCGTCTTGGCCGTGAAGGCTATGCAAAAATTCATAATGCGTGTTACGCAACTGCACAATATCTTGCACGTGAAATCGAAAAATTAGGTCCTTTTGAAATGATTTTCGATGGCGATAGCCAAAAAGGTATCCCTGCTATTGCATGGAAACTCAAAAAAGGCGCCAAAGCCACAAACTATTCTTTATATGATATCGCAGATAAACTGCGCAGCCGTGGTTGGCAAGTGCCGGCCTATTCTATGCCTGCCAACCGTGAAGATCTCGTAGTTCAACGTATTTTAGTCCGTCACGGTGTCAGTTTAGATCTTGCCGCTTTGTTAATCGAAGATTTCAAACGTACTCTAGATTATTTCGATAAACACCCTGTTAGTAAACCGCTCTCTGAACAAGAAGGCGGCGGCTTCAATCATAGCTAATCAAATTGTCGATAATTAGGCCAAAGAGTCTTCATTGTTCTTTGGTCTAATTAAGTCTTAGTGTTGTACCGATTGATTTTGCTAAATACATTACAGGAGAACGTCTATGACGACGGCAACCACAGCTCCAGCAGCAAAACAGCTGAGTTTACTGGGCTTTTTTGCGATCACGGCCTCCATGGTTATGGCAGTGTATGAGTACCCAACATTTGCCACATCCGGTTTCAGTTTAGTTTTTTTCTTATTATTAGGTGGTTTGTTGTGGTTTATTCCAGTAGCGCTATGTGCTGCCGAAATGGCAACCGTAGAAGGCTGGGAAGAAGGGGGGATTTTCGCTTGGGTTTCCAATACATTAGGTGAACGATGGGGATTTGCAGCCATTTCTTTTGGCTATCTGCAAATCGCGGTCGGTTTTATTCCTATGCTTTATTTCGTACTCGGTGCACTCTCTTATATTCTTAATTGGCCCGAGCTCAACACTGATCCCATCATTAAAACTATTGCTGCTTTAGTGATTTTATGGGCTTTAGCCTTTACCCAATTTGGTGGTACTAAATACACCGCGACGATCGCCAAAGTTGGCTTCTTTGCTGGTATCCTTTTACCTGCTCTCATTTTAGTTGGCTTAGCGATTAGCTATTTAGTTAGTGGTGCCCCACTTGCGATTGAAATAAGTGCAGCGACATTTATTCCTGACTTTACACAAATTGGGACATTAGTCGTTTTTGTTGCTTTTATCTTAAGTTATATGGGTGTAGAAGCCTCAGCAACACACGTTAATGAGATGAAAAATCCAGGTAGAGATTATCCTGCGGCGATGTTCTTGTTAATGATTGCAGCAATATGCCTTAGCTCGATTGGTGGTCTATCGGTTGCAGCGGTCATCCCTAATAGCGAAATAAATCTTTCTGCGGGTGTAGTCCAAACCTTTAATGTGCTCGTAACCCACTTCAATTCAACGCTTGAGTGGGCTGTTCGCATTATCGCAGCATTATTACTTTTAGGTGTGTTAGCCGAAATTGCATCATGGATTGTCGGTCCATCTCGCGGAATGTATGTCGCTGCACAAAAAGGTATTTTGCCGCAAAGTTTTGCGAAGGTGAATAAAAATGGCGTGCCTGTTACATTGGTAGTTTCTCAACTACTGATTACTACAATAGCTATTATTGTGCTGACCAATACTGGCGGCGGCGGTAATATGTCGTTCCTAATTGCCTTAGCCCTAACAGTAGTCATTTATCTTTGTAGCTACTTCATGTTATTCATCGGATATATGCATTTAGTTTGCAAACAATCTGAGAAAAAACGTGCGTTCAATATTCCTGGAGGTAAAGGCGTTAAGTTAGCGCTTGCATCTGCCGGTTTAATTATCTCGATTCTTGCATTTGTGGTTTCCTTCTTCCCACCAAGCTCTTTACCCGGTGCAGGAAGCGATAATACCTATGTCACATTACTCGCTGTCAGTTTTGTTATTATTTTCTTAGTTCCGTTTATCATCTATGCATTCCATGATAAACGCGGTAAAAAAACAGGCGTCTCAATGGTACATATCAAAACACATAATGCACCAGCCAATCATTTCTTTATTCACCCACGGGCGCGCTCTACCTATCATTTAGTTCATGATGATAAGCCAGCAGACGAGCCATCGAATAAAAAATAATTCGAGTCATAATGTGAAAAAGGCTGCCAATTGGCAGCCTTTTTTTAGACTCGTCATCTCATTAATAACTAACCTGTATTACGCATACCTGCGGCAACACCAGCAATCGTCACCATAAGCGCTTGCTCAACTCGTGGATCGGCGTGCTCTTGCTGACGAGAACGATGCAATAGCTCGGCTTGTAATACGTTAAGTGGATCAGTATAGACATTACGTAGTGCAATAGACTCGGCAATCCAAGGTAAATCAGCCATCAAAGCTTCATCTTTAGAAACCGCCAGCACACTTTTAATATCTTCAGAAAGCTGATTACGCAACTTCAATCCTAAAGGCCACAAACGCTCATCAACCAAACGGTGATCATAATATTCCGCTAGCCATAAATCCGCTTTAGCGTATACCATTTCTAGCATTGCAATACGGGTATTAAAGAATGGCCACTGTTTCCACATTTCATCCAGAACCGCTTGTTTGCCTTCTTTTTCAATAACATGCTTCAACGCAGCTCCTGCGCCTAGCCATGCAGGTAACATAAGACGGTTTTGTGTCCATGCAAAAATCCATGGAATAGCACGTAACGTTTCAACACCACCGGTTGGGCGACGTTTTGCGGGCCTCGAACCCAATGGTAATTTCGCGAGTTCCAATTCAGGCGTTGCAGAACGGAAATAGGGAACAAAATCAGGTTGCTCACGAACATAGTCACGATACATATCACAAGATACATCAGACAAGGAATCCATCACCGATTTCCACTCATTCTTAGGCTCTGGTGGTGGTAATAAATTCGCTTCTAAAATCGCACTCGCATACATAGCAAGACTACTGATGGTAACTTGCGGTAGACCAAACTTAAAGCGGATCATCTCGCCCTGCTCAGTCACGCGTAAACCACCTTTGAGGCTTCCTGGCGGTTGAGATAGTAACGCTGAATGCGCAGGAGCACCACCACGACCAATGGTGCCACCACGTCCGTGGAATAAGGTTAATGTAACCCCTTCTTTTTCGCATAATTTAATCAATGCATCTTGTGCACGATACTGCGCCCAAGAAGCGGCCATCACGCCTGCATCTTTTGCAGAATCTGAATAACCAATCATCACCATTTGGCGATCGTCAATTAAGTCACGATACCAGTCGATGCTCAGCAATTTTTTCATCACACTTTCAGCATTATTTAAGTCATCCAGTGTTTCAAATAATGGCGCAACCGGTAATCTCACTGACGCGCCATTTTCTTTCAATAATAATTTTACGGCTAATACATCTGACGGGACTTTTGCCATTGAAATAACATAAGCGGCGACAGAGTCATTTTTTGATTTTGCAATAACACGACAGGTATCGAATACTTCTTGCGTTTCTTGGCTTGGCTGCCAATCTTGCGGTATTAATGGGCGAAGAGACTGTAGCTCAGCCAGTAGGAATTGTTGTTTTTCCTCTTCTGACCATTGTGCGTAATCGCCAAGTTCCAAATATTGTGTCAACTCTGAAAGTGCATCGGTGTGACGAGTGCTTTCTTGGCGTACATCAATGCGGACTAACTGTAACCCAAAGCTACGAATACGACGTAAGGTATCCAGCAATTGACCATTAGCAATGATCTTCATATTGCAGGCAATCAATGATTGATAGCATGCATATAGTGGGTCCCATAACTGTGCGTTATCCGTCAGTAAATCTACCGGTGGAAGTACTTGCTCGCCTTTGACTCGACGTTCTAAATATTCCAATGTTGAGAATAATTGACTACGCAAATTTTTGGCAATTTGACGATAAGGTTCATCGACATCATCGCCGCCAGCTAACGCACGCAGTTCTGGTGTGGCCTCTATCATCGATAGCTCAGAAACCAAAACTTGAATATCTTTCAAGAATAAATCAGCAGCTTTCCAGCGACTTAATAACAGAACTTCGCGGGTAACATCTGCCGTAACGTTTGGGTTACCATCACGGTCACCGCCCATCCACGAAGTAAAACGAATTGGGTTAGCTTCTACAGGTAAAACACGGCCAACGGATTCTTCTAGCTGTTCATTGAATTCACGTAAAAAGGCAGGAACGCCTTCCCACAATGAATTTTCGACCACAGCAAAACCCCATTTTGCTTCATCAATCGGGGTTGGACGAATTTTACGAATTTCATCGGTATGCCATGACTGGGCCACCAGTTGGCGCAAACGTCGCATAATGTTGTTGCGTTCATAATCGGCAATATCATCGTGATCGAGCTGAGCTAAGCAAGTATTTACTTCAACCAGTTTATGGATCAAGGTACGACGTGCAATTTCAGTTGGATGCGCCGTCAGCACTAATTCGATGGACAGCTGTTCAACCGCTTTATGAATATCGGCATCAGTAAAGTTTTTATCTTTTAATCGACTAAACAGTTTTTTTAGCGCCACAGGGTTACTTGCTGCTTCACCATGAGGTGAAATGCTATGATATTGCTCAGCAACGTTAGTCAAATTTAAAAACTGATTAAATGCCCTTGCGACTGGTAATAATTCATCGTTAGAGAGATTCTGCAAGGTGATAAGTAGTTGTTCTCGTTGAGCTTCATTACCTGCACGAGATGACTTAGACAGTTTACGAATAGATTCGACTTTATCGAGTATATCCTCACCTAAGGCTTCTTTAATTGTTTCGCCGAGTAGCTTACCCAGCATACTGACATTACTGCGCATTGCGGAATATTGCTGATTCATGGGACTCCTGACTTTGTGCTTCTGGCAGAATGCGATACCGAGTTATGTCACGGCTAACAAACTGCAACCAATTTCCTGTAACAAAATTTCAGCCGGCAGTGCTGGAGTTGTAGTTTTGTGATGCATGCCGCTAAATTTACCCTTAACACTATATTCATATCAGAAAAAAAACATTTTGGGGGATTTTTATGAAATTTAATTACAGTCTTATTTTTATTAATTTTTCTTATCTAAGTATTGTTTCAGCGCAATATATTGTCGATTCAGCACTTTTAAGACATGAATGTGGCTTAAGAATTAAATCATCAGAATAAAAAAATGGAAAAAAGAAAAATTCACTAAGAAATATAATCAGCATATTAATGCTGATGCAATGAATAAATATTAAATTACGCCTAAAATAATTCAAGATGCAAGTTAGTGGCAAATACTTGCTACAACCTGACATCTTGAAATATGTTAAATTTAATTTATAGCAATTGAGAAAGACGGTTTAGATCAGATTGAATAGCCCCTGCCGTAACGTCACGCCCTGCTCCTGGTCCGCGAATAACGAGTGGATTATCACGATACCAACGACTTTCAATCGCAAAAACATTATCGCCCGGTAATAAAGAAGCTAATGGATGCTCAGGTCTAACCGCTTCCACACCAACTTTAGCTTTACCTTTGACTGCATCAAAACGAGCGACATAACGCAATACCAGCCCCATTTCTTGAGCCGCTTCTAAGCGTTGCAACATCTGCTCGTTAATCACTGCGCTGTTTTCAAAAAAAGCATCTAACGAACCCGTGGCGGCTTGAGTAGGTACTAATGATTCAACACGAACTTCATCAGGTTCAATATCATAACCCGCTTCTCGCGCTAAAATAATCAGTTTACGCATGACATCTTGCCCAGATAAATCAATACGAGGATCTGGTTCTGTCAGCCCTTGCTGCCATGCTTGTTCGACGAGTTCACTAAAGGGTACCGAACCATCAAACTGTAAAAATAACCATGAAAGCGTACCTGAAAAAATACCGCTAATGGACAGTATCGCGTCACCACTTTCTTTTAGATCTCGCACAGCATAGTTTATAGGTAGACCAGCACCAACGGTGGCATTGTATAACCAATGGCTCGATGTTTTGGTAAAGGCATCACGAATTTGACGATACTGCTGAGTAGGCGCCGCCCCAGCAATTTTATTTGCGCTAATAACATGAAAACCATAGCTTGCAAAATCAACATAGCTATCAGCTAACGCATTGCTTGCCGTGACATCTAATACAATTAAATCGTCGTAAGGATGTGCACGCATCCATAAAAAAAGATTGTCATCTTCATGTTCAATGGCTTCATCATCAAAAAATGCGAGCGCTCGGCTTGGATCAATACCTTGATAATTCAATAAACTACGACGGCTATCAACGACACCCGCTAAAACAAAATCAAAATCACTACGAGCCGAAATATTGTGTTGCTCAGTCGTAAAGAGTTCTAACCAGCGAGCACCAATATTTCCTTTACCAAACAAAACTAACCCAATACGCTTTTCTGCACGAAATAAGCTTTGATGCATTCCTTGAATAAGATGCTCAGTCTGATTAGTACGCAAAACGGCAACTAAGCTAATACCTTCTTCCGAGTGCCAGATAAATTCAACTGGCTGACCTTTTAATTCTTCATAGAAACGATGACTATGTAGCGGTTTTTTACAGACACCAGCACCGACTAACGCCACTAATGAAAAACCTTCACGTAAAGAAAGTGTACCCGGTAATGCGGCTTCTTCGAGTACATTCAAGGCGCTTTCGACAATTTCAGAGGTATAGCACAATTGCAGAATTGATCTATCATGGTGAATACCCCGTGCAAGAGGACGCAATTGTACACGTTTTAATAATAAGTCGATGTCCTTACAAATTTGATTAAAATCGCGCCCAGTTGCAATACGTAATTCAATTAAACAGACATCATCATGGCTAGTCACAATTTTAGCACCAGCCCCTGAGGCTAAAACACGCTCAATCTTAGTTGAGCCCTGTTCTGGCTGATAGCTGCATCTAAGTTGTAAATCAATTTGACTCACAGAGACAGGTTGCAACGTGCGAGTGTGAAGCACTGGCGCTGCAAGGCGTGCTAGCTCGCTCGCTTCATCAAGGCGTAACAGCGGTAATAGACACGCATCCTTAACTTTTCGCGGATCTGCACTGTAAACCCCTGCCACATCACTCCAAATAGTGACTTTAGCAACATCAGCCAAAGCACCCACCTGAGTTGCAGAGTAATCACTTCCGTTACGCCCAAGCAATACCGTTTCACCTTTCTGGTTACGTGAAATAAAGCCCGTTACGACGATACGATGATTAGGATATTGCACTAATTGCTGCTGCAATAGGGGTCTTGATTGTAATTCATCAACTTGAGGTTGAGCAGCTCTCTCTGCACGTAAAAATGTACGTGCATCCAACCATGAGCTTGCTATATCTTGATGTTCTAACACGGCTGACATTAAGCGTGCAGACCAAATTTCACCATGCCCAACCACCTCTGCATAGGATGCGTCATTAATGGGTTTATCGAGCAAGGCACTTAAATGTTCTAAATCTTCAATGAATAATTTATTCAGCTGGGTCGCTTTTATCTCAGGTAATAATTCACTAATCAAATCTTGTTGATAACGACGCAACGATTGTTGAACCTGATGAGCCGATATGCGGTCACTTTGACTTAATTTCAGCCAGTTAATCAGCTGATTTGTTGTACTTCCTGCAGCGGAGACAACCATTAAATCACCGGGCTGACTATAGTTAGCCATAATAGCGGCAACTCGCTGATAACACTTAGCATCAGCTAAACTACTTCCCCCAAATTTATGTAACTGCCGGTGACAAGGTGTCACCTCAACCGCTGTTAGTACACTCATCAAAAAAACTCCGCTAACGTTGTGCTGCAACCTTAAATGCATGATTTAAATCTGCAATTAAATCCTGAGGATCTTCTAAGCCGACAGAAATACGCAGTAAACTATCAGTAATACCTGCGGCAAAGCGCGCTTCAGGTGACATGCCGGCATGTGTCATGGTTGCCGTATGCGATATCAATGTTTCGACACCACCTAATGATTCAGCCAATGTGAACAAGGTTAATGCACCAAGAAAACGGCGCAATTGTGGTTCATCGCCATCAAATTCAAAACTTAGCATTGCACCAAAACCTTTTTGCTGTTTAACCGCAATATCATGGCCTGCGTGATCTTCTAATTCAGGATAATACAATTTACGCACTAAAGGCTGAGCTTTAAGATATTTTACGATTTCATGGGCATTTTGTTGCTGTTGTAAAATACGAGGAGAAAGGGTACGAATTCCTCTTAACAACAAGTAACTATCAAATGCGCCACCCGTTACACCAATATTATTAGCCCACCACGCTAATTCTATTGCCCATTTCTCTTCTTTTGCAATCACTGCACCTGCAATAATATCTGAATGACCATTGAGATATTTTGTACAAGAATGCACAACAAAATCAGCCCCTAGCGCAATAGGTTGTTGTAAAATCGGACTAAGAAAGGTGTTATCCACGACCACTAACGCACCAGCCTCATGCGCTAACTGTGCAATATGTTGTATATCAAAAATACGCAATAATGGATTACTTGGCGTTTCGATGAGCACTAATTTAGGTTTTTTATCCAGTGCAGCCTGTAGTTCAACATCATTACTCTGATCCACAAATTGAACTTGATAAGCACCTTTTTGACTTTGGCTATTAAACAAACGATAGCTACCGCCATAGCAATCGTGGGGCGCGACAAGCAGATCCCCCGGCTGTAAAAAGACAGTACATAAAAGATGAATAGCAGACATTCCACTGTTCGTCATTACCGCTCCACTACCACCTTCCAGCTGCGCTAATGTTTTTTGTACAATATCACGTCCCGGATTACCTCTTCGTGAGTAATCATGAGCTCTCGGTTCATTAAAATCAGTAAAATTATAGGTACTGGATAAATAAATTGGCGGGACAACGCAGCCAAATTGCTGATCTTCATTTAATCCATTATGAATTGCGATAGTCGACGGTTGGTGTGCCATAAACGCTTCTCCTGATTGACGATAGCTCAAATCATACCCACTAGATGTTTGGACGTCAATATATCTAGACGTCTAAACCTCTTTACGTTTATATCAACTAATGAAATAATCAGCCCTAATTATTATGTGTAAATTGATTATCAATCACACAAAAAAACCTAGCTCATTCATTTCACAAATAAAATTGTGTTAAACTGAGTAAAGTGAATTCTAGCTTATGTGCTGAATTTGTACTGATTAGAGACTTATAACAAGTTTATCTGAAAAGTAATGCGCATATTATTTTTTATTATTAATGAATATATCCAAGGTAACTCATGGCTGAATGGAACGGTGAATATGTCAGTCCGTATGCTGAACATGGCAAAAAGAGTGAGCAGGTAAAAAAAATTACAGTATCAATCCCTTTAAAGGTACTGAAAATTTTAACCGATGAGCGCACTCGCCGTCAGATTAATAATCTACGTCATGCCACTAACAGTGAATTACTGTGTGAGGCGTTTTTGCATGCGTTCACCGGACAACCACTGCCAAATGATGAAGATTTACGCAAAGAGCGTAGTGATGAGATCCCAGAAGCGGCGAAAGATATCATGCGTGAGCTCGGTATTGACCCAGATACTTGGGAATACTAATCAGCTTCGTTATTTCGGTTGATCCCACTGATTTCGTGCCATCCCTTTATTTGCAAAGTCTTAAAACTGCGCGATTAAAGAGGTGGCATTAATCTTTAATACCCACGTATAGATTACTCCTATTTATTCCTCTTTCAGAATTCCCCTCAGGTTTTATCGCTTGTATTTATCTACACTCTGCGACATCAGTTGATAACCTCTGTTAGCAACAAAAACAATGAAGGATTATGCAATGAATAAATACAATGTGGCTTTTGTAAGCTTACTTGGTGGTGCTTTACTGATAACAGCAGGATGCGCATCCTCTCCTCGATATAGTCAGATCCAAGATCAAGATGTAGCCCAAGAATTATCAGAACCCGCGTCATCAGCAAAAAAACTAGGCACTAAATGGGGTGAAGATGTTGATTCGGCGGTCGTTACCGTTGCCGCAAGCCGCCTAACTGATAAACCTTATGACACTGCGGCCATTTACTATCGCGGTGAACGAGTACCAAGCAATGTCAGCACGTTATCCAAAGTTTCGTTATCGCCCGTCAATGTAAAAGTCGTAAATGAAAATGGAAGAACAATGCCTATGTATCGTAATAAACAAGGGCAATATATTCTGCCAGCTCAAGAAGGCCAACGTTATCAACTGATTATTGCGAATGCAGATAAAAATCGTACTTACGAAGTGGTTACAACAGTAGATGGTATTGATGTACTCAATGGCCGCGCAGGGTCTTATCAAAATAGTGGCTACTTAGTTCGCCCAAATAGTGAACTAACTATTGAAGGCTTTCGCAAAAATAGCGATCAAGTTGCCGCCTTCCGTTTTGCAGCGCCAGAAGAGTCTTATGTGAATCAAAATGTACAAGGTGATGAACGCAACATTGGTGTTATTGGTGTGGCAATCTTTGAAGTCCGTGAAGAGTTACCTGATTGTGAAGCTAACCCATTCCCTGCGGATAACGGCTATGCACCAGCCCCTTGTCGTAAACGCTAACTAAAATAATCGGTTACCGTATCAAAATCTAAACAAATTGAAATAAAAAAAACCTGCTCAACATTAAATTGAACAGGTTTTCTTAACCGCATTATTTGAACTTTATTGAGGAACATATTTATTACTAAGTGCAATATGTTGTTCGCGCAATACCGTTCAATGCATCAAAAAAGGGAAACCAAGTTCCCCTTTTTTTACAGGCTAAATTACTTCTTAGCGCCTGGGATGCTGAAACGCTGGTTGAAGCGATCAACACGACCACCTGAAGCTACATCACGTTGCTTACCAGTATAGAACGGGTGGCAGTTACCACAAACGTCTAGGTTCAGCGAGTGACCTGCTGTTGAATTAACTTTCATAACGTTACCGCAAGAACAAGTTGCAGTAATTTCTTCGTATTTAGGGTGAATACCTTTTTTCATGGGAAAACCTCTTTAAGGCCGTGCCGCCATTCCAGCCCTAACGCCGGACACCACACGTCGTGTTGATTGAATTTAATGTATTGGTAAGTTTAATATGCTTAAACAAATAAATCATACCAAAGGCGGCGGATCATACAGAAAATCTGTTTACCGCGCAATGAAAAACAAATACTTTTTGTGTTATTCTAATCAACTAATTGATATATCATCGTATAAAAAACAGACGGAAATCCAGTTATGATCGTCGTTCAGGTGGCTTTACCTGTTCCTTTGAATCGCACATTTGATTATCGCTTGCCCGATAATATGCCACTTCCTGTTATTGGAAGCCGCGTAATGGTGCCCTTTGGCAAACGCCAAGCACTGGGCATTGTTGTAAATCACAATGACAAAAGTGAATTTTCTGAGGATCAATTAAAAACCATCGACTCTACACTCGATTCACAAACACTGTTTCCCGATGACCTATGGCAACTGTTATTATGGTCTTCCCAATATTATCATTACCCTATTGGAGAAGTGCTCTTTCACGCATTACCAACACTCTTACGCCAAGGTAAAGCGGCCGAATTCACACCGATTTGGCAATGGCAAGTTACCCCGCAGGGTCTATCCGTTGATCTCAATGAGCTCAAACGATCGCCCAAACAACAGCAAGCACTCGCCATATTGCGTCGTCACCCTGTGTATCGCCACCAAATTAGCGAACTCGATATCAGTGACAGTGCCTTGCCGGCATTAAAGAAAAAAGAGTATGTCGAACTTCATCCCGTACAGCCAGTCACAGAAAGATGGCAACCGCAATTTGCGGTTTGCGGTGAACGACTTCGTTTGAATAGTGAACAAGCTACCGCCGTGGGAGCAATTCGTTCACAAGATAATGAATTTTCCCCTTGGCTATTAGCGGGTATTACGGGGTCAGGTAAAACAGAAATTTATCTGAGCGTATTAGAAAATGTGTTAGCTCAGGGCAAACAAGCCCTTGTCCTTGTGCCTGAAATTGGATTAACGCCACAAACCATTAGCCGTTTTCGTGAACGCTTTAATGCACCAGTTGATGTCTTACACTCGGCGCTAAATGACAGTGAACGTTTAGCCGTTTGGCTACGGGCTAAGCAAGGAACAAATGCCATTATTATCGGAACGCGTTCTGCATTGTTCACACCATTTGCTGATTTGGGCATTATTATTATCGATGAAGAGCACGATAGCTCTTATAAACAACAAGATGGCTGGCGCTACCATGCACGAGATCTGGCTGTTTTTCGTGCCAAAAAAGACAATATCCCCATTATTATGGGCACAGCAACACCCTCTTTAGAAACCTTATGTAATGTGCAACAAAACAAATATCGCCAATTAGACTTAACTATCCGAGCCGGAAATGCACGCCCTGCAACACAACATTTAATTGATTTAAAAGGACAACCCCTTAAACACGGTCTATCACATCTGCTAATTCAGCACATCAAAGCGCATTTAGCGAATAATAACCAAGTTATTTTATTTTTAAATCGACGAGGTTATTCTCCCGCCTTGATTTGTCACGAATGTGGATGGATAGCCGAATGTCAGCGTTGCGATCACTATTATACGCTCCATCAAAACTTTCATCAGTTGCGTTGCCACCATTGCGATAGCCAACGACCTGTTCCTCGACAGTGTCCAGAGTGCGGTTCCACGCACCTTGTGCCTGTGGGTATGGGAACAGAGCAACTTGAAGAGGGTATTTCAGAGCTGTTCCCTGATACGCCAGTAACCCGTATCGACCGTGACACCACCAGCCGTAAAGGTGAGCTCGAGCAGCATTTAAATGAAGTCCATGCAGGTGGCGCTCGAATTTTAATTGGCACCCAGATGCTTGCTAAAGGCCACCACTTTCCCGATGTGACATTAGTTGCATTATTAGATGTTGATGGTGCACTCTTTTCCAGTGACTTCAGAGCTGCGGAACGGTTTGCTCAATTATATGTGCAAGTTTCAGGTCGTGCTGGACGAGCAGGCAAACAAGGTGAAGTTTTTCTACAAACTCATCACCCTGAGCACCCATTATTGCTGACTTTACTTGAAAATGGCTATAACGCGTTTACGCATGAAGCCATGGAAGAGCGCCGCATTGCGATGTTGCCACCTTATACCAGTCATATATTAATCCGTTCAGAAGATCATAATAATCAGGATTCACGTAACTTTTTACAAAATGTTAGGCAATATATTTCTCAGCATCCACAAAGTGACTCGCGACTATGGATTTTAGGTCCTACGCCTTCGATTCAAGCCAAACGAGGGGGACGTTTTCGTTGGCAGCTATTATTACAGCACCCATCACGCGGATACCTTCAACAATTTATGGCTCAGCTTTTACCTGAATTACTCAAACAGCCTGAAAGTCGTAAAGTAAAATGGAATATTGATGTGGACCCAACTGATGGTTAATCATAATGTATTTAATATCAGTAATGTATAAAGTACTTAAGTGGTATCGACATATTGAGCGGGTATTATTGATAAATTAACGTATTTAGTTATTTTTTAAATTTGCTAAATTGATTAAATTTCACCCCACATAAATTTACCTTAAGTTTTTTCGCGTCAATTATTTTCAAAATTTGCGAAGCAGCTCTAAAAAATGACGTAAGTCACAAAATTTATGTAAACTAGGTAACAGATATTGTTGTGAAACCGATTAGAATGACCTCTAATCAGAAATAATGACGTGTTCGCGCCATTCATAAAAGCAATCGATTAAATAACCCTAAGGAAGGCGTTGTGGAAAATCAAACACACAATAACACAGCAACGATGAAAGATGTTGCAAGTGCAGCGGGTGTATCAACAGCAACAGTATCCAGAACATTAATGAACCCTGAAAAAGTTTCTCTGCAAACGCGTCAAAAAGTTGAGCAAGCTGTTATTGATGTTGGTTATTATCCACATAATCTGACCCGAAGCTTCAAACGCAATGAATCCAAAACAATTCTCGTGATCGTCCCCAATATTCGCGATCCTTTCTTTAGCGATGTGATCTGTGGGATTGAAGAGCTTGCGGCACAAGAAGGTTACTTTGTCTTAATTGGTGATTGCAAACATCAACAAAAACAAGAAAATGCTTTCATCAACTTGATTATCACTAAGCAAATCGATGGCATGATATTGTTAGGCTCTAATTTGCCATTTGATGTATCAACTGAAGAACAAAAAAATCTACCCCCTATCATTATGGCCAATGAGTTTGCGCCTGAGCTAAAACTTCCAACTGTACATATTGATAATTTAACAGCGGCATTTAATGCCACTCATTACCTTCAAAAACAAGGTCATAAACTCATTGCCTGTATTGCTGGGCCAGAAAATATGCCGCTGAGTCAATATCGTCTAGAAGGTTATAAAAAAGCCATGCTACGGACAGGTGAAAGACTGAGAGAGAATTATATTCTCAGAGCTGATTTCACCCACGAAGGTGGCGCTGAAGCGGTGAAAACGTTACTCTCACTTCCTCAACCACCAACGGCTATTTTTTGTCATAGTGACATCATGGCGATAGGGGCAATGTGGCAAGCAAAAAAAATGGGTTTAACCTTGCCAGATGACCTCTCCTTTGTAGGTTTCGATAATTTAGATCAAGCTAAATATACATTGCCTGCACTCACAACCATTAATCAGCCACGTACTGAAATTGGTCTTCAAGCAATGCAATTACTGCTTGAACAGATAAAAGGAAACGCTGTAATCGCAGGTTCACGCCTCCTAGATTCTGATTTAATCATCAGAGAGAGTACAAAAGCGCCTAAAAGCTAGGCAAAATCGTTCAGGTTAAGTAACATGTGAATCTAAATGACGACTAACGATTGATAAACTAGCGAATTAATAGCGTGGCACAAAAAGATTATGTAGCGCGAGGCCGAACATCTGCCCGCAAAAAAAGCAAAGGTAAATCGAAAAAAGCACAAGGACTGCCAATCACCACGTTGGTTGTTGCTGTTGCTATTGTCGGGCTATTTGTCGGCGGTTTATTTTATATCACCCACAATAAAAAAGACGCACCACAAACTAACAGTGCTGTGACTCCGCCACCAGCAGGTAGCACGCTACCACCAAAACCAGAAGAACGCTGGCGCTATATTAAAGAATTAGAGCGTCGTGGCGTTGATTCACCTAATATAGAACAGCCTAATACAAGTGGTGCGGGCAATATCATTCGCCAATCTGATTTAACACCAGAACAGCGCCAATTGCTTGAGCAGATAGATTCAGATAGACGTCAGCCGGTCACTAATCTGCAAGAGGTTCCATTTAATGGCAAGCCTGTACCGCGTTCTCAGGTCATTATCAATGAGCCGACTAAGCCTATTGAACCACCCGTTCAAAGAAAACCCCTGATTCCGAGTGAACCAAAACCAGAAACACGACCCGTTGCCCCTATTTCGCAAGCTGAACCTGAAAAAAAATCAGAACCAAAACCAATTAATAATATGCAAAATATGATGGTGCAATGTGGTTCATTCCGCACCGCTGATCAGGCTGAGTCTGTTCGGGCGACACTCGCTTTTGCAGGTATTGAAAGCCGTGTAGCCGCTGGTGGCGGTTGGCATCGTATCGTACTGGGCCCGTATTCTAAGTCAACCGCAGAAAAAATGCGTGACCGTGCAGCCGGTGTCGGTGTTTCTGGTTGTATTCTTCGCGCGTCAGGGGGTTGAAAAACTTCCTCCCCCACCCCATCTAATGATCTAACGTACTCATGTGTGGGTGTTTTTGTTCTCAATAAATTTCAAGTGATAGTTAATCAACAACTATCACTTGAAATCTCTCTCTTGAAAATCAAAACCAACCGTACTCTTTTGTCATAAAATCAGGGGCTAACTCATGACAACAATCGTAAGTGTTCGCCGTAATGGCCAGGTCGTTATTGGTGGTGATGGACAGGCGACGATGGGTAATACCGTCATGAAAGGCAATGTCCGCAAAGTCCGTCGCTTGTATAATGATAAAGTTATTGCAGGATTTGCCGGCGGCACCGCAGACGCATTTACGCTTTTTGAGCTATTCGAACGTAAACTCGAATTGCATCAAGGGCATTTAACAAAAGCAGCCGTTGAATTAGCCAAAGATTGGCGTACAGACCGTATGTTACGCAAACTTGAAGCGCTACTCGCTGTTGCTGATGAACATACATCGCTCATCATCACAGGTAATGGGGATGTCGTTCAGCCAGAGAATGACTTAATTGCCATAGGCTCGGGTGGTCCATATGCACAATCCGCAGCTCGTGCACTATTAGAAAATACAGATTTAAGTGCCAAAGAAATCGCTGAAAAAGCACTCGCCATTGCGGGTGATATCTGTATTTACACCAACCATAATGTCAACTTTGAAGAAATCACTTCAAAATCATAAGGATTGCTAGCATGTCCGAAATGACTCCACGCGAAATTGTCAGCGAACTCGACAATTATATTATTGGTCAAAACAAGGCCAAACGTTCTGTTGCTATCGCGCTACGTAACCGCTGGCGCCGTATGCAGTTGAATGAAGCATTACGCCATGAAGTGACACCAAAAAATATTTTGATGATTGGTCCTACTGGTGTAGGTAAAACAGAAATTGCACGTCGCCTTGCAAAACTTGCCAATGCACCGTTCATCAAAGTTGAAGCCACTAAATTTACTGAAGTAGGCTATGTCGGTAAAGAAGTTGATTCTATCATTCGTGATTTGACCGATTCCGCGATAAAAATGGTACGTCATCAATCTATCGAAAAAAATCGCTACCGTGCTGAAGAAATGGCAGAAGAGCGCATTCTTGATGTACTGATCCCGCCTGCAAAAAATAACTGGGGACAATCTGAGTCTGTTGATGAGCAATCACCAACTCGCCAAACTTTCCGTAAAAAATTACGTGAAGGTCAGTTAGACGACAAAGAAATTGAAATCGAAGTTTCAGCAAGCCCAATGGGTGTTGAAATCATGGCGCCTCCAGGCATGGAAGAGATGACCAACCAACTTCAATCAATGTTCCAAAATCTTGCAGGGCAAAAACAAAAACCACGCAAGATGAAAATCAAAGAAGCCTTCAAATTACTGATTGAAGAAGAAGCAGCGAAATTAGTCAATCCAGAAGAGCTAAAAGAGCAAGCCATCGAAGCGGTTGAGCAAAATGGTATCGTGTTTATCGATGAATTCGATAAAATCTGTAAACGTGGTGGTCAAAGCTCAGGACCTGATGTGTCTCGTGAAGGCGTACAACGTGACTTACTACCATTAATTGAAGGCTGCACAGTTTCAACGAAACATGGCATGGTAAAAACTGACCATATCCTGTTTATTGCGTCTGGCGCTTTCCAAGTTTCTAGCCCATCAGATTTGATCCCTGAATTACAAGGTCGTTTACCGATTCGTGTTGAGCTACAAGCACTCACGACTGAAGACTTTGTTCGCATTCTAACTGAACCGAGCGCTTCTTTGACCGAGCAATATAAAGCGCTGATGGCTACTGAAGGTGTGAATATTGAGTTCACTGAAGATGGAATTCGTAAAATTGCAGAATCCGCATGGCAAGTAAATGAATCCACTGAAAACATTGGTGCTCGCCGTCTTCACACTGTGTTAGAACGTTTAATGGAAGATATCTCTTTCGATGCAAGTGAAAGTAGTGGCCAGTCAATTCAAATTGACGCTAACTATGTGAAACAACACTTAGACGAATTAGTTGCAGACGAAGATCTGAGTAGATTTATTTTATAATCTTATTAATTATCCGGTTTTCATGTATCCTTAATAGACGTCATATAAAGTGCAGCAATAATTGCTGCACTTTTAACACTCTATATTCAATCCATCACACGAAAAACACCGATGTATTTCTCAGATGATGGGTTATTAAAATTATTAAGAACATTACCCTGAATAATTTAAGTTATCGCTAGACTGCAAATTAACGCAGCCAACAAAGCTGTAACTTGAACGATAAAGGGCATAAACCTGTGAAATGATTAAATGAGCTCATCACCAATTCCTATTAGCCGTAAACAGGCCTGGCTAGAAAGCTTGCGTCCCAAGACCCTTCCTCTCGGGGTTATTGCTATCATTACTGGCTCTGCACTGACCTATTTAACTGGCAACTTCAAATGGCCAGTCGCCCTTCTATCGATTATTACTGCTGGTTTGCTTCAAATTTTATCTAACCTTGCAAACGATTATGGGGATGCCATTAAAGGTTCCGATACGGCCGAACGCATCGGTCCTCTACGGGGTATGCAAAAAGGGGTAATTACCCAAGCAGATATGAAAAAAGCGCTAAAAATTAATATTATTGCCGCTTGTATCTCTGGCTTATTATTGATTTTTGTCGCTTGTGAAAAACCTGAAGATGCTATTGGCTTTTTAACGCTCGGTCTCATCGCTATCCTGGCAGCAATTACCTATACCGTTGGTAAAAAACCTTATGGTTATCTAGGTCTTGGAGACATCTCAGTCTTGGTTTTCTTTGGCTGGCTGAGTGTTATCGGCACTTTTTATCTGCAAGCTAATAGCTTCAATGTGATTACTATTTTACCCGCTACTGCTTGTGGACTACTTTCTGTCGCTGTTTTGAATATTAATAATATGCGCGATATCGAAAATGATATCAAAGCAGGAAAGAACACATTAGCGGTTCGCTTGGGTCCTCAAGGCGCAAGAATTTATCATACCATCATCATCCTTGCGGCCATTCTGTGCTTAGCCTTCTTCAATTTATTATATTTACAAGGTTGGAGTGGCTGGCTGTTTTTACTTGCCGTCCCGATGCTGATGAATCATATACGCCGAGTCCTGATGGACCCAACGCCTGAAGGTATGCGTCCAATGTTGGTCAATATGGTCAAAGCGGCATTATTGACTAACGTGCTTTTTTCTATTGGCGTTGTAATGAGTAAATAGTGATTCACAGATAGTCGTGAGCAAGTTGTACAATTATTTGCTGTTTTTTTGACTTTCCCACCTGTTTAGGGTGGGGAACTTTGCCAATCACTATTAAAAAGGGATATACTTAATTTCTCTTGCAGCAAAAAAAGATCTGAATCCTATGAAATATGATACTTCCGAACTCTGCGACATCTACCAAGAAAGCGTTAACGTGGTAGAACCTCTTTTTTCCAACTTTGGTGGACGTACTTCATTTGGCGGTCAAATTATTACAGTTAAATGCTTTGAAGATAATGGCATTCTGTATGATTTGCTGGAAGAAGACGGTAATGGTCGCATATTACTGGTTGATGGTGGCGGATCAGTCCGTAAGGCACTGATTGATGCTGAACTTGCAGAACTAGCGTTTAATAATAACTGGGAAGGTATTGTCGTCTACGGTGCAGTGCGTCAAGTCGATGCATTGATGGAACTAGACCTTGGTATCCAAGCTGTTGCTGCTGTCCCTGCTGGCTGCCCTGACGAAGGCGTCGGCGAAAGTGATATTCGTGTCAATTTTGGTAGTGTGACTTTCTTCTCTGGCGATTATCTGTACGCAGATAACACCGGTATGATTTTATCCGAAGAGCCACTTACTGCTCCCAACAGTGAAATTGACGAATTCGAAGATCCTATCAACGCATAATACGCATAGTCTCCTCAATAAATTCAATAAATAAGGGCAGATAGAATTCACTATCTGCCCTTATTTTTACAATTCAAAATACAAGCAGCCGGTAAACAAAGATAGCGAGCGGAACAGACAAAAGTCTGTAACTCAGGTTGCTGAACGCAGCCAACACTCCTGTAAATCAAAGTATGACGAGTAAATTAAACTTCTTCCATCTTACCTAACAAAGTGCGCAGGCGTTCTTGCCACACTTGTTGTTCTTGTTTGTACTGCTCATTTTCACGCACCAGTAACTCAGTACCTGATTTTGCATTCTCTAATTCTTGGTTCAATGAACCATTTTTACTTTTCAATTCATCGATTTCCATCTGCAATAGTGTGATGGTGTCGATCGCTTGTTGAACTTTTGACTCTAGTTTTTCAAATACTTCAAATGACATATTTTTAATCTCCCATATAAGCTTTTAACAGATTGTAAGTAGCATGATCCCCTGTGTCCAGTTCCTTACGTCTGATTCTATAGATTAGTGATTTAAAAACACTGGTCGGATCACATTGCAAAGGTCGATTACATCACTATTTATGGTTGTTTTCTTTCGCTTTAGTGATGTAACACACATTTTTCAATTTCGATATTTCTCGTTTATGTTCATTAACGATAAATTTACAGTATGGGTTTTCAATTAGAAAATCTTAACTCAGAAAAACATTACAATAATTTTAATTTCATTTTCAATTTTCGTAGGATAGAACATATGAGCCAAATGACCACGACTACCCTCACAGGTCAGTGCATTTCGGAATTCTTAGGTACTGCACTGCTAGTATTTTTCGGATTAGGCTGCGTTGCCGCAGTTAGAATTGCAGGGGCGCAGCTCGGCCTCTGGGAAATTAGTGTTATTTGGGGCTTTGGAGTTGCCCTAGCCGTTTACCTTACCGCCGCGACTTCCGGGGCTCACTTAAATCCGGCTGTCACACTTGCTTTATGGCTATTTGCCTGCTTTGATAAACGCAAGGTTATTCCTTACATTATTGCACAAATGCTAGGTGGTTTCTGCGCCGCAGCACTGGTTTATGCGATGTACTCACCTGTGTTCTTTGATTATGATCAGGTACACCATATTATTCGTGGTACACAAGAAAGCTTATTTACAGCAGGGGTATTCTCAACCTATCCAGCAGCACAAATTAGTGAGCTCCACGCATTCTTCATTGAGGTTGTCATTGCTGCTATTTTAGTTTGTCTGATTTTAGGTCTGACCGATGATGGTAATGGTGTTCCTCGTGGCCCATTAGCACCTTTATTAATTGGTATTTTAATCGCTGTTATTGGCGGTTCATTTGGCCCACTAACCGGATTCGCACTTAACCCTGCTCGTGACTTTGGTCCTAAAGTTGTCGCTTACCTTGCAGGATGGGGTGATATTGCACTAACTGGTGGACGAGAAATTCCTTACTTCCTGATACCGCTGACCGCTCCAATTGTTGGTGGACTGTTAGGCGCATTTGGATACCGCAAATTAATTGGCCGTCACTTACCTTGCATGGTTTGTGAATCAGAGATTGAAGAAAAAAAGCCATTAACTAAAAACGTATAATTATTACGGGAACAGGTTTAAATTATGACAACAGAAACTAATATCGTTAAAAAATATATTGTCGCTCTTGATCAAGGTACAACCAGTTCACGAGCTGTAGTGCTTGATCACGACGCAAATATTATTAGTATCTCTCAACGTGAGTTTACTCAAATTTATCCTAAGCCAGGCTGGGTCGAACATGACCCAATGGAAATTTGGGCATCACAAAGCTCAACACTCGTTGAAGTGCTTGCTAAAGCAGATATTCGTACTGATGAAGTCGCAAGTATCGGTATCACCAACCAACGTGAAACCACCATCGTATGGGAAAAAGAAACAGGTAAACCTGTTTATAATGCCATTGTATGGCAATGCCGTCGTACCGCTGATTTTTGTACTCATTTAAAACAAAATGATAAAGATTTAGAAGAGTATATTCGCCAAAATACAGGATTGGTTGTTGACCCTTATTTCTCTGGCACCAAAATTAAGTGGATTCTCGACAACGTAGAAGGCGCAAGAGAGCGTGCAGAGAAAGGCGAACTACTGTTTGGTACAGTTGACACTTGGTTAGTCTGGAAAATGACGCAAGGACGTGTTCACGTTACCGATTTCACTAACGCATCTCGTACTATGTTATTCAATATCCGCAATTTGGAATGGGATGACAAGATCTTAAAAGCACTGAATATTCCACGCGCTATGTTGCCAGAAGTTCGTCCATCATCTGAAGTTTATGGACAAACAAATATCGGAGGTAAAGGCGGCACACGTATCCCAATATCAGGTATTGCTGGTGACCAACAAGCCGCATTGTATGGTCAGCTCTGTGTGAAACCAGGGATGGCTAAAAATACCTATGGTACTGGCTGTTTCTTACTGATGAACACAGGAGAAACCGCTGTACGCTCTAATCATGGCCTTCTCACCACAATAGCTTGCGGTCCTCGAGGCGAAGTAAATTATGCCCTTGAAGGTGCTGTATTCGTGGGCGGTGCATCAATTCAATGGTTGCGTGATGAGCTCAAACTTATCGATGAAGCCACCGACTCTGAATATTTTGCAACTAAAGTAAAAGATAGTAATGGTGTTTATGTCGTACCTGCATTCACAGGTTTAGGTGCACCTTATTGGGACCCATATGCCCGTGGCGCAATTTTCGGATTAAGTCGTGGGGCTAACCGCAATCATATTATTCGTGCCACTCTTGAATCTATCGCTTATCAAACTCGCGATGTGCTAGATGCCATGCAAGCAGATGCAGGTGAACGATTAAAAGCATTGCGTGTTGATGGTGGTGCAGTTGCTAATAACTTCTTAATGCAATTCCAAGCTGATATTTTAGGTACAACGGTAGAACGTCCTGAAGTCCGCGAAAGTACGGCCTTAGGCGCAGCTTATCTTGCAGGTTTAGCTGTTGGTTTTTGGAGCAGCTTAGATGAGCTGCAAAGCAAGGCAACTATTGAGCGTGAATTTAAGCCAGGCATTGAAACTATAGAGCGCAATGTGAAGTATGAAGGTTGGAAAAAAGCCGTTGCTCGAGCGCAAGAATGGGAAGATCGCGCTTAAATATATTTTAAGCTAATCACTCTAAGGTCATATAATTTATATGGCCTTTTATTATTCACGATAGGATTAATTGTTTCTCCTAGTAAATTACCTTACAACTAATTATTTAATAAATGTAATCATAGCTATTAGTATAATAATAAATTAGACGTTTCATTATAAGTAATTAAAATATCCATACAGTTCTATCTCATGTCACTCATATTAATAAACACAAAGAGAAATAGGTTATGGATAACCCAAGCTCCCCCTCATCTGTTCAATGGAATAAAGAACAAAAATTTGGTTTACAGGTTCAAGTTTATGATATGACAAGCCTTGACCAAAAGACTCCCGTTATTAGACAAGTCATCGCTGTTTCTAACTTAACCGATAATGCCGCATTATTAAAAACAAGGACAACACAAAGTAAATGGGTATATGAAGGAATAATTACCATTCCGAAGAATGGAAAGTATTCCTTTATGGTTGATAAACACAGCAGTGATTTATCTATTGAGATCAATCATAAAAAAATAAAATTAAGCACAGAGGAAATCACTAATGGCCTCTATTTTAATAATCTTAATGCCGGTGAACAGTATCCCATTAAATTTACAACAATTACCGATGGCTCAGTACCTCAATTTCGCTTTTATTGGGATACGGAGAATGGTTATGAGTATATTCCTGAGAACTTAATTCACCCTCCTACTCGGCATTCACATAATACCAAGATACAAGAAATCATTACTAATGAAGTGAAACAGAATAACTTGCAGCTTGGTTACTACAAAAAAGGAAGGGGTCGTATCGCCGTACTCCGTCATAACTCCACACTCATAAACGCTTTAATTAAAGAGGACCCAACAAAATCAGAAACAGGTAATACCGCTTTTCACCTACTCAGTTGGTTAGCAGATAAACAGCGTATACCCGGTGGAAACCAAAAAATTCATCTACTCAGTGCTGTCAGTATTGACGAGCTTTCAGGATTTCAATTCAAATCTAAACATGGACTTTTTGTCGACAGCTTTAATTCACCACATGATTGGCTAGAAGGTGACTCTAGAGCCGCTAATCAAATGGCTGACCCATTGCTACCTAGCGGACAGTGGCATCGACACTATGAAATTGTCATCCTACCTTCAAATGCAAATGACAAACAAGTTAAGCTCGCGCGTCATTATATGGCGCTCACGGGTGGAGGTGTTTTGATTCATCATAATGACGATATATCATCTAGCGAAGCTATACAGGAACTTATCCAAGAAATTCAACCAACGCAATATGAGCAAGAACAAGTCACTAGCCCAACTGCCGCTCACAGTAAACATGGATTACACTTAACAGTTAATGAATTAGACCCACTGACTAACACAACAACACCTGTTTTTAAAACGGTTATTCCTGCAAACTCATTACAAAATAACGCTCACCTTTTATTATCTCCACGTAAAACACCTACTCAATGGGTTTATGATGGGACTATAACTGCACCACGTGATGGTTTCCTAACACTTGCATTAGAAAAATACAGCCCCGGTTTACTACAGTCATATAAAGTTAATCATCAAGACGCATCTATTGATAAAAACCAACAATTAAATACTCTCAAGTTAGATAATCTTGAGGCTAATAAAAAATACCCTATTCAAATAATCATTACCAATAACGGAGACATTCCCAAATTCCAACTTATGTGGGATATTAACGGTAATACAGAGCAACTATCCAGCCAAGCACTTCACCACCATTTAACAGAAGTACCGTATCAAAAAGAGCGCATTCCTATTATTACTGAGCCTTCTATTTCTGAGGTTAGCTATCAGAAAGTTATTTCATTACCCTCACCTGCAATTAGCTCTCTCCATTTAACTGAAGACATGGTAACTCAAGCCGAATATTTTTCATTATCTCTAAAAATAGATAGCCATTCGGAACCATTTACATTAAATGATATTAGACTTTCGCCTCACAATTCATGGCAATCATTAGTCAGTGAAATAGAAAATAAAGTTAATCAAGAAATTGAGCCTTTATTCAACACGCATATTTCAGCTAAATTTAAAGATAATAACATCACGATTCAAGGAGATAATTTATCTATACTTCAACTGCAACTCAAAAAAAACAAAGTAATAAATTATGTACAAATAAAATCAGAATATTATAAAAAACATAAGTTCAAATCAATAAAAGAACATGGATATACCAAACATATTATTCATCTAAAACCTGAAAACTTAAATGAAATTACTCATTTTTCACTGGTATTAAAAGGCCAAGAAGCAGAACAAGTACAATTTATCAAAACAGAATTTAGAACACCTCACCTACGTGAAACACTCCCTGAGCAATTTGTCGAACGCTTACAAAATTATCTACAGTCACATGCACAAAGTAGTTCATTAGTAGTGAGTTATAATCATGGAAAGAAAGAGGAAGAGCAAAAATTATACATTACTGATCCCCTAAATAGGACTATCGAAGATCTTAATTTTGGCATTCAGCATCAAACCCTGCCATTTGTCATAGCAAATAATACAGAATCAGAGACAAATAAGCTCACCGTAGGCGCTGTCACCGATAAGTTACCATCGCATAAGGATATTATTGAATATCGGCTACTCGAAGCGCCGAAATTTGGTATTGTTACACTCAATAACCGAACAGGAGAGTGGCAATATCAACCCAAAAGTGATGAGCCATTTTCTGGCTCTGACCAATTCGACTTTGTTGCGATAACAGAAAATGGTCAAGAGTCTGCGCCAATGTCAATTCACATTCAATCTGACAGCCCGCCAATTGTAAGCTACCCCGGTAAACGAGTATTTACCATTCCAGATCCAATTTATCATGAACCAGCAAAGCGAAATTACAGTGTTCCTGATGATATGAAAATTCAAACAATTCAACTTGCTCAAACTCATTTACAAAGCCCTGATACACCTTATTTTGTACTAACCGCTAACCGATGGGCCTTATTAAAGGTAGACATTACTAGCCAATCCTCTGCAAGCGCACCTAATTTAACCGCTATTGTAATTGACAAAAATGATATGGAACTTGGCCGAATTCGCTTAACAGGTCCAGACAAACTGCCACAGAAATTACCTTCCATACCAAATATACCCTCAGTGGAAAGTAAAGAGGTTCATAAACATAGTTATACTGCACCATTGAAAGGTCACTGGGTACAACCCGATATTCGCATTCAACTAATAGCTGGTGATACACCAATAACTATGCCTTATACTGATAGGAATGGTTTTTTTGCTCCTAAAATTAGTGTCAGTAATGAAATGACTTCTCGTATTACTCACCATAGCCTTTACCAGCAAGGTCACGGTGTTTACGCCTATTCCCCACTCAGTTGGGGCATAGAAGCCGCAGCAAAATTACCAACAACTAAATTCACGCTGTATAGTTACCCAACAATTTCGCAAACAATGCCACTTGACCCTGCTATCACTCATCATTCAGCCCTGTTCATGCCAGCCTATGATAGAGTTAATGGATTTTATAATAATAGTACTGAACAGATCTCTTGGGGTTTTCACCGAAGCCATAAGAGCATCAGTGTCAATGGCCTTGATAGTGACTTTAATTACTATGCACTGACTCCGACAAATACCATTAACTTACTTGGCCTAGCTTGGGAGAATCAAGGTGCTGGTATTGCCCGTTCAGATGTAATGTGGCATGAGTTGTACGGACACGGGTTTGGTTTATACCATACCACTGACCCTAAAGCTTTTTATCCATTTGATGGTAAAACAAATGGCCAAAATATTGGCTATGATCAGCAAACTCAATCCTATATTACCTATCGATATACTGAGCTGCACAGTAAAGAAAGCAAGGAGGTCATGCCAGCTTTATATCCTTTCTTACAGAATCAAGGATATGACCATTTTAATGCCTTTACTCCACACTCTGATTTTTTTACTCAGCGCATTCAACAATTTTTAAGAAAAAAACTACGTTGGCAGCCTAACAACATTATCGATCACGATATTGAAGATAATAATTTTGCTGGAGAAGGTTATTATCAAAACTGGTCAGAAAAAAAACAAAAGTGGGTTACCCTTACTCATGATAATTTTTCTAGCATTTATCCTAATACACGGCATTATGAGCTCGCTCATCAACGAGATGTCCCTGTTTATTGGATACAAGCATTGATTATAACAACTCCTGATAATCAACCTCACCCTTACAGTACAATCAAGCCATTACGCACAATTGGCAACCTACCTGCTGAATATCACAACCTGAAAACAGGCGAAGGTCGCCCATATCATCACCATACACCCTATGCCTTGACCGTCACATACGCCACAAAGCAAGGTTTACTGACAGAAAGTTTGCAAGCGATCCCATATATAGAAACGATTAATTTAAATATTCCAGATAAAGGAGAACTCGTAAAAATCGAAATTGCCAAAATTGGTAAAAATAAACAAATTGGTGAATCAATTTATACTTATAAGAATTCAAATTCCCTAGCAAACCGCCTCTTTAGCAAATGGAAGAACAATTCGCCTCTAGAACAATTAGTTCTCGATAAGTATTGGAGTGGCAGTCAGTTATTTTGGTCTGCTACCGCCCCTGATTTAATTGATTTGAAAACAGGAAAAATAAACCTACACCGGCTCACTGAAAATAGTGCAATCTGTGCTGCTTGGATTGAAAATGGGCAACGACATCAACAATATTTTTCATTACACGACCCGTTAGGTGAATCTACCCAAGTCCGAACTACTCAGATATTTTCACCAATCAATCATACGAAATTACTGGAAAACAATAATATAGTACCTCAGGATTACTATACTGAATCAAATGTTCCATTACTTTCGGATGTACACATTAATCAAACTGTTGATATCACAGCATTACAATTACCTGAAAATATCTGTAATTATTGGGTCACTCTTACAGTGAAAGATAAACAAGGAAAACAACAAGAACAGAACCCTTTAGAACAATGGCAGATCACACGAAAAGGCAATAAGCTATCCATTATTGGTACTATCGACAGTACACCTGCACTAAAAATAAATAAAATAAAGATTTATATTGATGGGCACTTACAAGATAGAGTTGAACCATTCTCCATCACACTCTCTCAAAATTATACGTCAATAATCAGTGAAAACATGGAATTCTTAGACTATAACCATCCCGTCGTTTTCAACAAAATTGAAAATCAGCCGGAGTTATTTAGCACAATGGATAAAACCGATAGTCAAACGATAATGGGCAATAAAGCGTATATGCCAATAGTGTCATCAGCGGTCTCTTCTCCACTTCTAATAGTATAAAAGTCATCAGGCGGTAACCATACCGCCTGTATTTAAAAGCTAAACTGTACTTTCGGTTTGGTTCATTTTATGAGCCAAAGGCAACCAACACAGTAACACCATGATTGACATCAAAAACATTAATAAGCCTAAGCTAAATTGGCCATTTTGTGGCATATGGGATGAAATCCATGTTGCTATACCTGAGCCCACATTTTGCAAACCACCGACTAAAGCACCTGCCGCCCCAGCAAGATAAGGGAAAGGCTCCATTGCGCCAGTAGTCGCAAGCGGAAATAGCATACCCGCACCAAAGAAAAAGATGGCGGCAGGTATTAGCAATGTCCAAGTGTTCATCACACCGAACCAGCTTGGTATCCACATTAATATGCCAGCTAATAAGCAAATAATAACGGAATGCCACATTAGTGAATAAAAGCTTTTACCTTCACGTCCTGCATACCAAGCACCAAAAAAGGCAGCTGGAATTGGTAAAATAAATAAAATACTCACAGTAATACTGCTAAGCCCTAAAACGCCGCCCATTAAAACACCGCTACTGGCTTCAAAGACCGCAATTCCGGCTAATGCACCAATTAACATCGCTAAATAGGACAAAAATGGACCATTAGAAAGCAACTGAACATATGACGCGACCATTTTACGTTTTTCAGGGGAAACTGGGCGCGTTTCTGGTAACCAGTGATACATACTTAATAGCACTGATGCACCTAAGATAAACAGGAAGATATAGCAAGCATGCCATCCCCAAAAATGCGCCAATATTCCACCAAACATAGGGGCTAATAACGGGCTGACCAGTATGCCCATATTTAATAAGCTATTGGCATAACGCAATGCAGTACCTTTATACAGATCACGAGGCATGGTTCTTGCCATAACGCCAGCCACTCCCGTACCTAGCCCTTGTAAGCCACTGGCAATAGTCAACACCTCAAGTGTTGGTGAGAAAACTGCGATAACTGTTGATAACAGAAAAATGGTCAATCCTGCTAAAATTACGGGTTTGCGACCAATCTGATCTGAAAGTGGTCCATATAATAGCTGTGAAAAGCCATAAGAAAATAAATACGCAGCCATAACTTGCTGCACAGCACCCGAAGGTTCATTAAAATAAACTGCTATCTCAGCTATAACAGGGACATAAATAGTTTGAGTCATCTGCCCGACAGCAGCTAAAGCAATTAGCATCAACAACAGATTAAAATGTTCCAGTTTTCTCATTTTCTTCTCAAAAAAATAGTCAATTCTATGCACACACAAGCTCTGCATTATTAAAATTTAATAACACAGGGCGGAGTTTAAAAATTAAATACTGAATAATAAATTCTTGTTTCAAAGTTGGCATAAAAAGCAATGAAACATAAACCTTGTTCTAATGTGACTAAGATAACAAAAAATAATATTTTTTCGAGCCAGTACATCATTTTAGTTTATCTATGAATGGCAGCCACATTCGCCGCTTATGTCAACATAAGTGTACATTGACATTGCCAACTCTCTATTTCTAAGAATAAATCACTGAACCACATTATCGATAAGAACAAATAATGATCTGTTCTAGTATTAAATCCTAATAAGCACATCGCTATAGAAATAACAAAAGGTACATATTTATGGCTAATTGGGTTACTGGGAATGTTGTAGAAGCAAAGTTTTGGACAGAATCATTATTTAGTTTGGTGATCAATGCACCAATTAAACCGTTTACTGCAGGACAATATGCCAAGCTCGCACTTGAAATTGATGGAGAACGTATTCAGCGTGCATATTCTTACGTCAATGCACCGAGTGATAATCAACTCGAGTTCTATTTTGTTATTGTTCCCAATGGAAAATTGAGTCCAAAACTTGCACAACTACAACCTGGTGACGAATTACAAATAACCGATGAAGCAACAGGATTTTTTGTCTTAGATGAAATACCTGAATGTCAAAACCTCTGGATGCTATCTACAGGGACGGCAATCGGGCCATTTCTTTCGATATTACAAGAAGGCAAAGGACTAGAACGTTTTAAAAACATAGTGTTACTTCATGCAGTTCGCTACCACAGAGATCTTAGCTATTTGCCACTGATGAAGAAGCTAGAACAGCAATATCAAGGGAAACTGCAAATCGTCACCGTTGTCAGTCGTGAACATGCCGAAGGCTCATTACAGGGTCGAGTACCTACATTAATCGAAAATCATGCGCTTGAAGAGGCTGTCGGTATACCACTAAGTCCTGATACCTGCCATGTGATGTTGTGTGGTAATCCTGAAATGGTACGAGATACGCGCGATATGCTGAAAAATAGCCATGGAATGGTTAAACATTTACGCCGCAAACCAGGTCATATTTCTAGCGAGCAATATTGGTAAACTTTAAAACTCAAAATAATAATATGATTTTACCGCTTCTTTACCTGTTTTAAATACTTCAAACTGAGGAAGCGGATATTTTATCTAAAATATGGGCAATAACTCGTATAACCTTAAAATGAAAAAAACCAATAATGATGTCATTGCACCTAATCCTGATACAATAAGAGCATCCAAAGAATGAGTGAAGAAAAATGACGCAACCGATATTTCGTTCAATTCAAATTATCATCGCTATTTATGCACTTAGTTTGTCCCAAACGGCATTAGCCCAAAAAGTTCCCACCTTACCGGACACTGACTTTGAAGTGGCTTATTTAGCACCTGATGCGCCTTCATTTGATCTCACAATCCCTCAGCTGCGTACTCAGTTTAATCAACATAATCCAGATTTGTATCTACATGAATATAAAGTAATTGCGAGTCAGGATATTTCAGCACCCTATATTCGTGCAGCATCCCGTATTAACCAACAAATATATTCATCTGCTGTTTTAGAGCGGGGTAGTGAAAAAATAAAGAGCCTACAAATCACCCTGCTCCCAAGCTCTAACGAAAAAGAATCCCAAGAAAGCCAGCAGCTGATGGAACGCTATATTATTGCCTTTATTAATCAATTTGATCCTAATGCTTCTTTGGATAAAGCACCTGAATTAACCGCTGCACTCACTAAATTCATGACCGATAAAAACCCAAATCGAGCTGAAGAAGCCAGATTGGGCACTTTGCGCTATATTTTAGTAAAAAGTGATAATAATGTGCTTACTTTTGCTGTTGAACCGATTAAGCTAGAGCAACAAGCACCCTAAACTGATAATGATCACAATGCTTAGGACATGCATGATGAAAAGCAAAGCTATTCCTAAGTATTGTTTTTATAATGCCTATAATTATCTTACTTAGAAATATCTGATTACTATCATTATCTAACAATCAGATATCTTAAATAAGTTAGGATATGCAGTGATGGTGAAAAAATTTGTCTTATTATGCGAAAAACAACAACTGCATAATATATAACTTACTGATTAATCATTTAAATCTCAGGTTGGAGGAAACAACATGCGACATCCTTTAGTAATGGGTAACTGGAAACTAAACGGCAGCACCCAAATGGTCATTGATCTAATCGCAGGCCTGCGCAAAGAACTTAGCAGTGTTGATGGTTGTGATGTAGCAATTGCACCACCAACTATCTACTTAAACCAAGCAAAACACGCCGTTGCTGGTAGCCGTATTGTATTAGGTGCACAAAACGTAGATGTGAACTTATCAGGTGCATTTACTGGCGAAACGTCAGCTGAAATGCTTAAAGATATTGGTGCTAAATATATCATTATTGGTCACTCCGAACGTCGTACCTACCATAATGAAAGCGATGAATTCGTTGCTAAAAAATTCGCGGTATTAAAAGAACAAGGTTTGATTCCTGTGCTGTGTATCGGTGAAACTGAAGCTGAAAACGAAGCAGGCAAAACTGAAGAAGTTTGTTCTCGCCAAATCGATGCTGTCCTAAATTTATTAGGTGCTGAAGCATTCCAAGGTGCAGTTATCGCTTATGAACCAATCTGGGCTATCGGTACAGGTAAATCAGCAACCCCAGCACAAGCTCAAGCTATCCATAAATTTATTCGTACTCATATTGCGAAAAAAGATGCGGCAGTTGCAGAACAAGTCATCATTCAATATGGTGGTTCAGTTAATGCAAGTAACGCTGCTGAGCTATTCACTCAGCCTGATATCGATGGCGCTTTAGTCGGTGGCGCATCATTGAAAGCAGATGCTTTCGCCGTGATTGTCAAAGCAGCCGCTGAAGCAAAAAAAGCAAAATAATTGCTTAGATAACACGCATCAACAATTAGCCGTCAGTCATGGCGGTTAATTGTTTAATTAATACCATTAAAAACCAACCTAATTATTATCTATTTCAATCTAATATTAAGTAAAATCAAATAATTAAAATAAAAAACAGTCAAAGATACTCATAAATAAAATACCAATCCTTATCACAAAAATGAAAATAATTAGATGTAAATTATTCTCTATTCTTATCCTCTATTCCTAGCAAAATTTAATTTTAATTCACCAATATAGTTGTTTTTAATTTCTATTATTTCCTAAATTATTCCTGTTCTACCTATAGACAAGAATTGTGGACATCATTTAAGGCTTAACATTAAATCGATGTTGAAAACATTCAACACAGACAACCTTTAATAACAATCAATGATGATTAACTCAGTATTTTAACAAGGATGATTATGAAATATATAAAGAGTCTCATTTTAGCTATCATTACCCTCTTTCCCCCCATCACTATCTCTCAATTGAATAACGATTTTTGGCGAATAAACACCGATACCTATATCGAGATTGAAGAATACCAAGGACAACGAGACGCCTTTAAGAATAAAGTTTTCGATAAAGTCAGTATGATTGGTGAGTTAAACCTTAGAAATCCTGAATCTAATTGGCGATTCGCACTTGAACACCGAGAGTCCCTTAGAAATTACGGCCGCAATTTTTCAATGTCTCGAGGATCTTATATTCGTAACCGCACACAATTCGGTAGCACATATCAATTAGTCCAAAATGAGACGTCACAACTTAGCCTCAATTTCACTTATCGAAAAGAATCTAATGATTCCTCCCCAAATACCTTAGCTCATTACTCTCATAGCTTATATTGGTTGATGCCAGCAGCAAGTTATCAATTTAATGAAAAATGGTCTTTGGATTTTTGGACTGCTTTTTATTATTACAGTAATTATCACCGTTCAAATAATCACGAATGGGAAGCCCAATATAGTATTGTTTATCAATACGCTCCTAAAATAAGGGGAATACTCTCGTTATACCATGACAGAGTTTGGGCGAGCGGTTTCACAAATACTTTTTCACAAGACCAAATTCGCGGCGAACTTCCAATTACCATTAATCAAAATTGGCGTATTTTTCCTTATTTTCGCTACTACTTAAGCGAGCATGCCTATAACAGTACGCAAGTTCTCACTCAAAAAATCAAAAAGGGTTATCGATTAGGTGCAAAAATCGAATACAACATCACACCTAAATTAATACTATGGAGTGGTTTTGCCATTGAACCCACAAATTGGCAATATGCGAAATATAATAAAATAACCTCAGGAAATAATAATAAACAAACCTATTACCTCAGCCAACTCGGTGTGCAATATCAATGGCAATAAATAAATGATTTATCATTTTCTTAATTTAAGATAAAAAACAAGTCACATGGCCACTAAATGTGACTTTCGTATTTATCACTATTTTCATCTGTTTTATATGACACAAAAATCACTCTTAGTTATTTCAGCAGTATAAAAACAAAAGTTTAATCCTTTAATTAGACGAATAATTTATTCAACTATTTATTCAGCGGAGATCACATAATAAGATAATTCCAAAGTGAAATTATTCCATATATAAATCAATTATTCACTTATATAATTATCATATAAATCAATCAAATAATTAAGTCATCATAATTCATCAGACTAGGTTCTATTCTTATAAATCTCAATTTGAGAATAACTTTAACTGTGATTTATCTCACATCATAAATAATAGCGGCTACTTATTATCCATCGAAAAATAACTAAGGAATAATAAAATGAAAAAACTCGCCTTACTTTCTGCCTGTATTTTTAGTGCGATGTCGATAGCAGAACCGATGACGCAAGCACAGTTGGATGATTTATGGAAAGATAAACAAAAATCAGCTGAAGAAATTGTGAAAAACATGTCTGAGGCTGAAAAAATTGGCCAACTATTCATGTTAGATTTCAGATATTGGAATAAAGATAAGAATGGTGAACCCGTACCATTCCTAGCAATGAATGATGAAGTATCTAATGTTATCAATCAGTACCATTTAGGATCAGTAATCCTATTTCGTGAAAATCTCATTGATACGCCACAGACGGTCGATTTAATCAATAAGCTCCAATCTTCTCGTAGTAACCTTCCGTTATTCATTGGTACTGACCAAGAAGGGGGCTATGTCACACGCCTTCGCGTTGGAACTGAAATGCCCGGTAATATGGCGCTAGGCGCAACACGTAACCCCGCACTGGCAGAGTTAACCGGTATGATCCACGGATACGAGCTGTCAAGTCTAGGCTTCAATATCAACTTCGGCCCAGTTGTTGATGTAAATAACAACCAAAATAATCCTGTTATTGGCGTACGTTCATATTCCGATAACAAATCTTTAGTGGAACAGCTATCAGTCAATTACATCAAAGGTATTCATAAATACAATTTATTGACGTCATTAAAACATTTCCCAGGACATGGAAATGTCTCTTCCGACTCACATGTTGACTTACCGGTTGTCAACTCTGATGCAAAAACCTGGCGTTCAACCGAGTTACCACCATTTAAATATGCTTTGGCCCATGGTGCTGATGCGGTCATGACTGCGCATATTATTGTTCCAGCCCTTGATAACCATAAAATCAAAACACTTACCGGTAAAGAAGTCGGCACGCCCGCCACGCTTTCAAAACCTATTTTGCATGATATTTTACGCGAAGAACTCAAATACGATGGTTTGATTGTTACCGATGCCATGGATATGGGTGCCATTGCCGATAATTTTGATATGAACTGGGCTGTCGAAACCTCTTTGCTTGCTGGCTCTGATATTGTCCTTATGCCAATAAAAATGTGGGATAGCGCAGCGGTAACACGCCTTGATAACATGTATCGCCACCTAGAAGAACAAGCTGAAAAAAATCCTGAGCTGAAAAAACGCATTGATGAATCGGCAAAACGAGTGGTATTGAAAAAACTTCAGCAAGAAATTACGGCTCAGCCTATTGATTTAAATACCGCACAACAAGTTGTTGCCTCAAAAAGTCATAAAGATCTCGAAAATATGGTTTCGGAGCAAGCGGTTACACTGATTAAAAATGAAAAAGTACTGCCTTACCAATTGAAATCACAAAATAATATTTTAGTTATTTCAGATGAAAGCCCACGTAATACATTAATTCAGAAACATCTAAACGATATTGCTAACGAAACTAACGTCAATATTCAAAGTAGTGAACTCGTTGTAAAACTGAACGAAAACACGCTGACTAAAAGTGATGTAAAAAAATTAGTCAAAGGCCAAGATTTAATCCTACTGACGACTTATAACCTCAAAGATACACCCGCAAATGCGCAACTCATTATTGACGAAGCGAATGCGAGTAAAACACCATTAGTGGTTATTTCATCACGCAATCCGTATGACATTGCTTATTTGAACGACGTAAAAGCCAATATTGCCATCTATGGTATTACAGGTTTTGATGTCACGAATAACAATCGTAACTCACTGGAAACTAATATTCGCAGCGGCTTACGCACTTTATTTGCTGATAACAACGCACAACCACTCAATCCACCAAAAGGATTGCTTCCGGTTAATATCAAAAACCCTAAAAGCGACAAAATATTGTTCCCTTATGGCCACGGTGAAACATACAACACCGCCCAGTAATTCTTCAACGCTCTACATTAATAATACGTACTCATAAAAATAAGCATTAATCAGCCTTTATACCTCAACCGGTATAAAGGACTGGTTCTGACATCCTTAAAAAAGATGTCTCATAAAAATAAATGTATATAAGTAATTAAAATTAAAGGGTTATTATGAAAACTTCACTGAATGGTTTACTTTTCCTCACTGCTACTGGGCTTGCGACATCTGCTTTTGCTGCGGACCAAGTCAATAATGACTACTGGCGTATTTCGTCTAACGTCTATATGGAATTAGAAAAATTCGAAGGCCACCACAACTCTAAAGATCGTAAGGTTTATGATAAAACCACCATGATTGGACAACTATTTTTATCCAATCCTGAATCTAAATGGAGTTTCTTCCTTGAACATAAAGAATCATTGAGAAGCTACAACCATAATTTTTCAACGTCGAAAGATTCATTTATTCGTAACCGTACCCAAATTGGGGCAACACGCAAAATGTATTCAAGTGACCTTGGGCAATTTAATCTTAACGTGACTTACCGTAAAGAATCCAATGACTCTGCACCTGGAACTCAAGCGCGTCCATCAAATACACTCTTTTGGCTAATGCCTAGCGGTACTTATAATTTTAATGATAAATGGGCCTTTAACTTCTGGGATGCATTCTATCATTATGACAATTTTCATGCCGCAAACAGCTACGAATGGGAATCTGAGCACGGTATAGTGTATAAAGTAAATGATTCAGCAACAGCTAAATTATATATGTATACCGACTGGACTTGGGATAAAGACTTTAATAAGACATGGGAACAAAACCAAATTCGTGGTTACTTTCCAATTACCCTCAATCAAGATTGGAGTGTAATGCCTTATTTCCGCTACTACTTAAATGAGCACAACTACGACAGTAACCAACGCACAACACAAAAAGTAAAAGACGGTTACCGCGTAGGAACTCAAGTATTCTATAACCTAACACCAAAACTCACACTGTGGGGCGGATTTGCGGTTGAGCCAAGTACTTGGGAAAATCCAAAAAATGCAGGTATCACGTCTGGTAGCAATAACCGTCAAACTTTCTATCTCGGACAGTTAGGTGTGAAATACACTTGGCAATAAAAAATAATTATGCCACGGCCTAATTTAAAGTAATCACGAAGTCACACTACAGTCTGTATATTCTGGTGTGACTTTTATATTTATTAGATTTTAAAAATAACATGACTAAATTGTAATAGAGCTGTCAGGCTATTTTATAAATCCTTTTATAGAATAAATGCAAATCGAATGCATTATCAAACAGTTATTATAAAAGGACATATCAACATGAATTTTAAAAAACATCTACTCTCTGCCATTATATTATCAGCCGTCACTGTTCCCGCTCTCGCCCTAGCAGCAGATAGCTTAAGCGTTCACATATTAAACCAACAAACAGGGAAACCAGCCCCCGGTGTTGAAGTTACGTTAGAACAGAAACAAGCTAATAATTGGAAAATTCTAAATTCTGAAAAAACAGATCAAGATGGCCGAGTAAAAAAATTATGGCCTGATAATGTAAAAACTGAAATCGGCGATTATAGAGTCACGTTCAAAACAGGAAAATATTTTGCTGACAATAATCAAAGTAGCTTTTTCCCAGAAATTCCAGTTGAATTTAATATTAGCGATCCTGAGCAGCACTACCATATTCCATTATTACTAAGCCAATATGGATATTCGACTTATCGAGGTAGTTAATCTCATTAACAGGCAATAAATTCGTAAAACAGCGCCCAACCGATCCCTCTCCGGTGAGGCGCTATCCAACCAACAAATACTCTAAACAAAACTCAGTAATACTCTAAATAATTCGAATTACAGCTAGGCGGCTAGTGAGCTAACCTTTAGGAGCATACATAAGTATGTGACTAAAGTTAGCGAATGAAGCCAACAACGCTGTAACTCGAAGTATGACGAGTATTCGAGATTAACGACGAATAATATCGTCAAACACTCCCCCATTCGCAAAATGCGTTTTCTGGGCTTCTGTCCAACCACCAAAGTTTTTATCAATAGTCAGCAATGCTAGCTGTGGGAATTGATGTTGATACTTTGCCGCAATGGCTGGATTACGCGGTCGATAAAAGTTTTTAGCCGCAATTTCTTGCCCGTCTGCTGAATATAAGTATTTAAGATAGGCTTTTGCGACCTCTCGGTGATCACGTTTATCGACCGTTTTATCCACTATTGCTACTGATGGCTCCGCTAAAATTGAAATACTTGGAGTCACAATTTCAAATTCATCTTTCGTATCTAACTGACTCGTTGCTAACAACGCTTCATTTTCCCAAGCAATTAAAACATCGCCGATACCACGCTCAACAAAGCTATTCGTCGCACCACGAGCTCCTGAGTCGAGAACTTCCACATTTTGATAAAGCTCTTTCACAAACTGTTTTGTTTTTTCAGTGTCTTGGTTATTTTTATCTAATGCATAACCCCAAGCGGCTAAATAATTCCAACGTGCACCCCCTGATGTTTTCGGATTTGGCGTCACGACAGAAACATCTTTACGAATTAAATCATCCCAATCGCGGATATTTTTAGGGTTACCTTTACGTACTAGAAATACAATTGTTGAAGTGTAAGGTGCTGAATTATCGCTTAACTTACTTCTCCAATCTCGTTCTATTCGGCCACTCTTAGCGATAGCATCTACGTCATAAGCTAATGCTAATGTGACCACATCAGCTTCTAACCCATTAATCACTGAAGTTGCTTGTTTACCGGAACCACCATGAGATTGGCGCACAGTAACTGTATCGCCAGTTTTTGCTTTCCAGTATTCACTAAAGGCTTGATTATATTGCTGATAAAACTCTCGCGTCGGATCATATGACACATTTAATAACTGAATATCCTTCGCCCATGCACTTGTTGCCAAAACCATTGCGGTGAGTATGAATAGTAATGCGGTGGTTAATTGAAATTTTTTCATCTGCCATAAATGTACCATTGTGCCATCCCTCATCGAATTAATTACAAGGTCAGGCTGACAGATAGTATCGATAACGGGAAATAATTAAAAAGTTAAACTTATGCATTTGGGGAATATATGAACACATAAAGGAGGCAAATAAGTTTGAACCGAAGAGCGATATGAATATAAAAATGATTTGAAGATAGACTAAAACATTCGAACTACAGCAAGGCGGCGTATGAAGCCAACAATGCTATAGCTCGAAGTACATAAAACTGATTTGCAATAACAGAGGCAAAAATTAGTACAGTTTTTTCGCTGTATCGAACCAATCTTTCTTAAAGACGCGTTTCATGTTCATAACGGCATCAATAATATCATGGTGAATTAATTTTTCATTTTGGATACCGACACAACGGCCACCATAGCCTTCAAGTAGCAATTGGATTGAATAAGCCCCCATACGCGAAGCCAATATACGGTCATAAGCAACCGGCGAACCACCGCGTTGAATGTGGCCTAACACGGTAGCACGGGTTTCATGGCGGGTTTGCTCTTCAATATATCTTGCCAATTCTGCAACATCACAAACATGCTCAGTAATCGCAACAATGGCGTGGCGTTTACCTTTTTCAATACCGCGTTTAATTTCTGACAGCAGCTCTTCACGATCAAACGCCATTTCTTGCTCTGGCAAAACTAAGAACTCACAGCCACCCGCAATTGCCGCAGATAGGGTCAAATCACCACAATAACGCCCCATCACTTCAACGATTGAAATACGTTTGTGAGAAGTTGAGGTATCACGCAAACGGTCAATCGCTTCAACAACCGTTTCTAATGCCGTGAAATAACCAATGGTATAGTCTGTTCCCGCCACATCGTTATCAATAGTGCCCGGCAAACCTACACATGGAAAACCTGCTTCTGTTAGTGCTTTAGCTCCTAAATAAGAACCATCACCACCAATAACCACCAGCGCATCAATATGATTTTTCTTCAAGTTATCAACGGCAATGGCGCGAACTTTTTCATCACGGAATTGCGGGAAACGAGCAGATCCTAAGAAAGTACCACCGCGGTTAATCATATCCGACACACTGTATCGGTCTAATTGCTTCATACGGTTTTCATATAAGCCTAGGTATCCATCGTAAATACCCATGACTTCTAAGCCTTCACCTAGTGCAGCACGTACAACACCACGAATTGCAGCGTTCATACCTGGTGCATCACCACCACTCGTTAAAACCCCGATTCTTTTAATCTGTTTGACCATGATGACCTCTGATTAATGAATATAAATTGCAAATCTATAAAAAGGATACGACTTACTCAGTTATTCTAAACTTAATCCTATTGTAAATCGCCAAAGCTGAATTGATTCACCTACTGACATAATACGGTAAAGACAGGATTATGCATCTGCTTTCAATCAAGATTTTCAGCTTTATACTCAAAATAATTCAAAGTACATATAAACAGCAAGCGAAGATATCCCGACAAACAGACAAAATTATGTATTCAATAACATAATACTAGCTCATGAACCCATGACTTGGAAAATAATGCGTTAAAACAATCCCCTTAAAACGCGGGTTCAATATACCGATTGTCGCCTTAGTTCGAAACAAAAATTAAGTGACAATGATAACATCGAACTTAATCTAGCGCTGTATCCATCAAACAAAAAAGCACCTTAACGGTGCTTTTCAAATAAAATCATCATCATGATGAATTAAGTATAAAAGTAACGAGTCAAATGGAAAAATACCGGCGCAGCAAAACACAGAGAATCAATTCTATCTAACATTCCGCCATGCCCTTCAATAATTGCGCCAAAATCTTTAATACCACTATCACGCTTAATTGCTGACATACATAACCCGCCAACAAATCCCATCAATGTAATCGCTAAAGACATCAGCCCGGCAACCCACCAACTAAATGGGGTCACCCAATATAAACAAATACCAATAGCAACCGAGGACAGTATCCCACCCAAGAAACCTTCTATCGTCTTATTTGGACTCAGTTTTGGCACGATAGGATGTTTGCCAAACAATTTGCCAAAGACATACTGTAGTACATCTGAAATTTGAGTTACGACAATAAGAAAGAGTAATAATTTAACCGTCTCACCTTCGTAGCCTTGAATATTCAGCATCAATAATGCAGGCACATGACTTAAACAGAAAACTGTTACCAACATTCCCCACTGGATCTTTGCAGTACGCTCAAGAAAATGAAAAGTATCCCCAGCCAATGCAATTCGGGTCGGTAAAAATAAGAATACGAAGACCGGAATGAAAATAGAAAATAATCCGTACCATTCAATCCCAACTAATACATATTGCAGAGGAATAAAGACAAAGAAACACCAAAATAGTGCTTCATGGTCACTACGTCTGGTAGGAGTTAAGGTAATAAATTCACGTAATGCAAAAAATGAAATCAACGCAAATAAAACCACAACGCCAATATTACCGAGCACAACGGCGAGAACACAAATAATACACATCACCCACCATGCTCGAATTCGTGCATTTAAATTATCGATGGTTGGGTTGCTTCTCTCCCCCGAATAGCGGTAAGCCAATATTCCACCAATGATACTCGCCACAATCAGTACGCCAAATACGCCTGATAATAATAATGATAATTCGCTATCCCACAGGCTCATGGCATTAATTCCTCAAGGGCTTTTTTGGCACGCAGCAAAAAATCTGATTTACTTTCATCTTCCATTAATGGTGCCAATGGTTGACCCACTGTCGCAGAGCAAATAACGGGCACAACGAGTTTAGACCCTTTAGGCAATACTCGATTTAAATTTTCTAAATACACAGGTACCACCTCAACATGAGGGTATTTTTTAGCTAGATGATAAATGCCACTTTTAAATTCGCTTAACGCGTCGCCATCACCGCGAGTTCCCTCTGGAAATAAAATTAACGAATGTTGCGATTCTAATACAGCTTCCAATGGCTCTAGCACATTCCCTGTTGCGGGTTTGTCCCCTTTTCTATCAATCAAAACAGCACGAAAAACCTTATTCACCAGATAACGACGAAACGGAGTTTTATCCCAATAATCTTTAGCAGCAACGGGATGAACAAAGTGACGCATAAGTGGCGGTAATCCTGACCAAATAACCAATCCGTCAAGGTGACTTGAGTGATTTGCATAATAAATTCGAGAAGCCATTGTAGGCTGACACCCAACCCAACGGGTACGTACCCCAGTCAATAGACGGCAGGTCCCCGACAACAGCATTCCCATTGTTTTAGCTAATAGAGAAACTCGCTGTACTTTTTTCATCATTTTTCCTTGCGATCGCTTTCGCATAGTGACGTCCTAAAAATTAATGGTCAGTCACGAAGGCGCAATATCGATGCTAAATCAGCAATTCAGAGTCATCATTTTAAATAAGATAGATAGCTGCCCGGCAGAGTACAACTGGGTAAGTTCTGATTTATTCATTTAGAGGAAAAATAGGAGGGAGCCAATCAGATAATATGTATAAAAAATCTATTCCTTCGATAAATAGACACTAAATAATTCAAGGCGCATGTCACTGATATAGAATCAGCAGCTATGCACCTTGAGGTATAACTGAATAATTAAATACTATTTTTTATCAGCAGCGATACGGTCACGGATATTTTGTGCACGTTCTGTTGATGGTGGGTGAGAATCAAACATACTTGTTTCATTGCTACCCATTTTTGCTAATTTCTCAAAACCCGTCACTAAACCGTTAGTGCTAACACCACGCTTTTTCAACAAATCATAAGAGAAATCATCTGCTTGGCTTTCTTGGTGTTGAGAGAACTGAGAATTAACCAGTTTCTCACCTAAAGCAGCAACTTGAGATGCGCTCAGTTGTTCAACTACGCCACCCGCTGAAGCAGCTGCGGTACGTGCAGCAACAGTTGCATAAGCTACTTGCATCGCTTTACGTGTGTGACCTAATGCTACGTGGCCCATTTCATGGCCCAGAACGCCTTCAACTTCGTTATCGTTCATCACATCCATCAGACCACTGTAAACACGCACACAGCCGTTAGCCATTGCCCATGCATTCACATCTTCAGTTTGATAAACTTTATAATTTACTGGAACGCCATCAACTTCATTACCTAATGCTTTAGCAATTTTATCTAAACGCTTAGCGTACTTACTTGAAGCTGGTGCAATTTTGTTTTGTGCATCCATTTCTTTACATGACTGATCACTAAGTTGTTTAACATCAGAATCTGACAATGTAGCTGCTTGAAATAATTGCATGCCTGAGTTAGTTAACATCCCTTGGTCTAAATTTTTACAGCCAGTTAAAACGACAGCAGAAACCGCTATCGCAACAAGTGCTTTCATTCTCATGTTTCATATTTCCTATAGAATATATACAACAACTATTATTATTAGTAATGCTAAAGACTATGAATTCTGTTAAAAATAACAATAGGAATAAAGCCATAATTAGTCATAATATGATTTTGTTATCATATTTACGCCAATAGCAGAATTTACCAGATAAATACCTCTCCAATCACACATAATTAGAGTAAGTTGCTACTAATAAAAACGCCAAATTCGTGTAATTAATCAAGTCACTTAATAAACAATTCAATAATACAAAAATCACGATTCAATTGTTGTGACGTCGTAAATTGCAACGGCTGACAATTATTTGTCACCAATAAGGTTTCAAACCCTTTTAATGAGTATTGCTCCATATTAATGACTATATCGAGCAATTTTGTATGATTAAAAATTAAAACATGGCTGGCATCGCTAATCCAAGACATGACAGATTGTGCATTCAACCACTGTAAGCGAGCCCTATATTTTTGCGGATTATAGATCAGATTAAAATCGCGAATAGCGCCATCAACAAGCTCCGCATACACCTCGCTTTCACCATGGAATGCAAAAAATTGTTTTTGCTGTAAGGTAATTGGTGCCTTTTTATCTACCTGTAACGTCAAACCAACTCCCTCTAATACGCCAATAATACGCTGCCTATCAGGGAAAAAAGAAAATGCACCCGCCGCCTTAACATCTGCAATAGAAATACGCCAATCAAAATCATCTAAACCTTCACCATGACTACGCGCAACTTCTAAAGTAAACCCTTGACCATTTTTCCATGGCATTTTTTTATAATCTTGTTCTGTTAAAACTTGGATCATGACGTTTACCTATTTTTCGATAAGAAGGCTTAGATGGATAAGAATAATACTGTCGATAACCTAGTCTATTTACAGGCAAAAAAAAAGCCCCTAAAAGGGGCTTAAAAGACAGGGATGGTGTCTATGGCAAGGAAAAACTTCATTTGTTGCTACTTCACTACTTACATTTTGAAACTCACTTCACGACTTAAATCTCACTTATTTCACTGCTATATTCTTTTACTATTGCATCATTCTTTTACTATTGCATCGCTTGATATTCAGCCATTTTGTGCTGATGAATTTGTTCAAGTTGAACTTTCTGTTCAGGCGTTAATAACTGGTATAATTCATGGTGAATACGTGCCATTTCCACACGTTGTTCCAGTTCTTTTTGCAATCGCTTTTCGATTTGTTCACGGACAGCTTTATCATCAAAGCTATCTGCGATAATTAATTTGTGTAGTGCTTCACGTTCTTGCACTAAACCCGAGTTATCAACGCGATAATGCCGCTGTGTAGCCATTAAATCTCGTAATTGCTGGCGCTGTTTTTCATTTAACGTGATACCATTAAACAGGAAAGTACTTGCGCGCTCTTCATTACTAAACATTTCATGATTTTGAAATGGAACTACAACTTGAGCATTTGCTGAGGCAGATTGTTCAGGTTGCATTTGTAACATTAAAGGGGCTTCCCCTTCACGGACACTAGCATCGTTTGCTGGGATTTCCCCAAAAGCGACTGCGGGTCCGAAAACAAATGCAGAGGCTAAAACTAATACTGCTGTTTTATGTGCTGTTCTATGCATTTTAGACACCTTGTTTCCGAACTGTGCTCGTGATTCAATGTGGACAACTATACGCTGGTGGCTGCAAACTAGCGTCAGAGCTTGTAAAAGAACGTAAAGTCATGGAATCGTGAAGATTGTTATCGTATTTTGGTAGCCGGAGGACTTAAACAATGCATAAAATCCTATTAGTTGATGACGACCGTGAACTCACGTCGCTATTAAAAGAATTGCTGGAAATGGAAGGCTTCAATGTTGTCATCGCTTATGATGGTGAACAGGCATTACAGCAAATAGACTCATCAATTGACCTACTATTACTTGATGTCATGATGCCAAAGAAAAATGGTATCGAGACATTAAAAGAGCTGCGTCAATTACACCAAACCCCAGTGATCATGTTGACTGCCCGTGGCAGTGAACTCGATAAAGTATTGGGATTAGAATTAGGGGCGGATGATTATCTTCCTAAACCTTTCAATGACCGTGAACTTGTCGCTCGTATTCGCGCCTTACTACGCCGCTCAACTTGGAGCGAGCAGAACCAAGGTGACAATAGCAACACGCCTGTGCTGCAAGTTGATAAACTGCAACTTAACCCAGGCCGCCAAGAAGCGAGCTTCGATACCGAGATTCTCGATTTAACCGGTACTGAATTCACGCTACTGTATTTATTAGCACAACATTTAGGACAAGTCGTTTCGAGAGAACACCTCAGCCAAGAAGTGCTTGGAAAACGCTTAACACCGTTTGACCGTGCCATTGATATGCACATCTCAAACTTACGTCGAAAACTCCCAGAGCGTACAGACGGTCAGCCGTGGTTTAAAACCCTACGTGGCCGCGGATACCTGATGGTTTCAGCAACATGATCAACAGTTTAACCGCAAGAATATTTGCGATTTTCTGGTTCACCCTCGCACTAGTGCTCATGCTAGTGTTGATGGTGCCCAAGCTAGACTCACGGCAGCTCACCGTTTTGATGGAAAGTGAGCAGCGCCAAGGAGAAATGCTTGAACAGCATATAGAAGCAGAACTCGCACAAGCGCCGATGAATGACCTCCTTTGGTGGCGTCGTATCTCAAACTCCATCAAAAAATGGGCACCACCCGGCCAACGCCTCATTATTGTGACCAGTGAAGGTCGCGTAATTGGTGCGATGCCGAGTGAAATGCAAGTCATTCGTAACTTTATTGGTCAATCGGATAACGCCGACCACCCGAAAAAGAAAAAATATGGCCGAGCAGAAATTATTGGCCCATTCTCGATTCGTGATGGTGAAGATCACTATCAACTCTATTTAGTTCGTCCAGCCAGTAGCCCACAATCTGATTTTATCAACCTACTGTTTGACCGACCGTTTTTACTACTGATTGCCACAATGTTAATCAGTGCGCCATTATTGCTCTGGCTATCATGGAGCTTGGCACGACCTGCGCGAAAACTGAAAATGGCGGCAGATGACGTCGCGAAAGGTAACTTACGGCCTCATCCAGAACTTGAATCCGGCCCACAAGAATTCCTCTCAGCAGGTAACAGTTTTAACCAAATGATCAGCGCCTTGGATGGCATGGTCAGCGCCCAACAACGTTTAATTTCTGATATTTCTCACGAATTACGAACTCCACTCACCCGTTTGCAACTGGCAACTGCCCTATTACGTCGTCGCCATGGGGAAAGTAAAGAACTTGAACGAATTGAAACCGAAACACACCGTTTAGATAGCATGATCAACGATTTACTCGTGCTATCGCGTAGCCAACACAAAAATGAAATTCTTCGAGAAAATATTAAAGCCGATGAACTTTGGGGCGACATTCTAGACGATGCCAGCTTTGAAGCGGAACAGATGAACAAAACCTTGGACGTCACCTCGCCTCCGGGGCCTTGGTCGCTGTACTGTAATCCATCCGCTGTTGGTAGTGCTTTTGAAAATATCGTCCGAAATGCTTTACGCTATTCTCATTCACATATTGCAGTTGATTTTAAAGAAGAAAATAACGGTGTCTTAATCACCGTTGATGATGACGGCCCAGGAGTTAGCCCAGCCGACCGCGAGCACATTTTCCGTCCATTCTACCGAACGGATGAAGCGCGAGCGCGAGAAACCGGTGGAACAGGCTTAGGCCTCGCCATCGTCGAGACCGCAATCACTCAGCATAAAGGTTGGGTAAAAGCCGATAATAGCCCATTAGGGGGATTACGCTTACAAATTTGGTTACCCGAACACGGTCGCTAGCCCTTATTTTAAATCGTTACCAAGCCTTCAATTTTTAATACAATAGTTATTAAAAGTTGGAGGCTTTTTTTATTTCATTATTTAATATAACTACAAACCATATTATTAATACGCTTATTCATCAGAATATTCTTATAATCGCCTATTTCATCAACCACCAAAATAACTCATCAATATATAACCCTATTTTACTCTAATTAATAATGACGCGATCGAACAAAAACGCATTAAAGGCGTTCAATTCAAAATATAAAGCAATAGCTAATAAGTATTACTTTAATTATTAACTAGTTAACTCATATAGTGAGTAATGTATTAATCTGATACTCTTAAAGAGAAAAAATTATTAAATGTAGATTTCAGGATTAATTAAAATCAAATGGCACGCACTCCCAAGCCAACTTAAATTTCATACGTATATAATAAAAAAAAACAATTAGATACTCCTAATAGGAGTTTAAAATAAATACAATTTTATTTTTTATAACCCATTTAAATATTAGCCGAACTTAACTTCAAATGGACTTATCAATGAAAAAAAACAAGCTCACTCAGCTGATCATGTTAGCAGTACTAGGCGCATTCAGTAGCAGCAGTCTCGCTGGCGGCCTAGTTGTACCCGATAACAACTTGCGCAGCGACCTCGCTTGGCTTTCAGAACGTAATGTAATTCAAATCAGCCTTTCAACATGGCCTCTTTCTCAGGAAGAAATTACGCGTTCGTTGAATAATGCCAACATCACCAATGATGAACAGCAAGCAATTATTCAACGCATCAAGAAAAAACTCGGGAACAGCAAAAATAGTGTTCAACTAGAAACCCATTTAGCCTCTGGCAAACCGTCAATGCCACAAGGGTTTGGACAAAGTGAATACAGCGATTTTCGCTATACTGTTTCTGGTAACTACAGTACCGACGACGTTGATTTAAACCTCAAAGCCAATGCAGAGCGTGCTTTGCGCGTTGAAAATGGCTCTGACTACAACCTTAACGGCTCTTATGGTGGCGTTAAAGTTTGGAACCAATGGATAAGCTTTGGTGAAATCCCGCAATGGTGGGGACCGGGCCATGATGGTAGCTTAATCCGCACCGATGCCGCGCGCCCTGTCACCGGTTTCTTAATGCAACGTGCCGACCAAAGCCCATTTGAAACTCCATGGCTTTCATGGATTGGTTCATGGCAATACCAACTTACCGCAGGCCAAATCAAACAGTATTCATCCCAACCTAATACTAAATTGATTGGTCTACGCATGACTATGAACCCAACTGACTTCTTTGAACTTGGTGGTTCTCGTGTGGTGATGTGGGGAGGCGATGGCCGCCCAAATAACTGGAACTCGTTCTGGAATGCCATGGGTGGAAAAGATAATACCGGTGACTACAATGACGACCCCGGCAACCAACTCGCTGGCCTTGATTTTAAACTAAAACTTTATCCGCTTATTGATTTGCCAGTGAGTGTTTACGGGCAAATGGTCGGTGAAGATGAAGCCAATCTGTTCCCATCGAAAAATGCCTTTATGGGCGGTATCGAGGGATATCATACCGCTTGGGGCCAACCATTGAACTGGTATATTGAAGGCGCCAATACCCATACGGAATGGGATAAAAATGGCGTGATGTACCGTCACTTTATCTACAAAGACGGTTATTACCAACAAGGCGCGCCATTAGGCCATGCGATGGGCGGCGATGGTCGCATGTTATCAGCAAAAGTTGAATACACACTTGATGATGATAACCGCGTCAGTACCCGTTTAGTCTATGCGAAAGTAAATAAAGAGAGCTATCCACAAAATAGAATCTTCCCAGAATCTGAAACCATCAAAGGGGTCGATTTAGGTTGGTGGCATAATTTTGATAGAGACATTAGTACAGACGCCAAAGTGTGGATTTCGAAAACTGACTATGACACTCGCGACGATCTCGGTGCGTCAGTAACAGTGAACGTGCCGTTTAAGTGGTAATACTTATTTAAAGCTCGTATTATAAATAGTCTCTCATCACGGACAGCGATACTCGCCGTCCGTGTTTTTGATTAAATATTAATTTTCGTTCCACTATTCCTGATTAAAGTAATTAAATCTAACAATTATTAAGTTAATTAAAATCATCAATTCCAGCTGTTATCAATCCTATTTTACGCCGAACCAGTGTATTGCCAGCATATTAAATAATATGAATAAAATGTATCCATATTAAGTGTAATGATATTAGTGGTTTAACTTAAGTTAAACTCAAGTTAATGTTTGGCGTCATTTTAAGAGTTATAACCTAATAATTTAAAATAATTTATCCAATTAATACTCACCTCTAAGACTATTCTCTAACGTTATTTAAGATATAGTCTCTATGTATATTTAATGGTATTATTAACCGCTTTTTGCTTGACCCTGCTAGCTAGCAGGATTAACCTTCATCGGTTAAAAACAATAAGAAATGCTTATCAATTGAGCGATTCAGCCAAAAGTGCAACAATTTCAATTGATAAGCGTTGATTTACAATTCAAATGGTGCTCTGGGACCCGACAACCCAGTGCGGTAGCTATGTGTGATGGCAACTAAAAGCAGACCCTAAATAATAAAGTTAATAAAGTATTTACGGCTTTATCTTATAGCATAATAAATATATATAGGTTTATAGTGAAAATATTCGTTACAGGTGGTGCTGGGTTTATTGGTTCAGCTGTTATACGCCATATTATTAATAATACTAACGATAGTGTTATTAATATTGATAAGTTAACCTACGCAGGTAATTTAGAATCATTAATCTCTATTTCTGAAAGTCCTAATTATACTTTTATTCAAGCTGATATTTGTGATTCAGAAAAAATTAACCAATTATTTGCAGAATATCAGCCTGATGCAGTAATGCACTTAGCTGCTGAATCTCATGTTGACCGTTCTATTGATGGCCCAAGCGAATTTATTCAAACCAATATCATTGGCACCTATACTTTACTTGAAGCTGCTCGGCACTATTGGAATCAGTTATCAACAGATAAAAAATCAGCGTTTCGTTTTCATCATATATCTACCGATGAAGTTTATGGCGATCTTGAATCAACGACTGACTTATTCACTGAAACCACACCTTACGCCCCAAGTAGCCCTTATTCTGCATCCAAAGCATCGAGCGATCATCTAGTTCGAGCTTGGCAACGCACTTATGATTTACCTACAATAGTTACCAATTGCTCCAATAACTATGGTCCATTCCATTACCCCGAAAAACTTATTCCTTTAATCATTTTGAATGCTTTAGAAGGTAAACCATTACCTGTTTATGGTAATGGACAACAAATTCGGGATTGGCTCTATGTGGAAGATCATGCAAGAGCACTTTATAAAGTAGTCACTGAAGGTAAGATTAGTGAGACCTACAATATTGGCGGCCATAATGAAAAAGCCAATATTGATGTGGTTAAGACAATTTGCAGTATTCTTGAAGAACTCGCTCCCAATAAACCAAATGGCATTAATAACTATAGTGATTTAATTACCTATGTTACCGATAGACCTGGTCATGACCTACGTTATGCCATTGACGCCACAAAAATAAAAAATGAGCTCAATTGGGTACCAGAAGAAACATTTGAAACAGGCTTACGTAAGACGGTTGAATGGTATTTAAATAATACTGAGTGGGTTGAGTCAGTACAGAATAATAAATATAACAGAGAAAGATTAGGGGTTTAAACGTGAAAGGCATTATTTTAGCGGGCGGTTCAGGCACAAGGTTATATCCAATAACTATGGGCGTTTCAAAACAGTTACTCCCTATTTATGATAAGCCCATGATTTACTATCCGCTTTCAGTATTGATGTTAGCAGGTATTCGCGAAGTATTAATTATTACTACTCCAGAAGACCAAAGCAGCTTTGAACGTTTATTGAGTAATGGTTCACAATTTGGTATTTCCATTCAATATGCTATTCAACCTAAGCCTGAAGGCCTAGCCCAAGCATTTATTATTGGCGAAGAATTTATAGGTACTGATAGCGTTTGCTTAGTATTAGGCGATAATATTTTTTGGGGGCAAGGATTTTCACCGAAACTTTTAAATGCAACTAATACCAAAAATGGAGCAACTGTATTTGGATATGAAGTCCAAGACCCTGAACGTTTTGGTGTTGTTGAATTTGATGAAAACTATAATGCAATCTCTATTGAAGAAAAACCTTTAAAACCAAAATCAAAATATGCGGTTACTGGCTTATATTTCTATGATAATGACGTCATTAATATTGCAAAAAATATACAACCATCCGATCGTGGTGAGCTAGAAATTACAACAATAAACCAAATTTATCTTAAAAATAAAAAACTAAAAGTTGAACTACTAGGCCGTGGCTTTGCTTGGTTAGATACAGGTACACACGATAGTCTTTTAGATGCGTCAAGTTTTGTCGAAACAATTGAAAAGAGGCAAGGCTTCAAAATTGCATGCTTAGAAGAAATTGCATTTAGACAAAAATGGCTTAGTGCTGAACAAGTTTTAACAACTGCCGAGAAATGTCGAAAAAACAGTTATGGCGAATATCTTATTAACTTAATTGAGAAAAAGAAATGAAATTAGTTAACACAATTGAATTCCAAAAACTTGGTGATGAAAGAGGTTCGCTAGTTTCATTAGAACAAAATAAAAATATTCCATTTGAAATTAAGCGTATTTATTATATTTTTGGAACCAAGAATGGTGTTTCTCGTGGATTTCATGCACATAAAGAATTAAGACAGCTCGCTGTATGTGTCCGTGGAAGCTGCCGTTTTGTTATGGACGATGGCAGAAATAAAGAAGAAATCATTTTAAATTGCCCTCATGCAGGTTTATTGATTGAACCAATGCAATGGCATGAAATGTATGATTTTTCAGAAGACTGCATTATTGTAGTTTTAGCAAGCAATCACTATGATGAAAGTGATTATATCCGTAGCTATGATAATTTTTTAGAAGAATCTAAAAATGTTTATTCATAAACTAAGCGATGTCCAAAGTAAAAAGATAGGTGAAAACACTCGGGTTTGGCAATTTAGCGTTATCTTGGAAAATGCAGAATTAGGAGCTAACTGTAACGTTTGCGCACATACTTTGATCGAGAATGATGTTCTTATTGGAAATAACGTAACAATAAAGTCTGGTGTTTACTTATGGGACGGTCTGCGTATCGAGGATGATGTTTTTATTGGTCCGTGTGTTACATTTGCAAATGATAAATACCCACGCTCTAAACAATACCCTGATAATTTCCCTCTAACAGTTATAAGAAAAGGGGCATCAATTGGTGCAAATGCCACTATCTTACCGGGTATAACTATCGGTGAGAACTCAATGATTGGTGCAGGAAGCGTAGTTACAAAAGATGTACCAGCCAATGCTCTTGTCGTCGGTAATCCCGCAAGAATAACTCGATATTTAAAATAATTGTAGGCCTCATAATGATTAATTTTCTTGATTTAAAAAAAATAAACAATCAATACCAACAAGAATTAAAAGATGCATGTTCACGAGTTATCGATTCTGGCTGGTATATCATGGGAAAAGAATTAGAGAATTTTGAAAATGAATTTTCTAATTATTGCGGCACCAAATATACCCTTGGTGTAGCTAATGGCTTAGATGCTCTAACCTTAGTATTAAGAGCATGGAAAGAACTTGGTAAACTAAAATCAGGTGATGAGGTTATTGTTCAAGCTAATACCTATATAGCGTCTGTATTAGCTATAACTGAAAATAATTTAGTCCCTGTACTCGTAGAGCCAGACGCTGATACATATAATTTATCTATTGAAAATATCAAAGCAGCAATTACAAATAAAACAAAAGTAATACTCCCTGTCCACTTATATGGTCAGATTTCGCCAATGCCAGAGATTATGGCATTAGCAAAACAACATAAATTATTAGTCTTAGAAGATTGTGCCCAGTCTCATGGCGCTATGATAAATGGAAAAAAATGTGGGAGCTGGGGTGATGCTGCTGGGTTCAGCTTTTATCCTGGAAAAAACTTAGGTGCTTTAGGTGACGCAGGAGCTATTACTACTAATAACGATCAACTTGCTGATACAATAAAAGCATTACGCAATTATGGTTCGCATAAAAAATATGAAAATCTTTATCAAGGTGTGAACAGTCGTTTAGATGAAATTCAAGCTGCAATGTTGAATGTAAAATTAAAATATCTTGATGCTGAAACTCTAATCCGCCAAAAGATAGCACTAACTTACTTAGAAAATATTAATAACCCATTAATTAAGCTTCCTCTAAGCGCTGATGAATATAAGAACAACCAACAAAACCATGTATGGCATCTGTTTGTTATTGCGACAAAGCATAGAGATTTACTACAAAAATATCTAATAGAACAGGGAATTCAAATATTAATTCATTATCCAACCCCACCACATAGACAAAGTGCATATAGAAAATTTAATAAAATATCCCTACCAATAACAGAAGCTATTCATGAAAAAGTATTAAGCATCCCCTTATTTCCAACCCTAGAAAATAAGGATATAAAGAAAATAATAAGGGTTATAAATGAATTCAATATTTAAACGAGTGATAATAAAGCTGTTAAAAATCTTGAGATTATCATTATATAATTTCCTATCTGATAGAAAAATTATTTGTACAAAAATACAACCTCTACTAGTTAAAGGTAATGGTAATATAGAAATTGAAAGTAATGTAACCTTTGGCGTTGAAAATTCCAACTACTATTATTCTTCTTATGCTTATATTGAAGCTAGGGGTGAAGAAAGTTTAATTAAAATTGGAAAGTCTTGTGTTTTTAACAATTCAACAACAATCATCGCAGATCATGATAACATTGTTATTGGAGAAAACTGTGTTTTTGGTACTAATGTTGAAATATTGAACTCTAACTTTCATAAGCTATATAAACAGGACAAAATAAAAAGAGATAAAGTTATTATTGGAAATAATGTATTCATTGGTAATAATGTTAAAATATTAAAAGGAACAATAATTGAGGATAATGTAACAATTGCTAATGGTTCTATAGTGTGTTCACAGATTCCCATGGGAACGATTGCAGCAGGAGTTCCTGCAAAAGTACTAACTTATGAAAATGATTAAAACATCTTTATTAACAGGCGGTTACACCCTGCTTAAATTTCTAGCTTCTTTTATTTCAAATAAAGTTATAGCTATATATATAGGACCATCCGGAGTTGCAATATTAGGAAATATTCAAAATTATATTACATTAATTTATTTATTTTGTGGAGATATGTTTAAATCGGCTATAATTAAATACATTGCTGAAGATAAAACCGAAAACATTAAAATTATCAAAAGTGCAATAATATCATCAGCTATTTTAAATGGTATAACATTTACTTTAGTTTTTATCTTTTCGAAGAATATTAGTGTTCTATTAACTGGTTCAGAAAACTATTCTCAACATTTTATAATAGCGTCATTATTAACACCATTTACGATACTCTCAATAATAATAATATCGTATTTAAATGGAATACGGAATATAAAAAAATTCATTATTTTGAATATAGTATCAAGTCTAATAGCTTTAATTTTCACTGTAGTTCTAACTATAAAAAATGGCTTAAGTGGAGCTATTCTCGCAATTCTAACAAATCAATTTTTAATATTCATATATATCCTAGCGTTCAATAGGGAATATATATATGTTATAGTAAATTCGATTAAAAAAAATGTCACAAAACAGAATTATATAACGCTTTTTCAATTTAGCTCTATCACATTGATTGCAATATCATGTTCAGCATTAAGCTTATTCTTAATTCGCGCATTAGCAATAGAATATAGCTCCATAAGAGAAGCAGGGGAATGGCAAGCAGCATGGACGATCAGTCAACTCATTTTGACATTATTGACTATATCATTAAATACATATTTCCTACCTAAAATATCATCTATAAAGAATAGAGTCGACTTAAATAAAGAAATTAACACTGGAATAATTATATTTATACCTTTCGTGATTTTTTCTTGCATTTTATTATATATATTCAAAGAATACATTGTTATAATCCTATATTCAAAGGATTTTGTTAGCACAGATTCATTCTTTCTTTTTTTACTAGTCGGCGTTATATTTAAATCAATTAGCTGGTTTTATGGAATAACTTTTGTTGCTAAAGCAAAAATAAAAATAACAATTTTAACTGAGTTTATATTTGCGTTATTCTGGTACTTAACCTCCTGGTTATTCATTTTTAAATATAACTTAATTGGATTAACATATTCATATGCTACAACATCATTTATACATATGGTGATTATGTTTTTCTTGTATAAGCAAGAAAATAATAAAACAAGAGGAAAAAATGACTAATATGATTGCAAGAAGTACATGTCCCAGTATTTCTGTCATAATTCTTTCTTATAATGGTGAAAAATATATTGAAGAGACCATAATTTCTGTATTGAATCAAGATTATAAAAATATAGCTCTTATCATTGTTGATGATAACTCTAAAGATTTAACTTTAGATATACTCCATAAATATAATAATTATCCTAATATAAAAGTTATATTTAATACCGAAAACAGAGGTATAGCAAAAAATTTAAATGATACCATAGCATTAATAGACAGTGATTATTTTATTTTACTGGGTCACGATGATTTAATTCCTCCTGAGCATTTATCTATAATGGTTAATGAATTTAAAGATGATGTAGTATCTATACATTGCAACTCTTATATTATTGATTCAGAAGGAAACAAAAATAAAATTTTAAAATTTGATTCTGTCCAAAAAATAAAAAGTGATTTTTCAAATATTCGACAAGAGTTAGCATTGGATAATTTTATCTCTAGTTGTGGTATGCTTCATAAAACTAAAGTCTTTAAATTAATTAATGGTTGGGATGAAAAACACAGAAACTATGGTGAATGGCTATATTATATAAAATCTTTAGATTACGGTATAATAAAATACACTACAAAAACTAAAGCATTTTATCGTAGACATGAAACAAATATAACCAATAGCTTCAAAGATAAAAAAGTAAAATATGGGGTCTATTTATACAAAAAAACATGTAGACAATTAGGTTTTAAGAAAGCAAATAAAAATCTTACTTTCTTACTACAATATTTATATATAAATTTTAAGAGTTATTTATATGTGTTTAAAAAATAATATATTGATAATCAATGAAGGAAATTCAGATAATCTGGGTGATAAAGCAATAAAAAAATCAGTTTCAGAATTTTATACTGCCCATAATACAGAACTATATTTTTCTGATTATACAAAGAAAAATGAAATTAATATTACAGAAAATAAAAATAAAAATAAAAATAAAAATAAAAATTTATTTCATTTTTTGAAATTTGTTATCCCTTACAAGTTGCGTTGGCTTCTTCTTAACTATAGCCGCATAAAAAAAACTGTAGCCCAAAAGTATGATTTAGTTTCTATTGGTGGTGGTCAATTAATACTTTCAAATGAAACTTTCGCTATTGCATTATTTACTTGGGTATGGTCACTTCATTTTACAGGAAGCAAGAATATAATATTATTATCCATAGGGGTTGGCGATAAGTTTTCATTTTTAGATAGAATACTATTTAAATTAGCACTTAATAAGGTTAAACACGTTTATGCAAGAGATTTAAAATCTATTAGAAATTTAAAATCTATATTTAAAGTAAATGGAATGCGAACTTTCGATATTGCATTTTTTCACGCTAAAAATAATAACACAACTGTTGGAAATAGCATTTTCTTAGGCGTAACAGACTATAAAGTGTATATAAAATATAATCCTATAATTACTCGTAATGAATACTATGATAGTTGGGTGGAAATCATAAATAGATTACAAAAAAACAACACTATAAAACTATTTTACACTACTCAATCAGATTTGGATGAATGCGTGAAATTTAAAGAGTATTGCAGAGCCCAATATAATCTAAATTTTGATATTGTTAAAACTAGAAATTTAGACGAGCTCAATATAGCTTTATCAAATGCTACTACTGTTATTTCAGGTAGAATGCATGCATTAATATTGGCTTATAACCTAAATAGAAATATTATTGCCTATCCTATATCAAATAAACTCATTACATTTAATGAAGAAATTATATCAAAAAAATTAGATAATAATTTGATCCAAAATAAGTTAGAGTCTATGAGGCATACTATCTTTAGTCAGTATATAAAAAATGAAAATATTAATAATTAGCCATGAATTCCCTCCAGTAGGAGGTGGAGCTGGTATAGTTGCAAAGCAATATTGTGACTACTTAACAGCAATGAATCACGATGTAACGCTAATGTCGGCCAATATTACTGATAATAATACATGGAATGAAACAGTATATAAAATTAGACCAAGTAACTATAAGTTTTTTTGGCCTATGAGTTATTACAAGACTTTAAATAAAATTTCATTAGATGGATATGATAGAATTATTCTAAATGACGTTGGGGCAACTTTAATAGCTGGATTATTTTTAACTAAATCACAATTGAAAAAATCCATCATCGTACTCCATGGTCAAGAACCAGAGCAAATATATACTCAAGCAACAAAAATATATAAGCTATTTAGGTTAAAAGCATATTATCACCGTTCAATAACGAATGCTAAAAAAATAATTGCTGTTAGCAAATATATGAAAGAAAAATTTATATCGCTAGCACTATCTGATGCAGAAAAGGAAACTATCGGTAATAAAATTTTAGTTTCATACACTGCTATAAATAAAAATTTGTTTACCTTGCCAACTAAAAAAGAAAAAACTCTAGATAACAAACTTAAGCTAATTACGGTAAGTAGAATAGAACAAGACAAAGGACTTGACGATTGTATAACGCTCGCTCTAAAACTTAAAGCTGCCTATATAGATTTTGAATGGCTCATTATTGGTGAAGGTACATATCTAAAGCATCTAAAGTTTATAATAGCTCAGCACAAATTAGAAGAGCAAATTAAGCTACTTGGCCGTATGCCACAGGAAAAACTTCCCTATTATTATAAAAATTCAGATTTATTTTTGTTATTTTCACATATGACAGAATCCTTTGGTTTAGTATACTTGGAAGCTCAATTATGTGGTTGTCCTGCGATAGGATTTAATAAATTTGGCGTCAAAGAAAGTATTTTTCATAAAAAAACAGGTTTTTTAGTTAATAGCATTGAAGATGCTTTTATAATTATAAAAAATAAAGAATATAGAGAAGTAAATATCACCCCAACTTATTTTGAAAACTTTTCTTTTGAACAAGCATCAAAGCGACTTGACAGGGTGATCAATGAATAAATTAACACTTAATTCTATTTTAAAAAATAATAAAATTACGTATATTATACTCTTCTTATTCGTATTTGGCATTCCTTTTTCATTTATACCAGTAAATACGTCTAAGTTAATTTTTGCTATATTTATTATTGTTTTTTTCCTCAACGGAAATATTAAAAACCTTCACAAGAAAAATTTTTATTTAATCTTGCTGTTAAATTTAGCTTTATTAGCTACGAGTATATTGCCATTAATAATTAATAATAGTTCTGACATTAACAATATCTATGCAAATTTAGTATTATTTACTGAAGCTTTCATTGGCTCTCTACTGGTAGTATATTTTCTATTTCATGAAAAAAATTTATATTCCTTCCTATATTCAATTATTGTTATTGCATTAGCACAATCTATAATCATACTTCTAATGTTATTTATTGCTCCATTACGTGATTTTATTTTTAGCATAACATTAACTACTGGCGCAGCTCTTTTTGAAAGATATGATGGTTTCAGAGGATTAGGGCTAGCAGCAAGTCTTACATATGACCTTGCTGTTTTCTTATCGATTAGTTTAATTATTCTTTCATATTTATTCGTTAAATCATACATTAATATAAAAAAAACAATTCTATTTTGGATGATTATTTTCTTTGCTATTTGTATTACTGGTCGAACAGGTTTATTTGGGGCCTTTCTTTCAATACTATTTATATTAGCATCTAACTTAACATCTAAAAACCATCAAAAAAAGATATTTTCTTTAAGCTTCTCTACTATACTTATACTCTTATTTTTATTTTTACTCATAAGCCTATTTTCCCCGAAAACTTTTGATTTAATTAATTCAATTTTCACTAAATATACATTTGAATTTTTATCTAACTATTCTCAAACAGGTAAGATAGAAACTGAGTCAAGTAATATTCTTAAAGATATGTATTTTCCAATATCATCCCATACTTTTTTTTGGGGCGATGGCTACTGGTTAGACCCTAACGGTAATGGGTATTATATGCATACTGATGCTGGTTATATGCGCTCAATTTTATACGGCGGATTTATAAATATATTATTTTTATCTCTAATTTATTTTATAGGATTTATTGGAATATCGCGTTTTTCTAAAGAAAGAATTTTTCGCTTAATGATTATACTAATTTCAATTATATACTTTTCATCTCAAATAAAAGGTGACTTTTTCTTAGGTTCGTCCATTAATATAAAGTTATTCTTCTTACTTTTGGCTTATTTTTTCTTATTAAAAAAGCCAGTTACCTATTAGTAATATTTAATTAGGCTATTTAAAATGAAGCTAGTTTATATAGTTCCTTCGCTTGATAATGTTGGGCCAACAAATGTTGTTTTAGCATTAGTAAAACAGTTGTCAAACAATAATGAAATTACTATAATTTCATTTCGTAGTGGAATACTTGAAAATAAATTCAACGAATATTGCAATATTTATATTACTAAAAACATTTTCAAAATTTTCGGAATAATATCTGATAAAAAAGCCATAGTACATTCTCATGGCTTTTTCCCAGATTTATTAAATGCTATTATAAGAATCTCAAGAATTTCTAATAATAACTTTTCTACTATACATAACTTTATTAAACTCGATTATATTTTATTGAAGGGAAAGTATCTAGGTTCCTTTTATGCAATTATTCATAAAATAATATTGAAAATGATAAAATATCCTATTAATTGTTCAAAATCAGCAATGATGTTTAATAAAATAAGTAATTACTATATTTATAATGGTGTTGATGACCATTATGATTTGGCAAAAAATAAGCCTGATGACAACAAAATAAATTTAGTTTACCTTGGGGTTCTAAATAAAAGAAAAAATCCTCATGTGTTTTTAGAGGCATTTAAAAAAAGAGAAAGAAAAAATTTAATCTTATATGTAGTTGGTAATGGAGAAGAATATTCAACATTAAAATCTAATTATGAAAGCGATAACATTAGGTTTACCGGAAAAATTGAGAACCCTTTTTCTATTATTAATAAATGCGATTTTGTGATATCATCATCATTAGCTGAAGGCTTTCCATTAGCAATACTTGAAGGCTTATCTTGCGGATTAAGTTACATATTATCTAATATTCCTCCTCATATTGAAATTCATGAGCTAGCCAACCATAATGGTTTTCTCATTGAGAATAACCCATCATGTTTTGATGATGTTTTCACCTTATTAGAAAAATATAATCCCTATGAATTTAAAAAAAACTGTAGGGTTTTATATCTAGAAAAATTCACAACAGAAAAAATGGTAGAAGAGTATACAAATCTTTATATATCTTCATTTCAGTAGTATTATTCATGGATATAGTTATGACATCCAAACCAAAAGTTGCCGTTATCATGAGTGTATATGGGAATGATAATGAAGATGACTTTGTTCGTGCAATTGAAAGTATACTTTCACAACACTATTCTTGTGATTTATTGATTTATCAGGATGGACCAGTAAATCATCTGGTAGATAGTGTTATTAATAAATATAGTTCTAACCCTTCAGTTATAATTTTCAACTCGCCAATTAATAAAGGCCTCGCTCATGCTTTAAATACCATGATCGAATATTGTCTTAAATCTCATTATAAATATATTGCTAGAATGGATAGTGATGATATTTCTAGAGTATCAAGAATTGAGCGACAAGTTAACTTTCTAGAAATAAACTCTCATATACATGTGGTAGGTACTTTTTGTAAAGAATTTGGTTCATCTTTTTGCCTTGAAAGAAAAACATTACCAACTGAGCATGAGGATTTACTCAATTTTAGCATAACACGTTGTCCTTTTATTCATCCAACAGTTATGTTCAGAGTATCTGTTTTTAGTTCTGGTCATCGATATCCCGAAAATACTGTACTAACTGAAGATATGGCCCTATGGTTTGAATTATTAAAAGCCGGATATATTTTCCATAATATAAATGAAGTTCTTTTAGATTTTCAGATAACTGAAAAAACCATTATTCGTAGAACTAGTTTTAAAAAGTCTATCGGTGAATTTAAAATAAGAATGAAGAATATGATATTATTAAAAAAAATCAACTTAAAAAATTTTTTTCTAATCACTGCTAAGTTAGCTCTTTCATTTACACCATCTTTTATTATAAAAACTGCCTACAAAAACTTAAGGTAACAAAATTTTATTTTAAAATCTGAAAAGTTAAATAATATTACTCTGTTTTCATTAATTAAATGAGTATCAAAAGCTAAGGGCTAATTTACTATATGAATTATTTATCCACAATACCCCTGCTATTTTCTTTATTAATAGTAGGCTGTAGTGTTACCCCAGGTGTCTATATGTCTACCTCAGGTAAAAATGTCGTCGACACTGGCGATCGTGATATTTCTAAATTTGTCGATATCTACCCGATCTCACCAAAATTGTTAGATGAGATGTATACTCCTCAAGTTATCGCCAAACCAAATCCATTACTCGATAAACAGCTTTCAACCTATGAATATCGTGTTGGTGTGGGTGACGTATTAACTATCACTGTATGGGATCACCCTGAGCTAACTATTCCAGCCGGTTCATATCGTAGTGCACAAGACTCCGGTAACTGGGTACACTCAGATGGCACCATCTATTACCCTTACATTGGTAAAGTGAAAGTTATTGGTAAAACCGTTACTGAAATCCGTACTCTAATCAGTAACCGCCTTGCCACTTATATTGAGTCCCCACAAGTAGATGTTAGTATTGCCGCATTCCGCTCACAAAAAATGTATGTGTCTGGTGAAGTGGCTAAACCGGGAACCCTACCAATTACTAACGTGCCTCTAACTATTTTAGAAGCCTTTAATAATGCAGGTGGTTTAACTGAAAAGGCTGATTGGGATAACGTAGTACTCACTCGTAACGGTAAAGAAATTAAAGTCTCTTTACAATCTTTGGTGCAATTTGGCGATTTAACACAAAACTACCTGATGCAACCAAGTGATGTACTTTATGTACCGCGCAATGATGGGCAAAAAGTATTTGTGATGGGTGAAGTCGGTCAACCAACTACGCTCACCATTGACCGCGCAGGTATGAGCATTACTGAAGCATTAAGTAAAGCCAGTGGTATTGACCAAACAACGGCTAATGCAACAGGTGTATTTGTTATCCGTCCTGTTAAAAACCAACCAGCAGCAGATAAAGAGCTAGAAGCATTGCTACCGAAAAAAGTGGCAGCGGTTTACCAACTAGATTTATCTGACGCCACCTCTTTGGTTATGGGTACCGAATTCAAATTGCAACCTTATGACTTGGTCTATGTAACTGCGGCACCAGTTGTACGTTGGAATCGTCTCATCACACAACTATTACCAACTATCGCTAGTTATAATCAGTTAACTGAAGGTGTTAAACGAATTCATGACTGGTAATAGCTATGTTTCATAATATCCTAGTTGTTTGTATGGGTAATATCTGTCGCTCTCCTACGGGGGAGCGTTTAATGCAGGTTCACTTCCCTGATAAAACTATTCACTCCGCGGGTATCATTGCTAAAAATGATATGCCAGCCTATGAAAGTGCCATTCGTATTGCCGAGCAACATAATCTTTCTTTGCAAAATCATCAGTCTCGCCGTTTAAGTCATGAATTGTGTAAAAAAGCAGACTTAATCCTAGTGATGGAACACGCACATATTGATAAAATCCATCAACAGTTTCCTGAAACTCGCGGCAAGGTAATGTTATTTGGTCAATGGCTAAATAAAACCGAAATTCCAGACCCCCATAAGCGCAGTGATGAAATGTTTGAACATGTCTATCAGCTTATGGAAAAAGCAGCTATTGCGTGGCAAGGAAAAATTTAATTTTATTATTGGATGACTTAACGTTTAATCTATTATGAATACAACAAAAAATAGCGCGCCCGCGGCAGACGAAATCGACCTGCTCGCCTTGTTTAAAGTTTTGAAATCTAACTTTATTAAAATTGGATTTTTCACAGTTATTTTTGCCGCACTTGCAGTAGTTTACAGCCTTTTAGCTACTCCAATTTATCAAGCAAATGCCACGCTGCAATATGATAAATTAGGCCAAGTGTCGTTATTAGACCAAATGAGCGATGTGATGCCATTTTCTAATAGCAACAATCAAGTCGACTCCGAAATTGAAGTCATCAAATCCCGTATGGTATTAGGTAAAACGGTATCTAACCTCAACTTAGATGTTCAAACTGCGCCAACCGGATTCATTGATAAACTGCTAGGCGAAACTGCGCCTATCAGCGTTGCACTATACCAATTGCCTGACAATCTGCTCGGTCAACCAGTTACCTTAACTTATCTAGGTGACGACAAGTATTCACTGAATATTGATGGACAAGTTTTTGAAGCTAAAGTGGGTGAAGTATTTAAGCAGGGTGAAATTAACTTATTAATCTCATCTTTTACCGCTAAAGCGGGCGAGGAATTTACTTTAGTTAAAAATGCACGTTATTCAACGATTGAAAATTTACGTAATACCTTAACTATTGCAGAAGTAGGTAAAGGTACGGGTATTATCAGCATGGCAATTAAAGGTGCCGATAAAGTTGAAAATGTCACGATCCTTAATAGTATTATCCAAAACTATGTTGACCAAAATACAGAACGCAAAAAAGAGGTCACCAATAATACATTGACGTTCTTAGATGACTATCTACCGACCATCAAAACTAAGCTAGATAATTATGAAAATCAGTTAAATGATTTTCGTAAAAAGAATGAATCTATTGACCTGTCTTTAGAAGCTAAAGCCGCATTAGATACTGCGTTACAAGTTGAAGAAAAACTTAATGAGCTGACCTTTAAAGAAGTTGAAATTCAGCAGCTTTATACTCGTAACCACCCTGCTTATCAGTCATTACTCGATAAACGCCAGCAGCTATTACGTGAAAAAGATAAAATCAGTAAAAATATTCAAAAATTACCGAATACGCAGCAACAAATTGTTCGTTTAACGCGTGATGTTGAGTCTGAACAAGCTATTTATAACCAACTAGTCGTTAAGCAACAAGAACTCAGCGTTCTCAACTCAGGTATTACTGCGGATGTGCGTATTATTGACTCAGCTGAATCACAGCCTAATGCCGTTGCACCGAAAAAATCACTTATTGTTGTTCTTGCAACTATCCTTGGCTTTATTGTTGGCTGTGCCTATGCCATTGCCCGCGAGTTCTTTAATAATAAGATTAAAGGCACCGAAGATATTGATGCACTTGGTATTAATGTTTATGCCACTATTCCATATTCAGCCTATGAGAAAAAACTTATTGCTGAAGGTAATAAGCGCCCTCTTGCCCTTGAAAATCCAGCAGATACCGCAGTAGAAGCTATACGTTCATTGCGTACCAGTGTTTACTTCTCGGTGATGAACCAAGGTAATAACTTAGTGATGGTCACCAGCGCATCCCCTGGGGTAGGTAAAAGTTTTGTTACCTCAAATATGGCAGTGGTATTAGCCAATGCAGGTAAAAAAGTCTTATTAATCGATACTGACTTACGTAAAGGTCGTATTCACAAAGCCTTTAGCTTAAATAATAAAATAGGGCTGTCTGAATATCTATCTCAAAAGGATATGACTTCTCCGACAATTCATGAAAACGTGATTGAAAACCTTGATGTGATTTGTCGTGGTAAAAACGTTTCCCACTCCTCTGAATTACTAATGGGCGAGCGTTTTAAACAACTGCTCGACAAAGTGAAAAGTCAGTATGACATTGTAGTGATTGATACTGCTCCTATCTTAGCCATTACTGACTCAGCCATTATCGGTAAATACGTCGGTACTTCATTACTGATTGCTTTCTATGGTGTGAATACAGTTAAAGATGTTGAGCTATCAATCAAACGCTTCAAACAAAATGATATTGAAATCACAGGTGTGATTCTCAATGGTATCGATGCGCGTTCAGATGACTATAACTATGTTTATGAATATTAATCAGATAAGGACGTTATGATGGGTAACCCTCAAGTTTTAGTGACTGGCGGTCTTGGCTACATTGGCAGCCATACCTGTGTACAAATGATTGAGCAAGGTATGCAACCAATTATCTTAGATAATTTACATAACGCGAACCTTGAAGTACTCAACCGAATTGAAGCTATCACGGGTACTCGACCAACCTTTTATCAGGGAGATGTACGCGATAGCCACATTCTTGATACTATTTTTGCTCAGCATCAAATCAGTTCAGTAATCCACTTTGCAGGGCTAAAAGCGGTCGGTGAGTCAGTACAAAAACCGATTGAGTATTATGACGTTAATGTTAACGGTACTTTGGTATTAGTCGAAAGTATGAAAAAAGCGGGTGTGAAGAGCTTAATTTTTAGCTCTTCGGCGACGGTTTATGGTGAACCGGAGTTTATTCCATTAACAGAAGAAGCATCTGTAGGTAATACCAATAGCCCTTATGGCACAAGTAAATATATGGTAGAGCGTATTTTAACTGACCTCCACATTGCTGATAATACATGGTCTATTTCGCTGCTACGCTATTTTAATCCAGTAGGTGCCCATAACTCTGGTTTAATGGGTGAAGACCCTAATGGTATTCCAAATAACTTAACGCCATTCATTGCTCAGGTCGCTATTGGTCGTCGCGATGAGTTAACTATTTTTGGTGGTGACTATCCAACGATAGATGGTACTGGCGTTCGCGATTATATTCACGTAATGGATTTAGCTGATGGCCATGTTGCTGCACTGAATCATATGAGCAAAAAATCAGATTTGTATATTTATAATCTGGGAACAGGTACAGGAACTAGTGTTTTAGAAGTGGTTGCTGCATTTGAAAAAGCAGTTGGCAAACCAATACCTTATAGAATAGCAGAGCGCCGTGCGGGTGATATTGCTGAATATTGGTCAACACCTGCAAAAGCAGGACGAGAACTTGGTTGGCATGCCAAATATTCGATTCAAGATATGGCAAATGATGTTTGGCGCTGGCAGTCCCAAAATCCAAATGGATATAAAGCTTAAAGTAAGTTAAGTATCCCAAAGTACAGTCATCTAAAAGCGAGCTCAATTTATATTAGCTCGCTTTTTTATTTGTCTCTGATAATGCAACTTGCAAAATTTGCGCGTAAACTCTGCGTTATCATTTATTCACTTTCTAGCTAAAAGTTTATCTAACGTTATGCCACATATTGTTTTGTTCGAACCAGAAATACCGCCAAATACAGGCAATATTATTCGTCTATGTGCCAATACAGGCTTTAGTTTGCATCTTATTCACCCATTGGGTTTTACATGGGATGATAAACGCCTACGCCGCGCAGGCTTGGATTACAGTGAGTTCGCTGATATCAAACATCATCATGATTACTTTGCTTTTTTAGAAAGTGAAGGTTTGAATCCTGATAATAATCAGTCCGCTACTGGTGCTCGTGTGTTTGCGTTAACCACTAAAGGTAAGCCTAGCCACAGTAATGTCAGTTACCAACAAGATGATTATTTAATGTTTGGTCCAGAGACACGCGGCTTGCCGCCCTATGTGCTTGATAATATGCCAATGGAGCAAAAGATCCGCATCCCGATGCTGGCTGATAGCCGTAGTATGAATTTATCGAACTCTGTGGCGGTTGTGGTATTTGAAGCGTGGCGGCAGTTGGGGTATGCAGGGGCTTTGTTAAAGGACTAGAATCCCTCGTCATACTTCAAGCGGTATGGGTGTTGACTTCACTCCGCTACCCAAGTCACATACTCGTGTATGCCCCTTGGAATAGCCTCGTTTGTCGCCTACATACCGCTCAAATTATTTAGAGGGATAGGAGACTGTCTGTGCCGAACATTTAAATAAATCGATTACTCAGTTTAAATTGGGGAATGTATTCAGAAGACACACTTTTAAAAAATAACATTGATAGTGAATACCCCATCTACCTTTTATTCCTTCCCACAACTCAAATCCCATCGCCATTTTCAAAACCATAAATACTGCCATTAAAGTTTTGATCCATTTCGAAAGAAGGTTTGTCGCTGGTTGGTTTACCGACAATACGCGCTGGAACACCGGCAACAGTGGTATGAGGTGGAACGGGGTGAAGTACGACTGAGCCTGCGCCAATTTTTGCGCCGCGGCCAATTTCAATGTTACCGAGAATTTTAGCCCCTGCACCAATCATCACCCCTTCTCTAACTTTTGGATGACGATCGCCACAAGTCTTTCCGGTACCGCCTAATGTCACTGATTGCAAAATCGACACATCGTTTTCAACAATTGCGGTTTCGCCGATAACAATACCCGTTGCGTGGTCAAGCATGATGCCACAACCAATTTTAGCTGCGGGATGAATATCTACCGCAAAAGTCACTGAAATCTGATTTTGTAAATAAACCGCTAACGCTTGGCGACCTTCATTCCAGAGCCAATGTCCTATACGATAAGCTTGTAGTGCATGGAAGCCTTTAAGATATAAAAGCGGTGTCGAATACTTATCAACAGCTGGGTCACGCAAACGGACTGCCGCTAAGTCCATGGCAGCAGAAAAAATCATTTGTTCATCGTTGCGATAAGCTTCTTCAACAATTTCACGAACTTCCATTGCAGGCATGATGGGTGAGCTTAATTTATTCGCCAACATATAACTCAGGGCACTGCCTAAGTTATCGTGCTTGAGTAATGTCGCATTGAAAAAACTGGCTAGCAAAGGTTCACAATCCGCGAGCGACTTCGCTTCATCTTTAATGAACCCCCAAATTCTATCTAGTTCTTCACGCGACATAATCACTCACTCACAGTTATATTTATTTTGGTACATCCGCAATTTCATCTTTGGTTGCTCGGCCAAGTAGCGCCTGCGCAGCTTCAAGTACATTCTTATGGCAGTAGAGGATTTGATAAATCTGCTCAGTGATTGGCATTTCAACACCCGCACGCTCAGCAAGCGCTTTCACTTCCTTAGTGTTGCGGTAACCTTCAACCACTTGACCAATTTCTTTTTCGGCATCGGCCACACTAATACCATCCCCAAGCATCATACCAAATCGACGATTACGAGATTGGTTGTCGGTACAAGTTAACACTAAATCACCCAACCCAGCCATTCCCATAAAAGTAGACGGGTCTGCGCCGAGGGCAGCGCCAAGACGACTCATTTCAGCTAATCCTCGGGTAATCAAAGCAGTACGTGCATTGGCACCAAATCCCATACCATCTGAAATACCGGCACCAATGGCAATGACGTTCTTCACGGCACCACCAAGCTGAACACCAACCATATCGGGATTTTTGTAAACACGAAAACTTTTACCACAATGGAATAACTGCTGTAGCTCGTCGCCAAATTGGCTGTTACTCGCCGCGACTGAAATCGCCGTCGGTAAACCTGCCGCAAGCTCTTTAGCAAAAGTCGGTCCAGATAATACAGCTAACGGAATTTCATTGCCTAATACCTCACGTGCCACATCCTGCAACAAACGCCCGGTATCTCTTTCTAAACCTTTGGTCGCCCAAATAATACGCGCGCCGGTTCGAAGATAAGGTTGGATTTGTTTGAGTACATCACCGAAAACATGGCTAGGTACGACTATCAAGATATTCAGACTCGCCTCAACAGCCTGTTTTAAGTCCGTTTCGAGGGATAAACTATCAGGGAAAGAAACGCCCGGCAAAAATGCCTGATTGCTGCGATCTTGTTCTAATTTGCGGATATGAGCGGGATCATGTCCCCATAGCACCACTTGGTGCGCATTACGCGCAAGAGTGATGGCTAAAGCGGTGCCGTACGAGCCGGCACCGATTACTGTCATTGAAGCAGTCTTCATTAAGCGTCCTGCTTTGCTTCTGAGTTCTGCGCTTGTTCGCCTTGTTGCTGTTGCAAATAGTTCATGAACAATGCATCAAAGTTTACTGGCGCTAAGTTCAATTGTGGGAATGTACCACGGCCCACTAAGCTAGTGATTGCTTCACGTGCATATGGGAACAGGATGTTCGGGCAGTACGCACCTAAGCAATGTGCCATTTGAGTGCCATCAATACCTTCGATAGAGAAAACGCCTGCTTGTTGAACTTCACATAGAAAAGCGGTTTCTTCACCCAATGTTGCCGTAGTTGTCACACGCAAAACAACTTCATAAACACCTTCTGACAGTTGGTTTGAAGAAGTGTCTAAATCTAATTTAATTTCTGGCTGCCATTCGTGTTGAAAAATATGTGGTGCGCCAGGTGCTTCAAATGAAACGTCTTTTGCATAGATGCGTTGAATTTGAAATACCATTTCTGAGTTGTTTTGTTCTGACATAGTTATAGTACCTTTTAACTTCCATATGATTTTTCCCTGTTATTCTTTGAGCTACAGGGGTGTTCGCTGCATTGCGCTACCCAAGTCACATACTAGTGTATGCTCCTTGGATATCTTAATTTGCTGCCTACCTGTAACTCAAATAATTTAAGGGAAAGCCTATCATTTTGAGCTACAGAGGAATTCGCTGCATTGCGCCACTCACGTTGTGCATACAACTTGAGAACCACTATGCGCAGTAGCTACTTCTTGCCACGAGCTAGTGGGAGGTTATCACCTGCCCAACCAGCGATCCCTTCTTTCAGGACAAAAACTTTTTCAAAACCGTATTGTGCTAATTGTTCCGCAGGTTTTGCTGATTCCATACCACTACCTGAAACAATAATAATAGGTTTTTGTTTATGTTTTTCCAACTCACCTAAATTATTATCTTTAATTTCAGACGGCGTTAAATTGATAGAATCAATAATGTGTCCTTTGCGGAAATCTTCACGAGTCCGTAAATCTACAATAACTGCCTCTTCTTTATTAATAAGTGTGATCGCCTGAGAGCGAGCAATCACTTTAGATTTTGAGAAAAGGCCTTTAAAGGTCATTACGACCACGGCAACTAATAGCGCTATCCAAACCAGACTCAATAACATGTTCCGGCTTACAAATTGCATGATTTCTTGGATCATGGGGGGCAATTACTCCCGTTAGTTAAAAACGAATATCAAAGGGTTCAGAGTATACCTTTGTGTTGAGCTAATTACAGCCAGTTCGCGCAAACTACACGTTTTTTTTTATAATAAAGTATGCAAAATTAGCTTTGTTTTCTAAAAAATAGGCTTTTTCTTTTAAAATTCAGCGCTGGTATTTTAACATAAGTTAAACGGTAAGCTAAATGACCGCTCTGTAATAAAAAGCACATCAACACTGGCTATACCTGTAAAATCGTTGATAATGAAAGGATATTATTTAACTTAATGATGATCTGTCAAAATAGCAATAATCCTAATTAGCCCATGTTTTCAGCCCTTTTTACAAGAGAACACTGGAAACCAAAACTTGCAGATGAAATAATCTGTTATTGCATTTAATTGAGGTGTTCTATCACAATGGCCAACACACATTATCGAATGAAAATATTATTTATTCGTCAGGCTATTACTTCTACCCTACTTTGCGTGGGTTTATTGGCTATCGCGCCTATCCCGACAGCAATGGCAAATCAGATCACTGAAAATAAAGGTCAACTAAATGACCTACTCAAGAGTATTGCGGATAAAGAAAAAAGTGTTCAAGAACAAAAAGCTAAACGATCAGCTCTTCTCGAACAGCTTAAGCTACAAGAAAAAAATATTTCTGCTGCAAGCCGTGGGTTACATGAAACTCAAACTCAATTAAAGCAGCTTGGTAGTGAAATTACCTCTCTCAATAACAATATTAGTCGATTACAAAAAAAGAAAACTGAACAAGAAAAATTGTTGTCTGAACAACTGGATGCCGCCTTTCGCTTAGGTAAACATCAAGGCCTCACCCTATTATTAAAAGGGGAAGAAGGCCAACGAGAGGAACGCATACTGGCTTATTACAGCTATTTAAATCAAGCTCGTGAAAAGAATATTATTGAACTTGAAGAAACCACTTTAGAACTCAACCAACAAAAACAACTTGAACAGAAAAAATTAGTAGAGCAAAAAACGACGCTTACACGGCAGCAACAAGAAAAAAATAAATTAGATACTGCAAAAGTTGATCGCCAAAAAACACTGACTGTCCTTGAAAGTACCTTAAAAGAAGACCAAAAGAATCTTGCTGTTTTGAAACAAAATGAAGCAAGGTTACGAGATAAAATTGTACGCGCTGAACGTGAAGCCAAAGCACGAGCAGAACGTGAAGCCAAAGAAGCAGCCCGTATCCGCGCTGAAGTCGCTCAAAAAGAACGTCAGGCTAAACAAAAAGGCGCGACGTATAAGCCGTCCGAAAGTGAACGTTCACTAATGTCGAGAACAGGTGGATTAGGTCGCCCTGCGGGCCAAGCTTTTTGGCCTGTTCGTGGCTCTACTTTACATAATTATGGCGATGTCATTTCCAGCGAACTACGTTGGAAAGGCATGGTAATTGCCGCCAATGAAGGAACACAAGTTAAAGCAATCGCAGATGGCCGCGTCTTACTTGCTGACTGGCTACAGGGTTACGGATTAGTAGTAGTCGTTGAGCATGGTAAAGGCGATATGAGCCTGTACGGTTATAACCAAAGTGCCTTGGTTAATGTTGGCCAAGAAGTACGAGCAGGACAGCCAATTGCATTAGTAGGAAGTAGCGGAGGCCAAGAACGGCCTTCACTATACTTCGAAATTCGCCGGCAGGGTAAAACTGTTAACCCACGCCCTTGGTTAGGAAAATAACCTAGCCAACTATAAAAAGTTAGGAAAATAATTATGTTAAAACACTCGCCACTGAGATTATTTGTTGGTCTATCACTATTAATCATATGTTTACAGGCGAGTGCAGCAAAATTAGCTATTGTTATCGATGATTTTGGTTATCGAGTCAAAGAAGATAACCAAATATTAGCGCTGCCAACCGCAGTCACAATTGCAATTTTACCGAGCTCTCCCCATGGTCGTGAAGTGGCTGAAAAAGCACATCAACAGGGGCGTGAAATTTTGATCCACATGCCCATGAAGCCATTAAGCAAGCAACCGCTTGAAAAAGATACATTAGCGCCATCAATGAGTGCTGACGAAATTGATCGCATCATTAAAAACGCTATCAGCCGAGTGCCTTATGCCAAAGGAATGAATAACCATATGGGCAGTGAGATGACATCGAGCTTAGCAGGGATGAAAAATGTGATGCGTTCATTATCTCATTCTAATCTATTCTTCTTAGATAGCGTGACTATTGGCAATACCCAAGCCGTCAATGCGGCAAAAGAGTTTGGTGTACCAACCGCCAGACGCAATATTTTTATTGATAATAATCAGTCAGAAGAAGAAACGCGAACTCAGTTGAATAAAGCGGTTGCCTATGCACGTAAACACGGCAGTGCGGTGGCGATTGGTCACCCACACCCTTCAACTGTAAGAGCCTTACAAAAATATCTTCCTCAGCTACCTGCGGACATTGAGTTAGTTGCTGTCAGCGCATTAGTTGGACAACAATCTACGGGTAACCCATCAAGTAACAACCAGTCAGGTAATAATCAGCCCGATAAACCATTAAAAATGCTACCTGAAAAAAATATTAATAATAAACCTACCCATAAACCAGAGCAGTCACAGAAACCGATTGCCCCTGCGCCGAATAAATCTGAAGTGGTGACAACTCCATTAGTACCAATAGAAATCGGCGTTTGTGAATTTGAACAAACACCCGAACGCTTGCAAGGGATCAATTTTTTGATGTTTGTGGTTGAGGCAATTTGTCACGATAAAACATTGCAGCCGTTATTAGCCGAAAAGGTAACGGAAAAATTAGGGAAGAAAAAACCGCCCCTATTCACACAAAAATAAATATAAAACATTTCCAGTTACCACCGAGGTAACTGGAAACTAACTGCTAAGTTAAATTAAGATAAAAATTAATCCCAATTCAATATCACTTTACCCGACTGGCCTGAACGCATCAGGTCAAAACCTTGTTGGAAGTCATCAATAGAAAATTGATGAGTGATAATCGGTGATAAATCGAGACCTGATTGAACCAAAGTCGCCATCTTATACCAAGTCTCAAACATCTCTCGGCCATAAATTCCTTTGATAAATAAGCCCTTAAAGATAACTTGGTTCCAATCAGTCACCATTGATGCAGGTGGAATACCTAACAATGCAATGCGGCCACCATGGTTCATGGTTTCTAACATAGTCTGAAAAGCGGCAGGGGAACCTGAAACCTCAAGAGCCACATCAAAACCTTCTTTCATACCTAGCTCGTTCATCACATCTTTGAGATTTTCACGACTAACATTCACTGCGCGTGAAACACCCATTTTCTTAGCTAATTCAAGCCGATAATCATTAACATCAGTGATAACAACGTGACGGGCGCCCACGTGGCGACACACGGCTGCCGCCATAATACCAATTGGGCCGGCCCCTGAAACAAGAACATCTTCCCCAACTAAATCAAAGGAAAGTGCCGTATGAACCGCATTACCAAACGGGTCAAAAATCGCAGCAATCTCATCAGGAATATTGTCTGGTATTTTAAATGCATTGAAGGCAGGAATAACTAAATACTCGGCAAAGCATCCTTGACGGTTAACCCCAACACCGATGGTATTGCGGCAAAGATGGGTTCTCCCACCCCGGCAATTACGGCAGTGACCACAAGTTATGTGCCCTTCCCCAGAGACTCTATCACCAATAGAAAATCCTTTGACTTCCTGTCCAATAGCAACAATTTCCCCAATATATTCATGACCGACCACCATCGGCACTGGGATCGTTTTTTGTGACCATTCATCCCAGTTATAGATATGTACATCCGTTCCACATATAGCCGTTTTACGAATTTTAATCATCACATCATTGTGTCCAAGTTCCGGTTTAGGAACTTCCGTCATCCATATACCTGGTTCTGCTTTTAATTTGGACAGTGCTTTCATAGGCGACCTTATTCTCTCTTTATTTAATTATGTTGAGTTTTTTGCCAATACGGGTGAATGCATCAACAGCGCGTAAAATATCTTCCTCAGAGTGTGCTGCGGACATTTGCGTGCGAATACGCGCTTGTCCTTGAGGAACAACTGGATAGAAAAATCCTGTCACATAAATATTTTCATTAAGTAACTCAGTAGCAAATGTTTGAGCAACTTTGGCATCCCCTAACATGACAGGGATAATGGCGTGATCGGCACCTGCAAGAGTAAAGCCCGCAACCGTCATTTTTTCTCTAAATAACACAGCATTGCGCCATAATTTTTCACGTAAAGCCTGACCTTCACCCATCATATCAATGACTTTAATGGATGCAGCGACAATAGCGGGCGCAAGTGAATTAGAAAATAAATAAGGACGAGAGCGTTGACGTAGCCATTCAACCACCTCTTTTTTAGCTGCCGTATAACCGCCAGAAGCGCCGCCAAGTGCTTTACCTAAGGTACCGGTGATAATATCGACTCGTCCCATCACTTCACAATATTCATGACTCCCGCGACCATTTTGACCAACAAAACCCACCGCGTGAGAATCATCAACCATCACCAATGCTTGGTATTCATCTGCAAGATCACAAATTGATTTTAAATCTGCAATCACCCCATCCATCGAAAAAACACCATCGGTGGCGATCATGATATGGCGAGCACCTGCGGCTTTCGCCTCTTCCAGACGCTGTTTGAGTTCAATCATGTCATTATTGCTGTAGCGATACCGCTTAGCTTTGCAAAGCCGAACACCATCAATAATTGAAGCATGATTAAGCGCATCTGAAATAATAGCGTCTTCAGGCCCCATTAAGGTTTCAAATAAGCCACCGTTGGCATCAAAACAGGATGAATAAAGAATGGCATCTTCAAAGCCTAAAAAATCAGCAAGTTTTTTTTCAAGAATTTTATGATTATCCTGTGTACCGCAGATAAATCGAACAGAAGCCATACCAAAGCCGTGGCTATCCATACCCTGCTTTGCAGCTTCAATCAACGCTGGATGATTAGCCAAACCAAGGTAGTTGTTAGCACAAAAATTAACGACCCGCTTCCCCCCTGCAATTCCAATATCCGCATCTTGTGAGGTGGTAATAATTCGCTCATTTTTAAATAACCCGTCCGCCTGAATTTGCACTAACTGGTCTTTAATCTGCTGATAAAATTGATCCGACATAATTTATTCCTATAGAGTGACTATTTGCAGAGTTTAATAATAGTCTCTACAACTGGCGACAATCTGTGAGCAAATAAGTTAAGTTTGTAGCCAAGATCACGATAATTGACTGCATTGAAATTGTTTTACCCTAAATTATTCGAATTGTTAGTCATTGAATGGGAACTCAAAGTATGGCGGGTTAATACTGTCGTCAATGCAAAGAGGTGTTATTATACGCGCCAAGACATTATTCAATTTATTCTTAACTCATTAGAGGTATACCCAATGATCATAGTCACTGGTGGAGCAGGTTTTATTGGCAGCAATATTGTTAGAGCCCTAAATAATATAGGCCGTACTGATATCCTCGTTGTAGATAACCTGAAAGACGGCACTAAGTTTGCCAACCTTGTTGACCTTGATATTGCAGACTACGCAGATAAAGAAGATTTTCTCGTCAGTATTCTTTCTGGCGATGATTTTGGTGATATCGATGCAGTCTTCCATGAAGGTGCTTGCTCATCAACCACAGAGTGGGATGGCAAGTATATGATGGATAATAATTATCAATACTCTAAAGAGTTACTACACTACTGCTTAGAACGTGAAGTACCATTCCTCTATGCTTCATCTGCTGCCACCTATGGCGGCCGTAGTGATAATTTTATTGAAGAACGTGAATTTGAAAAACCACTCAATGTTTATGGTTACTCGAAATTCCAATTTGACCAATATGTTCGTGAAATTTTACCTGAAGCAAATTCACCTATTTGTGGCTTCCGTTACTTCAATGTATATGGTCCTAATGAAGAACATAAAGGTAGCATGGCAAGCGTGGCTTACCACTTAAACAAACAGATTAATGAAGGCCAAAGCCCAAAACTATTTACAGGTAGCGATACTTTCCGCCGTGACTTTATCTATGTCGGTGATGTAGCCGCAATGAACCTGTGGTTCTGGCAAAACAATGTTTCGGGGATTTTTAACTGTGGTACCGGCCGCGCCGAATCTTTCCAAGCAGTTGCTGATGCCGTGACAAGCTTCCATAAAGACAAAAATGTCGCTATTGAATACATTGAATTCCCTGAAAAACTAAAAGGTCGCTACCAAAGCTTTACGCAAGCAGATCTCACTAAGTTACGTGCAGCAGGTTATACCGCGCCGTTTAAAACTGTTGCCGAAGGTGTCACCGAATATATGCATTGGCTAAATAAAGAAGATTAATTCTCATTGATAAATGCATTAGTTTTATCAAACTAGCGATTTTATAACGATAGTGGTTTTATGAAAATATTAGTGGTCGGCCCCTCATGGGTAGGGGATATGATGATGTCGCAAAGTCTATATCGCACGATAAAAGCACTGCATCCCCATGCTCAAATTGATGTGATGGCGCCTGAGTGGTGCCGTCCACTATTAGCTAAAATGCCAGAAGTCAGCCAAGCAATCCCAATGCCTCTAGGTCATGGCAAGCTTGATATTGGTGAACGTCGCCGATTAGGCGTCAATTTGCGAAAAAATGGCTACGACCAAGGGATTGTTTTACCTAATTCATTCAAATCTGCCTTGGTGCCTTTCTTTGCCAAAATAGCCAAAAGAACCGGCTGGCGAGGCGAAATGCGTTATGGTTTACTCAATGATATTCGCCCATTAAATAAAGTCGCTTTTCCGCTGATGGTGCAACGCTATGTTGCATTAGCTTATGATAAGCAAATCATTAAATCTGCAACTGATATCCCAACACCAATACTCTGGCCGAAATTAGTGACAAATAAACAAGATGTCACTCATGTAATGGATACGTTTAATATTGAACATTCACGCCCAATTATTGGTTTTTGTCCGGGTGCTGAGTTTGGTCCCGCTAAACGTTGGCCACACTATCATTATGCGGCCTTAGCGGAAAAAATGATTAGTGAGAAAGGTTATCAAGTCTTGCTCTTTGGTTCCCAAAAAGACAATGATACAGGGGAAGACATTCGCCGCAGTTTAACTAAAAATGCACAGCAGCACTGCCACAATTTCGCTGGAAAAACATCATTAGATCAAGCTGTAAACCTGATTGATGCCTGCCAAGCAATTGTGAGTAATGACTCTGGTCTTATGCATGTCGCTGCCGCACTCGATAAACCATTAGTTGCGCTTTATGGGCCAAGTAGCCCTGACTTTACGCCTCCACTGTCCGATAAAGCAGAAGTTATTCGCTTAATTAGTGGCTATCATAAAGTTCGCAAAGGCGATGGGGATAGCGGCTATCATCAAAGCTTGATTGATATTCAGCCTCAATTAGTTATCGATGCCTTGGCACGTTTAAATATAGGTATTGAATAATATGCGCGTGCTTTTAGTCAAAACATCCTCTATGGGCGACGTTTTACATTCCTTACCCGCTTTAACTGACGCGCAGCAAGCCATACCGAATATTCAATTCGATTGGGTAGTTGAAGAAGGTTTTGCTCAAATTCCAACATGGCATAGCGCGGTTAACCAAGTGATCCCTGTGGCTATTCGTCGCTGGCGGAAAAACTGGTTTTCTGCACCGATTAGAGCCGAACGTGCCAAATTTCGCAATCAAATCCAGGCTAATCAATATGATGCAATCATCGATGCACAAGGATTATTAAAAAGCGCCTTTTTGGTCACTCGGTTAGCTCATGGTCCAAAACATGGTTATGACCGCCATAGTATTCGCGAGCCTCTCGCTAGCTTTTTTTATAATTATCGCTATGCAATTAGTAAGCAGCAACATGCGGTAGAGCGTATTCGCCAATTATTTGCCGCAAGCCTTGGCTATTCATGTCCCACGACCCAAGGGGACTATGCTATTGCTCATCAATTTTTACAGTCCTCCCCTGAAGCAATGACCCCCTATGTTATTTTTCTACACTCCACCACGCGTGATGATAAACATTGGCCAGAAGAAAACTGGCGCGAGTTAATAGCATTGATGGCAAATACCGGAGTACAGGTCAGATTACCGTGGGGAACGGAGCATGAGCAGCAAAGGGCATTACGCCTAGCCGAAGGATTTGATTTTGTAGAAGTATTACCGAAACTAACTCTCGCGCAAGTTGCTCAGCAAATTGCGAATGCAAAGGCGGTTGTCTCTGTCGATACAGGCCTGAGCCATTTAACCGCCGCTTTGGATAAAACCAACTTTACCCTTTTTGGCCCCACAGATCCCGGTTTGATTGGTGGTTATGGACAAGCACAGCACAGTATTAAGTCTGCAAATAATACAATGGGAAGTATTAGTGCTGATGACATTTATAGGCAATTAACTCACTTAATTTGATATTTCAATTGAAGTAAAGCCAAATAATGTTTGTAGCTAATCGAGCTCAACATTTAAATACTCTTTCGTCATACCTAAAAATTTTAAAAAATAAAGGCCATTCTCTAAAGTAATAGCCTTTATTTGCTCTATTTTCGACACTTATTTGTTTTTAAATATCTCTAGGCCTTCTCCGGCGCAATAAATCCAAAACACATAGTTTCAGGTTTAGCATCTGGCTCAGAACGATATATCACATCTTCTTTTTCGATAGTGAATTGCGGCCAATACCGACGTACTTTGTTAAAGTTTTCATGGGCACAATCATCATATTTACGACCTAGTAATATAGCGCCATGTTTACGAATTTCACTTTCGGTAATATAACGATTATACACATTCGGAGGCATATGATTTTCCAACGTCCATGGTTGAATCACATGGGGCTTATCTTTCGCATAAATAATAAACCATTGATGCAGATTATCTTCACCGCCAACGTATTTCACTGGAGTACCATAACGCTGATACCAGCGCTGCTCACCTTCTGCAATCAATGTTTTCACACCAATAAATTTCTGCCCAGCACCTTGAATATTGGCCCATTGCACGGTCATATAACCCAATAAAACCAGAACACCGAAAATAGCCAATCCAATCAATGATTTTCTTAATGGCTTTTTCGGCATCACACTAATAGAACCAACAAATAAAGGCGCACAAACGGCCATAAAAGGCTGTAGCCATTCCGTAATTCGGCCGCCATCATGGAAGGAAAACCAGCCATAGATAACAATCAAAGGAAATAAAACAATAAAATTAGCCATTCGGTTAGCTAATGCTTTTGGCCAACCTAATTTACCACCACAACAATATAAAATAATCGTGGCAATCACTAAGGGATAAAATACACTCAATGCGGCTTCTGTCGTATGAAGGTTAAAACCAGGAGCAATCTGTGAGTCTACCCACTTAAAAGCAGAAAAATCACTGGCCATCAACCAAAAGAAATTTGGTAATACCAAAGCAAACCATAGTGCTATAGCAAGATAAAAGACTGGATATCGATAGCTTTGACGAGCTTGTTTCACCAATAGGGTTAATAAAAAAACTGAACCTACCAAAGCAAGCGTGGAATATTTCCCCATGGTAGCCAGCCCAGAAAATAAGGCAAAAAGTAGCCACCATGCCGGGTTTTCATACACAGCACGTAAAAAGAAATAAATTATCCATGCCCAAAAAGTCACTAAAATATAATTATCATTATAGGGAATAATATCGAAATTAATAATACCGGATAGGTTCAACATTAGCATCGCAAACCAAGCAAGGTCTCGACGTTCAGTTAAACGGTACGCTAATTTCCAAACACCCAATAACCCAAAAGCAATGCCAACAAAATGAATAAAATACCAATAAAAACTGTAAGAGATACCTAAATGAATAGCGGGCCACATCATCACCCCAACAAACCACGGGTTTTTAGGCGATCCCCACTCTCCATTCATTCCCCAGTTAACGGCTTCAACCGTGTCATAAGGAACCGTTGGATCAAAATAGAAGCTAGCGAATATCCACGCAATGGCATACCCGATGATCCATAAGTAAACATATTTGTTTGATATTGGTTGATTGATTGCTGGCATACTCGGCATCTAAAGGTTGTTTTTTAAAATAGTTAAAAAATCTAACGTAAAATATCCACAGCTCTATTCGAGTATCAATAACCCATAATAAAATACTCAATAGAATGAAAGGAAAATTAGCTGTGAAGTCTACTATAGTTTATCTGGAATAATAAGGATTAGTCTGAAATAGTCAGCATTCATTGTTGTCTTGTTCAAGTTCAGTTAACTAAAAAAAACAATCCAACAATATTATTGCTCTTTTGGCGGTAAATAAGGCTGTAATAATGTTAACAACCGTTGCAAAGCACCTTGGTTCTCATGCAGAACTTCAGCAGCATGTCGCCCATAATATAAGCGATAATCTTCATCTGATAATAAACTAGTAACGGCTTGAGCCATCGATTCACTATCAGTGACGGTGATCAAACCATCAGCTTGTAATAGCTTGCCGCAAATATCTTTAAAGTTAAAGGTATGTGGCCCCATTAATACAGGTAAAGCATGAGCCGCAGCCTCTAGCGGATTATGCCCACCAGTTTCAACTAAGCTACCACCAACAAACGCAATATCAGCAATTCCGTACAATAACATCAGTTCACCCATGGTATCGCCGATTACAACCTGAACATCAGCAGAAGGGATCATATTGCTACTACGACGGATAAAGCGTAATCCAGCTTTTTGTGTCAGCTCTTCCGCCTTGGCAAAACGCTCTGGATGGCGAGGCACTAAAATCAACAATAGATTCGGAAAACGTTTAAGTAATTTCTGATGACTTTCCAACACAATCGCTTCCTCACCTTCGTGAGTACTCGTCGCAATCCACACAGGACGATGTGCGGCCCACTGCCTGCGTAAAGTTATTGCCCTTACCGCAAGCTCTGGCGTGACTGAAATATCAAACTTCAAGCTACCAGTGACATTCAGTTGCATACGTCTTAAACCTAACTGAACAAACCGCTCACCATCTTCTTGATGCTGTGCTGCGACCATAGTGACATTTCGCAGCATTCGCTTGACAAAATTTCCGAGTTTTTGATAACCAGCAGCTGAACGCGCCGACAAACGTGCATTTGCAATCACTAAAGGAATATTACGTTTATGCAACTGGTTGATCATGTTCGGCCATAGTTCGGTTTCCATAATAATCACTAGTTTTGGATCAACTTGTTTAAGGAAACGACGCATAGAGCCCGGTAAATCATAAGGAAGGTAAACATGATAAACATCATCGCCAAAAGCAGAAAGAACCCGTTCAGACCCAGTTGGAGTCATAGTTGTCACGGTGATCGGCAATGAAGGATAGTGATGACGAAGTGCTCGAACTAATGGTACCGCTGCCAGCGTTTCACCTACAGAGACTGAATGCAGTAAAATACCTTGAGGTACGACTTTTCCAGCGCAAAAACCATAGCGTTCACCCCAACGTTTGCGATACGCAGGCGCTTTACGGCCACGCAGCAATAAGCGAACCCAAATAAATGGCTGGATGAGATAAAGGAGTACTTGATATAAACGCAGTAACATTCGTTCTAATTCACTTACCAAAATTGGCGCTATCTTACCATAAACCTTTGATGAAAGTGTGCAGAATATGCAGCTAAAATAGGGCTTAAAATTTATTGAAGGGTATCATCTCATGTTGCAACAATACGTAATAGCCGATAATGTTGATGATAAATATCGCTTATTCATACTAAATTTTCGAATAAGTAATAATAAACAATGAGATAATATGAACATGAAACATAAAGCTATCTACCCCGGAACATTCGATCCCATTACTTCAGGGCATGTTGATATTGTCACTCGCGCTGCGGCCATGTTTGATCATGTGCTATTAGCCATTGCCAATAGCCAACGAAAAAGCCCAATGTTTACCCTTGATGAGCGTGTTGAGCTGGCAAAACAAGTCACTTCTCACCTAGATAACGTTGAAGTTGTTGGATTTTCGGAGCTTATGGCAACGTTTGCTCAAAAACACAACGCAAATATTTTAATTCGAGGCGTTCGCTCAGTTGCTGATTTTGAATATGAATGGCAACTGGCTAATATGAATCGCCATTTTGTGCCTGATCTTGAAACGGTCTTTTTATTACCATCACAAAGCTTATCGTTTGTTTCTTCATCTTTAATCAAAGATGTTGCACTACATGATGGCGATGTCTCTTCATTTTTGCCGCCTATCGTCTCAGAGGCAATGCTGAAAAAACTCAATAAAGCATAAAATTTTACGATACTAAATTGTTACTTTTGGCACTGCCGACAAAAAAATGTACTGCGTTGCCCCTGCTTGATAGTTTCGATGGGTGTCCCACATATTGAGCAGGGCTCACCTTTCTTACCGTAAACAAAAAGTTCTTGCGCAAAATAACCCGGCTTACCATCAGACTGAAGAAAATCTTTTAATGTGGTACCACCTTGCTCTATTGAACGTTGTAATACTTTTTTTATCTGAGTGACGAGTTCCGTTGCATCGACTAAAGTCAATGTATTGGTAATTTTCTCAGGCGAAATTTTAGCCGCAAACAGTGCCTCGTTCGCGTAAATATTGCCGACACCAACCACAATTTTATTGTCCATCAGCCACGGTTTTATCGCTGTTTTTCTTTTGGCGGCAAGCTCAAACAAATACTCGGCATTAAACTCATCAGATAAAGGTTCAGGTCCTAGATGAGCAAGTACCGAACTCGTTTCTAAATCGTCACACCATAGCCAAGCACCAAAACGTCGAGGATCAGTATATCGCAGGACTTTTCCATCTTTCATTATCAAGTCGACATGGTCATGTTTTTCTTCAGGTAGTTCTTCAGCCAATATTCGAATACTGCCCGACATTCCCAAATGAACAATAATCCAACCTTTGGTAAGCTCAATGAGTAGATATTTTGCACGTCGCTGTACGCTGAGCACAAGTTCATCCGATAGACGCTCAATTTGCTCACTCACAGGCCAACGCAAACGGCCATTACGCACAATCGCATATGAAATGATGTTACCGACTAAATGAGGTTCTATTCCCCTGCGGCTGGTTTCAACTTCAGGTAGTTCTGGCATGTTAAAACTCTTCTTTCAGATTATGAATACCATTTATGGATCACACTTTGAAGCTCGTCTTTCACAATCTCCCACGTGAAATTATGATAAGCATACTCTTTAGCATTTTTTGCTATATCAAAGGCATTTGGATGATTTAAAACATGATGAATGTCTTCTGCCATCATTATAGGTGAAAGTGGTTCCCTAAAAATAAAACCTGTTTCATTATGAGTAACAAATTCAATCATCGCGCCTCGCTGACTTGCAATAACAGGGCGACCAGAGGCCATTGCTTCGAGAGCAACCATACAAAATGGCTCATTAGTTATCGAAGGTACGGCAATAACATCAGCAATAGAGTAATAATGTCTAACTTTATCGGGATGAACACCGCCCAAAAAAATACATTGATCTCCTAAGTTTTTAGCATAGCTTTTTACTTCATCTTGATATTTTGCTAATTCACCTTTCGATGCTGCATTAGGATCGCCAACAATCACTAGTTTATAATGCTTATCATCACTAAAAAAGGTATTACAAGCTTGCATTAGCTCAAGCAATCCTTTATCTCTAGTAATTCTTCCAGCAAATAATACGATTTTATCTTTTGCATTTAAGCCAAAATTTTCGCGCTGAACTTCAGGAGGTAAAGCATAAATTTCGCCATCAAAGCCATTACGAACAACTTCAATTAGCGCATGAGGTAAACGTTCACGAAACCAATTTTGCATGAAACGACTAGGTACGATTAACTTTATGTCTTCAGGAAGATTTTCAGGTTCAAAGCAGTTGTGCATATGTAATACAACATTGCTATGCCATTCTTTTTTAATTATTTTTTTGAATAACTTAATATTATTATGAACAAATATAACGCTTTCATCAGTATTTTGGGCAAATTGTCTTTTTATTTTAACAATCCTATCCGCGTATGAATAAGGGTCTAATCGTGTCCATTTTTTAAAAAGTCGCGTATAAATTTTACCGAATTTAATACGCTCAATCGCGCAGTTGTCATTTACATCACTATGGCTTGTATAGCCTTCATTTTGTATACAAATAATCCGATTTTCTATATCTAATCTTTTAGCGACGTTATACATCCAGGACTCAACAGCGGCAGCACTTTTAGGTGGTATAGAAAAAATAGGAGTAACAGTAAATATAGCTTTTTTAATCATGATATTATCTTTTTTTACCATTAAGTTTTTCAAAAAGGTATTTTATACCTGAAATACAACCTGCAACTAAAGCACCCTGCTTAAATAAATGCTTATATTCTTTCTTCCTTTCCACAAACTTTGTTGCTGGTTTTAAATCTGTAATTGCCCATGGAGATTGTTCTAGTGCACGATAAAAAGATTGTGAAGCAGGATAATTCGCCCATGTATGCCAAGGTTTTGTTACCCCAGTGTAATGAATTAGCACTGTATCTATTGTGATTATGTCGCTATATTTTTGATGTGTAGAGTCATAAAGCTCATTTTTTAAGGTATAAATCGTATTAAATCGCTTATCAAGTAACACGAGTTTATCTTTCAAAAGAAGATTTAATACATCCTGATCTGGATATTTATATAACACTTTCGCATTATCAGCAGATAACAGTTCAAAACATTTCGTTGTTATTTGCTCTTCATGCCATTTTTTTAAATTAACAAACATGACGCCTGAGTTAAAATAAGTGTCAACTAATTCAGGTGTACGTAAACGAGATCCACTTTTAGTTCTCACCCCTAAATCATCAGCAATAACACCACAAACACTATTTTCGATTAGACTTGTTGCTAAACCTAACGAACCATTACATATAACATCAGCATCTAAATATAATGCATAGTCATAATCGCTTGATAAATAATCGAAAGCTATTAAACGAAAATACATTGCAGATGACCAAACATCTGAAGATGGTAATTTCTTTAATAACGCATTATCTAATTCATACACAATAATTTCAGCTGAAAATTGTTCCGTTATTTGTCTGAGCTTATCTAAAAATTGAGTGTCAACTGTATTAAAGAAAAAATGAAATCTAAAAAAAACGTGTGGATTATTAATCAGCAAAGATACTGCTGAAACACCTGCGCCGAATTGATAGTTCTCATCAGAACCATAAATAATATCTATACAATTAACTTGAGAGCTATTGCTTTTAGCTTTTAACACTTGTTTATGTGTAACAATACTATTCATGGCTAGTCTTTTCCTTTTGCTCATTAGGGTTATGCCCCATCATTGCAATTAAAAACCCGAGCAAAATTCCTAATGGCTTTAGATCAATTTGTTCAAACATTCCTCTCACAAGGTAGAAGCTAACTAAACTGATCAACAACGCCATAAAAGAAAAGTAAATTTTTGATTGAGAGGTACTATGGCATATTCCCTTTAAGGAGGAATAACACATTGCGAAAAATACCAATCCAAAGGATATAAGTCCCATAATGCCGGCACCAAACCAAGTATATAACCAAATATTGTGCGGGCCTATAGACGTTCTGAATGTCCATGTTGGATTATTTTTAACAACACTATTATATTTTTCATGATATATCTTATCGCCAAATCCATAACCTACAATAGGCTTATCCATGATAAGTTCAAAAGCAGTGCCTTGAGTTCCATTTTGATATCGATGTGTACTATCCGTTTGCTCTAGTTTATAAAATAATTTTTTGGTCACATCTGGATAAGTGGTTTTTAATACCACCAAGGAAATCACCATTATCCCCAACCCAATCCCGATGAGTTTCCAAGGACGTTTAAAACATAAAAAAATAATTGCAGCGGCAGCAACAGCCACCCAAGCGCCTCGAGATAAAGTGCCTAGTAAAACAAATAAAAAAACAACGCTTAGCGAGTAAAAATAAACTAACTTTGATTTAGGAAGTAAATACCAGAGAATAGGAATAATGGGAAAGAAGAAGACTAAAGCATCAGAAACATGTCTAAAATCATACGTCGTAAACGGAAGAACTCCATTATGATACGCGACATAATATCGATATAATTCAATTAGTAAAATCACGACTAATGATACTGTAAAACTAATAAGCAATAAGCTAGATATACTTTTCTGATTTTCTTTATACAACAAAATAGGAAATAATATCGATAACGATAATATTCCATAATTCAATAAGTTATTATTGATTGCCTTTATCGATACACTAGGTATTGAAGAGTAACTTATGGTTATATACAAAATAGCAGAGAACAACAAAACTAAGTACAAAACTTTATTATTAAGCGTTTTTAAAACATTTTTAGTGTCAATACATAGATAAATGAGTGCAGTCGCTATCATCAAATAAAACAAAATATGCTTATATCTTGTCACATTTTCTACAAAAAAAAGAGCGACAAATAAAAAAATTAAAAATCTATTATACTTCGAAAGAAGTATTTTATTTTTTTCTAAAAAAGACATAGTCAGCCCAATTATTTATTCAGTTTAGCTAAAAAATATTGAAAGTGTGTTTTTATGCCTTGGCAATATAGTCCTTGATTAGTTTGATGCTTAGCGCAATACCTTAAATGATTACTACTCTTTGCTTTTAATAAAGGAATATTTTTCCACGGAGATGCATTTTTAGCATCAATAAAAGGCTGAGATGTCGCATAATTAGCCCATTCATGCCATGGTTTTGTCGGTCCAATATAATGAATAAGAATAGTATTCTCGGTGATTGGATTCTCTTTTTTACCCTTTTGAAGCTCATAATTTAAGCTATATTGCGTATTGTATTTTTGATCAAGATAAATCACTTTCTCAGTTAAAAGCATATTTAAAATATCTTGATCAAGATAAGAAAGCTTTGCTTTCACTTCCTCTTGAGATAATAGCGCCATTGCTTTTGTTGATATATTATCTTTAGCCCAATTGACTAAATTAATAACTAAGAAGCCTGCATTAAAATACCCTGTTGCAATACTTGGAATACTTAACGCATCAGCTCTTTTTTTCCACCATACACTGTCTCTTTCGGGTACAACTGCTGCAATTTCATTTTGATCAAATTTGATATCTAATAACTCTTTCAGCGACCCTTGACACATGATATCTGCATCCATATAAATCAGACGCTCTAAGTGGTCAGAAAAGTAATCAGCAATAATAAAACGAAAATACGTAGCATATGACCAGTTTTTAGTACTTGGTAATGATTTTAATTGTTCACAGTCAACTACATAAATTTGAATGCTTGTTTTATATTGTAATGCAAGGTCATGAAAAAGCTGAGATTGTTCTTCATCAAAATAATCAGTAAACACATGGAAAGAAAAAGAAATATTCGAATTATTTTTAAGTATTGAAGCAATTGATATACCACAGCCATATAGAAAATTACGATCGATACCGTAAGAAATATGTAAGCTATCACTACTATCAATAACGTCAGATGATGATAAATCAATCTGTTTAATTACCGCATTTTGCTTATCAAAAAACATTTCTTTTTTCTCTCTTCTTTCTATTTAATTTATAATGATTTTCTAGCTGTTCGTTCTTCAATCCGCTCGGCTTTACTTTCAGCCTTTGCTATCAACCGCTTTTCTTGAAGTAAAATTTCTTTTAAAGATAAACCAAAATAAATTTTTATAAAACGAAAAATATCCCGTTGGGTTAAACCAATGTTCAATGATGAATAATATAAACCAATTAAGTCTTTATCACGCCAGCGAGTAGGAACTACCGTTCTTAATTGTGCACGATGTAAGTCAATGACCGATATTTTTAATTCACTTTGATTACCCGTGAAAGGTAAATGAAGTAAAAAATGACAGATATAACAATCACGATGGTTAATACCAGTGGCGTGCATTTTGCGTACCATCTCTGCCACTCGATGAATAATCATCCGCTTAACGTTAAATTCAGGCGGCTCCGTTAACCAATTTGCGCAGTAATCTTCTAAACTTATTGTTGGCGTTAAGTCTTCAGTGACAATAAAAGAATGACGGCGTAAAGGATTCATACCTCTTTGACCAAATGCTCGGCCATTCATTGTATCAACACCCACTTTAGATAATTGATGAATCGCATTCCATTCTCTATCGGCACCTAAAACAGGCAAGCGAAATGAAATCAAATTCTTAAAAACTTCTTTCAATGAGGTGCCATAATGAATTTTAATAAAATAGCTTCGACCTTCAAGCTCAAAACGTAATGTTCTGCGGCTTTCTAATGCACGAAAAACTTCACCATGCAATTTATCGGCTTCGACAAAAGGGTCTTTATTTTTCCATAATTCACTAAAAGGCGTTTTTAATTCAATCATTTTGGCATCCTAAAATAATATCAGCCGCCTTCTCCGGTAAACTATATAAGTCTTCCGTATCTGCAAAATATTGCGCATTATTCATCCACTGAGTTAGCTGTTGTTTATTTTGCAAACTCTCCGATAACGCTCTATTCAATTTAACTTGCTCAAAAGGCTCTTTAATTACAATACCGCATTGGGCTTGGTCAATAAATGACGCGTAACCACACACTTCAGTCACAATAACAGGTAAACCCGCCGTTATCGCTTCCAATAAGACAATTCCAGCAGCTTCTTGATATGCGGGATGCATTAAAATATCTGCTGCTGCCATCAATTGTGCAATATCATCACGCCCACTGAAAAAAGAAACTTGTTCAGCAATACCGAGTGTTTTAGCGAGACGCTGATACTTAGCGGGTTTATCTTGTCCCACGACCATCAATAACGTATTTTTTCTGATATTTTCAGGTAAAGATGCCATCGCATGAAGCGTTCTATCAACCCCTTTACGTTTAAAATCAGAGCCAACTTGCAGTAATAAAAACGCCGATTGGGGAATTTGATTTTTTTCACGGTAAACGCGTTTTGCCTCTGCAATCTGCTTATCATATTTTCTATCCTGTGCAATGCCAGGCGGTAACATATGAAAGCGCTCAGATTCAGTAGAATAATGTTTTTTGAAATGTGTAATTTGATGTGGAGTAAGCATCAATAATTGAGTCGATTTACCTTGCTCAAAAACAGCCTTTTCAAAAGCTATATAATGCTTATAACGTGGTGTTAACTTATAAAAAAAACCTTTTTCATTAGCTACTTTTTCTGCGTAACAAACATCAGCGGCATAATAAATGTCTAAACCTGGCATTTTATTAAAACCGACAACTCGGCTAACCGGATGTTGTTTAAGGTGTGTTAGTACCCACTCACAGTATTGGGTATTTCGCCCATGATTGGTGCTTGAAGTCACGGGGACAATAATCACTTCAAGCCCTTCAGGTATTTCACCTTCCCAAGATTGGGTATAGACGCGAATATGATAGCCGCGATTTTGGCAAGCCATCGCAATACGTAAAAAATCACGCTGTAAACCGCCAAAAGGGAAATATTTATACAGACAAAATGCCACTGTCATTTAATACCCCACATATTAATATCTTTTCATCATTGAGCGGATATTCATCGGTAACAATTTTTCTGTCGCTTTAATCACATCAGATGCAGGGATGATAGACAAATATTTTTTACTTCTATCTAGCTCATCTCTTGGTGGCATTGGCTCATAATCACCGGCCCAAAATAGCTCTGCATTATCACTCCATGGACGCCAAAACACATAATTTGTTGCACCAAAGAGGCAAACAATCGGTGTTTTTACCGCTGCGGCAATGTGCATTGGGGCAGAATCGACTCCAATAAATAATGCCGCATGAGCAATAAGTGCACCAAGTTCAGGAAATGAGGTCTTACCCGCTAACTCGGTTATTGGCTTAACTTTGCAGCCAGAGGCAATATTATTGATACATTCAATATCTTCTTTACTCGGGCCAGAAGTGAGCACCACTTGGTAGCCGCGAGATTGTAACGCATCAATCACTTCTGAAAATTTTTCATCATCCCAGCATTTAAACATTTGGCGAGCGGTCGGCTGGATAACAACATAACTACTGTGTACACCTAGTTCTAATAACTTTTGGTCAATATTTTTCCAATCTTGCTCTGTATATGACATCGTTAAATGTGTTTTGAGTTCTTTGATTTCTAACGGTTCAAGCACAGAGAGATTATTCATGACCACATGTTCACCTTCGGGAACACTAAGGTGCGTAAAGCTATTACGCCAATATTGGGTATTTCGATGGTTAAATTGATGAGAAATTTTCATTTCAGCAGGGATGGCTCGCACAAGTAGAGATACCATCCACTGATCAGCTAAATTTACCACTAAATCATATTTATTTTTGCGTAGCTTCAGCAGCAATTTGATAAAATTACATGCTTTATTAATCGCACCACTTTTTCTGCCTGCTATTCCATATAAGGCATTTATCTCGCTATTTTCCGATAAAATGGGGATCGTATCCTGATAAAGCAGAACATCAATTTCGGCATCTGGATATTGGTGTTTCAATGAGCTGATAACGGGCGTCGTCAGCAACATGTCCCCATGAAACCTCATCTTGATAATAAGAATTTTTTTAAACTGTTTTTTCACCAGGCACTCTTAATCAATTTTATAGGTAAAATGAAAAATTACTTAACAATAATGTTATTTGACAATAAATAATATTATTAATTCAATGAATACTTAGTATGTTACTACTTTCAGGATAACGGTTATAGCTTTTAATCACTATCACATTGAGTGCTTATAGCGCTTATTAATAATAATTTAAGAAATAAAAAAACCCAGCCGAGGCTGGGTTTTTTACGCAGAAAGCAAAACTACTTGATTTTTGCTTCTTTGTAGATCACATGCTTACGAACAACTGGATCAAATTTTTTCAATTCCAGTTTTTCAGGCATAGTGCGCTTGTTCTTCGTAGTGGTATAGAAATGACCTGTACCTTCTGAAGAGACTAGCTTAATTTTCTCGCGAATACCTTTAGCCATTTTTTAGCTCCTTAGTACTTCTCACCACGGGCACGCAGTTCAGCAAGAACAGCATCAATACCCTTTTTATCGATAACACGCATACCGTTAGCAGATACACGCAGTGTTACGAAACGTTTCTCAGACTCAATCCAGAAACGGTGAGAGTGCAGGTTTGGCAAAAAACGACGTTTAGTCGCGTTTAATGCGTGTGAACGATTGTTACCGCTCATTGGACGCTTGCCGGTAACTTGGCAGACTCGTGACATGTCTATTCTCCAAAAATCTAATCAGCTCGAGCTTTATGTTCTGGGTATGGCCGCCTCGTCAGGCTTTGGAGCCCATCTCAGCAAACTTTAAGTGACTAAAAAAACCGTCATTACCTAAGTAAAAATTTACTGAGATAGGCTCTTCTCGCCAAACCCGAGATCCTTAAAGGTGCCGTAGTATACGCTTTCAATCGTTTCCACTCAAGCCCAACACAACGAAAGTTGTCATTTTTTAGTCAAAAAAATGAATTTATAGCCATCCTCGCTCAGTAAATGATACGCAACTTTTGTGTCCGACCACAAAATGGTCGAGTAATTTAATCCCCATTATTGAACAAGCACTGTGAATGCGCTCAGTAACCTGCCTATCTGCAACACTAGGTTCGGGATTACCTGAAGGATGGTTATGGGCTAAAATAATAGCGCTAGCATTCATTTTAATAGCAAAGCGAATAATTTCACGTGGATGAACTTCAACTCGATTCAAAGTTCCTTTAAACATTTCTTCCTGACAAATAATCTGATGCTGATTATTTAAAAATAGCACCATAAAGACCTCTCGCTCTTGTCCTGCAAACAACTCTAAAAGCCGAGTTTTTAATAATTCAGGTCCCGACATTACATCTTCATGTAGGAATTGTTCAGAAAAAAAACGACGAGCTAACTCACTAACCGCTTGTAATTGCGTAAATTTACATGCCCCCATCCCTTTACATTGCGCCAACTTAGTATAATCCGCTTGTAGTAATAGATATAGCGAACCGAATTCCTTAAGTAAGCGCTCTGCCAATTGCAAAACAGGTTCTCCTTGACTGCCTGTTCTTAGGAAAATAGCGAGTAATTCTGCATTTGATAGCGCAGCAGCACCATACGCCAATATTTTTTCTCGTGGCAACAATGCCAAATGTTCATTCATTACTGCGTCCTTTCATGCCCCACTTTCTTTCTCACTTTTCTACATAGTTAAATACGTAACAACAATAAAGTAGGCAAGGCTTTGCGTAACGCTTCGCAAAAATAACACCATGATGCGAAATCAAGCGCTCTCACCTAATCTGTTGATGTGATAATATGCCAGCCATATTGGTCAATCGGATAAAAACAATGACTCAACTATCAGGTAAACACGTTGTTCTTGGCATTAGTGGTGGTATTGCCGCTTATAAAATTCCTGAATTAACCCGTCGTTTACGGGATGAAGGCGCTCTTGTTCGTGTCGTCATGACATCTGCGGCCAAAGCGTTTATTACCCCTTTAACATTACAAGCAGTTTCAGGATACCCTGTCGCTGATGATTTACTTGATCCCGCGGCAGAAGCTGCAATGGGGCATATTGAATTAGCAAAATGGGCTGATATCATTATTTTAACACCAGCAACAGCTGACTTACTTGCACGATTAAACGCAGGAATGGCCAATGATTTGCTCACCACGGTTTGTCTTGCCTCAGCCGCGCCTATTGCAATAGTCCCTGCAATGAACCAACAAATGTATCGTGCCGCTGCAACACAAGATAATTTAATCAAACTGAAACAACGGCAATATAAAATCTGGGGGCCTGATGATGGCAGCCAAGCTTGTGGTGATATTGGTCCCGGCCGCATGATTGACCCATTAGAAATTGTTCGCCTAACTCGTGAACACTTCAATTCCAAAATAGATTTACAAGGCATTAAGCTGATGATTACTGCGGGCCCAACCCGTGAAGACTTAGATCCTGTCCGCTTTATCAGTAATCATAGTTCAGGAAAAATGGGATTTGCTATCGCACAAGCCGCAAGCGAGCGGGGTGCTCAAGTGACATTAATTTCTGGCCCTGTAAATATTGAAACGCCTATTGGTGTTAATCGCATGAATGTTACCAGTGGTTTAGAAATGTATGAAAAAGTACATCAAACCATTGAACAACAAGATATTTTTATCGGTTGTGCCGCAGTAGCAGATTATCGAGCAAAAACTGTCGCCGAAAATAAAATCAAGAAACAAGGTGATGAAGTAACAATTATACTGGTTAAAAACCCAGATATTGTTGCCAGTGTCGGAAAAATGAAGCAAAATCGACCATACGTCGTTGGCTTTGCAGCAGAAACTCAAAATATTGAGGATTATGCACGCCAAAAACGACAACAAAAACAACTAGACTTAATTTGTGCCAATGACGTATCTCTTGCAGATAACGGATTTAATAGTGATAACAACGCATTACATCTATTTGATGCATCAGGTGATGTCAGATTGCCACATTGTAGTAAAATTGAATTAAGCCACTATTTACTTGACGAGATACTCCAACGTTATGAAAAAAATTGATCTGAAAATTCTTGATCCGCGCATCGGTAATGAATTTCCACTACCCACTTATGCAACTACGGGTTCTGCAGGTTTAGATTTACGTGCATGCCTTGACGCATCGATTGATTTGGCTCCTGGCCAAACAGTCCTTATTCCTACTGGCTTAGCTATCCATATCGCTGATGAGCAACTCGCTGCGGTGATATTACCGCGTTCAGGCCTTGGTCATAAACATGGTGTCGTACTCGGTAACTTAGTCGGTTTGATTGACTCTGACTATCAAGGCCCCCTGATGGTATCAGCTTGGAATCGTGGTGATAAAACATTTACCATTGAACCTGGCGAACGTCTGGCTCAAATGGTTTTTGTCCCTGTTGTCCAAGCTGAATTTAATATTGTAGATAGTTTTGATGCAACAGAGCGTGGCGAAGGTGGTTTTGGTCACTCAGGTCGCCAATAAGCCTATTTATCTTTCGTTAAAGTGCGTAATAGTGCCTATCAGAGGGATATATCTTTTGTATAAAAATAATCATTACGCACTTATTAAAGAAAAATAACTTAGATTTAATCAACGTATCTATAATTTTTAATACTCTTTTGCTCTGTATAGCTATTTACTCAGCGCAAAATTTTGGATAGTTTGTTTTGCTGTTTTAGCAGGGGTCTTATCAGACATGGCAGAAAAAGCGATAACAAAAAAGCGTAACAGACGTGAAGAAATTTTACAGGCTCTCGCGTTGATGTTAGAAAGTAGTGATGGTAGCCAGCGTATTACAACCGCAAAACTGGCTGCTACAGTCGGCGTATCCGAAGCCGCACTCTATCGTCATTTTCCTAGCAAAATGAAAATGTTCGATAGCTTGATTGAGTTTATTGAAGACTCATTGGTTTCACGTATTAATCTCATTTTAACTGATGAAAAAGATACTATTATCAGAGTAAAATTAATTTTAGCGTTGGTTTTAGGTTTTTCAGAGAAAAACCCTGGCTTAACGCGTATAATGACAGGCCATGCGCTCATGTTCGAGCAAGATAGGCTCCAAGGACGCATTAATCAATTATTTGAACGTATTGAATCGCAACTGCGACAAGTACTGAAAGAGAAAAAAATACGTGATGGTCATGGTTTTCTGCATGATGAATCACTACTTGCTTCTCAACTATTAGCCTATTGTGAAGGTATGCTTTCGCGCTTTGTACGATCTGAATTTCGTTACCGACCAACCGTCGAATTCGAAGCTCGCTGGCCTTTAATTTTAGCTCAGCTACAATAATCAATTATTCCAGCAAACGATTATTTATACTACTCACCCCGCCCGTTATTGGGCGAGGGCTTTTTTTATCTGCTTTTAACTAGATCCCATATTGTTCACGATATGCTTTCATTGCAGCTAAGTGTTCGTGCATATCATCTTGTTCAGTAAGATAAGTAATTAAATCACTCATAGTAATAATCGAATAAACCTTACAGCCATAGTCACGTTCTATTTCTTGTACCGCTGAAATTTCACCTTTACCTTTCTCTTGACGATCTAAAGACAAAAGCACGCCACTCAATATGGCTTTTTGCTGTTTAATGATTTCCATTGATTCACGAATAGCCGTACCTGCCGTAATAACATCATCAACGACCACAACGCGACCTTGTAAAGGACTGCCAACCAAAACGCCACCTTCCCCATGATCTTTTGCTTCTTTACGGTTAAAGCAATATGGCATATCGATATCATGATGCTCAGCTAATGCAACCGCCATTGTCGTTGCGATTGGGATGCCTTTATAAGCAGGGCCAAAGATAACATCACACTCAATCGTACTTTCTTGTAGTGCCTGCGCGTAGAAACGACCGATAAGAGCCAGGTCACGCCCCGTATTAAATAGCCCCGCATTAAAAAAGTATGGGCTTTTACGGCCTGATTTCAGTGTGAACTCACCAAATTTAAGTACCTGTTTTTTCATGGCTAGTTCAATAAAATCGCGCTGATAGGCTTTCATTAGTCATTCTCCTCATTGATTAATATTTATATAATTTCAGAATATATAATTCATATTCAGTTATTCATGTTCGACAAACCGTTAGACATAAAAAAGGCGACTAATCAGTCGCCTATTCAATAATACGTTTATTTCAGCGCTTCTCGCTGAGCTTCGAAAATGGTGTCTAGCCCCGTTTTCGCCAGAGCAAGTAAAGCAAGCAACTCTTCATGACTGAAAGGCTCGCCTTCTGCTGTGCCTTGAACTTCAATCATACGTCCATCGTCCATCATCACCACATTCATATCGGTTTCAGCGGCTGAATCTTCAACATATTCAAGGTCACACAAAGCTTCTTGCTTAACAATTCCCACAGAAACTGCGGCAACCATTGATTTTAATGGGCTTTTCTTTAATTTTCCTTGCTCAACCATATTATTCAGCGCATCAACCAATGCAACGCAAGCACCAGAAATTGCAGCAGTACGCGTACCACCATCTGCCTGAATAACATCACAGTCTAATGTAATGGTATATTCACCCAGTTTTTTCAGATCAACGGCAGCGCGCAATGAGCGAGCAATCAGTCGTTGAATCTCCATTGTACGGCCAGTTTGTTTTCCACGAGCGGCTTCACGTTGATTACGCGAGTTAGTTGCACGAGGCAACATACCATATTCTGCGGTAACCCAACCTTGGCCTTGACCTTTTAGAAAACGTGGAACGCCTTCTTCCACTGTTGCATTACATAACACCTTGGTGTCGCCAAACTCAATAAGAACAGAGCCTTCCGCATGCTTTGTATAGTTACGCGTAATTTTTATCGGACGCATTTGGTCTGCTAATCTATCTGATGGGCGCATGGTGTTATCTCCATTATCAACTCAAATTGGAACGCATTATACGTCGTTAAATAGATAATGCCTATCCTGTCATTCTCCATAGCGCTATAATATCTTCATCTTGATGATGATAGGAACGAATTATGATCCGTAGTATGACTGCTTTTGCCCGTCGTGATATCAAGGGTGAATGGGGGAATGCGGCTTGGGAGCTGCGTTCCGTAAACCAACGTTATTTAGAAACGTATATCCGTTTACCTGAACAATTTAGAAGCCTTGAACCCGTGATCCGTGAGCGTCTTCGTTCACGTCTGACGCGTGGAAAAGTAGAATGTAACTTACGTATTGAGTTAGATGATGCTAATCGTGGTGAGTTAATCCTTAATGAAAAACTCGCTCGTCAGCTGATTACCGCTGCCAATTGGGTTAAAAATTACAGCCACGAAGGAGAAATCAATCCTCTGGAAATTTTGCGTTGGCCGGGTGTAATGTCTGCTGGTGAGCAAGATTTAGATACGATTAGTGAGCAACTCATGGCAGGACTTGATGAAGCTATCAATGCCTTTATCCAAAGTCGCGAATCTGAAGGTGCTTCATTACAGACATTAATTGAACAGCGCCTCGATGGTGTATTAGTTGAAGTTGCAAAAGTACGTCAGCACATGCCTGAAATTTTAAAATGGCAACGTGAACGTTTGCAGTCTAAATTAGAAGAGGCTGACATCCAAGTTGATAATAACCGCCTTGAACAAGAGCTAATTTTACTGGCTCAGCGTGTCGATGTGGCTGAAGAATTGGACAGATTAGAATCTCACGTTAAAGAAACGCGCAATATTCTTAAGAAGAAAGAGGCTAATGGCCGCCGTCTTGATTTTATGATGCAAGAATTTAACCGTGAATCAAATACCTTAGCCTCTAAATCGATTAATAGTGAAGTCACTAACTCTGCCGTTGAGTTAAAAGTATTGATTGAACAAATGCGAGAACAAATTCAGAACATCGAATAACCTTTCTCAACATTTTAGAGTCACTCATTAAGTCAGCCGATACGTTGTATTAGCTGGCTTTTTTACTTTTAGTGAATAATCAAAAGTCCAAATTTGAATATTCCTCTAAAAATAAACTCTATCTCTATATTTGAAAGAATCACCTATTAAATGTACAATACAAATGTACATTTAAGGAGGCATATTATGCGTACATATACTTCAACTCAAGCTCGTGCCAATATTTCTGAAGTGCTAGATGCAGCAGTCCATGGCGAGCCCATTGAAATTACTCGTAGAGATGGTAGTTCAGCAATAGTTATCAGTAAAACTGAATTCGAGGCGTATCAAAACGCTAAACTAGATGCAGAGTTTGATACCATAATGCAACGTCACGGACACACTGTAGAGGCGCTAACGAATCGATGATATGGATTAGTGCACAAGAAGTTATTGCTTTCCATGACCGCATATTACAACGTTTTCCCGGCGTTAGCGGTATGGCAGATGTCGGCAGAGCTGAAGCACTAATTTATCGAGTACAAAATCGTACTCACTATGAAAATATCACAGATATTATTGAATTAGCAGCAACCTATTGGGTTGCCATTGCCCGTGGTCATATTTTTCATGACGGCAATAAACGTACTGCATTTTTTGTGACAATGACTTTTCTTTATCGCAATGGTATTAAAATCCGCGATAATGACTGTACACTTGAAAATCTAACCGTAGAAGCGGCAACAGGCGAAAAAACTGTTGATCAATTAGCACAGTGCCTACGTGAATTAATTGATAAAAATAGCTGACCTACAATACAAACTAGTCACACCATGCTTAGAATACCTTCGCGATCACTCAGGTTGATGACGAAACCCAACGATATCATTTTAGCTATAAAGCAAAATTTATTTTCAATCAAACCAACCTTTTCATAATTCATTGTTTATTAAGCAATAAACAAAGCTAGCCTTCGTTAGATCTCAAAGTTTGATGTTGTTCATAAAATCATCAGATATTTTGAGTCAAATCACAAATAGCAAAACATATCTTTGACATGGCAATAACTCGTCATTAACATCCATCTTGTATACAAGTTGAATTCAATATAAATACAATAAAATATAACTCAGTTTATTACCTCTACAGACCAATAAAAAAGGTAAGGCTATGTCAAATAAAGACTCTATTACAGCTCCAGTGGCGAAAAATCCACCGGGACGTTTACGTTGGGGATTAGCGGCAATATTTTTTGCTATCGGCTTAGTTGCTTATATGGATCGCGCCAATATTTCTATTGTGGCGGAGTCTATGATGACCGATTTAGGGATGAGTAAGGTCCAATTTGGTTTTCTTGGTGCGCTATTTTCTCTTGGTTATGCTCTCGCACAAATTCCAAGTGGCATACTTGCAGAACGTTTTGGTAGTCGCCTAATTGCCACAATCAGTCTGTATGTTTGGTCTGCTTTCACGATCCTAACAGTAGTCGCGCCAACTTATGTTTGGCTGTGTATTGTGCGTTTCTTATTTGGTGTCGGTGAAGCACCGTTATATCCCTCTAATGCGGTATTCAATACTTGGTGGTTTCGTCAAAACGAAAAAGCACGCGCAGCAAGCTTCTTACTCGCAGGTTCCTATTTTGGCCCCGTTATTGCGCCAACACTAACAGTATTCATTATGATTTCATTCGGTTGGCACGCCGTATTTTGGATTTTTGGCGTTGTCGGCATCGTCATGGGTGCAATTTGGTATTTCTTTGCACGCAATCGACCTGAAGAACATCCCAATATTACCCCAGAAGAAATTGAATTTATCAAAGATGGACGGAGCATTGGCGAACAAGGCGCTGAAAATGTAAAAGCCCCTTGGCGACTCTTTATGAAGGAACGCTCTTTTTGGGCAGTCGGTTTCCAATATTTCTTTGTTGCCTACATGACTACTCTTTTCATGATTTGGTTACCCACCTATCTGCAAGAAGCACGTGGTTTCTCACTCACCCAAATGGGTGTTGCAGCCAGTTTTCCTTGGCTCGCTATCTGTATTGCTGTACTTAGCGCCGGTTCAATTTCAGATTGGCTCTTAAATAAAGGTTATTCTCAACTCGTCGCTCGCGGCTATATCGCCATCTTCGGTTTCATCTTATTTATTATTGGTATCTGTGGGGCAGCCCAAACAGAAAGTGCGGTTACAAGTGTAGCGTGGCTGACTTTAGCACTTGGTTCTTTAGGGCTTCCGGTTGTGACCTCATGGGCAATTGCCGCAGATAAAGGCCGTCAATTTGCAGGTTCAGTCAGTGGTTGGATGAATTTATGGGGAAATCTTGGAGGGGTTATCTCGCCAATCCTTTGCGGTTGGTTAGCTCAACATTTTGGATGGACTGTAGCATTACTTTTTAATGTTATTCCAATCAGTTTAGCCATCATCTGCTGGTTTTTTATTCAACCGGATAAACCATTAATCAGTGCAACTAATAATAGCTAGTTATCACTCATCTTCATAATTTTAAAAACGATTAACTAAAAGGTGCCTTTATGTTTACTCTCAATCCTCGCATTGCTCATTTTACTCAAGAAACTATTGAAAGCTGCCGTCATGTTTGTCCTTCAACCATCGGCCATATGACAGATTTTGGTTTTATTAAAACATTACGTCCACAAATTGAAAAATGCCAATTTATTGGCCATGCCGTCACCGTTCGTATTCCGCACATGGATTCCAGTGCAGTACATAAAGTATTTGATATTGTGCAAGAAGGTGATGTTATTTGTATTGATATGTCAGGCGATTTCGATCGAGCTTGCTGGGGAGAAATGGTTTCCTATATGGCACGAGAGAAAAAAATTGCAGGTGCGATTATTGATGGCTGCGTTACCGATATCAAAGCACTACGTGAAATTGGCATACCTATTTTCGCACGTAAAGTTAGCCCACTTACCACTCGCATTTTAGGTATAGAGGGAGCCATCAACGTACCAATTAGCGTTGATGGCGTCACAATTTATCCTGGCAATCTCATTATTGCAGATGGTGACGGCGTGCTAGTTGCAGATGAAGCCTTCATTAAAGAATACAGCCAACGAGCACTTAACGCGCAACATGCTGAAATTGACGTTAAAAAGCGTATAGATGCAGGGGAAACCTTGGCGGCTATCTCTGGCGCAGCAAAATTCTTTGAATAAGGAGCTCCCATGAAAATCGCAATTGCTCAACTTGCTAGCAGTCCTAATAAACAACAAAATTTAAACAAAGCCTGTGAAGCCATACAAAAAGCCGCGCAAGGTGGCGCAGATATGGTGTTATTACCTGAAATGTTTATGGCTTTTGTTCCGGCTGATACAGGTATTTCTTATGCTGATATTGCCGAGCCAATCAATGGGCCTTTTGTTTCCCAACTCGCAAAAACCGCAAAGGAAAATGGTATCTATGTCACTTGTGGTATTTATGAAAGTGCACTGAATGAGCCTAAACGCGCATTTAATACGACAATTATGTTAAACCGACAAGGCGAGTTGGTTTATCACTATCAAAAAACGCATCTCTACGACGCATTTTCTTATCAAGAATCACTCAATATTATTCAAAGTAATAATAAACTTGAACCCGTAGAAACTGAATTTGGCAAAATAGGTATCTTAGTTTGCTACGAATTACGTTTCCCTGAAGTTGCTCGAAAACTCGCATTAGCGGGTGCAGATTTACTACTGGTACCGACAGCATGGGTCAGTGGCCCATTAAAAGAAGAGCACTACCAAGGGTTGGTTAAAATAAGAGCGTTGGAAAATACAATACCAGTATGTGCCTGCGACCAAACAGGTAATATCTTTATTGGCCGTAGCCTCATTTGTGATGCGATGGGCGTCACGATTGCCTCCGCAGGTTATGATGAAACTGTCTTTTTCGCAGAGATATCAACACAACATACCGCAGAAACTCGTCAAAAATTACCTTGTATACAAAATAGGCGCCCTGAATTGTACTAATTTACCGCCAAAATCAGCATGGATGCTGATTTTTCATATTAACGACATCATCATAACCAATAGATATAAAGTTGGTGTATAGCTTGTATACCAGTAGGTTCCTTTCTATACTCACTAAAAACCCTACTTCTGTATGATATTCACATGAAAGATAAACCATTAAGCCAACAAGCTTACACCGCGATTAAAACAAAAATCCTCACCAAACAATTTGGTGAAGAAAGTTATACCTCAGAGAATAGTTTAGTTGATGAACTCGGTATGAGTCGCACGCCGATACGTGAGGCGCTTTACCAATTACAAAATGAAGGTTTAGTCAAAATAATTCCACGCAAGGGAGTTTTCATCCAAAAGCTCTCTTTAAAGGAAACTCGAGATAACTATGACTTGAGATTAGCCATTGAATCTCATGCCATTAAACTAGTGAGAGATTATTTAACCACAGAGCATTTTGTTATTTTAGAGAAAATAGTAGAACGCCAATATAGCTTGCTAGAAAACAATGATTATTATGAATGGATTAAAGAAGATGAACGCTTTCACCGTTTCTTTCTCGAATTACTCGATAACACGGTGTTTTTAGATTTAGCTGATAACATTCGCCAACGTGTCTATTTCCAACCAGACCCTATTTACCGTAATGAATATTATGCGGAATCAACCAAGCAGCACAGCCAGCTAATTGAACAATTGAAAACGAAGCAATATAGTCAGGCTGAAGAAACCTTAACTGAACATATTTTACGTGGAAAACGTAATTTTGTTTAATCGTGGTTTGCAAAAAAAAGAGAAAACCTTTATATCAGTTTTCTCTCTTAATTTAGCTTTAATTTAACGTTGCTTTCGTTTTAACTCGCTTTCACTTTTTTCAAAGCCGCGTTTTTATCGTGGTGATAATGGAAAGTGAATTGGAAAATAATGGCTAAGATAACGGTATATGATGCAAAGACTAACCAAATCATTTGCCAATCTTTAATACCATCAAATGTAAAGTAATCGACAACTTGACCACTAAGAATTGCTCCAAAGTAAGCACCAACGCCATTAACCATCGTCATAAATAAGCCTTGAGCACTGGCCCGCATTCTTGTATCCACTTCTTTTTCAATGAAAATTGAACCTGAGATATTAAAGAAGTCAAACGCGCAACCATACACAATCATTGACATAATTAAGAACATCAAACCAATTGCGGTGGGGTCACCGAAGGCAAAGAAACCAAATCTTAATGTCCATGCGAACATACTCAATAGCATGACAGTCTTAATACCGTAGCGCTTTAACACAAATGGAATTGCAAGAATAAAACACACTTCTGCCATTTGAGAAATCGATAATAGAATCGATGGATATTGCACAATAAAACTATCTTGGTACAAAGGATTAAGACCAAAATCATGAATGAACGGATTACCAAAGGTATTAGTAATTTGTAGCACCGCACCAAGTAGCATCGCGAATAAAAAGAAAACTGCCATGATAGGTTTTTTAAATAATACCAGTGCATCCAACCCTAGCTTGCTCATCCAACTCGTTGAAATCGCGGTTTTATTCACAGGGATTTTCGGTAATGTCACCGAATATGCAGCCAATACGAGGGAACAACCCGCCGCAATATAAAGCTGCATACTGCTTAGCTCAAATTTCAGTAAGCTAATACTCCACATCGCAATGATAAAACCCACAGTACCAAACACACGGATCGATGGGAAATTAACAACTGAATCAAGCTGATATTGGCTCAATGATGAATAACTAATAGAGTTAGATAATGCAATCGTAGGCATAAATGCCATCGCATTAATTAACATAATCCAAAACATAGTTGTCGAGTCAGTCACTGTCGTTGCATAAAACAATGAAGCCGCGCCAATTAAATGACAAATCATGTATAAACGATTTGCTGGGATATACTTATCGGCAATAATACCGATAATTCCCGGCATTAAAATGGCTGCAATACCTTTCGAACTATATACCATCCCTACTTCAGCATCTGAAAAACTTAGTGTTTTGATCATGTAGGAACCGAGCGTAACTAACCAACTTCCCCAGACAAAATATTGCAGAAAAAGCATTACTTTTAAGCGAGATTTTATATTCATACTAAGCTCCGTTTGGAGTTATATTTATTTGTTTTTATCTTCAACTCAGCAATAGCGACACCCATTAGAATAACGACAACGCCAACTAACTGAATGAATTCGAGAGGTAAATGTAATACGGTAACTGAAAGTAATATGGTTACAGGAAGCTGCATGGAGCTGACGATAGTTGCCAAACTTGTTCCGATAAGCGGAGTGCCTTTTGCAAACATCCACATTCCAAAGAAAGAACCAAAAAAAGCCAGCGGTAACCCATAAGATAAAAAGAGCGATTGAAACGTTGATAAATCGAGTAAAAATGTAGGAGGAACGACAATAGAGGTTAAAATTGCTCCACCGGTCACCATAATCGCAGAGCGCATCATTGGATCAGTTTTTACCGCCAATGCACCACTCACATAAACACGTATCGCGTTCGATAATGCGGCGCACAACCCTAAAGCGACTCCGCTCCAATGAAACGAGATACTGCCATTATTCAATAACCCTGTCGCCAACACCGTCCCCACTAAAATTACGAAAACAGAAATTAGCGTCATAACTGGCGGCATACGTCGAGTAACAACAGCATTAATCGCCACTCCCATCCACGTAAATTGTAAAAATAAAACAACACCTAGTGCAGGGGATAAATGCTGTAATGAGGCATAATACAATAACCCCGTCAGACCGGTTGTTGTTCCTGTTAATAACATCATTAACGTCTGCTTACGTGACGGCCAGGCTAAGAGTTTCTTTCTCATGGCCGCGCCAAGAACCACAAACAGCCACAATAAAAAAGCACCTAAGACTGTTTGGCTGCCGATGACGTCGCTTAAAGAAAAACCAGCTCGATATGCTAAAACAACAAGCGTAGAAAGAATGCCATAGCTGCAAGCCCCTAAAGAAACTAAAATCAGACCTTTAAATTTCATTTCAATAATTACCTACTGTATGCCTATGACATTCTTTATATTATTTTGAGAAAAAGCTAGAAACGCTGGATCACACCGGTCACTAAGTTTAAGAAAGTCGCCTTGACTCTTTCAGCGGTTTCGATCACTTCGTCATGGCTTAATGGCTGTTCTAAAATTCCGCAAGCCATATTGGTCAAGCAGGAGATACCCACTGTTTTGATTTGTGAATGATGAGCCACAAGCGCTTCTGGTACTGTAGACATACCCACTGCATCTGCGCCTAGTGTTCTGATCATACGAATTTCTGCTGGTGTTTCATAAGTTGGACCCGTCCACCATGCATACACACCTTCGCGTACACTAACGCCTTGTTCTTTCGCTACATCTTTAATAGTTTGACGTAATTCTTTATTATAAACTTCACTCACATCAAGGAAGCGAACACCCAATTCAGGGTTATTTGGTCCCATTAATGGGTTGTTAGCCGTCAAATTGATGTGGTCAGTGATGATCATCAAATCACCTGGATTAAAATCGGTATTCACAGCGCCACATGCGTTCGTGATAATCAATTTTTCAACGCCAAGCGCCTTCATTAAACGTACAGGGAAAGTGACTTGATCCAGAGAAAAACCTTCGTAATAGTGGAAGCGACCTTTCATCGCAACGACGCTCTTACCCGCTATAGTTCCGATGACGAGCTCATTAGCGTGACCGACGGCTTCAGATTTAGCAAAATGAGGAATTTCGCTGTAAGGAATATGAACCGCATTTTCTAATGTATCCGCGAAAGGGCCCAAACCAGAACCTAAAATGATACCAACTGTTGGTTTAAGGTCAGTGCGTGACTGAATAAAATTCAAGCATTCTAAAATATCTTTCGTGTTATGCATGGCTATCTCCGAATTAACACCGAATAAGGATTGTTAAAAGCCATCATAAAGCAATTTAAAAACCGAACCGCGATCTTAATCTCATTTTAAGAAAAAGATTCTCGGTATGATGTGTGAATCATGGTGCAGTACTCAATGCGTAAATCTGCTAATCTTTGATGCAGTGGCAGAAACACAAAGGGAGAGGTTGCTTGTTACACACACTATTAAATGAATTTCGCACCTCAAAAAATTCAAAAACTCAGAAACTTAAAATGCTCTATCGGCTCATCCTTAACCATGGGCCAATAAGGGCAGAAACGTTAGCGTCCCTTGCAAGTATGAAATCTGCAACCTGCGCGCGATTACTCGATGAACTCAGCAAATGTCAGCTAATTTCAACTTCTGAGCTAGGGGAATCAACCGGTGGGCGAAAACCTATTCTATATAGCATCAACCCTGATGATGGTTATCTTATTGGAATAGAAATGAGTGATATTTACTCAACTATCGTCTTACAGAACCTAAAACTCGATATTTTAGGTCGAGTAAAAATCAAATATGAGCATCTTGAAACTGCCGAAAATATGCTCGACCATTTATTAGTCAAAGTAGATGAGCTTCTCGCAGAGCACCAATTAACAACAAAAGAAATTCTGGGGATGGGGATTGCAATCGACCATATCTTAGAACGAGACAAACTATCTTATCACCTCTATAGCACAAGAATAAAAGCGCTATATAACTATATCACCCAAAAAGTTCCCTGCTTCGTCTTACTCGGCAGTGGCATTAATTTTGCCGCCTTTGCTGAATACCGGTTGCGATATATCTCTGATAGCCAACGTTTTTTATTTACCACTTGCGACACCGATATTCGTAGTAGCACCATCATCAATAACCAACTAGCCCCTGCGCCAATCAGTACCGCACAAGCGTTTGGTCATACTACCATCGATATTAATGGCCAGCGCTGTGACTGTGGCTCTTTTGGTTGCTTGAAACAATATAGTTCGCTTTCTGCGATTAAATCCCGAGTCATCCAACAATTAAGACTCGGTAAAACTTCAATTATTAATGATCTCGTTCAATCAGAATCAGAAATTAATTACCATACTATTTTCCAAGCACTCACCCAAAATGACTCTTTGTGTTTAGAGGCGCTAGAGGAAGCTGCGTATTACTATGGTATCGCTATCGCCAATGCCATACTCACAACACAAGCTGATGTTGTTGTTTGTGGTGGAACACTAACGCCAAAGAACCACTTTTTTGCAGTCACAAAAAAATCGATAGAAAATAAATTAGCCGCTTTTCCCCATATCAAAACAAAAGTTTATGCCGCCAATGACTCTTACGAGATAGTAGCTCAAGGAGCGGGAGGTATGGTCATGGAAAATTATTTATCTGATTAGCTAATTAACATTAACAGTCTCAATAAAATGCGTAGAATGGAATTTGTTATTCTACGCATAGCTGCGGTTAATGAGAGGAAACATGTCAGAATTTGAAACTATTAATGCCATCATAAATACAAAAACTATTCAGCAGTTACATGCAAAATCCCCTCTCATACACTGCATGACTAATGATGTCGTTCAAACATTTACTGCCAATGTATTATTAGCACTAGGTTGTTCGCCTGCCATGGTGATTGAGCCAGAAGAAGCAGAACAATTTGCCGCTATGGCGAGTGGGCTATTAATTAATGTCGGTACCTTAACCACTGACAGACAACATGCCATGCGCTTAGCTGTAAATAGTGCTAATAAAGCAGGTAAACCCTGGGTACTTGATCCTGTGGCTGCTGGCGCATTAACTTTTCGTACTCGTTTCTGCCACGAATTACTCATGTTGAAACCGACCGCAATTCGCGGTAATGCTTCAGAAATTATGGCACTCGTGGGAGTCGGCCGAGGTGGAAAAGGAGTTGATTCACTCAATACAACTCATGATGCACTACCTGCTGCCCAACATTTAGCTCAAGAAACCAATACCATTGTCGCGATTAGTGGTGAAATCGATTATGTCACTGATGGTGAGCGCACTTTTGCGGTTACTGGTGGAGATCCTCTGATGACTCGAGTTGTCGGGACGGGATGTGCACTATCTGCAGTTGTCACTGCAAGTTGTGCATTATCAGGTGATAAATTAATCAATATCGCGAGTGTTTGCGCCATAATGAAACAAGCTGGAGAAATTGCGACCCAAAGATGTCGAGGAACTGGAAGTTTTACTCCTGAATTTTTAGATGCTTTATGCCAATTAAAGCAATAATTCGTCGCTAACGAACTAAAAATTAAATAATAAGCTAATTATAATCGTGTTTTCTTACCTCTCATTTTTCGTGACCAATGGCGAAAATTATCTCTGAACATAATAAGACGATAGATTAGGCTTTTTTTCGTAGGTTCAATACCATAGAAGCGTTTTAACGCAATCAAATCATTCACTTTACAGATAGTTAAATTGCCATAGTCAGACAGGTCGATAACTTTTAAGCCATTATCAGTTAAGACAAAATTACCTGCATGGATATCATTTGAAGATAAGCCATAAGCATGCAATTGATTAATAATGGTTTCTATTTCAAAATAATAAGGCGTGATATCCTCAAGCTCTGTTAATACTCTGCCCTCTACAAATTCAGCAATGATCCATGTTTCGACAGATTCTCGGCATTTTACTTTTTCTGCAATAAAATAAATATCATTCGTGATCATACAGCCTTGATTTTGTGCTTTAACTAATCGATGGAGCAAACGCGAATAATAAGGTCCTGAAATCATTCTCATGAGACGTTTTTCTAATCGTTTATCGCGCTCTTTTTCACACTTAATAATCAAATGTCGGCCATCAATATTTAACATAGCAACACTACGGTCAATGTTTCCGCTACCTAAATCTTTGCTAACGATCCGCCCGTGAATATAATCATCAATAACCTGCCAGTAATCAATATCCTGATCTTTTTGATAAAAATTAAATCCACCTTTTTGTGTTTTTATTATTTTCTGCATAATTTTTAAGCCGATTATTGCGCATAATTTTAAATGCTAACAAATGAGTAAGCGTATTTCTTAGCGATTCTTGCAGAATGAGACTTAAGAGCCGATGGAGAGGAATAAATAACACAAAGAGGTAAATTTTAGGGAATTAAATAAAAATAAAAAGATAAAACAGCGATAATTGGTCAGCAATTATTCACTGACCAAGCCGATTATTAAGCATTACGACGCCTAATAATTATCAATTTAATAATAACTAATTAGTCACTACCAAACAAATCACGGGTGTAGACTTTATCCGCCACATCTTCTAGCTCAGGCACCATCCGGTTAGCCAAGATAATGTCGCTTTGTGCTTTAAAGGCTTCTAAGTCACGGATGACTTTGGAGCGGAAAAACTCGTCTTCAGTAAGCACTGGCTCATACACCACCACTTCAATGCCTTTGGCTTTAATGCGTTTCATGATGCCCTGCACTGCTGAGGCACGGAAATTATCAGAGCCCGCTTTCATCACTAAGCGATAAACGCCCACTTTACGCGGCGCTTTAGCAATAATGGCATCAGAAATAAAGTCTTTACGAGTCCGGTTAGATTCCACGATGGCATTAATCAGATTGTTCGGCACATCATCATAATTCGCTAGCAATTGCTTGGTATCTTTCGGTAAACAATAACCCCCGTAACCGAATGACGGATTATTATAATGGCCGCCAATACGTGGGTCTAACGAAACACCTTCAATAATTTGACGTGCATTTAAACCGCGGCTTTCGGCATAGGTATCGAGCTCATTAAAATAAGCCACACGCATTGCTAAATAAGTATTAGCAAATAATTTAACCGCTTCCGCTTCCGTACCATCAGTGAACAATACCGGGACATCTTTTTTTATCGCCCCTTCGAGCAATAAATTCGCAAAAACTTGTGCACGTTCTGAACGCTCACCGACCACAATCCGTGATGGATAAAGGTTATCCCACAACGCACGGCCTTCACGTAAAAACTCAGGGGAGAAAATTACATTGGTATAACCGAACTCTTCACGTAAACGCTCAGTAAAACCAACCGGAATAGTCGACTTCACAATAATTGTCGCATTCGGATTGATTTTATTAGCGTCGTGAATAACCGATTCGACCGAATTAGTATTGAAATAGTTGGTTTTTGGGTCATAGTCAGTCGGCGTCGCAACGATGACATAATCAGCACCAGTATAGGCTTCGACTTTATCTTGTGTCGCACGGAAATTCAGTTTTTTCTCAGCCAAAAACTGTTCAATTTCAGTATCGATAATCGGTGATTGCTTATTATTCAACATCGCCACTTTTTCAGGGATGATATCGATAGCCACCACTTCATGATTTTGTGACAGTAACATGGCGTTAGATAAACCCACGTAGCCTGTACCTGCAATTGCTATTTTCAAACTTGCCTCTCAAATCTTTCAACGGAGATGACCATGATGGGGATATTATTGATGATAATATTCACGATACCAATCAACAAATGCCTGCACACCTTGTTCAATCGAAACTTGTGGACGATAGCCGGTAGCTTTAAATAAGTCTTCCGTGTCAGCCCAAGTGGTATAAACATCCCCTGCTTGCATCGGTAAAAAGTTTTTAATCGCTTCTTTGCCTAACGATTTTTCCAATGCCGAAATAAACTCAATTAATTTAACGGGTTTCCCATTACCAATATTGTATATACGGTAAGGCGCGCTACTTTGCGCAGGGGAGCTTGAGTCATTTTGTGGGTCTGCTTGTGGAATTATATCCGAAATACGAATAACCCCTTCGACAATATCATCAATGAAAGTGAAATCACGACTGAGATCGCCGTTATTATAGACATCTATCGGTTCACCCGCCAAAATCGCTTTGGTAAATTTAAAGAGCGCCATATCTGGGCGACCCCAAGGGCCATACACCGTGAAAAAACGCAAACCGGTTGTTGGTAACTGATAAAGATGTGAATAAGAGTGAGCCATCAATTCATTGGCTTTCTTAGTTGCTGCGTACAGTGAAATTGGATGATCTGTTGGCATATCAGTGGTAAATGGCGTTTTATCATTGATGCCATACACCGAACTGGAAGAAGCATAAACTAAATGTTTTACTTTTGCCTGACGGCACCCTTCTAAAATGGCAAGATGGCCATTAAGATTACTATCTGCATAAGCAAAAGGGTTTTGCAGTGAATAACGCACGCCAGCTTGTGCCGCAAGGTGAATCACACGGTCGAAACCTTCTTGAGTACACAAGACTAAGACCTTTTCTCGGTCAGTGATATCAAGAGGAATAAAACGAAATTGAGGATGCTGCTCAAGAAGATGCAATCGAGACTGTTTAAGCCCCTGATCGTAATAAGCATTCATGTTGTCTATTCCAACAACCTCATGCCCACTTTCTAACAAACGCTGGCACAGCCTAAAACCAATAAAACCGGCACTTCCAGTGACTAAATATTTCATATTAATTGTCTTTCTAGTGTTAAACCGTTCTCAAAGCTCTATTTTGAGCCTGCGATGATGTCATATAGAATAATTGACTTGAACTTAAGACAGAGATTTTACTCATTGGTTTTATTATTAATAAAAATAAAGTAAAAAATTTAAATAATTACACACAATTTTATCCATTTTCGTCGATTAAACAGAATAATAATCATAAGTTCAAACCCTATTATTACGTGATCACGCCCACGAACCTAATGTTTAATTGCGTTAAAATAGCAATTTACATTTATTCTATTTTTAATTCTTTATTCTATGAAGCTCAATGAGGTAAATCATGCAAATTTCAGCACGTAATCAACTCACAGGTACAGTTAGCCAAATCAAAGAAGGAGCTGTCAATAATGAGATTATTTTATCTTTAGGAAATGGTGAGGAATTAACAACTGTTATTACACGTGAAAGTTGCCACTCTCTTGGCCTCAAAATCGGTAAAGAAGCTATCGCAATTATCAAAGCACCATGGGTTGTTTTAATCAAACCTGAATGTAACTTACAGTTTTCAGCGAGAAATCAATTTAGCGGTAAAATTAGTCAAATTGTTGAGGGTGCGGTCAACAGCACTATTCATTTAGTGACAAGTAAAGGTATTGAGCTGACTGCCATTATTACTAATGAAAGTCTTAAAGAAATGAATCTCGTGAAGGGTGCCGGTATTACCGCATTAATTAAGGCATCAAGCGTTATTTTAGCCACTAGAAAATAGCCAACTATACCAAAATCGAATAATTATCAAAATCGAATAATTGCGGGGTCTCCCCCGCGATTATTTATTCGGCTACAGCTTTATCTGCCACTTGAAGTGTCTGATAAATATAATGGCGATAACTATCAAGTAACTGCTTATCTTCGCAATCATTTAGCTTTCCATCACATAAGTGACGCATTTTAATGTTCGCCTCATAAAATGGCGATATTTTCAGATTTGCACGCTCGAGTAGCAACCCCCCTAAAAATGAAATATCCGTCAACTCACCTGTTTTGACACTCGTGCCTGATTTCAAATTATCACGCAATGTAAATTGGGTTATATAAGATGGTGATGAAAACGATGAGTTATATTTATTTAAGCTAATACCTGGCTGATGATCACCAAAATACAAGAACATCAGCGGACGATCGCGTTTTTCAATAAAATCAGCAAAATCACGCATTGCATTATCTGATGCTACTATTTTTTCCATATAGTGACTAAATTCGCCTGCCGCATCTTTATTACTGATTTTATCTTTTATACCGTAATCATCACTGTGACTTTCTTTATATGGGCCGTGCTCATACATGGTTAAAGAGAAAATAAATACTGGTTTATCTGTCTCCGTTGCCAATATTTCCTTTGCATACTTGAGCATATCTTCAGTGCTTATTGTCCATAAGTTATCTTGTAATTTCCCTGGATAACCTAGCTCTTGCGGTTGAATAATTCTATCAACACCGAGTGTTTCATAAGCGTGTCCTGAATGGTATGCCCCTTTATTAAATGGCGTCAGCACAACGGTATAATAGCCATTGGCTTTCATTTCTTTAAATAAGCTATTATTGAGATGATCAACAATGAAATAAAATACACCGCTTTTTTGAGAACCAAAATCATCACTATTCAGGCCTGTTAACGCAGAAAACTCAGACAACCATGTCCCACCACCAAAGGTTTGCACGCGCATCGGGCTATAAGCAACCACATTTTTATCTTGCTGAAACATAAACAGTTCAGGCAGTTTTGTTTCAGCCGGTAAATCATAAATATTAGGGTTAACGGTAGACTCTTGTAATAATAGGACAATATCAGGTTTTTCTGTTACTTCGGTTTTATTATTTGCGAGGGATACTGCCGCTGCTTGTTGTATAAAATAATCAGAAGAGCTGGCAAATTGCGGGGATTTATACGTCGAATTTTTCGCGGACATGACTAAATTTGTAACTGTACCACGCCCTTTTGGCAGCGTTTGTGTCCATTCATCATAATAATGTGTACTTGACCAATTTGCGCCATAATATCCGCCTACTACGAGCAACAAACTCACAATACGCAGAGCAAAGGATTTACAAGGACGAAGTAAGCGCCAACTAATGATTGCATTGACAACCAGTAAAATGAGAAGCCCAATCAGTGCTACTCCTGCTAACCAATAGTGACCTAATGTCCCCATATTCGAGGTATCTGTCATAAGATTAATATCAGAAAAAAAGAGCTGTTCTTTATAATAATGTACTTTTAACTGATTAAAAAATTTAATAACAATGAACAGAGTACTAGTAACAATTGCAGAAAATAGCCAACGGGTGGTGAGTGCAAATAACGCGCCAAAGAAAATGGCATAGACACTAATAGAAATCAGCGCTGGATAAATCACCTCACTTTTTTCAAAAACTAAAAAAAGCGATCCAATAAAAATTAGCGCCAGATAGACGCCTGCAAATATTTTTTTCTTCATTAGCGTGACCACAAATCCAATATAGATATAAGGGTTGATGCAAAGTTGTATTGTAATGGATCTAATCTATCTGTTTATTCAATAAAAATGCCTTTATCACGTAAATGATGACCATCACCTTTACGACGGGTAAATCCACTTTTATCAAAAAACTCAAGGATTTGAATGGCTAATTTACGGCCAATTCCAAGTTCATTACGAAAATCCGCAGCAAAGATAACATCTTTTTCAATGCAGTAACGAAGTATTAACTCAGCAAATTGATGCATTTGTTCACTACTATAATACCTATCTCGTACAATGGCTGTGACTAGCCCCATCTGAGCGGCTTTTTTTAACACACGTCTTACAACATCTTCACTGTGTCCAATTTCTGCGGCAAGGTCGCGCACCCACCAGGCTTCTAAACGAGGAAAGAGTGACTGAATTTGCAACCATATCTGCTGTTGTTGAGTATCAAACACCAACCCATGTTGTGGCATATGCAACCAGCCACGGGTTTGCTTGATAGACTCATCATTAATAAGATCGTTAATAAATTTAAATACCAAATCTTCACTCATGGTTGGTAGCGCCATACGTTTTAACCGCGCTTTACCTACCCCAATTTGGTCGCTGTGAATTTCATTAAAGTTTTCAAGAACATCCACTAAGCGCGTTTTGGCAACTTGCGCTTTAAATAGAGATAAAACGCTATCACCAACACGTTCAATATCAATTTGCGCTAATAATGTTTCTAATTGGAGGTGGGTGAATTGTCGAGCCCAACTATAGTTATGCAGATTCAACTCACCCTGAGGTAATTGCAGCTTAAATTGCGCTAATTCATCATCTGCAGCACAAAGACGAGATAACCAATCTAGAAATTCAGGAAGTCTTTTACCTCGACGAGGTGAAACTAAGCGAATGACTCTAGCGCCTCCCAACGTTTGCCTTGCACTGATATCACGAATAATCACGCGGTCATTATCAGCCAGCCAAAGTGGCGTATCCAAAATCAATTCAGCTAAAACAGGCGTTTCACCATGATCCACCAGCAAAGAAACTCGCCCAGTAATATGACTAGCGCCATGATATAAATGCACTGGCTGCCAATGTTTAATTGGCAAATCGCAAGTAAGCTCCACAATAACACGTGTAGCCTCAAAAGCAGGCTGTTCTGCGAGCAGCCAATCACCTCGAGTAATATCTTCTTTATCAATGTCACCCGTGAGATTTAATGCAACACGATCCCCTGCTTGCGCAAACTGCGCGGCTTGATTTTGGCGATGAATGCCTCTTACCCTCACCGGCTTCTGCGCGCCAGTCACCCACAAGGTTTCACCCACATCTATCTTGCCAGCCAATGCAGTTCCGGTCACCACAATGCCTGCGCCTTTAACGTGAAAAACACGGTCGATCGCTAAGCGAAAGCGACGTTGCCTATTTTCATTAGTTTCACTTTGTTGATGAAGCTGTTGAAGGTAAAGCCGTAACGATTCGATACCACGTTCATCACTCACCGATGTGACAAACAAGGCTGTATCAGTCCAGCCTTGTTGGCGTAATTCTAATTTAACCTGCTCAGTAACAAATGAGATTTGCTCAGCATCCACACGATCCGCTTTAGTTAAAATAGCAGTAATGTTTCGACAACCAGCAAGTCTTAATATGGCAAGATGTTCGCGTGTTTGGGCCATAACACCATCATCACATGCCACAACTAGCAGGGCATGATTAATACCACCAATCCCCGCAAGCATATTGGCTAAAAACTTTTCGTGACCAGGCACATCAATAAAACCAATTGCACTACCATCTTGCTGTGGCCAGTAAGCATAGCCAAGGTCAATGGTCATTCCTCGTTTTTTTTCTTCTGGAAGGTGCGCGGTATTTATCCCTGAAATTGCTTGAATTAGGGATGTTTTACCATGATCTACATGGCCTGCGGTCGCAAAAATCATGAAAGTAAAACCTGTAATAATGCGTGTTCATCATCAAGACAACGTAAGTCTAACCAGAGTTTTCCCTCTTTAAAGCGCCCAATAACAGGTTGTGGTAATTGTCGCCAATTTGCCGCCAGACGCTCTAATGAGCCCCCTTTTCCATCTAAAGGCGCAAAGGTAATTGCAAAACTCGGTAACCTATCAATCGGTAATGACCCACTCCCAATTTGAGAAAGACACGGCTCTATTTCAACAATAAACTTATCCCCATAAAATGCCTGCAATGTCACTAATACATTATCAGCACTATTTTTGATGGTTTCAGGGGAACGAGTTAACCAACGCAATGTTGGTAAATCAGTCGTGAGTTTTTCTGGTGTGAGATACATTTTTAACGTAGCTTCTAACGCCGCTAATACCATTTTATCAACACGTAAAGCGCGTTTAAGGGGATGTTTTTGAATTGCATCAATCCACTTTTTCTTACCTAAAATAATACCCGCTTGCGGACCACCAAGCAGCTTATCCCCAGAAATTGAAACCAAATCAATACCTTGAGATAAATACATCTGGGGCATTGGTTCAGCAGGCAAACCATAAGCGGTCATATCAATCATTGAACCGCTGCCTAAATCAATCGCAGTGGGCAATTGGTATTTTTTACCTAGCGCAGCGAGTTCGTCACCTTCAACCTCAGCGGTAAAACCTTCAATACTGTAGTTACTGGTATGAACTTTCATCAATAATGCAGTTTGCTCATTAATGGCATTTTCATAATCACGTAAATGAGTACGATTTGTTGTACCCACTTCAACTAACTGACAACCCGCTTGCGCCATAACATCAGGAACCCGAAAAGCGCCGCCAATTTCAACGAGCTCTCCACGGGAAACGATCACTTGCTGATTTGGTGCGACTGTTGCTAATAATAATAAAACAGCGGCGGCGTTATTATTTACAATGCAAGCATCTTCCGCCCCAGTTAATGCACAAAGTAAGTCAGCAATAGCACGATCACGATGACCTCGCATCGCACCATCGAGAGAATATTCTAATGTAACTGGCGATCCCATGACCTGACCTACTGCATCAATCGCAGCTTTCGACATAACAGCTCGCCCAAGATTGGTGTGCAAAACAGTCCCCGTGAGATTAAACACATTCTTTAAGGCACTTTGTTTTAATGCATCATGGCGCACTGATAGCTCATTTAACCAATCGTCATGCCATGAAGGCAGTCGTTCTTCTTGAGCAATACAAGTTCGAGCTTGTTCCTGCATTTCACGTAAACATTCCGTTACCCAATGCAGCCCCGATTGTTCAACCAAAATTTGAGCTTCATCGAACTGTAGCAATTTATCAATAGCCGGAAGTTGACGATACAAAGCAAGATGCGATTGTGCCATAGTCACTATTCTCTCTTATCTACTGCTTTTTATTTTTCACCCGGAAATAAGAATGGATTAATACTACTACGTGCAAATCCTTCTTCTTCCATCCGTGCATCTAGTATAATTGAGGCTAAATCATCTGCGACAGCTTCAACCTTAGACTCTTTTTCTTGATATAAGATTTTCAGATAGCTACCACAGTCACCACAACTTTCAGCTTTCACTGCCGCATTTTTATCATCGAGAGACCAGTAATTTAAGTCTCGAGTTTGCTCGCAGTTACTGCATTTCACACGCACCATATGCCATTCGGTTTCACATAAATTACAGTGTAAATAGCGTAAACCTTGAGATGTTCCGATTTGTACAATGCTTGAAACCGGCATACTGTTACAAACAGGGCAAAAATGACGATGATCACCATGTTCTGCACGAGCTTTACCTGGAATATTGGCGGCCATTTGAGCCCAATACACAGACAATGCAGCCCAAATAAACATAGATTTATCGGCAGGAACCTTCTCAAACTGTTGGTTTAATAATGCTGTTGCCATTTCTTCAAGTTCAGTCTCTGACGCTTTTTCGATATTTTCTAATGCAGGGCGAACAGACTCGGGGACTACTGGCATTAACTCAGCAATAATTGATCTCAACAATTTATGCCAATGTGCTGTACGTGGAAACGTTTTGATATCTAACGGTGGATTGTTTGAATTAATTGCACGCTCAAGCACTTCCGTCATATCGACATCTAACGGATTATCATGTTGCGCATTATTTTGTGCGGTTGCGACTTCAGCGGCAAAATTAAGATAATCTGCAAAAGGATGTTCTCCGATACCCAGTTCTTTGAGTCTTTCAGCTCGTCGTTGATACAGACTTTTTAGGTTAGGAAATAGAACAGGAGGAATAAAACCTATTCCTTTTTCTTTCAATCTTTCTTGTCCTAACTCTTCTTTAGGAACGATACGAATACCCATTGCGTTCTCTCTTTTATATTTTTCATAACAACTCGCCCGAGTAAATCACTTTTTATACTCTATTGAGGTGTCTAAGTTCATAATTTTTAATCAGCGAAAAAGCGTCTTATCTAGCACTTAGGATAAAACAAAAGCAGCAGATAGGCTACTGTAACCCTTGCGTAGGTACGGGTAATAAAGCTAACCAGATCAAATTTTTCTCGATTCCAAGTATTACAAAATAAATTTGTAATAAAATATAACGATAAATTAAAAAAAGTAATAAGAATGGCCGAAAGTGCTAAATCAAAATTAAATATCAGTTAAGTTGATTTTAAATAAATTAAATGAATAGAAACCAAAGCTATTTCATATGTAATGAAAATCAAGCTTAAAAAATTCCAAGTCATAACTAAAGTATAAATAATTATAAGTTTAACATGGCATTCAGTCAGTTATAGTAGGAATGACATTTAAGCCATAGTATGGCTCTATTTTATTTATATTATTTTGTATTAAAAATTTAATATTTTAAATTTAAGAGAAAATCTAATTACGAGCATTGTAACCCTATGTATTAATATAATAAATAAAAACAAATCGAAAAGAGATAATCACATTAATATTTATTATAAATAAAAATAAAAATTCACCGAATTAACACTTGTCTATTTCCATATATTTAATCTACACTGAATTAGATGGCTAACATTATTATATTTTTCAGATATATTTGAGGTTAAAATTCATGCCCAACGCTAATACAGATTCTAAATTGTATACTCTAAATACAAACATCAAAATTGGTATTAATGAAAAAGGATCTCGAGAAGAATTTGATAGTATGGGTAAAGTGGATGTCCCTGCCCAATATTATTGGGGAGCACAAACACAACGCTCATTACAACATTTTAATATTGGCAATGATTTAATGCCAAAAGAAATATATCATGCCTACGGTTATATTAAAAAGTCCTGCGCTTTAGTGAATTTTAATGCAAATAGACTTCCCGATTGGAAAAAAGAGGCAATTATTTTTGCCACTGATGAAGTCATTAGTGGAAAACTTGACGAACATTTCCCTCTTTACGTTTGGCAAACGGGCTCAGGCACACAATCAAATATGAATGTGAATGAGGTTATATCGAATCGGGCTATCCAATTATTAGGTGGTCAATTAGGTTCTCAAATACCCGTGGGGCCTAATGATGATGTTAATATGGGGCAGTCTTCGAACGATACATTCCCTACTGCAATGCATATCGCAGCTATTTTTGCACTTGATGAGCAATTAATTCCAAGCATTGAAAAACTTATTCAAGTAATTGAAAAAAAAGCAGACTCATGGATGAGTGTCGTTAAAATTGGTCGTACTCACTTAGAAGATGCCGTACCGCTCACCGTAGGCCAAGAATGGCATGGTTGGGCAGGTCAACTCCGCGATTCTTTAGATGACATTATCCGTAGTAAAACTGATCTTTATAAACTTGCCGTCGGGGGCACTGCCGTAGGAACAGGCTTAAATGCGCCAAAAGGCTTTTCAAAAGATGTTGCAGATAAAATAGCGGAATTAACACAAAAACCTTTTATTACTGCCCCTAATAAATTTACTGCTCAAGGGTCACTTGATGCATTAGTACGTGGGCATGCAGCTATTCGTGGTCTTGCTGTCGCATTAATAAAAATAGCCAATGATATGCGTTGGTTAGCATCCGGACCTCGTTGTGGCTTCAGTGAACTGATACTGCCTTCGAATGAACCTGGTTCTTCAATTATGCCCGGTAAAGTCAATCCAACACAATGTGAAGCTATTGTTATGATTGGCATTCAAGTAATGGGCAATGACTCCACAATTGCGATAGCAGGTAGCCAAGGTAATTTTGAATTAAATGCGATGCGCCCTATTATTATTAATAATTTACTTCACTCTATTCGTATCTTAGCTGATGGTTGCCATAAGTTTAGAGAGTTTTCTGTTGAAGGAACTGAATTAAATAATGAAAAAATAAAACAATACGTTGATAACAGCGTAATGTTAGTCACCGCATTATCGCCTATTATTGGCTATCAAAATTCAGCGCATATTGCAGAAAACGCAATTGCCAAAAATATCACATTAAAAGAGTCTGCAATTTCTTCAGGAAAAATATCTGAAGAAGATTTTAATAAATATGTTAATCCTATTGATATGACCGGAAATGGATTATCGGGAGCTTAATTAATCCAATTCAGATTAATTAAAGTATATATCTTAAATTGAACATCTTAAATTGAATAGGTGAAGTTTATGTATAGTCGCCAAGCTAAAGTTATTGTTGAAAATAATATTCGAAAAATAAAAACAACTGCAAGAGGGTATCAAGTATTAAGAGATCCTTCTCTAAATAAAGGTACTGCATTTACCGCAGAAGAAAGAAAAGCATTAGATTTAAATGGTATTTTACCTCCCGTTGTCACAGAGGATATGGAAACACAATTAAATCGCGCTTACCGTGCCTATAGTTCATGCCGAACAGATCTTGATAAACATATTTATATGTGGCGTCTACATGATAATAATGTGACTTTATTTTATGCCTTATTACAACGTCATATGTTAGAAATGCTGCCTGTCGTTTATGACCCAGTAGTGGGTGATGCCATTGAAAACTACAGTGAAATCATTACTCGACCACGTGGAATATTCTTAAGTATTAATGAACCTGAATTGATAGAAGAAAAACTACGCGCGTTTGGCGCTGAAGGCGGAGATATTCGCTTAATCGTCACGACAGATGCAGAAGAAATACTAGGTATCGGTGACTGGGGTTCTAACGGCATTGATATTTCTGTGGGTAAACTGGCGGTTTATACTGCGGCAGCTGGTGTTGATCCGCACAGTGTCATTCCTGTTGTGTTAGATGTTGGTACCAATAATGAGAAATTGTTAAATGACCCATCGTATGTCGGAAATCGCCATGAACGCATTCAAGGTAAAGTCTACGATGATTTTGTTGACGCTTATGTTAAAGCTGCAAGAAAACTCTTTCCTAACGCCGTGTTGCACTGGGAAGATTTTGGCTCAACTAATGCACGCCGTATTCTCGATAAATATCGTAAAAACTTTGCAACCTTTAACGATGATGTTCAAGGTACAGGCGCCATTGTACTTGCAGGCTTACTCAACGCGGTTAAATTAAGTAAAACCCCTTGGACGGAACAACGCGTAGTCATATTTGGTTCAGGTACAGCAGGTTGTGGTATTGCAGACCAAATTCGTGACCAAATGATCCGCAGCGGTCTTTCTCGCGAAGAAGCGATATCCCGTATCTGGTTAATTGATTTACCGGGCTTGCTGACCGCAGATATGACTGATAATTTACTTTATTTCCAAAAAGATTACGCAAGAAGCAGCCAAGAAGTTGCAAACTACAAAAGAACGAAAGTGGATGTCTCTGTAGAAGCACAAACACGCTGGCCAGATATGGCTAACATACTAGCGAATCTTAATAAAGATAAAGGAATTATTGACTTAGCATCAGTCGTTGATCAAGTTAAACCAACCATTTTAATTGGCACATCAACAACACCTGGCGCATTTACAGAAGATGTTGTGCGTAATATGGCCAGCCATGTTGAACGCCCAATTATTTTCCCATTATCAAACCCAACTTTGCTACATGAGGCTACTCCACAACACCTCATTGAGTGGACTGATGGTCGTGTTTTCGTCGCAACAGGTGCACCATTTGCTGACGTGCTGTATAAAAATGTGAATTACAAAATTGGCCAAGCTAATAATGCCGCATTATATCCAGGACTTGGTTTTGGCGCGATTGTGGCAAAAGCAGAGCAAATTACAGATGAAATGATTTTTGCGGCAGTACAAGCTGTTGCTAGCCAAGCAACCTTAGGCTCTGAAGGGGCATCTTTGTTACCGTCTAACGAAGATTTACGTATTACCTCAAGTATTGTTGCGTTAGAAGTCATGAGAGTTGCAAAATCACAAGGTGTTGCAAAAGTAGATCCTAAAGCATCTGAAATTGAAATTGTTAGAACATCAGCATGGTGGCCAGTTTATGTCCCTGTTGAAGCAATCTAATTAATTTTTATTCCAAATAAAACGCAATAAATAAAAGGCGGGTTCTGTGATGGGATATTTTAAAAAAATACCCATCACAAATAACCCGCCATAATCATTACATTATTCTTAAAAATACAACCGTACCTTTGGCATAACAGTGAATACCAAATAAAATATTGTTTATATACCTATTTAAACTTTCAAAAGGTCAGGATAATAAATACGCTTAATAGCGAGTTCTAAGCCTCTAACCTCAGCTAAACCTTTAAGACGACCAATAGCAGAATAACCTGGATTGGTTACTTTTTTCAGGTCATCAAGTATTTGATGTCCATGATCAGGTCTCATCGGTATCGGTGGCAACCCTGCTGAATAACGTTTTTGTTCAATTCCTAAAATAGCTTTAACCACGGCAAACATATCAACATCACCCGCAATATGATTTCCTTCATGGAAAGTATTTGGGTTATCTTCTCTTACTGTTGAACGTAAATGGGTAAAGTGAATGCGATCACCAAATGTTTCTATCATTTTCACGAGGTCGTTATCTGCTCTTACCCCATAAGACCCTGTGCACATAGTAAAACCATTATGAATGCTATCGCAGCTCTCTTTAATAAACTGCATATCCTCGATAGTGGATACAATACGTGGCAAGCCGAGTATTGGACGAGGTGGATCATCTGGATGAATAGCCAAGACGACATTTTCTTCTTCACAAACAGGTACGATTTTCTGCAAGAAATAACGTAGATTTTCGCGTAGCTGATTTTTATCAACATTATTATATATGGCTAAACGCTGGCGAAATTGTTCTAACGTATATCCTTCTTCTGCGCCTGGTAAGCCAGCAATAATATTTTTAATCAGTTTATCAATATCGTCCGATGACATCTGTGCATAATATGCATCGGCTTGTTTAACTTCATCAGTAGAATAACTTGCTTGGGCATTAGTACGTTTTAATATGTGGATCTCAAATGCTGCAAAAGCAATATTATCAAAACGTAGTGCTTTGGAACCATCCGCTAACGTATAAGCTAAGTCAGTACGTGTCCAATCCAGAATAGGCATAAAATTGTAGCAAATCGTTCTAATACCACATGATGCCAAATTACGAATACTTTGCTGATAGTTTTGAATATATTGCTCAAAATTACCTTGCTGAGTTTTAATATCTTCGTGAACCGGAATACTTTCTACAACAGACCAAACTAAGCCCGCTTCTTCAATAATAGCTTTGCGTTTAAGAATCTCATCAACACTCCAAATTACACCGTTTGGAATGTGATGAAGTGCAGAGACAATGCCTGTCGCCTCTGCTTGTCTTGCATCGCTCAAAGAAACTGGGTCATTAGGTCCATACCAACGCCACGTATGCTCCATGGGTACTTCTCCTTCGATTATTCAAAAATAGTCTGATAAGGAATTGTTTCAAATAAGTAACCATCAAAATTGGGATCATCAAAATCAGAAAGCTCCATTAAAGTATTTTTAACATTCTCTAAATGTTGCCACATCTCTTTTTTGGCCAATTCTGGATCACGTTTTTGTAGTGCATTTAAAATATTTTCATGATCAATCAACCACTTCTTTCGGTAAGTTGTGTTATCGATGTGCTCATGCAATTTGTCCCACATCGGGCTATTTCGTCGAACAGCCCAAATATCATCAATGATCTTTGCCATCATGTCGTTTTTGCTTGCGCGAGCAATTAACACATGGAATTTATGATCATTTGCATCGTCACTTTCATTGTTAGCGACTTTAATTCGTTCATCTTCTAATAGCGCTCGGATCTCTTGTATATCGGCTTTTGTCGCATATTGTGCTGCACATGCCGCAATTGCACTTTCAATAACCTGACGAGCTTGCAGGATTTCAAAAGGACCATGATCCAAGTTTTTGACTTCATCAATCAATAAGTCAGGGTGATTAATAACATAAACACCTGAGCCTTTTTTGATAGAAACCAGCTTTTCAATTTCAAGCATGATGAGCGCTTCACGTACCAATGAGCGACTAACATCATATTTTTTAGCGATCTCACGCTCAGGCATTAACCGACTTCCTATCGGATATTCACCAGAGGCGATGAGCTCTTTTAACTGCTGACCTAGGTACTGGTACGAGCGGTATTGAGTTTTCATATATATGTACAACGCGTTGTCGAATTAAATTTATTTCTTCCACTCTAGACTATCTCCCTAAATCACAATGGTCAACCAATTTATTGAATATTCTCCGCTAACAAGTTAACCAATTTGTGATCACCTTCACTTATTGCCGGCTTTTTAGCCATTGTCTTTTATTTTTTTGATTGGTAGAGTGAAAAAAAGCAAATCTGGTTAACCAATAAATAAACCAATTAAGCTAAATGTGTCGGTTTTGGTTGATCAGTTGAGTATCCAAACATTGGAGTAAACAATGAAAATAATAAAAGCGGAAGTCTTCGTCTGTAGTCCCGGTCGTAATTTTGTCACACTGAAAATTACAACAGATGAAGGTGTTTATGGGCTAGGCGATGCCACTCTAAACGGTAGAGAATGCGCGGTAGCCTCATATCTGCAAGATCATCTTTGCCCACAATTAATAGGTAGAGATCCGCATAAAATTGAAGATATTCATCAATTTTTTTACAAAGGAGCTTATTGGCGAAGAGGCCCCGTGACGATGTCGGCTATCTCAGCGATTGATATGGCGCTATGGGACATCAAAGGGAAAATTGCCAATCTTCCGGTCTACCAGTTGCTCGGTGGTGCCTCTCGCGAAGGCGTGATGGTCTACTGTCATACCACGGGTAAAGATATTCCTGAAGCGCTTGATAACTACGCGAAGTACAAAGAAAAGGGCTTCAAAGCAATTCGTGTTCAATGTGGTATTCCAGGAATGGCGACCACTTATGGCCAAAGCAAAGGACAGAACCTCGCTTATGAGCCAGCGACTAAAGGTCATCACCCTGAAGAACAACTTTGGTCAACCGAAAAATACCTCGATTTTATGCCAAAACTGTTTGACGCTGTGCGAGACAAATATGGTTTCAATGAACATCTTCTACATGATGTTCATCATCGCTTAACCCCCATTGAAGCTGCGCGCTTTGGTAAAAGTATTGAAGATGCTCGTCTATTTTGGATGGAAGACCCGACGCCCGCAGAAAACCAAGCTTGCTTTAGATTAATACGCCAACACACAGTCACCCCTATTGCGGTTGGCGAAGTTTTTAATAGCATTTGGGACTGTAAGCAACTCATCGAAGAACAACTTATCGATTATATCCGCACAACGATTACTCATGCTGGCGGTATTACAGGTATGCGTCGTATCGCTGATTTCGCCTCACTTTATCAAGTCAGAACAGGTTCACATGGCCCTTCTGACCTCTCGCCTATTTGCCATGCTGCGGCGCTGCATTTTGACCTCTGGGTACCTAACTTTGGAGTACAAGAGTTTATGGGCTACTCAGAAGAGATGCTCTCGGTGTTCTCAATTAACTGGACATTTAAAGATGGCTACATGCATCCAGGAAATAAGCCGGGTCTTGGTATCGATTTTGATGAAAAGCTCGCAGCAAAATATCCCTACAAACCTGCATACCTGCCTGTCGCTCGTTTAGAAGACGGGACTTTGTGGAATTGGTAAATATTATTTAATTTTTGGAGTTCAACATGAAAGCTGTCGTAATTAAAGAACCAAATACATTACTCATTGAAGAACGTGCTATCCCAGAACCGCAAGCGCATCAAGTTAGAATCAAAGTACGTCTAGCGGGTATTTGTGGCTCAGATAGCCATATTTACCGTGGACACAACCCTTTTGCCAAATATCCACGGATCATTGGACACGAGTTTTTCGGTATTATCGATAAAGTTGGCAATGCTGTAGATAGTAAACGCATTGGTGAACGCGTATCGATTGACCCAGTACTGAGCTGTGGCCATTGTTATCCATGTTCAATTGGTAAACCCAATGTGTGTGAAACGCTAGAAGTGTTAGGCGTTCATACGGATGGTGGCTTTACTGAATATGTGACTGTTCCTGCTGATAATGCCTATACCATCCCAGATAATATCCCTGATGAACATGCGGTGACTGTTGAACCTTACTCAATCGCAGCAAATGTCACTTCTCACGTTAAACCAAATAATGCGGATATTGCACTTGTCTATGGAGCAGGAACCATTGGTTTGACCTGTGCTCAAGTATTAAAAGGTGTTTATCAAGTTAAGACTTTGATTGTCGTTGACCGTGTTGCTGAACGCTTAGCAAGAGCAACAGCTTGCGGCGCTGATATCGTCATTGATAATTCACAAATTCCACTTCCAGAACAGCTCAAAGCATTAAATATTCGACCAACACTCGTGTTAGATGCTGCTTGTCATCCTTCTATCATGCAAGAGGCAATTCTTATTGCATCTCCTGCTGCAAGAGTCTCTATTATGGGATTCTCGAGTGAGGCAAGTTCAGTAACACAACAAAGCATTACCAGCAAAGAAATCTCCTTATTTTCTTCGCGCTTGAATGCTAAAAAATTCCCAGAGGTTATTGATTGGATTGCCAATAAAAAAATCGATCCAAGCAAAATACTAACACATCAGTTTGCATTTACTGATACACAAGACGCCATTTTAACCTTTGAGAAAGACCAAAAAACCTGCTGTAAAATTCTTTTAACATTTTGATTTAATTAAAAATATAACAACACCTTACACAGTACCCTACGCGATTAATAGGATAATAATATGAACACTCAGTCGATAGACCCTACAGGGAAGGTTGAACGCAGCTCTGGTGATTTAACCAAAGCTGCGGTTTCAGGTTGGCTTGGAACCGCTCTAGAATTTATGGATTTTCAGCTCTATTCATTAGGCGCAGCACTTGTTTTTCATCAGGTATTTTTTCCAGAACAGTCCGCATCGATGGCTTTAATTTTAGCGATGGGAACCTACGGTGCAGGCTATGTCGCGCGTATCGTTGGTGCCGTCTTCTTTGGCCAAATGGGTGACAGGATTGGCCGTAAAAAAGTTTTGTTTATTACCATCACCATGATGGGAATTTGTACCACGCTAATCGGTTTCCTCCCAACCTATGCCCAAGTTGGGATACTCGCACCACTACTCTTAGTATTGTTGCGAATTATTCAAGGGCTAGGCGCTGGTGCTGAGATTTCAGGCGCAGGTACTATGCTTGCCGAATACGCACCAAAAGGTCGCAGAGGTATCGTGGCATCCTTAGTTGGTCTAGGAACTAACTGTGGAACACTCAGTGCAACTGCAATTTGGGCTGTCATGTTCTTTTGGTTAGATAAAGAAGAGTTACTCGCTTGGGGATGGCGTGTGCCTTTCTTAGCAAGCTTTGTCGTCATGCTTTTTGCTGTATGGTTACGACTGAACTTAAAAGAAAGCCCAGTATTTGAAAAAGTACAAAATATTGAAGAGCAAGAAAGTAAGGCCTCTACTCAAACACCAGCAAAAGAAAGCTTTTTCGCGATGTTTAAAACCAAAGCTTTCTGGTTAGCCACGGGTATTCGTTTTGGTCAAGCTGGTAACTCAGGGTTAATTCAAACATTCTTAGCAGGTTATTTAGTACAAAGCTTATTATTTGATAAAAGCATTCCAACAGATGCCATCATGATAAGTTCTGCAGTTGGCTTCTTAACCATCCCATTAATTGGCTTACTCTCGGATAAATTTGGTCGCCGTATTCCTTATATTATCCTCAGTCTATCAGCCATGTTACTTGCCTACCCGATGCTGTCCGTAATTGTTAATGGCGCGAACAGTGTCCACATGATCACCATTTGTATCATTGTCATTCATAATAGTGCGGTACTTGGATTATTTGCCTTAGAAAATATTACGATGGCTGAGATGTTTAATTCACGTAATCGCTTTACAGGTATGGCTGTCGCAAAAGAGATTGGTGGATTAATTGCTTCTGGATTAGGCCCGGTATTAGCAGGTATTTTCTGTAGTATTACAGGCAGTTGGTGGCCAATTGCCATCATGATTATTGTCTACTCTGCAATCTCTTTAATTACTGCAATCATTATGCCTGAAGTCAAAGATCGTGATTTAACTAGCCCATTAGATGCCGTTGAAGAACTTGAGCAACAAAAAGGTAAAGTCAAATATGCAACTGTCAACGAATAACCTAAATCAATTACCAAAATCTATCAAAGTACCGAGCTATGATAGAAATCAGGTTAAGACAAAAATGCTGCACCTTGGATTCGGCGCGTTTCATCGCGCCCACCAAGCCATCTTTGCAGAAATATTAGCATCGGAGCATCAAAGTGATTGGGGATTTTGTGAAGTTAATTTAGTCGGTGGTGAGCAGCAAATTAATGACTTAATTGCACAAGATTATTTATACAATGTCTGTGAGATGCAAGGTGATAACTGGCAAACTCGGACTGTTGGCGTCGTAAAAGAAGCCTTACATCCTGAAATTCATGGGATAGATGCTGTGATTAATCGTATGTTAGACCCAAATATCGCGATTGTTTCAATGACAGTGACTGAAAAAGGCTATTGCTATGTACCAGCAACCGGTTCTATTGACTTTGAGAATGCAGCCATTGCCCATGATTTACAATCACCAGAAATACCCAAGTCACTGCCCGGTTTGATTGTTGAAACGCTCAAACGTCGCAAAGAACAAGGTATTGCGCCCTTTACGGTGATGTCTTGCGATAATATGCCTGAAAATGGCCATATTACTAAAAATGTTATCCTCGCGATGGCAAATAAGCGTGATCCCGAACTAGCGAAATGGATAGCAGACAACGTGACTTTTCCATCAACGATGGTGGATAGAATTGTACCTGCTATGACGCCTGAGACCGCAGTTAAAATTCAGTCACAACTAGGCCAAATCGTCGATAACGTCGCAATAGCCTGTGAACCCTTCAAACAATGGGTGATTGAAGATAATTTTGTTGCAGGTCGCCCTGAATGGGAAAAAGCGGGAGCTCAACTTGTTAGCAATGTTATCCCATTTGAAGAAATGAAACTGCGCATGTTAAATGGTAGCCATTCATTTCTGGCTTACTTAGGGTATCTCGCTGGCTATCAATACATTAATGAATGTATGCAAGATAGCGCTTATGAAAAAGCCGCTTATTATCTAATGGTGAATGAGCAAGCACCGACTTTATCAATCAAAAATGTCGATTTACCTCAATACGCCAATGCATTGATTGAACGCTTTAAAAATACCGGTCTCAAACATCGTACATGGCAAATCGCTATGGATGGCACATTAAAGCTTTCCCAGCGATTACTTGATTCCATTCAAATCCATCTCAATAATGGAAGCTCATTTGATTATTTAGCCTTAGCTGTTGCAGGCTGGATGAGGTATGTCAGCGGTAAAGATGATAATCAAGCTCAAATTCAAATTAGTGACCCACTAGCAACTAAACTCGCTGAGCTTGTAGCACAAAGTGAAGATGATGAAAGCCGAGTAACTTCATTGCTATCATTAGACTCACTCTTCTGTGCAGAGCTTGTTAACAATGCATTATTTACTGAAAAAGTGACAAATTTCTATCTGTCACTCAGAGATAATGGTGCTAAAAAGACGATTGAAACACTCAACAATCTTCATTCCTTATAACGGTTCAATTTTTACCCGATTCATTTAATCACAAAACCTGATACTGTAACTCTGGTATCAGGTTTTTTGTTATTATCTATATTGATTAAAAGAATTATCTCCAATAAAGGCTAAAAAATGACATCATTATTTAAGTTTGAACCTAATTCGCATACTCCTTTCTTTCTCTTATTAGCCTTTATTGGTGGCTTCGTTGATGCGAGCTCATTTGTTATTTTTGAAGTTTTTACGGGGCACCTCACCGGAAACAGTATTTTAAGCATGGTCTATCTGGCACAGATGGACTTCTCCATGTTGCTTTTATCCGCAATTTCAATTGCCGGATTTTTCACGGGTACCCTCTCTGGGTCATGGTTTAGGATAAAAAACAATCAGTTATCATGCTATCGTTTAGTTATTGGCTTAGTTTTTCTTTTATTTAGTAGTGTTTTCATACTTTATTTCCTGCTACATGCTCTCTATTCCCCTAATCTTGTTATTTTTATTATTAGTTTATCAATGGGAATTCAGAATGGATTTTTTAATAAAGTGGGAAGCGTAGGTATTCACTCAACCTATGTAACAGGAATGACAACATCTTGTATTAATGCATTTCTTAAAAATGTTAAAGGTGATAACAGCAAAAAAGTATTATTTCTTGCTGTACTCTTTTTTATTCTAGGTGGTCTTACAGGCAGTATTTTATCCGTTAAATACCACTTTGCTGGGTTCTCATTTGTATTAATTTTGCTGTTTATTGCTTTCATTTATAGCTTAAAAATACGTAATTAGGTACTAAAAATAAAAAAGCCCACCACCAATATTTATTGATGATGGGCTCGATTTCAGCAACCCAAAAAACTAACTTTTATCTTGTTTCTGTTGTTGCTGCTGCTTCTCTTTTTCGACAAGCTCACGGTACCACAGTGGGTGATGCTTTTTCGCCCAACCACGTGTTACCCATCCTTCAACCATCGCACGCACAGAACCTTTCACCCACATTGCCGCATAAGCATGTACAATAATCATAATGATCAGCGCAATAGCAGAAAGTGAATGCACCAAAATAGCGGCGCGGTATAGCGGAATTGGGAAATAATCGGCAAAGAATGGGCGCCACATTATCACGCCGCTAACAACCAATAGCAGTAAGCAGATAGAGACTACCCAATACACCCCTTTCTGACCGAGGTTATATTGACCAACATCGCCAGCTTCTTCATTTTTAAGTACTTTACCGATATTTTTTGCCCACTTGATATCTTCTTTATTGACGAAGTTATGGTGGAAATAACGGAAGAACATAAACACGAACAGCAAAAACATTGCCGTACCCACGAATGGATGTAAAATCCGAGACAGTTGTGGCGTGCCTAAAATATTCATAAACCAATTTAGCGACGGGAAAAAGAAGCCCAATCCGCTGATTGCAGTGAACAAAAAGCAAATCACAACCGCCCAATGATTAATCCTTTCTATTGGCTTGTGGCGAATAATTTTGTCATTATCATCTGGTATCATTTCTGATCCTCCCCTTCTTTTGATTTCGAAGTGTCAGATGACATTGCGTTATGCAAATCTTCCAGAGCCTCTTCTTCATCTTTTTTGGAGACGCGGTTCGGACCAATACCCACATAGTGGAAGATGGCCGCCGCAAATGTTGCAGCAAAACCTACCGCTGCTAACGGCTTCCAGATACCTTTCCAGAAAGTAACTGTTGGGCTGATAGTCGGATTTTCTGGCAACCCATGGTACAACTGAGGTTTATCTGCGTGATGTAAAACATACATCACGTGCGTACCACCCACACCTTCTGGGTCATATAAACCCGCATTGTCATAACCACGCGTTTTCAACTCATCAACACGCTCACCCGCCAAGTTAATCATGTCTTCCTTGCTACCAAAATGGATAGCGCCCGTTGGACATGTTTTTACACAGGCAGGCTCTTGACCCACTTCAACGCGGTCAACACAAAGCGTACATTTGTATGCGCGATTATCGTCTTTATTGATACGTGGCACATCAAATGGGCAACCTGCAATACAGTAACCACAACCAATACAATGCTCTGATTGGAAATCCACGATACCATTTTTGTACTGCACGATTGCGCCTTCAGAAGGGCAAGCCTTCAAGCAACCGGGGTCAGCGCAGTGCATGCAGCCATCTTTACGGATCAACCATTCGAATTTATCGTTCTCTTCAACTTCAGAGAAACGCATCACCGTCCATGACTTAGCGGTTAAATCCGTTGGGTTATCATATACCCCAACGTTAGTACCGATTTTGTCACGAATATCGTTCCATTCTGAACACGCGACCTGACAGGCTTTACAGCCAATACAGGTCGTCACATCAATAAGCTTTGCAACCTCTTCCTTATAATCCCGCACCTGAGGTGCGGGGGTCAGGGAATTGGTGGCAGAGCGACGAATAATGTCCTGTGATTGCATTGACATAATTTATCTCCTTACACCTTTTCCACATTGACAAGGAATGACTTAAATTCCGGCGTCTGAGTATTCGCATCACCCACATATGGCGTTAGCGTATTTGCAATAAAGCCTTTCACTGCCAAACCTTCAAAGCCCCAGTGAATAGGAATACCGATAGTATCGACATCTTTTCCAGCCACTTTCAGGGTTCTAATACGCTTGGTTACCACGGCTTTCGCTTTGATATAACCTCGTTTCGAACTGACTTTTACCGTATCACCTTGCTCAATACCTTTCTCTTTCGCCAAGCGATCACCAATTTCGATAAATTGCTGTGGCTGAATGATGGCATTTAACAATGCGTGTTTTGTCCAATAGTGGAAATGCTCTGTCAGGCGATAAGTCGTTCCCACATAAGGGAATTCTGTCGCTTTACCCATTTGAGCCCAATCATCTTTAAAGACGCGAGCAGCAGGGTTAGACACCACGTTTGGATGCAGTGGGTTAGTATCAAGCGGCGTTTCGATTGGCTCGTAGTGCTCAGGGAATGGGCCTTCGGCCATTTTATCCAAAGCAAACAAACGCCCCATACCTTCTGGCTGCATGATAAACGGCCCTACGCCACTTCCTGGTGCGGCATTGCTGTAGTCTGGTATATCCATACCAATCCACTTGCTGCCATTCCACTCAAGAATTTGACGCTTCGGATCCCATGGTTTACCCATTGGGTCAGCTGATGCACGGTTATAAATAACGCGGCGATTCAGCGGCCATGCCCATGCCCAACCAAGTGTATTACCAAGACCTGTTGGGTCAGAGTTATCACGGTTAGCCATCTGGTTACCTTTCGGCGTCCAGCTACCAGCAAAAATCCAGCAACCACTTGAAGTTGTACCGTCATCACGTAGTTGTGCAAACGAACTAAGCAGCTCACCTTTTTTCGCGATAATGTTGCCATCAGCGTCTTTCAGATCAACCAGCGCATAGCCATTGTTTTCTTGAGCCACTTCTTCCGGAGTTGGATTATCACGGTCAAAGTAGTTCCAAGTCATACTCAGAACCTGCTCAGGTACTGCACCGCCTTCGGTTTCATACATTTGGCGTAGACGATGATAAATACCCGATAAGATTTCACCATCACTGATAGCTTCACCCGGGGCATCCGCACCTTTCCAGTGCCACTGTAACCAACGTGCAGAGTTTACAATCGAACCATTTTCTTCAGCAAAACAGCAAGATGGCAGACGGAACACAGTAGTTTGGATATCTTCCGGTTTCACATCATTCATTTCACCGTGGTTTTGCCAGAAATTTGCAGTTTCTGTATTCAGCGGGTCAATCGTTACTAAGAATTTAAGCTTAGAGAGCGATTTAGAAACTTTATTTTTATTCGGGAATGAGGCTAATGGGTTGAAGCCTTGGCAGATATAGCCATTCACTTCTCCTTTATCCATCATTTCGAAATAGCGCAGTACGTCGTAGCCCTGATCCCATTTAGGTAATAAATCAAAGCCCCAATCATTTTCTTTTTGCGCTTTATCACCAAAGAAAGTCTTCATCATACTGACAAAGAATTTCGGGTAATTACCCCAATAGTTCACCTGGCCTTCGACGGTGGCTTTTGGCGTATTAGCCGCTAAATAACTTTCAAGTGTGGTTTGCTTTTCTGATGGCAAAGTCATATAACCCGGCAGACTTTGTGACAACAAACCTAAGTCAGTCAAACCTTGGATATTTGAGTGACCACGAAGTGCGTTAACCCCACCACCTAGCATTCCCATGTTACCTAGCAATAGCTGGATCATTGCCATAGTACGAATATTTTGTGCACCGACGGTATGTTGTGTCCAACCGAGCGCATACAGGAATGTTGCTGTTTTATCTTTAACACTGGTTTCTGCTAGCAGCTCACAGACTTGTAAAAAGTCTTCAATTGGCGTACCACAGATGTTATTAACCACTTCTGGTGTATAACGACTAACGTGCTCTTTCAATAAATTCATGACACAACGCGGGTTTTTCAGCGTAGGATCGCGCAGCGCAAGGCCGTTTTCATCCAACTCATAGTTCCACGTGGTTTTATCATATTGACGTTTTTCAGCATCGTAGCCCGTAAATAAACCATCATCAAACCCATAGTCTTCACGGATAACCAAACTTGCATTGGTATAAGCTTCAACATATTCACGTTGAATTTTTTCGTTATCCAGTAAATATTTAATGACGCCAGATAAAAATGCGATATCAGTACCAGAACGAATAGGCGTGTAAAAATCCGCCACTGCCGCTGTACGGGTAAAGCGTGGGTCAATCACAATTAGTTTGGCTTTATTATGGATTTTAGCTTCCATCGCCCAGCGGAAACCGACTGGATGCGCTTCTGCTGCATTACCACCCATAACGACGACTAGGTTTGCATTTTTAATGTCAACCCAGTGGTTGGTCATCGCACCGCGACCAAATGTTGGAGCAAGACTTGCTACCGTTGGTCCGTGTCAGACACGCGCTTGGTTATCAACGGCAAGCATGCCGAGGGCGCGAGTAAATTTTTGAGTAACAAAACCTGATTCATTACTACCCGCGGATGCACAAAGCATACCGGTAGTTAGCCAACGATTGACTGTCACACCATCTTTATTTTTTGGAATAAAGTTAGCATCACGGTCTTCTTTCATTAGCTTAGCAATACGGTCAAACGCGTTATCCCAAGAAATACGTTTCCACTCATTGGTACCGGGTTCGCGTACTTCAGGATATTTTAGGCGACTTTCACTGTGAATGAAGTCGATAAGGCCTGCACCTTTAGGACAAAGTGCACCACGGTTTACCGGATGATCCGGGTCCCCTTCAATGTGAAAAATACTCTCTTTTGCATTTTTCGCGCCATCGCCAAGACTGTACATTAACAGCCCACAGCCGACAGAACAGTAGGTACAGGTATTTCTGGTTTCCTTAGCACGCAGTAACTTATACTGACGTGTTGACGCTAACGCGATGGAAGGTGCAAAACCTAACGCCGCTACCGTCGTACCTGCCATACCGCCAGCGCAGATCTTAAAGAACCGCCTTCTGCTGACTTGCATGGGGATCTCCTCATTTACATTGCTCATGTTTACCTAACTTCAATATTGATAATCAGGTAAACTGTTTTTATTTAACGTCTTCCCTATCGTATCCAGGTTCATTGCCCGGCAAATGGTGTAAATTCTTTTTACCCATAATCAATATTATGTATCATTAGCGCTAGGAATTCATCTAATGTATGAAACAAATGCTACAAATGAAGCGAGATTAGTCAAAATGATCGGCGCAAATCACACAAGCGTGCAACAAAAAAGTAACCTTAGTGTGACCATTGATGACTGGGTTGCAGAAGAAATACCTGTCGCTTTGGTTTTTAACGGTATATCCCATGTAGTAATGATGGCTACACCGAAAGATTTAGAGGATTTTGCCCTTGGATTTTCTTTATCTGAAGGAATAATACAATCGGGTGATGAAATTCGTGGAATTGATATTGTCCAAGGTTGCCACCGAGGCATTGAAGTTCATGTTGAATTATCTAGCCGCCGTTTTAGTGGATTAAAAGAACGCAGACGTAATTTAGCCGGTCGCACAGGTTGTGGTATTTGTGGCACTGAGCAACTTGATGAAATCTTTAAACCCATCGCACCACTGCCGTTTACCCAGACTTTTTCTCTGTCATATCTCGATAATGCCTTGCATGAACTCAAAAAAGTACAAGAAATCGGTGCATTAACTGGCTGTACCCATGCGGCTGCATGGATTTCCCCTGAGGGCATATTAGTCGGCGGTTGTGAAGATGTCGGTCGTCACGTAGCGCTAGATAAACTGTTAGGAATGAAACACCGCAACCATTGGCAGCAAGGTGCAGTATTGGTTTCGAGTCGTGCAAGTTATGAAATGGTTCAAAAAGCCGCGAGCTGCGGAGCAGAAATTTTATTTGCCGTTTCAGCAGCCACCTCTTTAGCTATCGAAGTCGCCGAGAAAGCTAACTTAACGCTAGTCGGATTCTGCCGACAAGGAAAAGCGACCGTGTTTACCCATGCGAGTAGAGTAAAGGATTAGAGGCACTGCTAATATTTTTTTACTGAGCCCCTTCATCAAGGAGATGAAAATGATAAAACGGATCTTAATAGTGTTTCTATTGTCAGTGTGTTCTTCGGCATTTGCTAAGCCTTCCCTTGATGAAGTGATGACCAAAGCTAACCAAGGTGATGCAGAATATCAATTTTACCTTGCCGAGAAATACCGATCAGGTGATGAGGTTGAAAAGAGTTTAGATAAAACCATCGAGTGGCATAAAAAGGCAGTAAAAAATGGCAATAATAACAGTGATTATCTTTTAGGAATTATCTACCTCACCTCCGATCTAAAACACCGTGACCTCGCTAAATCTATTACACATTTGAAAGCGGCTAATGCCAAATCCCCCCAAATTGCCAATCAGTGGTTAAAGTGGTTTACCATCTTTGATCTTAAAGCTAAAGAAGACCTTATCTTATCCAAAGCAGACTATGAAAAAGCAGCTGAGAAAGCTGACCAGCAAGCCTTATTTTCACTCGGCGTCATGAGCTATTTGAGTATTGAGGGCACGCAGGATATTGATAAATCGATAAAATATTTTAGCCAGATGGATGCAACTTCATCCCCAAAAGTGGATCGCGCGCTAGGATATATGTATCTGGAAAAAGCCTCTGAGATTATGTTTAATGACCCTGACCGAGCTCAATGGCAGACAAAAGCAAAAAATGCGTTTATTAAAGCATCAAATAAAGGAGATACACTTTCTCAAACTGCTGTGGCAGAACTTTATTTACGTGACGAGTCAGGTGAATCAGTATCGATGGCAAAATCTTTTGATAAGGGTATCGAGTGGTTAGAAAAAGCGGCGAATAATGGTTCGGTGATAGCGCAACTACGACTGGGTATGCTCTATTTTAATGGCGACCAAATTTCAGCAGATAAACAGAAAGCCAAATATTGGTTAGAAAAGGCAGCATTACAGGGAGACCCCAATGCTCAGCAAGCGATGGGCGTGATTTACTTTTTAGGGCAGGGTGTCCCTATAGATTATACTCAAGCCGCAAAATGGTATGAAAAAGCCGCCATACAAGGAGGTGATAACTCTATGGTTGCACTAGGACGAATGTATAAAGCCGGTTTAGGTGTTTCTCATGATCTCAATAAAGCGAATTTTCTATTCAATAAGGCCTGTGATATGGGCAATAGAGAAGGTTGCATGTTAGTGGGTCGTAATCGTGTAGGACAAGCTTATTAAATATTAATTTGGGTTACATGGTTCATATGTAACCCAAATTGAACATCCACCCCGCCCTCTGACTATACCAGCCGCTGCTCGGTAACGACTGGGCATTTATTGCACGACGAGAGGAACTTCAGCAAACCTCATCAATTTTTTAACGAAGAGCAGCGATAACATTATCACCATAGAGTGATAAAAATACTCAATACCTTTATCAGTTTGTTTTACATACCCTTCAAACATTGACGTTGAGTATAGAACACCATCGCAATACTCAGTAGATGAAGTTTATTTATTTCCCAATACAAAAGCTCGAGAAAATTCTGCCTAACAAATCATCGGATGTAAATTCGCCGGTGATTTCACTCAGTGCTTGCTGAGCTAAGCGTAACTCTTCAGCCAATAGCTCACCGGAGCGAGCACCTACTAACTGCTCATGGCCTTGTGCTAAATGTATTGCTGCTGCATTCAAGGCTTGTAAGTGACGACGACGAGCAAGAAAACCGCCTTCGGTATTACCACTAAAACCCATCGCTTCTTTCAGGTGATCGCGCAGCAAATCAATCCCTTTTTCTTCACGAGCTGAAATACGAATAACCGGATGACGAGTATCTTCAACAAGCTCGATTTGCTCGCCAGTCATATCTGCTTTATTACGGATCACCGTAACTGGCAGCGTTTCAGGTAAACGCGCCATAAATTCGGGCCATATTGCTTGTGGCTCGGTCGCATCTGTTGTCGTGCTATCCACCATAAATAGCACGCGGTCTGCCTGCTCAATCTCTTTCCAAGCACGTTCAATACCAATACGTTCAACTTCATCACTAGCTTCACGCAGGCCTGCGGTATCAATAATATGCAATGGCATACCATCAATGTGGATGTGTTCACGTAAAACATCACGGGTTGTGCCCGCAATATCCGTTACAATCGCAGCTTCTCGACCTGCTAATGCATTTAATAGGCTTGATTTGCCCGCATTTGGTCGACCCGCGATAACCACTTTCATGCCTTCGCGTAACAGACTTCCTTGACGAGCCTGTGAGCGAACTTGTTCTAAATCCGCAACCACTTCATCTAATTTGGCTTCAATTTTTCCGTCAGAAAGGAAATCAATTTCTTCATCTGGAAAATCAATCGCAGCTTCCACATAGATCCGTAAGTGAGTGAGTGCTTCCACTAATTGATTGATATGCGCAGAAAACGCCCCTTGCAATGAGTTCATCGCTGAGCGAGCTGCTTGTTCGGAACTGGCATCAATTAAATCAGCAATGGCTTCAGCTTGAGCTAAATCCAATTTATCATTTAAAAATGCACGCTCAGAAAACTCACCCGGATTGGCGATACGAATACCATCAACGGTTAAAATTCTTCTCAGTAATAGATCGAGGATCACCGGACCGCCATGCCCTTGAAGTTCAAGAACATCTTCACCCGTAAAAGAATTTGGTCCCGGAAAGTAAATCGCAATACCCTGATCAATAACAGAGCCATCTACATCACGAAACGGCAGATAATCGGCATAACGTGGCTTTGGCTGTTTACCAAGCACCGTTTCTGCAATCAAAGCAGCTTTCGGGCCTGATACACGTAAAATACCGACACCACCACGTCCGGGAGGTGTTGCCTGTGCGACTATCGTATCGTTAATTTGCATGATGTTTCTCTGTCTTTGACTGGAACACTTTTTTGAAAAGAATAAGGCGACCTAATTGGTCGCCTTAATATTATGCATATCCCCATCATACTTCAAGTTACCCGTGCTAGCTTCGCCTAGCAACTCGACTTATTTTGGGGATATCCTCTTAGGTTACCCTAAGACTTTATTATTTTTTTTCTTTCTTATCGCGACTATGTAGACCACGTTTTTCCAATCCACGGTAAATAACCTGTTGTTGGATGATGGTCACTAAGTTACTCACGATATAATACAGAACCAGACCTGATGGGAACCACAGGAAGAAGATAGTGAACACGACTGGCATGTAAGTCATAATCTTCTGCTGCATTGGGTCTGTCACCGCCGTTGGCGACATCTTCTGAATAACAAACATGGTCACACCCATTAATACTGGCAGGATGTAGTACGGGTCTTGTGCTGACAAGTCCTGAATCCAACCAATAAACGGCGCATGACGTAGTTCAACAGAACCCATCAACATATAATAAAGTGCAAGGAAGATTGGCATTTGGATAACCAGAGGTAAACAACCACCGAGTGGGTTTACTTTCTCTGCTTTATACATTGCCATCATTTCTTGGCTCATGCGTTGTTTATCATCACCAATACGCTCACGCATTGCAGCCAGTTTAGGTTGCAGTAAACGCATTTTCGCCATCGAGGTATACTGCGCTTTAGTCAGCGGGTACATGATACCACGAACGATAAAGGTGATAACGATGATGGAGAAGCCCCAGTTGCCAACATAATCATGAATAAATTTCAGTAATTTAAACAGTGGCTGAGAGATAAACCATAACCAACCGTAATCAACGGTTAAATCTAAATGAGGTGCAACTTCAACCATTTCAGATTGGATTTCAGGCCCAATCCAGAGAGTTGATGAATACGTGCCCACACCATTAGCAGCGATAGTCATTGGTTCACTCTTATAACCAATGATAGCGGAGTTTTTATCTAAATCGATGGAATAGAACGTACTTTTCTCAGAACTTGCAGGCACCCATGCTGTTGCAAAATATTGCTGCAACATTGCAATCCAGCCGCCTTTAGTGGTCAAGCTAAGATTTTTGTCTTCAATGTCACCAAAACTATATTTTTTATAGTTAGTTTCATCAGAAGAGTATGCTGCACCACGATAAGTGTGCAATGCAAAGTTGCTGCTACCAGTATCACGATCGCTTGGTAATTGGATAGTCTGTTTCAACTGGCCAAAGAAAGCGAGGCTTAACGGCTGAGCGGTTGAGTTTTGAATACTGTATTCAACATCAACAGTATAGCGGCCACGTTTCATGATATACGTTTTTTGGTACACAACGCCGTTGCTATCTGTAAACGTCATTGGTACGCGTAATTCATCTTGCCCTTGTGCTAACGTAAAGCTTGTCGCTTCAGTAGTATAAAGAGGACGCACGCCATTGTTATTTGCTGGATTGTCTGGACCGTGAGGACCAATCAGACCACTTTGAGCCTGATAAACAAAACCTGGTGTAGTTTCCAGTAAACGGAAAGGGTCTTCCGAATGAAGGGTCGCAGGGTAGGCTAACAGGTCAGCCTCATCGATATCACCACCACGTGTATTAATACGAATATCTAATACATCAGTTTTTACCGAAATGAGCTTACCTTGCCCTGAGCTGGTTACAGCTTGAGCATCACTGCTTGGCATATCCGCTTGTTGCGTAGTCTGAACAGTTTTTACTTCCTGAGCAACTTTATCGCTCTCCCAGGCCTGCCAAACTAAGAACGATACGAACAACAAAGCGATGAGTAGAAGATTGCGTTGCGAATCCATCGTTATAATTCTCTATTATCATCAGTTTTTTTAGGCGGAACAGGATCGTCTCCACCAGCGTGTAAAGGGTGGCATTTTAATATGCGTTTCGCTGTTAACCAACTACCTTTTAACATACCAAACCTGCGCAATGCCTCAATTCCGTAATTAGAGCATGTTGGATTGAAGCGACAACGAGGTCCTAACAACGGACTAATCGCCAGTTGATAGCCTCTGATCAGCATAATCAGGAGTTTTGAGCCAAGCGACGATGACGACGCCATAACTTATCCAACGCTTCCGTGATTTGTCGATTGTCGAGATTAGCGACCCCTCTCCTTACCAATAACACAAAATCCATTGGGGGCAAGTCGTGTTGATGCAAACGAAAGTATTCACGCGCTAATCGTTTAATACGATTTCGCTCATGAGCTCGTTTAACATTTTTTTTAGCGATGGTAAGACCGATGCGGGGATGCCCCAGCTCGTTTAGGCGACCAAGGATTGTTATCTCTGGGGAACTCGCCCTCTGCGGCTGCTTAAAGACATTGTCGAAATGCCTGGGAGTTAACAAACGTAACTCCCGGGTAAAAGCGAGCGTAACCACTTTAATAGAGGGCTAGCTTTATTACTTAGATGAAACGGTCAGACTAGAGCGGCCTTTCGCACGACGGCGAGCCAGAACTTGACGACCATTTTTAGTAGCCATACGAGCGCGGAAACCGTGTGAACGGTTGCGCTTCAGTAAGGACGGTTGAAAAGTGCGTTTCATAACGATTTCTACCTAACTTTTAAATTTATTACTGATTCAGTAAACGCGTTGGCAACCAGTGAAAACTGATTTACACCTGTGCCTCTATCGCAACAATATAGAAAGAAGCAGGATTGTAATAAAACATAGGGGGTCACGTCAATAAGATGACGCAATCAAACCACTTTTATTTATTGCCTGGCTGACAGGTTCGCTGACATATACCGTGACAATCTGCTAATGACACGATTTTCAAACTGACTGTGGGCTGACCTAGATTGAGATTATTGCTAACTTTAGCCCTGAACATTGAGCCGTAAAAAACGCGAACTCTACGTCATTCACTAGAGCATAGGCAAAAATCACAATGCAAGGCTAACGGATCGCAGCTTGTTAAAAAACCACATTAGCACTGTACACAGGGAGGAAGATTATACGGACTCCACCCTAAAGCGCAAGGATCTTAACTCGATCTAAATATATTTTTTATGGGTGCAGAATTTTTTCAAGAAATCGTCTAAAGTTATCCCCAGCCATGTGGAAAAAACAGAGCTAATCGGGATCAACCAGAGGACTTCACCCCTCAAAGAGCATCCTTAACACAATTGCCTGTGGATAAAAAGCATAAAAACTGTGTAAAAGAGTGAGATCTCTTATTAATTTTACGGTATGATCCTAGGTCGTGTTGCTGATCCGACGATCGCCACTATTTCGTTGGCTTTGTTGGTATTAAGTCAGTAATAGCGAATTAGAGATAAATAATAAAGAAATAATAAAGTTAACCAAAATACTTCTCTGGCTTTCTTTGTAAAACAAAGCAGCCAGTAAAAAATTCTGAGCTAAATCCGTAATTCTTGTTTCATTGACCTTGTTTAGGGGAGCCCAACGTGTCACTTTCGCTTTGGCAGCAATGTCTTGCCCGATTGCAGGATGAACTGCCTACCACCGAATTCAGTATGTGGATACGCCCCCTTCAAGCTGAATTGAACGGTAACACTCTGGCACTTTATGCCCCAAATCGTTTTGTCCTTGACTGGGTGAGGGACAAGTACATCAATAATATCAACGAATTATTGAATGATTTTTGTGGCTCTAATGCACCCGCACTGCATTTTGAAGTCGGTAATAAGCCTATGTCAGCGGCACCGACTAGCACTCAGACACGTAATCCCACACACGAAAAACCAGCTTTTGTCATGCCATCCGCACCCATTAGGCCAAGTTGGGACAACTCAAACAAAGTACTACCAGACGTTGTTTATCGTTCAAATGTGAACCCTAAGCATACTTTTGATAACTTTGTTGAAGGTAAATCAAACCAATTAGCCCGTGCAGCGGCAAGACAAGTCGCAGAAAATCCAGGTAGCGCCTATAATCCATTATTCCTTTATGGTGGTACGGGTTTAGGTAAAACGCATTTACTGCATGCGGTTGGTAACAGCATTATGCAACACAAAGCAAATGCCCGTGTGGTTTACATGCATTCTGAACGATTTGTTCAAGATATGGTCAAAGCTTTACAGAATAATGCGATTGAAGAGTTCAAGCGCTATTACCGTTCTGTTGATGCTTTACTAATAGATGACATTCAATTTTTTGCTAACAAAGAACGCTCACAAGAAGAGTTTTTTCATACATTCAATGCATTACTTGAAGGCAATCAACAAATTATTTTGACCTCAGACCGCTACCCTAAAGAAATCAATGGGGTGGAAGATCGCTTAAAATCGCGTTTTGGTTGGGGTTTGACTGTCGCGATAGAACCGCCCGAGCTAGAAACACGTGTTGCCATTTTGATGAAAAAAGCAGATGAAAATGAAATTCAGCTGCCGGGTGAAGTTGCCTTTTTCATCGCTAAACGTTTACGCTCTAATGTGCGTGAACTTGAAGGTGCATTAAACCGTGTTATTGCCAATGCTAATTTTACCGGTCGTGCTATTACTATCGACTTTGTTCGAGAAGCACTGCGTGATCTACTGGCACTACAAGAAAAATTAGTCACTATTGATAACATTCAGAAAACAGTGGCTGAATATTATAAAATTAAGGTAGCTGATTTGCTTTCCAAGCGTCGTTCTCGTTCTGTCGCCCGTCCGCGTCAGATGGCAATGGCACTCGCAAAAGAACTGACAAATCACAGTTTACCTGAAATCGGGGATGCCTTTGGCGGTCGCGACCATACAACGGTCCTTCATGCTTGTCGTAAAATTGAACAATTACGAGAAGAGAGCCATGACATCAAAGAAGATTTTTCTAATCTAATCAGAACATTATCATCTTAATTGCTATGAAATTTACTATAGAACGCGAGCAGTTATTAAAACCATTACAGCAGGTTAGTGGCCCTTTAGGTGGTCGTCCAACTCTGCCTATTTTAGGTAATCTTTTATTACAGGTAAAAGAAGGCGCACTCCAACTTACCGGAACCGACCTAGAAATGGAGATGATGGCCAATGTCCCTCTGACTCAAGAACATGAAGTTGGCGCAACAACGGTTCCCGCACGCAAATTTTTTGATATCTGGCGTGGTTTGCCCGAAGGTTCTGAAATTAGAGTAGAACTTGATGATGATCGGTTACTCGTTCGTTCGGGTCGCAGCCGTTTTTCATTATCGACTTTACCGGCGACTGATTTCCCAAATTTAGATGATTGGCAAAGTGAAGTTGAATTCTCACTTCCACAGTCAATACTGAAACGCTTAATTGAAGCAACCCAGTTTTCAATGGCACATCAAGATGTCCGTTATTACCTCAACGGAATGCTGTTTGAAACTGAGGGGCAACTACTAAGAACCATTTCGACTGATGGCCATCGACTGGCTGTTTGCGCAATGGATATCGGTCAAGAACTCCCATCGCATTCTGTGATTGTCCCGCGTAAAGGGGTCATGGAACTCATGCGTTTGTTAGATGGCGGCGATGCGCCTTTGCAATTACAAATCGGTAGCAATAATATTCGAGCACACGTTGGCGATTTTATTTTCACCTCTAAACTGGTTGATGGCCGTTTCCCCGATTACCGTCGAGTGCTACCGAAAAGCCCAGATAAAACCTTAGAAGCGCGCTGCGATTTATTAAAACAAGCATTTTCACGCGCAGCGATTTTATCCAATGAAAAATTCCGTGGTGTTCGTTTATATTTTAGCGAAAATCAATTGCGTATTACCGCCAATAACCCGGAACAAGAAGAAGCAGAAGAAATTGTTGATGTCAGTTACCAAGGTACCGAAATGGAAATTGGCTTTAATGTCAGTTATATCTTAGATGTCTTAAACACACTCAAAAGCGAAAATGTTAAATTGCTTTTAACTGACGCCGTTTCCAGTGTACAAATTGAAGACTCTGCGAGCAGCGCCGCTGTTTATGTTGTCATGCCAATGCGTTTGTAATCACTTTATATGATCCTTTCGCGTTTATTGATCCGCGACTTTCGTAACATTGAAGACGCCGATCTCTCCCTTGCTATTGGGTTCAATTTTTTAATTGGCCCAAATGGGAGCGGCAAAACCAGTATACTGGAAGCAATATATACTTTAGGTCATGGTCGTGCATTTCGCAGTATTCAAGCGAATCGCGTTATCCGCCATGAGCAAGAACAGTTTATTCTGCATGGAAAACTCAGTCATGCCGATGAGCAACGTAAAGACCTTTCTCTTGGATTAAGTAAAAATAGAGAAGGTGAAAGTAAAGTCAGGATTGATGGCACCGATGGTCATAAAATTGCAGAGCTTGCAAAATTATTACCTATGCAGCTAATAACCCCTGAAGGGTTTACACTGTTAAACGGTGGTCCAAAATATCGACGCGCGTTTATTGACTGGGGCTGTTTTCATAGTGAGCCATTATTTTTTTCAGTTTGGTCTGACTTAAAACGCTTACTAAAACAACGAAATGCTGCATTACGACAAGTTACCCGTTATGACCAAATTCGTCATTGGGATAAGCAATTAGCGCCACTTTCAGAGCAAATAAGCCAATGGCGTCATGAATATATTGCAGGTATTGCTGAAAATATAGAGCAAACTTGCCAACAGTTTTTACCTGAATTTTCATTATCCGTATCCTTTCAACGTGGTTGGGATAAAGAAATTGATTATTCAGAGCAACTAGAACGCCAATTTGAGCGTGATAGAGCACTAACCTATACCGCCTCCGGGCCACATAAAGCTGATTTGCGAATTAGGGCAAATGGCACCCCTGTTGAAGATATGCTTTCACGCGGTCAACTGAAACTTTTAATGTGTGCATTAAGGTTAGCGCAGGGTGAGTTTTTCACTCAACAGAGCGGGCAACGATGCCTGTATCTACTGGATGATTTTGCCTCAGAACTTGATGCAGGTCGCCGCCAACTATTGGCGACTCGTCTCAAGGCTACGCAAGCTCAGGTGTTTGTTAGTGCCATAACATCCGAGCAAGTAAATGACATGATTGATGTAAACAGCAAGATGTTTAGCGTAGAACATGGCAAAATACAAGTTCAACCTCAGGAATAGAAAGAGCAGGAAACGTTGATGACGAATACATATGACTCCTCAAGTATCAAGGTATTAAAAGGACTGGATGCGGTGCGTAAGCGCCCGGGCATGTATATCGGTGATACCGACGATGGAACAGGTCTTCATCACATGGTCTTCGAGGTTGTCGACAACGCTATCGACGAAGCCCTCGCAGGTTTTTGTGATGACGTCGTTATCACTATCCATGCTGATAATTCTGTCTCCGTTCAGGATGATGGACGTGGTATCCCAACGGGTATCCATGAAGAAGAAGGCGTATCTGCGGCAGAAGTTATCATGACTGTTCTGCACGCCGGCGGTAAATTCGATGATAACTCCTACAAAGTCTCCGGTGGTTTGCACGGAGTTGGTGTTTCAGTCGTTAACGCCCTATCTGAAAAACTTGAATTAGTTATCCGTCGTGACGGTAAAGTTCACGAACAAATCTACAAACATGGTGAGCCTCAAGCGCCTTTAGTTGTCGTGGGTGAAACTGACCTGACAGGTACACGCGTACGTTTTTGGCCAAGCATGGATACCTTTAAAGGTGTCACTGAATTCGAATATGATATTTTGGCAAAACGTTTACGTGAACTGTCATTCCTGAACTCTGGCGTTTCAATTCGATTGATTGATAAACGCACAGGTAAAGAAGACCACTTCCATTATGAAGGCGGTATCAAAGCCTTTGTTGAATATCTGAGCCAAAATAAAACTCCGATTCATCCAAATGTATTTTATTTCTCAACTGAGAAAGACGGTATTGGTGTTGAAGTTGCAATGCAGTGGAATGACGGTTTCCAAGAAAACGTTTACTGTTTCACCAACAATATCCCTCAGCGTGATGGTGGTGCCCACCTTGCCGGCTTCCGTGCGGCAATGACTCGTACCTTGAATAACTACATGGAAAAAGAAGGCTACCAGAAAAAAACCAAAGTCAGTGCAACTGGTGACGATGCACGTGAAGGTTTGATTGCTGTTATCTCAGTTAAAGTACCAGATCCTAAATTCTCCTCTCAAACCAAAGAAAAACTCGTTTCATCTGAAGTTAAAACCGCAGTTGAAACCATGATGAATGAAAAATTGGTTGAGTATTTATTAGAAAATCCGGGCGATGCAAAAATCGTTGTGGGTAAAATTATTGATGCCGCACGCGCTCGTGAAGCTGCACGTAAAGCACGTGAAATGACCCGCCGTAAAGGTGCCTTAGACTTAGCTGGTCTGCCTGGTAAACTTGCCGACTGCCAAGAACGCGACCCTGCATTATCCGAATTATACCTCGTGGAAGGGGACTCTGCGGGCGGCTCAGCAAAACAAGGCCGTAACCGTAAAAATCAGGCTATCTTGCCACTTAAAGGTAAAATCTTAAACGTCGAGAAAGCCCGTTTTGATAAAATGCTTTCTTCACAAGAAGTTGCCACGCTGATCACCGCTTTAGGCTGTGGTATCGGTCGCGATGAGTACAATCCTGACAAACTGCGTTATCACAGCATCATTATCATGACGGATGCTGACGTCGATGGTTCACACATTCGTACCTTACTATTGACCTTCTTCTATCGTCAAATGCCTGAAATTGTTGAACGTGGTCATATCTTTATTGCTCAACCACCACTGTATAAAGTGAAAAGAGGTAAGCAAGAGCAATATATTAAAGATGACGATGCAATGGATGATTACCTCATCTCAATCGCACTTGATGGCGCTGAGCTGCATTTAAATGCAGATGCACCGGCCATGAGAGGCGAAGAGTTAGAAAAACTCGTTGTTGAGTATAATGCTGCGCACCGTATTATCCGTCGTCTTGAGCGTCTTTACCCACAAGCACTACTGAATAGCTTAGTTTATCAACCTACTTTAGTAGAAGATAATCTAAAAAGTAACGAGCAAGTTGAAGAGTGGGCAAAATCATTAGTCCAACGCTTAACGGATAACGAACAAGCGGGCAGTACTTATAGCTATATCATCACAGAAAATCGTGAACGTCAGCTATTTGAGCCAACTATCCGTATTCGTACTCATGGTGTTGATTCCGACTACAACCTTGATTTTGACTTTGTTCATGGTAGTGAATATCGCCGTATCACTCACTTAGGTGATTTAATCGGGGGTCTTATCGAAGAAGGTGCTTATATTCAACGTGGTGAGCGCCGTCAAAATATCGAAAACTTCGAAGATGCGCTCACTTGGTTAACCCGTGAATCACGTCGTGGCCTATACGTACAGCGTTATAAAGGTCTTGGTGAGATGAACCCAGATCAACTTTGGGAAACCACCATGAACCCAGATACGCGTCGTATGCTACGCGTCACAGTAAAAGATGCGATCGCAACAGATTTACTCTTCACCACACTAATGGGTGATGCAGTTGAACCTCGCCGTGCATTTATCGAAGAGAACGCATTGAAAGCCGCTAATATCGATATTTAATCGCTAGTTGCTTCTTAGTAGAAATAGCCTCATGTGAAAGCATGAGGCTATTTTTTTAACGGTTGTCATCACGCGTATCATTATGAATATCTCTCACCTTTTTATTTAATCACCTACATTACGCTTAAATTAAAACATCTGATTATTTTTTTATTTAAAAAATAACATCTATTATTTACTACCCGATTTTTTATTAGTTCAGGTTACTAAAAATAATTAAATTTATTATTAACAGTAATGAGTACGCATTTAACAATAATGAATCTGAATTTAAAAATAAACCTATAAATACAATCAATAACAAAACAAATAAAAATCATAAAGTTAACAATATTAAGACTACATTTTTCATAAAAACGTCACATTGCGTAATTAACATCTCATAAATTCAAGATTAATTAACGCAACCTATAGGCCTGTCATGAAATCAGTCATATTACCTACTACAATAAGCTTATTAGTTTTATTAAATTCAAATATTTCATCTGCAAAAATAGATATTGAAGCGGTTGAAAATCGTATTTTAGATAAACGAAATAGTTGGCTTGATGATATTAAAAACAATGTAATTAATCATTCACCAATAGAGAACTCAAAAATAGCATTATGGGATAAGCTAATTAGTCATGAATATACCCAAATAACCGATGAGCGACTAGAAAGAGCAAAAGCCGATAAATCACAAAATTCAAACTATGTTTTTAGCACATTCAACACAATACTCTTTGGTGACCATCAAATCGATTTAACCGCTAACGATCAGTATCATACGATTAAAGATTTGTATGATATCAGTACCCGAGCTTATGACGAAAATCGCCGACGAGTTAGATCAATCGACTTTATTCTTAAAGAGCATTTTCAACGAGGGCGGCCCTATCAGGTACTCGATAAAGATGGTAACTATATTGCTAATTATACAGCCATACGGGGTTCGTCCTTTCCAAGTGGACATACTTGGAATGGTTTCAAACAAGCAGCGGTTTTAGCCACCCTATTTCCTGAAAAAGGAGATGAAATCTTTGCAAGAGCGATTGAGTATGGTGAAAGTCGAGTGATTGTTGGTGCCCATTTCCCAACAGATACTATCGCTTCTCGCATTGGCAACTATTACCTATTATCTCAATTACTTGCTGATGATAAAATTGCTAAATCATTTGTGACATTAGCCAGAAATGTTCGTGAAGAAACAGCCATAACTTGCCAAAAAAACATAAAGGATTGCCTCACGACTTCGAGCCATCATATCAATGATGAAGTTGGATACTACGGCAAAAAAGAACCTGAAGAAAAACCTATGATTACCCCTAATGAGCTACCTAATACTGCGGCTCATTTACTGCGTTTACGTTTTTCTTATTTAGATAAAGAACAGCGGCAAAGTATTTTAGCCAGTACCGCTTATCCGATTAATTCTCTCGCCGGTTGGGATGTTAAAAAAGATAAACCAGAGACCTATTGGGGACTCATTAACTTACCTAGAGCCTATCAAGGCCCTACCCATTTATATGATAATTTTATTGTTAATCAAGTAACTAATGAGTTTGATTTTGCAAACTTCACCGAACTAGATGAATGGAAAAATGCGATTAATGGTCCAGGGCAATTAATCAAAAAAGGCAATGGCACGCTCATTTTATCAGGCGAAAATACCTTTGCTGGCATAGAAGTTAATCAGGGTAATTTAGTACTGAATGCAAAAAATCATTATTCAAAACCGTCATCAATAAACGGTGGTTCACTATTCATAAAAGGTCAGTTAAATTCGCCATTGGATGTCAATAAAGGCGCATTAATTTTAGATAATGGAAAAATCAACTCACAAGTCACTCTTAATCAATCAGGACTATTAACAGGTAATGGTCAGATTAATCATTTAACCGTCAATCAGGAAGCCATGGTGTCGCCGGGGCATTCAATTGGTACAATCAATATCACAGATTCTGTTATTTTTAAGCCTGATAGTCATTATTTAGTAGAGATTAATGCACAGGGGAAACACGATACCATCAAGAGCCAAGGTACGGCTGTTCTAAATGGTGGTACTGTCACTGTTTCATTTGAAAATAACAAAAATAAGTTATCTAAACAACAAGTTAACAGTTTATTCGATACTCAATATACGATATTAAGCGCCGAAAAAGGTATCAGAGGTAAATTCGAGGCCGTACAACCTAATTATCTCTTTATAGGAACGACGTTAAACTACTCACCAAATGCGGTCACACTAAATATTGGTCGCAATAACACCTCTTTTGACAGCGTTGCGACGACTCAGAATCAAAAGTCAGTCGCTCAAGCACTCGATAAACTCCCCACAGAAAATTCGCTCTATAAAAGTATCTTAAAAAATGATTCAAAAGACGAGGCGATTTCTATTTTTAATACACTCACAGGACAGGTTCATGCCGATATACTCTCAAATCAAATTAATAGCAGCCGACATACGAGAGAAACTATTTTTAAACAGCTTCGCCTTTCAGAATCACTGAACAAGACCAAAGAACAGAACGACAATAAAGGTAATATTTGGGCGAAAGCTCTCCATGATTGGGATAATACGACCAACGATGGTAATGCTGAGGGTTATGATACCTCTAGCTATGGTGTATTTTTAGGCGCAGATCAACGTTTTTATCGTGATAAAGCAACCTTCGGACTTGCAACGGGTTTTACTAAAAACAGTTTATCCGGTCATCATAATAGTGGTAACAGTGAAAACTACCATTTAGCGCTTTATGGTGGTATTCAATTAAACCCAATTACACTTAGAGCTGGAGCGGAGCACACTTGGCATCATATCAATACCCATAGATCCGTTAGCCAATCGATGGGGAATTATCAAACACAAACTCACCAAGCTTTTATCGAAGCCGCCTATCCATTGAAAGCAGCAATGTTTGATATTGAACCATTTGCAAACCTAACTTATGTGAAGGCAACGAATGGCACAATAAAAGAGACGGGTAATTATGGGGTACTGAAAGCAGATAAACAGCATATCAATGGGATACTATCAACTATTGGCGTTCGACTCGATAACCAATGGATGTTAAATTCACGATCTAGTCTTAATTTATATGGTGAACTCGGTTGGCAACATCAATATGGTGATTTAGCGCGGGGACTAAAATTTAAATTTCTAGACACTGACTCATCTTTCGTTTCGCAAAGCTCATCAGCCTCTAGAAATGGGGCTATTATCAAAGCAGGCGTAGATCTTAATATCAACAATAATTCCAAGTTATCGATAAATTATAGCAAACTGGCATCCAGCAATTACGCTGATAATAATATTGATGCAAAAATTTCACTTATATTTTAATTAAATAATAGCCCTCATATTTAATGGGGGTTATTTTTTGTTTACTTTATAAATTAATGAGTTAATCCATTTTCGACTAGATATAAAATTATCTTTTTTGTTCTTCATGACTTAACCTCACGCTAGTTTACAGTTTTTTACCCTACCGAATTGATTATCCTACCTTTTTTCATGTTATAAACACTTTATGATAGTTTTAAATTTTATGATAACCAATCGAAAACTGCGCTTATTTAAAAGCAAAACCAACAAAGTCGTTATCACCATGCTCAAAGCATCTAAATTAAAAAGTGAAAAACAATAATGCAAATATTCATTATTTTATTTTATTTTTTATTGATATCAATGATACCCACTTTATTCAGTGGTGATGTCAGTTTAATCACTAATATCGTGATTATATTCTCTGGCACACTAATTATGGTTCTCTGTGCCGGAACCTATCGAACTCTATTGGGTAAATTCCTGACTATTATTGTCACAATACTGTGGGCGCTAAACTTATCCGTTTCATTTTTCTTTTATCAGAAACACGATATCCGCTTTTCGTCCTCTATTGCGGAAACATTTATTAATACCAACAGCAGCGAAACTGTAGGAATGCTGTCTTACAACATTGGCTATGTGATCTTTTATATCATTGCCTTTGCTATTTATTTTTTAAGCATTCATAAGTGTGCCAAATATATTAGTCGTCGAACAACCTTAGTCAGTTCGGTGCTATTATGTGGTTACTTGCTCGCAATCCCACTGTATTACACATCATTATTAAAAAAAACAGACAGTCATTTTCTGATCGGGGAAAAATATCTTCTCAATACACCATTTTATAACGCTGGCGCACTAGTGAAGATTTTTTATGAGAATCGTGGGATCAAGAAAATTTCCTCAGAAGTGGTTTCATTTAATTATGATAAAAAAGATGTTGGCACTGAAATTTATGTCTTAGTGATCGGTGAATCGCTCCGCCGCGATCATATGAGTTTGTATGGCTATCAATACGATACGACCCCAAATCTTAATAACCGTAAATCACAAATGCTGGTTTTTGATAATGCCTATTCACCTGCACCTGTTACCATTTTGTCGGTGCCTATTTCGTTAGCAAATATTCGCTTTGACCAAATGCAGGACAAAAAACACTATGCCGATAACATTATTTCTTTAGCAAATGATGCAGGGTTTAAAACCTATTGGCTCAGTAATCAAGGTAAAACCAACAAAAGAACCAGTGTGATTTCAGCTATCGCCAATATGGCGAACAATAAAAAATGGAACGAGTTTGTTGGTTATGATGAAGAGTTATTCGATTATTTTACTGAAGCAATTAACGATAAAACAAACCAGAAAAAACTTATCGTCTTACATACTTATGGTAGCCATGAGCCTGCCTGTAACCGTTTCCCAGAAGAACAATTTAAAAAATTCAGCGGACAAGAAGATGATGATTGTTATGACAGTTCTATCGCCTACACAGATAAGTTTCTAGAAAGCCTATTACGACAACTCGACAATAAACCTGCGACTCTTTTGTATTTCTCAGACCATGCACTACAACGATTAGATGCCGATAACAATGTCCATTATCATCATGGCGTTAATAGTCCAAAAAAAGAAGCTTATGAAATTCCACTGTTTATTTGGTACAGCTCAACAACATCCAAGCCCGTATTCAGTGAAAAAAATCTCAGAGAACCTTATTCAACGGTAAACAATTATTGGTTAATGAGTGATTGGCTAGGTATACAACAACGTACATCAGCGGCTTGTCAGTCCCCTTTGCGTAGCTGCTATCAAGCTCAGTCGAACATTAAAGTCATTGATGGTAATAGAGCCCTACTATCAGTTAAACAGCTTCCATCAGAGAAAACAGCGCCTCAAAAAAGCAATAAAAAACCTGTGCACCAGACGGTAACACAGGTTCAATAAACCGTAATTTAAGGGTTTACAATAAAATTCTTAACATCCGGCGCAAAGGTTCAGCCGCGCCCCACAGGAGTTGGTCACCAACCGTAAAGGCGGATAGGAAATCAGGACCCATATTTAACTTACGTAAACGACCAACTGGTGTACTCAATGTGCCAGTTACTGCTGCTGGCGTTAGCTCACGCATGGTGATTTCACGGTCATTTGGTACAACTTTAACCCATTCATTATGAGAGGCTAATAGCTGCTCAATATCCTTCATTGGGATATCTTTTTTCAGCTTCAAGGTGAACGCTTGGCTATGGCAACGCAATGCGCCAATACGGACACATAAGCCATCAACAGGAATGATATTACTTCCCGTTGCTAAAATTTTGTTGCTCTCTGCTTGCCCTTTCCACTCTTCACGACTTTGACCATTTTCAAGTGCTTTATCAATCCATGGGATCAGGCTACCCGCTAATGGAACACCAAAAGCATCTGTTGGCATCGCACCACTTCGAGTGAAATCAGTGACTTTTTTCTCAATTTCTAAAATTGCAGAAGCTGGATTTTGTAGCTCTTTTACCACTTGGGTATGTAACGATCCCATTTGTGATAATAACTCGCGCATATTGCGTGCACCAGCACCAGAAGCCGCTTGATAAGTCGCAACCGATGCCCACTCAACTAGATTGTTAGTAAACAAACCACCTAAAGACATCAACATCAGGCTTACTGTGCAGTTACCACCAACAAAGGTTTTAATACCTTTATTTAATCCATCTTGAATATGTTGATAGTTAACAGGATCAAGAATGATAATCGCATCATCTTTCATACGCAGTGAAGATGCAGCATCAATCCAATAGCCATTCCAACCTGACTCTCTCAATTTAGGATAAACTTCATTAGTATAATCGCCACCTTGGCAACTAATAATGATATCCAGAGCTTTTAGTGCATCAATATCAAATGCATCTTGCAATGTACTACGATGCCCACCAAAAACAGGGGCTTCAGAACCGTGTTGCGACGTAGAAAAAAAGACCGGATGGATTACATTAAAATCACCTTCTTCAACCATCCTTTGCATTAATACGGAGCCAACCATTCCACGCCAGCCAATCAAACCTACATTTTTCATTCTATTCACCCTGTCTGATTAAATTTTTTACCCAAAAAATCTCAAAACTCAATTTTATGCCCTTCTTCGGGACAATTGTCACTGACCTTTTAGACAACCGTTAAAATTGACACTGGAGATTTCTCAACTGTATTAAAACTGACAAAATATCAACCAGTGTGCAAGTGAATTTCATCACTAATAGTAAGAAGATTAGTAATAAAGCTAATAATGATAGAAAAACAGTTCTATGCTGTTTTCCAAATTGGAAAAATGCCTTTCGGGATTATTCAATATATTGATGTACTAATAGTGATTAAAATTAACATCTTCTCTTCTTAGGATGCAATTTCCCCATGACCAAGTATGTCCTTTTTAGCTTTTGGATAGTGCTAATTTACCCTCTAGGGGTTGATTTGCATTTAACAGGTATCCCCCTGATTGCTGCCGAATTACATGCCAGTGAAAGTCAGCTTCATATGGCATTTTCTATCTATTTAGCGGGTATGGCCTCCACCATGTTGATTGCTGGTTGGTGTGCCGATCACATTGGCCGCAAACCCGTCGCTTTAGTCGGTGCAGCGATATTTGCATTGTCATCGGTTATGGCAGGCTCATCCTCAACCACCACGATATTTTTAGCGACTCGTTTCTTACAGGGGATTGGGGCTGGATTCTGCTATGTAGTCACATTCGCATTATTACGTGATGTTTTATCAGCCAATACGCGAACCAAAGTATTATCTGCAATGAATGGAATTACCTGCATTGCTCCCGTCTTAGCTCCAGTCATTGGCTTTATCATTTTGCTTTTTTATCATTGGTCCGTCATGTTCTACTTTATGGCGGCTTATGCTGTACTGAGTATTATTTTTTGTTTAGCGGCAATTAAAGAAACCAAACCACTTATTAATAAAACGACAATTAATGAAGAAATAAATATTGATGAACCAAATGAAAGCTTATTGAGTCATTTCTTTATCTCTCGCTTAGTTATTTCTTGTTTTGGGATGGCCGTGATTCTGACCTATGTGAACGTGTCGCCGATTATTCTAATGACTAATCTCAATTTTACGACCGGCCAATACTCTACAGCAATGACCTTGCTTGCGATGGTCAGTATGACAACGTCGTTCTTAATGCCAAAATTAATTTCGCTGTTTAACAGTCAATCTATTCTCTATTTCGCGCTTAGCCTTTTTTTGCTTAATGCCTTTATTTTATTTCTTTTTCTTTTTTACTTTAGCCATATTGGATTGCTATTTATCGTATTTGCATTCTGTGGTGTTGGCTTTTCGATGCAATTTGGCATCATTATGAGCCAAGCTCTATCCCCTTTTGCAAGAAGAGCGGGGATCGCCAGCTCGGTGCTCGCCATTTCACAACTAAGCTTCGCGTCATTTTATATTTGGTTGATGGGCTGGGTCGGGGTACAGTCTGTAAATATGCTGTTCATTATCTTACTTGCGACAGGTATTATCGGTATCACATTATTAAAATTACCGTCTCGAGCCAGTGAAAAGGTAGCCGTCTGTGAATAAGTCATTGCATCGATTAGATTTAAATTTACTGGTTATTTTGCAATATCTGGTTGAAGAAAAGAGTGTCAGTTTAGCGGCAAAACGCCTCTCAATTACCCCGTCTTCAGTCAGTAAATCTTTGGCAAAATTACGCCATTGGTTTGATGACCCGTTATTTATTCGAAGCCCGCAAGGACTTGTTCCAACACCACTCATGAGCCGTATTGAAAAATCATTGCCTGAATTTTTAAATTTATCGAATTATATTGCTGACATTCGTGATACCGAGAAACCGAGGGGGATCAAGTTTCGCTTGATGATGGAAGCGCCGCTCAATCTCATTATGCTACATGATTTATCATTGAAGATTTTGAATCAATACCCTGAATCATCGGTCAGTGTACGGGATTGGGAATATAATTCTCTCGCCAGTATTATGGCAGGGGATGCCGATATCGGTGTTTTAGGGCGAGAAAGCTACCATAAATCGAAAGAATCCATCAATGCTATCCCTGATATTCTCAACTTTGAAGTGCTATTTATCGATAGACCTTTGGCGTTTATTCGAAAAGATCATCCCATTTTAGATGAAGAGTGGAATTTAACTAATCTATTGAAATACCCGCATATTAGTACCGAATATGGTAATCGCATTCCGTGGGCTCTAGATGATTTACTACACAGTATGGGCTTAACTCGCCATGTGCATTTATCTTATTCATCCTTTGAGCAATCATTGCTAATGGCATCCCATTCAGGGCATTCATTAATTGCTTGTTCTCCAGGTTATTGCCAACATTATGTTAATGAATTCCACTTGGATTTAGTCTGTCGCCCACTACCTATCGATGAAATTTTATACAAACAATTAGAAATTCCATTTTTAATGCTTTGGCACAAACGGAATTCTTATAACTCGAAAACACAATGGTTAAGAGAACAAATTAAGAATGGCATCACCGCTTTTATTAATCCGCAACAAATTATTGACTGACAAAAAAAAGCCACTACAGAACCAATAACCTGTAATGGCTGAACAGGACAAATATAAAGGTAGGGTATATTCAATTGAAAAAACAAAAACTAACGTTTTTTCTTGCTGCCTTGCACTGCTTTAAAACGCGGATTCGTTTTGCAAATAACATACACGCGACCACGACGGCGAACGACTTTGCAATCAGGATGGCGTTGCTTTGCTGTTTTCAATGAGCTCAATACTTTCACGTTTATTTATCCCCTTTTGATAGAAAGCGAGCAAAACGCTTCTGGAACTGAGCCGTCTTACCTTCTTGAGAAAACATCTTTTGTTTTCCGGTATAAAACGGATGTGACTGTGAAGAGACATCTAGTGTCACATAGGGAAAAGTTTCCCCTTCATACTCAATTGTTCTTTGCGTTTGAATCGTTGAACCGACTTTAAAATAAGCATCAACACTGGTGTCGTGAAAAACAACAGTGCGATATTGTGGATGTATTCCTTGTTTCATAATGACCACCAAATGTAATGTTATAATATAACAATATCTAATTTAAAATGATGGCGCAATCTTTTTATGTCAAAGATAATGAAATAATATTGGGTGAGTTCAAAACAGAAAATAAAAAAGGCTAGTTTTTCAATTAACTAGCCTTTTGTGCTAATGAGTTTCATGACTAACGTTTAAATTATCTATAACTCTGTGATAGTGATACTTCAGGATCTGGCTGATGAGTAATACGATTTCTTAAATCTCTTCGAATAATCTCAATCGACCAAAACCAGACAACGTGTCCAAATATCTCAGAAAAATATTCATCGAATGGCAATTCAGATAACGGTGGCGTTAAATTTAATAATGGGAAGCTCACACCGTGAACCGCGACGGTTGCCAGCAACCCCGCCATCGCCCCTTGCCACATTTTCACCTTTGGAAAAATCTCAGCCACTAAACAATATCCAATGGCAAATACCAATGAAAATAAAATATGCGTTATCATCACAGGGTTAATAATGTGTTCTGAAAAAGTATAAACCGTTGCAGTTGGATCAATACCAAGGTAGTCACGCAAAAAAAGGAACGGGGGATTAAATTCATCCCTTCCTCCGGTAAAAGTTCTTGGTGGGAAAGGAACCTCTGCTCCCCATTTCACAAAAGCGGAAACAATCCCCCCGATAATGCCGACAAAAAAAGCCACACCATATCGACGACGATACTTTTCAGTCGTATAAAAAAAACCATTTGACATAAATCACCACTATTTAACTTAAGTTAATTGTTATTTATTTAACATCGTTTTTAAATGATTGGCAAATGACGAACATCAATAAAAAGATAATCACTGAAAATAAATAAAAAGAGGTGTTTTAAAGCGTGGTCTTGTCATATAACTAAAATAAATATCAAAACGATAATTTAACCCACGGAAAACTTTTGTATAATTGAAGGATTGCACACCATCATTTATTATTTATCAAATAGATAGACAACTATCCATGATAAATATAACCATAAAGGGAAGATGACAATGTATTACGGCTTTGACATGGGTGGAACAAAAATCGAGCTTGCTGTATTCGATCAAGCACTAAATCAAGTATGGCAAAAACGCGTACCAACACCCAAAGAGGACTATCATGCTCTTCTTAATACTTTTCGTGATTTAACCGCGGAAGCAGATGAGAAATTCAATTGCCAAGGGAAAATTGGCATTGGCGTTCCTGGCATCGTAAACCAAGCGGAAGGTACGGTATTTACAACCAATGTTCCCGCCGCTCAATACAAACCCTTGATTCATGATTTAGCCAATATATTGCAGCGTCCTGTTAAAGTTGAAAATGATGCTAACTGCTTTGCGTTATCTGAAGCTTGGGATCCCGAATTTAAACGTTACCCAACCGTGCTTGGCCTGATTTTAGGGACTGGTGTAGGCGGTGGTTTTGTCATCAATGGCAAAGTGTTATCAGGTAAAAATGGCATTGCTGGTGAAATCGGTCATATGAACCTCAGTGTTCGCGCCTCAAAGCTGTTAGGCGATACTGTACCCGAAATCACTTGTGGTTGTGGTCAAACTGCCTGCTTTGAAACCTATCTATCAGGCCCAGGCTTTGAACGTATTTATGCTGCATTTACAGGTGAAAAACGCTCTGCCATCGACATAATTCAGCTTTATAAGCAAGGCGAGACCCAAGCAAAACAGCATGTTGAACGTTACATGTCAGTACTAGGCATGTTTATGGGACAAGTTGTTACCGTCTTTGACCCTGATTTAGTGGTTATTGGTGGTGGATTATCTCAATTTGAAGCTATCTATCAACTGCTCCCTGAAGTCCTGCCACAATATCTTTATGGCATTGCGACATTACCAGCCATTGAAAAAGCGCGCTATGGTGACTCTGGTGGTGCTAGAGGAGCGGCTTTTTTAAATTTAATTGATTAATCAATAAATAAGTATGCACTCTGTTTTATTCTTTAATGCCAGAGTGCAATTTTTTATAACGAAATTTCGTCTGAAAATAAAATAAAGCGCCCCTCTTTATTGATAGTGATTATCATTTGCGCTAAATCAGTGTTAACATCACGCCAATCAATCACGTTAAATCATAACATTTAACTCAAAATCGCAGCTTTTAATTATTGATTAAAATCATCGAGATAACATTAGAGATTTGTCCGATACAGCAAATTATTAGAAACGATATTATTAAGTTATATGATTAAATTAACGGTGCCCTAATAAAATAAAGTCCACGTTAAATTAAGAGAAAAATTCTATGAGTTTGTTTTTTCAAAACAGCCTAGCTTTTCCCACTATTATTTTTAGCGGCCTGCTAATTATTGTCCTATTTTACTGGCTTTGTGCGGCCTTTGGCTTATTAGATATTGACCTATTTAACGTCGATACCGCAGTCGATGGCGGACTAGATGGTAATAGCATAGACGCCACAGGCTTCGCTGGTTGGTTAACTAAATTGGGGCTAGCCGGTATCCCGGTGACCATTATTTTAACGCTATTCACGCTTTTTGGCTGGGCTATCACCTACTTCTGTGTGCATTTATTTATTCGATTTATTGATACAAATTTGCTGCGCTATCTCGTCGGTTTCGCCGTCTTTGCCATCACGCTATTTATCGCTCTTCATCTGACTGCACTTTGCCTCAGACCTGTCCGTAACAAATTGATGAGCCTAAACAAACCTAAAACCGTCCATCAATTAATCGGTCAACTCGCCACAGTTCGCTCAGGAGAAGTCACTGAACACAAAGGTGAAGCAATTTTAGAAGATGGAGGCGCAGGTTTGATTTTACAGATCCGCGCTTCATCAATAGACAATATTAAACGAGGTGATCGCGTCGTTATCATTAGCTATGACGCGCAATCTCACAGTTATCAAGTTGTGACCGAAGATGAATTTCGTCATTGATAAAACACGAAATAACGTCTCACTCATAAATAATATTAAAAATGACGATCTCGTCAGAACCTACGGAGAATTAACATGGATTTGGCTGCTTTAATGCCTTTTTTAACCATTATTGGAGGGATAATCCTAGTTATTTTAGGGTTCTTTGGTCTATTCAAAGCCTTCTATATTAAAGTACCACAAGGCACGGCGCTGATAGTTAACGATATGTCATCGCAACCCAAAGTTCACTTCACAGGGGCTCTGGTTTATCCGGTTATCTATAAAAAAGAGTTCATGCGCATTTCTCTTTTAACTTTAGAAGTTGACCGCCGCGGCAAAGATGGCCTGATTTGTCATGATAACTTACGTGCCGATATCACTGTCGCCTTCTATTTGCGCGTGAATGAAACCACAGAAGATGTCCTTAAGGTCGCCAAAGCAATTGGTGTCGAACGTGCATCAGACCACAATGCCGTTAGCGCGCTATTTAGTGCGAAATTCTCCGAGGCATTAAAAACGGTTGGTAAACAACTTGATTTATCGACCTTATTTGAAAATAGGCAAGACTTTCGTGACCGCATTGTCGATGTCATCGGTAAAGATTTAAACGGTTATGCACTCGAAGATGTGGCGATTGATTATTTAGAACAAACGCCAAAGTCAGCGCTTGATCCAAACAATATTTTTGACTCTGAAGGTATTCGTAAGATTACTGAAATTACCGCTATTCATAACATTGAAACCAACCAAAAAGAACGTGACCAAGAACTGGCTATTCAAAAGAAAAATGTTGAGACCCGTGAAGCTAGCTTGGCATTAGAACGTCAACAAGCAGACGCAGAAGCGCGTCAAAAACGTGAAATTGACAATATTCGTTCTCGTGAAACCGCAGAAACGTTACGAGTACAAGAAGAAGAACGTTTAAAATCTGAGCAAGCTAGAATTCAAACCCAACAAGAAATTGATATTCGTGAAGAAAATCGGATGCGTGAGGTTGAAGTCGCTCAACAAAACCGGACTCGTGCTGTCGCTATCGAAGAAGAACGCGTCACTCGTGCTCGTGATCTTGAAATTGTCGCACGTGAGCGTGAAGTCGAATTACAACGCATTGAAAAAGAAAAAGCACTGGAAGAAGAGCGTAAAAATATTTCCAGTGTAATTCGTGAGCGCGTTGTAGTTGAAAAAAGTGTCGCACAAGAAGAAGAACGTATTAAAGAAGTTCGTGAAATTTCAGAAGCTGACCGTTTAAGACAAGTCACTGTTATTAATGCCCAAGCTGAAGCAGAAGAGTTGATGGTTCGCCAAGTGAAAAAAGCTGAGGCAGACGAAGCTAGTGCTAAACACAGAGCCGAAGAAATCAGCACCATGGCTCAAGCTGAACTTGAAGCTTCAGCTAAACAAGCCGAAGCCAAAAAACGCTTAGCAGAAGGTATTGAAGCTGAACATGCCGCAATAGGCCTTGCAGAAGCTCGCGTTCGCCAAGTCACTGCCGAAGCTGAAGAAAAAGAAGGTTTAGTTCAAGCCAATATCACCGCTGAAAAATTGCTTGCCGAAGCGCGTGGATTTAAAGAAAAAGGTTTATCCGAAGCGCAAGTCATGGAAGCCAAAGCGCAAGCCGAGCAGCAACAAGGTCTTGCGGAAGCGAAAATTTTAGAAGAAAAACTGATCGCCCAAGCTCGAGGGGACGAACAACAAGCCAATGCGAAAGAAAAATTGGGTCTTGCTGACGCTAAAGTACTAGAAGAGAAACTTGCAGCACAAGCACGCGGTGAAGGCCAGTTAGGTTCAGCGCAAGCCGAAGTTATCCGCCAGCGCTTGAAAGCTGAGGCAGATGGTTTAACCGATAAATTCAAATCAATGGATCACCTCAGTGATACCGCACGCGCTCACGAAGAGTTCCGCATGCGCCTTGAGAAAGAATTTGAACAATCTATGGCTTCAATTGAAGCTAATAAAGAAATTGCTCGCGAGCAAGCGGATGTATTGGCGGCAGCACTGACCAAAACCAATATTGAAATTGTGGGTGGCGATGGCAGCTTCTTCAATACCTTCTCTAAAGCTCTGAGCTTAGGAAAAGCGGTAGATGGCTTTATGGATAAAAGCAGCTTTGCCAAAGAAAATTTTGAAAAACTGGTCAATCGCAGCACCGAAGGTAAAAAAATTGATGTTGCAGAATTACTGAAAAATCCAGAGGTTCAAGATTTAATCAACGGATTTATGGCGGCAAAAGGTGTGGATCAGCTAGCAAAAACGGTGGCAGCAAAACCAATTCCACCGGCAGATGATCAACTCTAATTAATGCATATTTAAAGGCATATCCCGTTAGGGAATGCCTTGTATTAATGTTTAGTTATACCTAAAACAATCCAAACTACATAACTAAATACATGTAGCTTGCAACTAACGGGTATGACTCGTTCAAAGCCAAGGAAATTCGTTATACCATGCCAGATATTCAGGATACTAACCGCGAACAAGAAATACTCGATAGTGCTGTAGCTGAAGGAGGCGCTTATGAAATCTTACGTAAGCGTCTTACCGAGCAAGGACAACAGCTCCATCAAAAAGCCGCGCAATTAAATCAAAGCCGGTTAGATGAATTTGGTCAAAGCCAAATGGACATCATTGGCCGCATCCGTATTCGTACTGAAAATAATTGCCAAGCAAGAGATATTGTTCGTGTCGGTGAATGGCTGTTATTTGGTTATAATGTTTTTCTTGGCCTCAAAAAAGAGACCCATCTTGAAGATGTCTTTTCACTTTATCGTTTAATTGAAAACGAGGGTGAATTCGACGTTGAAGCCATGCCTTATGAAGATACTTTTCTCAACGACAACCGCTTTATTCAAGATTTCACTGAACTCTATACTTACTATAAAAATACACAATTACTTCAACTTGTAGAACGTGATGGCAAACTTCTTGCCAGTTTCCAAATTGGCGACCGTATCACCGATGTGCGTGTTTTCCGTTGGTCAATTTCTAGCGATAAAAACAAAATCGACTATATTGATAATCGTGGCGAGCGAGATATTGAACTTCCCCCCGCCTATGATTTTGATTGGACCAGAACCACTCGAGAAGATACCGTTAACGGTCGTTTTCCTCATATCAATATACTCGACACTGTATTTGTTGAGACTATTGGTGGTGACCTAACCATCAAGTGTGAAAATAATACCGAAGATGGATTAGGCATCTATCGTGAAGCAGTACTGGATAAAAACCAATCTCTCGATGATGCACAAATAGAATACGCCCATACAGGCAGTTTGATTCTGTTAAAAATCCTTCCTTATCGTGAAGAGAGCTGGCGTTACTTGGTTTACAACACGCTAACCGAGTCAGTTCAACGTATCGACGCCATCGGCCAAGCCTGTGTGCAGTTACCTGAAGATCACGGTATTATTTTTCCGGGTGGCTACTATCTACAAAACGGCGAATACAAAACCTTTGAACAACCTATGGATGGGATGCGTTTTCGCCGCCTGCGCCGTTCACCTAATGGTGAAGATGTCCTGTATGTATTCTATTCCCCTAATCATGGTCGACTCGCGCTTTTCAATTATAATTTAATTGAACGAAAACTCGCTATCCCATTGATTGGTCACGGCTATGCCATGTTAGAAGATGGTAAAATGGTCTTGTTTGAAGGGGAAGGCGACGAAGCAACTCGTGTGCATCCGATGCAGGTTTGGCAAACACCATTTTACTCTGAAGAGTTTGCGGATAAACAACCTCCCCGTGGCGGCTTTTTTGGTCGTATCGGTAATGCAGATTTAGTTCGTGGTATTTCTGAAATATTACATATTGCCAAAGAAATCGAAGGTAATCAGGTTTCTGTTTCCCGTTATGAACAGCTTAGTCAGCAACCTAAAAGTCTGTTAGATATTTATTACTGGTTTAATGATGAACAGTGTCTGAATATTGGGAAATTACTCAAAGAAATTACCCAAACTAGCGAACTTGTACTCGACGAATATGAAAAAGTAGAGAGTATTCGCCAGCAATCAGCCAAATCAATGAATGAGGCGATTAGTCGCCAAAAATCATTACTTGCCATCACACTGCCTGAAAGTTGGATCGATATTCAACAATTTGTCGATGGGCTCAATGCCCTAAGTGCGCAGCGTGGGCACTTAATTTCACTGCGTGAATTCCGTTATATGGATTTAACCAAACTCAGTGAAATGGAAACAGAGATTACGGATGCTCAGCAACAAGTTTCTCAAGCTACCGCCGTTTTCCTTGCTAGTGATAAAGCATTACAGCCTTTTAAAGCTCAACTAGTCACCTTCGAAGAACAAACTGAAAACGCACAAAATAGTGCCCAGTTAGATGTGCCAATGAATGACATGGAAAAAATGTCAGCCGATTTGGATATGCTGTCTAACTTAATGGCTTCCCTATCGTTCAACGATGTGACACAACAAACTCATATCATTGATTCAATTTCGCAGATCTATGCGCAGCTCAACCAATCTCGTGCCCGCTTACAGCAAAAACGAAAATCACAAAGTAGCGTTGAGTCAGTGGCACAATTTGGCGCACAGTTTCGCTTATTCAGCCAAGGGATCACCAACGCGCTGTCTCTTGCCACGTCACCGGAACGTTGCGATGATCAGTTATCTCGATTATTAGTTCAATTAGAAGAGCTTGAAAGCCAATTTAGCAATCACGATGAATTTCTTGATGACATACTGGCAAAGCGAGATGAATTATTCGAAACCTTTGAGTCTCATAAACAAATATTAATTGATGAGCGCCAACGCCGTTCACAGAATCTATTAACTGCCGCTGATCGCCTATTAGAAAGCCTACAACGCAGAACGCTTCGTTTACAGTCTCAAGATGAGCTGAATGCCTTTTTCGCATCCGATCCGTTAGCCTTAAAAACCCGTGAAATCATTGAAAAATTACGGGAAATTAATGATAACGTTAAGGCTGATGATATTGATGCACGGCTAAAATCATCTCGTGACCAAGCTATTCGTACTTTACGTGATAAAACTGATATTTTTGAAGATGGCGGTAATATCATTAAATTGGGGCCTCGCCACCGCTTTAGTGTAAATACCCAAGAACTTGACCTGACTATCTTACCTAAAAATAACCAACTTTGGTTGTATTTGACTGGTACAGACTACCAAGAACCAATCGAAAACGCAGAACTTACAGCGCTACAACCTTATTGGTCTGCAACCCTAGAATCTGAATCAGATAGTGTTTATCGTGCTGAATACCTTGCTTATTCCATTATCTATGCCGCGGCAAAACGCCAAGACGGCCTTGATTATGATTCATTAAAAAGTGCGTTATCTGCACCGGATAAATTAGACAAATTAGTCAGAGACTTTGCCGCACCGCGTTATAAAGAAGGCTACGAGAAAGGTATTCATGACCATGATGCCATCGCCATATTAAAAAAATTAATTCCTATTGGTGAAAGTGCCGATTTGCTACGTTATAACCCAAAATCACGCGCAATTGCAGCGATTTTCTGGGATCAAGTACAAAATGCAACCTATCCTGCATTATGGCCTGAACGCGCTAGAACGGCGATGAACATTCAACAGCTATTTCACAATGATGATGCCTTGCTCGACCTACAAGCAGAAATTGAAGCAGATATCAGCTTGTTTTTACAAGATAATCCAATTGAATGTCAAAGCTATGAACAAACTCAAGCGGCTGAATATTTAAGTTTTGCCTTAGCAAGGCCATCTATTGAGTTGGTTTATAGTAAGTATGCAAGAGACCTTGTGGCAGCATTACAAAACCGCCTAGAAGCTGCCCATATGTGGGTTGATTTTAATCGTTCACAACAAAACCTTGGCGAACGCTATGCACAGCGCTGGGCATTGATTCAAAACTGGCTACAAGGATTATGCTCTGTGCCTGAATTTGCACATCTCATGCCTTATGTACCGGGGGCAATAGCTATTATTATCTTAGATAAAGTCGCATCAGCTCGCTACAGTGAGGTTGATCTCTACTTTAAAGTCAGTGGATTATTAGGTGAACACCCGACCATTGAAAACCAAACACTTTCATTAAGTTTAGATAGCTACTTTGGTCGTATGCGCAAGCAAAGAAAGCAGTTCATTCCTGCATTTCGTCAATATCAAGGACTACGCCAACGCATCGTAACCGAAGAACGTGATCGACTAAAACTACATGAATTTAAAGCTCATCCATTAAGCTCATTTGTCCGTAACAAACTTATCAATGATGTTTATCTGCCTATTATTGGTGACAATATGGCGAAGCAAATTGGTGCGCTTGGTGAAAATAAACGTACTGATTTAATGGGATTATTACTAATGATCTCCCCGCCAGGTTACGGTAAAACCACCTTAATGGAATATGTGGCCGACCGTTTAGGTCTTATTTTTATGAAAATCAATGGCCCAGCACTTGGCCATGATGTTTTATCCCTTGATCCTGAACAAGCCCCTAACGCGACAGCAAGGCAAGAGCTTGAAAAACTCAACCTAGCTTTAGAAATGGGGAATAATGTCATGCTGTATGTGGATGATATCCAACATACTCACCCTGAATTCTTACAAAAATTCATTTCGTTATGTGATGGAACAAGACGAATTGAGGGTATCTGGAAAGGCAAAACTAAGACCTATGACATGCGTGGTAAGAAATTCTGTGTTGTTATGGCGGGTAACCCATATACCGAATCAGGGGAAGTGTTCCGTATTCCTGATATGCTAGCTAACCGTGCCGATATTTATAACTTAGGTGAAGTACTCGGGGGAATGGATGAAGCGTTTGCACTAAGCTATATCGAAAATAGTTTAACATCCAACGCTGTACTGGCCCCTCTTGCACTACGTGATTTAAACGACCTTTATCTTTTAGTGGATAAAGCAATGGGCAAATCAGTCTCAACAAATACCCTAAGTTACCCTTATTCCGATGCGGAAATTAATGAAATAACTGCGGTAATCAGCCACTTAATAACCTTGCGTAATATTGTATTAAAAGTGAATCAGCAATATATTGCCAGTGCTGCACAATCTGATAAATACCGTACTGAGCCTGCATTCCGCTTGCAAGGTAGCTACCGAAATATGAATAAACTGAGCGAAAAAGTCTCTTCAGTGATGAATGATGAAGAACTTGAAAGATTGTTAGATGACCACTATTTAGGTGAAGCGCAACTGCTCACAACAGGCGCGGAAGAGAATTTATTGAAACTCGCCGAATTAAGGGGAACGTTAACAGCAAAAGATGCCGCTCGTTGGCAGCAAATCAAAAAAGATTTTCTGCGTAATAAAGCCCTCGGTGGCGATAATGCAGATATTGGCGATCGAGTCGTGGCACAACTGGCAAATTTAGTGGAAAGTGTTCAGACTTTAGGACAAAACTAATTCAGGGCAATAATATGAAACTTTGGCTAAACCCACGGATTAAGTTACTAATCATATTAGTGGGTTTACTCATGGTTATTCAGTTAGTTAATAGTCTTACGGGAGGTGGATTAATTCACTTAGGTATTATTCCTCGTACCGTCAATGGATTGATAGGTATTCCCTTAGCCCCTTTTATTCATGGTAGTTGGGGGCATTTACTCAGTAATCTCCCCCCTTTAATCATACTAAGTGCATTGCTACTTCATCGTGCTATCAAAGAGTACATCCAAGCCTCATTATTTATCATTATCACTTGTGGTCTTGCTGTTTGGCTTATCGGTCGGGATGCCATACACGTTGGTGCTAGTGGTTGGATTTTTGGCTTATGGGGATTATTAATCGCCCAAGGTTTTTTCCGCCGCCGTTTATCCGATATCATCATCGCCTTATTAGTGCTTTTTTATTTTGGCGCGATGGCGACTGGATTATTACCCGTTCATCAATATATTTCGACAGAATCCCACATTACTGGCGCGCTATCTGGTGTGCTATACGCCTGGCTACTGAAAAAACGTCAGAAAATTAATTCTTCAATTTAACCCGATAAACACAGCGCCCTGCGCCATCAAGTAAATATTGCTCACGCTCGACAGTTGCATCATGACCTAAAACATCACGAAATAATGCCAATTCTGAACGACAAAAATTTTGACAAGCTGTTGCCGCTGCACAAATCGGGCAATGGTTCTCAATAAATAACCAGCTATCGTCTTCTTTTTCAACTCTGACCATATAGCCTTCTTCACTACGAACATCCGCTAATGCATTCAATCGCTCAATAAAAGGCAAATTATCACAACGCGCTAAATACTTAGTTCGGCTTTCCTCTTCCCGTTGGCTAATGAGTTTCTCCAACCCTTCGTCACCAAAAATAGTACGAACAGAATCAATAAGCTGTAGAGCTAATTGTGCATGTGTATCTGGAAAACGTTGGTGCCCTTGCTCAGTCAACACCCAATTTTGTCTTGGCCTACCCGCTCCACTTTGTGATGCGCATTGAACACCCTCAACCAAACCCAATGAAGTCAGCTTTTGAATATGTTGTCTTGCCGCCTCACCCGTCATGTCTAAATCTTTCGCAATCACTGCCGTTGATATCGGTCCTTTTGTCTTTATGCAAAAAAGTACCTTATCAACAGCCTGAGTTAGATTTAGATTATCAAAGTAATTACTTGCATTAATCATTATGTCACTCTAATATCCAAGTCGATACTTGGATATTACCTTTTTTCTAACCACATAGTCCAGCAGGTCTTCTATGAGCAATGATCCTTCTACCCAACCACAAGCTAGATGGGCTGATTTACTTAGCGGCACCAATGCGCTACTAACAATCGCTCTCACCGGTGGTGTTGCACTACATGCAATTAATATTTACATCGTCACCACAATCTTACCCAGTGTTGTCAATGATATTGGTGGACTCGAATATTATGCGTGGAATACCACCGTATTTGTTGCTACCTCGATTGTTGGGTCGGCACTTTCGAGTAAAGTGCTTGATAGCCTAGGACCTAAGTTTGCGTATTTAACCGCATTAATTCTATTTTCACTTGGCTCAATTTGGTGCGCAGCATCACCTTCAATGCTAACTTTACTCGGTGGACGAGCACTTCAAGGATTTGGTGGCGGTATTCTATTCGCACTAAGTTATGCGCTGATCCGTGTGGTTTTCACACCTAATTTATGGTCGCGAGCAATGGGAGTTGTTTCCGGTATGTGGGGTATTGCCACCTTATGTGGTCCTGCTATTGGTGGCATTTTCGCTCAAGGTGGTCATTGGCGCTGGGCTTTTTGGGCACTATTACCAGTCGCGGTTTTACTGGCTATTATCGTACTCGGTCAATTACCGGGAAAAAAATCACAGCAGCAACAAAACAACAAAATTCCATTTCTGGCTATCTCATTGCTAGTGGCTTCTGTTTTAGCGATTTCTATTGGTAGTTTGTCCGAAAATCTTATCAATAACCTTGTTGGTTTATTGATCGGTATTGCCATTCTAATCACCATTATTTTTATTGATGGTAAAAACGGAAAACGTCTACTTCCGACAGGATCTTACTCTCTAAAAAGCACTCTCGGTGTGTTATTCCTAACAATGACACTACTCGTTGGTGGAATGACAACCGAAATTTATGTACCTTATTTCTTACAAACTATTCATCAATTTTCACCGCTTATCGCAGGCTACCTCACCGCAGTCATGGCAGCCGGTTGGACAATTGGGGCACTATTTAGCGCCAATAAAACAGGTGATATTGTTTTACGTATTCTACGAGCAGGACCGGTCATCATATTTATTTCGCTAATTATTCTTGCGATTTTAACGCCAAATTTAGCACTCGTTAGTTCAATCCCATTATTCATTATTTACTTAATTGCGATGACCGGAGTGGGTTTTGGTATCGGGATTTGTTGGCCTCACCTTGTGCTGCGTGTATTCAATGCAGCCCCAAAAGGTGAAGAAAATCTGGCTTCTTCATCAGTCATTACCATTCAACTGTATGCCACTGCGTTATCGGCCGCACTGGTCGGTGTCGTTGTAAACAACAGTGGATTAATTAGTCCCGGTGGAATTGAAGGTGCGCAACAAGCCTCGATTTGGCTGTTCGCCTTATTTGCAATTTTCCCATTATTTGGTGCAATATTAATCCGAAAAGTAAAATAATGCCCTTGGGCAAGGATGCCCAATAGTATATAAAACCACTTTCCATCCACTTCATAGCTATAGTGAGGCTTATTTTTAATAAGTGACACTCATCACGAAAAAAAAGCCTACTTTAAAAGCTTGCTTGATACAAATCAAAGATGCAGATGATTTACAACTTTAATGATTGACCATTAACCAGCCTTTAATTATAAATCGGAATGATACGAATTATCATTCTCATAAAGGATAGTTATGCAAACGGTCATTAGAGGAAAATGGTTACTCTCAACATTAGCGCTATTTGTCAGCCAAACGGTTATTGCCGCACAGGCACCACCAGCAAAAATTAATAGTGATGCTAATGACACAATTGTGGTTACCTCTAATCGTGGTGAAACCAGTTTATGGAATAGCCCTGCAACTATCCAAGTGATTGATAAACAAGCCCTTGATAACTCCACCAGCCCTTCTTTAGCTGATGATTTACAGGATATTCCCGGTGTCGAAATTACAGATTCTGCATTAGCAGGACGCAAACAAATTCGTATTCGAGGGGAAGCCTCTTCTCGTGTATTAATCTTGATTGATGGACAAGAAGTAACTTATCAGCGCGCAGGACAAGATTACGGTGCAGGTTTACTAATTGATGAGTCTTCTTTAGAACGAATCGAAGTGGTCAAAGGCCCTTATTCGGTACTTTATGGTTCGCAAGCGATTGGTGGTATTGTCAATTTCATAACCAAAAAAGGGGGAGATAAGCCCTTTGGTGGTACAGTCAAAGCAGTATATAACTCAGCAACTGCCGGATGGCAGGAGTCAGCCGCGGCTTGGGGAAGTGTAGAAAATTTTGATTATCGCCTCAATGGTAGCTATTCAGACCAAGGCAATCGTGATACCCCTGATGGCCGTCTTAATAACACTAATTACCGCAATAACAGCCAAGGTATGTGGCTGGGTTATACTTTGGATAAACACAAATTCGGTTTATCACTAGACAGATATAAATTATCAACCCAAACTTGGCACAATGACCCGTCTTACGAACACTTTAGCGTTAAAATTCCTGATCTAACTCGTGAAAAAGTCGGGGTGTTTTATGATTACAATCTTGATGGGCAATATCTAAAGAATTTTCATTTCGATGCCTACGAGCAAACTATCGAACGTGAATTTGCCAACAAAGTCGCAGTAAATACCCCATCAGGCAGTCCAATGATTGGTAATTTACGAGTTGCTAACCAAACAAAATCTAACGATAAGCAATATACCCAAGGGATTATCTTACAATCAAACTTAACACTTCTCGCCAATAATCAGTTAGTTGTCGGAGCACAATATCAGCGTGATCGTGTTAAACAAACCTCTAATAGTAATACAGCATCAAACAGCACAACGGGTTTTCCATCGGCTGTTAACTATACCAAAGAGACTCAAAGCCATAACCGTACCGAGCAATCAAACTGGTCGTTATTTGCCCAAAATGAATTTACCTTTGCCGATAACTGGACTTGGAGCCTAGGCGCTCGCCAATATTGGCTAACATCTGAACTCAAAAGTGGCTCTGAAAATACCCATCACTCAAAAACCGGCGATACTTATCGTGATTTAGGCCAAGCCAAAACCCATGATAATCAATTTATCACCTCCAGTAGCTTGCGCTATTCAGGTTTTGAAAACACAGAGTTACGCCTAGCTTTTGCTCAAGGCTATGTATTCCCAACACTTAGCCAGCAATTTATGCAAACCTCAGCAGGTGGTGGCGTCAATTATGGCAATGTAGACCTAAAGGCTGAACGTTCAAATAACTACGAAATTGGCGCCCGCTACCAAGGCAACCAATGGTACGTCGACAGCGCTGTTTATTATTCCGAAGCGAAAGATTATATAGCCTCCGTCGCATGTGCTGGGCAATCCATTTGTAACGGAAATAGCAATTCCTCTCGCACCGGTTATTACTACTATGACAATGTTGACCGCGCTAAAACCTATGGCCTTGAGCTATCAGGGGAGTATCAAGGTTGGGAAATCAGACCATATGTCATCGGTAACTATATTCGCCGTCAATACGATGGTGCGACGATTAAAACATGGGATACCGGCGAACCGACCTTAAACGGACGTATCGGTGCGAAAAACACCTTATTATTCAATCAAATGAACCTAACATCTGATCTCTTTGTACGTGCAGCATCTCAGGCAAAAGACAACACTGGCGATAAACCACTAAATTCAGCGGGATGGGCGACACTCAATCTGGCTTTCAATGCGGAATTTGGTCAAGAAGACCAATATCAAGTCAATTTATCACTCAATAATTTGACCAATAAAAAGTATCAAACAGCCCATGAATCCATTCCTGCTGCGGGCTTTAATGCTGCAACTGGCTTTGTATGGAAATTTTAATGATGAAAAAAATCGTAATCGGCCTGTTAGCATTAAGCTGCTCATTCTTCATTCAAGCTAAAGAACGTATCGTTATCGCAGGAGGTTCAATTAGCGAACTAGTCTATGCGCTCGGTGCTGGTGAGCAAGTTATTGCGGTTGATGAAACTACAACATGGCCCCCTGAAACAAAAGATTTACCGCACATTGGCTATTGGAAACAACTGAGCGCAGAAGGCATTTTATCTCTAAAACCAACGCTGTTTATCACTTGGCAGGATGCTGGCCCACAGATTATTTTTGAGCAATTAAAGCCACAAAAGCTTCAAGTTCTGACATTACCGCGAATTCCTGCAACGGTTGAACAGATGTACAGCAATATAGAATCACTCGCACAAACACTGCAACGCCCTGATAACGGTAAAAAACTAGTTAATAACCTGCGTGATCGCTTAGCTGCCATCGCACAAAAAAACGCAACCAAGGCTAAGCCTGTCGAGGTGTTATTCATCTTATCCGCAGGAAGTAGCGCACCTCAAGTCGCAGGGCAAGGTAGCGTTGCCGATACTATTTTAACCTTAGCAGGAGCAAATAACCTCGCGAAGCATCAACAGTACAAAAGTTATAGTGCCGAAGCAATTATTGCAGCAAATCCTGACGTCATAATTGTTACCACACAAATGGTTGATGGGGATATCGAGAAACTTAGCCATATTCCGGGGATCACTCGAACAGCGGCATGGAAAAACAAACGCATTATCGCCATTGATCAAGCCCTTATCTTAGGCATGGGGCCACGTATTGCCGATGCAGTGGAACAATTACATCAACAAATGTGGCCTAATACTGACCAATAGTGAGCAATTATTATGAAACCTGAACTCAATTTAGCCCCTCATTATGCACTAGACGGTCATCAACCTTTTAAAGACCGACACGCAACTATGCCATGGCGCAGCGCGATGCCGATTAGTCCCGATAAACGTGAACAAACATGGCAAAAATTAATCACCTCAACGACAGCGGCTCGTAAGCGATTAGTCTATTTACATATCCCTTTTTGTGCCACCCACTGTACTTTTTGTGGGTTTTATCAAAACCGTGATGACGCAGACCAAAGCCATCATTATACCGATATGCTATTACGTGAAATTGAAGCCGAGGCCGATAGCCAGTTACATCAATCGGCACCCATTCATGCAGTTTACTTTGGTGGTGGTACGCCATCAGCACTGAGCGCCTATGATCTCTCGCGTATTATTACAACGCTTAGACGCCGCTTACCCCTTGCTCCTGACTGCGAAATTACTATCGAGGGACGTGTTTTAAATTTTGACGACCAGCGCATCGACGCATGTTTAGATGCTGGAGCCAATCGTTTTTCAATTGGAATTCAATCTTTTAACAGTAAAATTCGTAAAAAAATGGCACGTACCTCAACAGGTGAAGAAGCCAGAATCTTTATGGAAAAATTGTGCCTCCGTGACAATGCCGCCGTTGTATGCGATTTATTATTTGGTTTACCAGCACAAGATGCCAAACTTTGGGGGGAAGATCTGGAAATTGCTCGAGATATCGGTCTAGATGGTGTCGATTTATATGCATTAAACCTTATTCCCAATACACCACTGGGTAAAGCCGTTGAAAATGGCCGAACAACCATTCCATCCCCCGCAGAACGTCGCGACCTCTATCTACAAGGTTGTGATTTTATGGATAAAGAAGGTTGGCATTGCATCAGCAATAGCCATTGGGCGCGCACAACTCGAGAACGAAATCTGTATAACTTATTAATTAAACAAGGGGCTGATTGTCTGGCTTTTGGCTCAGGTGCTGGCGGCTCAGTCGACGGCTATTCATGGATGGGGGAACGCAGCTTAGAAGCTTACTATAACGCCATTGATGCAGGCAAAAAGCCGTTAATGATGATGATGCAAACGACAGACCCACAATATCAATGGCGTCATCAGTTGCAGGCCGGAATTGAAACGGCGCGTGTCACTCTTGATAAATTTACCCCCCATGCACAACAACTCGCCCCGTTATTACAACAATGGCACCAAGCAGGGCTGACCTTAGATGCCTCTAGCTGCCTTCGACTAACCAATGAAGGGCGTTTCTGGGCGAGTAATATTTTACAGTCTCTTCAAGAACTGATTACCGAACTTAATTTACCGCAACCTACTGCTGAGAAAATAATTTAAAGGAGCCTTTAATGAGCAATGTTTCTTTGTCTGACTTTTTGAAAACTGAACCGGATGGTACGTTAGAAGCTATCGCAAAACAGTATGATACAACGTTATTTGAAGTCGTTAAAAACCTTCCGACCCATGCATTAACCGAGGGTGAGTCTTTTGATTTGGTTTGGGATAGTGTACAAGAATGGGGAAATGTCACGACCTTAGTGCATACTAATGATGTGATTTTAGAGTTCTCAGGTGAACTCCCTTCTGGTTTCCATCGCCATGGCTACTTTAACTTACGCGGTAAAAAGGGCATGACAGGTCATATCAAAGCTGAAAATTGCACACATATCGCGCTGGTTGAACGTAAGTTTATGGGGATGGATACTGCCTCAATTTTGTTTTTTAACCAATCAGGCAACGCTATGTTCAAAATATTTTTAGGTCGTGATGATCATCGCCAATTACTCCCAGAGCAACTAAATGCTTTTCGCTCTCTAGCACAAAGATTTATTGAAAAAACACAACTCACTGAGGCAACGCAATGAACCCGTGGCTTATTTTTGGCGCGGGAGGAAAAGGTATTGGCGCGATGACCGCCAATCTGGCCTTATCGCAACAACGCCCTGTTATTACCCTAGTCCGAAATCAACAAGCCGCAGATAGACTCACAGCTCTGGGGGCTACAGTATTTATCGGTGACGCTTGCGATGCTTCAATTGTCGCAGCCGCTTGTGAAGCAGCAGGAACAAATGCCACCATTATTTCCACCATGGGAGGCTCACAAGATTACTTAGCTCATCGCACGGTAATTGACTGCGCTCAACAGGCTAATATATCGCGTATGATCTTAGTCACTTCATTAGGATGCGGTGATTCATGGCAATATTTATCACCTCGCGCTCGCGCTGCATTTGGTCAAGCCGTTCGAGAAAAATCATTAGCAGAATCATGGCTACAAACCAGTTTACTTGATTTCGCCATTTTGCGTCCAGGTGGACTGCTCAACGGCAAAGCCACAGGTCAAGCAATACGCGAACAAGACAAGGAAGCGCACGGCTTTGTGATGCGAGAAGATGTTGCTGCACATATTAATCAATTAGATTTAGAACCATCCCTTAAACAACAAATTTACAGCCTGATCCAGCCGGGGTTAACTCCAGCTTAAAAACATTGCGGTCACCCTAAAAAGTGCCCGCATTATTTTGATTGAGATAATGGAATATGCGCGATTTACGATCGTCACCACATGTACTAATAACCCTTCTTGTTGCTTTGGCTATTTTAACATTTTTTGCTTCAGGACAAGGCGCTATCAAGCTTACCTTTTCATCATTACAAGATGAGCAATATCTTGATATATGGTTAAATATTCGACTGCCCCGCGTATTACTCGCGGTTTTAGTGGGTGGCGCACTCGCAACGTCTGGTGTCATCATGCAGGGTTTATTTAGAAACCCAATGGCCGACCCTGCGCTACTTGGAGTCAGTAGTGGTTCCGCTTTAATGGTTGGCATTGCAATCGTATTTCCGTTTTCTTTTCCTGCTATTTTGCTGCTATATGAACAAATGATTTATGCCATCGCAGGTAGCTTAGTCATTTGTACTATTATTTATCTCATCAGTCGTCGCCATTCATCAGGCGGAGTGATGCAATTATTACTTGCAGGTATCGCCATCAATGCACTATGTGGCGCAGCGATTGGCGTACTCAGTTATATTGGTGATGAACAACAATTGCGTCAGCTCACTCTTTGGATGATGGGCAATTTGGGGCAAGCCCAATGGCCAACATTACTCGTTTGTGCCTCATTTATTTTTCCTGCCATTATTGCAGCAAACTATCTGAGCAAATCTCTTAATTTACTGCAATTGGGCGATGAGGAAGCGCATTACCTTGGCGTAAACGTCCGTCGAACTCGTCAGCAATTATTATTAATAAGCTCACTACTTGTTGGCGCTTCAGTTGCCGTGAGTGGAGTGATTGGCTTTGTTGGTTTAGTGATTCCTCATCTAGTGCGTATGACCATCGGCTCCGATCATCGCTGGCTACTGCCTTGTTCTACCCTCGCAGGCGCTTGTTTATTATTAGGTGCGGATACTCTCGCAAGAACACTAGTGCAACCCGCAGAAATGCCTGTTGGCTTACTCACCAGCCTAATTGGCGGGCCCTATTTTCTGTGGTTAATTTTACGCATACGGAAAAAATAATGATTGAGGCAAAAAACTTAAACTACCGTGCAGGCGGCCGGTTAATCACCAATAATGTCTCGCTCACGTTACCGGGAAATGAAATTGTCGCAATACTGGGTCCTAATGGTGCGGGGAAATCCACGTTACTGCGTCAGCTAACGGGTTATCTACCTTCGGATTCAGGGAGTTGTTCTTTATTAGGAAAACAACTCGCAGAATGGAAACCCGATGCACTCGCTCGTGTTCGAGCCGTCATGCGGCAAAATAGCCATATGGCTTTTTCATTTCGGGTTCATGAAATTGTGCGAATGGGGTGCCATCCTTATGCATCATCAAGTCATCTATCGTTAAACAATGCTGACGATACACAACATATTATGGCACTTTGTGATTGCGAAGACTTAGCCCAACGAGATTATATGAGTCTGTCAGGTGGGGAGCAGCAACGAGTACAGCTAGCGCGTTTACTGGCACAGCTCTGGGAGCCAGTCCCTTCACCAAAATGGCTATTTCTTGATGAGCCGACTTCTGCCCTTGATATTCATCACCAACAACATCTTTTTAGACTATTGCGACATCTAGTCGAGACCCGTGAATTAAATGTTTGTTGTGTATTACATGATTTGAATCTTGCTGCACGTTTTGCCAATAGAATAATACTCATGGAAAAAGGGGCAATTGTGGCAAATGGATTACCCTGCGACATCCTAACAAAACCCATGCTAAGCGACCTTTATCAAGCCGATATATCAGTGTTACCTGATCCTAACCATGCAGTTCCTCTTATCACACTTAATCCGTAATTTTTAAATAGGGGGGAGCTAAATTACCCCCCAAATAAATTAACGGACTGTAGAGGCTGATTTTTGACGAAAAAGTGTCGGAATAAAAATTAAACTGACAATAATCACAATCGCAGTTGCCACCATAACGCCCCCAAAGGCCTGATCAAATGCAATATTAGCCTGATTAATCAATATGCTAGAACTATCATTAGGTAATTTCTCTGCAACAATTAAAGCTTCGTCAATACTGTCATAAACTTTATCAGAAACATTTAGGCTTTCGGGTAGCGAAAGTTTTAGTGTGTAAATCGCGCTCATTACGCCGCCCATAAAGGTCACTCCGAGCACACTACCTAATTCATAGGCAACGCCTTCAATCGATGCAGCCATACCTGTTTTTTCATCGGGCGCACTTAACATCACTGTCGTTGATGCTGTTGTAAAAATCATGCCTAATCCAAAACCAATGAAAAACAAGAATATTATTAACAAAATACCGGTGGTGTTTTGATAAACAAAAGCTAAGCCAATCACACCCAGTAGGGTTAAAGAGAAGCCTAAAATAGTCAGCCAACGTTCGCCGATTTTATGTAAAAACACGCCAGCCAAGGGTGATGCGAGTACGGATGCAATTGGAATTGGAATAATATATAAGGCAGCTTCAAGCGGTGAATAACCTAAAACCAGTTGTAACCTTTGACTTAATAATAATTCAACACCAACAATTATCACCACAGACAATATCGCCATGATAATCCCCGCACTAAATCTTGGATTTCCCAAAAGTGCAAAATCAATCATGGGTGATTCAGACATTATTTGCCGACGACTAAAAATAGCCAAAAAGAAGACACCGACAACACCAGAAACTATCACCGTTAACCAATCTGTATAAGGTTTACCTAGCTCTTTTAATGCATAGATAGAGCTGATTAAACCGATCAGTACAAGTATCGAGCCAATATAGTCAACTTTTTTCTGGCTAGCTTCTCCACACTTAGGGATTAAGTAATAAGCAAATGGTAGCACCAGCAAAACCACGGGAACATTAATTAAAAATACCGAACCCCACCAAAAATGACTCAGTAATGCACCGCCCACTAACGGCCCGATTGCAGCGCCACCCGATGCTACCGCAGACCAAATACCTATCGCCAATGCTCTTTCTTTCGGATCTAAAAAAACGTGGCGAACAATCGCCAATGTTGCCGGCATACTGACTGCCGCACCGACAGCCAAAAATCCTCTAGATAAAATTAGGCTCATCGCTGTTGGTGAAAATGCCGCGCACAGTGAAGCCAGTGCAAAAAGAGGCAATCCCATTAAAAACATTCGCTTATGGCCAATTTTATCGCTTAACATACCCGCAGCAGGTAATAGCCCTGCTACCACCAGCGGATAAGCATTCATGATCCATAATTTTTCTGATGAGGTTGCGCCTAAATCATGCGTTAATTTAGGTAGCGCGGTGTATAGCACCGTGACATCAATAACAATAAGAAATAGGACACTTGAAATTAAAAGTAAAACAATCCAACGTTTATAATCTGCTAACATACAATCATCTCAGTAAGTTTTTTCGACCGCCATTTAGTGGTGATCGTGCTACAATATAAATCCATACGAACGTATTGAAAAGAGGTTTTTCTAAATGGGACGTCAACGAACTATCGACAGAGAAAAGTTATTAGATGCGGCAGAGGAGATAGTTATCACTCAAGGCGCAGCCGCACTGACTATCGATGCCGTTGCTAAAGCGATGGAAATATCTAAAGGTGGCGTCCAATATTGTTTTGGCAACAAAGAAGCTTTGATTGATGCCATGTTCGAACGTTGGGGGCAGTCTTATGATGAAATATTTAACCGTGAAACCTCGCAAGATAACTCGCCAGAAAATAGAGTGAATGCCCATCGATTAGCCATTTATCAACATGATCAAATTGCCATAGCCAAAGGTGCCGCCTTGATGGCAGGCTTACTACAAATCCCTGAATACCTTGAAAGTACCCGCCAATGGTATCGTGAACGCATTGCTAATTTAGACACCTCCACAGAAAAAGGTAAGCGAGCAAGACTAATGTTTCTTGCCACCGAAGGTGCCTTTATGCTGCGTTATTTTGGTTTAATGGACATTAATGAAAGTGAATGGCAATCAATGTTTAATGATATGGCCAATTTACTGAGTCCCCACCGCACATAAATTATTCTTTAGCGTTTATCTTTCGAATATGTTTATAAATTGTAGCTGCACTTATTCCTAATTCTGTAGAAATAATTTTATGTGCGGCTGGAAATTCAAACATCCCAATTTCATGCAATTCCTTGATGATTTCAAAGTTTTTGTTTTTACTCGGGATGTTTTTATTGGCATAAATTGTATTTTTTATTGGCTCTAAATGATCCAAAATCAACTTATTAATATCTTGTGAGAAATTTTCATTTTTCGAATTATTATTCCCACTAATAAGTTCTGACATCGCATTTAAAGGCATATCAAGAGCTAAATTCATACAAACCATACCAATTGGCTGGTTTTCTAAATTAACAATTAGTGTCGAAGATGAGCGAAAAGGTCGAATACTTTTCATATTAAAATAAACATCCCAAGAGGAATGATTTTTTTTAAAACCGGCCAATTTTTCTAGTGCAATATTTGTCACAGGGGCACCGAGTGCTCTTCCAGTTATATGACCATTCGCAATATGTATTACTGAACTGTGTAAATCCTCAAAACTGTGTAAAACCACCTCACAATACTTGCCGAAGAACTCACCGAGGCAATCAATCATTGGAATGTAAGACTGTAATAACTTACGGTCATTATCAGTAAACACATAATTTATATTCATATCCATTCAAATTGCCCCTCTATTTTTTAATCAATTCTAGTTATTTAAGTGAATTTTTACAACACTTTGACTCAAAAAACATCACTAAGTAAATTATTTTTTGACTTAGTCAATTAATTGACGCCAATCACAGCTTATCTATTCTTCATATGATTAAATGCCCTCATCAAAAACACTCAAATAGGCAAAACGATAATGATTATTTCAACAAAAAATGCACCACAAGCTATTGGCCCTTACTCACAAGCAAGAAAAGTCGGGAATTCAATTTATATTTCAGGCTGCTGCCCTTTTCATCATATTGATGGCTCAATTGTTGGAAATGACATCAAAGAACAGGCTCATCAAGTCATGAAAAACCTGAAAGCGATTGTGGATGCATCAGAATTAACGATGGATGATGTTGTCAAAACCACTTGTTTTATCAGCGATATGAATAACTTCATTGCATTTAATGACGTGTATAAATCCTATTTCAATGACGGTATTTATCCAGCGCGTTCTTGTGTCGAAGTTTCACGTCTACCGAAAGATGTTTTGATTGAAGTAGAAGCTGTCGTTGTAAAACAATAAGGCGGAAATATGAATAAGTGGATAAGACTTAGCTTTTTAATTCTTGGTGCTGGGACAATTTTTAAATTATCCAGCATGAAAGATGTTTTCTATGTCCCTATGCAGCAAGATTGGGGGCTAACAAATGCTCAAATTGGATTTGGCTTTACTGTTTACACTATTGTCCAAACTATCGGTCTATTTTCATCTTTATATATTGCAGATAGATTTTCGAAAAAAATTCTATTACCCGTAGGCTTAATCGGCGTTGGTATTTGTGGTGCATACTTATCCACTCTTCCCCCATTTACTGGCTATCTAATTTCATTTGCGGTCATGGCACTATTTGCTGATGTTATTTATTGGCCAGTATTGTTAAAAGCAGTTCGTTTATTAGGTGATAAACAAGAGCAAGGACGCCTGTTTGGTTTTCTTGAAGCTGGTCGCGGTATTGTTGATGTGATAATTGCTTCTGGTGCACTTTATATCTTCATTCTGTTTGGTGAAGGTAAAGTAGGGATGCAAGCTGGATTAATGTTCTACACCATAGTCACGGTGCTCATTGGCGTAATCACTTATTTTATTGTCAGCGATGATGATAAAAAAGTGGCAGAAAATTCTTCTGAGGCAAATAAACAAGTTATTGAAGGCATAAAAAGCGTCATAAAATGTCCGAATCTCTGGTTAGCGTCGATGACAATATTTTTTATCTATGCTTCTTACTGTGGATTAACTTATTTTATTCCATTCTTAAAAGACATTTATGCCCTACCAATCGCCCTCATTGGTGCTTATGGAATAATTAATCAATACGCTTTAAAAATGGTAGGTGGCCCAATAGGCGGTTATTTGTCAGATAAAGTATTTAAATCACCCATTAAATTTCTACAATTTACGTGCCTATTATCCGCTGTCGCAATGGGACTCTTTATGTTACTCCCACATGAAAATATGAATGTGTATTTAGGAATGGCGGCAACACTCGGGTTCGGAACCATTATTTTTTGCCAACGAGCTATCTTCTTCGCACCAATGGAAGAAATTGGTACCAAAAGAGAATATGCCGGATCAGCAATGGCTTTCGCCTGTATTTTAGGTTATATGCCAGCCATGTTTGCATACGCGATATACGGTTCGTTCTTAGATAATTATCCCGGTATTAAAGGCTATAATCTTGTTTTTGGTATGATGATTATGTTCAGTTTATTTGGTTTTATCACAGCGAAAATTTTAACTAAACGCATAAAACAACGTGAAGCTATGGAAATAGTGGCGAATTAATAAACTTGAAAATGACAGGTGAAAAAAATGAATTTAATAGACGCAAAAAAAATTATTGAACGAATTGATTCAATTCCATTATATCTACACGCTTATGCATTCCATTTAAATATGAGAAAAGAGCGCATTTTACCTGATGACTTATTAGAAATAGCCAAGCAAGAAAAATTAGCAGGCGCTAAAATTCATGTTGAAGATGGTGAAACAAAAGCGTTAAAGACCATGAGTGATGAACAACTCGACGCATTTGGTCAAAAAGCAAAAGCATATAATTTAGACCTAAAAATTGAAACTAGCTCATCAGCAGCGCAAGCCATTGATGAAGCGGTTCATATCGCCTTAAAAACGGGGGCAAGTTCAATCCGCTTTTATCCTCGTTACGAAGGGCATTTAAACGATGTCTTACGAAAAGTAAAAACAGATATCGAGTATATTAAAAACACCTATGAACACACAGGGCTTAAATTTGTTATTGAGCAGCATGAAGATTTAAAAAGTCATGAATTAAATAGCTTAGTGGAAGAAGCAAACTTCCCAAATTTTTCATTACTATTTGATTTTGGAAACATGTTCAATGCCAATGAGCTACCGCTCGAGGCATTTGATAAAATGAAAGATAATCTGACTCAGGTCCATATGAAAGATGCTGTACGCATTCCTGAAGGTAAAGGATTTGGTCATGAAGCAAGCCTGTCAGGTAACGGAGAAGTTCCCTTCAAAACATTACTAAAACAACTTATTTGTTTAGGTGATGATAAACCACAAGTTGTCTCTTTTGGTCTCGAAGAAGAAGTTGATTATTATGCTCCAGCGTTTCGTTTTGATGATGAAGGGGATAATCCATGGATCCCTTATCGCGGCGCAAGTGAAACCCCAATGCCTGTTGAAGGCTTAGAAGAAAGACTTGAAAAAGAAATCAACGACGCAATGAATCAAATTTTATTTGTAAGAAACCTTGCCAGCGAGCTAAAACAAGAAGCGCAGGCCGTTTTAACCCAGTAACATTTTAATTAAAATCGGTTATAGCTCGATAAATTGCACCCCAAAGGTTGGAAAAACTGATTAAGGTGCATTTTTAATTCTAAAATTCAAAAGAGTAAAACAGACTATTTTAATTTACTTATAATGATAATGATTATCAGTTAATATAAATCATTCACTAAAGGAGAAAAGGCGACATCTAATGCATAACGGCCAAATGACAACTCTCTTACCTGATATGGGTTCTTTCTTTTTAAGGGGGAAAATGACACCGGAAGCAGGAAAGTGGAGTAGTGAACCCTTATGGAAAGGTGTAAAACTTATTCTAATGATGAATGGAGAACTGGAATGCCAACCTGACAATAAAAAAACAGTTTCGCTTTCAGGAGCATCATTATGTGTGATTGCCAATAAACATGATCAAGAAAGTCAGCAACGATTTTTACATGCTGAGGATATTCGCTATGTTTCCGTTTGCTTATCAGAAAATTTACTCGATTCCTTTAATATCAATCAACCCGAACTTTTAGCAACGGCGAGTATAAAAGGCCCACAACTACTGGCAAAAAATGCAGGGACAGTTTTAACAGCCCTTGGTAATCAAATTCTAAATTGTCCCCTCAGTGGAGCTCTCGGTGATATGTACCTAACAGGTAAGGTACTTGAACTGTGCGCTTATTCTTTCGAACATATTCAACAAAATAGCCAATTAACTCATCACCCTAAGTTAACAAGCCACGATATTAATCGCCTAAATGAAATCAAAGCATTTATTTTAACTAATTTAGCGCAGCCGCCGAGCTTATATCAGCTCAGCCGTGAATCTGGCTTGAATATCCGCAAACTCAATTTTGGTTTTAAACAACTATTTGGCACATCAATTACCCCTTTTATCCAAGAGCAACGACTGCAACTTGCTTATCGACTGCTATCTACAGGTGCAGAACAAGTTTCCACCATCGCATGGAAAGTCGGTTACTCCCCTGCTCACCTCTCAACCGCATTTCGTAAGCGCTTTGGTTTTTCGCCTAAGACACTTTGCTAATCGCTACCTTTATTAATTATTAAATAGAATCAATGAGATATACATTTCAATAAATAAATAGTCATGATGTAAAAAGTAACGCTTATAAAGTAAAAATGTAAATGAGATACATTCTCGTTTTATATTTATTGCCTATAGGTTTGCACAACGATGAAAAAACCCTCTTACTCACCTATTTATATTGCGATTATTCCATTAATTTTCTCGCCTTTTGCCTATTCAAACCAAAATATAGAGGCAAAAACTGAAAAAATGATTGTGACCGCTAAACCCACGCAATCACCAACCGGAAAAGTAGACGGATACATAGCAACACGTAGTACCAGTGCAACAAAAACTGATACAGCTCTTATTGAAACGCCTCAAGCAATTAGTGTTATCACGCGAGATGAAATAGCCGCCCATAATGCCCAATCCGTTGGTGAAGCGCTGCGTTATACCTCCGGTGTTTTACAGACAAGCGGCGCAGCTTCATCACGTTTTGATAGTTTAAGTATTCGTGGTTTCAATGTTTCTAGCACAGGGATGTTGCGAGATGGATTACGTAGTACAACCGCTCAAGCATGGCCTAAAGTCGAACCTTATGGCCTTGAGCGCGTTGACGTTATACGTGGTCCTTCATCTGTGTTATATGGGCAAAATTCACCCGGTGGTATTGTTAATCAAGTCACCAAACGACCGCTATATCAACCTTTCCATGAAATAGAAGTTCAGGGGGGGAATTTTGATAGAAAACAACTACAAGGCGATTTCAGTGGTCCAATTGATGGCAGTGAAAAATATTTTTATCGCCTAACAGGGCTTGTTCGTAAAAGTGATACTCAAATCAAGCATATTAAAGACGATAAAGTCTATATAGCCCCCGCATTCACTTGGTTACCCAATGATAGCACCACATTTACGTTACTCGCTGACTATAGCCACGATGAATTCGGCGCTCCGCGACCATTCTTACCGTTAAATGGCACACTATTACCTAATCCGAATGGCAAAGTTGACCCTAATGTGTTCCTTGATGAACCCGGATTAACCAACGATAGAACTCAAGCATCCTTAGGTTATCAATTAGATACTGACTTTAATGATGTACTATCAGGGCATTCAGGCGCACGTTTTAGCCATACCGATTTAAATACCAATATTGCCCAAGGTCTTTACCTTTCCCCCGATATGAAAACGCTAAATCGAGCCGCTTATTATTTTCGAATAAAAGGCGATGTTTTAAGCTTAGATAACAATTTGCAAGCAAATTGGTGGGTAGATAGTATCGAAATGACCTCCCTTGCAGGGTTGGATTATCGCCATACTCGCGAAGATTATATTTTGATGTCCGGTAAAGCCAGTTCTATTGATATTTTTAACCCAAGCTATGGTGGCTCCTACGGTCCGGTTAATAATATGATGTCAAACACCCTGCAAACCAGTGATCAGTTTGGTGCCTACGTACAGCAACAAGCAAAACTGGATAATGGGCTGATTTTTGTTGTGAGCGGTCGTGAAGATTGGTCAAACAGTAAGACCAATAATCGTAAAAATGAAACATCAAGTGAGCAACGAGATAGTAAATTTACTTATCGTACTGCTGCAATGTATTTAACCGATTTCGGCTTAGCGCCTTATCTCAGTTATTCAACTTCATTTAACCCGCAGCTTGGCGTCAATTTTTATGGTAATTCTTATAAACCTATCACTGCCAAACAAATAGAAGCAGGCGTTAAATATCAGCCTGAAGATGGCAAAACCAATCTCACCTTAACAGTGTTTGAGTTGAAACAGCAAAACATGTTAACAACCGATCCCAATAATAATTTAAATAGCTTACAAATTGGTGAGGTACGTTCGCGAGGTGTTGAATTACAAGGTATTTATTCTCCTATTGATGAGCTTAATCTTACCGCCGCCTACACCTATAATAAACTTGAAAATACCAAGACCAATAACCCTGAAGAAAAAGGTCAGCGTCCAACAGGGCTACCAGAGCATACCGCTTCTGCATGGGCCGATTATACATTTTTAAATGGTCAGCTACAGGGATTGGGTTTTGCGGCAGGGGTACGCTATACCGGTTCGTCGCCTGTCAATAATGATAATAGTATTTCTAATCCATCCAATACACTTTTTGATGCTGCGGCACATTATGATCTTGGTGGATTAAATTCAAATTTGAATAACTGGCGCTTAGGGATCAACGTTAATAATGTGACGAATAAACAGTACTATACCAGTTGTTCAATGGGCGGTTGTTCTGTTGGCTATGATAGAAGCGTCATTGCCTCGCTGCGTTATCGCTGGTAATCAAAATGGCGTTATTTTTAGCACGTCAATACTGGCTGAAGCTGCATTTATGGTTAGGTTTAGTGGTCGGTTTCTTTATTGCCATTTTGGGTATTTCAGGATCGTTGTTATTACTGAAAAAGCCCATTTTAGAATGGGAAATTGGCACTTCGGTTCTGTATGCCGAGCACCACCAGCAAAATACCCCTTTGTCGCCAGATAATTGGCGACAAAGTGCCAAAAGCGCTTACCCTGAACTGACTCAAATCATGGGGGTAGCGCCTCCAAGCACTGGTTTTATCCCTGCAACAAATGCCATGGTATTTGGTCATGTCTCACATTCAGAAAAACTCGGCATTGCATTTATTGACCCTATTGATGCAAGCGCCAAAGGCTTTGTTGTTTTTGATGATTTGATTTTTTCTAATCTTGTTTCTTTACATCGATTACTGTTGCTGCCACCGAATATAGGCAGTTGGCTAGTCTTCGGTTGCGGCGTGGTATTGGCTCTATCTATCATCACGGGCGTTGTTTTATGGTGGCCTAAAAAAGGGTTTAAACAGCTCTTCTTTGCTCTTACTAATTGGCGTCGAGGATTAAAAAATGGGGCAAAATGGCGTCAATGGCACTACTTTTTAGCTATTTATTTTACCCTCCCGCTGCTATTAATCACCCTAAGCGGAATGATGCTTTCTCGCCCTGATTTATTCACCTCAATAATTCCACCTCAAGAAATAAAACGATTTATTTCCCAACTTCACAGTGAATTAGGTCTTGGGCTGAGCGGAGTAATTGTCGCATTTTTGTCTGGTATTATTTTGCCGCTCCTCTACGTGAGTGGTGTCGTAATTTGGTGGAAAAAAAGACCATCTCAACGCTCAAAAACAATCTCATCAGTAAATAGGAACGCATAATGATGCAATTTAATAACCTAAAATGTCTTTTTTTAGCCGTTATGGCATTTATTTCTTTTACGTCTCAAGCCGTTACTGTCACTGACATAACCGGTCGACAAGTTGAAGTGCCTGAACATGTAAAACGTATCTTATTGGGCGAAGGTCGAATGATTTACCCGTTATCTATTTTAGAAAAAGACGCGCCTTTCGACCGTATTGTTGGCTGGCAGGGCGATTTTCGTGATTTAGATGTCCAAGGTTATGCCGCCTATAAAGCGATTTTTAAACAAATAGATGCAATCCCAGCCGTTGGCGGTGGGTCAGAGGATACTTTTAGTATCGAAAAAGCATTAGCACTACAACCTGATTTAGTTATTCTGCCATTAACAGGTGGCCATGGACCGGGAGCGGGGAGCGAAGCGGCTCGCTTGTTAGAGTCAGCGGGTATTGCGGTTATTCATGTCGATTTTAGCCAACATCCCATCAAAAATACTCAAAAAAGTATGACAATCTTAGGGCAAGCGATTGGAAAAGAGCAACAAGCTAAACAATTTAACGATTATTATCAGCAAAAAATGGATGACGTCATATCACGTATTCCCACCAATATACCAATGAATGAAAAACCAACAATTTTTGTTGATTATCTACCTGGATTGCAAGAGTGCTGTGGCTCTCCTGGGAAAGGCAGTATGACAGATATGATTAATCTTGCGGGCGGCATTGGTATTGGCGAAAAAATCCTACCCGGTGCAATAGGGAAATTAAATCCTGAATATATTTTAGGTAGCGAACCCGATGTTTATGTTGCAACGGGTGTTTTTCCTGAAGGAAAACCCGGTGTTACCGTTGGTTATTCAGCGACCAAACAAGCTGCACAATCAAGCTTAAAAATAATTTCAGAACGTAATCCTATTGGTCAGCTAAATGCCGTTAAACAAGGCCGAGTGCATGGTTTATGGCATATTTTCTATGATTCACCTGAAAATATTATTGCATTGCAATCTTTAGCGAAGTGGCTTCATCCTGATTTATTTACAGATCTAGACCCTGAAGCAACCAGAAAAGAGATGTATGAACGATTTATGCCAATTCCGGCAACTGGAGTATTTTCTTTAACTTTAGAAAAATAGTAAATTTATCAATATCTACCACGGTGTAATCAGTTTTACGCTGTGGTAGTCATTACCACTATTAGTAAATAGTTAATCATGGTAACTAATTAAATTATCAATCATTTTAGCATCGATACATCACGTATTTAGTTTAATAGCTAAATTGATGATGCTCAGGAACAGTGATATTATATATTTTATTTAATTTCGTAGAGGCAACCTATGTTGCAGCATGAAAGTATCAGTTTTAAAGTGTATGAATTACTCAAACAAGAGATAGTTTCTAATCAATTAGAGCCTGGAGCCCGCCTAATTGTAAGCAATATAAGCAAACGTTTTGGTGTTAGTGGAATACCAGTACGCGAAGCGCTATTTCGTTTAGAAGCAGAAAAATTAATCATTTTAGAACACAATAAAGGATTTAGAGTTGCCGAAAAACCTGACGCACAAGATATCTATAAATGGCAGCAAGCACGCTTATTAATAGAACCCGCGATTGCCGATATTGTCTTAGAAAATATCACAGCATCTGAAATTGCATATCTCCGACAATTAAATATCGATATGCGTACTCACGAATATGGGCCTCACTACGAGCAGTATGTCTATTTTATTAATCTAAATGCTGAATTTCATAAGCAAATTGTAATGGCATCTCGTAATGAGCTAATTATCGAAATGTATAACACTCTCAATTATGGTCCACAAGTTGGAAGATTTCATGAAAACCGTGGAGTACCAGATTTGCAATTATTGTGTAATGAACATGATGAAATTATTGATGCCATAGAAGCAAGAAATGCTGATATATACCGAGAAAAAACAACAGAACATATTATTCTAGGTTTTGATCGACAAATATCATTTGGTAGCGCAGGCTAGCTGCGCATATTCCTTTTTTTATTTTGTTATAACGAAAATACTTGTTCTATTTTTGCGAAAATAACTTCAGGATGACTTCCTAGCTTTAATCCCTCACGAATCACTTTTGAACCTGCATCCTGACGATGAATATAGCCTTGATATTTAGGCCGAACATATGCCGAAGAAACTGTATTGAATGTTGAACTTAAAAAGTTTCCCGTCTGTTTATTAGTACACTCATCACGCCAAGCAGCAATATTCGCAGGCTGTCCTCCATTATCCACAACTAAGTTTTTTTGTACTGATTCAGAAACATAACCCATGATATGCTGAATAAGTTCAGGGGTTGGAGTACACCTTGATGATAATGCTAAGCCTGTCCCCCCCAAAATAGAGCCTCTCAATATAGATTGGCCTACATGTGGAATATCACAAAAAGTAATCGGCAACGAATGTGATGGATTGGCATAATTAATATAGCCAAATATAGCAGGACAAATATCAATTTTTCCTTTAGCCATCGCATCTAATAAGCCAATAGGATTTAAATCAATTAATGATTTATCTTGCTGTTGATAAATGTTTTGCATTATAGAAAGTGCATGAATAGCTATTTCTTGCTTAATAATCAATCGATTATCTTTAAATAATAAATCACCAAAAGATAAACATATTGAATAAAAAGTTAAAAGGGCATGAGGCCCCCCCAACGATAGAACAATTCGTTGATTACTTTTCTTGCTAAGTAAAATAACATCATCCCATGTAATCGGTGGTGTTTTTGCTATATCCCCCGCTAATGCACAAACTTGAGATGCTGCATCAATAGGTATCGCCCAATGTTGCCCACCATATCGATAACTTTCGTAACTATTCCCAATACTATTTTTTTTCAAAAAATCTAATTGTTCCAATGACAAAAAGCTTTCCAAAGGTAATAAACAATTTTTCTCTACCGCTTCTCCAATACCTGGATTATCAACAATCAAAAGATCATATTTTTCAGCCAGCTCATCAATAGGATGCGATTCAAACCCTTCTAGTTTTTGAATATCCCATTGCACATTAACTAAGTCATCAAGTTGTGCCCAAGCTTGCAACGGTTTATACCCTCTAGGATGATCCCACGTCAACCCTTTGAAAAAATTCATATATTTCCTCTTCTATTTTATCTTTATCATCATTTACCTAGCCAATCATAACGATCAACAAGAACATAAATCGTGATCAATCTCACGCAACATTAAATATTATATATAATATTGAGAATTTGCAGTTTATGGTAATAGCACGAATAACATCAAACCAAAAATAACTGAGTTAACGAAATGGAGTGGAAATATGTCAATTCTTAAGGGATATCGAGTTTTAGACTGTTCTATTGCAATGGCTGGCCCTTTTGCCGCATTACGAATGGGCGATATGGGGGCTGATGTAATTAAAGTTGAACCAACAACAGGGGAATGGCAGCGGCATACATCTGCTGGTGGTGCTTATGGTAATGTTATTAATACGTCATTTTTATCACTTAACCGTAATAAACGCAGTTTTGCCGTTAATTTAAAAGACGAGGAAGGTAAAGCATTACTGTATAAACTTGTTGAAACTGCGGATGTTTTTTTACAAAACTATCGTCCAGGCGTTGCTGAACGACTCGGTGTTGATTATGAAACACTGAAAAAAATCAAACCTGATTTAATTTATATTTCAATGTCTGGATATGGAGAAAGCGGGCCTTATGCAAAACGTCCAGGGCAAGATTTACTATTACAATCAATGAGTGGTGCAATGCTGAGTACAGGAGCAGAAGGCACACCACCTCAGCCAGCAGGACAATACTTGGTAGATGCAATTACCGCTTATACCGCATTTGAAGGCGCTCTTGCTGCATTGCTACATCGCGAACGCACAGGTGAAGGGCAACTAGTCCAAATCAACATGCTCGACGCAATTATTGCTAATCAAATGCAAGAAATGACCGTATTTACTCAAGGGCTAAAACCTCAACGCCGCAGTGAAGAGGCACATGGTCACTGCTATATCCGTGCTCCTTATGGTGTTTTTCGTACTAAAGATAGTTTTATTACTTTAGTTACTCCACACCTGCCCACTCTTGGCGAAATTTTCGATGTACCTGAACTCAAAGCAATGGATGATGAAATCGCAGGACATTCATTACCTGAGCGTGATTTTATTTTTCGTATTACAAAGGAGAAATTGTTAGAACGCACCACTCAAGAGTGGCGAGATATTTTTGATGAACACCAACTCTGGAGCAGTGATGTATATGGTTATGAAGATGTCATTGCTGACCCTCAGGTCATTCATAATCAAACATTTATTGAATATGAGCATCCAAGTGAAGGCTTGGTAAAAACGCCTGGTTTTGCTATTAAATTTTCAAAAACACCTTCTTCTATTCGATTACCTACACCTTTTATTGGGCAACACACCGACGATATATTACAAGAACTTGGTTGCTCCTCTGAGCAAATTAGCGCTTTAAAAAGTAGCGGCACAGTTGCGACAACACAGGGGGAAAAATAGCCATGGTGAAATTAAATTTCGAAATTGACCCAAATATTCAATTTTCATTAGATGGCTCAATCGCAACTATTGCATTGAATAGACCCGAAAAATTAAATGCAATAACACCATCAATGTCAGTTTCTATCATTAATTTGGCGAATTTTTGTAATGAATCTAATGATGTCAGAGTTGTTATTCTTACAGGATTAGGACCTAAAGCTTTTTGCTGCGGAAGCGACATTAAAGAGCTAGATACTTATCAATCACCATGGGCACATAGAATGAAACATGACCATTGTGATGCTATCGCTCAAATACATAAACCAACCTTATGCGCTATCAATGGTTATGCACTCGGTGGAGGGCTTGAGCTAGCACTATGTTGTGATATCCGTGTGAGTACTCAAAATGCATTGTTCGGTGCACCAGAAATAAAATTGGGCTGGGTTGGCGGCGGCGGAATGGCTGTCTACTTAAATAAAACTGTTGGGGCCTCTAGAGCTTCTCGTCTGCTTTATACAGGAGATTCTATTGATGCAAATACAGGTTTATCTTGGGGTATTGTAGATGAGGTTTTTGACTCACAAGAGGCCATGATGATATCCGTTTTACATCTTGCCAAAACGATAGAAGAACGTCCCCCTATCGCTATCCAAACTGCTAAATTAAATATGCATGCTGCGGTCAATATGCCATTAGACCAAGCTGTTCGCTATGAGCGTGATTTACGAACAATTTGTTTTTATACCGATGATGCGAGAGAAGGGAAAGCAGCTTTTAAAGAAAAAAGAGCGCCTTATTTTCGCGGTGAATAATTTAAAAAAACAGTAATGGAAATTACGTACGAAATAAAAATAACATAATTTCATATCAAAACATGAATTTTAAATAATGTTAACTCACTAATAAATAGTTAATTAAAAGATAGAACATAACAACTTTGTATTTATTTAACGCCAGAATTCTGTTATTGAATTTATAAAAGGCGTCCCTACAATTCTAATAACGGGGGAGACCCTATGAGTACGAAAAAAAAATCAATGAAAGGTGTTGCAGCAGCATCACTGGTTGGTTCTGCACTAGAATGGTTTGACTATTTTCTCTATGGCACAGCGGCCGCATTAGTATTTAATGAAATAATGTTTCCAAAAGGAGACCCTTTTATTTCAACACTTCTAGCGTTTTCAACGCTTGCACTTGGTTTTGTTGTACGTCCATTTGGCGCCGTATATTTTGGACAACTCGGCGATAAAATAGGTCGTAAAAAAGTATTAGTTATTACCTTATTATTAATGGGCACAGCAACAACTCTAATTGGTGTCGTGCCAACCTATGAAACAATTGGTGTTTGGGCTCCTATTTCATTAGTTTGTTTACGTCTTCTTCAAGGATTTGGTGCTGGTGCCGAATTTGGCGGGGCCGCTATCCTAACAGCAGAAAGTGCGCCAGCAAATAAACGGGGATTTTATTCATCATTCCCAGGAGTTGGTGTTTATATTGGATTATTACTATCATCAGCAACATTTGCCATTTTAACGCAATTACCAAAAGAAGTTTTTCTCGGATGGGCTTGGAGAATTCCATTCTTATTTAGTATGTTGCTTGTTGCTGTCGCACTAATAATTCGAATGAAACTATCAGAAACTGAAGCCTTTGAAAAATTAGCAGAATCGAATGAAATTAGTAAAAGTCCACTAAAAGAATTAATTAAAACAGAACGAAAAAATCTATATGTTGTTGCCGGCTCTCAAGTAGCACAAAGTGGTGTAAGTTATGTCTACCAAACCTTTGTTATTGCTTATGTGGTAGGGACATTACATATGGCGCCATCAATCGGTCCAGTAGCTGTTGCGATTGCCGCTGCTGTTGCCATGTTTACGACACCAATGTTTGGAGCATTATCAGATAAATTTGGTCGTAAAAAAATCTATATGTTTGGTGCTTCGTTCTCCGCCGCATTTGCTTTCCCATTCTTTTTACTCGTAAATACAGGGACTGCATGGGGGGTTATCACTGCAATGACATTAGGTGTTGGTGTTGGCGTTGCTGCAATGTTAGGAACCCAAGGTGCATTTTTCTCAGAAATATTTCCTTCAAAAGTTCGCTTTAGTGGCTTAGCTCTTGGGCGAGAAATCAGTGCTGCTGCATCCGGTGGTATTGCACCTCTTCTAGCAGTACTGCTATCTGGTTTAGCTGGTGGAGCATCATGGCCAGTAGCTTGTCTTGCGATGGGTATGAGCTTAATTACTATGTATGCGATTTGGCACGCACCAGAAACACACAAAAATAACCTCACCGATTTAATTAAAAATAAAGCTGATCATTCATAATATTTTTAGCTACTTAATTAACCGCAGCGCCCATTCAATGGGCGCTTTAATGCAACTGATTATTTCCAAAAACGATCTATCTGCGTGCGTAATGCTTCTGCGGTTAATTTTCCTTTGTCACCCACCAGCGCACGGCCTGCAATAAAGGCTTTGGCTTTAATTCCTTCAAACAGATGAATGTCTTCTGGCACAATACCACCCGTAATAGATAGCGCTAAGCCTAAATCAGAAAGTTGACGCATTTTAATTAAATCATCATCAGCCCAGCCGATACCGGCTAATTCCGCATCTCTTGAACGGTGATAAATCGCTTGTTTTATGCCTAAATCAACCCATTTTTGGGCATCATCTAAAGTCCAATTACCATATAACTCGATTTGAATCTCTCGGTTAAATTCATCAGCCACTTTCTTACAGGCGGCAATAGTCGCAATATGCGCTGCTGCTGACACCGTAATCCAATCTGCACCTGCTTCAAATGCCATACGAGACAAAATTGCCCCACCATCTGTCGTTTTCATATCACAGACAATAATATGTGAAGGATGACTTTTACGCAGTGTAGAAACTGCGCTCATCCCTTCAGCAAAAGCTAAAATCGTACCGATTTCAATAATATCGACAAAAGAACAGACATTATTGGCGACAGTAATTGCATCGTTGAGATTAGTTTGGTCTAAAGCAATTTGAATCAGTGGCTTTGTCATGATGATTATCCTAATATTTTTTCACGGATAAGATAGGCGAGCCCATCTTGATTGTTATTAGTTGAACAAGTGATATCCGCATTCGCTTTAACAGTGTCATCAGCATTTCCCATCGCAATGCCCAAACCTGCGTATGTAAGCATTGAAATATCATTATGATTATCACCCACCGCTATAACTTGCTCTGGCTGATAACCTAATTCAGCAACATACTCCGCCAACCGTTTACCTTTATTATTGCCTTTTGCAGCAAAATCAATTCGGTTTGACCACGATATCTCACCGTTAAAATTGTCTTGCACCCAAGGAAGATTCGACATTTTAGCGATATCGCTTGGCTCACCTTCCACAACAAATTTCCAGATAAATTCGGCGTTTTTCACTTGTTCATTAAAAGAGTCGATTCGATAAATTTTTGGTTTATGTGGGGTATTCAAATTTTTTGCCCACATTTCCATCGCAGTCATGTAATCAATAGGATTGCTATTGGAATAAACCATGGCATCGGTGATATACATCACCAATTTAAATTGGTACTGGCTGGCTAAATCAATAAAAGTCAGCGCATTCTCTTTAGAGAGTGCATTGTGCTTAAGCACTTTTTCATTTTTAAAATCATAAAGATAAGTTCCATTGCAACAAATAATTGGGGTGTCTAAACCAAGTTCATCATAATAAGGACGGGCGGCGGTATGATGACGACCAGTGACTATCATGACATGGCACTTATCTTTTGCTTCTTGTATCGCTTGTTTAACCGCTGGGTTAATTTCATGATCGCTATTTAATACAGTTCCATCGAGATCTAAAGCCAATATCTTATACATTTTTTCACCTTTGCTCGTAGTAAGCGCTATTACCCCATTTATAACTAAATACTAATGGAGTAGCCCTTCCTCTAATTAAATTTCGCTGTTAAACGGGTACCATAGCAGAGACTAATAAAAATACAGCAGCAAACTGCAATTCTAACATTTGGTACACCTCACCGTACGAGCTAGCGCAAAGCAACTCATTTTAAAATCACGAACTCAATGGAATTTCATACTTTTAGCGATTATCATTTGCTAAGTATTATTGAGATAACGCCTCATCAATCACTTTATAGACCTCTTCAATACTGCGACAACGCCGTATCTTATGGAGATCAATCCCCGTTTCACTATTTTCATCATCCAATACTTGGGTAACTTCCATTAAACCTTCCATATGTTCATCAGAAGAACTTCCCGCTAAAGTTATCAATACATCAACAGGTTCATCTTCTCCTTCAAATAAAATAGGTTCTTTTAATGTGACTAAAGCAAAAGCTGTTTTTAGAACGCCATTTTCTGGTCTGGCGTGAGGTAATGCGAGGCTAGGTGCGATACAAATATAAGGCCCTAGTTCATTGATACTACTAATAATAGCTTCGTGATAGGTTGGTAATATCGCCCCTGAGGCAATTAACATATCAGTACCAATCTTAATAGCTTCTTGCCAGTTTTTGGCAGAAGCTTGTAACTTAATAGAATTGTTATCAATTAACGATTGCTTAAAACCCATGACACGCTCTCCTATTGAAATAGATACTAACTAATTAGTATCTATAAATATTTTTATATTATTTATTGAGATTCACTAAAATTAGTCTTAATAATATCGAGAAGTTCATCACCAAATGAATTTGGATTCAGCATATTTTGCACCCCTAAAACAAATTTACCTTCACCTGGGTCCATCTCTGCTGAAAGGTGTTTTGACGAAACAATGATATCTGTGGCGCTAAGTTTTGATTTGTAATCTGAAACTGCACAAGAGTCCATAACATGAGGAATGCCTTTCGCTTCGAGATACTTAGCAATTTTCATTTTCATCATCATGGATGAACCTTGACCATTACCGCACACAGCAAGAATACTAACAGGCCTAACTCGACTTAATTGTTCAGAGACTTGTTCGGCTATTTCAGCAACTTCAATTTCTTCAATCTCATTAACCAAAGCAGCTGCATCTTCTTCTGCACGTAATTTTTTTGATGCAAAATACATATAAACCAATGCGAGTGCGATTAAGATAAAGAAGAAATATTTAGAAATTGAGAGGCCTTGCATAATAGGTGGGAACACCAGTGCCCAGTCAGCCATACCCATCCAACCACTAAATTGTGTTCCTTGCTGGCTAATCAAATCAATTGCCCAAGCCGAACCAACAACTTCAATAATTCCCATGATGAAACAAATTTTCATCACAGCTTTCCAACCACCAAAGTGATTAGCGAATACCCCAATTGTGGCATTTGAGAAAAACATAGGAATAAAACCGGGAATAATCATGATGGGAGAGCTGAACGCTAACATGATCAATACTGCTGTAAATTGTCCTAATGCACCCCACATAAAACCAAATACCATCGCATTTGGCGAAAATGCATAAATAGCCGCACAGTCGATAGCTAATACCGCATTTGGAATAACGCGTTCTGAAATTCCTTTAAAAGCCTCGGAAAGTTCAGCAACAAACATCCGTACACCCGTGACGATAATTTGAATCGCTACAGCAAATTTAAGGCCAGTTTCAAGAATATAGATAGTCCAATGGGTTTTTCCTGCCATCTCTTGCAGATTAGTTAAACCGAAAGAAAGCAAAATAATGCCAAAGAAAACTGTCATCACAATAGCTGTCGCGGCGATACTATCATGAAAAATATGTAACCATTTAGGGAGTTTTAGATTATCAACACTATCATTTTTATCCCCTAATTTTGGTGCAACTTTCACTGCAATCCATGATGCAGCCTGCTGTTGATGACCAATTGAAAATCCAGCGCCACCTGTAACCGCTTCTGTGGGTTTAAACATGATATTAGAGAATATACCCCAATATAATGCGATGATTATTGCCGAGTAAATAATGGTCTCCCACATACTCGAGCCCATAACAAAATAAAATACCGCTACTAATCCAGCTTGCTGGAACATAATATGTCCGGTAAGCATAATGGTTCGTATACCTGTAACGCGACGAAATAACACCAGTAAAATGTTAATCGCCAATGCGAGTAAAACGATATACCCAACCCATGAATAATCATCACCCATGGTTTCCATAGTGGCCATCATCGAAGTATAAGGGTCAATCACAGAACCAGTAAGATGGTGGTACTCAGCCATTTTCGCAATAACGGGCTTAAAACTGGAAACAAGCGAATCAGCGCCGACTTGTACTAACATAAAGCCAACGATTGTTTTAATTGTACCTTTGAGAATGGTAGTACCATCTCTTCTGAGCAACCAATAACCAATAAGAGTTACTAAGCCCAGCAAAAGCGGGGCTTTAGTCATTACTTGGCTATAAAAAATATAGAAAGAATTGTACAAAAAATCCATATTTTTACCCTTAAATCAAATTGTATTTGAATTATTATCTAGATTAAAAACACATTACCCTGATCACAGACAGCATTCTCACGTTATAATCAAATAATTAACCAATCCAGTCACTCAAGAACACATAACAATCAAAAGTAATCACCATTTGTGCATTTATGATTATTTAGTTTAGGCTTGTTTGACTAGTAGAAAACCACACAATTGTAGAGCTGATCACAGTTAATATATAAAAACCAATAAAATACAAATAGTTAAAATAATTAATATCTAATATGTATTTTTATTGTTTGAGTTATTGACATTCTCACCCATGATAAATAGAATCAAACACAATCATTTTGAATCATTAAGTTATCATGGCTAAGCAAGAATATGATTTATACACATAAGGCTATGGACATGAATGAAACACAAAGACACTTTGAAATACTGTCTTTACTTAAAGAAAATCAAGTAATTAGCATATCACTAATTACTAAACATTTTAATATATCACCAGCAACCGCACGTCGTGATGTAGCTAAATTGGATGAGCAAGGCAAACTGAAAAAAGTACGTAATGGTGCGGAGCGATTAGAAAATAAAAAAAATAAATGGTCACCACTAAATATAAATAGAACTGACCACTATGAAGAAAAATCGCAAATAGCAATCAAAGCAGCAGAGCTTTGCCAACCTGGCGATAGCGTTGTTATTAACTGCGGCTCTACCGCTTTTCTTCTTGGGCAAAAATTATGTAGGAAAGATGTACAAATCGTCACTAACTACTTTCCTCTTGCCAGTTATTTAATTGAGCAAGAACACGATGATGTCGTATTAATTGGCGGCCAATATAACAAAGAGCAGAACATATTTCTTAATCCAGCACTCCATACACTAATGGGATACGCAGGTAACTGGATGTTCACCTCAGGAAAAGGTTTAACCGAAGCTGGGTTGTACAAGTCAGACATGCTAACTGCTGTTGCTGAGCAACAGATGTTAGACCAAATTGATAAATTAGTTGTTGCTGTTGATAGTTCAAAAGTGGGAAGCCGAACGGGTATGTTATTTTGCCCAACCAATAAAATTGATTATTTAATTACTGGAAAAAATGCCGATCCAAAAATTATTAAAGCAATCAAAGCGCAAGGCACTCACGTTATACTGGTTTAATTAGTTTTTGCCAGCTTATTCAACTAATTAAAAATTTATTTTGCATATCGCCTTATTATTTTAAATAAGGCGCTAATCCCTTACATTTTAAATTCATGAAAGAGAAGGTATTACTATGAGTAAAGTAAATGAAATCACCCGTGAATCTTGGATATTAAGCACTTTCCCAGAATGGGGAACCTGGCTCAATGAAGAGATTGAAAAAACGGTCGTCGAACCAAATACCTTCTCTATGTGGTGGTTGGGATGTACGGGTATTTGGTTGAAAAGCGCCGGCAATACGAATATTTCAATCGATTTTTGGTGTGGAACAGGTAAAAAAACCCAGAAAAATGCCTTTATGAATCAACAACATCAAATGATGAGAATGGGCGGAGTCGAAGCTCTGCAACCTAATCTACGTACTGCAATTTTCCCATTAGACCCTTTTGCCATCAAAGATGTCGATGCCATTTTAGCGTCCCATGACCACGCTGATCATATAGACGTTAACGTCGCGGCGGCTGTACTACAAAATTGCGGTGACCATGTGAAATTCATCGGACCACAAGCCTGTGTTAATCTTTGGCTAGGTTGGGGCGTACCTGCTGAGCGCTGTATTGTTGCTAAAGTCGGTGATGTGATTGAAATTGGTGACATGAAAATCCGCGTTTTAGACTCTTTCGACCGCACAGCATTAGTCACGCTACCAAAAGGCGTATCTTCTTATGACAAAGACATCCTTGATGCAATGGATGAACGCGCGGTTAACTACCTAATTGAAACCACCGGCGGCTCTATCTATCATTCAGGTGACTCACATTATTCAAATTACTATGCCGCTCACGGTAATCGCTATGATATCGATGTTGCACTACTTTCATTTGGTGAAAACCCACGCGGTGTCACCGATAAAATGACCTCCTCTGATATCCTGCGCGCAGCTGAATCATTAGATTGCACCACCGTCATTCCATTCCACCATGATATTTGGGCTAATTTCCAAAACGACCCGAGAGAAATTGAAGTTCTATGGAATATGAAAAAAGAGCGTTTACAATATAATTTTGCACCATTCTTCTGGCAAGTTGGCGGCAAATATACTTATCCAACAGATAAAGGCCGCATACATTACCAGCATTTCAGAGGCTTCCAGGATATCTTTAAAAATGAGCCTGAATTGCCATATAAAGCATTCCTTTAATTTCTAAGAATTTAACTATAAAAAAATCCGGTATGATTTTTAAAGTCATACCGGATTTATTTTATACGATAAATTCAATATATCGCTTAATCCATTACTCTACAGTTACAGACTTCGCCAAATTACGAGGTTGGTCGACATCTGTACCTTTAATTAAAGCCACGTGATATGACAATAATTGCAGTGGAACAGTATAGAAAATAGGCGCGATCAGCTCTTCAACATGTGGCAGTGAAATAATTTTCATATTTTCACTTGCCTCAAAACCTGCATCTTGATCAGCGAAAACATATAATAAGCCGCCACGAGCACGCACTTCTTCAATGTTTGATTTCAACTTTTCTAACAATTCATTATTCGGCGCGATAATAATCACAGGCATATCAGCATCAATCAGTGCTAATGGGCCATGTTTTAGCTCACCAGCGGCGTATGCTTCCGCATGAATGTAGGAAATCTCTTTTAATTTCAAAGCCCCTTCAACCGCGATAGGGAACTGTTCACCACGACCTAAGAATAGTGCATGACTTTTATCAGAGAAATCTTCCGCCAGCGCTTCAATCACTTTATCTTGAGACAACATACTTTCAATACGCGCAGGTAAAGCATGTAGCGCGTTCGAAATATTTTGCTCTAATTCAGGATTAGCACCTTTTAAACGGCCCATATATGCCACTAACATCAACAATACTGTCAGCTGAGTGGTAAAGGCTTTAGTTGATGCAACACCGATTTCAGCGCCCGCTTTCGTCATCAAGGCAAATTCAGACTCACGGACTAATGAAGAACCAGCAACATTACAGATAGCTAAAGATGTCAAATAACCCAATTCTTTAGACAGACGCAAAGCTGCGAGCGTATCCGCAGTTTCGCCTGACTGAGACAGTGTTATCATCAAACTACCTTTACGAAAAGCAGGTTTACGATAACGATATTCAGAGGCTATTTCGACATCACAAGGAATTCCCGCTAGAGACTCAAACCAATAACGTGCGACCATCCCTGCATTGAAAGATGTACCACAAGCAACGATTTGAATATGCTCTACATTAGAAAGAATTTCGCTCGCTTTAGGTCCTAGCTCGCTAAGATTAATGCCATTATCTTGACTAAAACGCCCTTCTAAGGTGTTTTTAATCGCCATTGGCTGCTCATAAATCTCTTTTTGCATATAGTGGCGATAAATACCTTTATCACCTGCATCATATTGAACGCTAGATTCGATTTGTTCACGTTCAACCGCAGCACCTTGGTTATCAAAAATACGTACAGAACGGCGTGTCACTTCAGCAATATCCCCTTCTTCAAGGTAGATAAAACGACGAGTAACAGGTAAAAGCGCTAGTTGATCTGATGCTAAGAAATTTTCGCCCACACCCAGCCCAATAACTAACGGGCTACCAGAACGAGCTGCAACTAATAATTCTGGAATACGGCTATCCATAACCACTGTGCCATACGCGCCTCGTAATTGCGGGATAACACGCTGGACAACTTCGAGTAATGAACCGCCTTTTTCTTGCTCGTGATGAACAAGATGAGCAATAACTTCGGTGTCTGTCTCAGAACTAAATACATAGCCGAGTTGCTTTAGATGCTCTTTAAGCTCTAAATAATTTTCAATGATACCGTTGTGTACAACAGCAATATAACCAGATGTATGCGGGTGAGCATTTCGCTCACTTGGCGCACCATGAGTAGCCCAACGCGTATGTGCTATACCCATTCCACCAGATACTGGGTTCTTTTCAACTTCATCCGCCAGCATTTTAACTTTACCGACTTCACGTAAGCGTTGAAGATGACCTTCATGGTCAACAACCGCCATACCGGCTGAGTCATAACCACGATATTCAAGGCGACGAAGACCTTCTAATAGAATTTCTGCGATATCACGTTGTGCGACTGCACCTACAATTCCACACATAATTGATTAATTCCTAAATAATATTTTGTCGCAACCTGATTATTTTACAGTTTTCACTGTTCCCCAGCCTTGTAGAAAATGGGGTATTTTTTATCTAACTATTTTTATATTGCTACCTTAGGTAGCTATTTTATATGTAACTATTTTAAATATTTTCTAGTACTGCATTTTAAAATAGGGGAAATAAATTATTTCCCCTTAAGATTTATTTATTTTTTTTTACTGGTCGTTGCCAGTTTTTAATATGTATTTGTTTAACACGACTCACGACTAATTCGTCTTCATTTACATCTCGAGTTACCGTGGTTCCAGCACCAATGGTTGCACCGTTAGCAATCGAAACAGGGGCAATTAATTGAGTATCTGAACCAACAAAAACATCATTACCAATCACAGTCTTATATTTATTCGCGCCGTCATAATTACAGGTGATAGTTCCTGCACCAATATTCACGTTATCGCCAATTTGAGCATCACCTAAATAAGATAAGTGACCTGCTTTGGAACCAAGTCCCAGTGAGGCATTTTTTATTTCAACAAAATTGCCTACATGTGCTTTAGCTGCCAATTTAGCACCTGGACGTAAACGAGCAAAAGGTCCAACTGTACAATCAGCAGATAATTCAGAATTTTCTATGACTGAATAAGGACTAATTATTGAGTTATCGCCTATCACACAGTCTTTTAAAATACAGCCAGATTGAATTTGGACGTTATTACCGAGAGTCACATGACCTTCAATAATCACATTGGTATCAATAACAATGTCGCGCCCGTGCGTTAAAGTTCCGCGAATATCAAAACGGTCAGGATCAATTAACATCACGCCTGCTAATAATAACTTTTCGGCTTGCTCTTTTTGGTAAATACGTTCAAGAGCAGCAAGTTGCAGTCTATTATTCACGCCTTCCATTTCACTAAGACGGCTTGGATGAACAGTCGCAACCTTATTTCCTTCTTTATGAGCAAGTGCAATAATATCAGTAATATAATATTCGCCTTGCGCATTATCATTATTCAGTTGAGCCAACCAACGTTTGAAGTCTTTACCGCTTGCAACCATAATTCCTGTATTAATTTCTTGGATTTTACGTTGCGCTTCAGTGGCATCTTTTTGCTCTATAATGCCAATGACTTCATTATTTTCACGAATGATACGGCCATAACCTGTTGGGTTATCTAAAATAACAGTCAGTAAACCAATACCGCCTTCAGGTTTCACTTCAATAAGACGCTGTAAGGTGTCCTGCGCAATTAAAGGCACATCACCATATAACATAATGATATCTTCATCGTCTTGAAAGTTAGGCGCAGCTTGCTGCATTGCATGACCCGTTCCAAGCTGCTCAGCTTGTAAAACCCAATTTAAATTTTGGTCACCCAATTTATTTTTCAGTAAATCACCGCCATGCCCGTATACCAGATGGATATCTGATGCACCGATAGATTTTGCTGTATCAATAACATGCTGAACCATTGGTTTACCTGCAAGTAAATGCAAAACCTTAGGCAGCTCTGAATACATCCGTGTGCCTTTACCGGCAGCTAAAATCACGACACTTTTTCTTTGCACAGTCATATTTTCCTGAAACTCCAACTTTGGGGTGAAAGTAAACCTATTTCCTGTCTAAATTACTACATATTTCGCATAAATAAAAAAGCCAGTTAGCATAAACCAACTGGCTTCTCACTATATACCCTTTGTTTTTCAAGCTACAACCATATTGACTGTAGCTCAAATTATTTTGGGTATAGCTATAATTACATAAGCTTTTTAGTCAATTCGATTACTCGAAGTTTGGCTATTGCTTTTGCAAGTTCTGCCGATGCCTGAGCATAATCAACATCACCGTGTGCTTTGCGAATATGTTCTTCCGCTTTGCGTTTAGATTCCACTGCGCGAGCTTCATCTAAGTCTTTACCACGGATAGCTGTATCAGCAAGTACGATAACACCTGTTGGCTGTACTTCTAAAATACCGCCTGAGAGGTAAATTAGCTCTTCTTCACCAAACTGCTTAGTAATACGTACCATGCCCGGTTTTATGGCAGTCAGCAGCGGGGTATGCTGTGGATAAATCCCTAGCTCACCTTCACTACCTGTTACCTGAATTTTCTGTACTAGGCCTTCAAACAAACGTTTTTCGGCACTAACCACATTCAGGTAGTATGTCATTGCAGATACCATATCAACCTCCTGTCAGTCGGATTAAAGCTTTTTGGCTTTTTCCACTGCTTCGTCAATGGTACCAACCATATAGAACGCCTGCTCTGGCAAATGGTCGTAATCACCGTTCAGAATGCCACTGAAGCCACGAATAGTGTCTTTCAGGGAAACGAACTTACCAGGTGAACCCGTAAAGACTTCAGCAACGAAGAATGGCTGAGACAGGAAGCGCTGGATCTTACGAGCACGAGCAACAACCAGTTTGTCTTCTTCAGACAATTCATCCATACCCAAGATTGCAATAATGTCTTTCAATTCTTGGTAACGTTGCAGGATAGACTGAACGCCACGAGCGACATCATAATGCTCTTGACCAACAACTAATGGGTCAAGTTGACGACTTGTTGAGTCCAGAGGGTCAACCGCAGGGTAAATACCCAAAGATGCGATTTGACGGCTCAGAACGACAGTTGCGTCTAAGTGAGCAAATGTTGTTGCTGGTGATGGGTCAGTCAAGTCATCCGCAGGAACGTAAACCGCTTGTACGGAAGTGATTGAACCTGTTTGGGTTGAAGTAATACGTTCTTGTAGAACACCCATCTCTTCCGCCAGCGTTGGTTGGTAACCTACCGCTGATGGCATACGACCTAACAGTGCTGATACTTCAGTACCTGCTAGTGTATAACGATAAATGTTGTCAACGAACAGCAGTACGTCACGACCTTCGTCACGGAATTTTTCAGCCATAGTCAGACCCGTTAACGCTACGCGCAGACGGTTTCCTGGTGGCTCGTTCATCTGGCCATAAACCAGTGATACTTTATCCAGAACGTTAGAGTCATTCATTTCATGATAGAAGTCGTTCCCTTCACGAGTACGCTCACCAACACCGGCAAACACTGAGTAACCTGAGTGTTCAATCGCGATGTTACGGATAAGTTCCATCATATTTACTGTTTTACCAACACCCGCACCACCAAACAGACCTACTTTACCACCTTTCGCGAATGGACAGATTAAGTCCATTACTTTGATACCGGTTTCAAGCAATTCTGTTGAGTTAGCTAATTCTTCATAGCTTGGTGCTGCACGGTGAATTGACCAGCGTTCTTCTTCGCCGATATCACCTTTCATATCAATAGGGTCACCCAGAACGTTCATGATACGTCCTAGAGTTGCTTTACCTACTGGTACTTCAATTGGGTGTTCTAGGTTTAGAACTTCTAAACCACGGCTTAGGCCATCTGATGTACCCATTGCGATACAACGAACAACACCACCGCCTAGCTGTTGCTGAACTTCCAGCACCAGTTTATCTTTACCGTTCATTACCTCAAGAGCATCGTACACTTTCGGTACGTTATCTTGAGGGAACTCGACGTCCACAACGGCGCCGATTACCTGGATAATCTTTCCAGTAGCCATCTTGAATCCTCTACGTAATTCGTAAACCTAGCTGTTAAACCGCGGAAGCACCCGAAACAATTTCGGTAAGCTCCTGAGTAATGCTGGCCTGACGAGCTTTGTTGTAAACCAACTGCAACTCTTTGATCAGGTTTCCACCATTATCAGTAGCGGCTTTCATCGCTACCATTCGTGCGGCCTGCTCACTAGCCAGGTTTTCAACGACGCCCTGATAAACCTGAGACTCGATATAACGACGTAGCAGGGTATCCAGCAACGCCTTAGGATCGGGTTCATATATATAATCCCAAGACTTCTTCTTCAAAGTTTCATCATTGCTTGGAGGCAATGGCAATACTTGAAGAATAGTTGGCTCCTGAGACATTGTATTGATGAACTTATTAGTCACCACATACAGTTTATCTAAACGCCCTTCATCATAGGCTTGTAGCATAGAGTTAACTGGACCAATCAAATCTGAAAGCGTAGGGTTATCCCCCATTCCTGTAACCTGTGTAACGACATTGCCGCCAACAGACCCAAAGAATGAAACTGCTTTAGAACCGATTAAAGCCAAATCAACCTGAACATTTTTCTCAGACCATAGCTTCATGTCTGTTAACAGTTTTTTGAACAAGTTAATATTCAAACCACCGCACAGACCACGGTCTGTTGAAACAACCAAATACCCAACGCGTTTAACTTCACGCTCTTCGAGATATGGATGTTTATATTCCAGATTACCTAAAGCTAGGTGACCAATCACACTGCGCATAGTCTCCGCATAAGGACGGCTAGCCGCCATGCGTTCCTGCGATTTACGCATTTTGGACGCAGCGACCATTTCCATCGCTTTAGTGATCTTCTGCGTGTTTTGCACGCTGGCAATCTTGGAACGTATCTCTTTTGCGCCGGCCATTACTGCTTCTCCTTATTAACCAGACGGCCCATAAAAATTCACGGGCCGAATAGTATTACCAGGACTGAGTTGCTTTAAATGATTCGAGAAGTTTTTTCAACTTACCTTCGATATCATCGTTATAGTTACCCGCCTGGCCGATTTCGTTCATAAGGTCAGCATGCTCGCGCAGTGCAAAAGAAACTAATGCAGCTTCAAATGCACCAATTTTCGCTAACTCAACATCATCCAAATATCCACGTTCCGCAGCAAACAGAGACAGAGACTGTTCTGCTACTGACATCGGTGCATATTGTTTCTGTTTCAGCAATTCAGTTACTTTCTGACCATGGCTCAACTGTTTACGAGTTGCGTCATCGAGGTCGGAAGCAAACTGAGCAAACGCCGCCAGTTCACGATATTGAGCAAGTGCAGTACGGATACCACCAGACAATTTCTTGATAATTTTAGTCTGAGCAGCACCACCAACACGAGATACGGAAATACCTGGGTTAACCGCTGGACGAATACCAGAGTTAAACAGGTTAGATTCCAGGAAGATCTGACCATCTGTAATCGAAATTACGTTAGTCGGTACGAATGCAGAAACGTCACCGCCTTGAGTTTCAATGATAGGCAGAGCCGTCAATGAACCTGTTTTGCCTTTAACTTCACCTTTAGTAAAGTTTTCAACGTATTCAGCATTAACACGAGCAGCACGCTCAAGTAAACGTGAATGCAAATAGAAAACATCACCTGGGTAAGCTTCACGTCCTGGTGGACGACGCAGTAGCAGTGAAATCTGACGGTATGCAACAGCCTGTTTAGACAGGTCATCATAAACAATCAGAGCATCTTCACCACGGTCACGGAAATATTCACCCATTGCGCAACCGGAGTATGCGGACAGGTATTGCAGTGCAGCTGATTCAGATGCCGTTGCAACAACAACAATGGTATTTTCCAGAGCGCCGTGTTCTTCGAGTTTACGTACTACGTTAGAAATTGTTGAAGCTTTCTGACCGATAGCAACGTAAACACATTTGATGCCAGAATCACGTTGATTAATAATCGCATCGATCGCTAGCGCAGTTTTACCTGTCTGGCGGTCACCGATGACAAGCTCACGCTGGCCACGGCCGATTGGGATCATTGCATCAACTGATTTATAACCAGTTTGTACAGGTTGATCAACCGATTGACGTTCGATAACACCTGGAGCGATAACTTCAATTGGAGAGAAGCCATCATGCTCAACAGGGCCTTTACCATCAATTGGTTGGCCCAGTGTATTCACGATACGTCCAAGTAGACCACGGCCTACTGGAACTTCAAGAATACGACCAGTACATTTTACTTTCATGCCTTCAGCCAAATCGGCATAAGGACCCATTACAACCGCACCAACAGAGTCACGCTCTAAGTTCAATGCAATTGCATAACGGCTGCCAGGCAGTGCGATCATCTCACCCTGCATGACTTCGGCTAAACCGTGAATACGAATGATACCGTCATTAACGGACACAATCGTACCTTCATTGTGAGCTTCACTCACAACATCAAACTGAGCAATACGCTGTTTGATCAGTTCGCTGATTTCGGTGGAATTCAGTTGCATATGCTCCAGTCCCCTTAAGACTGCAAGACGTCAGTTAAACGCTCTAAGCGACCGCGGACACTTCCGTCTATGACGAGGTCTCCAGCACGAATGATCACTCCAGCAATAACAGACTTGTCAATTTTGCAATTCAGCTTAACTTTGCGTGACAGACGTTTTTCCATCGCTGCAGAAATTTTAGCTGACTGCTGTTCATTCAGTTCGGTAGCAGAAATCACATCAACTTCAATCGTTGACTCCAGCGAATCGCGCAATTGAATAAATTGTACGAGAACTTCTGGAAGCGTGGTTAAACGCCCGTTTTCAGCCATGATACGAATCAGATTTTGAACATGCTCGTCAATTTCATCTCCGCAAACAGAGATAAACGTTTTGGCTAATGTTTCTGGTGCAATAGAACCAGAAAGTAGCTCACCAACCTGTTCATTTTGCGACACCAAAGAGGTGAAGCTCAGCATATTCTGCCATTTATCAACGGATTGATTATCTACAGCAAAGTCAAAAGCTGCTTTGGCGTAGGGGCGAGCTACAGTAGCAATTTCAGACATGCCCCTCCCTCCTACAGTTCAGCGACTAGTTTATCAACGATGTCGCTGTTAGCAGCTTCATCCACGGAACGTTCTATGATCTTCTCGGCACCTGCGATAGCAAGCATCGCAACCTGTTTACGTAACTCTTCACGTGCACGTTTACGCTCAGCATCAATTTCCGCTTGCGCTTGTGCTACGATTTTTGCACGTTCTGTTTCAGCTTCTGCTTTTGCTTCTTCAATCATCATACTGCGTTGTTTATTCGCTTGTTCGATGATCACTTGCGCTTCTGCTTTTGCTTTCTTCAGTCGGTCGGTTGCGTCGGTTTGCGCTAGTTCCAGGTTCTTTTTAGCACGTTCTGCGGAAGATAAACCGTCAGCAATTTCTTTTTGACGTTTTTCTATGGCCGCCATAATCGGTGGCCATACATACTTCATACAGAACAAAACAAACAGGACAAACGCGATAGCCTGGCCGAGGATTGTTGCATTCAGATTCACAGACAATACCTCTTATTTATTAGTGAGTTAATGTTCTTAATGTGTTCCGTAATGCTAATTAGGCAACAGCGAACATTACATACAAGCCCAGACCAACAGCAATCATCGGAATAGCATCTACTAGACCCATTACGATAAAAAACTGTGTACGCAGTAGAGGTATTAAATCTGGCTGACGAGCAGCGCCTTCTAAAAATTTACCACCTAGGATGCCGATACCGATCGCAGCACCGATCGCCGCTAAACCCATCATTATAGCGGCAGCCATGTACAGCAGATCCATATTCAGGTTTTCCATGACAGTCTCCAGTTTGTTTCAGTTAATTCAATTATTGATAGAAAAATTAGTGCTCTTCAGATGCCATCGAGAGATAGACAACAGTCAGAACCATAAAAATAAAGGCTTGTAGCGTAATAATCAATATGTGGAAGATAGCCCAAGGCAGGCTTAGCAACCACTGTGACCACCACGGTAGTAATGCCGCGATAAGAATAAAGATCAATTCACCTGCATACATGTTACCAAACAGTCGTAGACCGAGTGATACAGGTTTTGATAGCAGGCTTACTCCTTCAAGAATTAAGTTTACCGGAATAAAGATAGGATGATTAAAAGGTTGAAGAGTCAACTCTTTCGTAAATCCACCAATTCCTTTCATCTTAATGCTATAAAAGATTATTAGGATAAACACGCCGATCGCCATAGATAAAGTCACACTCACATCTGCTGTCGGAACTGCACGCAGAGCAGGTAGCCCTAAATAATGCTCACCAATATATGGAAGGAAATCGATTGGTAGTAAATCCATGAGGTTCATTAAAAATACCCAGATGAACACGGTTAATGCCAACGGGGCAATAACTTTGCTCTTACCGTGATACATATCACGGACTGAGTTATCAACGAAACCAATGATCAGTTCTATTGCAGTCTGTAACTTACCGGGTACGCCACTAGTCGCATTAACGGCAACTCTTCTAAATAGCCACAGGAACAGAGCCCCGAGAACTACCGAGAAAAAAAGCGAGTCAATGTTCAACGTCCAAAATGTTGGACTAGCTTGGGGATTGACCAACTCAAAGGTACGTAAGTCTAACTGAAGGTTATTCAGATGGTGACTTATGTACTCATTTGTAGTCATCACTTCTCCTGATGCAGACATGATGCCTCTTACCCTTTTGTAGTTTAAAAATACTTACCGTTTAAAAACGGCTGGTGCAACAATCTGAACAATTAGCACCGCTAAATAGGTCAAACCCAGTGGTGTCAGTGACGCTTTAAACACACCAAAAGCAACAACTAAGACAATTATAGTTGTAACAACCTTTAGCCCTGCTCCTAACGCAAAGAACCAGGCAATGCGGACAGGTTCATCCTCTTCTTTTGCTTTTTGGATACGTGATAGCAGCATGAATACAATATTAGGTAACCAGCATGCTAACCCACCCGCAAGAGCAGAGGCTCCCCATTCTATACTATTTGCACAGAAAGCCCCACTGAGGATAACAAAAGTTATTAACTGAACAGACAACTGTTTTACAGCATTGGTGTTGTCGTAAAGGGATACAGACATAACTTTTGATGTTCTCCCAGCTCTTCTCAGCTCAGAAACGCTAAGTGTTGTATAAAACTGCCTTTGCTTAAATGTGTCAAGAGACAAAAACGAGCAAATTATACGGGCAGGCGAAATGAATTCAATCAGTAAGTAGCGAAAAGGTGAATAAATATTTAATTTTTTCGAGATAGCGCAGAATTGTCACTGTAATAATTAATAATTGATTAACAATCTGACAACTAAAAAATCTTTTATGTGATTTACATCACACTAAATATTAATGACTTTATTTATTCCATCGCATCCCTAGCCGGATAAATAAGGTTTTGATCGGTAAATCAAATAATTAACTGATACAATTTTTAATCAAAATAATGATGCAATAAATCAAATATTTAATTATTAACTATCTGTAGTGCTAAAACGATTAACTTAAAATATCCCGTTAGGATGACTTTTTCCTTTCAAATCATTATTTATGCCATTTTTTCGTTATTAGCATGTAAATTTTACGTAAAATACGAATAATATATATTCAAACTAAAATGAAATAGCCGTAACATTGTAAATGCACGGCTATGGCTCAAAAAGATAAATTTATTTGATAACAAGCAACTTTATTTTATAGATAACTTAACTAAATGGCGCTGTTCATCAAGTTCAGGAATTTCAAGTTCGATAATTGATTGCACTACAAAACCTTCAGGAAGCTCAGTAATTTCTTCATCACGTATCACGCCTTTTAAGGCATAAAATTGCCCTTCAGGAGAAGGCAGATGATGACACCAACTTAACATATCATTCAAAGAAGCAAATGCACGACTGATTACACCATCAAATCCATCTTTAGATTGATACTCTTCAACACGCGATTGAACAGGTTCAATATTATTGAGACCTAACTCATGCTGAACTTGTTTTAAGAAGCGTATACGCTTTCCTAAGCTGTCTAACAGCACGAAATGGGAATCTGGTCGAACTATTGCTAAAGGAACGCCAGGTAGACCAGGGCCTGTTCCTACATCAATAAACGTGGAGCCTGTTAGATGACCGTTCACCACTATGCTATCCATAATATGACGAATAAGCATTTGTTGAGGATCTCGAACTGACGTCAAGTTATAGGCTTTATTCCATTTAACTAATAACTCGACATACCCTACTAATTGTTGTTTTTGTTTATCTGTTAAGCTGATATCCGCTTTGGCTAACAACTGAGTCAGTTTTGATAGTAAATCCATTTTATGCACTCCGACGCAGTATGCCTTGTTTTTTTAACCAAACGAGTAAGATTGAAATTGCCGCTGGGGTAATTCCTGAAATACGGGAAGCTTGGCCAATTGATGTTGGTTTATGATCATTCAATTTAGCCATAACTTCGTTCGATAAACCTTTAACTTGTTTGTAATCAAGATCGATAGGCAATAAAGCGGTTTCATTACGTAGTTGTCGTTCGATCTCTTCTTTTTGACGAGAGATATAACCTTCATACTTAACTTGAACTTCAACTTGATCCGCAGCTTGTGGATCTTCGATCCCTGGGGCAAAAAGATTTAATGATGTTAGTAATCGATAACTTATTTCTGGACGACGTAATAAATCTTCACCGCTCGCTTCTTTAGACAGCGGAGCTGCTAAAATTTGATTAACTTCATCATGACCTTCAGATTTAGGGTGAACCCAGATATCTTTTAAGCGTTGACGTTCTTTTTCAATCAGTTCAACTTTTCGGTTGAAGTGTTCCCAACGAACGTCATCAACTAGACCTAATTCGCGACCTTTTTCGGTTAAACGTAAATCTGCATTATCCTCTCGCAGCATCAATCGGTATTCAGCGCGAGAAGTAAACATACGGTAGGGTTCTTTTGTTCCTAAGGTACATAGGTCATCAACTAGAACGCCCATATAAGCTTGGTCACGGCGTGGGAACCAACCTTCTAATCCATTGGCATATTGAGCAGCATTTAGTCCAGCAAGTAAGCCTTGAGCACCAGCTTCTTCATATCCAGTTGTGCCATTAATTTGACCAGCAAAGAAAAGGCCTTCAATAAATTTACTTTCTAGTGTTTGTTTAAGATCCCTTGGGTCAAAGAAATCATATTCAATCGCATAACCAGGACGAATGATCCTTGCGTTTTCCATTCCTTTCATTGAATGAACAATTTGCATTTGTACATCAAACGGTAAGCTGGTGGAGATACCATTTGGATAAATTTCGTTGCTTGTTAAGCCTTCTGGTTCTAAAAAGATCTGATGTGAATTTTTGTCAGCAAAACGCATGACTTTATCTTCGATCGAAGGACAATAACGAGGTCCGATCCCTTCGATGATCCCTGCATACATTGGGCTACGATCTAAATTATTTCTGATCACTTCATGTGTTTTTTCATTGGTATAGGTGATATAGCAAGGCATCTGTTGTGGATGTTGATCTTGTCTACCTAAAAATGAAAATACAGGCATTGGGTCGTCACCTAGTTGTTGCGCTAGTTGACTAAAATCGATAGTTCTTGCATCAATTCTTGGTGGTGTTCCTGTTTTTAAGCGATTAACGCGAAAAGGCAGTTCTCTCAAACGTTGTGAAAGTGAAATTGAAGGAGGATCACCTGCTCTACCACCACTATAATTTTCTAAACCAATATGAATTTTTCCATCTAGAAAAGTTCCTACAGTTAGTACCACAGATTTAGCTTTAAACTTAAGTCCCATACGGGTTACAGCACCCGTTACGATATTATTTTCAACAATTAAATCTTCTACAGGTTGTTGAAATATCATTAGATTAGGTTGATTTTCTAATGCAGTTCTCACAGCTTGTCGATACAAGACACGGTCTGCTTGTGCACGAGTAGCTCGAACAGCAGGACCTTTGCTTGCATTAAGAGTTCTAAATTGGATACCGGCCTTATCAGTGGCTGTAGCCATTAATCCACCGAGAGCATCAATTTCCCTTACCAGATGTCCCTTACCGATCCCACCGATGGCTGGGTTGCAAGACATCTGACCCAATGTATCAATATTGTGAGTCAGCAATAGGGTTTGACGCCCCATACGTGCAGCTGCCATTGCTGCTTCAGTACCGGCATGACCACCACCAATTACGATGACGTCAAATTGTTCTGGATAAAACATGTGTGAGCCTTAACGTTAGAAAATGCTAACTGTGCATTTGAGAAATGAATTCTACTCAAGTTTTAAGAATAGACCAACCCCTGTAAGCATCAGCCTTATAGTATTAAGATCTTTTTTCTTTAAGATCTCTTTATTAGATCTATTATTAGGATCGAAGGTTTCTGTGGATAAGTGATTTTTCACTATAAAGATCATTACAGTGTAAAGGATCATATACTGTGAATGATCCGTGATCTCTTTACGTATAAGCTGGGATCAAAAAAGGGACTTATACACAGGCTCTGGTCGACCTAAAAGTTATACTATGGATAACTACGGGTTAATACCACTGTTTCCCCTAAGTTATCCACATTCAACCGTTTCTTTTTTGAGCAACCTAGAGTTCGTTTGCCCATTTTTTAACCCATTCACCTGCGGGATCTTCAGGGATTTCGTGTTTTTGCACATCAATTTCTAAACAGTCGCCGATCCTTTTAGCACCTTTATTGGTTAATAAGGCATTAAGGGAATGGATCGCACCACAGAAAGTGTCATATTCTGAGCTGCCAATACCAACGGATCCAAAACTGACATTACTGAGATCAGGGGATAACGTATTTATTTCATCTGCTAGTGGTTGGATATTTTCAGGAAGATCCCCTGCACCATGTGTAGAACACACCACCAGCCATAAGCCTTCAAGTGGTAGATCATCAAGTGCAGGACCATGTTGAATTTCAGTCTCAAAGTCGAGTTCTTCTAAAATTTCAGCCATATGCTCTGCTACATACTCAGCACTACCCATTGTGCTACCACTTATAAGGGTTATTTTCGTCATGATGGTTCTCTTTCACAATAATAAGCCGCCATTGTACGCTGTGAATGAGCTGGGATCTACCTGTGGATAATGTGGTTATAGTATTTTTTTTCTAAGGGCATATCGTGCGCATAATGGGGTTCTGCAAGGAGATCAGCGTTTCTGTAGATTGAATTTCATCTATGGTTTGAATTTTGTTGATAAGTACATCTTGAAGGGAATCAATAGATCGACACATGACCTTGATAAAAATACTGTATTGACCTGTTGTGTAATAAACCTCAACCACTTCTTCTAAGGCATCTAATTTTTTTAATGCAGTATGATAATCTTTTGCACTTTTCAAAATAATGCCAATAAAGCAACAGACATCAAAACCAAGTTGTTTTTCACTAATATCAATACGAGTCCCTTTAATGATCCCCGATTGCTTCATTTTCTCAACACGTACATGAATAGTTCCTGGACTGACAGCGAATTTTTTGGCCAATTCAGCATAAGGCATACGTGCATTTCTCATTAATTCGTGAAGTATGTCACGATCGAGATTATCGATTTGATAATTTTCAGGCATTATTTACCCTCCATTTTGATGAATATTCATTTTTATACCCTTTTTGTTATCTAAAATAAACAACAATGGCTTTTTTTACCGATGGATATTGAGTTTATACCTCATTTTGTTGCTTAATCTATACATCAGCTAATACAGCAAACAAATTATGGGTAATATTATGGACAAGTCATTTATCGAACATCAGCAGCAAATTAGTTTTGTTAAATCTTATTTCTCACGTTTACTTGAAAAAGAACTTGGTCTGATTGAAGTTCAAGGTCCTATCCTAAGTCGTTTAGGTGATGGTACTCAAGATAACTTATCAGGCAGCGAAAAAGCCGTTCAAGTAAAAGTGAAATCAATTCCAGGCGCAACCTTTGAAGTTGTTCACTCTTTGGCTAAATGGAAACGCAAAACCTTAGGTCGTTTTGGTTTTAGCGAAGGCCAAGGACTTTACACTCATATGAAAGCGTTGCGCCCGGACGAGGATCGCTTAACACCAATCCATTCTGTCTATGTTGATCAGTGGGATTGGGAAAAAGTGATGGCAGATGAGGAACGTACGCTTCCTTATCTGAAACAGACAGTGGGTAAAATATACAAGGCAATAAAAGAAACAGAAGCTGCCGTAAGTAAAGAGTTTGGACTGGCACCGTTCCTGCCAGACCAAATTCACTTTATCCACAGTGAAGAGCTATTACAACGTTACCCTGATTTAGACGCTAAAGGCCGTGAACGTGCTATTGCGAAAGAATTAGGTGCTGTATTCCTTATCGGTATAGGTGGAAAACTATCTAGCGGGGAGTCACATGACGTACGTGCACCAGACTATGATGACTGGACAACTAAAAATGAAGACGGTTTTTGTGGTCTAAACGGTGACATCCTTGTTTGGAACCCTGTTTTACAAGATGCATTTGAATTATCTTCAATGGGAATTCGTGTTAGTCCTGAGTGCTTAACGCGCCAATTAGGTCTAACGCATGACGAAAAACGCATGGAATTAGAATGGCACCAAGCATTAGTTAAAGGTGAAATGCCACAAACTATTGGTGGTGGTATTGGTCAATCACGCTTAGTAATGCTACTTCTGCAACGCCAGCACATCGGCCAAGTACAATGCGGTGTTTGGGCGCCAGATATGGAAGAGTCTGTTGAAGGCATGCTTTAATAATAGACTGATTAAACTTAGAATTAAGTATATTAGCGACTAAAACGGCGTAGCAGTCTACTTTTTAACCCGGTATCAAAGCGCCAGATATGATCAAATATCTTCATGATGCCGGGCTTCCCATAATTTGATACTGATACCGCATGGAAGCGGTATTTCCCGACTTTTTGAAGAGATTTTATTTTTTGGATTAAATCATCAGGTAAACGTTGGGCAACAAAATCAGAAATTACTACCGCATCTGCATCAATCCATTGCTTTGACTCTAATTTAATGACAGTTTCTTGTAAGCAGCCAGCGAGATCTGTTCCGCCACGAAAGGTTTGATGTAAAAATTGAATGCATTGCTCTAACCCATCGGCACTAAGCAGATCATAATGCACAATTTGTGTTGAAAATAACATAATGTGGCATGATCGATTATCCGCCAGCGCAATTTTCATTAACGCAAGGCAAAATGCTTTTGCGCAGCGTTCATTGAGTCCACCCATTGATCCTGATGTATCTATACAGACAATAAAAGGCCCCCGAGGCTGCTCTTCATCTTGATGGTGAACTACAGGGCGCAATACTTTCCGCTCTTGCCAGCTTTCCCCCTGTAAGCGATAAGTCAGCAATTGTTTTTCTAATAATTTACGGTAAAACTCAAATTCAATATCTCCGAGCCCTAACATAGCTAATTCTGCGGGTAATAAGCGTAAAATATCATCACTTAAACCTAAACCATTAACTTGTTCAGGTACCTTTTCGGGTACTTTTTCCATAATAGTCATTGGTTCAAGTACAACATTATCATCAAGAATTGCCCGAGCTGATTGGCTTCGACCTAACAATTGCGCGATTTTTTCTAGTTCTGGTTGCTGACGTAAAAAATCACTATAGCTATTTAATAATTGGTCATTATAAGCAGATGTGGCATTTACCCCTTTGCTTAAATCCCATAAACGTCCTGCTGCTCGTTCATTTTCCCCCAGTACTTCTTCTAAATTACCACTGAGTGCTAGCCTTCGTTGTAGTTCCGCTAATAATTGCTCTTTTTCTTGTTCCAGTAGTTCTTTATGTAAAGTGGTGACTTGTAAAATGAGATTGACTCGCCAACGTTGGATAAACAATGACTGACGAGCGCTTTTATTTTCAATTTTTCCACTGTGTAATTGATTGGCTTCAGTATAAAAAGGCGAATCAATTTGTTTTAGTTTATCTATTACTGAGGGCAATTGAGAGAAAAAGGCATCTGTGGCGAGTCCAAGACATTGTTGGTAAAGTAAAAACTCTTCAGTCAGCTGTTGGGGAACCATTGCATCTTGTAATTTTTGTTTAAGATCTTTTTTCCAACTTGATAAATCTTTTAATAGTGCTTTTTTTAATCGGGGATGTTTTTCAAAGAAAGCGGCTAATGTAGGAGTTGCAAGAAGTGAAATAATTATCTCTTCTATTAATTGACCTTCATTAACTGAAAGTAATAAATCTAGGGTGGCTAGGCTTAACATGATTATTCGGCCACTTTACCTGAAATTTTGTTACGCAACTGAATGAGTTTATCTGATAACTTAATAAAACTTTCTTCAATATCTGCTAGCCAATGTGTCTCTATAAATAAATTAGGTTGTTGTTTTTCAAATTGGTAGCGAGCTGATTGAACTTCATTTTGAATTTTATCGAGTTTATCTAACCACTCAGTGAGATCAGTAACCGCTGTTGTTTTTTCTTGTAAATAAAGAGTTGATGATTGGTGGCTAATATCCAATAGCTGAACTTGATTTAAATTATTGACCTCAGCGGTAATTTCTAATGCGAAACCAATTCCATTGAGGTGAACAGACAACGTTGCCCCTTTATTTAGGAAGGTTGAAAGTGCTTTTGTATCTGTAGTGACAAAAGTGACCTTCATATTATGCAGTTGCAATGGTCTATGCAAAAAGAGTGTTACTTTTCCTTCACGAATATTTTCAGGTAGTAAATAAGACGCTTTACGTGCAAACATTGCATTGTTTTTATTCACTTTAAAAGCATCTTGATTATTTTGATCTTGAGTGGAGGACATCCATTGTAAATAAACTTGTTCAATCTCTCGTTCAAGTTTTCTTTGCTGCCAACCGTCTTCTTGTAATATTGATTTGAGTAGATTAGGCAAGGTATTCATCGATTTCATGTCATGCCACAAACAATCTTTGAGTAAGACTATATCAAGTGGGGAAACTGCATTTCGTCCATTAAAAAAGGCACTTGCTTGCAATAGGTAAACGGCTTTTTTCCAACGTCTATCAGAGACATAAAGATTTTTATCTGTTGAGTCGAGCTGTTCACGCAGTTGATAAATGAGCTCAAAACAATGATCGGGTAGCGTAATTTTAGGGATATCTTTTTGCCATTGATGGTATTCATCATCACTAATTTTAAGGTGATCAGGCATCAATGCTTCATTAAACGAAGATTTGCTAGTAAGTAGTGCTCGAAAATTTTGTTTTTCTTGCACTTTATCAAGCCAAATTCGTATTAACATGCGGTCAAACAAAGCTTCAAGGCTATTATCTGCATCTGGAAGCTCATTTGATGCGGTGACTAATAAGCGCATCGGAATTGATTTTTCTTCATCACCATTACGAAATTTACGTTCATTAACTGCGGTTAATAACGTATTCAAAATGGCAGGGCCCGCTTTCCAAATTTCATCTAGAAAAACTACTTCTGAATCAGGTAAATAACCTTTGGTTAGTCGCTCATAGCGGCCTTCATCTTTTAACGCTTGTATTGAAAGTGGTCCAAAAATTTCTTCTGGTGTAGAAAAACGCGTCATTAAATATTCAAAGGCATTTGCATGACGAAAGGCAAATTTCATTCGTCTAGCGATCAAACTTTTAGCAATACCGGGTGGCCCCAATAGAAAAACACTTTCCCCACACAGTGTGGCGAGAAGACACAAACGGATAGCTTGCTGACGTTCATACAAACCGCTTTCGAGGTAGTTACTTAGTTGCGCGATTCGTTCCGCTATTTGCATATTTATTCCTTTATCGTTATGTCACTTACTTAACACTGATAGATTCATTTCATCAATTCTTTTTTATTTATTGTGCAATCTGCTTTGCGGTTTTTCTTTGATGTGGTTACAGCATACACCAAGTTAAACGTCGTTTTATTGAACTTTATAAATATGATTTTTTATATCATGGTTTTAGTTAAAACGATTCAGCTTAATTAATTCAATATGTTAGTTTTTCGTTTCTTTTTCTTGTGAACGAAACGTTTCGATGACGATCACAAATATCATATAAGAATATTGAGTTGTGGTTATTCTTTACTATTATTAGATGAGCGAAACGTTTCGCTAACAAAAATGGCAGGAAATAATGAAAAAGGGTATTTTGCTGAATGCGAATATTGTATCGGTCATTGCGAAATTAGGTCATACCGACCATATCACATTGGCAGATGCGGGATTACCTATCCCACAAGGGCCTGAACGTATTGATTTGGCGATTACACAAGGTTTACCTGACTTTATGTCTGTACTGAGTGTGATAACCCAAGAAATGCAGGTAGAAAAAGCTATTCTTGCTGGCGAAATAACAACTATTAATCCACAAATGGAAAAAGCCATTTTAGTCCATCTACAAGCACTTGAATTAGCTCAAGGGAATAGTATTGAAATTGTTTATTGCAGCCATGAAAGCTTTAAACAAATGACTCATGGTAGCAAAGCTGTGGTGAGAACAGGGGAGTGTTCACCTTTTGCCAACGTTATCCTTTGTTCAGGTGTAACTTTCTGAGGTGATTATGCAACCTTTATTAGAACTTATTGGAATTGATAAATCATTCCCCGGTGTAAAAGCGCTTTCTGGTGCTGCTTTGAAAGTTTACCCAGGAAAAGTGATGGCTCTGGTGGGGGAAAATGGAGCGGGTAAGTCAACTATGATGAAAGTCTTAACCGGTATCTACAACAAAGATGCTGGGGTGATCCGTTACCTTGGAAAAGAGATTATTTTTAATGGTCCTAAAAGTTCACAAGAAGCTGGCATTGGTATCATCCATCAAGAATTAAACCTCATTCCTGAATTGACGATTGCTGAGAATATTTTTTTAGGTCGCGAGTTTGTCGGAAAATTTGGCAAAATTGATTGGAAAAAGATGTTTAGTGAATCAGACAAATTACTCAAACGCCTCAACCTTGATTATGACAGCCATCAAATTATTGCCGAATTATCTATCGGTGAACAACAAATGGTTGAAATAGCAAAAGTATTAAGCTTCCAATCGCAAGTCATCATTATGGATGAACCTACAGATGCGTTGACGGATACAGAAACGGCTTCCTTATTTCGTGTGATTGAAGACTTAAAGGCTCAAGGGTGCGGTATTGTTTATATTTCTCATCGTTTAAAAGAAATTTTTGAAATATGCGATGACGTTACTGTTTTTCGTGATGGCCAATTCATTGGTGAAAAACCTGTTAGCGAATTAAAAGAAGAAAACTTAATCGAAATGATGGTCGGCCGTAAGCTTGAAGACCAATATCCAAGAGTCCAAGTTCCTATGGGAGCGGTTCGTTTGCAGGTTGATAATGTGTCAGGGCCTGGCGTCACTCACGCAAGTTTTTCACTAAAAAGCGGTGAGATTTTGGGTATCTCTGGATTGATGGGAGCGGGTCGCACAGAATTAATGAAAATTGTTTATGGTGCAGCAACCAAAAAAACAGGTGAAATTCATCTTGAAGGTAAATCTGTTAACTTAAAAACACCACAAGATGGGCTCAACAACGGTATTGTTTATATTTCAGAAGATCGTAAGCGTGATGGATTAGTGCTTGGAATGTCGGTTAAAGAAAATATGTCATTAACCGCGCTTCGTTATTTTAGTCGAGCAGGCGGTAGCCTTAAACATGGCGAAGAACAGCAAACGGTCGGTGACTTTATTCGTTTATTTAATATTAAAACCCCATCAATGGATCAAATTATCGGTAATTTATCCGGTGGTAATCAACAAAAAGTCGCGATTGCTCGAGGATTGATGACAAGACCAAAGGTATTAATCCTTGATGAACCTACACGTGGTGTTGATGTGGGCGCTAAAAAAGAAATCTACCAATTAATTAATCAATTCAAAAAAGAAGGGCTGAGCATCATTTTAGTTTCATCAGAAATGCCTGAAGTTATCGGAATGAGTGACCGTATTTTGGTTATGCATGAAGGCCATATTAGTGGTGAATTTACAGGCAAAGAAGCAACTCAGGAAGCCTTAATGGCTGCTGCAGTGGGTAAAAATTATGGCTCAGTTCAGGAGTTATCAGTATGAGTTCAACTACCGCATCATCAAAACGTTGGTTTAGCAAAGCATGGCTGATGGAACAAAAATCATTAATCGCTTTATTAGTCTTAATTGCTATTGTATCAACACTTAGTCCTAATTTTTTTACCGTTAATAATTTCTTTAATATTCTTCAACAAACATCCGTGAATGCCATTATGGCCGTAGGAATGACGCTAGTCATTCTGACATCAGGGATTGATCTTTCTGTTGGTTCACTTTTGGCATTAACTGGTGCGGTTGCTGCATCAATGGTTGGCGCTGATGTTAATGCTTTTGTCGCTGTCGCGGGTGCACTTGCTCTTGGTGCTGCAATTGGTGCCTGTACTGGCGTTATTGTAGCAAAAGGAAAGGTTCAAGCTTTTATTGCCACATTGGTCATGATGTTGTTATTACGCGGTGTGACTCGTGTGTATACCGATGGTAGCCCAATTAATACTGGATTTACTGATAATGCTGAATTATTTGGTTGGTTTGGTATTGGTCGTCCATTTGGTATTCCGACACCCATTTGGTTAATGGTCATTGTTTTTGCTGCGGCATGGTATTTACTGCATCACACCCGTTTAGGACGTTATATCTATGCGTTAGGGGGGAATGAATCAGCAACACGGTTATCAGGAATTAATGTTGATCGTATTAAAATCATGGTTTATGCGCTGTGTGGTTTATTAGCGGCATTAGCCAGTGTGATTGAAGTTGCTCGACTTTCTTCTGCTCAACCAATGGCAGGTAATGGATATGAACTTGATGCTATTGCTGCTGTAGTGCTCGGTGGAACCAGTCTTGCTGGTGGTAAAGGGCGTATTGTTGGAACGTTAATCGGTGCGCTTATTCTTGGCTTCTTAAACAATGGGTTAAATTTACTCGGTATTTCATCAAACTATCAGATGATTGTTAAAGCAGTTGTGATTTTACTTGCGGTACTTGTTGATAATAAAAAGTAATGTAATCCGATATACCCTACATATTTCAGGAAAATTATTATGAAACTAAATAAATTAGCAACATTGTTATCTGCTGTGGCACTTTGTGCGACAGTGAGTGTGAATGCAATGGCGAAAGATAATATTGCATTGGTTATTTCTACCTTAAATAATCCATTCTTTGTGACGATGAAAGACAGTGCCCAAAAAGAAGCGGATAAACTGGGTTATGAATTAATTGTTTTAGATTCTCAAGACAATCCAGCGAAAGAATTAGCAAACGTTCAGGATTTAACTGTGCGCGGTACAAAATTGATGCTAATTAATCCAACAGATTCTGACGCTGTAGGAAATGCCATTCTTATGGCAAACAAAGCAAAAATCCCGGTTATTACCCTCGATCGCGCAGCAAATAAAGGCGATGTTATCAGTCATGTTGCTTCCGACAACCGTATGGGCGGAAAAATGGCAGCTGATTACATTGCCCAAAAAAATGGTAATGATGCAAAAGTTATTCAACTAGAAGGTATTTCGGGGACTTCAGCTGCGCGTGAACGTGGTGAAGGTTTTAATACTGGTGCTAAAGAGCATAAATTTAATGTATTAGCTAGTCAGCCTGCCGATTTTGATAGAACAAAAGGGCTGAATGTAATGCAAAACTTATTAACGGCTCATCCTGCTGTTCAAGCGGTATTTGCTCAAAATGATGAAATGGCATTAGGTGCATTAAGAGCATTACAAACAGCAGGTCGTGATGATGTGTTGGTAGTAGGATTTGACGGAACAAATGATGGTATTAAAGCTGTTGAGCTTGGAAAATTAGGCGCAACGATTGCCCAACGACCTGATCAGATTGGTATTGTTGGAATTCAAATTGCCGATAAAGTCTTAAAAGGCGAAAAAGTTGAACCAACAGTGCCTGTAGAGTTAGAGCTGGTCATCAAAAAATAAGATGAGTTTACCGTCGTTACTACGCTGTTATTAATAGCGGCGGTTTACTTAATTGTTAATAATCGATTTGTGGTTCAAAAGTGCCAAAAGGAAATAAATGTTATGGGTACAGCTAAGCTGGTGGTTTTAGGTAGCATTAATGCTGATCATATTTTGAATGTTCAACATTTTCCTCAACCCGGAGAAACAGTGAGGGGCAGCCATTACCAAGTCGCATTTGGCGGTAAAGGTGCTAACCAAGCAGTTGCCGCTGGTCGAAGTGGTGCTGACATAACATTTATTGCTTGTGTCGGTGATGATGATATCGGTGCTAACGTTAAAAAACAGCTTCAATCAGATAATATTAATATTGAATGTATCGATGCAATTAAAGATGAAACAACCGGTGTTGCACTCATTTATGTCAATCAACAGGGTGAAAATGTTATCGGCATCCACGCTGGCGCAAATGGGCATCTCACCATCAATCGACTCGTTAATTATCAACAAAAAATTATTGATGCTGATGCTGTACTCATGCAACTAGAATCACCACTAGAAGCTGTACAAATGGCCGCTGAAATTGCACAAAAAAATAATACAAAAGTTATTCTTAATCCTGCTCCTGCCCAATCATTACCTGATTCATTATTAGCATTGGTTGATATTATTACGCCAAATGAAACTGAAGCTGAATATTTAACGGGGATTGCAGTTAATGATGAGCAGGGAGCCCAAGCTGCCGCTGAAGTTTTACATCAAAAAGGTATTAGTAAAGTGATGATTACATTAGGTGCTCGGGGTGTTTGGTATAGCGAGCAAGGGGCTAAAGGAAAAATAATCCCTGGATTTAAAGTAAAAGCCGTAGACACCATTGCCGCGGGTGATACATTTAATGGGGCCTATGTGACTGCGCTACTTGAAGGTAAGGCTGATGAAGAGGCGATTATTTTTGCTCATGCTGCGGCAGCTATTGCTGTCACTCGCTCTGGTGCTCAGCCCTCTGTACCGTGGCGCAATGAAATTGATGAATTTTTAACTCAATAGGACTAATTGTGGCAACAATGAAAGATGTTGCTCGCCTTGCTGGCGTGTCAACATCCACTGTTTCTCATGTTATTAACCAAAATCGTTATGTGAGCGAAAGTATTACATTGCGAGTTAATAATGCGATTGAAGAGCTAAACTACGCCCCTTCTGCGTTGGCCAGAAGCTTGAAAATGAATCGCACCAACACTATTGGCATGCTGCTAACAACAAGTAACAACCCATTTTATGCCGAAGTTGTACGAGGTGTGGAACGTAGTTGTTATGAGCGTGGATATAGTTTAATTCTATGTAATACTGAAGGCGATCTTCAGCGTATGAATCATAGTTTAGAAACCTTGCTGCAAAAGCGTGTCGATGGCCTACTGATTATGTGTACTGAAGTTCAAGGCCCATCAAAGAACATATTCTCTCGTTATCCCTCAGTGCCTACGGTAATGATGGATTGGTCGCCGTTTGAGTTTGGTGGCGATGTGATCCAGGATAATTCTTTTCTCGGTGGTGAAATTGCGACTCGTTATTTAATTGATGCGGGTTTTACTCAGATTGCTTGCATTGCAGGACCTCAAGATAAATCGCCAGCACGCGCTCGCCACTTAGGTTTTATTGAAGCTATGAAGCAGGCTTCTTTAACTATAAATGAAGAGTATATTATTTTCAGTGATTTTGAATTTGCTGGCGGGTTTGAATCCATGAATAAATTGCTTGAACTACCCAACCCACCACAAGCTATTTTTGCGGGTAATGATGCGATGGCGGTAGGTGCCTATCAAGCTATTTTCCGTAAGGGAATGAAAGTACCTGAAGATATATCAATTATTGGATATGACGATATAGATTTGTCACCTTATATGATCCCGCCCTTAACGACTATTCATCAGCCAAAAGATAAATTAGGCCAACAGGCTGTGAATCAACTTATTTATAGGATGGATAATCCTGAAGCTGATGCAACAGTATTAGTCTTAACGCCCAAGTTGATTGAGCGCCAGTCTGTTAAAAAAAGTTAATCTGTGGAGGCTTTAACTTTGCTTTTAATAAGGTTATCGCCATCCGTTTTACTTAACAGCAAAAATACAAAAGCAGAAACTAAGGTAATCACACCAATAGTGATAAAAGTGTAATGGAAATTATCTATTGTATTGCCACTAGGCTGCGCGTCGTAATAACTTAATATTGCCGCACTCACGGCAATTGCAAAACTTATCGATAATTGCTGAGTGACGGCAAGCATACTATTACCTGAGCTCGCATTATTATCCGTTAAGTCAGCTAAGCAGATAGTATTCATCGCAGTAAATTGAATCGACATTGCCATACCTAAAATAAATAAAGGAATGACAAGTAAATAGATAGACATATTAGGTGATTGCAAAGCGAACTGTGTAATCATAATGCCAATAATTAGGGTGATAAGAAATAGTGTTTTTCTATAACCAAAGTTAGTTAAAATTTTTGTCACACCTGATTTAGCCACGATCGAACCAATTGCTAGTGGTGCCATCATCATACCCGCAACAACAGCTTCGTACCCAAAACCAACTTGTAACATTAAGGGAATCAAGAAAGGAATACTGCCTGTTCCTAAACGTGTTGCGAGGTTACCACTGATACCAATTGAAAACGTACGTGTCTTAAATAGGTTTAGTGGAATAATGGCATGCTTAGTTCGTTTTGCATGAATAATATAAAGTAGTAAGAAAAGAAAACCACCTAGGACGATTGATATAGGAATATAGTTGGAAAGTGATTTGTCGCTGAACAAATCTAGGCTAATGGATAACATGACTAATCCAAAGCCGAAAAGAATAAATCCAAGTGTATCAAATTTGCGTTTTGGCATTTTAAAATCAGGCATATGTTTTAAAGCATAAAAAATACCTAAAACACCAATAGGAATATTAATAATAAATATCCAATGCCAAGTAGCATAGGTCACTAATACGCCCCCTAAGAGTGGGCCTAATATAGGGCCAATTAAACCGGGTATCGTGACGAAATTCAAAATAGGCAGTAATTCACTTCTAGGGTAGGCCCTAATTAACGCGAGTCGTGCAACTGGCATCATCATTGCACCACCCACACCTTGAATAACGCGAGACGCGACTAAAAAATCAAGGGAAGGTGACAGTGCGCAAAGCAAAGATCCTAACGAGAATAATGAGACAGCTAAAATAAAAACACGGCGAGTACCAAATCTATCGGCAAACCAACCACTCAGCGGAATTAACAATGCAACAGTTAATGTATAACTTACAATTGCAGATTGCATGGCAAGTGGCGAGTGATTAAGACTTTTGGCTATATCAGGTAAAGCCGTATTTAAAATGGTGGCATCAAGCGCTTGCATAAAAAAAGCCATTGCAGCAATCCACGGGAGGCCAGACATATTCTTAGCTGTTTTGAGCATTTGTTACCTATCTAAAAAGTTAAAGCCCAATAGAGGGTAGTTATCTTGTTAGGTTTATTTTTGGGTAATGTTTAATAACTTATAACAGAAATCAAGTGCGTTAGTACTATTACCATTAATTATGGCATTCGCGAGTTGTTGGTGGATATCAACTTTAATGACTTCATTTATGGTAATAGCATCGAAGTAACGTTGATAAACAGACCGGAACAAATTGGCAAAAGAAATTAAAAAAGGATTCGCACAGGCTTCATAGATAGTTAAATGAAAAAGATAATCCACTTTTACCCAACGCTGCCTATCAAAATTTTTTGCAAGTAAGAGCATTTCATTAGCGAAAAGCTGTAAAGATTGTTTTTGTTCTTCGCTGGCATGCATGGCTGCAAGATAACAAGCTTGCGGTTCGATTGCGAGACGTACAATTTGAAAATGTGTAATGACGACTGACTGCTCTTCGCTATTAATCCACCAATTTAACAACTCTTGATCGAGAAAATTCCAATTTGCCGACGGCATCACGCGAGTTCCAATTCGTGGGCGCGCTAACAACATACCTTTTGCGGCTAAAATTTTAATTGCTTCTCTTATTGCTGTTCGGCTGGCTTGAAATTTTTCGGACAACTCAAATTCACTTGGAAGAATTGAATCCGGTAAATAGCTACCTGTTAATATCTGTTGGCCAAGATCTGCTGCGATAATAGAAGAAAGGTTTTTTTTCGAAGCTGTTTGTTGCTGACTCAATTCCATAATTCGTCTCAATACCTATTCTGAGATAACTATATTACGTGAGTAAATCAATAATTGCTGTAGAAATAGTCAGTATGCAGCGCCTATTTGCCTTATGAACTCACTTTTGGCTAAAAAAAACGCGAACAAAATAAAAATGTAATAAAACACTTGCCAGAATTCTCTGACTCCCTATAATGCGCATCCACTGACACGGCAAACCGCTTCGGTGGTGAGGTTTGAAAAATAACCACCGGTGACAGTGAGGTGAAAAAAAAAGATAAGTTGAAAATAACCACTTGACTTTCTGAAAGAAAAACGTAGTATACGTCACCTCGCAACAAGAACCTAAAGTGGTTCAAATCGAAAGATTAAGTTGCAACGCTCTTTAACAATTTATCAGACAATCTGTGTGGGCACTCACAAGACACTATCAAAAAAGTATTATTTGAAGTTAAAGTCTTGAAGAGTGACTAACACGTTAATTGA
>NZ_JBCPSS010000006.1:0-230743 GCF_051129765.1 Providencia sp. Je.9.19
ACGTGTTAGTCACTCTTCAAGACTTTAACTTCAAATAATACATTTTTGATAGTGTCTTGTGAGTGCCCACACAGATTGTCTGATAAATTGTTAAAGAGCGTTGCAACTCATCTTTCGATGTCGACACCAAATTCTGTGAATCAGGTCGTTGTTGCGAGGAGCCGTATAATACGTTTTCCTCATGGAGAGTCAAGCTTTTTTTCGCTTATCTTTTCAGATTCTCTCGCTGCCGTTTCAGTGTTCATCGCGCTTTGCGTTGTCTTGTTCCCGGTCAGTGGATGCGCATTATAGGGAGTCAGAAAAATCTGGCAAGTGTTTTTTTGATTTTTTATTTTAACTGATTATCTTTCATACTTTACGCCCATTTATCCATCAAAAACTGAGAGATTAGCCTTAATTTGATAAAAAAATGGCGGCTATCAAAGCCGCCATTCAGTTTATCTATTGAATCTAAAAATAATATCGCAATTAATTTATTACTGTTTCGCTACGATTTCATTATTTTCTACATCTAATGTAACAGGGATGCCCGGGATTAACCTACCTGACAATATCTCTTGTGCCAGTGGATTTTCAATTTCCTGCTGAATCGCACGTTTCAATGGCCTTGCCCCATATATTGGATCATAACCTGCTTCACCAATTTTCTCGAGAGCAGCAGCCGTTGCTGTCACTTCATAGCCATGTTCTTCAAGACGTTTATATAAACGAGCAAGTTGAATATTGGCAATATTCATAATTTGCTCTTGACCTAATGGGTGGAACACAACAACTTCATCTATACGGTTAATAAATTCAGGTCTGAAACTATGGGCAACAACTTCCATCACCATATCTTTCATTTCTGAATAACCAATCATGCCAAACCGCTCTTGGATCAAATCAGAACCAAGGTTTGATGTCATGATAATTACCGTATTACGGAAATCGACAGTTCTACCTTGACCATCAGTTAAACGTCCATCATCCAATACCTGTAATAAGATATTGAATACATCAGGGTGAGCTTTCTCAACTTCATCCAATAAAATAACTGAATATGGACGACGTCTTACCGCTTCTGTTAAATAGCCGCCTTCTTCATAGCCAACATAGCCTGGAGGTGCCCCAACCAAACGAGAAACTGAGTGTTTTTCCATAAATTCAGACATATCGATACGAACCATCGCATCATCGCTATCGAACATAAAATTCGCTAACGCTTTACATAACTCAGTTTTACCTACACCTGTTGGCCCTAAGAACATAAAAGAACCAATCGGACGGTTTGGATCGGCTAATCCTGCACGGCTACGTCGGATAGCATTTGATACAGCAACAACGGCCTCATCTTGGCCAATTACTCGTTGATGTAACTGTTGCTCCATACGCAATAGTTTTTCTCTTTCACTTTCTAACATTCTTGAAACTGGAATACCTGTCCAGCGTGCAAGAATTTCAGCAATTTCGACATCAGTAACTTTATTACGTAAAAGCTTCATGCTTTTACCTTCTGCCTTGGTTGCAGCATCAAGCTGTTTTTCCAATTCAGGTATACGACCGTATTGCAACTCAGACATTTTAGCTAAATCACCCACACGACGTGCTTTTTCCATTTCAATACGGGTGTTTTCTAATTCAGCTTTAATGTGCTGCGTACCTGTCAATGACGCTTTTTCAGCTTTCCATTCTTCATCTAAAGAAGAATATTCACGTTCTTTTTCAGCTAATTCTTCTTCAAGCATTTCGAGACGCTTTTTACTTGCATCATCAGACTCTTTCTTCAATGCTTGCTGCTCTAGCTTTAACTGAATAATTCTACGTTCTAATCTATCTAAGGATTCTGGTTTCGAATCCATCTGCATACGTAAACTCGCACCAGCTTCGTCAATTAGATCAATTGCTTTATCTGGTAACATACGGTCAGTTATGTAACGATGCGATAACGTCGCGGCCGCTACAATAGCTGGGTCTGTAATTTGTACATGATGGTGAAGCTCATAGCGCTCTTTTAAACCACGTAAAATTGCGATGGTATCTTCGACTGAAGGCTCCGCCACATATACTTTTTGGAAACGACGCTCTAAAGCCGCATCTTTTTCAATATATTGGCGATATTCATCCAGTGTCGTTGCACCTACGCAATGTAGTTCACCACGAGCAAGTGCAGGTTTCAACATATTACCTGCATCCATTGCACCGTCAGCTTTACCTGCACCGACCATCGTATGCAACTCATCAATAAATAGAATGACGCTACCTTCTTGCTTAGCAAGGTCATTCAATACGCCTTTTAAACGTTCTTCAAATTCACCGCGATATTTAGCACCCGCAATCAGTGCCCCCATATCCAATGATAATACGCGTTTATTTTTTAAGCCTTCCGGCACTTCACCATTAACAATACGTTGTGCTAAACCTTCAACGATGGCCGTTTTACCCACACCTGGCTCACCAATTAAAACTGGGTTATTTTTGGTACGACGCTGTAAAACTTGAATAGTACGACGAATTTCGTCATCACGCCCAATCACTGGGTCTAATTTGCCTTGTTCTGCTCGCTCAGTTAAGTCGACAGTATATTTTTTCAAGGCTTGACGCTGATCTTCAGCGCTTTGGTCATTCACTTTTTCTCCGCCTCGCATCTGTTCTATTGCCTTTTTTAAGTTATCTTTATTAACACCTGCTGCTTTGAGCATATCTGCTAATGTTGTATTGGCTTCTAAAGCGGCAAGTAGAAATAATTCTGAGGAGATAAACTCATCTCCATGCTTTTGTGCTAGTTGATCGCACAAATTCAAATGACGCATTAAATCACTTGATGGTTGAACATCACCAGCAACACCTTGTACTTGAGGCAAACGCGTCAATGCATCTTCAATCTTTTGCTTAAGCTGTACGGCATTAACACCTAAAGTTGTCAGCAAAGGACGTACAGTGCCACCTTCTTGGTTAAACAAAGCACTGAGTAAATGAATAGGTTCTATAAACTGGTTTTCACGCCCAAGGGCTAATGACTGGGCGTCAGCGAGAGCTTGCTGGAATTTATTAGTTAAACGGTCCAGACGCATAACACCTCCGATAATAAATGGGATTAGAATTGCTACTGGAAATAAGATGAGGTCTATTTTTGAAGATTCAAGTTTTAGGTGCGATTATTTTCAATATAGTTGTTAAATCAGAACAAAAAACCATTTACTAGTTATTTATCCATATTAGTGAAGCCATTCTTCCCGTCTTCCCCTCACGTCGATAGGAAAAAAATCTGTTTTCTTCAGTCACAGTGCAAAAAGAACCACCATAAATAGATATTATACCGACTGCTTGCAACTTTTTTCGCGCTAGTAAATAGATATCCGCCAAGTATTTATCACCATGAGAGGTAAAAGCTAAACTCAATTCAGACGATTGATTAAGAAATGCGTCTCTAACTTCAGCACCAACTTCAAATTTTTCAGGCCCAATTGCAGGACCGAGCCAAGCCATGATTTCATCTGGTGGACAAGAAAATTTAGCAACGGTATTTTCAAGGACACCGTTGCATAATCCACGCCAACCAGCATGAGCTGCCGCGACTTCAGTTCCATTTTTATTACAAAATAACACAGGCAAGCAATCTGCGGTCATGATCGCACATACTTGCTCTACCGTATTAGTATAGACAGCATCTGCTTGTTTGCTTTTAATTATGCCGTTATCTAAGTGTAATACAGTGGTACCGTGCACTTGCTCAAGCCACAACGGCTGCTGTGGCAAATGAGCAAGAGAAACCAGTCTGCAACGATTTTCACTAACAGCCTTAGGGTCATCATCAACATGACAACCTAAATTCAGACTATCAAACGGTGGCAAACTTACGCCACCAATACGAGTAGTACTGCAGCTTGCTATATTTTTAGGCTGTGGCCAGTCAGGAAAAATCAATGCGCTCATTACCAATCCATATTGTCTTTATGTAATTTAGTATCCGCTTTTAAAGCGTCGATTAATTTTACCATATCATCAGGCAATGGTGCATGCCACTCCATTTGGATCCCTGATATTGGATGAAATAGACGCAACATCGTGGCATGAAGCGCTTGTCTATCAAAACCACGCATCACTTCTAAAAACTCATCTGTTGCGCCTTTTAATGGGCGAGGTCTACCGCCATATAACGCATCACCAATAAGAGGATGATTAATATGAGCCATATGAACGCGAATTTGGTGTGTTCTCCCAGTCTCTAAACGCAAGCGCAAGCGTGTATGTGCTCTAAAGTGTTCCATCACACGATAGTGTGTAATCGCTGGTTTTCCCATTGGATGAACGGCCATGTGGGTTCTTTTAGTTGGATGCCTTGAAATAGGTTCCTCAACCATGCCACCTGCTGTCATTCTGCCAACAGCAACAGCTTCATACTCACGTGTAATTTCTCTCAATTGTAGAGCTTCTACCAAATGCGTTTGAGCAGGAACCGTTTTCGCCACGACCATCAAGCCTGTCGTGTCTTTATCTAAACGATGAACAATACCAGCTCTTGGCACATCGGCAATTTCTGGATAGCGATATAATAGTGCATTAAGTATCGTGCCATCAGGGTTGCCCGCACCCGGATGAACAACTAAACCGCGAGGTTTATTGATAACTAAGATATCATCATCTTCATAAACTACATCTAATGGAATATCTTGAGGCTCCCAGCGTTTATCTTCTTCAATAAGCGCATCGACTAAAATTTGTTCGCTACCTAAAACTTTTTCCTTTGGCTTATTGATAACTTTGCCATTAACCTGCACTCTATCAGCTAAAATCCATTCTTTTATGCGTGAGCGTGAATAATCAGGGAACAATTCGGCCAAAGCCTGATCTAAACGTTGACCGAGCTGTGATTCAGCGATGGTTGCACTAAGTTGTACTTGTTGAGCCATAAATTAATCTACTTTTTTCGTGTTTGTATTTTGACGGCGCTGCCGTTTCATTTAAAATATATGCTATTGTAACCCGAATCTTTGCCGGGAGCCTTATGGATAGACTCCCTCGAAACACTCAGAGGATAACCTACACGTGATGATACGTATGAAACATCTGGTGGCTGCTGCCACGTTAAGCCTGGTTCTCACCGGGTGCTCCAGCAATAGCGAGATCAGCCCTGATAGCTCCCCAGCTGAAATTTATAGTACGGGTCAGCAAAAATTACAGGATGGTAACTATAAAGCTGCGATTAAACAGTTTGAAGCTTTGGACAATCGCTATCCGTTTGGCCCATATGCCCAGCAGGTTCAATTAGACCTTATTTACGCCTATTATAAATCCGCTGAGCTACCAATGGCGATAGCCGCGATTGACCGTTTCATGCGTTTAAATCCAACACATCCAAACATAGACTATGTTATTTATATCCGTGGCCTAACGGCTATGGCATTGGATGACAGTCTGCTGCAAGGCCTCTTAGGTATCGATCGTTCTGATCGTGATCCTCAGCATGCGCGTGTTGCATTCAAAGATTTCAGCCAACTCGTTCGCTACTATCCTAACAGTCTTTATTCAAATGATGCTAGCAAGCGTCTAGTATATCTAAAAGATCGTTTAGCTAAGTTTGACCTGTCTGTCGTAGAATACTACAACAAACGGGGTGCATATGTCGCGGTTGTTAATCGTGTGCAGCAAATGCTAAAAGACTATCCAGATACAGAAGCAACACGTAACGCTTTGGCGTATATGGAAATTGCTTATAATCAGATGGGACTAGATCAAGAAGCAAATAAAGTTGGCAGCATTATAGCGGCTAACCCTCAGTAACATCTTGGTAAGATCTAAAACAGCAGCCTTGGCTGCTGTTTTTATTTCATCGCTAATTATCATAACTTGCTATCTATTAATCTGCTTTCAAATAACCTAAAATTTTACCCAAAAAGAGTACCGACCATTAACCGTTACGATAGTCAACTCTGTCAGTTTCTCCTAATCAAGTAAATTTGGCAATCCTTTTCATTCCCTTTTTTATGCAAAATCACACTTCAGATGGCCAACTCACTACTCCTCATTGAAATGTGATCCACGTCAACTTTTCATCATGAATTATGGGTATTCTAAATACATTAGAGACGGAAACAATGAGAGGTAACTATATGATAGTGAACATTACTAGTAAGCAAATGGATATTACCCCAGCAATTCGTGAGCACATTGAAGACCGTCTAACAAAACTCGATAAGTGGCAAGTTTCCCTGATTAATACCCATGTGGTGTTATCAAAAGAACCACAAGGCTTTATGGTTGATGCCAACATAAAAACAGCTACGGGTAAATTAGTAGCAAGCGCCAAACATGAAGACATGTATGTTGCAATAAATGAACTGATTAACAAACTTGAAAGACAACTCAATAAAGTTCAACACAAAGGAGAATCAAGAAGGGCTAACAATAGTGTAAAAGAAGCGAACATTGTTACGTTATAAGTAGTTACGTTATAAATAGTTACGTTATAATTTTATATTATCTATCAACTTATCTTGAAACTTTGCTAACGCGCTCATTACGGGCGCGTTTTTTGCTAGTTATTCTTTTTAATTGACTTTCTCCTAGCTATCAGGTCTATTTAACAGATGTTTAATTATAGGTGTTATAGATGAACTTCAATTCTGTCTTCTTTTTCTTCTTTTTTAGTTACTCTTAAATAAGGGGCTTTTGTCGTTCGAGAAAAAAAAGAAGACAATATTTTAAAGCCCCCTACTTAGGGGGCTTTTTTATTCAATAATATTTTATAGGGTGGGTTGGATGGAAAATAGCAATAATTTATTGAAAGTACGTGAAAAAATCACTCTATTAGATAGTGAGCTACTCAACCTTCTAGCAAAACGTAGAGGTTATGCAGTCGAAGTCGCTGAAACTAAAATTGATGATAATCGTCCAATTCGTGATAAAGAACGTGAGCGCCAATTACTCGATATATTGATTAACAAAGGAAAGCCATTAGGATTAGATGGCTTCTATGTTACTCGATTATTCCAAATGATAATTGAAGATTCAGTACTCACTCAACAAGCTATCCTACAACAGCACCTAAATTTGACACCGAATGATTCGGCGAGATTTGCTTTTTTAGGTCCTAAAGGCTCATATTCACATATTGCTGCTCGCCAATATTCAGCTCGTCACTTTGACCAATTAGTTGAATGTAGCTGCCATAAATTCCAAGATATTTTCTCTCTCGTGGAAAGTGGCCAAGCTGATTATGGTATTTTACCTATTGAAAATACCAGCTCAGGTGCAATTAATGACGTTTATGATTTACTACAAAATACGTCGCTATCTATTGTAGGCGAGATCCGACTACCAATTAACCATTGCTTACTTACTATGGGAAACACAGATTTAAGTAAGATAGATACCGTTTACAGCCATCCTCAACCTTTCCAACAATGTAGTCAATATTTAGCTCAATACCCTCATTTGAAAATAAAATATTGCGATAGTACATCCACGGCGATGCAAATGGTGGCAGAACTGAATTTACCGAATGTCGCAGCTTTAGGTAGTGAGGCTGGTGGCGCACTATATGATCTTAAAGTTCTCGAGCATAATTTAGCTAATCAACAAATCAATATGACTCGTTTTATTGTTGTCGCGCAGCAAGCAATTGAAGTCACAGAGCAAGTTCCAGCTAAAACAACTCTGTTGGTAACTACTGGTCAACAAGCGGGTGCATTGGTCGATGCATTAATTATTTTAAAAAATAATAAGATAATTATGAGTAAACTAGAATCTCGACCAATTAATGGTAAGCCATGGGAAGAAATGTTTTATGTCGATGTGCACGCCAATCTACGTTCAGATAATATGCAGCAAGCATTAAAAGAATTATCGACAATTACTCGTTCAATAAAAATACTCGGATGCTACCCTTCTGAAAATATTGTGCCAGTTGAACCTGAGAAAATCATACCTTAATAAATAAGCTGCCCTATAACCCTATAAGTAGGGCAGCTTATTATATAAAATTTAATTTTACTCTTGTGTAACAGGCTTTGAATTCACACGAAAATAGCTCGCTAGCTCTTTCAAATGAAACGCTTGCTCATTAAGAGAGCCTGCGGCAACAACGGATTCTTCAACTAAACTTGCATTTTGTTGCGTCATTAAATCTAACTGCCCTACTGCACTATTAATTTGTGAGATACCGTCACTTTGTTCACGACTTGCCTGCCCAATTTCTTGTAGCAATGCATTCATTTCTTGTACGCTCGCTACCATACCGTGAATTTGGTTACTTGCCTTTTCGACTAGTGACATACCGTCTTTAGCTTGAGATGATGAGTTATCGATTAAACCTCGAATATCATTTGCTGAAGCTGCACTTTTTTGTGCTAACAACCTCACTTCTCCTGCAACAACAGCAAAACCTCGCCCGTGTTCTCCAGCTCTTGCCGCCTCAACCGAGGCATTTAAAGCAAGGATATTTGTTTGAAATGCAATCGAATCAATCAAATTAATAATATCGGTCATTTGTGCTGAAGAGGTATTGATAGCTCGCATTTTATCAGTGAGCTGGATCATCATTCGACCATTGTCTTTTACCGCGATCTCCGCATTGTTTGCCAATGAGGTCGCTTCATGAGTGTGCTCTGTTGTATTTTGTACCGTTGAGGTAATCTGCTCCATCGAGCTCGCTGTTTCTTCTACTGAAGCCGCTTGTTCTTCAGTTCTTGCCGCTAGATTTTGATTTCCTGCAACTATTTGACCCGCAGCAGCTGAAATACTTTCAGAACCATTTTGCATTTCTTGTACAATTTCCAGCAACCGGGCTTTCATATCTACAAGAGATTCCAACAAAACCCCTGTTTCATCTTTAGACTGTATTTTAATATCTTTAGTTAAATCACCACTCGCAATTGCTTGAGCAAAACCAACTGCGCTATCTAATGGGCGAGTAATGCTGATCGTTATAAACCATCCCATTGCACAACCTATAGCGATACTCACAAAGGACAATATTGCTAATAAAACTTTATTTGTTTCATAGTCTTCATTAACTTGATGCCCTACCTCCTGCATATCCAAATCCTGAATTGACATTAACGTTTGAATTTGTTCACGATAATCACGCTGAATACTCAAGGTTTTTGTCATCATTTCATCAATAGCAGCCTGACGATTATTTTGATTCAATAATTCCATAATGCGTGCTTGTGACTCATGGAATTGTTTTCGAATAAGATGGAGATCAGATAATGCTTCTTTTGAGCGACTATCTGTTACGCTATTATCGAGCTTATCAATGAGACTAGTAATATTTTGACTAATTTTAGCCAACTCTTCCTTGCGCTTATCGCTGCCGCGGTCATCAAGTAAAATAAGTTGCTGCATAGCAATATAAGAATAAAAATTATCCATCATTTGCCCTGCTGTCGATGCGATAGGATAACTTTTAAATAGAACTTGTTGCATACCTTCATTAGCTCGGCTTAAGTTTACCGATGAAAATATAGAACTTAAAACGATGAGGGTTATAAATACACCGAATGCAATCGTTAATTTAATACTAATCTTAAGATTTTTAAAAGACATATAGTTACCACACTTATCATCATTTAATGAATAGTGTTATCGGTATAAATCGGGGGATCTTTATCAGATAAGTCGACTAATTTATAAATATCAATTTGAAAAATTGATTAATTTAAATTTATACAATAGATTAATTCAATAGCGAAGTAAGGCAATCGATTCATTCACCATAAACTATGATAATAAGTAAAATTACTTATTTTAAATAAATTTAATCATATGGAATGAAATTCAGCATAAAAATAATTAATGAAAAGAAAAATGCGTTATCCCTTAGAGACACTTTTGTCCTAAGGGATATTATAATATTACATTATTTACGATTATCATTAGCGCGTTGCAATAACGACTGACTTTCTTTCATAAAATGATGAGCATCTTCGCCAAACCACTGGCTAACTTTATTAAATTGCTCTATAAATTCTGCCTTATCATTTCGTTCGAGCATTTCAATCGATTGCCCTAATAAACGATAGTAGCGGCGAATAAGCTCAACATTTTCATCTGAAGACATAATGATATCTGCGTATAGTTGAGGATCTTGGGCAAATAACCGCCCTACCATCGCCAATTCTAAACGATAAATAGGTGAAGAAAGCGATAGTAATTGTTGTAAATCGACTTCTTCATTTGCTAAATTTTGTCCATAAGCAAAAGTCGTAAAGTGACGCAATGCTTGGATAAAGCTCATATTCTTATCATGATCTTCAGCAGTGATCTTTTTTAGTCTAGCTCCCCAAACTAATAATTGCTCAAGAAACCATTGATAGGACTCGGCATCTCGACCATCACAATAAGCAAAAACTTGTTTTGCCACACTATCGACATCAGGTCCAAACATCGGGTGTAACCCGAGAACAGGGCCTTCATGAACAGTAAGCATTGCTTCTAATGGTTTTTGTTTTATCGAGGCAATATCAATAAGGATCGTGCTTTTATCCAGTGTGGGTAATTGATTAATGACATTCACCGTCAAATGAATCGGTACACTAATAATAACCACACTTGCCCCAGCAACGATAGATTTTGCTTGAGGCCAATCATTTTCACCTAAGGTTTTTACCTGATATCCCGATAAAGTGAGTAACCGATTAAATAATCGTCCCATTTTACCGTCACCACCCACGATAACGATGGGACCGGCAGATGGATTTAGTGTTTTAAAACCTTTATCATTTTCACGGGCATAAGATTCTCGCATAATCCGTCTGAGCACATCTTCAATTAAATCAGGCGGAACCCCCATATGCTCGGCATCAAAACGGCGAGCGGCTAACATGCTCGACTCGCGTTCCGGTACGTAGATTGGTAATCCATGCTGACTCTTTACTTCACCGACTTCAGCAACAAGCTGTAACCGCTTAGCCAATAATTCCAGTAAAGATTTATCAACCTCATCAATTTGGTCCCTTAAATGGGATAATTCAACAGACATACCAATACCTTGCTTAGCTTACTTTGCTTAATTTTCGTGCGCGTTGTTCAAGCATAGGTAACATAGCTTGATGTAGATTACGCAACACAGATTCCGTTGTTTGCCAATCAATACAAGCATCTGTCACAGAAACACCGTATTTCATGGTGTCACGTGGCTGTTCAGAGGTTTGATTCCCCTCATTGATATGACTTTCCACCATAATACCTGTAATTGACTCATTACCATTAGTTATTTGTTCAATGATAGAATCAATAACCAATGGCTGGCGACGGTAATCTTTATTTGAATTACCATGGCTACAATCGACCATTAATGACGGTTCAAGCCCTGCTTTTTTCATTTCTGCTTCACATGCAGCAATATCTTCAGCACTGTAATTAGGTGTTTTACCGCCACGTAAGATCACATGACCGTTCTCGTTGCCTTTTGTATGCAATAAACAAACTTGCCCTGACTGATTAATTCCCATGAAACGGTGTGGCATTGCAGCCGCTTTCAGCGCATTTATCGCAGTTGATAAACTACCATCAGTACCGTTTTTAAAACCAACTGGCATTGATAAGCCTGAAGCCATTTCTCGGTGAGTCTGCGATTCAGTTGTTCTAGCGCCGATAGCTGACCAACTAAATAAATCACCTAAGTACTGAGGATTATTAGGATCTAGTGCTTCTGTCGCGAGCGGTAATCCCATATTGACTAAACTTGTCAGTAAGTCGCGGGCAATATGTAATCCTTTTTCCATTTCAAAAGAACCGTCCATAAAAGGATCGCTGATTAATCCTTTCCAACCCACAGTAGTACGAGGTTTTTCAAAATAAACACGCATCACAATATATAAGCTATCACTTAACTCTGCGGCTAGACTTTGTAAACGCTCACCATATTCAATAGCGGCATCTACATCATGAATTGAGCAAGGACCACATACCACGAGTAAGCGCGGATCACGCTGATGAATTATATCAGCGATAATTTTACGCGATGTCGCAATGGCATGCAGATTGTTGTGACTCAGTGGAAACTTATGTTTCAGGCTTTCAGGAGTAATAAGAACCTGTTCATCTTGAATATTCACATTATTGAGTACATCTTTTTGCATGATCATTTTTTTACCTATTTAGCTTATTATTTATATATTGTGTTTAAGTGCGTAAGCAATAACATACCATGGTACGTAAAGAATTCAATCCATTGATGTAAAATATTTCCACCTCCGTAAATAATTAATTACACAAGCATAACGCACTGAATAGAAATAAGTTTTTCTTGAAATTAATATTTAAAATATTTAAAAGTGGATTTTAAACAAAAAATCGTATAGTTAAGTTTACAAAAACAGAAAGTAACGAAATCACATTTATTTAGAATGTTATTGTGAAGAAGAAGGTTATGCCTAATCTATAATTCAAATAGTTCAAGTTGTAGCAAGGAGGCAAATGAATGAGACGCAAGGAGCGTACATGAGGACTAGTGCAAATAAATGTTACTAACACAGATATGACTTGAAATATGACTTCTTAACTCTATTTATATTTATTCTATTTATTCTATTTATTCTAAATAGTTCGTGTTGTGGCTAGGCGGCAAAGTGAAGACAGCGCAGGGAGCATACATAAGTATGTGACTTGCGTGGCTGAATGAAGCCAACACCGCCACGGCGGGCGAAATATAACTTCTTAACTCTATTTATATTTATTCTAAATAGTTCGTGTTGTGGCTAGGCGGCAAAGTGAAGACAGCGCAGGGAACATACACAAGTATGTGACTTGCGTGGCTGAATGAAGCCAACACCGCCACGGCGCGAAATATGACGAATATATGACGAATATAAAAAGGCCCGCATACGATGCGGGCCTTATCTTATAACTTTCGGATGTAGCGAAAGCGTATTATTTGGCGTTCAGACGCTCTTTAATACGAGCAGCCTTACCAGAACGCTCACGCAGGTAGTACAGTTTAGCTCTGCGAACAGCACCACGGCGTTTAACAGCGATGCTATCTACGACTGGTGAGTGAGTTTGGAATACACGCTCAACACCTTCGCCGTTAGAAATTTTACGAACAGTGAATGCAGAGTGCAGACCGCGATTACGAATAGCAATAACCACGCCCTCAAATGCCTGCAGACGTTTTTTAGAGCCTTCAACGACCCATACCTTAACTTCCACGGTATCACCCGGACGGAATGAAGGTAAGTCTTGCTTCATCTGCTCTTGTTCAATTTGTTTAATAATGTTGCTCATAATAATTCTCTTACCCTAGGTAAACTGATATGTTTAGACAACTTAATTGTCTAGATTCATTTGTTGCTCAGACTGATATTCATTTTGAAATTCAGTCAGCAACATCCTCTGCTCGTCAGTCAGAGCTAGGCTTTTCAGAAGATCAGGTCTTCTAAGCCAGGTTCGGCCAAGCGATTGTTTCATGCGCCAGCTATTTATTCGTGCATGGTTCCCTGAAAGTAGTACTTCCGGAACCTGCATATCGTCTAACACTTCAGGGCGAGTATAGTGAGGACAATCCAACAAGCCATCAGCAAAAGAATCTTCTTTAGCAGAGGCTTGATGCCCAAGTACTCCAGGTATAAACCGAGAGACTGAGTCTATCAACACCATAGCAGGGAGTTCCCCACCACTGAGAACGTAATCACCGATTGACCATTCTTCATCAACTTCGGTTTGAATGATCCGCTCATCAATACCTTCATAACGGCCACAAACTAGAATTAACTTCTCGCTTGTTGCCAACTCACAAACTCCGTCTTGACTAAGTTTGCGCCCTTGAGGAGAAAGATAAATAACCTTTGCACCTGCACCGGCCTCAGTTCGTGCTGTCTGGATTGCATCCTTTAACGGTTGCACCATCATCAGCATGCCTGGACCACCACCATAGGGGCGATCATCGACTGTTTTATGGTTATCGTGTGTAAAATCTCGCGGATTCCAACACGACACAGTCAGCAGGCCATTCTTAACTGCCCGACCAGTTACCCCGTACTCGGTTATTGCGCGGAACATTTCGGGAAACAGGCTAATTACACCAATCCACATGACTTAGTCCCACTCATTAACACCGTTCAACCGGAGATTTAAAAACCAGGATCCCAATCCACTTCAAGAAGTTTAGCATTGAGATCGACATTCTTGATAACCTGCCCATCAAGGTACGGAACTAACCGTTCCTTGATACCGAATGCATCTTTTAAATTCGCCTTGATAACCAGTACATCATTTGAACCAGTTTCCATCATATCGACAATGATACCAAGGTCATACCCTTCTAACGTAACTACATGACAGCCCATAAGGTCTTTCCAGTAGTACTCGTTATTGTCTAATTTAGGAAGTTGAGATGAATCAACGACAATTTCAAAATTAGTCAAAAGGGTTGCTTCGTCGCGGTCATTAAACCCACTTAGCTTGACAATGACATCCTTGTTGTGATGTTTCCAATCTTCAATCTCAAGATGTTGCCATTGACCTGAACGTTGGATAAACCAAGGTTGATACTCAAAAATACTTTCAGCATGTTCGGTGGAAGAAAAAACTTTGAGCCAACCACGAATACCATATGCGGCCCCTAGTTTTCCCAAAATAATTGGGTTCGTAGGAGGCAGTAGTTTAGTTTGCTTGCTCATTGTTACCACCGTGACAGATTAAGCTGCTTGTTTAGCTTGTTTGACCAGTTGTGAAACACGGTCAGAAATAGTTGCACCTAAACCAACCCAGTGCTCAATACGGTCAAGATCTAAACGTAGTTCTTCTGCTTGACCTGATGCGATCGGGTTAAAGAAACCGATACGCTCGATAAAACGACCGTCACGCGCATTGCGGCTATCAGTTACAACGATTTGATAGAACGGACGTTTTTTAGCGCCGCCACGAGATAAACGAATTGTTACCATAACATCCTCATTAGTTAATAAAACAACCAGACTCCATCGAGGGATAGAGTCCGGTTGTTATATAAAAAGCCCGAAAAGTTTACTCACTTTGACGCAAAAATCAACCAAAAGTGCATATTGTTTGAGGCTTTATTACTTAACGCCCCGGAAATCCCGGAGGCATCATACCCTTCATACCGCGCATCATCTTGGCTAAGCCGCCTTTTTTCATCTTTTTCATCATGCGCTGCATATCATCAAATTGTTTTAAGAGGCGATTAACCTCTTGTACTGTTGTACCAGAACCAGCTGCAATACGACGCTTGCGTGAACCTTTGATAATTTCAGGTTTTGCACGCTCTTTACGCGTCATTGAGTTGATCATCGCTTCCATACGAACAGTAATTTTATCATCCATTTGGGATTTAACGTTATCGGGTAGTTGGGACATGCCTGGCATTTTGCTCATCATGCTTGCCATACCACCCATATTACGCATTTGTTTTAACTGACTTAAAAAGTCGTTTAAATCAAAGCCATCACCTGTTTTAAGCTTTTTAGCGAGTTTTTCTGCTTCATCGCGGTCAACTTTGTGCTCAATCTCTTCAATAAGAGATAAAACATCGCCCATACCTAGGATACGGGAAGCAACGCGCTCAGGGAAGAATGGCTCAAGTGCTTCTGTCTTTTCACCAACCCCTAAGAACTTAATTGGCTTACCAGTAATAGCACGAATAGATAACGCCGCACCACCACGAGCATCACCATCGACTTTAGTTAAAACAACACCGGTCAGTGGTAGTGCTTCATTAAACGCCTTTGCAGTATTGGCAGCATCTTGACCAGTCATCGCGTCTACGACAAACAATGTTTCTACTGGGTTGATAACACGATGAACTTCTTTAATTTCATCCATCATCGCTTCATCAACGTGCAAGCGACCCGCAGTATCCACTAATAGCACATCATAAAACTGAAGTTGTGCGTGTTTTAATGCTTTTTGTACGATAGTAACGGGTTTTTCTTGAGTATCAGAAGGGAAAAAATCAACACCAACTGATTCAGCTAATGTTTCCAACTGCTTAATCGCCGCAGGGCGATAAACGTCAGCAGAAACCACTAAAACTTTTTTCTTTTGTTTTTCTTTTAAGTGCTTACCCAGTTTTGCAACGCTAGTTGTTTTACCCGCACCTTGTAAACCTGCCATCAAAACAACAGCTGGCGGTTGGGCAGATAAATTTAACTGATGGTTTTCTTCTCCCATCGCGCGCGTAAGTTCATTTTGAACGATTTTAATGAACTCTTGACCAGGAGTAAGACTTTTATTGACGTCTTGCCCTACTGCGCTATCTTTAACTTTCTGAATAAAATCACGAACAACTGGTAAAGCGACGTCGGCTTCAAGTAAAGCCATACGCACTTCGCGCAATGTATCTTTAATGTTTTCATCAGTCAGACGTCCGCGCCCGCTGATATTGCGCAAAGTGCGCGATAGTCTGTCAGTTAAATTATCAAACATATGTATTAGCTCAATTCTGTTTATGGGCCTAAGTTACAACCTGATATGGTTGCTAATACGATTAATTACAAGTCATTAAATACGGGTTCTACATTACAAGGTATTTGATGTCATAATTAAAAAATAACGATTTGCTTATCATTAATCCAATATGTAAATCGATTACAGCAAAAACTAACCCTAAAAATAATTTGGCTAGTGTATCATATCCGATGTTTTTCCGCTGCTCTGTGTTTTGATCTGATTTTACAGGTTATTATGGATTTACTTTTATCATTGATGATCAATTAAGCAGTATCATGAAATGCTATCTACAACTAATTATACGTCGTTCAAGCGACCAATGGTTGGAGCCTACCCTTGCACGAGTTATACTGTAAATAACTTTCCACTAAAAATGAATAACGACACTATACTATGCCCGTATTTGCAGTCATAGCAGTTTGTACATACATGATCAGCCTACTGCTGATTGTTCCTAGTCAGGTTCGTAAGCAGCCTCTATATCGCCGACTAGCTCTTTTATTAGCCATTATCGCGCTGATAACTCATGCTATTACTCTAAAACTACTCATCTTTAGTGAGTCTGAAGGACAAAACCTCACATTACTCAATTTGGGTTCTGCGGTTAGTTTACTGATGTGTGTGATTATGACTGTTGTCTCCTACTGGGGACGAGCTTGGTATTTAACACCTGTCGTTTATAGTTTTGCGATTATCAACCTGATGCTTTCAACCATCATGCCTGGCGAATTTATTACACACTTAGAAGCCAGCACACCATTATTTATTCATATCGGTTTAGCATTATTAAGTTATGCGACCTTACTCATTGCGGCTTTATACGCATTTCAAGTGGCAATTATTGACCATCAGCTTAAAAATAAGACACTTAAGTTTAGTTCTGATATGCCACCAATGATGGTTGTTGAAAGAAAAATGTTTCATATCACCCAAGTCGGGGTAATTTTGTTGACCCTGACACTGTGTACTGGATTTGTTTATATGGATAATATTTTCGATAAAGAAAATATTCATAAATCTGTGTTATCAGTTATTGCATGGTTTGTTTATATCACCCTGCTTTGGGGACATTTCCATGGTGGATGGCGAGGGAAACGAGTTTTATTTTTCCATGTTGCCGGCTCAATTATTTTAACCATGGCTTTTTTCGGTAACCGTCTGTTACAACAATTTATGATCGCTTAGTTTTTGGCTTAATACTCAATTATGCCGATAAATCGCAATAAGGAATCTTGTTTTGGATGATGTGTCTACAAGTACGCTAATCATCATACTGATAGTTTTAATTTTTTCATCAGCCTACTTCTCTGCATCAGAAACTAGCATGATGACGCTAAACCGCTATCGTTTAAAGCACTTAGCTAAGCAAGGCAATCGCTCTGCAATACGCGTCGAAAAACTATTACAGCACCCCGATAAGCTATTAAGCCTTGTGCTTATCGGTAATAACCTCATTAATATTGTCGCATCTGCGCTTGCAACAATCATCGGTATACGCCTCTATGGTAATGCTGGTGTTGCTATAGCAACGGGTATTCTCACCTTTGTTATTTTAGTTTTTGCTGAAGTCATGCCTAAAACCATCGCGGCGCTCTATCCTGAAAAGATAGCCTTTCCAAGCAGTTATATATTAAAACCACTTCAAAAAATCATGACGCCAATTGTATGGATGTTCAATGCAATTACGGCCATCTTTATGCGTTGTTGTGGCATAAAATCATTGGTGATTCGCAGTGATGCAGTTAATAAAGAAGAACTGCGAACAATTGTTAATGAATCAAAAAATAAATTAAGCCGTCGAAATCAGGACATGTTGATTTCTATCCTAGATTTAGACAAGGTCACTGTCGGTGACATCATGCTACCAAGGAATGAAATTGTTGGGATTGACGTCAATGATGATTGGAAATCAATTGTCAGGCAGCTTACCCACTCGCCTCATGGCCGTATTGTGCTTTATCGTGATTCTCTTGATGATGCTATCGGTATTCTCCGGGTACGTGAAGCCTATCGATTAATGGTAGAAAAACAAGAATTTAATAAGCAAAATTTAATCAAAGCCGCTGATAATATTTATTTTATTCCCAACAGCACTCCCTTAAATCTTCAGCTTGTTAACTTTCAACATAACAAAGAAAAACTTGGGATTATTGTTGATGAGTATGGTGAGATCCAAGGCCTAATTACCGTTGAAGATATTCTGGAAGAAATAGTGGGTGACTTTACAACTTCAATGTCTCCGTCTTTAGCAGAAGAAGTTATGCCTCAAAGCGACGGTAGCGTACTTGTGGATGGCTCGGCTAATATTCGCGAGCTGAATAAGGCTTTTGATTGGAATCTCCCTATAGAGGGTCCTAGGACCATTAACGGGATGGTGTTAGAGGCTATTGGCGATATTCCTCAACCAAATGAGCAAATTTTGATTGGCCGCTATGTTATCGAGGTCTTGCTAGTAAGTGATAATATCGTCAAACAGGTAAGGATCAGTCCATTAGCATTCAATGCTCAACCTCCTGAATTTTAACTTGTTTGATTTGTTACGCTATTTCATACAAATAGAGCCTTAAATGATTTAAGGCTCTATCTTTTTGAATCAATTATTGTATCCAATAATTAAACATGTAATTGCGCTAACTTATCTTCTGGAAGTGCTAAGTCGTCGTTTTTATTAATACCAATTTTTGTATTAATCACATTACGGGCGATTTGCTGTGCTTCTTCCAATGAGTGCATCTGGCAAGTTCCACACTGATAAATATTTAATTCAGGAATTTTATTTTGATCTTTGACGTTCAAAACATCCTGCATAGCGGCTTTCCAAGCATCTGCAACACGTTGCTCGTCAGGCTGACCGATTAAACTCATATAAAAGCCTGTACGACATCCCATTGGCGAGATATCAATAATTTCAACACCATTACCATTTAGATGGTCACGCATGAAACCTGCAAACAAATGCTCTAGAGTATGAGTCCCTTTTTCAGTCATTGCTTCTTGATTTGGAACGGTAAAACGCAAATCGAATACGGTGATCGTATCACCGCTCGGCGTTTGCATGGTTTTTGCCACGCGAACAGCAGGTGCAGCCATACGCGTATGATCTACAGTAAAACTGTCTAATAACGGCATTTCGTGACCTCCTAGAAGATAAAAAAATATTTATAGAATAAATGAAACTATTTAAAAAATACGCAGTCTGAATTACTGAAAGACGCACATTTTTATTATCATCCCTGATTCTCTAAGATTTTTTATTTGGCCACTTAATGTGGCCATTTTCTTTTAACGTCCTGCGTGCGTATGCAGGTAGTCTTCAAAACTTTCCGTTTCGTTTTGTTCCATCAACGCTTGCTTTTCAATTGAAGCCAATCGAGCTTGTTCAAATTGCGCTTCTGTGATCACTTCGTAAGGTTCATTAATTAACTGCTCAAAATATTTCTCAGCTAGTTCTAAACCATAACCACCGATCCCTTTATCCAACATTTCATCCATCACTAATGCCGAATATGTCAAAGTTGGATCTTCAAACATCGCCACGAACTGATGACAAACTTCCTGATATTTTTCATCACAGCAAGTATCCAAAACTTCAGCAACACGAATAAGATCTTTAAAAAGTTGCTGTCCGACTTCAACGAGAGGCTTAACTTCACTACCACAGCCTAAACCAATTACTTGTCCCGGTTTTCGACCTTCAAGGATCACTCGATTCCAATTTTGACGACTACAATCTAACTCCTGAGCATTCATCTCAGGTGCATCAGCAAGTACGCACCATATTAAGAATAGATCAACAAATCGAGCTTGTGTTTCATTTACACCAATTGCACTAAATGGGTTGATATCGAGAGAACGCACTTCAATATATTCAATACCACCGCGGATTAGCGCATCCGAAGGCGATTCGCTGCCTTTTGGCACACGCTTAGGACGAATTGGTGCGTATAACTCATTTTCAATTTGTAGCACATTCGTATTTAACTGAATGTACTTACCCTCTTTCTTCACACCAAGTTGTTTAAATTCTTCAGATGGCTTGTGAATCGCTTTTTTAAGACTTTCGACATATTCCTCTAAATGATTAAACGTGATGTTTAAATCACTTTGAGATTTATTGGTATAACCAAGATCGCTCATTCGCAATGATGTCGCATATGGCAAGTAATACGTACCACATTCGGTTTTATTGAAAGTTAGCATGGTGTCTCTATCTTTAAGGAAAGAGCCACAAATAGCGGGTGATGCGCCGAATAAGTATGGAATAACCCACCCAAAGCGATAGTAGTTTCTAATAAGGCGCAAATAGCCATCAGAAATCTTATCTTTACCGCTTTCTTCGTCTTCTACCCCTGCCCAAGCTTGCCAAAACTCAATAGGTAAAGAGAAATTATAATGCACCCCTGCAATTGTCTGCATCAATGCACCGTAACGATTTTTTAACCCTTCACGATAAAGTGTTTTAAAACGTCCGACATTGGAAGAACCATATTGAGCAAGCGTAATTTTTCCTTCGCTTTCAATAAAGCACGGCATACTCAAAGGCCACATTCTTTCATCTTTAAGATGACGAGCAGTATAACGATGCAAATCTCTCAAAAATGCTAAGTTATGGCTGATGCTTTTATCTACAGGTGTAATAAACTCAAGTAACGACTCTGCAAAATCTGTCGTGATCCATTTATGTGTTAGCGCCTTTCCCAGCGCTTCAGGATGCAATGTCTCTGCAATAGAACCTGTTGGAGTAACACGCAAGGTTTCACGCTCAATACCGCGTTGAATGCCATTGAGTGCTTTTGGGTGCGCCTCTAACCATGAGAGCGCTTTAGATACGTCCGGGATCAAATCGACCTCCCGCCTGTGATTTAGTTTTATGTTATTAAGGCAATTACTTTAGCTTAAATCACATAAATTGTCGCTGTCTAGATGTGTGGTTTATCGATGAATGGTGTAATAGATAGGTAAGTGAATGTGATATGCAAAATTTTAGATAAAAAAAACTCCTCAATATGAGGAGTTTTTTAATGATGGTGCAACCGGGAGGATTCGAACCTCCGACCGCTCGGTTCGTAGCCGAGTACTCTATCCAGCTGAGCTACGGATGCATAATTTTTTATGTCGATAATCAATCGACTCTCAGGAATAACAAATTAAGGGTAAATATTATATTGATATACTAGATTTTCTAGCCAAGAAATGGTGCATCCAGGAGGATTCGAACCTCCGACCGCTCGGTTCGTAGCCGAGTACTCTATCCAGCTGAGCTATGGATGCATGTCGTTTAAAACTTATTTCTTTATCAAAACTTACTTTTAATTTTTACTCTATTTTGGCATTTTAAAACCAAAATAAAACCCCATCAGATTTACTCATAGGGTTGAATATGGTGCAACCGGGAGGATTCGAACCTCCGACCGCTCGGTTCGTAGCCGAGTACTCTATCCAGCTGAGCTACGGATGCACAATCTAAAATGGCGGTGAGGGAGGGATTCGAACCCTCGATGCAGCTTTTGACCGCATACTCCCTTAGCAGGGGAGCGCCTTCAGCCTCTCGGCCACCTCACCATATTTTAGTTACACACGATTTGTTTTTTCAAACATCTCGTCTCTGTGTGGCGCACATATTACTTTCCTACACTTAGAAGTCAAACAATTTCTCTAAACTTTTTGCATTCCAGTGTCTGTTTGCACATTTCACAAGCAAGATGCTTAGTTTAACACCGAAATACATATTTATCCGCTGTTATCTGTATAACTTTATGAATAAAAACAGCGCACCCAAAATGAGTAATTAATCGCATTATTTTGATTAACCATCTAAAATCGGCCAAATCTTAAGCTAAAGAAAAATAAAAAAGAAAGAAATAGAATTGATAGCAGCCCGCAAATTTATTTGCTAACGACTCAAAGGCATTAAATTTCACTAATAAAGACTTAGAAATTAAGTTTGTTGAATTGAATTTAAGGAGTAAGACAAGCGCCCATTCATGCTGTGTGGTCAATAACTGGACGCTTATTCATTATTATTGATTATCTGGTTGAGTCTTTTCGGCCTGGATCCGTTGATAAATTTCTTCACGGTGAACAGAAACCTCTTTTGGGGCATTAACACCAATACGAACTTGGTTGCCTTTGACGCCCAATACAGTAACTGTTACCTCATCGCCTATCATGAGTGTTTCACCAACTCGACGAGTCAGAATAAGCATTCTTTGCTCCTTGAAATATTAAAAGAGTCGGGTCTCTAGGTATCCCCGCTATTGTCCATCACACACCGTGAAAACGTAAAGCAATGACATTCACCTAAAGCATTGATGCCATCAAGGCAAGCATTCTAATTATTTACAAGCAAAATATAGCACTACCCGCAACACTTTAACAATGCTGCAACAGATTAAAATTGCCTCATAAAATGATGAGGCAATTTAGACAAGCTGTTATAGTCGTGAAGCAACCCATTCTTCGACACTCGCCATAGCCGCCGGTAACGCATTAACGTCATTACCTCCAGCTTGAGCCATATCTGGGCGTCCACCACCTTTACCACCAACTTGCTGTGCAACATAAGATATCAAATCACCTGCTTTAACTTTAGCAGTCAAATCATTAGTTACACCAACAATCACACTGACTTTATCACCACTCGTTGTTGAAAGCACGATAATCGCTGACTTCAACTGATTTTTCAGGTCATCAACCATGGTTCTTAATAGTTTAGGTTCAGTGTCACTTAATTGGCTAACGAGTAACTTAGCACCCTTAATATCTTTTGCTTTGCTACTTAATGAAGCACTTTCTTGGGAAGCTTGCTGGTCTTTAAGTTGTAAAATTTCTTTTTCGAGTTGACGAGATTTATCTAATGCAGACTTAACTTTTTCAACCAAGCTATTCATGTCACCTTTCAATAAATGAGCAATTGCGGCAAGTTGCTCAGATTGACTGTGAACACTTTCAATCGCCGTTGAGCCTGTTGTGGCCTCTATACGACGAACGCCTGCTGCGGTACCTGATTCACTCAAGATACGGAATAAACCAATATCACCCGTGCGGCTAGCATGTGTACCACCACATAATTCGATAGAAAAATCGCCCATGCTCAATACTCGCACACGCTCATCATATTTCTCACCAAATAATGCCATAGCACCTTTTGCTTTTGCCCCCTCTAAATCCATCAATTCTGTTTCAATTACTGAATTATGACGGATTTGAGCATTAACAATATCTTCTACTTGACGTAATTGGTCCTGCGTCATGGCTTCAAAATGCGAAAAATCGAAGCGCAGGTATTTATCGTTAACTAATGAGCCTTTTTGTGAAACATGTTCACCTAAAACTTGGCGCAGTGCAGCATGTAATAAGTGTGTTGCTGAGTGATTTAAGCGAATAGCATTACGTCTTTCACTATCAATTTCAGCATTTATACGGTGATTGATAACCAACGAACCCGTTGTCACCTTACCAATATGACCGATTGCCTGACCATATTTCTGAGTATCTGTAACAACAAAGTTTCCACTATCATTTTTCAAGATACCAGTATCACCAACCTGACCACCTGACTCTGCATAAAATGCAGTTTTATCAAGGATTACAATGCCTTCTTCACCTACATTTAAAGAATCAACAGGCTGACCATCTTTATAAAGTGCAGTGATTGTCGCTTGTTGCTTATCCTCTTGATAACCTGAAAACTCACTTCTTTTTTCAACTTTAATCAATGAGTTATAATCCGCGCCAAAACCGCTAGATTCTCTTGCGCGACGGCGCTGATCTTCCATTGCACGCTCAAAACCTTCTTCATCTACTTTGATATTACGCTCACGACAAACATCTGCCGTTAAATCAATAGGAAAGCCGTAAGTATCATATAGACGGAATGCCGCTTCACCTTCTAGGGTGTCGCCTTTTAAAGAAGCTAATTCGTCATCAAGTAATTGCAAACCACGCTCTAACGTGCGTGCAAATTGCTCTTCTTCTGTTTTAAGAACTTTTTCTACCATCGCTTGTTGACGTTGAAGTTCATCCGCAGCTGAGCCCATGACTTTAACTAACGGCGCGACTAATTTGTAGAAAAATGTCTCTTTCGCACCTAGCATATAACCATGACGTACCGCACGGCGAATAATACGACGAAGTACATAACCACGCCCTTCATTCGACGGAATGACACCATCGCTAACTAAGAATGCACACGAACGAATATGGTCAGCAATCACGCGCAATGATTTATTAGAAAGATCACTTGCACCTGTCGCATTTGCAGCGGCTGAAATTAATTCGCGGAAAATATCAATATCATAGTTAGAATTTACATGCTGTAGTACTGCTGAAATGCGCTCTAAGCCCATTCCTGTATCAACTGATGGTTTAGGTAGCGGTTCCATCGTACCGTCTGATTGACGGTTAAATTGCATGAAAACAAGATTCCAGATCTCAATATAGCGATCACCGTCTTCTTCAGGGCTATTAGGCGGTCCACCCCAAATGTGATCACCATGATCGTAGAAAATTTCAGTGCAAGGACCACATGGCCCCGTATCGCCCATCTGCCAAAAGTTATCAGACGCGTATGGAGCACCTTTGTTATCGCCAATACGAATTATGCGTTCAACTGGAATGCCAATTTCTTTATTCCAGATGTCATAAGCTTCATCATCTGTCGCGTATACAGTAACCCACAGTCTTTCTTTCGGTAGATTAAACCAATCTTCACTGGTTAATAATTCCCAAGCAAATTGTATCGCTTCATGCTTGAAATAGTCGCCGAAACTGAAGTTACCTAACATTTCAAAGAAGGTATGGTGACGTGCTGTATAACCTACGTTTTCTAGGTCGTTGTGTTTACCACCTGCTCGCACGCAACGTTGTGCGGTTGTCGCTCGGGAATATGCTCTTTTATCCAGGCCAAGAAATACATCTTTGAACTGGTTCATCCCTGCGTTAGTGAACAATAAAGTAGGGTCATTATTTGGCACTAGCGAACTGCTGGCGACCACTTGATGACCTTTCGTATGAAAAAAGTCGAGAAACGCTTGACGGATCTCAGCGGTGCTTTTACTCATATTTATCCCGATAACAAGCTGAAAACTGAATTACGAATTGTTGAGATGGAATGTAACATCACCTCTAATCAACTCTCCGATTAAAAAGTGACTAATAAAATAAAGTCTCTTTATTTAGAAGTAAAATTTAGATACATCCATTTGCGGCTTTTATTGTAAAGCGTCTAGATATTTTCTGAAAGTATGTTTATACCTCTGGTCACGGTATTTTTCCACAGAAAAACAACCCGATAAACTATTATTATGATAAGTGAAAATAAATATTATGATAGATAAAAACAAAAAAACGCCACTCATTTTAGAGTGGCGTCTATAACCGACTGATTTATTAGAAAACTAAACTAGAATTAAATTTCCTCTGTCGTTTCCTCTTCATCAGAATCACTGATGAAGTCAGTTGCTGCACTATTAAATTCACCAGTGTGGTTTAATAACATTTCACGCAGTTTCGTATCGATTTCATTTGCGATTTCTGGGCGTTCTTTCAAATAAACTGTTGAGTTAGCTTTACCTTGGCCAATTTTTTCGCCTTTGTAGCTATACCAAGCCCCTGCTTTTTCAATCAACTTATGTTTAACACCAAGGTCAATCAGCTCACCAACGGTATTAATACCTTCACCGTAAAGGATTTGGAATTCTGCTTGTTTAAATGGCGCAGCAATTTTATTTTTCACCACTTTGACACGCGTTTCGCTACCAACGATTTCGTCACCATTTTTTACAGCGCCAATGCGGCGAATATCTAAACGTACAGATGCATAGAACTTCAGTGCATTACCGCCCGTTGTAGTTTCTGGGTTACCGAACATCACACCAATTTTCATACGAATTTGGTTGATAAAGATTAAAAGTGTATTTGATGTTTTCAGGTTACCCGCAAGCTTACGCATCGCTTGGCTCATCATTCGAGCAGCAAGGCCCATATGTGAATCGCCAATTTCACCTTCAATTTCTGCTTTTGGTGTTAAAGCGGCAACGGAGTCAACAATGATAACATCTACAGCGCCAGAGCGTGTCAGTGCATCACAAATCTCTAATGCTTGCTCACCAGTGTCCGGTTGAGAACAAAGCAAGTTGTCGATATCAACGCCTAGCTTTTTAGCATAGATAGGGTCAAGAGCATGCTCAGCATCGATAAACGCACATGTTTTACCACTACGTTGAGCTGATGCAATAACTTGTAATGTCAGCGTTGTTTTACCTGAAGATTCAGGGCCATAGATTTCAACAATACGCCCTAATGGTAAACCACCAGCACCTAGTGCAACGTCGAGTGATAAAGAGCCTGTTGAGATAGTTTCAACATCCATTGTGCGGTCTTCACCAAGGCGCATAATAGAACCTTTACCAAATTGCTTTTCAATTTGACCAAGTGCCGCAGCAAGTGCTTTTTGTTTGTTTTCATCAATAGCCATGTTCACTCCCTAAGTGCAATGATATTAACCACTGCGATAAAACGATTGGATTTAATTTGTTGGAACCAAGTATACTGTATAATCATACAGTATCAAGAAGATTTTTTACTTATGATCTGTAAAAGAAACTCAAGTGCATAACACGTTGATTCTAAACGAACTTGATTTCTATCACCTTGAAACAAGCACTGTTTTGTTATCACATCACTGCTTCCATCAGCTTGTTTTTGAGCAAAACCAAACCAAACGGTCCCAACTGGTTTTTCTATACTACCGCCATCAGGACCTGCAATACCACTCACAGATACAGCATAATCAGCCGCGGCTTCTTTTAGTGCGCCTGTTGCCATTTCAGATACAACTTGTGCACTTACCGCACCAAATTGCTGAAATAATTCATTTTGTACACCAATCATTTGGTGCTTTGCATCATTACTGTATGTTACAAAACCACGATGAAAATAGGCTGAGCTACCTGCAATATCCGTAAGTACTTTAGCTATCCATCCTCCAGTACAAGACTCCGCAGTGGTGACTGTTTTACCTTGTTGCAAGAGTAATTTGCCAATCTGAATACTTAATATTTCGAGTTGCTTCTCATCGACCATTTTGTTGTACACCTTTATTTAAACTTTTTTACGAGCGCGATCCCAAATCCATAATCCTGCAATAGCGATAGTAAATACCGCACCAAAGCCAATTCCCACATGAACTACCGACAATCCTACTTTTATTGCCAGTGAATACAATCCTAACATAATTAGCATTGCACTATTTTCACCTAAATTTTGAACAGCGATGGCATTACCTGCACCGACAGTTTCTTTTCCTTTCTCTTGCAATAACGCATTAAGAGGAACGACAAATAAACCGCCAAATATCCCAAGAACAATGAGAATAAAATAGGAAGGTAATAGGCTAGTTTGTAACGAAAGTAAGATAACCATCACACCAATAACAATACCAGCAGGAATACAACGATAAACTGTTTTAAGTGTGATAAATTTAGCGGCAAGCCCTGCCCCAGCAACAATTCCCACAGCAACCATCGCATTAAGGACTGTTGGCGTTGTGTTATCTTGTAACCCAAGAGCAATAGGTACCCATGCCACTAATAAAAAACGTAACGTGACACCAGCCCCCCAAAACAAGCTTGTACCTACCAAAGAGAAACGACTTTCTTGATTCGCCCACAATATACGACAAGCAGATAAAAAATCGATTAAAAGTTGTTTGAAATTCCAACCCTTAGCCGGTCTTGCGGCAGCAAGATGCGGAATGAAAAAGTTGACCACAACGGCGAGCGCATATAATGCAGCGCAGGTGCCAAGTGCAAGCATGAGATTGATATCAGATAACATTCCACCTACGACTGAACCAACAAGGATTGCCGCAATAGTTGAAGCTTCCATCATGCCATTGGCCTTAACCAGGTTATCCCCCCCAGTTAATTCACCTAATATCCCGTATTTAGCAGGTGAATAAGATGCAGCACCTATTCCCACTAATCCATAACATAAGAATGGATTGACTCCGACACAGATACCAAGCGCACCAATAAATTTAAAGATATTAGAAAACAACATGACTCGGCCTTTTGAAAACCGATCTGCGATTTGGCCGACAAAAGGTGCTAATACGATATAGGTAAAAACAAAAACCATTTGCAGTATTGGATGACTCCATTCTGGATAAAACTCAGCCTTGAGCTGCGCCAAAATTGCAAATAACAATGCGTTATCCGCAAAAGCAGAAAGAAATTGTGAAGCTAGTACAGCCTTCATCCCTCGACTTAATAACGGAGCCTTTTGCGCTAAATCTTCCATTTTATTCATCCTTCAAAGCCATTTGTTTTAGCGTAACAAAATCAGTTTTTCCGCTACCTAATACAGGAAGTTCTTTTACCCAACGGATATCACGAGGAACGGCAAGTTCAGTTAACCCTTTACTTTTAGCCGCCGTAGATAATGCACTACGGTCTAATTGCTTATCGGTAGTAAATAAAACGAGTGCTTCGCCTTTACTACTATCTGGTTTAGTAACAACTCCGTGCTGTGCATTCGGTGACATGCTAAAGATCATTTGTTCGATACTTTCCAAAGAAACCATTTCGCCTGCAAGTTTTGCAAAACGTTTTACTCGACCTTTAATGGTGCAGTAATTTCTTTTATCTAATTCAACAATATCACCAGTATCGTACCAGTCTGGCTCTCGCTCACCCTGTGCATTTTCAGCACTCGGCGTTTCTAGAATACCCGGCGCTTCAACACGCAAATAGCCTTTCATGATATTCGGGCCTTTGAGTTGCAACTTTCCACCTTTTTCTATACCTGAAAGTGGGATGATTCGAGCTTCCATTCCTGGCAAGATCTGTCCCACAGAGCCTTCTTTGGTTGCCATTGGCACATTGATTGACACTATAGGTGCGCATTCGGTCACGCCGTAGCCTTCAAGAATACGAATACCAAATTTTTCAAACCAGATTTTTTTGGTGCTATCTGATAATTTTTCAGCACCAGCAACGACATAACGCAAGCGAGCAAAATCATATTGATGAGCAAAACGGGCATAATTACCTAAAAAGGTCGAAGTACCAAATAAAACGGTACAGTTTTTATCGTAAACCAACTCAGGAATAATTCGGTAATGCAAAGGGCTTGGATAGAGAAATACGCGGCTACCGGAAAAGAGAGGGATAAACAAACCCACCGTCAAACCAAATGCATGAAATAATGGCAGTGATGACATAAAGCGATCGCGCGGAGTGAAGTCTGCAATGGTTTTAATTTGCTCAACGTTCGCTAACAAGCTTGCATGACTATGAACCACCCCTTTTGGCGTACCTTCTGAGCCAGAGGTAAACAGTACGATAGCTTCATCATCAACTTTGCGAGGGATTATTGCCTTACGGGGTGAAAATAAATGTTTAACAATCCAAATCTTATCTTGCAAAGTGACGGTATCTTTTAAATCTTCAAGATAAATCCAAGTTGCTTCCGGCACTTGCTGAGGAATATAGGTCAAGTTGCCTTTTTCTAAAAACTGACGAGAAGTAAAGACCACGTTTGCCGCAGAGGCTTTTAATGCATTACTAATTCCATGGCTACCTGCGGTATAATTCAGCATGGCAGGCACTCGCCCCCGCATTAATGCGCCAAATATAGCAGCAGCAGTAACGGTTGCATTCGGTAGCAATAGACCAATACGCTCATTTTCTTTTGTGTAGCGTTCGATAATGCGCCCCACACCCAAGGTTTTTTTTAGTAGGCCTTGGTAAGAATCTTCTTTGAACGCAATATCTTCAATACATGGAGTGCATCGACCAAAGCGTTGCACACTATCGATGAAAGCTTCAACTAATGTCATTTGTGGTCGACAAGCCATACGCGCCGACTTCATTATTTGATAAAGATGTTCCCCTGCAAGGCTACGGCGTTCAACCGATTTAGGTGCATCAGGCATTGGGATTGTTTGAGCGGGTAAAATATGCAACGTGATTTTAGGGAACCATTTAAGCGGAATAATCCCCTTTAGATATCCAAAATGACTACGTTCAGCCCCTTCAATACGAATTGGGACAACTTTAGCTTGGGATTTAGCCGCCACAAATGCAGCACCCTCATAGATTTTCATCAAAGAGCCATGAACAGAGATGCGCCCTTCCGGAAAAATAACAATTGGACGCCCTTTATCGACTTCTTTGACTAACGTTCTAATACCTAAAGGGTTAGCGGGATCGAGAGGAACAATATCAGCATAAGGCTTTAATAACTTAATCATTCGCGGTGTCGCAAATGTAGAATAGACAGCAAATACGGGTTTTACAGGCAAAAATAAAGCGACTAAAACACCATCAAGAAGGGAAACATGATTAGGTGTAATCAAACATTTATCTTGATTAAATTCCTTAGCGTCGCCAATAACTTGAACTCGAAATAAAAATCTAAGTATGGTTTTGACAATTTTTGCCAACATAATGAATCCCTATATTATGACGATGCTTTATGAATTAGTGAATAATTATACAATCATGATTATGTCGCGATATTACTTATGATACTAAGTAGTTTATTCCGAAAGTGTGATTAAACGGTAAAGCATTTATGTTAAATCTTTCACTTGTTGAATAATAACATCTATAGGTTGAGTGGCATCAACAACATGATGCGCTGTAGCTAGGTAAATAGGCTCTCTTAGCTGCATCACTTCTTCTATTTCCTCTAATAAAGACTTTCCAGTCAAGCTAGGGCGTTGATCTTCTTGAGGTTCTGCGGCTAACCGCTGCGCCAATATTGCTGGATCTGCACTCAAATAAATCACAGTGCCGTTATCACGCATAATCCGCTGGTTTTCTTCAGAAAGAATAATTCCACCACCGGTCGAAACAATCGTTTTGTCTTGCTTAATTGATTGTAATATCTCGCTTTCTAGATGTCGAAAATACGCCCATCCATGTTGAGCAACAATTTCAGCAATACTTTTACCTGCATGTTCTAAGATAAGTTTGTCAGTATCGACAAATTGATACCCTTTATGCTCAGCTAAACGCTTGCCGATTGTTGTCTTTCCTGAACCTCTTGGACCTATAATGTAAAACATCAAAATTCATCCCATCATGATTGTTACGTTACATCTGCCACACAGCTGTTAATCAGTGGCGGTCAAAAACGGCAAACAATAAAAAAATAAAGCTACACCTTAGTGTAGCTCTCGTTATAACAGTTTACGCGTTAAGCACGGCTAAGAAAATCACCGTAGCCAATCCACTTATAGGTCGTTAGTGCATCAAGCCCCATAGGGCCTCGTGAATGTAATTTTTGCGTACTCACAGCAACTTCAGCACCTAAACCAAATTGCCCACCATCGGTAAAACGTGTGCTCGCATTAACGTAAACCGCTGAGGAATCTACCCGATGAACAAAATAATTTGCCTGACTCAGCGATTCAGTCAAAATCGCATCTGAATGAGAGGTACCATAATGTCGAATGTGGTCAATCGCCGCATCTATATCAGCCACAATCTCAACATTCAGATCAAGCGATAACCACTCATCAATTAAATTTTCAGGTTTAACATCAATAACCTTAGCTGGCCCTTGCTGTAAGAAAGGCATAGCCTGCTCACTGGCATGTAAGGTGACTTGTTTTTGTGCCATGACTTCACTCAATCGCGGCATAAAATCAGCTGCAATACTTTGATGCACTAATAATGTTTCAAGTGAATTACACGCACTTGGACGCTGAACTTTAGCATTGACTATCACACTGAGTGCTTTATCAAAATCAACGGATTCATCGACAAAAGTATGGCAAACACCAATACCACCCGTTATGACTGGGATCGTTGATTGTTCACGACATAATCGATGTAAACCAGCGCCACCTCGTGGTATCAGCATATCGATATAACTATCTAATTTTAGTAGCTGAGCAACCAATTCACGATCAGGGTTATTAATTGCTTGTACTGCATCAGCAGGCAATCCGCTATTTTTAAGCGCTTGTTGAATAACACTCACAACGGCAAGGTTGGTATTATGAGTCTCTTTTCCACCACGCAAAATAACCGCATTACCTGTTTTTAAGCACAAGGAAGCGACATCAACAGTAACGTTCGGGCGAGCTTCATAAATCACACCAATAACCCCAAGAGGAACTCGGCGACGTTGTAAATCTAGGCCACTATCAAGTAAGCTGCCATCAATAATTTGACCAACAGGGTCTGCTAATTGGCAAACCTGCCTAACATCATCAGCAATATTTTTTAGGCGAGCTTCGGTCAATAACAAACGATCTTGTAATGCCTCAGTCATGCCACTGTCTTTCGCCAGTTTCATGTCTTGCTGATTAGCAGACAAAATAACTGCACTTTCTTGTTCTAATAAATCAGCAATTTGCTCAAGGGCTGCATTTTTTTGTTTTGTGCTTAATTGCGCTAATTGCCATGAGGCCACTCGTGCCGCTTTACCCATTTTCTCTAACATAATTAACTCACTATCATATCATCGCGATGAACAGCAACTGAGCCATGTTCATAGCCAAGTATGCGACCAATTTCTTGTGAATGATGACCCGCAATCATGCGCAGTGCATCGCTATTGTAATGGCTCACACCATGAGCTAAGTCTTTTCCGACCATATTACGAATTCGGATCACTGCACCTCGTGAAAAATCACCTTCGATTTTCTTAATACCTTTAGGCAATAATGAGCTGCCTTTTTCTAAGATGGCAAGCTGTGCGCCATCATCAATATAAACATCACCTGCGGCTGGCGCACCAAAAATCCAGCGTTTACGGTTCTCCATTGGATTTTTTTGTCCGTAGAACCTTGTCCCCACAGGAATATTTTCAATTACAGCACTGATTACATCCGGCTTATTACCCGCGGCAATGATAACATCAATACCCGCTCGACCAGCAACATCCGCAGCTTGTAATTTAGTTGCCATTCCGCCTGTCCCTAAACCACTTACACTATCACCCGCCATTTTACGTAATTCGTCATTAACACCATAAACTTCTGGGATCAACTTAGCATCAGGATTACTGCGGGGGTCTGCATCATACAAACCTTCGATATCGGTCAGTAATAAAAGTTTGTCAGCATCGCCTAAAATTGCGGCAAGAGCCGATAAGTTATCGTTATCGCCCACTTTAATTTCCGCAGTCGCTACCGCATCATTTTCATTAATAACAGGAATAATACCGTTATCAAGTAATGCTTGAAGTGTATCTCTGGCATTCAAGAAACGTTCACGGTCTTCAAGATCTGCCCGAGTTAGCAACATTTGGCCAATATGAATGCCGTAAATAGAAAACAACCTTTCCCACAATTGGATCAGACGACTTTGACCGACCGCCGCTAACAACTGTTTAGATGCAATAGTTGCTGGTAATTCGGGGTAATTAAGATGTTCGCGACCAGCGGCAATTGCCCCTGATGTCACAATAATAATGCGGTGCCCTTTTTCATATTGCTGCGCACACTGCCTAACTAACTCAACAATATGAGCTTGATTTAAACGGCGTGAGCCCCCCGTCAATACACTGGTACCTAACTTAACAACCAGCGTCTGGCTATTTTTCATCATTTTTCTGCCATTAGGATTAATAAATTACAAAGTAGCTATCATTTTTATCAGGTGAAACGCGTTATGCCAACAGGCATAACGCAAAATTCAACAAAAGTTTGTTTAAAACAAATTTATGCGCTTAATTCCAGTTTTAATTCTGTCATTAGTTGCGAAGGGAAGAGGGTTAACTCAAGCTCGGATAATTGTTTAGAAAGGGCTTGGTGAAACGATACCAAATTTTTTTCTACTGCGGCTATCGTGACAGGATCTTTCAACACTTTAGCTTGCCAACTACCATGGCTATTATATAAGCCAAGTTGATAAGAAAATTCAAAACCTTCGCTAGTGGCAACTAATTTCAACCACCACCCCCAAAATTCACGTTTTTCGGGTGAGATATTCGCATTAACGCAAACAACTAAGCTATCAAAAAAATAACAACCATTTAGTGATTGTTTTTCGCGTAAATAAGGACCCATTGCAGCAAATTTCTTTAAATACTTTCCATTTGAATATTCAGTCGGTAAAGCCATGTTAAGGATCTCCTTCTTGGGAAGATCCCTTTTTAACAAAAGCCAAGAAATAAGCAAGTCATTCAATAAAATTAAAGTATTTTAGTTTTTAACCAAGCTGTCGTTTCACTCAGTGCTTTTTCAAAATTTGCAAAAATTGGACTACTTGGCAACATAACTAAATCACCATCCACTGATGAACGCGCGATTAAAGTTGACTCTTCTTTCGGACTATAAATGTCATTTTTCAAACATACTGACATCATAGGTACTTTACTACGTTTACCAAGAAGGCCTTGTTTTTTCAATGAATAACAACTTAATTCATGACGTAAAGAAGCACCATCAACTTGATAAATACCAATACGACTCGCAAATACATCTAATACCATACGAGGAATATCTTTTTGATATTTTTCGTCATTAAGTAAACTGTGAACAATTGGTCCGATGACGGCAACGCCTTTTATTTTATCAGGACACATATAAGCTAGTCTTAATGCTATATTTGCCCCAAAGCGCATCCCTACAATACCAAAACGAGTATGATCAATCCAAGGAATGGTATCTAACTGGCGAACAACTTGCTCATGTAATGTACTGGTTTCTTGAGATAATTTATATTTTATTGAGTAGCCAATTGAAGGCATATCCAACGTTAACATCGCAATGCCAAGCGGCTCTAAATAATCCCGAAAATAACGATTAAAATCAATTTGCAAACTATCTAACATACCGCAAACCATCACGGTAGGATAAGGTCCTTGTGCATTTGAAGGAATATGTAAAAAACCACAAACCTCTTTACCACCTTCAATTTTGAACGCAATTTTTTTCAATTGATATTCAGAAAATTGTGCTGCACTGTCATAAGCTTTACACGCCAATAATACAGCTTGGTCAGCTAATTCATCGCCTTTAATAAAAGGATAAGCGGCGATACTATATAAATTAGCCGCCCGTAACCATGCATCGCATGCCTTTTCACCCTTTTCGAATTGTAATGCCTTTTGCTGCCAAAGCATGGCTTGATGCGACCATTCAAAGCACCAATTACCGCGTCGATTACCAATAACAGTATCAAGAAGGTTCTCATTACTGCGTTTAGCATCTGAAACAGCAATACGACTTAAAACTTCCTCAATTTCTAATGCGTCGATACCACGCCAAATCCACATTAAGCGATTAATCATCCGGTACCAACCGGCATGTTGAGTTCCGTTTAATACGCTATGATCTTTTATTTCAGGCAGATCATATGAGGAATAAGAGACTAATGTAGAGGTTTCAACTTGTCTTATTTTAGGTTTGAAGAGTTTTTCGGAGAGATTTTGCTGAGTCATTACTTATCACCTACTCATATAATTTTGGAATATGACGGCTATATAAAACAAAAGGGAATGCTATTGCATTCCCCTATAATATCGTATTTTTAACAAATTTATTAGGTATTCATGTTTTGTTTACAACAACTAAAAACTTTTAAGATTTAATTGTCGTTATCTTTTACCTATGCATTAAAAATATAAAATAACGATTTATTTATCTTGCTCGCACAGAGGTTTCACAAATACAACCCCCATATCCCATGGCTGTTCAATCCAAGTATCTTGAGGGATATCGATAACATAGTCATCAACTAATGGACGACCCGCAGGTTTTGCGAAAATGGTGACAAAATGACCTTTTGGATACATGTCACGAATAGCTTGTGCAGTACCACCGGTATCAACTAAATCATCAATGATGATAAAGCCTTCACCATTACCCTCTGCACGCTTAATAATATTCATTTCGCGTTGATTGTCATGGTCATAGCTAGAGATGCATACGGTATCAACGTGACGGATACCTAGCTCACGAGCAAGAAGTGCGGCAGGAACTAAACCACCACGGCTAACCGCGATAATCCCAGTCCATTGCTCTACTGGTAACAAACGTTGTGCGAGTTTACGGGCATGTATTTGCAACATATCCCACGTTACGACATATTTTTCGCTCATAATATTCGGGTCCCGACGCTGAGTAAAACTGAATGTGTTTTGCGGAAAAAAGGTTGCGCGAGATTATAGTGATTCGGCGCACTAAAAACCAGTAATAATCACCTACTGGCCTGAATTAATATCATTTACACTGTCCATTGTTCAAAATAAAGTGGTATGCTGAACCAATCAATAATGAGGTCTTTAACTATAGGCTTCATGCTGTTAGGCAACCATTTAAGCGATATATCCTTTAAATATTGAGAGTTGTAGTTTAGCCGCCCGATAATGCGACAACTTGAAATATAACGGGAAAATTTAAGGAGAAAAAACGTGTCACAACTATCTAAACTCTCACCACAACCGCTTTGGGACATTTTCGCCAAAATCTGCTCAATTCCACACCCTTCTAAGCATGAAGAAGCGCTTGCTGCACATATTATCGAATGGTCAAAACAAAAAGGTTTTCACGTAGAAAGAGACCAAGTGGGTAATATCTTGATCCGTAAGCCAGCAACGGCAGGCTACGAAAATCGTAAAGCAGTCGTTTTACAAGCACACTTAGATATGGTTCCACAAAAAAATAATGATACTGTTCATGATTTCACAAAAGACCCAATCCGTCCTTATGTGAATGGTGAATGGGTCACTGCTGAAGGCACTACCCTCGGTGCTGATAATGGCATCGGTATGGCATCTGCACTTGCAGTGTTGGCTGATGATACAGTTGAACATGGTCCACTTGAAGTTTTGCTAACCATGACCGAAGAAACAGGCATGGACGGCGCATTTGGTTTACAGCCTAATTGGTTACAAGCTGACATTCTGATCAACACGGACTCAGAAGAAGAAGGCGAAATTTACATGGGTTGTGCGGGTGGTGTTGATTTCACTGCAACATTCGATTTAACTCGTGAAGCATTACCCCAAGGCTATAAAACCTTTACCTTAACGTTAAAAGGTTTAAAAGGTGGCCATTCCGGTGGTGATGTACACCTTGGATTAGGCAATGCCAACAAGCTATTAGCACGTTTTCTCGCAGGTCATGCAGAAGACTTGGGCTTAAAATTGCTCGAATTAACTGGTGGCACTCTGCGCAATGCAATTCCACGTGAAGGTCATGCTATTGTTGCAGTTCCTGCTGATAAAGTAGATGAGTTAACAGCGCTTAGAGCACGTTATGAAGCTATTTTGCAAAATGAATTAGCGGCTGTAGAGCCTAATGTGGTCTTTTTGCTCTATGAAACCAAAACTGAGCTTAAAGCGATCACTGATGATTGCCAAAAACGGTTTGTGTTCTTCTTAAATGCTGCGCCAAATGGCGTTATTCGTATGAGTGATGTTGCTAAAGGTGTTGTTGAAACTTCACTGAATGAAGGCGTTGTCACCATGACAGAAGATAAAGCCGAAGTTATCTTCTTAGTCCGCTCTTTGATTGATAGTGGCAAAAATTATGTTGTTAATATGCTGACTTCAATCAGCAAATTAGCGCAAGCCAAATGCAAAGCACAAGGCAGCTACCCAGGCTGGCAACCTGATGCAAATTCACCGGTTATGCACATTGTTAGCGCAACTTACCAAAAACTGTTTGGTAAAACACCTAATATTATGGTTATCCACGCGGGTCTTGAGTGTGGCTTGTTCAAAAAACCTTACCCATTAATGGATATGGTTTCTATCGGCCCAACTATTCGTGGTGCTCACTCACCCGATGAACGCGTGCATATTGAAAGTGTTGGCCAATACTGGACATTATTAACCGCAATTTTAAAAGATATTCCAGTTAAAAATTAATTTAACTTCATTTTATCTTTGCATATCAAAGCATCCTCAAAGGGTGCTTTTTTATTTTGAATTTTGAATTTTGAATTTTGAATTTTGAATTTTGAATTTTGAAATATTATCCAAAATAATTTGAGCTGTAACTAGGCGGCAATTGAGCTAATCCTTGGGAGCATACATAAGTATGTGACCACGGTTAGCGAATGCAGCCAACAACGTTATAGCTCAAAGTATGAAGGATAATTGCCGCTCGAGCTGAGGACTTATCAACATAACATGTAACCCCACTAGCCGGACTCCCCTACCTTTCCGACGATTTTCCCAAACTTGTTTTGCAATTTGAACTAAATCTGATTTATCAAGTATTGGATAAACATGCTCTTGTGTTGTTTGTTGAAAATCAGCGAATTTAAATTTCACACCTTGGCGAGCAATACGTAAGTCTGGTTTTACTTTTGCTAAGCGCAATTGCAGTTCATCGTATAGCTTATCCAACAACAATAAACATTCCTCCCACTGATGAATATCTTGCGCTAATGTGCGCTCTACCCCAACCGATTTACGTAATCTATCAGGATTCACTGGGCGCTCATCGATAGCATGACAACGCTCCCATAATGATTGTCCAAATTTACCCATGTTTTTAATTAATGCGATTACGTCATATTTTTGGACGTCGGCACAAGTATGTAATCCCATATCTGCTAATTTTTGAGCCGTGACTTTGCCTACTCCGGGGATCTTTTTAAGTGACAATGTTAAAACAAACTCAGCCATATCTTGCGGTTTAATCACGTATTGACCGTTCGGTTTATTCAGATCAGATGCGATTTTTGCCAAAAATTTTATCGGTGCAATACCCGCAGATGCGGTGAGTTGTAATTCATCAAAAATTTGTTGACGAATAGCTTCTGCGATTAAGGTTGCTGAGCCATGTAATTGTTGGCAATCAGTAACATCTAAGTAAGCTTCATCAAGGGAAAGAGGTTCAATTAAGTCAGTGTAACGTGCGAAAATTTGCTGAATACGGACAGATGTCTCTTTATATAACGACATTCGCCCTGAAACAACTTTAAGATGAGGACAAAGTCGTAACGCAATCGCCGTGGACATGGCACTATGCACACCAAAGCGCCGCGCTTCATAATTTGCCGTACAGATAACCCCTCGGCGATCCGTACTTCCTCCCACAGCGACAGGCACATTGCGTAAAGAGGGATCATCACGCATTTCTATCGCTGCATAAAAGCAGTCCATATCAATATGAATAATTTTACGCATAATACACTCACACCATAAAATACTGATTAAATATACAGTATAGTTATGAAACATTCAATTATATACATGCCTCATTGTGTGATGACGTTTGAAATATTCAGTCACGCACTTATTCATACGATTGAAATATATTACTGCCAGAATCTACGATTTCCATATGTATATAGTGCCTGTACATCAATGCATTCTAGCAATTAGCTTAAACTTCACCCATATAATTTGATGAGAAGAGCCATTAAAAAATCGGATTACAATTGCAAGTTAGTCTTAATTTCATGAAGAACTACTTACAAATGACAAAAAAAGTATTACAACAACAATTCATTAAAATTAACACAACATATTGATATAATTAACATCATAGGAAATACACACAATGAATAAATTAACACCACGTATAAAAAAAGGAATGGTTATCAGTCTATTTCTTCTTGCTAGCCACAGTGCATTCGCACAAAACCCACAAATTGTGGCACACCGAGCCGGAACTGCTGATGCCCCAGAAAATACCCTTTATGCCATTAACTTAGCAAAAGATAATAAAGCCAATGCGATTTGGCTCACCGTACAACTCAGTAAAGATGATCAGCTGGTGCTGTATCGACCAAGTGACTTAGATGCGCTAACCAATAAAAAAGGGCCAATTTCAAATTATTCTGCCGAACAACTCAGCCAAATAAGCGCAGCTCACCAATTTAATCAAAAAAATAACTTACAATTACCCGCTCAAGAAACAACCATTACTACTTTAGAAACTATCTTAAAAAAATATCCAGATACACCTTTTTATATCGATTTGAAATCTCCAGATGCAGATCCTGATATCCAAGCAAAAGCGATATTTTCATTATTAAATAAAACCAATGCATTTAATCAGGTTCGCTTCTATTCCACTAATAACGATTTCATTAAAGCATTGCCAAAGATTTCGACAAAAATTAATACCTTTGAAAGCCGTGATGATACCCGTACCCTATTAGCAAATAGCGTAATGAACCATCAGTGCCCCGTCGCAGCTGAACAATCTACCACTCAAGATACGCAATCCGTTCGTTGGTATGGCTTTGAATTACACCGCAAAGTCGAGGTTGTTGAGAAATACACTTTAGGTGAAGCCCGTTCTCCTGCAACACTGTCTTGGGATAAAGAAGCAGTTGATTGTTTTAGAAAAACAGGGAACGCCTATATTATTTTATTTGGTGTAAACAATGCCAGTGACTATCAATTAGCTAAAGAAATTGGTGCAGATGCAGTGATGGTTGACTCACCGAAGGCCTTCAAACAGTAGTTTATTAACTGGCTTAAGCTAATTTATGTAATAACAAAATTATATTGTTACCCGCTATAGATTAATTAAGCCATTTTTATTTCATAACGCATTCCAATGAATACCTTATTGTTAGCAAATGATAATCAATATTAATTACACCCTAAGATATTGGTGTGATAATTAATTACATCTAATAATCAAAGGGCTAAATTTATGTCTACATCACTTGGGCAAATCTCGATTGAGAATTTTTGGAATGAAGATTTAAAGAAAGTCGAAATTTTTTATCAACGAGGTTCTAATATCATCGAGAACGTTTTTGTTCTTTATAATTTGGCAGATAAAAGAACTATTAAGGATATCTAGACCTTTAGCTTTGATTTAAAAGACAAAATGGCATGGAAAGCAAAAATAGTCACTAAAGATGGGCAGTTTTGGAGTAGTGGGGATTATCTGCCTTGTCAAATTCAGAATAACGACAATGGCAAAGTAACCATTAATTTTAACGGGAATTCAAAGCAGATGTCTATTATTTACCCTACATCTGGTTCTTGTTCGAAAGAAATGTATTAGATATTAATAAATATAAGCATACCCATATTCCATAAGTATGCTTACCGAGAAATATCACTTTAAATAATTCTATGTTTATCTAACATTTTTTGCCGTGCTTCTTCACGCGCCATCCGTTTTTTACGTGCATCACAAGGCTCTGGGCAATCGCATACTTTCTCAACACCAATGCTGCTTAGCCCACCGCAACTCCCTTGAATACTTTTACGCTTAATAATATATCCAAGTGACATACCTAAAAATGCCAATAAAAATAAGACAAAGGCTGCAATAAAGGTATTTAGCATTCCTTTCTCCTCCTATTTACTGTCTTTCTTTAAGAATGGTTCGAATGCTTTAGTATAACGCTCTTCAAACCCTTTATCCGTCTTAACAATCATAAAAACAGGAATATTCATTTTTTCGGCAAGTGCAAAACCTACATCTGGACCTAACACATTCAGCCCCGTCGATAACCCATCAGCGCTCATGCAATTATCGGCAAGCACAGTAATCGAAACGAGGTTATGAACAATTGGTTTGCCTGTTTTTGGATCAATTGTATGTGAGAAGCGAACACCGTCTTGCTCAAAATAATTACGGTAATCACCAGAAGTCGCAATAGACAGATTTCCTGGTTCGATGATTTCTTGTGCAGTTTGGCTTACGCCATCAGTAGAGGGCTTTTCAATTGCAATCCGCCAAAGTGCATCTTTACCATTATGGCCTTTAGTGCGAACTTCTCCACCGATATCAACCATATAATCATTGATATTAAGTGATTCTAAATACTCAGCAACAACATCAACACCATAACCTTTAGCTATTGATGACAAATCTACATAGAGCTCAGGTATGGTTTTAATTAGGTTATTATCCTGTACAGACAGTTTTTCAATACCAACCCATGCCCGACGCTTTTCTAACTCTTCATCTGTAGGTGCTTTTGTTACGCGTCCTTCCGGTCCAAATCCCCATAAATTCACTAAAGGGCCGACCGTCACATCTAAAGAACCATCGGTTAACTTATTAATTTCAATCGCTTTTGAAACGACTTTAGCCGTTGCTGCGGAAACAGGAAAAGGCACGTTGACCGCTTTTGATTGATTAAAACGACTTAGCTCAGAATCAGGTCTGTATGTTGACATTTGGTCATTAACTTCTTCCAAACGCTTATCAATTTCCGATTGAATCGCTTCAGTTGAATGTTCTGACGAATCAGAGACATACTTAACAGAATAATAAGTCCCCATTGTTTGTCCCTGAATATTTTGCTGTTCAGGTCCACCGCAGGCGGTTAAAAATAAAGTTGCTGCAAATAACAGTATTGGGGCGATAATCTTTCTGTTTAGCATAATTTTCTCTGCTTCAATCGTAAATGTTCACATTTGTGGACACTTAGACTATTAACAATATCAACATTTTTACAAATAAAGAGAATGTTTCAGTCAAAATAAATAAAAAATCAATTCACTGATTTTCGGTCTTAAATCTTAAAGAGGGGAAAAACATGTTTTCCCCTCTTTGTTTCAGATTTTACTGCCACTATACATGAACAATCAATACAACTTACTTAGCGTTAGTAGTATTAGCCACCAAAATCATCCAGTAGGATATTATCATCTTCAACACCAAGGTCTTTTAACATCTTGATGACCGCAGCATTCATCATTGGAGGTCCACACATATAGAACTCACAATCTTCTGGCGCTGGGTGATCTTTGAGGTAATTTTCATACAGGACATTATGAATAAATCCAGTATAGCCAGTCCAATTATCTTCTGGTAAAGCATCGGAAAGTGCAACATTCCATGTGAAATTTTCATGTTCCGCTGCTAATTGATCAAAATCTTCGGTGTAGAACATTTCACGTTTAGAACGAGCCCCATACCAGAAACTAATCTTACGTTTAGTATTTAAACGACGAAGTTGATCAAAAATATGAGAGCGCATAGGTGCCATACCTGCACCACCACCCACAAAAATCATCTCAGCATCAGTCTCTTTGGCAAAAAACTCACCAAATGGACCCGAGATAGTGACCTTATCACCCGGTTTTAATGACCAAATATAAGAGGACATAATGCCTGGTGGAACATCTGGATTACGTGGCGGAGGTGTTGCAATACGCACGTTCAACAAGATAATGCCATGTTCGTCTGGGTAGTTTGCCATCGAGTAAGCACGTACTGTTGGCTCTTTCACTTCAGAAACATAGCGGAATAAATTAAATTTATCCCAATCTTCGCGGTACTCTAATGGCACATCAAAATCTGAGTATTTCACTACGTGTGCAGCGCATTCAATTTGAATAAAGCCCCCCGCACGAAATGGTACCACTTCCCCATCAGGAATTTTCAGTTTCAATTCTTTAATGAAAGTGGCTTTATTATCATTAGAGATAACTTCACATTCCCACTTTTTAACCCCAAAAATTTCTTCAGGTAATTCAATTTTTAAGTCTTGCTTGACGTTAACTTGACAAGCTAAGCGACAACCTTCTTTCGCTTCACGTTTGTTAATATGTGAAAGCTCGGTTGGAAGAATATCACCACCACCTTCTTTAATAACTACGCGACACTGGCCACATGAACCGCCACCACCACAAGCCGATGAAACAAAGATACCTTGGTTTGACAGCATACCTAGCAGCTTATCCCCTGCTGGCGCATCAAAACTTTTCTCTGGGTCACCGTTTACTTCAACCTTAATGTTCCCTGTATTGACAAGTTTAGATTTTGCAAACAGGATCAAACCTGTCAAAACCAAAACTATCAGGGTGAACATCACTACACCTAGAATAATAATTTCCATGAATTCTTCTCGCCTTTATAGCTGCACGCCGGAGAAGGACATAAAGCCCAATGCCATTAAACCGGTCGTCACAAAGGTGATGCCTAAACCTTTTAGACCCGCTGGGATATCTGAATATTTCATTTTTTCACGAATTGCGGCCATTAATACAATCGCCAACATCCAGCCAATACCTGAACCAAAACCATACACGATGGATTCGCTAAAGTTATAATCACGCTGGGCCATGAAAGATACACCACCAAAAATTGCACAGTTAACGGTAATCAACGGTAAGAAGATACCCAATGCGTTGTACAGTGATGGGAAATAGCGATCCAAAATCATTTCGAGAATTTGAACCAGTGCTGCAATCACCCCGATAAAGGTAATGAAATTTAAAAATGATAAATCCACTCCTTCAACTAAAGCACCATCGCGCAATACTAAATTAAGCACGAGGTTATTTGCAGGCACAGAGATACCTAAAACGACAGTAACTGCAATTCCAAGACCAAAAGCTGTTTTGACATTTTTCGATACGGCAAGGAATGTACACATACCTAAAAAGAACGCTAATGCCATGTTTTCAATGAATATGGCTTTAACAAACAAGCTAATATAATGTTCCATCAGGTTAATCCTTCTCTATCTGAGCTGGTTTCAAGGTTCGTAATCCCCAAATCAGCATACCGATGATAAAGAACGCACTTGGTGCTAAAAGGAACAAGCCGTTCGGCATGTACCAACCACCATTTTGCAGCGATTCAAATACCGTGATACCAAACAGTTTTCCTGAGCCAAATAATTCACGCAAGAAACCCACTAAAACTAAAATAACGCCATAACCAAGGCCGTTACCGATACCATCCATAAAGCTTTCAATAGGTGGCGCTTTCATTGCATAAGCTTCAGCGCGTCCCATAACGATACAGTTGGTGATAATCAAACCAACAAAGACAGAAAGCTGTTTTGATATCTCATAGGCATAAGCGCGTAGAATTTGGTCAACAACAATTACCAGTGAAGCAATAATTGCCATTTGTACAATAATCCGCACACTACTTGGAATATAATTTCTAATCAGTGAGATAAAAAAGTTAGAGAACGCAGTAACCAAGGTTACAGCGATAGTCATAACCAGCGCAGTTTCCAGCTTAGTAGTAACGGCTAATGCCGAACACACACCTAAAACCTGTAATGCAATTGGGTTATTATCAAATAACGGCCCAAGTAGGACGCGTTTTACTTCTTTTGAATCAGCCATTATTCAGCGCTCCTTCTCGTACTTTTTTCAGGAACGGACCAAAGCCGTTATCACCCATCCAGAAATCAAATGTGTGTTGAATTCCGTTTGATGTCAGCGTTGCACCTGAAAGACCATCAATACCATATGGGCTATCGGTTGAGCCACTACGCACGATTTTAATCGCAGGCATACCTTGTTCGTTAAACAATTTTTTACCTGGCCATTGTGCTATCCATTGTTTGTTATCAACTTCACCACCTAGGCCCGGTGTTTCACCATGTGCATAGTAAGTAATACCGCGAGATGTCACGCCATCAATATCCACTGCTACAAATGCGTACATCACCGACCATAAACCTGAACCATATACTGGCAAAATGATTTGAGAAACTTTACCCGCTTCATCTTTAACCAGATAAATTTCAGCGCTATTTGCACGACGACGAATTTTAGCAATATCCTCAGCAGGTGAAAGTGCAATACTGGTTTCATCACTGCGTAATTCATTGTTCAAATCATATCGGCTAGTGCTATCGGATAACTCATTAGTTTTAAAATTCAGAAGTTTAGGTGTAATACGTTCACGATAAACTTGTTGAATTTCTTCAACAGTCATATTTGGTTTCAACAAACCCGCAACACTCAAAATATTACGTTGTGTATCTAACAAGATTTGTTCTTGTTGTTGAGGTTTTAACCCAACAGCAGCACCGGCTACCACGACAGAACATACTAGACATAAAATGAAAACGACTAGAAATGTTCTTCCGATACCATCTTTATTGTTTGGTTTTTCATTAGCCACGGGCTTTTCTCCGCTTAATATTTGCTTGAACGACCATATAGTCAAACAGAGGAGCAAACAGATTGGCGAACAGGATTGCTAGCATCATTCCTTCTGGATAGGCTGGATTCGCAACCCTGATAAGCACGCACATTACACCGATCAAAATACCGTATGCCCATTTACCTTTATCTGTAAATGATGCAGAAACGGGGTCTGTCGCCATAAAAATCATACCAAATGCAAAGCCGCCTAAAACCATATGCCACCACCATTGCATAGCAAATAATGGATTGGTGTCTGAACCGATTAGATTGAACAAGTAAGACATGGCAATCATGCCTAACATCACTCCAGCAACGATACGCCAAGAAGCAATACGGAAGAAAATAATAAGTGCACCACCAATGAAAATCATCAATGTCGAGACTTCACCAATAGAACCCGGCATGTTACCTAGAAATGCTTGCATCCAAGTAATGGGTTCACCTGTCACTGTGTTCATCAGCGCATGTTCACCACCAGTTGCCCACTGTGATAATGGAGTTGCACCCGAAAAACCGTCAGCCGCAGTCCAAACCAAGTCACCTGAAATCTGTGCAGGATAAGCAAAGAAAAGGAAAGCTCGGCCTGCCAAAGCAGGGTTTAAGAAATTGCGCCCTGTTCCACCAAAAATTTCTTTCGCAACCACAACACCAAATGTTATCCCTAACGCCGCCTGCCATAATGGAATGGTTGGTGGAACAATTAGCGCAAATAATATTGAGGAAATAAAGAAGCCTTCGTTGATTTCATGCCCACGGATCATGGCAAATAAAACTTCCCAGAACCCACCAACAAGAAAGACAACTAGATAGACAGGAAGAAAATACACTGCACCAAGCAGCATTTTACTTCCCCAGCCCGCATCAGGCGTCAATGATGCACCTAAAAATTGAGCAACACTGTAATGCCAATCACCGGCAAGCACTTGCTGTAACTCAACGCCACTATATAGGTGATGTAATGCAGGAATAGCTTGGTTACCAACGTTATACATTCCCCAAAACATCGCAGGGAATACGGCAAGCCAAACTAAAATCATCATACGCTTCAGGTCAATGGTGTCACGAACGTGAGAACGACCCTTAGTAACAGTTCCCGGCGTGTAAAAAACGGTCGAAACAGCTTCAAACAACGCATAGTATTTCTCTAACTTTCCACCGGGTTCAAAATGGTGCTCATACTTTTCAAATAAATTTTTCAGACCCATGGAATTACCCTTCTAGCTCAATCTTAGTCAGAACGTCACGAAGTACTGGACCATATTCATATTTGGCCGGGCATACATACGTACTTAGCCCTAAGTCCTCTTCATCCAACTCCAGACAACCCAACTCTTGAGATGTGTCCGTATCCCCAACAAGGAGATCACGTAGCAGATGGGTGATCATGATATCGAGTGGCATAACACGCTCATAATTACCAATTGGTACCATTGAACGCTCACCGCCATTCATTGTTGTGGTGAAATTAAAGCGCTTATTTTTGAGAAAATGCCCAATAGTCGTGCGTGTAATCGTAAATTTATCCGCACCCGGCATGATCCAACCAAATAGTTCCTTATCACGGCCTTCAGATAAAACAGAGACTTGATTATGAAAACGGCCAAGATAATGATGCGTTTCATCACAGGTACCCCCCCAAAGCACGGAACCGGAAATAATACGGTTTTCCCCATCTTTAAGCTGACCTTTGGTGAGTTCATACAGATCTGCACCTAAACAAGTGCGCAGTAAACGAGGCTTTTCAACCTGCGGTCCTGCTAAAGAAATAACTCTATCTGTATAAAGATACCCAGTAATGAATAACTTACCTATCGCGATAACATCTTGATAATTAAGACTCCATACTTTTTTCTTGATACTCACAGGCTCAAGAAAATGAATATGTGTTCCTGCTAAACCCGCCGGATGTGGACCGACAAACTGCGTATAGCTAATTTGTGAGCTCGAAGTAACTTTTGGTAATTCTCCCATTCCATGACAAACATGAACTTTACCTTCAGTTAAACGACTAAGCACCACCAGCCCATCATTAAATGCTTGTTCATTTTCACGAATAACAATCATCGGATCTGCCGCGAGAGGATTTGTATCCATCGCTGTCACAAAAATAGCAGCAGGTGATGAGCCCGGCTGTGGAGAGCGACTAAATGGACGCGTTCGTAAAGATGTCCACAAACCTGACTTTAAAAGATTTTCTTCAACCTTTGTACTTTCTATCGTTGCAAGTTCATCTCGATTATAAGCAGTAAAAGTTTCTTGCTCATCCCCATCGATTTCAATAACGACAGATTGAAGAACTCGACGCTCACCGCGATGAATAGCAACAACTTTACCGCAGGCTGGACTCGTGAACATCACGCCTGGATTCTTTTTATCTTCAAAAAGAATCTGTCCTTTTATGACACGCTCACCTTCTTTAACCAGCATCGAAGGACGCATTCCGACATATTCTTCACCTAGCAAAGCTACGTGTTGAATTTTCGGGCCGTCTTCTATCACTTGGGCTGGCTCACCTGCAATAGGAAGGTTGAGGCCTTTTTTAATTTTAATCATAAGATCTGCACAAGTTTATTAGTTAAACCCTATGCTAACGATTCAACAATGAATGATAGCGACTCATTAATAAAAACAACTCAAGTCACGTTAATGACTTAAGCACGTAATTCTCAAATATTTTTACTCAAGTTTCTTATTTCGCCGGTCGTAATTTTATCAGTTCCCTTGACCTATGTCCGGTTATAGAAGTGACATAGTTCAAGCAAATCGTAATAACATTTGAAATATATTTTTAACAACTCGGTATTGACGATGCATTACATCATGTTTATCGAGTTTTGATTGTTTTTCAAACAATAAAGATTCAATTGAAAACTATTAACATGCTATATTACATTCTTATCTAGCCACCTAAAATGTTTTAAACAGGTGCTATTTTTAATCAATGCTATCTTTTATATTTGGTTTAAGAATGAAAAAAAGTAACTTTATCAGTGCAATTATTACCTTTGCCTTCCTATATTCAACAGCCACACCAGCTGAAAACCAGTCATTTTTGAATAATAACAAATCGAAAAACAATCAAGATCCGTCAATTTTTATCCAAATATTTAAACAAGAAGCAATCTTAGAGCTTTACCAAAAAATGCCTAGCGGCCAGTACAAATTAGCCAAAACGTATCCGATATGTAAATTTTCTGGCGGACTCGGTCCAAAAAAGATTGAAGGCGATTTAAAAAGCCCTGAAGGATTTTATCAAATAACCACATCACAGTTAAACCCAAATAGTCGGTATTACCGATCTATCAATATTGGTTTTCCTAATGAGTTCGATAAGGCTCAAGGATATAATGGCAATTATTTGATGATCCATGGAGACTGTGTATCTGTAGGCTGTTATGCAATGACAGATGAATATATGGGCGAGATTTATCAGACTGTAGAACGTGCATTACGTAATGGCCAATCCGCTATTGATGTCAGTATCTATCCTTTCAAAATGACGAAAGAAAACATGCAACGCTATCGTAATTCAAGTCATTACACATTTTGGAAGCAGCTACAGCCAGCTTATGATTATTTTAATCGCACAGGCAAGCCCGCGGAAATATCAGTATTATTAGGCGAATATGCCGTGCTTAATATGCCCGAGACACCAACTAAGTTATTAGGCTCTAAATCACAATATGCGCTGACCAAGATGAAATAATACAAATTCACCAGGCTCAATCTTTTGCCAGCTTTCATTTCCAGTTAACGGTGCAGTCGCAATAACGGAAACAATATCGGTAGGAGTCGTGCATTGCTGAAAATCAATTTCAATATCTTGATCCAGCAATTTAGCCTTACCAAACGGTGATTTTCGTGTAATCCAATGCAATTTTGTCGAGCTGAAAGCCATCAAATATTGCCCATCTGATAACAGCATATTAAACACCCCCTTGCTGCGAAGTTGATCCGCAAGAATAGCAATGAAGCGAAAAACGGCTTTCCAGTTTGATGGCTTGCGTGGGTACTTCTCATTGAGCTGATGCAAGATCCAACAAAATGCCCATTCGCTATCCGTTTCACCAATTGGCCAATAATTTCCTGTTTTTAGCGTTCGATAACCTTTAAGTTGACCATTATGTGCATAAGTCCAGTTCCTTCCCCAAAGCTCCCGTGTAAACGGGTGGGTATTCACCAATGCAACATCACCACGATTTGCTTGGCGAATATGAGCCACAATAGTTTCAGACTTAATGGGATATTCCTGCACAAAGCGTGCAACTGGCGAAACAGAACTTGGTTGCGGATCTTTAAATGTGCGACATCCCAGCCCCTCGTAGAAAGTGATACCCCAGCCATCTTTATGAGGACCCGTTTGCCCTCCTCGAGATATCAAACCACTAAGACTGAAACTAATATCAGTTGGTACATTGGCACTCATACCAAGTAATTCGCACATTTAAAGACTCCTAAACTCGAAAAAAAATTATTTCACCATCTCTTTTTCAATTAGCTGAATTAAGATATGAATAACTTTGATATGAATTTCTTGTATACGATCTGCGTAACCAAAATGAGGAACACGGATTTCAATATCAGCGCTGCCTGCCATTTTTCCGCCATCTTTACCTGTTAAGGTAATCACTTTCATGCCTTTTTCACGAGCAGCATTGATAGCTTTAATAATGTTTCCTGAATTACCTGAAGTTGAAATCCCGAGTAAAACATCCCCCTCTTTTCCAACTGCTTCAATAAAGCGAGAAAAAACAAATTCATAACCAAAGTCATTACTGACACAAGATAAATGGCTAACATCAGAAATAGCAATCGCCGGATAACCAGGGCGATTTTCACGATAACGACCGGTTAATTCTTCTGCAAAATGCATCGCATCACAATGAGAACCGCCATTACCGCATGATAATACTTTGCCCCCCGCTTTAAAGGAGTCGGCTAGTAATACCGCAGCTTGTTCAATTGCCTTAATATTTGCATCATCACTTAAAAAGTTTGACAGCGTATCGGCTGCTTCAGATAGCTCACCACGGATCAAATCTTGATACATGAGGTTTCCTCTTAAATTTAACGAAGGGGTCATTGAGATAAGTCTTTAGTACTCAGATTGTTGCACAGGGTACATTTTGTTTCTACTTTTGATTGTGCTGTATTGACCTTAGCCCCCCAATTTAATGTTTTCTCGTCTAGAAATGCGGCTACTTATCTAAAATCACATGCCCAATGACATTATCACTAATTGTTATTTGATGTTTTTGTGAGCCAAGTTGTAATTAAGATGTAAATATGTTGCTAATTGTTTATTAATGGATATAGATTAAAGCAACAAACAGGTCAGACCTCTTACAAGTGGACAGGAGTTTCATTATGACCCTTCTTAGCATAATTTTGTTTTTCGCGTTAATTGGTATTCTTTGCTACCACAAAACATCTTTAGTACTCAGTACCGCATTATTACTCATTTATACCGCAATTATGGGTGTGTTAAATATTTGGAGCTACTGGATGTTACTACCTGTAGCGATTGTACTTTTTCCTTTTGTATTTACACCTGTTCGTCAGTCACTATTTTCAGCCCGTGGAATGAAAATGTTCCAGAAAGTGATGCCTCCAATGTCTCGCACCGAAAAGGAAGCGATTGATGCTGGCACCACTTGGTGGGAAGGTGACCTATTCCGTGGCGCACCGGATTGGCATAAATTACATAATTATCCTAAACCACAACTCACTGCCGAAGAGCAAGCTTTCATTGATGGCCCAGTTGAAACCGTTTGTGGCATGGTCAATGACTTTGAAGTGAGTCATGAACTTGCCGATCTGCCCCCTGAAGTATGGCAATACCTCAGAGATCACCGTTTCTTCGCCTTAATCATAAAAAAAGAATATGGCGGCTTAGATTTTTCTGCCTATGCTCAATCACAAATTTTACAAAAACTTGCAGGTGTATCCGGCATTTTAGCCATCACCGTCGGCGTACCAAACTCTTTAGGTCCCGGTGAGCTATTACAGCATTATGGTACTGATGAGCAGAAACAACGTTATTTACCCGGACTTGCTACAGGTGAAGAAATCCCCTGCTTTGCATTAACTAGCCCAGAAGCTGGTTCAGATGCGGGTGCAATCCCTGATTCAGGAATTGTTTGTATGGGTGAATGGCAAGGTGAACAAGTTCTGGGGATGCGCTTAACTTGGAATAAACGTTATATCACTTTAGCACCTATCGCTACCGTTCTTGGTCTTGCCTTTAAATTATCTGATCCTGAAAAACTGTTAGGTTGCGAGAAAAACTTAGGCATCACCTGCGCTTTAATCCCAACTAATACACCAGGTGTCGAAATTGGTCACCGCCATTTCCCGCTTAATGTGCCTTTTATGAATGGCCCAACGCGGGGAAATGATATTTTTGTTCCTATCGATTATATTATTGGTGGTCCAAAAATGGCCGGACAAGGTTGGAAAATGCTCGTTGAATGTTTGTCTGTTGGTCGCGGTATTACTCTGCCATCAAATTCAACTGGTAGTCTAAAAAGCATTGCAATGGCTACTGGCGCATATTCTTACATTCGCCGTCAATTCAAGCTCTCTATCGGTAAAATGGAAGGGATTGAAGAACCCTTGGCTCGCATCGCTGGGAATACCTATTTGATGGATGCAGCAGCAACCTTAATTACCTCAGGGATCATGCTGGGTGAAAAACCCGCTGTTTTATCCGCTATCGTAAAATATCATTGTACCCACCGTGGTCAACGTGCAGTGATTGATGCAATGGATATCACTGGAGGTAAAGGTATCTGTCTTGGCAGTTCCAACTTTGTTGCTCGCGCTTATCAAGGCGCACCGATTGCCATTACGGTTGAAGGTGCAAACATTCTGACCCGCAGCATGATTATCTTTGGACAGGGAGCTATTCGCTGTCACCCTTATGTATTAGAAGAAATGGCAGCAGCACAAGACAACAATCTACACAAATTTGATAAAGCGGTATTTGGTCACATTGGTCATGTGATTAGTAATCAATTCCGTAGCTTCTGGTTAGGATTAACAAACGGCCGTGGTAGCAGCGCGCCTACAAAAGATGAAACCCGTCGTTATTATCAAATGTTAAACCGCCAAAGCGCCAACTTAGCCTTATTATCTGATGTTGCGATGGGAGTGCTTGGTGGCAGCTTAAAACGCCGCGAACGCATTTCAGCACGATTAGGTGATATTTTAAGCCACTTATACCTTGCGTCTGCTACACTAAAACGCTACGAAGATGAAGGTCGTCAAAAAGCAGATTTACCATTAGTTAAATGGGCCGTCGAAGATTGTCTTTATCAATCTGAAAAAGCCATTGACGATTTACTGAAAAACTTCCCTAACCGTGTTATTGCTGGGCTAATGCGTATTACGTTATTCCCTACAGGCCGTGCTATGTCGATGCCTTCTGATAGACTTGATCACAAATTAGCTCAACTGATTATGGAACCATCAGAAACTCGAGACAGATTAGGGCGTGGTCAGTACTTGACGCCAACAGCAAATAATCCACATGGTTTAGTAAACCAAGCGCTATATGACATTATTGCCGCAGAGCCTATTTTCGACCGTATCTGTCGTTTAAAAGAACGTAAACTTAGCTTCACTCGTTTAGATAAGCTGGCAGAGGAGATGTTAACCACTAAAGTTATCACTCAAGAAGAAGCTGATATTCTGTGTAAAGCGGAAGCCAGCAGATTACGCACTATTAATGTTGATGAGTTTGACTTTAATGATTTGGGAGTCATCCCAGAAAAAAAGTTATTAGATGAACCATCAGATGCGCAAGCATCCAAGAAGAAAAAAGCGGCCTAATGAAGTGATTCATTAGCAATCACGAACACCAATCATTAACAAAAAGGGAGCTTAATTGCTCCCTTTTTAATCATAAAATTCAATGGTACCAAAACTTAAATATTTACTCACTCTTGCTTTGCCTTTCTCTCTCTTTTGCTTTAATAATATAAGGCGAATATTTTAATGTTCTATCCCAGCTTGAATCCATAAACTTACACAACTCATCACCTTCTTTGGCACAAAGATTAATATAATATTTAGCCTTATCGGTCTGTTGAAAATCATATAAATACATATTAGAAAGCTCTCGCATTGCAATATGTCGATAACTCCCTTCTAATATAGCTACTTGTTGGTAATAATCAGCTGATTTTTTTACATCAACAGCCATACCAATTCCTTGTTGATTAAAATAAGCTAGCTTATATAAACTGGCTTCAAATTTAGGATTAATTTCAACTGACTTATTAAGATAATCTAATGCAATAAGACAATTTTCATGAGGATTTTTCCGTAATATCGTACTTTTTTCAGAGCAATTAGAATCATCATAATACAAAAAAAACAAAAGATAGTTACTTGCCGCATCCCCTTTACTTGCTTTTATTTGCAATTCAACAAAATCCTTCGAAGTTTTAGGTAATACGAGTAGTGAGATTAATTCTTTATTATATTTAATCTCAACTTTAGAAAAAGAAAAATTCAACATTCTATATGAAGGTAATCGAAAATCATTTACTTCACTTTCGGTAAATCCATAACTATTAAAAACACCAAAAACAAAAGCCATTATGATAATAATTTCATCAGAATCCAAATAATGATTTAAATTATTAAAATAGCGCCCTTGAATTAATAAAAATCACTTTCAAATAACCCATAATAGTTATTTTCATACCTCAGTATATTTTAAAACAAAAAAAGCCAGCGGTTATTAATCGCTGGTTTTAAAAGAACAAATATAATCTACATTCTAATTCTTATAATTCTAATGCTAATAATTCTTCAATAGTTTGACGGCGGCGGATCAGTTTTGCTTGTCCATTCACAAACATCACTTCAGGTAATAAAGGGCGGCTATTATAATTAGAGGACATGGACGCGCCGTACGCGCCGGTATCATGAAATACCAAATAATCGCCAACTTTTACATCTGGGAGTAAACGCGTTTCAACCATTCCCCCTTCAAGCTGTGTGAATACATCGCCTGATTCACAAAGAGGCCCTGCAATAATCGTTTCTTTTTGTTGACGACTATCTACCGTATTCCCATTTTCAGGCAAAACAGAAATATGGTGATAGCTGCCGTACATCGCTGGGCGCATCAAATCATTAAAACCGCTATCCACCAGCACATAATGACGGCTACCCATATCTTTAACCGCTCGCACTTCTGCTAATAATACGCCCGACTCAGCGACAAGATAGCGCCCTGGTTCAATTTCGAGCTCAATTGAATGACCTAAATGTTGTTCAATACGTTGACGTGCGCTATTCCATAAACTGTAATAGTTTTGCACATCAATTAATTCATCTTCTTCACGGTAAGGGGTGGATAAACCACCACCAGCTGAAATAGCCTGAATATCAACACCCGCAGAAATAACTAATTCAGCCATCGAATCACATACATTAGCCAAATGTTGATAATCAACACCTGAACCAATGTGCATATGTAATCCAACAAGCGATAAGTTGTATTGGCGAATTTTTTCTAATGCCTCTGGCAGATCTTGGTACCAGATGCCATGCTTACTGTTCTCGCCACCAGTATTTGTTTTTTGACTATGACCGTGACCAAAACCTGGGTTAATGCGTAACCAAACTGGATGACCCGCTTTTTGCTCACCAATTTGCTCAAGCATATCTATAGATCCGGCATTTACAGGAATATCTAACTCGGTCACTTTTATTAAAGTTGCTTTATCCAGCACATCCGCAGTAAACACAATTTCTGCGTTATCTCTTCCTGCTTGAAACCCCGCAACTAACGCACGTTCAATTTCCCCTAAAGAAACGGAGTCAACTTTAACGCCTTGCTCACGCATCAAACGAAGAATATGAATATTTGAGCAAGCCTTTTGTGCAAACCGAACAGTATCAAATAATTGAAGCTGCTTGATACGTTCAACAATAACGGCACTGTCATAAACCCATAGCGGCGTACCATATTGCGCTGGTAGCTCGCGTAAATATTCAGGTGTTAAATACTGGCTTGTGGTCGTAGCGAATGAAGTCATGGTTTTCTCGTCAGCAAGTTTTTTTAATATCATTATTATGTTGTTCTCTATTATTCAGAGAAAAAACGGGAAAAAAAATATCTATTTTGCTAGAGTCTATTCATATTTGATATATATAAGTCTTGGAGAGTGATAATGCAGACTATTTCATGGCGCCACATTGAAATTTTTCGGGCAGTCATGACAGCACCGAACTTAACGGAAGCCGCTGTGCTGCTCAATACATCTCAGCCTACAATCAGCCGAGAACTTGCTCGCCTTGAACATTTATTGCAATTCAGGCTCTTTGATCGGGTAAAAGGCCGTTTACATCCTACCGTGCAAGGATTACGCTTTTTTGAAGAGGTAGAACGCTCTTATTATGGTTTAGAGCGGATCAAAAATTCCGCAGAAACAATTCGACGCTTTGAACATGCTCAGGTTTCTGTCACCTGCCTACCCGCTTTCGCACAATCATTGCTCCCACAAGTTTGTCAGTCTTTTATGGAAAGTTACCCTGAAGTCAGTTTAACGGTGATCCCACAAGAATCTCCATTACTCGAAGAGTGGCTATCAGCACAGCGCTATGATTTTGGATTAACAGAGCATCTTCAAACGCCCCCAGGCACTGAACAGCAAACTCTTGGCTCGCTTAATGAAGTCTGTGTTTTACCCGCAGGACATCCTCTTGAAGAAAAGAGCATCTTGACACCAAAAGATTTTCAACATCAACGATTTATCAGTTTGTCATTAACAGATAGTTATCGACAACTAATCGATGCAATCTTTACCGAGCAACAAGTTGATAGGAAAATGATCATGGAAACCCATTCTGCTTCGTCTATTTGTGCAATGGCGTTAAAAGGTATTGGTATCTCAATTGTAAATCCATTAACCGCACTCGATTTTCATCAACAATCGGCGGGTAAATTAGTCATTCGTCCGCTAAGCTTTTCAATTCCGTTTACTGTCAGCCTGATTAAACCAATTCATCGCCCTTATTCACAACTTACGGATATTTTCACCCAGCACTTAATCACAACATTCAAGCAAATTGAAACGAATTTAGCGACGGCCTTGCTGCATCAATGATTGCCAATATGCCGATGTATTGAACCAGTTAACGAGAAAATCAATAACAGCCCTCAGTGTGGTTGGCATATTCTGGCGGCTAGTATACACGCCATAAATACCTAAAGGCATTGGGATATAATCAGGTAATAACTGAACTAGCTGCCCCGTATCTAAATATTTAGCAACTGAATAATAAGGTTGCATGGCAATACCAGCCCCATTTAACGTCGCCTCAGCCAAAAAAACTGATTCATTTGCACTTAATCGACCATCGACAAGAACTGAAAATGACTCTCCCTCTTTTTCAAAATTCCATAAACTACGACCAAAAAAACTATAAGTTAAACACTCTAATAACGTTAAATCTTCTGGCTTAGTCGGAATTTTTTTCCCTTTTAAAAAGGCAGGAGAAGCACAAATGACAGAATGACAAGTGGAAAGCGGTCTTGCAATTAAGTTTGGCTCAAGTTGATTAGTAATACGGATCGCTAAATCAATACGTTCCTCAATCAAATTAACCGACTTATTTGAAATCTGCATATCAATTGCCATATTGGGATAAAGCTGTAAAAACTCAGCAATAGCCATAGATAACGCGCTTTGCGCTATCGACTGAGAACAGCTAATACGCACTAAGCCTGAAAGCTCTTTCGCATCATGTTTTTGTTGAACCGGCACCGCTTGGGAAAGTGCATTAAGCTGTAACGATTGCTGATATACCCCTTCCCCCGCAGAAGTCAGACTTAGCCTTCTAGTGGTACGATTTAATAAGCGAACCCCTGCCCACTGTTCCATTTCAGATAAATAGCGCGTCACCATTGCCCGTGACATCTCCAGCTTATCAGCTGTAGCACTTAGGCTCCCTTGCTCAACTATCGTGATAAATACCTGAACTGCTTTGAGTCTATCCATTTAATTTGACCGATTTATGCAACAAAGATGAACTAATTATGCTGTTTTTCTTCCTATCATTGCAATTTAATATACATACCAAGCAACCGAATATTAAATACTTAACCCGATTCTAGGAAAAAAATGAAATTATCAACTTTAGCAACAGCAACCTTACTCGTGACAACATCTTCTTTTGTACAAGCCGCAAACTTAACGTTAGATGTATATAACCCCGGTAATAACAGTGTGTTTCCTGTTTCATCTGAAATAATTAGTGGTGATCATGAAGTTGTTTTGATTGATGCACAGTTTCAAAACAACGATGCACAACAGTTAGTTAATAAAATTAAAAAATTAAATAAAAAACTAACCACTATTTATATTAGCCATTCAGATCCTGATTATTACTTTGGATTAGAAACTATCACCAAAGCATTTCCTGACGCAAAAGTCGTCGCAACGGCTGAAACAGTCGAAGCAATTAAAGCAACCAAAGACGGTAAGCTAGCCTATTGGGGCGATGTACTGAAAAATGAAGCACCAACAACAGTGATTGTTCCAGAAGTGATCAAAGGTGATAGTTTTACGGTTGATGGTGAAAAGCTACAAATAAAAGGCCTCGATGGTGCATCTCCTGATAGAAGCTATGTTTGGGTTCCATCACTAAAAGCCGTGGTCGGTGGTGTGGTTGTTTCAGATAATATTCATATATGGATAGCGGACACACAAACCAAAGAATCACGCCAAAACTGGCAGCAAACACTCGGAAATATTAAGGCATTAAAACCGACAACGGTCGTACCGGGACATTTTACTGGCCCATCGAAAATGGATATTGGTACTGTCACTTTTACTCAACAATATTTAAATGCTTTTGAAACTGAAGCTGCGGTTAGCAAAGACTCCACTGAGTTAACGCAAAAAATGGAGGCTATCTACCCTAAATTAGATGATGTTTCTAGCTTAGAGCTCAGTGCTAAAGTGATCAAAGGCGAAATGCAGTGGCCGCAATAAGATAAAACTTCTATCCCCCTGTTATTTTTCGTTATAGTTTAACGTGGTTATTTAATTTTGTGATTTAAGGTTACCGCCACATTTAGTTAAATAACGTCGATAACATGGGGAATATATTGTTTTCTACCGTTTATTGTTACTATCCGTTTTAACTGTCAACAAACAACTAAAACTAAATTAATTTTCAATAACGACTTTAATCTTTTTATCTGAACACTTTATTTGAGCCCTATACCCAAAACACTTAAGCTGAGAAAAATGATGAATAAAATAACCTTACATTATATCTATGACCCTTACTGTGGCTGGTGTTATGCAGCAGCACCGTTAATTGAAATCGCGGCTAATCACCCTGATATCGAACTTGAATTACATGGTGGCGGCATGTTAGCCGGTGATTCGCGCCTTCACTTGGATGATCAGTTTCGCCAATATATAATGCAATCAGATAAGCGCATTGCAGCGATGACTGGACAAATTTTTGGTGATGACTATATCAACATGTTACACGAGCCGAATTTAGTAATGGATTCAACTCCGCCACAGACGGCTATTTTAGCGGCGACTAAACAGGGTAAAGGCGTTGAAATGTTGAAAGCAATTCAAAAAGCCCATTACATTTCAGGTCGTCATATTAAAGAGCCCCAAACTTTGTCTGCTATTGCTAACGAAATAGGTTTGGATAGCGAAAAATACCAGCAAGACTATACATTGAGTGAACAAGCCGAAACAGCTGCACATATTCAAAATAGTAAAAAATTACTGGCCCAATCAAGTTCTTCTGGCTTTCCAACGCTATTAATCAAGCAACAAGATAAATGGTTAAAAGTACCGCTGCAAAATTACTTGGGCGACTCAACTAAGTGGCAACAATTTTTAGATTCATTAGTTACCGCCGCTAATTAATAACTAAACGCTCATACTTATGGCTGTTATATCAATATATTATTAACATTGAATAAATACAGCCATAAACTTGCACTTAGGATAATCGCTGGACCAAAGGGAATACTAACCACCTGTTTATTTTTCAATTTCAAGTACTCTATTCCATACTGTATTAGTCCTAAAAATGCAGCTAATCCGAGAAAATAAGGTAGTTGAAGTATGCCTAACCATGCAGCACAGGCGGCTATCAATTTAAAATCCCCTCGCCCCATTTGTGGTCGTTTTTTGATTTTCTCTATCAATGTCGTTATCACAACCATCATCGTAAAACTTAAAATAACCGCATAAATAGCAGAAACTACATTGCCATAAGGCATCCAAACTTGATAAAGCAAGCCTAGCCACAATAGTGGATACGTTAATATGTCAGGTAAATAACCTGTTTTAAAATCGATAATAAATAAAGGAACAACCAAGTTTAAAAAACCAAAAAATAATATAATAACTAATAAATTATTAAATAAAAAAACAATAAACGAACCAATAAGTATATAGAAAATAAAACAGTAACCTTTATTTATATTAATATTTTTTTCATCAAAATATTTTTCAGGGAGATAATTTAAAATCTTATGGGTTACAAAGGTAGATACAATAGAAAAAATAAATAAAAAACAATATAAATCAAAGTAATGAACATTTACTTTAGGATAAATAAATCGTTGGAAAGATAAGCTAATGGAGAGAACTGAATCTAGCATTCGGTCAAAACACGAAAACAAAAGAGTAAATAATTCAGCCACTAAATAGCGATAATTAATTAAGTCATTATTAGAATCCCAAAAAAACATAATCATGTTATCTCCTTATTCCATTATGGAGGTTTTTATTAATATACTGTGAGTTAAAACATATCCCAACACCTTAATTCCGAGTTTAAAGGTCGGTTTATCCGACAAAGATGATTTTAGATACCGCACAGACGTACTACAAAACCATTTTTATTCGTTATAAACTAGAACCATTGCCTTGCTTTTAGAGATTCAGCCTCCATATCCATCAAAGCCATATTAATTATTAACTCAGTATCATTAAGGAAACATTATGCGCATCCCACGCATTTATCATCCAGAGCAACTTCAAATCGATACCACGGTATCGCTTGGCGATGATGCGGCAAATCACGTGGGACGGGTACTTCGCATGACGACAGGTCAAAAAATAGAACTTTTTGACGGTAGTAATCAAACATTTAGCGCTGAAATTACTGAAGCGACTAAAAAGAATGTATTCGTTCACGTTATAAGTAGCTGTATGGATGACCGTGAATCTCCTCTTGATTTACACCTAGGACAAGTCATGTCTCGAGGTGAAAAAATGGAGTTTACTATCCAAAAAGCGGTTGAATTAGGTGTAAATACGATTACTCCCCTAATTTCTGAGCGTTGTGGCGTACGCCTTGATGGCGACAGACTCGAAAAAAAATTACAGCAATGGCAAAAAATTGCGATTGCTGCCTGTGAACAATGTGGACGAAATCGAATCCCTGAAATTCGAGCCGTACAACCCCTTGAGGCTTGGTGCGCAGAAGATGACGGCGCATTAAAAATTAATTTACATCCTCGCGCAACAGAAAGTATTAATACCCTGCGAAGAGAAGAAAAAAAAGTTAGGCTATTGATTGGCCCCGAAGGCGGCCTTTCAGCAGACGAAATCGCCATGACAGCAAATTATCAATTTATCGATATACTGTTAGGACCTAGAGTGTTACGAACAGAAACGACTGCACTAACCGCAATCACCGCACTTCAAGTGCGCCTAGGTGATCTCGGTTAAGGAGAAAAAATGATCAAGCTCGGTATAGTCATGGACCCTATTTCGTCCATTAAAATCAAGAAAGACACTAGTTTTGCTATGATGCTAGAAGCTCAACGTCGTGGTTATGAAATCCATTATATGGAAATGAATGACCTCTATTTACATCAGGGCGAAGCGCGTGCACAAACTAAAATTATCACTGTCGAAGAAAACCCAAACAAATGGTATGAATTCCACAATGAGCAAGATATCGCTTTAGGCGATCTCGATGCGATTTTAATGCGTAAAGACCCACCGTTTGATACTGAATTTATCTACGCAACCTATATTCTGGAAAGAGCGGAGCAAGCCGGTGCTTTAGTCGCGAATAAACCGCAAAGTTTACGCGACTGCAACGAAAAATTATTTACGGCTTGGTTCCCTGAATTAACACCAGATACCTTAGTGACGCGAAACGCGAAACAACTAAGAGCATTTCATCAAAAACACGGGGATGTAATTTTTAAACCCCTTGATGGCATGGGTGGCGCTTCCATTTTCCGTTTAAAACAGGACGATCCTAACGTTGGGGTTATTATTGAAACCTTAACTGAGCATGGCTCTCGCTTTTGTATGGCGCAAAATTTCCTTCCTGCTATCAAGGACGGTGATAAGCGTGTACTTGTTGTTGACGGTGAGCCAGTTCCTTACTGCTTAGCGCGTATTCCAGCTCAAGGTGAAACTCGTGGTAACCTCGCTGCCGGTGGACGTGGTGAAGCAAGGCCGCTCAGTGAAAGTGACTGGGCAATAGCCCGAGCAGTTGCGCCAATATTGAAAGAAAAAGGTCTGCTTTTTGTTGGCCTTGATATCATCGGCGATAGGTTGACTGAAATTAACGTTACAAGTCCAACCTGTGCACGTGAAATTGAAGCTGCTTTTGATATTTCGATTACAGGCATGCTAATGGATGCCATTGAACGTCGTTTAAAGCAAGCTCGCTAAACAAGCCTTCTATCATTGATTAAAGGGCCTCTTGTAGGCCTTTTAACTCTTTGTTTGAAACAAATTATTTGAAAGCTATTATTTAAAAGTAAGCGAGTTAAGCCGTAAATATAATCTGCACAAAATAAAATTTGAGGGGAATTTGAGTTTGAATCTACAAAACCATTTTTTAATTGCTATGCCATCCTTAACAGATCCCTATTTTGAACAGTCTGTGGTTTATGTGTGTGAACATAATGAAAACGGCGCGATGGGATTAGTTATTAATAAACCGATTGAAGATTTTTCAGTCAGTACCATGCTAACAAAACTTGATATTACTATTTCAGATAAAATTGATACTCGTAATTTAGAAAGAATGGTCATCGCCGGTGGCCCCGTCGCTGAAGAGCATGGATTTATCCTTCATACCCCGATTTCTGGATTTTCTTCTAGCTTGCATCTGAACGATGATGTGATGGTAACCACATCAAAAGATATCTTAGAGACACTCGGCAGCGAACAATGCCCTACTTATTCTTTAGTCGCGCTAGGCTATGCAAGTTGGGAACCTGGTCAACTTGAAAGTGAAATTATGGAAAATAGTTGGCTCACCGTTGAAGCCGATCCTAAATTAATTTTTCATACGCCAATTAATGAACGCTGGAAAGCGGCGGCAAATCTTTTAGGTATTAATATTCAAACCATATCAATGCAAGCGGGGCATGCATAATGTCTAGCCGTACATTACTAGGCTTTGATTTTGGCACCAAAAGTATTGGTGTCGCTGTTGGTCAAGAGATCACCGGAACCGCACGCGCCCTCACTTCATTAAAAGCGCACGATGGTCGACCTGACTGGTTACAAATTGAAAAACTACTCAAAGAATGGCAACCACAATTAGTGGTAGTTGGTTTACCGCTGAATATGGATGGCACAGAGCAACTAGTCACTAGCCAAGCGCGTAATTTTGCCAATCGTATACATGGGCGATTCGGCGTTAAAGTTGAATTACATGATGAAAGGCTATCAACTGTGGAAGCAAAATCAGGGCTATTTGAACAAGGCGGTTATCGCGCATTGAGTAAAGGCAAAGTGGACTCAGCTTCTGCTGTCGTTATTCTCGAAAGCTGGTTTGAGCAGCATAGTTAAAAATAGAGTTAAGAACATCGTTAAAAATTAAATAACAAAACAGTTAAAAACATGACATAGCCGAAAAAGTAGCATCAAAATCGTGGTTTTTAACCATTTTTATGATTATTTTTCACCTTCAACCTATGCAAAGGTGCCGTTATCACGCAATTTGCTTTACACTAAGTATCAACATTAAATATTCACCCAATGTAATTGAACATAATTGTATTGAATAAAACTATATTGAATAAAACAATGACCATTCAAAATAATATCTCTGATGTAATCGCTCGCATTAATCTTGCCGCAACAGAGTGTCATCGTTCACCACAAGACATTACACTGTTGGCTGTGAGTAAAACTAAACCTTGTGAAGCCATTTTGGACGCTATTGAGGCAGGACAACGCCAATTTGGTGAAAATTATGTACAAGAAGGTGTCGAAAAAATTCAATTTTTTGCTGATAGAAATGACCTAATATGGCATTTTATCGGCCCATTACAGTCGAATAAAAGCCGCCTAGTGGCAGAATACTTTGATTGGTTTCATACCTTAGATAGAGCAAAAATCGCTCAGCGTTTAAATGATCAACGCCCTAGTGATAAAGCCCCATTAAATGTGCTTATTCAAATCAATATCAGTGATGAAAACAGCAAATCTGGGATCAAACTAGAAGAACTGGAACCATTGGCACAGCAAATATCGCTAATGCCAAATTTAGTTTTACGTGGTTTGATGACGATCCCTGCACCAGAAACTGATTATGAAAAACAATGCGTAGCATTTCGTAAAATGGAAAGTGCATTTAAGCAATTGCAAAAAATTTACCCTAGTGTTGATACGCTTTCCATGGGAATGACAGATGATATGCGTGCTGCCATTCATTGTGGTTCAACACTTGTCCGTATCGGTACAGCCATTTTTGGTGCACGCCAGTATGATGCTCAACCTGAAAAATGATCAATAGAGGAGAACAATATGCAACATCGTAAAATTGCCTTCATTGGCGCCGGTAATATGGCTCATGCCATTATTGCAGGTCTCGTTAGTCATGGTTATCCAGCTACCATGATAACCGTATGTTCTCCTACGCCGGTACGCCGAGACAAACTTGCTGAACAATATGGCATAATAAGCACCAGTGATAATATTACAGCGGTAAAACAAGCCGATGTGATTATGTTAGCGGTAAAACCGCAAATGATGAAAGAGGTTTGCGAAGCACTACAGAATCAAGCCGATTTTAGTCAAAAACTCATATTAACGATTGCCGCGGGGATCCCTGCACAGCGCTACAATGATTATTTTGCTCATGAGCTTAACTTAGTACGCATTATGCCAAATACACCTTCCCTTGTCGGTAAAGGCGTCAGTGGTCTATTTGCTCAAGAATCTGTCACCACTGAAGATAAACAATTTGCTCAAGAACTGATGCAAAGTGTAGGTTCTACAATTTGGTGTAAAAAAGAGCAAGAAATCAATAATATCATCGCTATCACTGGCAGTTCTCCTGCATATGTCTTTCTCTTTATGGAAGTCATGCAACAAAAAGCGCAGCAACTCGGATATGATGAGAAACAAGCACGTGAACTTGTCCTCAATGCCATAGAGGGCTCAGTTGCCCTTGCTAAATCTCAAGGGGACATCGCCTTTTCAACACTGCGTGAACAAGTCACTTCTAAAGGCGGTACTACCGCGATGGCTTTAGAGCAATTTTATAATGGAAATCTTCAGCAGGTCGTAGCAAATGCAATGCAAAGTGCTATTGATCGCGCAGAAGAAATGGAAAAACTTTTTTAATTAATCGCGGGACAAACCATGCAGACTTTAGTTTTTGTCACTACAACAGTTATTCAGCTCTATATTTTCGTCTTATTGCTGCGGGTTTGGATGCAGTGCGTGCGTGCTGACTTCTACAATCCATTTTCACAATTTATTGTAAAAGCAACTCAACCCATTGTTGGCCCTTTGCGCCGCGTTATTCCTGCCATTGGCCCTATTGATACCGCCACCTTACTGGTTGCATTTGTTCTAACCCTTGCGGCTATCGTTTTTGGCATGTGGGCAACTAATATGTTACCCGCTTTAGGTATTACCATTTTACCAATGGGTATTATTTTATTACTCACTTATGTGGGAAAACTTATTTTTTGGATGATCTTAATTCGTGCCATCCTAAGTTGGGTAAGCCAAGGTCGTAACCCCGTTGATTTCTTACTTTTCCAATTAACTGAACCGCTAATGGCACCAATTCGTCGGATTATTCCAGCAATGGGTGGATTAGATTTCTCAGCGATGATTGTGATGTTTATCTTGATTGCACTTAACTATTTACGCGTCGATGTCTCTTTGATGATTGACCCATCGTTAACTGCGATGCTCTATTCCATTGGTATTATGTAAGACAGGTTTGATACGATGCAAAAAGTTGTTTTAGCAACCGGCAACCCCGGAAAAGTGAATGAATTAGCAGAGCTATTGCGTGATTTTGGCCTAGATATCGTCGCGCAAACGACCCTTGGTGTTGAATCAGCAGAAGAGACGGGTCTTACTTTTATTGAGAACGCGATTTTAAAAGCACGTCATGCATCCGCACAAACGGGATTGCCCGCTATTGCGGATGATTCCGGTATCTCTGTTGATGCACTCGGCGGCGCGCCAGGAATTTACTCTGCACGTTATGCAGGTGAAGATGCTTCTGATGAGCAAAATTTGCTTAAACTACTGGATGCAATGAAAAATGTGCCTGAGGATAAACGTCAGGCACAATTCAACTGCGTATTAGTCTATATGCGTCATGCAGAAGACCCAACGCCGCTAGTTTTTCACGGCCGTTGGCATGGCATAATAACCCAAGAACCCCAAGGTCAAGGTGGTTTCGGCTATGATCCTATCTTCTATGTACCCGAACTAAATTGTACCTCCGCTGAATTGAGCAAATCTGAAAAACAAACGGTTTCACACCGTGGAAAAGCTTTAGCGATGATGTTGGATGCCTTAAAAAATGCTTAAGCTTCCACCTCTTAGCTTGTATATTCACATTCCTTGGTGTGTACAAAAGTGCCCATATTGTGATTTCAACTCACATACGCTTAAAGGTGAAATTCCGCAACAAGAGTATGTTGAGCACCTGCTTAGTGACCTTGAAATTGATGCAAAATTAATAGGCTCGCGCCCAGTAAAAACTATTTTTATTGGAGGAGGTACGCCAAGCCTACTCAGCGCTGAATCAATGCAAGCACTGATGGATGGCGTTCGGCAACGCATCACGTTAGATCCCCAAGCTGAAGTGACCATGGAAGCTAACCCCGGCACAGTTGAAGCTGAACGTTTTGCGGGCTATCAAATAGCAGGAATTAACCGTATATCAATTGGTGTACAAAGTTTTGGTGATGACAAACTAATCATGTTAGGCCGCATTCACGGTCCAAATGAAGCTAAACGTGCCGCTTATTTGGCGACAAACCTTAATCTGCGCAGCTTTAATCTCGATTTGATGCATGGACTTCCGTCACAAACTCGTGATGAAGGTTTATCTGATTTACGTCAGGCTATCGAGCTTTCGCCTCCACACCTTTCTTGGTACCAGTTAACAATTGAACCTAATACCCAATTTGGTTCTCGTCCACCCAAATTGCCGGATGACGATACCCTTTGGGATATTTACTCTGAAGGTCATAAATTACTGTCGGCCGCGGGTTATGAGCAATATGAAACGTCTGCTTATGCAAAACCGGGATATCAATGCCAACATAATTTAAATTATTGGCGGTTCGGTGATTATTTAGGAATTGGTTGTGGTTCCCACGGTAAAATTTCTTTTACTGATGGGCGAATTCTACGCACCATTAAGACTAAACACCCTCGAGGCTATATGGAAGGGCGTTATTTACATCAGTCCTATGATGTCGAAGCTCAAGATAGGCCATTTGAATATTTCATGAACCGTTTTCGCCTGCTTGAAGCCATGCCAAGACGTGAGTTTACCGAATATACAGGACTTGGAGAGTCGGTTGTCAGAGCATCAATAGACGAAGCTATCTCTAAGGGGTATATCCTTGAAACTCATGATGAATGGCAAATAACTGAACACGGAAAACTATTTCTTAACTCATTATTAGAATTGTTTCTTGGTGAAGAGTAACGATATCGAATCAGTAAATTAATTTATTCGCCTCAGCTCAATTTATATCAATAAATTACGCAAACAAAAAAGCCAGCGACATGAGCTGGCTTTGCTTGAGGTAATAATAATTTAGTTCAAAACTAACTACAGCGCCTTTGTAACGGCATCAATTTGTTCAGTCAAACTCACTAAACCACCGCCAGACAAGTACCAAAGATCAGATTGCAGATAAACGATTTTGCCATCTTTATAAGCTTTAGTTTCTTGAATATTAGTATCTTCAAATACGGTTTTATCCAACTTACCGGCACCAATCGCTTCACTGCGATCAACAATTAAGATCACATCTGGATTAGCTTGTGCAATAGTTTTCGTATCAACAACACGGCGTTTGGATTTATCTGCGCCATCTTGTACAGGTAATTCAGCACGCTGCGCTTTAACCACGTTATAAACAACCGCTTGGTTATTTGGTATCAATTTTCCATCGTTATGCAGCAGCACTAGTACTTTTTTATTGGAATCTGCCGCTTTCTTTTGAGCATCAGCAATAGTTTTATCTAATTGAGCTAACTGAGCTTCAACATCTTTTTGATTGCCATAAAGCTCGCCAATCAAAGTAATATTTGCTTTCACTGAATCAATATAATTTTTGCTATCAGAACCGAGGTTAATCGTTGGGGCTATTTTAGATAAAGCCTCATATGATGCACCTTGGCGACCGGTGATAACAATTAGATCGGGCTTTAATTGCTGTATTTGTGCTAAGTCAGGCTGCTTCATTCCACCCGCATTTTCCATTGATGCAGGAATATCACCTTTAATATAAGCAGGTGCATTTGCAGTTGGTAATGCGACAACTTTATCGCCTAAACCTAATTTTTGCATTGAATCATAAACACCAAAATCAAATAGCACCACTTTTTGTGGCTTTTTAGCCACGTCAGTCTCACCTGAAAGATGCTTTATAGTCACTTTTTCAGCAGTTTGAGCCGTGATTGCATTAGGTGTAAAAGCCGTTGATTCTGCACTAAGAGCGTAAGGCGCGGTGAACGATAACAGAGAAGCAAGTACAGCGGGAATGAATTTTTTCATAGTAAACAATACCATTTAGTCATTAAGCCAGCCTTGTATTCTAAGGTCAGACTCAAACATGTCAATTAAATGATAATTAATTTCATTTTCATTCTCATTAATGATATCGGTATCACACTTATCCTAAATACCCATAAAAAAAATGGTGACAAAATTAATTCGCCACCAGCTTTTGCTCTTTATTCTGTTTTAAATTCAGTTAATTCACTATTTTTTAACTGAGTTCAATAATGAAATTCTTTGTTGTTCTAAAGAGGTCACTTTAGCACAAACTTGTTGGCCGAATTGTTGGAAGCTTTTTTCTTGCTTTTTCCACTCGGTATCCAGCTCTTGTTGCAATCCACCAAGATTGCCTAATACGCCTTGCAGTGCTTGATTTACATCACCACCTGAAAGTAGCTGCTTACGCCCCATTTCATTAATGCTATCTTGCAATATACCGCCTAGGCTTTCGTTGACTAGCTGACGACCTTTTGCTTCGACTTGTTTCATCGCTTCATGATGAAAAACATAACCATTTGGACGCGTTTCAATAATTTGGCTTATTTGACCGTTAAGCTCTTTTTCAAGCTTAGTTAAGCGATTTCGTACATTACTGTCATTGCCCATCACCCTAGCCACTACTTTATCAAGTGTTTGCTTTGATGTAGCTAATTTTTGTTCTGACTCTAATTTGATCCACGGCAAATCATTACGAATAGCGGCTTGGTAACGGATGGCTTGTTGCTTTTGCTCATCTGTCGCGGCGATGTTTTTACCATTGAGAGTCATATCGCCATTTGGTGTGATATTCAGATCACCACTACGGCCTATCACCTGTATATTATCAGGTGTCATAAAAATATCATCTTTGGGTGTTACCGCGCAGTTGTAATCAGCGGCTTGGCTAGCTGCACAAGCGAATAATGACAGTGCAATTAATGTATGACGTAGCATAAAATCTCCTAATAGAGCGTCTTTCAATCATTGATGATAATTAGAAAACAGAACGTCCAATTCGTTTCGATAATAATTCTAAGGCAGCACAACCGACTAAAGAGTTCCCTGCTGCATCTAATTCAGGCGCCCACACAACCACGGTAAACTGATTCGGTACCACGCAAACAATACCACCACCCACACCCGATTTACCGGGCATACCTATACGAAATGCAAATTCACCGGAACCGTCGTACATCCCACATGTCATCATCAATGCATTTATTTGTCTAGATTGCAGAGGTGTAATGATAGGGTCAATGGAACAAGACGATATTCCTTGCGATGCCAAATAAGAAAAACAGCGCGCTAATTCAACGCAGTTCATACTTAGAGAGCAATAATGAAAATAGGTTTCAAGTACTGTTAAAACATCATTTTCAAAATTATTAAATGACTTCATTAAATAGGCAATAGCCGCATTACGACTGGCATGCTCCATTTCTGAACGCGCCACCGCGGAGTCATAAGAAATATCCGGCTCACAAGCTAGCTTTCGGACAAACTCTAACATTCGTTGCTTAGGTGCACTGAGGCGTGATTGCAACATATCAGCAATGACAATAGCACCGGCATTAATAAAGGGGTTACGTGGAATTCCCTTTTCCATCTCGATTTGAATTAATGAATTAAAGGGTAATCCAGAAGGTTCTTTACCGACACGACTCCAAATTTCATTCTCTTCATAACGCGTCATTGCCAAAGTTAAACTAAGGACTTTTGAAATCGATTGGATTGAAAAACGTTGCTGTGTATCCCCTGCGGTAAATATGTCACCATCTACGGTCATCACAGCAATACCGAGATGATGGGGAGAAACATTGCCTAATGCCGGTATATAAGCGGCAACCTGTCCTTTTCCGACCATTGGACGTACTTGATCGAGAATATCGTTCAGCAATTGATTAGAAAACATTAAACTCAAAGTTTTCACTCCAGAAAATAAAGGCATCCAAGAGGATGCCTTTATAGAAAACCAATATCAGTTATTCCCACCAAACATCAAAAAGCTCTGAAACGACGATATCGCTCATGCCTTTAGATTTTAGCCAGTTTTCAACTATTTGACGGTGTTCTTCTGTACATTTACCAATTTGTTGTAGGCAAACAATACCTTCCCAATTCATATAACCGCTAGCTTCAAAAGCAAGGCCATTTGGTTCAATAGCTTCGGCGATAAACAGGTCAACCATACGGTCAACTTCTTCAATCGGCGTGCCTTCTTTAAAATTCCATTTTACGATGAAGCCCAATTCTTGGAATTCATCTATACGCATTTTTTTACGTAAACGACGACTGCGTGGTTGTTTAGCCATGATTAATCCTCTCAAACATTAAATCCCATACACCGTGCCCTAACCGCTGGCCGCGCTTTTCAAACTTTGTTTCTGGTCTTGTTTCAGGACGAGGAACATAGTCATTAGTTGACGATAAATTTTTATAGTCATCGACACTGTTCATCACCCCAAGCATATGTTTTGCATACGGCTGCCAATCGGTCGCCATATGAAAAACGCCACCGACCGCAAGCTTGCTGCGTATTTTTTCTGCAAAAGGTGCTTGCACAATTCGGCGTTTATTGTGTTTTATTTTATGCCATGGATCAGGAAAAAATAGCTGAACCATCGATAAACTTTCATTCGGTATCATGCAATCTAATACTTCGATTGCATCATGGCACATCACACGTAAATTCGTCACACCCTCTTCTTTAGCAAAAGCGAGGCACGCACCAACACCTGGCGCATGAACTTCAATTCCAAAAAAGTTTTTCTCTGGATTTTGTGACGCCATGGTGACCAAAGAGGTACCCATACCAAACCCAATTTCAAGTACCACAGGGTTTGAATTTTTAAATACTTTAGCAAAATCAAGGGGCTCGTTAATGAAATCGATACCCATTTCTGCCCATTCGCTTTCTAATGCGTCTTCTTGTCTTTTAGTCAGACGCCCCTGACGACGAACAAAGCTGCGCACACGGCGCATAATCCGCCCTTCTTCATTATATTCGGGGGAGATAACATTATTGATCATAATAAAGTTCTAAGAATTAGTTGCCCAATTTAGTCAATGTACCAACAATCAAGTTAAATATAACTCGACTCAATATACCCTAAATAGTTCGAGTTGTTGGTCTGTGTACTGTTGTGCTATCTCGATAAACATATAAGTTTATGTGATTTGGATAGCTGAATGTAATCGTCACCCAGACAACTTGAAGCATGACGGGTATGGGAGTTTACCAAAAGTCTCACACAGTTGCAGTTGATAATTGGATAACTTTACACTAAACCACACAATAAGCGGTTTACAGCCACCGCGCTCTATGTTGCAATCCTCACCATTACTGGAATATCAATAAAAATAATATATCAATGGAAGCTCAACAATTTTCACGTGCAGTGCTTGACTGGTACCACAAATACGGACGAAAAACCTTACCATGGCAACAGGAAAAAAGTTCCTATCACGTCTGGTTATCGGAAGTCATGCTGCAACAAACTCAAGTCAGCACCGTCATCCCTTATTTTGAAAAATTTATTCACCGGTTTCCCGATGTGAACGCCCTAGCAGCTGCGCCTTTAGATGAAGTCTTGCACTTGTGGACAGGCCTAGGCTATTACGCACGTGCACGCAATTTACATAAAGCGGCTCAAATGGTTTCAACGCAATACCACGGGCAATTCCCCACCACTTTTGATGAAGTTCTTGCTTTACCGGGTGTTGGACGCTCCACTGCTGGTGCTATATTGTCGTTATCTCAACAGCAACATTACCCAATTTTAGATGGTAATGTAAAACGCGTGCTTGCTCGCTGTTATGCAGTTGATGGATGGCCGGGTAAAAAAGATGTTGAAAATCGGCTTTGGGATATCAGCACCAAAGTGACCCCAAAAATAGAAGTCGAATTTTTTAACCAAGCCATGATGGATTTAGGTGCTATGGTCTGTACTCGTAGCAAACCAAAATGTGAATTGTGTCCGCTCAATATGGGCTGTGTAGCCTATGCCAATCATTCATGGCAGACCTATCCAGGGAAAAAACCAAAACAAACCATCCCTGAAAAAAGCGCTTGGTTCTTAATTATGCAGCAAGAAAGTTCAGTTTGGTTAGAACAACGGCCACCTTCCGGCATCTGGGGGGGGTTATTTGTTTTTCCACAATTTGAGTCTTTCGAAAAATTGAATGAATGGCTTATCAACTCAGGACTAGGTCATGATACACCTGAGCAATTAATTGCGTTTCGCCACACTTTTAGCCATTTCCATCTAGATATTATTCCTGTAAAAGTTAATATTAACGCATTTAATTCTGCCATGGATGAAGGCAAAGGACTCTGGTATAACTTACACTTAGGTGCAACAATCGGCTTGGCAGCACCGGTTGATAGTTTATTAAAACAACTTGCCTTACTACCTGATATTTGAGGAAATAATTAATGAGTAGAACCATTTTTTGTACTTTTTTACAACGTGATGCTGATGGTCAAGATTTTCAGCTATATCCAGGTGAATTAGGTAAACGTATTTTTAATGAAATTTCAAAAGAAGCTTGGAGTCAGTGGATGACAAAACAAACCATGCTGATTAATGAAAAGAAACTCAACACCATGAACCCTGATGACCGTAAAATGCTTGAGCAAGAAATGGTCAAATTCTTATTTGAAGGGCATGATATTCAAATTGATGGTTATACACCTGAATAATCGCTTATTGGCCTATCTACCTATAGGTAGGCCTATTGCATTAACACTGTGAATCGTATGAAAAAACTATTTGCGCTAACATTGCTGATACCACTGATTGTTTCTTGTTCTAGCAATCAAAAAACTGATTATAACCCTGACTTTATCAAAGACACCAATGGGTTCGATATTCTTATGGGACAATTTGCTCATAATATTGAAAACATTTGGGGCATCAAAGAAGTGCTTATTGCAGGTCCTAAAGACTATGTGAAATATACCGATGAATATCGCACTCGCAGCCATATTAACTTTGACGCAGGTACCATCACAGTCGAAACAATTTCAGCTATTGAGCCTGCACAACATCTCAAAAAAGCCATAGTGACTACTTTATTGATGGGCGATGATCCTAATTCTATCGACCTCTATTCTGATACCAATGATATACCTTACAGCAAAGAACCATTTTTGTTTGGTCAAGTATTAGATAATACGGGTGAACCCCTTCGTTGGGAGTGGCGCGCAACTAAATTTGCAGATTATCTGATTACTAACAAAATGCAACGTCGCCAATCAGGCATGAATATCGTTTGGTCTGTCACCATGCAGCTCGTGCCAAACCACCTTGATAAACGTGCGCATAAATATCTGCCTTATATTAAAAAATCTGCTGCTAAATATGGGGTTGATGAATCGCTGATCCTTGCCATTATGCAGATAGAATCAAGCTTTAACCCTTATGCAGTTAGCCGCTCCGATGCGCTTGGTTTAATGCAAATCATGCCAAACACTGCTGGTAAGGATGTTTTCCGCTCACAAGGTAAATCAGGTGTACCAAGTCGTAGCTATTTGTTTGACCCACAAAATAATATCGATACAGGTGCCGCTTATTTAGCTATTTTGCAAAACAGCTACTTGGGCGAGGTAAGCAATCAAACCTCTCGCCGCTACGCGGTTATTACCGCCTATAATGGTGGTGCTGGTAGCGTATTGCGCGTATTCCACAGTGATAAGAAACAAGCAGCACAGCGTATTAATAATTTAGAGCCTGGTGAGGTTTATGAAACATTATCGACTAAGCACCCTGCCGCTGAATCACGCAATTACCTTATCAAGGTAAATAAAGCACAGAAAAATTATTTACGCTAAGACATCTTAATTTGAAAAGAGATGATGTTAAAAAATCATCGATAAGCATTAACGTTAAATGCCAGCGAGAAAATAATCTTTTTTCTCGCTGGCATTTGTTTTCTTATCACATTTTTTATTCATTTAGATTAAAATTTAGCTAACCTGTTGAAAAAAAGCGCATCCGACCTAAGTTTTTTAGAATGTTCCTTGACTCACCCTCTTAAATCAGGTTTAATACGCTCCGTTGCCCGGATAGCTCAGTCGGTAGAGCAGGGGATTGAAAATCCCCGTGTCCTTGGTTCGATTCCGAGTCCGGGCACCACCTTATTATCAACAGACGTCAATCGACGTCTGTTTTTGTTTGTAGCGCCCACTAAAATCAACACTCTCCCAAAGTTTCAACTCAACTGAATGCAACTCGATTCTACCCGTATCAACCTCATTGCGTGGGTACAATTGCGGGTATACTCTAGTTCGATAGAATTTTATACCCATTTTATCCCTCAGGAAGCTCACTATGGCTCTAACTGACGCTAAAATTCGGGTCGCTAAACCCGACGTAAAATCCTACAAATTAACCGATGGTGCAGGATTGCACTTATTGGTTCACACCAACGGCTCTAAATATTGGCGATTACACTATTGTTATTTAGGTAAAAAGAAAACCTTAGATTTGATTTGATTTGATTTGATAATAAAAGTAAGGCAGCTAAGCCGAACGCTATAGCAGTTAATAATTCAAACATCACTATCTATTATATTGATAATTACAATAAAAACCTGATAACTTCATAAGCATATTTAATAATAATATCAGTATCTAACATAGTATTTTTATCTAGCAAAGATAATGTTATCATTTTATCCTCTTGCTTTGATACTGAACTAATTGTATTAACAATAATTTCTTTCGTTGTATCTGATTGTGCCATCTCATATAAACTAATTAGAGATATCAGCACATAAAAGCGATTGATATTTTTAGCACCTGAAAGTGAATTTATATTTAATATTAGAGTATTTTTCATCTTAAATAGGAACTCATCATCTAATACTGATTTTTTTAATTTCCCTAAAATAAAATCAACCTTTCTATTTTCAATTTGTTTACCATTACTCAATGGGATAATCCATAACATGAGTATCACAATAATAATTGAGAAAATAAGTGCAATAGATGTATTTGAAAAGAAGGTAAAATCAAATTCCATGGGGTTAGTAAAATTAATCATAAAAATTAATGATATACACATAACATGTGAAATTAGAAAAGCAAACTTACCGACAGTTTTTAGAATACCTAGGATTAAAAAAATTGGCCCCATAATCAATGCAGCTTGCATAAAGTCAGTTGCTTGGATCAAAAAATAAAATTTTAATATATAACTTAATATAATCACTAAAAATGCGACAAAAAGAATAATAATTGCAAGTTTATTAGCGTTAGGAATCGTTATTCCAAAAGTAAATGAGATACTGACAAGTACAGGGAGAATATAACCAAATTCCCAACCCGTATTAAGCCAAAACAAGACACTTATAACTAAGCTTAGTATAAGCCTTAATGTATTCAAAAAAGCGTCTTTCCAATCGAAAAAATGATAAAAATTAATCGACGATTTAGTCTCATTATTTTTTTTCAAAACTAAAAATTGACTATATTTTTCATAAGTTAAAAACCTTTTATTTCTCATTCCTATAATGGAGAACAAGATAAGCATGGGTATTTTTAATACTCTGCTACTGGCTTCTTTAAATGATAAGAAATGACTTTCATATTTACTGATTTCGTCATGGGCTATACTATTTGAAATGATCGAATTTAAGCTTCTTAATGTCTTTTCAGTATGGCCTTTGAATAGGTTGGATAAAAGCTTTTTTCTATCCAAACTTATATTGTTATCAATGTATTTAGTTTGAGGCTTATCTTGTTGATTGGGTAAAATGTAGTCTATAAAGGTATACATAATAATACCAATCATAACTTCCATTAATCTTTCTTGGGATAAGTTAAAGATAGTAATAGGCAATGGGTATACAGATGTTCCGAAGGCAATAATTGCAGAAGTATAGCCAGATAGAGAAAACATATAGGGCATCATATACCGTGAAATTAATGTCATGAACAGACAGATTGATAACCATATAATAATTAAGGCTGTAAATAACCAGTGATCACTGATACTCACATTCGCGATTAAAGTTACAGCAATGACCCCAATGAAACTTCCTGCCAGCCTTGCAGCCATTTTCGCTAAACTTAATGATGGATCTGGATAGCCAATGATTGCAACTGTCATCATTGACCAATAGGGTTTATCAAAACCAAAATATGACGATACATACCATGCTAATAAAATGGCTAATGTGTACTTTATTGCAAATATCCAATTCAATTTCATTGCTTAATCTTCAATAAATACAGTGCAAGTCGTTCCGGGGATCAAAGGGATTTCACCTAGATTTTGTAATGATATTTTTACCGGAATTCTTTGTGCTAACCTAACCCAAGGATAGTTCGGTTGCACATTCTCTAATAATTGCTTACCTGTTGTTGAATTATCATCATCAATGGCGCGTCCGATACTTTGTACCGTACCTTTTAATTGTTCATTGTTACCATATAGCTGAATTGTTGCTGTATTTCCGATAGCAACATTAGTCATCTTAGTTTCTTCTAAATAAGCAATAACATAATAGGAGTCTTTATCAACTATTGCGAACAATGGAGAACCTGCATTGATATAATTACCCGTTCTCAAGCTTAAATTAGTAATAAAACCATTAACAGGGGATTTAATCTGTGTTCTAGACAGATCAAGCTTTGCTTTTTCAATTTTTACCTGTGCCAGCTCAACACGTTTAGATAAACTATCTAAACGTGATTTAGCATCTTCTAGTTCTTCTTTAGATATAGCAACTTGACTCAGCTTTGTACGTCGCGCTAATTGGTTCTTTGCAAAATTATATTGAATGATTAATTCATTATATTCTAACTCAGACTCACGAATTTTTATCTCATAGTCAGTAGGATCAATAACAAGTAATAGCTCGCCCTTATCTACCGCTTGGTTATCGACTATCAACAATGCTTCAATTTTTCCTGTAACCTCTGCCGTGACTTGGTTAATTTCAGCCCTAATCCTACCATCACGAGTCCATGGACTTAACGCATAGTGATTCCATAATAAAAAAATAGAAGACACCATGATAAAAACAGATATGACAATCAACAAATATTTCTTTATATTCATTTTATTACCAAGGATTAATTTATAATGAAATGTACGACTAAAATGCATAAAAACAGCATGGAAATATCAAAAATATCCCCTGCATATTGATATTTACCCGTTAAACCTGTATAAGCAACTCTTAAAATCAACCATAAAAAAAAACCTAAAAAAAAGATTAGTGTGATACCAGGTATAAAAACGACTCCCCCTAAAATTAAATCTTTCATATGACAATTCCATTATAGTATTTATCATAAATAACATACTAAATTCAATATGATATAGTGAAATCATATATTTATAGTAATATAGTGCTTTATCTCAACACTCTGATTCTACACACTTAAGGTAAATTATTAAAGCTATCATTAAAAAAAAATAAAAATACTTTTCTCATGAGTATTTCATAACTAGTTTATTTAATTAATTTGAACTTAAAATAAAAAATGGAATAAAAAAGAAGGGAACTAAAAGTGGGTTAGGTTCTCAATTATTAAAAAAAATATCTTTCACCAAGAAACCCATTATACATAATTTATGTAAATTTATTTCATCATTTCAATGGTCTTGCAAAATTTTCATCTCTTACTGGTAAAATTAATTATTTGAAATAAGATAATACTCGTAATCTCACCAAAGACCTATAGGGGACAATAAGACCATTACAATTCCAATGACTCATTCTGATAATGTATTGAAGAATACTGAATTAGTTAAGTATCGTTATAAATAAAGGCAATTCTCCCCAATAATTTTATTTTTGACTACTTGCCAAAATAAAAAACCATGCTATTAAGGAAAGTACTTTCAATTATAACCCTTTATTCTGATTTAATTCATTGCGTTGGGTTATATTGCATTGAATAAATTTATTTTCTTATTTTCCCCTAGCATCAAAACTAACTATTGTCTCATTAATGAATGTCAAAGTTACCTCAAATGGGAACATTTCGCTCCCATTACTGAGCTTAAATAACTGTCTAACCATTATTTTTTTAATTATAGTCTAATATAATTATCTGATTATTAGAGTATTCACCTAAGGATATTGAACTGGGATTATCTGTAATAGTGAAGTCATATTTAACCGATACCCCATTCTTTAAATTACCTTGATATACACTACCACTATCCTTTCCATTAACAACAAAATTAGATTTAGTAGAAATAGTTTTAGCATTATCCCCAGATTTATAAAGCTTCAAATTAGGATCTCCCATCGATATTTTTGCTGACATTTCTTTTTTACAAATAGGCAGTAAATCAATAGAGAATACACGCCCCGCTAGATTTCGAGTTGTAATAGAAAAATAATTATTTGGAGAAACAGAAAACTCACAAGGGATAGTTTTATCTGGTGGTGGTGCTTGAAACTTACAAATAGGTGGCAATATATAACGATAATCACTATACCAGTTAGAGTCTGAAGTTACCTTATAAGATACACACATAGTCGAAAACCCCGAAGTAATATAAGAGGCATTGTCCGATAAATATGAATAATCCCGAACACTCATAATTAAATTATAAAATTCTTGATTTGTCACTTGACTACAACTCTTACTAATAACAGGAAATTTATATTGTGTATGCCCAGGAAATATAGCGTTATCCAAATTATTCCCCCTTAACATAGTTAAATAGCATTGCCCAGTATTATAAAAGGGAAAATTGCTACTCCATCCAGGTTTAATATCATATCTAACTCTCGTTTCATCAACAGATAGCTCAGTAATGCTTATATTCATCATTCTTTGTTCAAATGGTATAGGAGGTACATTTCCATCGGTAACCCAAAACTTATAATCCCAAGCAGACGAATAAGGAACAAATAAAACACTTAAAAAGCAGCTCGTGATAAAAATCACTGTAGGAAATATAGCACCCTTAGTTATTGATAATTTCATTTTCATTTCCTATTATTGGTAATCTACAACTAATGCTGCAGATGCATTAAAAACCCCACCAATAGCATTTAATCTATTCGATATAATTGGTACCACTGTCAATTTAGGTTGATTATTAAATGCAATGTTATTCCACGTATTTATTTTTAAGTTAACATTATTAAGTTTAAAGTTTAATGCTAAAGTATTTTCTGTTGTCATTAATAAATCATCATTAAAGTCTGACTTAGGTCCAGACATCATTAATTTAAGTGATGGATTACCACTTCCTCCACACGTAATAAAATAAGGTATTGTTTGTTCATAATTCACACCATTTATTTTATTTTCGACTATATCTTTAAAATCAATGTTAATGGGGCTGTTTAAATTCGTACTATCGCCGGATATATCACATGTTGATTGTACAAATTTTACATTAATATTAATGGAGTAATAATTTGCTGTTTTTGCACTCATAGAAAAAAGCAAACTTAACGAAATAAAACACCTCAAAAATATAATAACTATTTTATATAATGTCATGTTGTTACTCACCTTATTCGAATCTCACGCTGTAATAAAGCGTCGCACTAAATGTACCTGGTACAACTGTTTTATTTGCCAAAGCTATCGGTTTAATATGTAAATAAGCTGATAATGGGATAGCCATAGTGCCATTCTTCACCGGTATTTTCGGTAATCCGCTACCGATAGCAATATGCCCTTGAGTCGCATTATCATCCATAATCCCAAGCACTACACCATCTGCCACACTGTTTTTATCTAACATCAGATATCCATCTGGTGTCACACTCCCTGGCGTCCCCTGCAAAGTGACAGTCACACTATTTGCCAATGAAGCATCACAATTTTTCAAGGTCAATGAAAATGGTACAAGGTTCGAGTTTTCATGCAAATACAATCGTTTATCTTCTACTACGCCCAAGTCCACTTCAACGGGACGATCTTCATCAACCATGCACGCCAATGAAATTAGCGTTCCCTCATAATTCACTTTATTGGTATGGTCACTCCAAACTGGCAGACTAAACCCTAACAATACACATCCCAAAAGAGCACTATTAACGCCGTTCATATTGCCTCCTTACGGGTAATTCAGGGATAAGGTTGCTGACGCGGTAAATTTGCCTTCTACCAAGTTTGCCCCCGCCGCTTTCACGGGTACCGCATACCACGGTAACTGCTCACTACTATTACCCGTCAGCGTCAAACGAAATGTCGAATTTGGCGCCACTACGTCCCCACTATTATCTTGGTATAGTCGCACCCCTAAATTAGCCTTATCAGTCATTAAAGCCTGAGGATCAAAAGCACTCGGCGCCCCGCTATATATCAGCTCGATAGGCACATTCTGCCCCAAGGTGCCATCACACCATACCGTTAAGGTCATATCTTGACGATAGCGCTGCCCATCGAGGCGCTGAATAGCAACTTCATCAAATCCAATGTGGACAGGCGTTCCTTTTCCATTGGCGCCATAGACTTCACACGGGGGGAAATCTAATAGTTGTCCCTTCACTGACACCCCTGCCACCGTACTCGCTATGACAGGCGATACAACTAATATGGCATTAAGCATGGCTAAACATACCATCCTCACAATATGGGTCAGTTGATGCGGTATTTTCTCTTTCATCCCCTGCTTCCTCTGCCTTTTACTCATTTCTAATTCCCCACACACCTTTATTGATAGAATACAGTTAACGTGGCGGTAGCGGAAAAATCACCCGTTGCTACCTTGACTCCGGTAGCCCCATTACGTACAGGCACGACCTCCATCACAGTTTCATTTCCTAGTTTCATACCTGCGATATAGCCTGTAGGTGTAATCAGCGCATTTTTGTTCAAAAATAGAATGCCGACATTTTCATTAGTCGTAGCGACAAATTGAGGATTAAAAGATGCTGACTCGCCGCGGAGTTGAATGTATATCCCAGTGCCCTCTGGTGCATCACACACCACCTTATACGGTAATGTTTTCCGATAATTACGGGCTGACGTCGACGTCCCCATTTTGCTGATAACAATCTCCCCAAAATCGGCAAAAATTGTCTCTTCCCCCGTCGTGGATGTCAGCTCACATGCAGGATTTACTATTAGGTTTCCAGCGATACTGACATTTGTACTGTTACTCGCCAACGCAGAGAAAGCGAGGCAACTGAATAGTATTCCAATTCGCATCCTAATCATCATTACCCCTTTCTCTCTTAAACTGTGTATCGTTTTTATCGGCTGATAAAGTGGCCATTTTTTGCGTTTCATACAGCCTTACCTTGTTTCACCGTAACTCACCGCACCACAATTACTCATAGTTTGCCAACAAGGTCGCTGTCGCTTTGAATCCGCCTGTCGCAACCTCCGTCGTACTCACCTGACTATTGCGTATCGGTACGACATAAAATGACGCAGGGGTACCCACAATAATTTGCGCTCGACGCGAGGTGCTATTAGGAATAAATGTTCCTTTCCCGAGATTGATAAACTGCACTCCCACATTCGGATTGTCCGTCGCTAAAAACTCATTATTAAAACTACTCGCATTGCCTTGCAGCCCTACTCTCACTGCAGTGCCATTTTCAGCATCACACACTAAGCGAAAAGGCAAAGGCTGTTGATATGCCGCCGTTGTTGCGTTGAAATTTGCAGCTTGTGTCTCCAACTTCCGGATCACAATTTCCTGAAAATTCACACTAATAGTGTCACTGCCGTCTCCGGCAGTGAGTTCACACGGCGAATTTACAATCAAATTCCCTTTAAAGCCTATATCCGCTTTCGTGGCTGCTAAAGCCGAAAATGCCGCGCTACTAAGAAATAAACCTAATACCACTCGACCTTGAAGAGACAAAAAATTCATGATGCATTCCTTTTCTCTTACGGATAACTCGCTTCTAAAGTAGCTGACGCTGTAAATCCTCCCGCAGCAATGCTGCTGGCCGCAACACCACTATTGATTAACGGATATACATTAAAGGTTGGACGCTGATTGTTAGTAAAAACAATAGGTTGCCCTAATCCTACAAACGTCGGGCTGCTGCCTGACATCGTGGCAAATCGAAGCCCCAAATTCGTATTGCTGGTTTTCAATGCTGCGTTATTAAAACTAGAACCAGTCCCTTTAATGGTTAAAGCGACACGAGTTGCATCCTCAGCATCACAAGTCAATTTGTACGGCAGTGGCTGTTGAAAGTTAGTACCCGTAATTTTACGGATCACCATATCTTTAAAATCCACTTCCACCGTATTACTTCCCGTTCCAGTCAATTCACACGGCGGATTTAAAATCAAATTACCTTTAAAATTTACTGTCACCGAGTTCGCTGCGAACGCCGAAGTAGGCAACATGCCACAGGCCAATATCCAGAGCCCCAAGCCGATCCCTTGCATTTTGTCTCTCATACCATTCCATCCTCGATAATTAATCATAACTAAGCTGAAATCCGATAACCGCGTAGAATGCTCCTGGTGATACTCGATTTTCCAATTTAATGGGTATAACCGAATATGTCAGGATGGACTGCCCTGCGGGTAACATTTGTGGTGTTCCATACATTCCAAGCGTCATCGGCTTACCCCTAGCATCTTGTATCACTAGCCCTAATCCAGAAACCCCACGCAATCTTGCATAACGCCCTGCACTATCCGTATCCATTGCCATAAAACGGATAGATACAGCGGGTTCATCGGTACTCCACGGCATTTGCCCCGTTTGTCTGTCCATTCGTGCATTAGCCACTGCTAAACAATCCGTCAACTCAATCTGAAATGTTACACCCCGCCCCTCAGAACCAATGTGCGGTAAACTCCCCACAGGCACCGATCCTAAATCAATGGTTTGGTCTGCTGTGCGCATTGATAACCGGCACGGACTATCAGTTAATGCCCCACGAACTCGCAATATGCCGTGTTGACCATCTACACCCCAGTTGTCCACTTGGCGGTACCCTAGCTGTTTAGGTTCAGCCAAAGTCGTAGCACTCATGCCAAGACTCAGTAGGCTGCCCAAGACACAGAAGGTCAGTGGGTAAGACCATTTTTTTTGCAATATTTTATCCATGCCAGTGTCTCCTTGCGCAGTTTCAATTACGGTTTCAGCCCATTAACCTGACAGCTAGTACCTTGGCAACTGAACGTTAATTCAGGGCGACCGCCGTAATCATTAATCGTAATGAGCGTCGGAGAGTTCCCTAATTGCGCGTTGCTCATGCCTAAATTAGCTTGGCCAAACGGCGCCACCATCACGGGTTCAAAATTACTGTCATCCGTTTTTAAATTGGCTGAAAATACATTAACAATCGTCACATAATACGGTGTTGGATTTTTCACCACCGCTTGACTACCCGTTTTATCTAAAGTTAGCTTTTCAATTGCAGGTTCACTGTTCTCAGCTGGAATGATCGCTTTAGGGCGGTAAAATAATTTCACTCGAGTTTGTAATGCCAGTTGCAGGACATTTGGTTTATCGCTTTTCGGCGGAATTTCGCGCAGATTAAAATAAAATAGCGATTCTCTGTCCTGCGGTAATGTACCAACTGCCGATAACGCTTCGATTTTTACTTGACTCGAGCTTCCAGCTTCTAACCGCTGAACTGGGGGCAATACCACTAAGGGTGTGTTCACTTTCTGTCCTTCCGCATTTTCCAGCCATCCTTGAGCTAAATACGGCAGTTCCTGACTGTTATTATTGATATTTAAAGTGATAGACTTTTTATCTCCCTCAAATATCACTCGAGTGCGATCCATAGTGACGCCAGCAAGCGAAAAATGGCTAATTAACACCCCTGAAAGGGCTATCGCGGTACGCTGTATAATTGTTAAATTCATTGTTTTTACCTTTATAATATTGTCGATTTTATAATTCATTTACATCGCAGGCTTAATCGTATCTGTAAGCGATTCGCTGGGGCTCACTTCACACGGCAATAACGTCATCTGCGCGATATCACCCAATTCCTTCGGAAAATTCACGTGACAGGTAGTATCATTGCCCCACATTACCGTCATGGTTTCATTCGGAACAATGCCGCTCAAATAGGTGTTACCGTTGTCTGCAACAATTCCCGTGTTTTGTCCCCGTGCATTTTTCACCTGCGCCCCAAATGGTGGAAACTTGCCATCAGCCAATCGAATAACCGTCAACATTTTCTCGCCTGAAAGCACATTAAAACGACGATATCCGACAGCGCCTTCGGTCAGTGTGGCTTGTACCACTGACTGCTCTGCTTCCACATTGCTCGGTAAATTATTCAAATCAATCTGTACGTTGTTACGATAATAATTATTCATGTCACCAATCACTGCTTTACCAAATACATTGCTGATAACGGGTGCTCCAACCCCACGGATTGGTACTCCCGCTACGCTATCCGTATCAACTAACAAGCGTGTTCCGCCAGCTTGGTTAATACGATGTAATGCGCCACCTTCAGGAGTTAAAGTCACTCCTCCATTCGCACTAAAACCCATCGCCCGATAATCATTCGCCGAGTAACTGGCGTTCCCTGACAGGTATGCGGTATCTCCTTGATACGATATAAATCCACTACCTGATGCACCTTGGCGATTCTCTCCGGCACTGACGCTATACGATGTTCGGTCATTGATCGTGCTGAAATACGATGCACGATTACTCACCCCGCCGCGCCGTGCATCCATCGAGTAACCGATATTGCTACCAGCACCCCATGGAAATGACACTGACACATAAGCACTATCATCATTGACACCTTGATTAACTTGACGATTCAATGACATGGAAGCACTAATATTTTTGACTCGTCCCCAATCAAAGTATTTCGATAACATCAGGTTGTAATAGTTATTCTCCGGTCGATCCCAATAAGTTTGGTGGTTATAACTCAAGTACATTGATAACCCGTTATCGACGAAATTTTTACTGAATGACAAGCTATACAACTCTTTACTGCCTCCCAGATGTATACCTGTCTGTTTAGCCGTTAAAAAATCATTCATCGACATAAAATCACGCTCAGAGAAACGGTATCCTGCAAAAGTCACCTGACTGTTGTACTCTTCAAAGTTCTTCGAATAACTCAATCGATACGAACCACCGCTTAACGTGTCATTTATTGGTAAACGAGCATACGATTGAGTCATATCAAGAGATAATGCCCCTAAGGCCAACAAATCACGCCCAACCCCCAAGGAAACCGCTTGATAACGTTCACTACCCAACAGCCCACCAAACAAAGACCACCCATTACTCACCCCCCACGAGAACTCCCCAGAAGCAAAGTTTTCCCCTTGGCTACGGCGTTGATAATCCGTTGGTTGCCCCATTGCCAGTTTGTACTGCAATTGCCCAGGACGTGTTAAAAACGGCAGATTCGCAGTATCCACATCAAATTCCTGCGTAGAACCATCCTGCTCGGTCACGGTCACATTCAGCGTGCCATTGAGAGCGTCTGACAAATCTTGAATACGAAACGGCCCTTGCGCGACCTGTGTTTCATAAATCACCCGTCCTTGCTGACGCACAGTCACTGTGGCATTGGTTTTTGCCGTGCCTACGACTTCTGGTGCATACCCACGTAAATTAGGCGGCATCATATTTAAATCAGTACGAACGGTGGCACCAATAAAGCGAAAAGAATCAAATACCGCAGAGTTCAAATAGTCTTCACCCACAATGAGCTGGGCTTGTAGCGCCGCGAGTGCTCGATAGGCATAAAATCGATTCCACGTCATGCTCAAATCAGATTGAGAATTTGGCCCTGTTACCTTGGTGCTCTGGCCTTGCCACTCACCACGAAAGCGCCATGCCCCCAAATTCACGCCGGTCACCCCATTACCACTTAACGTGTAAGTTTTTTCGTTACCCTTTTTCGGGGCGTTGATACTGCCATTAATGCTGTAATCAAACATCAGCGCCGATAATCCATTGTCCCAGCGTGCTGGCGGATCCCAATCGGGGGAGCTGTACTCCAAATATGCCTGCGGTACATTTACCAATAAAGAAGACGTCGTTAAATCCCCTGTTATGGCGAGTCCCGGTAAACTGGAAGGCACTAAACACTGTCCATCCTGATTCCATACCAATTGCTTTAAAGCCGTAGACGTTAACCCTATTTGTTCAACGACTTCAGGGGATAAACACGCCACACTTCCCGTCTTACTTTCAGTATCTTCATAAAAAGTGACTGGCAAATCGCCTAACGCTTGTTGATTCACCTTAACCGTCAAAGTGTAACGGCCAGGCATAATGTGTCCCACTTGAGAAAACTGGTCTAAATCAATATTTTTTCTGTCTTCTACATCAAGCACGTCCATATTAAATTCAACATTACTCGCCCATAGCCTTGGCATAGAACTACTGTATAACGCCATGGCGATGAGCACATATACAGCCCCATATCGCCAACAGGGGGATTGATGAAAAGACATAAAAAATCCTTGTTCAAGACAATGTGCCTACTACTGAACACATTTTTGGTTAGTTAGTAGTAATCCAACTTAAAACGGAGGGTGGTTTGAAAATTGCCAGGAGAATACGCCGTATGATTACTCACCACACGTAAGCCGTACTTAAGTTGTCGATCGCCGAGAAATAGCCTAACTCTATTCAAAGGTACCCTTGGATTTACTCGTTCACCGTCCTGGTTATCTAAGACAAGTGACACGCCTGCGGCTTGACCGTATACCAAAAAACCGACGTTATCCGTTGGACCGTCAAAGGTCATAGCAAAGGTTTTCAAGGCTTCCCCAGTACGAGACGCCAATCGGCAATCAATCAAATGGATAGTGAAAGGATGGCGAGGTCCTTGTCCCCACTGCTTCAACACACTGAGAGGCACCGTCCCCAAATCAATACTTTGGTCAGCCGACTCCATAGCTATCGCACACGGGGTTTCTAAAATACTGCCAGCCATGGCAATTTGCCCTTTAACGTCCTCACTTGATGCATTAACAGCCACACCAACACAGAGACTCAGCACTTGGAATGCTCGCTTCATGTCATCCACCATCCTTTATTTTAAGCGGGGTACGATACATACCGTACCGCCCCCAGAGACTTACAACGGATTAGTTGTATGACAGAACAAAGTTGGTCACTGCATCAAATTTACCTGGCGTCACAGAAGTACCTTTAATACCTTGTAGCGCAGCTTGGAAGCGCAATGTATTGTCACCAGACACAAAACTCTGAGTCGTGACATTATTGATATTTACTTGAGTACCCGCTGGTGTCATCAGTTTCACACCCGCGCCTTGACCTTCACCAGTCACTTGCAGTAAACCGGTATTTGTCTGAGCATTTACCCACTCAGTGCCATTGAAACGTACTGAAACAGTATTGCTGTAGGTTTTTTCAACATCTTTACCTTCAGTATCTTTGCCCATGTACTTAGCGTTTAATGCACAGCCTTCCAATTTAATTTGAAAAGGTTGAGCCGACGACATGCCGCCATTTTCTAGCGTGACATTAGAGATTTGACCTAATGCAACTTCTTGATTTTGATCTCCCGGTGCAATAGAGCATGGTGACGTAACAATAGAACCATTAAATTTTACTTGGCCAGTTCCTGCATCCGCTGCAAAAACAGAAGAGCTCATTGCGCCAAAGACCAAAGTTGCAAGCATTAATTTTTTCATAAATTCCTCTAAAAATAATTAAAATAACAATTAAAATAACAATTAAAATAAAAACACCTCAAAGATTAAATACATTGAGATGACGAACATACAAATGACATCACTTATTAATTTAAAATAAGTAAAAAACACAAATAATATCTATTCAATGTCAACACATAAAAATAAATATCAATTAACAAAGAGTTAGCCGTGAACTCATGCAGTTCAAAAATAAAAAATGAAATTAAATACATAATGAAATGTAAAATACAAAATGGTATTTTTCATTTACATTTAATTATTAAATATAACATTGAGTTTTATTTAATTAATATTAACAACACCTATTTATAATACGTTAAAATATTGAAAGATTTTCTCCACCGACTAATTTTCAATAAAAAGGAAACGAGTTAGTATTCTTCGTAATGTTTTTATTAACTTCTATAAGGAGAACTTTACGATAAAAATCCTGCCACTCCACACCTAAAACTATGAATATGGAATTTAACATATCAATACTCATATTAGTTAAGCCATTTTCATAACGAGAAACTTGCTGTTGACTCACATTAATTAATTTAGCAAACTGACCACCCGTTAACGATCTATTTACACGTGATTCACGAATAAAGAAACCAATATTTTTTCGCAATGAATCAACATTGTTATATTCATTTTCTTTTATGTTCATTAATAACCTCCTTTGTTCACGTAAAAATACAAATACTTTATTTTGGCGTAATGAAATCGAGAAGGATAAATAGCGATAACCAACCAACAATAAAAGACAAATAACGCGTCACTGGTGTAAACAATAAATCTCTTGCCATATACTGTAAATACGTTTAAATCGATTAATAAGCTAACCGCAATAGCTACAAGCTATCGATTATGCGAAATTAATCGTTAAAATCAGCAACAAACTAACTATAAATTCAATAAATTCAAATAATAAAAACTTTAAGCACAATTGGAGTAAAAAAAAACCAATACACCTGTTATGAGTAATAAAATTTAATCGTATTATTTATATGGACTTTAATTTCAATTTGTTACATTTATAAATGTAGGAGAAATAAAACATTTAATAACGATACTCTTTTTTAGATTATATAAATTCAATTTTCATTGAGTGATTACTTATATTAGTTGTCATTCATGAAGTGAAATAGAGGAATGTTATAGACAATAAAACGAAATTACACCTATAACACATTTAGGTTAGTTTAAAGGTAAATTGTTTTATCGTTAGCAAGCGGGGAAAATAAGAGGCATTCACAAGAATAAAAGTGATTAATTAATAACCGTATAAATTTAACATTAATAGGTTATTTTCATTTTATATATTTTTAGCTATAGCTCTCATATTGTTTTAAGTGTTTTTACTTATATCCTTTCTCCTAAAAACTTTATAGCTAACTCAACAACCCCTATAGATGGATAAATAGCACTAATTAAAGACATCAACAAAGCTAAATTTACCGAGCCAACTTAAATATAATCATGATAAGAGTTCAAGTCTCAGTACCATTGCAACAGGACGAGTAACGGTAAATCCTGCCGCTGAGCTGTCCACTCCCCGTTAATTGAAACACTTCAACTTAGAGTTTTCTAACTGTTTACGATATGCCTATGGTGGGAGGTGATTTAAGCTTTCGTGCGTTCGGTTTTGGTTATAATCTTGTTGCCAAAACCACACCATTTCACGTACTTGGCTTAATAACTCAAATAAAAACTACAAAAAAGTAAAATCATGAAATAAAAATAATTATCTTGATTGTATTTACTATTCCAACTCACTTGGTTTAAATGAAAGATTATGCATAAAATATTTCTCATACGTTGTGCCATCAGGACTGGTTGATGTAACACCCGTTCTAACATCAAATACAACATGTTCAGTAGTAAAGTTATCGGTTCCCATCCCCTCTTTTTCAACTAATACTCGGGCTTCTTCATTTGTCCAATAAGGAGTATCAACTGCTTCCGACCAAATGAAGTAATACGTAAGATCGCCCCATTGGGAAAATATCTGCTGATAAACAACCACAGGCAACATAAACTTACCCAAGCCTACATTAGCCATAAAAAAAGTATGCTTCTGCCTATCTGAACGAACAAAATTACTTAAATAAAAGAAATAGCTATCAATCTCACCGGTGAGTTTATCTTTCGCTATAATGCGGACTTCTTTACTAGGGTCATTTTTAATTAATATATAAGCAACCCCTTTGGCTCCAGGACGAAGGGTAACAGCCGGAGTATTTTGTTCAAATGACCATTCAACATTACCAGAACCCCCTTTAGTATACAGGGTAAACTCAGCACCACTCCAAGCAATCGTGGGTTCTCCTGCTAAAAAAGTACGATTAATATTGCTAGCATTAGTGATTGCAAATTTTTCAGTTACCTTACGAAAGGTTAATAATACAGTATCTTGATTAGTGAAATCAGACCTTATATGACAACGCGCAAGCACATCTTCAACAAGGGTATCGCAAATATTTGCCGATGCTTTACCTGTAATATCTGTCACTGTTGAATATTTTGAGCTACCAGACTCACTAATAAAAGCTGAGTTCTTAATACTGAACGTACTGAACACAATATCAACCCCAATAGCAGGCGAATTATCTATTGAATTCATGCAAATGACATTAACAACATTAGAATTTATCCCATCCGCCGGCGCATTATTAAATTCGACAGATAAATTTATTATATAATTATTAAGAGACATTATTTCACCTTATTATAAAATTGATGAATCACAATTTAATCAAAAAAGTTTAAGTTAATGAAAAGGAAATGCGAAATAACAACATTTCCTGAAATAAACTAATAAAATTCACATCCTGAAAAATTAAGGCAGGGAATACATAAAATATTTTTTATATTTACTGGAAGTTGAGCTACTTGATTTAGTGCCTGTTCTAACATCAAAAACAATACGTGATGAAGCGCGAGGAGTTTTATCGCCTTCTATCAATGGTACTCCATCGATACTATTGAAATTAAAGACCCCCAAATCCTTAGTCCAATAGGTTTCATCAATAGCAGTCGACCATATAAAGTACATGGCAAGATTACGCCATTGAGAATAAAGCTGATCATAAACTGCCACTGGCAGCATATAACTACCGAAACTCGCCACAGCGTCCGAATATTTATGTTTCTGTCGATCTGAACGAATAAAGTAACGCAGATAAAAAGTATACATATCAGATTCACCAGTCACTCTATCTCTTGCCGTGATGCGAACTTCTTTTCTTGGGTCCTCTCCAATGATGACATATGCATTCTGCTGAGCTCCTTCTCGGATGGTGATTTCAGAAACGATATTATTGATCGACCACTCAACATCCCCAGACCCCCCTTGAGTATCAATAACAAACTCAGCACCTCCCCATGCAATGGTTGGTTCACCAGGAGAGAAAGTCGCATTAATATTAGATGCATTCGTAATTTCAAATTTACCCGTTGCTGCTCTGAAGGTCAGTGACACAGAACTTTGACTGGTATTATCCGATTTAACATGGCATTTGAGCACAATATCTTCGGCAATAGTATCCCCGATATTTGCAGAAGCAACGCCAATACCATCAGTCACACTGGGGTATACTGCAGCATTGTTTTCCCGAAAAAAAGCGGTTCCACGTACACTGATCGCAGTAAAAACGACTTCTAAGCCAACTGCGGGTCGAAGATCAATTGAATCCATACAAATTACTTTTACTTGATTAAAGCTCTTACCGTCAGCTTGAGCATTATTATTGACCACATTTATATTTACTAAATACTGATTATCAGCCATATAATTACCCCATATTATTGAGCAGACTAACAATAAAAAACCATTATTAACGAATATGTTGTACAACTAGTGATATAAATAATATCCCCAGTAAAATAAACGTTCGCTAATATATAGAAAGCTCAGCCACAGATAAAAAACCAGTTGGATCATTTTCAATAATATAGAGAAAATAATGTCTTATTCCTGAGCTCACTTGCCATCTGAAGTGGAAATAATTAATTAATAGCATACATGAAATACTTTTTATTAAATAAAGTATTGGCTATTGATTTAACACCCGTTTTAACATCAAAAACAATAACACGTTCAAAGTTACGAGATTCAACTTCATCAGTTACGTTTTCACCGGCCTGCTTACTATTAGGAATTAACTCTCTAGTCCAATAGGTGTCATCAACAGCTGTTGACCAAATGTAATAAACCATGAGGTTACCCCATTGTGAAAATACGTTTTCATAAGTACTCACAGGTAACAGATAGTCGCCAAATTTTTCCTTAGCCTCTGAAAAAGTATGCTTTTGACGATCTGATTGAATAAATGAATGAAGGTAGAATGAATAAGCATCTGACTCACCAGTAACCCTATCTTTCGCTATAATGCGAATATTTTTCCCAGGATCTGCATTTATCATAATCGATGCCGATTGATTAGCATTAGGGCGAATAGTTACTTCAGAAGTAATATTATTTGTCGACCATTCGATATCGCCACTACCACCGTCTGTATAGAGAGTAAACTCTGCACCTGCCCAAGATACTGTAGGCTCACCATATAAGAAAGTTCGGTTAAGATTTGCTGCTCTGGTGATTTCAAACGTTTTTGTTGGCTTACGGAATGTTAATGCAGCGGTGTGCTGACTAATAGGGTCAGATTTAACATGACATTTAATAACGATGTTCTCTGCGACTGTATCCGCGATATCGGCGGTTACTAGGCCTATACTATTCGTAATTGCAGGATACACTGTAGTGTCAGTTTCTTTAAAAAAAGCCGTTCCTCCAATACTTAATGCGCTAAGAATAACTTCCAAACCTGCAACGGGTTTGAAGTCCCTATTATCCAAACAAATCACACTAACACTATTAAAACTTTCACCATCTGCTGGTGCGTTATTATTTTTAACAGAAACATTAATGGCATATTTCATTTCAATCATTTAATTCTCCTATATATTAAAATTTAAACTCACTATAACGAAGCATATTATTAATTCCTGGTGGTAAATTACCAACACTGCCTTTATCGCCTATAGAAACTATATTTCCATCTAAATCCATACATAAAAAAGTATTAATTGGTGTATTACGCGTTAAGCGATATGCTGTTCTGTAAAAATGGTCGCTCACTGTATTGAAGGTTCCTGAATTAGCCCAACCAGATACAGAACCTTTATTCGTGATATATGAAAAGGCTCCACTAATTCCGGAAACAGTTAAAATATCTTTATTAACAATATCAGGCGGGATCACGCCCGCATATTCCTTGCTTCCCCAAGTATAGATTTTTCCATTGTCACAAAGCACACAGAAAGCACCATCAGTAGAACTTATAGCTATTATATTCCTGAGGGCTGCAATATTTGCAGGGACGATCCCACCATATAAACCATTCCCCCAAGCAGTCACAGTATTATCACTTCGAAGTACAGCGAAGGCTTTGCTCGATGATGCAATCGCTATAGCATTGTTAATAGGCTTATGTAATGTACCGCCATAATCACCATTACCCCAAGCTCTTACAACACCAATATCAGTAAGCACCGCAAAAGCACCATCTGTAGCAAAAACATCAACAATATTATTAATATTCTGTATATCCTTCGGCATATTACCTCCGAAGTTATTCTCTCCCCAAGCCACAGCGAATCCTTGTCGATTTACTGCACAAAAGGCCCCTCTTGCAGCAGATACTGACATATAATCATTCTCAACAGGCAGTCCTGTGGGGAGTTTTCCGCCTGCATAAATATTGCCCCAAGCATTCAGATAGCCACCATCAGTGATCGCACAAATCGCACTTCGATTACAAATTGCCGTTAAAACATTATCAACAATAGCGGTAAGATTTCCGCCAACCGCATTATTCCCCCATGAATAAAGCGTATTATTTGTATCGAGGACTGCAACGATATTAGGTGAGGCAATAATAGCCGTTATGTTAGAAAGAGCGGCTACATTGCTAGGGGGGACAGCCCATTCCAGACGGCCTCCCCATGTTACAAGCTTACCCGCTAAAGTAACCGCAAAAGCAATACTATTATTACTATCCCCTACTGCAGCCGTATTCATTGGATAAATAGTGATTGACCCTGATTGATTAGCAAGAGAAACATGAAGTTCTTTCAACGGATGTCGATCAGTAAAACGAGCAGACTCTTGCCAAGTATCTTCGAGGTAATACTGCCACCTCACCTTTATTGGATTTCCTGTCAATGAATTAAAGGCACATAAATGTAAAGCGGAACCATCACTATCACGGTTGCCAATAATAGAAACATTCCTAATATAAGCATTAACAACATAATATAATGCGTCAGGAGATTGAATATCCCCAACCTTATAATATGCAACTAATGTTTTATCGATATACTGAAAAAGTAAATCTTTTGCATTGTTAATAACAATTCGAATAGAATTACCAATATCATTTTGTTCCACACGATATATCGCATCCCATGCTGTAATATTTCCAATATAAGCATGGGCAATATCACCTACCTTCATATTGGCCCAAGGTGGCACGATGAAATCGATAGTATTTTCAATCACTGAATAATCGATAATATTACCAAATGATGGTTCAATATAGGGTGGTTCTAACACCAGTGGTATATCAACAAAAGTAGACTCAGTGTAACCACTTACTAAAGGGTCATCCTGATAAGCTGCAGTAATAATAACTGTCTCACCAACAAGATCGGTAAAACTAACACTGGCAGAACCAATAACAGAAGTCACACGGCTGGTTGTATTGGTAAGACTATCTGTAAAAATAGCAGAGCCACTAAGAGTAAAAATTAAGATTTTGTTATCAATTAAAATGCTACCATCATGTAACACAGCAAAAGCAGCATTTTCAGCAATACCATCTGCGGCTGCTCCTGATGTTGCTGTAATAGTTACAGAAAGGGCCATAATAACCTCTAAATAAAAAATTCGTCGTGTAATAAATTCTATTGAAATAGTAAATTTAAAATAAGTAACGTACCTGGACTCTCAGGCAAAGTAATTATGGCTGAGATTGATTCAGAAACAGTATTAACAACCTGAATTTCACATGAAAAGTCATCATTAAGATTAATTGTTGCAGATTGACCACCAATCGCAGTAGAACCCACAATCTTTGCATTACCATCTACCTGAACAAACACCTTAGTAATATCCACATTACTTATATTATCTTTAGGGGCGGTTCTTAAATATATACAGCATGGCATAACACCATCACTTAATGCATTGGTTGAATTATTATAGAAATCAATATTTCCGTCGGTAAGAATATAATTACCAAAATGGGTCATCAAACTTCGACTAATAATGGGGTTAGCTGCTTTTACAATAGAAATCGTTACATTACCTGAATGTGAAGATAATAATCTAAAACGTCCTTCACCTTCTAAATTAACTGTTATCTGATGAGTATTCGTGCCAGATTCAACGAACTGAGTATAAATAGGTGAAGAAAGCTTTAATATTGTACCCGGCTCGTCAATAACTCTTGCGTAATTATAAGGACGGACATGTACGACATCATAATCATAAGGTGCAGCATTATTTGTAATAACATCACTTATTTTGTTATCAACAACGACATTAGACTGCTCGGAATAGGAAAACCCTCCATCATCAGCATAAATAACGGTGAAGTAAGCATGTAATTTCCCATTCTTAGGAACAAGTAATGCTTTTTCTTTGGGATCTATAAAGTCGTAATACTGATTAGCGACATCACCTGTATTTAAAATAACAACATTCTGATATCCAGAGTTATTAATAAAATGACCATTCTCATCGGTTCCATGGATGTAAATTGATAAGGTATCATTTAAGGCCATCTCAGGATACGACACTCGGACAATAGCACCATCGTCCATTTCTATATCAGAAATATAGATAACACCATTTTCCGCTTGCATGAACACCGGTGCACTCAATGGGTTCATATGCACCAAATCAACTTTGACGTTGCTAAAATAGGAGTATCTGGTTCTATTCGCACGGAAAACTTTATAGTAAGCAGTAAAATAGCCAAAATTTAATTTTTCAGCAATTTCTTTCAAAAAGGTAAGAAGTAAATAACCGTCATCAACATCAAATAAAGTTACAGTGTGAATGATATTGGCACTCGTCCCATTAATCGGGATATTATCCATGGTATAACCACGAATATACAAAGTAACAATATCACCTATAGCCATATCATCATAACTGCATCTTGTTCTAATACCCTTACTCAACTGTGTCGATGTTAACCATCCGTGAATATTATCAATAAACACAGGAGCCGGAAGAGAAACACTGATATCTAATTCGAGTATGGCAGTGGCAATTTTAGACGTTTCAACATGCTGACTAGCATCAATTGACTGATAGCGTGCTTTAGCCTTCCCGCGTTTAACTAAGAGTATATTGATTTCAGGAACCAAAGTGACAAAACCATCAGTGATATCTTGGCCAACAATAAGATGTTTAATCGTATAAGACGACCCGGGAGCAACTAAATTAGTTTCATCATCAATAATCCAAAATGAAAGAACCACTTCATCGCCAATAGACATATTCGGATATATTGGAACGTGAATATGTGTTCCAAAGTTAGAAATAACATCATTATTGTTAATAATATTATTAATATCAGCATCAATAAAAATAGGTGCTGGCAATGTTCCGCTATCCCGTCTATCTACAATGGCAAACGTAAATGGTGATTCACTGGTATTTCCTGCAAAATCAGTGACAGAATAATCTATTTTATAAACGCCGTCTGGGATGATATTTGCATCAAATACCATTTGCACAGGAAATTCGTGTCTCGGATCAGTTATAACTTTTAGTTTTGAACTAATTTTATCAAAATTAACTCTAATTTCATCAGCAACATCAGCCCGTTGATACTCTGCTATTTCTACATATATTTTATTATCAACTGAAAGATCATCCTCATTAATTATCCCATTATTCATTTGTGGAAGATAAGGAGGAAACAAGCCATAATATTTAAACATAGAATCACCAACCAATGTAAAAAAAACCGCATTCAAATACCTGACTCTAACCAGTCAAGTAGGTTCTGAATATAATATAATATAACAGTCATGCTTTATAAATCAGCAATGAATCAGGCTTAAAATACTTTTTAATTAATTTAAAATTTCAAAACCTTTAACCTTAAATATTTCAGTATCAGTATTATATTTAAATGCGGCATATTAATTATTAGTTATTAATTAATTTATTTCTAACTGCAGGCGGTAAGAGATCAACTAAGACTCGATATACAGCTGAAAGTTTTGGATATTCAATTCTTTTTATTTTCAAAAGGTAGTCAATATGCAAAGAACCTTGCTGTAATGCATAGAAAATATCATCTTGAGAACCCGGAGGGCCTACATATAAATGTTTTGGATCATCATATATTGCCTGAATTTGTTCAAGACTCAATTTGACCTCATTAGGGGCTGTAAGCTCTACTTCATCACCGGCAGTATTGAAAGGTAAGAATCGAAGCACTAAAGGCGTTTCTACTGTTACATCAATATCATCAAAAACGACACTCTTACACAATTCAGAAAAATCATAGCTAATACCATCATACCAATGGGCCTGATTAATATAACCATTATACAAGTTTGGAATAGAGATAGACTTCAATTCTCTGACTGTCGACCCACGGCTAATCTTGAATGGTAGGTCAAAAGAAGTTGCAATATTCCCGGGCTCACCAGACAAAGTATAATAAAGGTGATGCTCACCATCTACAAAGCTTTTCTTATCAAAAACAGCCCTCAAATCAATAGCTGTCTGTTTTACAGGATCTGGCAGAAACCGTTCATGCATATTACCATCTAAGTATAATCTAAGAGTCAAGGTTGCTTCCGGTGGCTGTGGAGTACCATAAACAATTACGAATGTAGTATCTTCTTTCTCATAACGGTCATACTCTAAATCCCCCGAAACTGGGTCTGTTTTAATATTAAGGAAATAAGTTTCTGGACGAGTACCATAAAATACTTTTACTGTGGATGTTATGACATTTTCAACATTACCGTCATCTGCAACCACTGAGACATTAATAAAGCCTTCACTTGCCCAAGCTAACCCAGGGTCTAAATCCATTGATACCTTAAGTGTATACCTACCCTCTTGATCAGTTTTAACCACCACAGGTACTGCAGGATCATCACTATTCGGCACATCAGGAAACTTTATAATTCTATGCCGTGTTAAAGTAACATCAAGACCAATAACTGGTTCACCTGACTCATTCTCTACAGTAATCACTAAATCTTTTATTTTATTTTCTGGCTTTCTTGCATCAAGAATAATAGCCTTTGTGCTAAGCATTAAATTATTTGACATAAAAACTCCTTATGGTTTTACAATAATGTTAAAGTTAAGAACATCTTTATAATTACCTGCTTGTGGACTGCTTCCTGCGTCAATATCAAAAATTGGCAAAAAGCAAACTTGGGTGGCATTTTTATCAAAGGAATAACTTCGGCCTGCAATCGCAGGAAATCTTAATACATTACTTCCATTGTTGAGTCGTAGTTGATACTGTATCTCTTTAGAAACATCATTTTGATTACGTAAATTAAATGTATTATTTTTTTCACTATCACTATTAACCATTAAAATAAATTTATTATCTGCAGTTTCCATACCGTTATAATTTATACAAAATGGGTTATTCCCAGTGCCACTTAAATTGATGACTGACTTCCCCGGTTTAATGGTTTTTAAGTCCCAGCGCTGCGGTAAATCAAAATTAAAAGTAATTTGTTGTTCTGGAGGAGGTGGATCCTCAGGTTCTACAAGCCAGCAGCTGTCCGTTGTTTTATCAAAAGTAAGATATGCGACCCCAGTATTATTGACATAAAAGTCACCTCTAGAATCTTGATCCGCAAGCCCAACCGACATAGCTGGCCAGTCTTTAAAATATTTATTACTGATATTATCAATAACAATTTCGGCTGAAAAATAATCGTTATTTTTCCATACCTTACTGAGACTCGCTCGATAATATTGTACTTCTCGGATAGTATGAACTGTTGTTGCCTTAACGCCATCGAGGATCACACTACTAGGTTGAAGGTTCCTTCCGATAGGCTTACCACTGAAATTATAAAATACCACTGCAATAGCACGTGAAGTTAAGGAGTAATCCCCTCGGTATGCCATATAATCTATGCTAAGTGTTGCCTTGCTAGTATTATTCCCATTATCTTCTAATCTACAGCTATAGTAGTTCCCCACCCTTTTAGGATACACAGAAGCTGCCCAGGCCGAAGTGGATTCAAAAAGTGTAATGACAATGAGATACAAGCAAACACAAAGAATATTAATTTTCATCTAAATACCTATAACCTACAAGTTTGATTTTCCACAACAACATCTTTATGAGGAAAAAATTTCTTTTGACCGGGATAAATATTGATAGCCTCACCTTTTAAATCACCACTTATATACCTTGCAGTTATATGAGTATTACCTTTGTTTATGGCCACATCCTGTGTATTTCCGCAATTAAACTCAAACTCTTTTCTGATAACCTTAGGGTAATTTCGAATAATAGAACTGAAACCAATATTAATAATAACAGCGGAATCATTGCCATTAGAAACCGGAAGTAGGCTAGGCATTATATCAATACGATAAACCTCCTCAAATAAAACTTCCTTTACCCTTTTTACGGTAAGATATTTTTTTTGCTTAGGTGATAACGCAATCCTAAAGGGTGAATAATATATTTTTGGATCGTCATCTTCTTTTATATCAATATAATCCTCAAAAGAATAATCAATTCCTGGGTTAGTTATCTTCTTAAGTTTTATATTAATAAATTCTGTTTTCTCGCCATTATTAATTATTGCAATACGATCACTATCACCAGTTAATTCCAACACTTTAGGCACGACATCTATTGCAGACCATACTTTAAATGAATATAAAAAAATAAATGCTGCAACTAAACGATAAGATCGTAATTTCATATATAAACTAATCCGAAGCTGAAGGTTCAAAAATAAGTGCAATCTCACCAACATAAGCACCTGAGATATCTTGATTACTACCGATTGGAGCATTCGCCGATATACTAAGTGTATACTCGCCTTCACTATCAGCACCAACCGGTACATCCGGATTAGTAAAACTCTGACTTTCCATTGGCTTTAATTTTTTAGTCTCACCCTGAATACTCGAAAAAATAACTTCAGCTGGTGCAAAAGATAAACCTTTTGAATCATTTCTTAAAACAACAATATTTTGCAGAGTAACCATAAAATTTGGGTTGGTTGATAATACATGAACCCGTGCGTCAACTTGATACGGAGAATTTATCTCTTGCTGCTTTAACTCAAGCTCGTTATACCAACCTCCATTTCCATCCGTGACTTCAAAATTGTCTTCCTCTACAACTTCACCTATTATTTCAATACTTTTATTTCCGTGAATAGTAACTTCCGCTTGAGAAATAAAACTAATAAATATCAACAATAATGCTAATTTATTAAAACTCATTTTCACCACCATTATTTACAAGAGGCAGAAAATTCTTTACCTTTAAATTTAGCCACAAAACTCTTATAAGAAAAATGTACGGGTGTAGACGGATAAACACTAAGGCGAGATATTGCCTTCTGCTTACTATCATCTGTAGTCACATTCATTAAATCTGCTCGAGTGTTGCCATTATTAATTAACAACATTCCATCCGATTTACATTCATATGTTAGTTCTTGATGTACTTCACCATCGGGTAATACCCGTACTAAAACGCCATAACCTACAGAAATTACAGTGGGTGCGGAAATTTTTTTATTAGCCTCCTTGCCTCCAATAACATTAAAAGATGAGACTGGAAGTACATATAATCGATATACAGTCTCTTTTACTGGAGCGTTTAAACCAACTAGCTTAACTTCGCGACTTTGCCCCGGACCCAGTGATATCTTAGTGGGTGAAGCAATAATATTTGGTTCTAACATTTCCTGAATCGACGTTTTAATCTCAGGAGTCAGACCTGGATTCTCAACATGGAATAACGACACATTTACATATATTGGCGCATCACCTGTATTTTTAATCGTTATAATACGTGATTGTTTTGATACAACTGTTGTACTTGCAGGTGTAACTAATAATTGCCCGACCGCCCAAGCATTGCCAAATTGAATGAGTAAAATACATAATAGAAATAACCTTAGCATATCGTGTCCTTATGGATTATTTATAATGGAATACAAACATAGCCGTTATCTTTTTTTAACGTCAAATCACATTTATAATTAACGTCACCATGACTTAAAGATATGTCTTTAAGTACTTTTTCTGAGTTGAAAGAAAATAATCCATTTCGGTAAACGGGTTCACCATTGCTAAGCGTTCCGGAAACAGGCTCACCCAGTGTATTACGCATAAAGCCACTATATATTTGATTGATATTAACTAAAGCCTTAGAGTAATAAACCTGGCCAGGATGACTCTTAAGTACATTAACAGGAACCTCAATTTGCATATCAATATCTTCTGCATTATTATTTGAAACTGATGCATAACCAATTGGCTTATAACTATTAATTGGAACTGAATATATTAGCCCACTCTTCACAGGGTTGCCAAATACATTAAACCCATAATAGCTACCTCCATCATTAGCAGGGGTATCTACTAATAATACTGAACCACTATTATTATAACGGCCAGGATAAATACCATATTTGCTGACAGATAATCCACCACGATAATAAATACTACTCTGAGTGTTATTGCGGTCAAAACCAACTGAAGTATTTAACTCACCTAAAGACCCAGATCGCCCTGCACTTAAAGTAATACTATCGTTGTCTTTATTATGCCCATAATCAATATTCGCAGTCGTAGAGCCGAATTGATCAATCCACTCTTTTTGATAACTCGCTGAATAAGCAATATCACCACTCGAGTTATAAATATTTAGGCGCGTCTGACTATCTTTATAGGATAGAGTTAGATTCAGGTAAACTCCATCCCCAAAATTTGTTTGTCTCTTAACACCTAATGATGTATTTGCATAAAATGTCTCGCCGGTAAACAAACGGCTAATTTGGAGTTGCTGATAATCACTACTATAGAAACGACCATATGAATATGAAACTAAACTGGCACCAAAGTTACGAGAATAGCTAATAGAGCTGCTATTGGCCGTATAATATGCATCAGATACATCATCTTGCTGATAATAAGATGCCGTAATGCTACCAAGTTCGCTATTGCCGACAGCCAAACTAGCATATCCACCGATTCCTTTTTCACCCGCTCGGAACCCTATTGTTGGCTGAAACACTTGCTCATCAAATAATAATGGCTTGTTAATATTAATATCAGTCGTCCATTTGCCATTATCAGCGGCTAATGCCAGTATGTTACCATAATAACCTTGCATATCGTGACCGACACCAACTTCCAAAATATTACTATCATCGTATAATTGTTTCCCCGCTGTAATATGCCAATTATCACCCTGATTACCATAATTAACATTATTGATCATCTGGCTTTCACGACCTATTTCTCGACCGTTTTTATCAAAGTAAATTATCTCTACAGGATAATAACCACTAGGAAGCATGCGGTAATCAATTTCATTTTTACCAATACTAGAGGAACGATTGAGCAATACTCGTCCATCTCGCTCAATATCTACGCTACCTTCGCTCATAGCAAAAAAGGTCAATACATCTGCGCCATTCTGCTTAGTTTCACGGCTGAAATTATCCTGACTACCTACAGTCAAAAAACTATTATAACTTGGCGAAATAACAGAATTTACAGCCCCTGCATAATAATCAAGTGAATTTTGTTTTCCCGCTCTTACATAGTATTTATCAAAATTTTTCTGAAGGTAATAAGTTGATATCGCAGAGTTACTAGATTGAGTATTTTGATAGGTACGATTATTATAATACCAATTAAAATAGCCATACATTTGTGATGGAAGACCAATATAACCATTCCCTGATATATTAGCACTCCGATAACCATCATTATTACCCTTAACATCTATAGTCTGATTATGCACTAAGCTAAAATCAGTTTGAGGTGTAATATATTTTGAATTTTTATCAAAAATAGATATGGTTTGATTTAATTTATCAATAGATACATCGTTATTATCTACTTGAATCTCACAACCTCGTTCACATTTTTCAAAATTAATGCGTTTCAGTATTTCGTTTACATTTTTAACATCCTTAGAATTAAAAGCATTTTCCTTATAACGTCTACTATCAATAGATAATAGTTTAGTACTTAAATTGTAAGTAGCATAACCTGGTAAAGCATTACCATTATAGGTTACTAAAAAACCTGATGCTTTTCCCACGTTGATATTTTCAAAACCCGGAGGAGTTTTAAATACTAAAGATGTGCTATCCGCTTTTACGCCATGGCTATATAAACCGACATAAATAGCTAGTAGGCACATCTTAAATTTATAACGCCATATTTCTGACTCTGTAATAATAACATTAAACATAATTTGATTTGTGCCTACTAATTCACTAGATAATAACCTTATTTCTATGCAGATGGTTCAAATAACATGACGAGATCACCACTATATGCGCCATTAGTCTCGCCTGCTGCGCCTGTACTTGTCGGTGCAGTAGCGCCAATATTCAGTTTATAAATATCATCAAAACCACCATCACCGACTAAATTCTGTGTGATAGAAACTGGTGGTTTACCATAATCTAAGATATTTGCAGGTCCGCCAAAACTAACCTTAGTATCTTTTAAGCGATAGGCACCATCATTACGTTGAATAATAAGAGGCTGAATCATTGAAACATTAAATTTCTCACCTTTAGTCCAAACCCGCACATCTAATGTTTTAGCAAAAGCACTTTGCTTATGATCAACGGACTCTAATTCTTCCGTGGTATACCACGTTTTCCCATCAGGCTTAGTGACATAGATACCATCACTGATTTGGGCGGTTAGCGTAATTTTCCTTTCTACACCATCAGCAGCATTAGCAATAACTGCCCCACCGAGAATAGAGCCCAATGCAATAATACTAACGACGTTACTCGACATTTTTTTAAAGTTCATACATATATTCCCATTATTATTTCAAGAAATTAAATCCATTAAATGCCACCTATAACTACATCATAAGTCATGCATATTGGATAATAGCGCTATAAAAATAAAGCACATTGCTGTAAAGAAAGAATACAAATTAAAAGAGAGGATGAGTAGATAATATCATTCACTTCGGCTTTGAAACTTTCAATGTAAATTATTGCAGTGCTTTACTTGATCACTTAATTAGTGATTGATTCGAATAATACATTAATAATTCACCGATAAAAACCCAAAGTTAAATAAAACGGTCATTTCAAAGTATAAAATTATTTATCTTAATCACACAAGCGTCATGCGATAATAAGGATCGCAAGCTTGTAAATAGCGATACAATATTCTGTTCTCATTTATTAGCTAAAACACTATTGAATTATCCCGAGAATGCCTTAATAATATATATATATGAACAGCAACTACCTTAAGTCATAACCTTTAGATTTAGCTTTAGATACTATTTAGTTATGCTCTATATTATGGGTATCTATTTGCCTTCTCTATATAGATGGTCATATCTAAAGGAAAGATTAGTTCAATATTTAAATAATAACCTTATGACCCAATTTTCATTATCAGGTGATATAAATACTTTGTTGAAAGGAACCATTATGAGCGATGAAACCGCCACTACGAAAAAGCGCCGAAAAATTAATAACTTTGAATTAGCTCTCATACTCAATGCAGTTAAAATATTGAATCAACAGCATCGATTAAAAATGGAAAATATTAAACAATTTTCTCAGAAAGATGAAAGTCATTGGCCTACAACTAGAGAGATTTCCGAGTATTGTCAATTTAGTATTTACAAAACCAGACATTTACTTATAAAACTAAGTGAAGAGGGATATATTCGCTCATCAGGAAAAGTTATTAGCAACTCCTTACATTGGTCATTTATTGGTGACGATGTCTGTGATTAATAATATCTTCCCTATATTTGACGTTCATGTTCTATAGAGCCCCTTTGAAAAATTAAGCTCAAATTCATGCTCTCGATTATCGTAGCTATTTTTATTAGAACATCTAACATCTATAAATAAATAGAAGCTTAAATTTAGCTTTTTTCTAAGTATTCCATTATCCATGAGTAGCTGCCTGATTAACTGCATTGATTCGTAAACACATATCAGATGCAAGGTTGAAATCATGCCGCCAATGGATAACCCTTTCGACTCTATAAATAATAATGGTTGGGATAAGACAAGTACACAATATATAAGCAAAACAGACTGGTACATTCAACAGTTCAAAAACTAAACAAAATATAGTGACTAATATAAAAATAGTACACATCCAAACTAGCAACCTAAGATAAAAATTTGTTGTATGAAGAGAATAGCCCCCCGAACCACGAGTAAAGCTATAATTGAAATCAATTTCAGATAATAATATCTTCCCCACAAGGAAATTTATTTGGGAACCTCTAGATAAAAATAGCATAATACCCAGTATACAATATATTAATATGATTAATGCTACAATAAAACTTGGGCTTGCATATCCTTGCCCTAAATCAAATGCTTTTTTATGCTTAATAGGCAGAACAATCGCTAAAGTTACAATAACACTGAAAAAAATTTCTTTTATTATAATCTCATCAAGTTTAATCACCTTCCTACTAGTGTTTGGTTTATCGCGAGTATAGTTTTTTACTTTCTCGCTAGCGATAGAGAGATGATGTAAATATGTAAACCGTAAAATACACCAAATAAGCAGTGGTGATACGACAGCGCCTAGGCAGAAGACCATCAATCGAACATTATCCTTTCCATATGGCCACATAGTGAAAGCAATTCCCCAAATAATCACACATATTAAAAAAGAAGATTGTAATGGGGAGGATAAAAAAGACATTATTCTGCAAAGCCACATATTCTCTTTTATTGTTAATAACTGTCGATTAATTTTATTCATTTTGAATTTACCCGAAAAAACACAATAGACCCAATACGAATTATAACATTCTGATATATTCCAAATAATTGATATCGAAATGGCCGCTATACCAAAATACAATTCTAAAAAAGATAAATTCTGAATATTATTAATAAAACATAGCACTAATATTAATGAGGTTATTATGATTGGTTTAAGAATGGTGAAATGGTGATTTTTTATATAATAATTGCAGGTTGGTAACATATTGACTCCCTAAGAACACTATTATTATAATCTATTAAATAAATTCGCTGGCATGTCTTTTATTAAAACTATTTTTAGGAAAAATATCATCAATTAAAGGTAGTAGTGTTTTTTTACTACCAATCTCTAGGAAGTTTTCATGTCCAATTTTCGCCCATTCTTTTATTATATCTTGCCATTTGACTGTATTAGTTAACTGATTAACTAATTGATTTTTAATATCCATTCCGTTAGAAATATTTAGGGCAGATACATTCATTATAATAGGCTTTTTCGGCTGAGCGAAATCGAGTTTCGCTAAGTATTCTCTTAATGGTCCCTTTCCATCGCGCATTAACGCTGAATGCCACGCACCATTCACTGATAATTTAATAACTTCAACATGATTTAAGAGCAAATAATTGACGAGTATTTTAACTTCTTCAAACCTACCGCCAATAACTTGTTGATTGTTACTATTATCACAACATATATTAACAAATGGGTTTAACCCTAAATACTCGATGAGTCTCCAAAGTTTATTATGGCTATATTTCTTAACAACATACATCACTCCTTTTTTCTCCTTTGCGAGTGATTGCATGATAATAGAGCGTTTATCTATTGCTTTAAATAATGTTTCCATATCCATTACCCCAGCAGCATATAAGGCTGAATATTCACCTGCACTATGTCCTGAATACCCTCGCTCCTCAATTGAAAATTTCTCTCTTAATAAAGTGAGTGTTGCGACATTAATTGTTGTAACTGCGAGTTGTTGATAACGTGTTTGAATAAGCTTGCTCATAGGGCCTTTAATACAAAGTTTTCTTATATCGATACCAGAGATATCACTAGCACAGTCCCAAACATGCGATGTATCTATTGAAACATCACAAACGGTAGTCCCCATTCCCAAACTTGGAGATCCTTGCCCGGAAAATAGTAAAACCCATCCATCCGTTATACTCCGAAAAATATCCTCTTTTAAATTTAACAATTAATGCCCCTCTTATTTATCACTTAAATTTTATTGGTAATTGTATAATCCGTGCCGACTTTCTATTTGAATGCTATTTTATGTCCTCCCATACTTTCACCCTTATCTAAAATTAACTCTAACGCATAACATTTTATATACTGGATAAATTAATGCCGCAATCGTTGAAATAATAGGAAATATAACTAAAATTAAAACAAGATCAGACCATTTATCCCATACAATATATGCTTGATAACTATTCCCCCCCGTTTTTTCCGATGGAATACTTAAACCATTTATATTTATTAAATAATAAATGGAATAATTTATAATAAAGCTTAAAAAAGAAATAATTAAAGCCAAGAAAATACCTTCAAAAATAACCATACGAGCGAGGTAGAACTGATTCGCACCTATGCTTGCCAATACATTAATATCATTATGACGCGATTCGGTATTGATCATCAGAATAAGGCCGATCAGAGAAAATGAAATTATTAATGTTAATACCTTTATAAATAAAAATATCACTGAAAAAAATTTAATTGTTTCACTCACATGGTCTGATAATTCATACCAAGGCAATACTTCTAATTCAAAATGATGTTGTTCTATTAGACTATTAATAATAGCTAACGTCTGTTCTGTTTTTTTTGCATCGTTAAGAAATAGACTCACCGTGCTTGCTGAACTGGTCTTTAAAATTTTACGTGCAGTTTCTATAGGGATTTTCAATATTCCAAAATCTGAACTTTTGGCACCGGCTTGAAAAATCCCCCTGACTCGGGTATTGGTTTTAGTTTCCCGTCCTAAACTATCAATAATGCGTAATTCGGCCTTAGAACTATAGCTTAAACCCACTGAACTCGCTAATTTTGAATCTAATGTTATCTCTTGGTGATTAACTTTCGATAAATCACTACCAGAGATAGTAAGGTCATAAGCCCCAAACTTTATAGACTCAAACGGCTCTATAGCAATAGCTCTAAAATAAGTTGAAGTATTTTTTTCTTCATTGTGTATAGACCCAGAAAATACTAGCTGCTCCGCAATATTTGATATTAAGCCATTCAAATCATCGTTTTCATTTAATAGCGTTATTATTTCTAATGGCTTTTCTATAAGATACTTCATACTTTCATTCCGGGAACTATCGAGATATCCTTTTTGGTATATTTGGATATGACCAATGTTTGTTCTAGCTGTATGCTCCTCTAACTGAATAATCAAATGATTTAAAAAACCACCGCATAAAAATGAAAAAACATAGAAAAAAATGATAATTATTAATACAAATACATTAATCCTAAAGTTATTTTTGAAAATCAAAAATAAATATTTAGTATCAGTATATTTAACTAAAAATGTATATAGAACAACGATGAGTGCAAGGCTAAGAATAATCACATTTAATAAAATACCCATTAACCACCCTCTTATAATAATGGAGGGAATATAGACTCAATTTCTGATACTGACCAAGGAGGCACACCAGTATAGCCATATTGTGAAAGTATTTTTCCCGTATCATTTTGTAAAAATAGTTTTCTCATCAGCATTTTAGATTCATCTTTTCGATTACAACTCATTAATGCCCTAGCTTGCATATATTCAAGCATAGGTAAAAATTCTTGAACGACATTAGTATTTCTCATTAACGTACGACTATCCGCAATTGCAACCACACAACGGCCTAACGCTTGAGGAACAAAAGCATCCATACGTAGCCGTAAATACTTCAGCTGCCATTGATTATTATTTGATTCTACCGCCTCATCGATAGAGTAAAATGCCTTCTTAACTGATTCGGCCGCATTAGCTGGTTTATTATTTTTAACATATATATCAGAAATAAATAGCATCCCATAACCATAGAAAATCTTTTCAATACTATTATTCTTCAATTTAATATTTTTATCTAGCTCATTAGTCATTGAAATTAACGATTCAAAATTCATGTATTGATTAATTGATAATAACATTTCCAAATTATTACCATAAAGTTTATCTTTGAAATTATTTCCATAAAGAACAGAAGGCACCAATAATATAATCCCAAAAAACACTATGTATGAAATAAATTCATTTTTTTTAATTAGTAAATTTAACATTTTTTAACTTTCCATTTTCAAGCGCCAAAACTCTATTCGCTTTTGATGTTATCGCATCATTATGAGTGGAAATAATGACCGTGATCCCTAACTCTTGTTGGATATTAATTAATAGTTCAATCAATTGTTCACTATGATTTGCATCAAAATATACGATAGGCTCATAGGCGATAATCAGTTTAGGATTCGTTATCAGTGCTCTAGCGATAGCGGCTTTGTACAACAATAAGGGAGGTAATTCTTTTGGTAGTTTATCAGCAAATTGATTGATACCAATATACTCCATTATTTTTAGTATATGATTCCTAGCATTACGCTTTTTCATTCCATTTAATAATAGCGGATAAGAAACATTCTCATAAATTGTTAACGTCGATAATAAACAAGGATACTTATAAATTAAGCCAATGAATTTATTACGTAATATTGAACATTTTAATCTATTAAGAGAAGACAAATAATCCCCCATTAAATAAGCATGCCCTATATAGTTATTATCAATGCCTGAAATAATATTAAGCAACTTAACTCTTTCATGTTCGCTGGAACCCGTAATAACAATAAATTCATTTGAATATATTTCTAAGCTTATTTCATCAAAGCTTATATTTTCATAAAAACCATCTCCAAAATATTTAATAATATTACATAAAGAAATAATTGGTATTTTATTCACACGTTGATTTTGAGTCATAAAATCACCTCATTGATATTTTATTTTTGCGAATTGGCTTCCCATAACTCAAGGAGCCAGCCCCCTCTATCGCCATCAATGACTGTCATAGCATGATAAGAGTTGGTTGGCTGAACATGACTTAAATACTCCCACATTAATGCTGGCATCATACAACCACTATCACCGTAAATATCATTTAATTGATGAAATTCGATTCGTTTTCCCAATTTTTTAAATGCAAATCTTTGAATTTTTCTAAATTCTACTGTCGGCAATGCTGTAGTAAATAATGACTTCGCACCTGAGTTTAAGCATTGCTTCCATATATCTGACAGATAATCTGATGCTTTACGATTTCCCTTCGGTAAAATAAAATAATCCCTCACACAAATTTGCATATGATTGTTTTTTTCTTTATTTAAGATAAGGCAACCTGTGCGCTCAACACTTATTTGATTATTGGTGTCATTTAACCTTTTAAGCAAATTTTTAGGCTGATTTTCAATTTCACTAAAAACCAATACAGGAATTGCTCTAAATGCTCCGCAAATAAATATATTATCAAACTCATTACAACTTAATAAATCTTGAGCTAATAGTAGCGCTGACATAAGTCCATTGCGTTCACCTCTTACTTTGCAAGAAAAACCTCTTATTCCATATTTTTTCAATATACTTTTAGGAACTATATTTATATTAAAAGAATCTCGCCAACTTGAAATATCTTCAAATGTACTAATCTCTCCCCAAGATTCAACATATATGAAACCATTATTTCCTTTTCTCAATGAGAGTTTATTTCTAATATTTAATTTTGAAACTGCATAGTCACAAGATCGCTCCATAGAATGGAGATAAGGCCGATAACTTGCATTTCTTATACCTTCATTAGGATAAATTTTATGATTAACCCCATACCGCCTAAATGCCCAATGGCAACTTCCTGTTCTTTTATTGGCTAAATTTAGCATATGTGACTCCCATACATTATACCATGATGGAACAAATGGCATTATAGGTTCCTCAGGTTCACACATTGAAAATGCAGCGATGCTCATTGCCTTTGGGGGGATATTATTCTTATTATCAGTTTTCATTAATTTAATTCCTGATATGATGAAAGCACCATAGTAATAATTGAACCATCCATTCCTAGCCCTAACTTCAGCATACATTTTTTAAGATATGGCAATGGTTCAGTATCCGAAAAAAAATTAAATTTCAAATTACTTATTATTGGATAATGACTAACCGATGGGAGTATTCTCTTATTTATAATTGCTTCAGTCATAATCATTAAATCAATAATGCCTGAACAATTTGAAATATAACCAATTTGCCCTTTATAGCTCAAAACTGGAATATCTAAATTATTTTTTAATAAATTTTCAATTGCCATAGCTTCTGCTTTATCGCTGATTATGGACCCATTGCCATGAGCAAATACTGCACCAAGCTCTGATTCATTCAAATTTAGCGTTTCCATCGTATTTTCAATGACTTTAGATATTGTATAAAAGGAAACATTACTATTACGCTCGCCATGGCTTTGCATGCAGCCAGAATAATTGAGATAGACTCTAGGATGAAATTGTCTCTTATTAAGATGAGATTCACTTTCTAAAATTAATACTGCATAACCTTCCGAAAGTATAGCGCCATCACTAGCCAAACTAAAAGGCTGTGCATACTCTTGTACCAACATATCTTGGCCATCTATAAATAAAATATCTTGTAAATAAATATCTAGCCAGGAAATTACAACAACAACATCAAGCTCCCCATTATTAATTGCTTTATTCCCTATATGCGTGGCCATTAATGCAGAATTACTGGTGCCATATATACTTATCGGAGGCCATGTTAACCCATAGTATCGTAATAATTCATTAGCGAGATGATCTTGTGCATAATACTTAGCATGTAATTTTTTTATACTAGGAGAATAGTTGATATCCTCAACATCATTTTTATTATAAAACCCCTGGTAATTATTTAAATCAGTTCTCATTCCGTGTCCAGCGAGATAAAACCTGACTCTTCTTCCTTGTAACTTCGTTTTATCTAGCTTTGCCTTTTTTAATGATTTATCGATTAGTTCCTTTAAAAAAAAATCTAACGCGTGCGGTTTATTATGATAAGTCACCACGGATGGATTTCCATATAACTCAAGCTCGGTCACTAAGTCTTCGTCATTAAACCATTTATTTTTCGGTACACATTCATTTGCTGTCAATTTATTTATTAATTCATTAAAGTCATTTATTGTTGGTAAATTTATTTCCCATCCACTTAATATAGTTTTATCAGTCAAGGCATCCTCCTGACAATTATTGCATAGTGGTTTCCCCCTTCCGATGATCCTGTTATCAGTGCATAATTAATATTTTTCTTCGTTGGGATGGTAATAAAATTAACATCATCTGCAATAAAATCACTGGTATATGGAATTGGTGGTATTACACCGGTGCACATGATATTCACAATAATAGATATATTTAGCAAACCGGCTGATGACTCGACGAAACCATGTATTGCATTGTAATTAACGACTGGAGTCTCCGCTAAAGATGCTTGAAAAACATTACGGATGGCTGTAATTTCTGTTGCATCGTTCCATTTATTTCCATCACTGGAACCACAAACCAAGTCAATATCTTTTGGCCCTATTTTTGCTTCTTTTAATGCCCGCTCAATTGCACTAACCAAGGCATTGGAACGATCACTAATATCGATACTTTCACTAACTTTAGTATACTCTTCATTAAAAAATGAATTGTCATTTGCTTTTCCGTAACCGACTATTTCAGCATATATCTTTGCATTTCTTCCTTTCGCATGTTGCATGTCTTCTAACAGCAGCATACTCGCGCCTTCTCCTGGAATATACCCTTTGGCGTCTTTGCTATAAATCTGAAAATCTTCTGCGTTTAAAGTTAAATTCACCTTTTTATTCATCGATTGCATGTAGATAGAAATTGAACCAAAGTTTTCATCTGCTCCACCTACAATAACTTGAGGCTGTAAATCTTGCCGAATAATTTCATAACCATAAGTTAAAGCACCTAAACCCGCATTAACTCCCGTTGCTAATGTGGTTGTATAACCCTTTATACCCGCAGAAATTGAGCAAAATGTCGGTACCGCATTCATCAAAGTTCCAGCAAACTCAGATGTCCTTACTTTGTTGGGATCTGGGATCAGACTTTGTAAATAGCGATTCACGGTGCTCTGAGGCCCCTTTGACATTCCCATAATTAAACCAATATTCTCACCATCCCGTTTTATTTTTCGGCCTGCATTCTCTAGTGCCTCCGTTAACGCAATCAAAGCATATGTTCCGCTAGGAATCGCTTTGCGCGGATCGTAACAGCGTAGTAATTTTTTAGGATTAATATTTTTAACCCTGTGCTGACCTGATTTGTGATTTATTTTTTCTTCAATTTCTTGATTATAAAATGGATGTCCTAATGTTTTTTCGAATTCATGATCATGTTTAATCGCTGTCATTAATTTATTTATATCACTACGAACATCATGACCAAATACGATTTGCTCTAATTCACTTGGCCCCGCCATATTTTGTACAGCAAGCATTAATTCTTTAATATTATTCCCAGCTGATGTCACCGCTCCCATCCCCGTAATAACAACTCGCCTAGGGGTATATTCTGATATTTCACCTGTTAATAAATGTGGGCTAGCGACAATTGAGCAATTATTCCCACCGAAGGCGTAATTATTACTCATAAATAAACCAATTTTTTTATCTTGGAATTGGTTTGGAACATAGTTGAGATCGCAATTTAGTCTTGGCTTTGTAAAATTCAATGTTGGCAAAACTTTGTTATCAACTGTAGTAATTAAACAAGCAATTATTTCAACTATACCCGCAGCACCAATATTATGACCGACATAAGATTTAGTAGAGCTAAGCGGTATATTGTCTATATTAGGAAAAACTTTTTTCATTGACATGGTTTCAATGCGATCATTAGCCTCCGTTCCCGTTCCATGAGCATTAATATAATCAATGTCATCAGCAGTAATATCGGCGTTTTGCATCGCCTTTAACATCACCTGAACTGCTCCACTTCCACGAGGGTCAGGTCCAGTTTCATGATAAGCGTCGCATGAAGTCGCATATGAAGCTATTTCACCATAAATCGTTGCCCCACGAGCCTGCGCATGTTCGTAGTCCTCCAATACTAACGCCCCGGCACCTTCCCCAATAGACATACCCGGCTCGCCTGAAAAAGGTGAAGTCGGTGTGTTCTTCATGACGTTAAGAGCATAAAAACCAGCAAAAGTGGGTAAATAAATTGGCTCAGTCCCTACCGCTAATACAACAGGATGTTTACCATTTTGAATATAATCATATCCTATACCTATTGCATTAGTGCTCGCTGTACAAGCTGTAGCAACTAACTCAACTCCACCACGTAATCCAAGCAAATTGGATACACTTGAGCTGCAAGATGAAAAGCCGCCGGAAAGAATCGCTTTCTTAATAGAAAAATCCTCTACATGCTGTTCAAATAGAGGTAAAAAAGCTTCTGTACCCGCAGAAGATACCCCAACAATCATTGCTGTATTATCTAATATTGCTTTATTATCTTTTAAATTAGCTTGTTGTAATGCCTCTTTGGTAACTTTGTATGCCCACAAAGCTGCGTTATCCAAAAATCCAACTATATCTTTTCGAATATCCGAATAATCAATATCTTGTTCTATCTCTGAGGCATTCGCATTGACGAACCATTTTGAATATCGTTTACTTGCCTTAATACTACAATCCATTGACAGTAATACATTTTTAAATTCAGGTATATTTTCTGCATGTGCGGAAAGGATGCCCATACCCGTTATGACGACACGACGACGTTTTATTTTCATGCAAGATCCCTTCCAAATTCTATCTTTTGGTGCTCACACTAATATGTAGAGCTCTTATAATTTAAAATTATTCTTATTCGATAAAACTCAACGCTCGCGTTCTATCTACATAACTATGCTCAATAGGGCTAATCATCAGGCTTAAATTATAAATAAATGGAATACTTGAAGTGACAATTTCAACGGTAACGTCATCTGATTTAATAATATAACTATCTATATCGGCATAAGCATATTTATCTTCTATTAATAATCGTGCGATATACTGGCCTAATGCCCTAGAGAAACCAATATTAATAACGATGCCGATTTCTTTTTCATGGAATAAAACTTTATTTCCAGTAAATAATTTATCCCCATTATCACTAATAATCTTCGCGCCGATTACTCGCTTTGTTGCTCCTGATTTTAATTTTTCTTTAATTGCTTCTAGTCCAATAAATTCTTCTTTATCATAGCTAACCACCCATTGCATTTGTAATTCAATAGGGCATCGTGTGTACATGTTAAGAATATCAGGATCCCAACATGGATTCTCTAACCTTACATCCTGTAAATAACTCAAACTGCTAGTTTTTAAATCATATTTATCCGTTAATTTGAGTATTTGGCCCCATGCATCATCTAACTCAACTTTTTCACCCAGTAAGTGATAACAAAATTCACCATGCTTGCCAGCACGCATCAGAATAAGCTCTGTATTAATATGCATATGTTCATGAAACGGTAATCCTATAATATCCAAGCCGAATATTTCTGATAACAATTCCCATGAATATGGCCCTTCAACACAAAGCATGCCCCATTCAGAATTAAGTGATTTTACAGTTTCAATTTTATAATGTTCACCTTCGTGCCTTTTTTTTTCTATAACATCATTCACCATTTTAGATAACGCATCACCTGTTAACCATTCAGAAACCAATAAATAGCTTTCATCATCACAAGCGACATAAAGGTCACTAATGATCTTACCTAAATCATCCAGAAATAATCCATATAATAGTTGTTCATCACGAATAGAAGAAAGATCAGCTGAAATCATATAATTCAATAATAACCATGCGTCCTCACCAATCACTCTTGCAATACCATAATGAGAATAATCAACCAATAATACATTATTACGCACAGCATAGTATTCATCTTTAATACAAGACTGATTAGCCATCAAATTCATCTGATTATTTCCATCCAAAAGTGAACCATTTATTTCTGTTCCAGAAACTATAGACCCCATATTTATTCCTATATTTTAGAATATTTAACTTTATTTAAAACTCGTCTTCATTAGAATAAAAGAAACCATATTATTTATATTACGCATATAACTAGGATCATCACCTTCACTAACTTGTATATCAAACACATCGTTGATGAAAACTAGAATTTCCGTTGCATCTACTGAGTCTAGTCTTAGGCCAGTGCTAAATAATGGAGTGTCATCATCTATCTGGTTAGGCTCCCTATTTAAATTTAAACGTTCAATTAAACCACACTTTACTTTATTCAAAATTAATTTTCGTTGTTCTATTTTTTCTAATACTGAATTTTCATTCATAGTAATATATAAACCTTTGCTAATAACTCTCTCTATAATTGACAATAGTTCCTTGACAAACTATATGCCTCCCAACCCTTGCCTCAACGGCATAATGTTTAAATTTATTGGCGTCAGAAAAAGAGACTGAACTCTTCACTTCGATTGTATCCCCCGGGTATACTGCATTTGTGAACTTTAAATTTTGAGAGGCTAGTACACCATTAACTTTTTTCCTATGCTCTATTAACATTATTTCTGATTCTGGCCTATTTATTTCGCGTGATATTTCGTTGAACCCATGTAATTCAATACCGGTTCTATCTTTATGTTTGTTACAAAAATCATTAATAAATGATAAATATTCACTGGCCTGACCAAATATCTCTGCAATCATTACACCAGGCATAACCGGGGAACCTGGGTAATGTCCTATAATATAATTATCATTAAAAGTAATATGTTTTATAACCGTTATTGAGGCTTTATTTCCTGGTATAAAATCTACGATCCTATCTACCATTATGATTGGTTGTCTCCAACCACCTAGTTTCAAAAAAAGCTCAGGTGAAACAAGTGAATTATTATAATTAACCATGTGCTGATCTCTTAACGCATTACCATGCCACCATCAACGACCAGAGTTTGACCAACCATATAGCTGGATGCAGCTGAACTTAGAAAAACGATTACGTCCGCGACTTCGCTAGCTAACCCTAAGCGTTGCAATGGGATAGTCGAGATAACTTGACGGACAACCTGTCTGGAAACTTTCTTCACCATCGCTGATTCAATCATCCCGGGCGCTACCGCGTTTACTCGTACTCCTTTACTTGCCAACTCAGCAGCCAAGGTACGAGTAAACCCAATAATTCCCGCTTTAGAAGAACTGTAATTAATTTGTCCTACACTTGGTATAATACCGGCAATCGATGAAACATTAATAATTGTTGATTTCTCTGCACTTCGTAATAAAGTTAACATTTTATTAGTAATGTTAAACATGCCAATTAAATTAGTGCTAATAATCTCTGAAAAATCGTTAGCATCCATTGTTGCAAACAAATTATCTTTAACAATGCCCGCATTATTCACTAATACATTAATATATCCGACTTCCTTGGTTAAAAAGTTCATTAATTCATTTATTGAATTGTCATCTTTGATATTGCATTGTTTTATATATAAACAATGACTATTTTTATTTTTTAATTGCAATTCATCTAAAGAATCTCGAAAACGATGATATATTGCATAAACATTGCATCCCTGTTCTAAATATTTAGCACAGATTGCCAGCCCCATATCGCCATTTGCCCCTGTTACCACTACATTTTTTTTATTTAGATCAGAATAAATGAACATATAATACTCTCTATAATAATGATGCCCCACCTAATAGTGCTGTTGCCACGGCATAAGAACGGCAATGTGAAATACTTAGAGATGATGTTTGAATATTTTTTTTATTCATTATCTCAAGCATCACTCCATTAAACTTATAGTAAGGACAACCATACTCATCATGGCGTATTTCAATATCATGAAATGTAATCCCCAGCCTAAACCCTATACCGACTGCTTTCACTGCGGCTTCTTTTGCAGCCCATAAACCAGCAACTCGTTGAGGATTTTCATATGCATCTTCAATATAGCTAATTTCATAATCTCGGAATAAACGTTTAATTAAGCTATCCTTACTCCTTTCTATCGCAACAATAACCCTATTAATTTCAATAATATCCGTGCCTATACTTATCATAATACTATTCCGAAAATAAATAATAGTTAAAATATAGAGGTAACTAATTATTTGCCACCTCTGTTATAACAAGTTTATTTATTCAATAATTGGCCCAACTAAGCGGCCTTTGTTGACAAACTGTCCAGAAGCATTAATTTTCACGCCTTCCCTGCCAATTAACGATCCTGATTTTTCATTTGTGATATTCACGCCCGAGATCGTACTGTTTAGATCTGAATTTAAAGTTCCTTTATTAACAATGTCTTTTTTTACGGTCAACGTAAATGACTCTTTGCCTGATAGTGTACTTTTAATACTATTATCAAATTTACCGCCAACATTTATATTCAAACCTTTAATGCCAGAAATAACTCCGGAATTATTAAAATCTTTAGTAATATAAATATCAGTAATACCTTCAGACGCAATAACCCCCGTTAGTGTGTTGGCTTCCAATGAACCCGAACTTACATTCTTCAGTTCTGCAGTACTCAATTCTAACTTCTCTTTTGCATAGACGGTACCATGGGTATTATTTAAGGAATCAGCCTTAATAATTATTTCCTGCTCAGAAGCAATCATACTGCTAGCGTTTTCCAATTGGTTGAAATCAAGAACCATGTTACCTTTTTCAGTAATAATTCGGCCTGAGTTCGAGGATAGTTTTTTACCTTTCAATGTCATTGATTTTTTACTAACAATACCACCAACTTGATCCGGCTGGCCTAGATAGAACCCCATTTCAGTTTTGTAGCCAGAACTACGACTATTTTTTAAATTATTGGCCGCAACATCAAGACTCACTTCAGAAACAATAAAGCCAGAGTCATTATCTAGAGTATCTGTTTCTACCTTGATATTATCACCTTTAATGATACCTTTACTGTTCCCGATAGTGGGTGACTTAATTAATGCTTCCTCACCCTCGAAGAATAAAACACCAAAATGATTATCGAGTTTTTTAGTAATAACGATATCGCCTCCATTTTTAGATGCAATACCGCCATACATATTATCTACATTATCACTTTTAAATAGCAGTTTCCCATCAGTTTTTATTTGCCCCCATTGGTTAGATATCGTGCCTGTATTTGTAAACTCGAAGTCGCCTTCACTGGCCAAAATACCTTTATCATTGCTCAAACCAGCAATATTAATAGACATACCACCCTTACCACTTAAAATACCTCGTGTATCATGACTTGCTGTATCTGCTGTCAGCCCATTATTCGATAATTTATTTCCATTAGTATTAATAGTGAGTTTATTAGCTGAGCGGATACGTGCTGTATTATTATCTAACTTTCCGCTTTTAATATTAATATTGCCATCTGTATCTATAGTGCTATTTTTATTATTGAATGCTTTAATATTTGTATCTATATCTATATCACCTTCCGCCTTAATTTGGCCATTATTATTCGTGAATATACCACTCTCTATTTTAATACTGCCTATTGCAGCAAAGCCAACCTTGGTTCCTAATGTCGTGTCATTAATAATACTTTTACCATTAGTATTGATAATTATATTACTTTCACTTGCAATGTAGGACGCATCATTCTTTAATTCACCGCTATTGATCGACACCGAACCTTTCGATGAAATATTACCTTTCGAAGAGTTTACTAATTTTGAGCCTTGGGTATTAATATTAATTGCACTTAAGCTTTGGATTTTACCCGTCGTATTTTTAATATCACTCGCAACATTGATATTTACAGTTCCTTTTGCAACAATTTTACCTGCACTATTCAGTAGCTCCCCTTTATTATCGATAATAAATCCATCAGCCCCACCTCTTACTTGTCCTTGATTAGAAAAAGCAGCTTTAGCATCCGTACTCACCAATGTGATTTTTTTTGCTTTTATCTCTGCATCTTTTTCAACTTTCAGGCTTGTTTTAGGTGCTGTTCCTGTTCCTTTGATTTCAGTAACTTTGTCATTTTCTGCATTAACTTCATTTGCGCCAGTCGTTACCCGTAAATCAGTTTCCTCTGCATGTACAATACCCGTGACGACTACATCGCGAGAAATTAAATCAATATTGCTAGGCGAATCATCAAATGCAACATTTCCACTAATAGAAATAGTGCCTTTTACTACTTTATATGAACTTAATGCATTGTCCTTAAGTACCAATGAGCCTGTCGTTAAAACGGCGCGGTTAGCACTAAGGAAGGTACAACTACTGCAATTAATACCTGATGGGTTGGAAACTATCACTCTGGCACTTTTTCCTGTCACTTCAATAATGCCATTTAGTGTCGTTGCTTTAGTTGATTTTACATCTATAAGTACTATATCGGCTTCTCCATCCGCCAAGTTACTGTTTCCAGGTACTTTACCAGCCAGTTGAGTGTCTGAATCTGTAGAACTATTATTGATAACCAACCCGGCTTCGGAAATATCGAAATTTTCATAGGTATTATATGAGTTACCATGACTTACCGTGGCAATATTTAAAACTTTAGCATTCTCTTTTTTAACCGCTTCAATTAACGCTTCTGTTGAAATTGTATTAGCGTTCACAATAGATACCATACCTATCGTCATAAAAATTGAAAGTGCGATAGGTTTTAGCTTAGTTAAATTTTTACCCTCTTTATTAAAAAAAACATGTTTACTTTCTTTCATTGTAAATCCTTAGTTTAACATTGAAATAATTAGCACATGACGAGTAGCGATAAGATAGAATATATAAAAAACAACTTATTGGTTAATTATAAAAATAAAGCAACCCTATCAAAATATGATACGAATAGAATTTTAAAATAAAAAAATATTTTACATCCCAAATATAAATTATAATGATTGAAGTTACTTATTGAGCATAAATATATACAAGCCGTTTTATTTATCAACTCTTTTTATGGTCTTTATCGCTTAATATTCACAATCTAATATCATGGGATATAAAATTAAAACCCCAAAAAAACCGAATTAAATTTAAATAACTTCAATATATAACAATATAAAATAAAACTATAAATAGACTAAAAATTAAATTTATTATTCTTTTTTCACGATTCTAAAACTTATATTCTTTAAAAATTAATGATAAATCACAGTGCATAATGGCAAAATATTACCCCCATACAAAAGCCATTTCCTCTAGTTGTAAATACAGCCACTCTGAAAAATTCCCTTTAAATTATAACGAGTTAATCAACTCTAAATTCGTGATTTTATTAAGTGGTTCATACCTATCTTAGCAACCTTTTTCCTTAAAACTTGAGACTATACCCCTCAATATTTATACGATAGCCAATAAATTATTAATCGCCGATACTTTTTATTATTTGCATAATGATTATAGTTATAATCAGCTAATCTGATTATAACGACCTATTAATTACATGGTAATTGCATTCCATATTTAAAACTTAAAAAATCACTAACTTAACAGGTACTTGCCAAATTTTAGTTCAATGCTACTGTTTATCATCCTCAATAGAGGATAATTAATGATTAAAAAAAACCTAAAATCGCGATCACATTTTATTGATTATTTAATATATGTATACTTGTAATGGTCAATAAAGACTGAAGAAGATCTAAGCTGCATTTTTAGTTCATGATATTTTTGATGTGGCGTTAAATAACCAATCATCGAATGGCGTCGAGAATAATTGTAAAACTGAATGTAATTTTCAATTTCATAGACGGCAGATTGATGATTAATATTAGGAGCATATCGATATTTGTTACCCGATGAAGGATTGTCGTGCTTTTTCGTGAGTCTAATTGCCACTCATTGATTTAATTTCATGGCATTCGATATTTTATAAGTGCTAATTTGGTAACATTATTAATGTCAAATACACACCTTACTAATAATAGACTCCCAGGCTATGGCTATTTGACGTTAATTTAATTTCACATAATTCAATATTCAGACTAGATTAATTAAATCACACCACTGTAGACTCGTGCATATTGAGATCTCGCTGCCAGCTTATCAAGCTATGATTAGCTAATCTTGCAAGCCCAGTATAGAAAGGAAAATCGGCATTTTGTTGCAATTTATCCAAATACAGGAAACTCCAAGGTAAAATGTGGTCAGTCAGTAATTCTGGTAACTTTGACGAACAATTTTCAGCAACCCAAGCCACCATCATAAAAAGTAATCCAATATGATCTTCCGGTTCATTTTGCGCTAAATGAATATCAATTTTATTTTTCTGCATCCACTCTCGAAGCTGTAATGTTGAATCACCAAATAATACCTTTTCGTTATCTAACCACACTGAGCCCCAAGGCGGTGAAGGTAATGCATAGGGGCCAATAAATAATCGCTGATAAGCTTCATCCAGATTCTCATTCGCTGTTTTCGTAACAGCAAGCTGCTGTGCAATAGATTGCTTTAACTCGGTTGATTCATAGGGCCAGCTTTCAGTCCACGCCTTTGACGATAATAAAGTTGTAATATCTTGGATTGCAGATGGAGAATAATAAAATGCAGCGCCGAGAACTCTAGCGGTCAAGGAAATGTTATTTAATAATTGTTCATTCATAATGATGTAATTTCGCTTATTGTGATGTATCTAATATAAAAGGCTTAGCAACAAACGGAGCATTCATTACTAAGCCTAAAATATCACGCTTTAGTCAATAACATAGTTAACTATCTAGTTAACTGCCATGCCTACAGTCATATGCAAGCCATAGAAAACGCCTCGACCGACGAGTTCACCGACAAAGACGAATAAGAAGCCAATCGCCATAATAGCAACGGATGGATTACGTTTCGCCACTAATGGCATAATCCAACAACCTAGCCCCAATGCAACAGCAATCACTTTAATACCCATCAACATCCCATAATCAGGCACTAAATCTACCGCTTTTTGTACTGAGGTTTGGATACTTCCCAACTCAAAGCCTTGTGAAATAGCGGCATAAATACCGACTAACAGAGCAATAATACTCACCGCAGGAACTCTGCGTATACACTTTAAATCAAATCCCGCAATACGCAGCAATAATGCTGCTAATATCGGACCACCAAGGAATGCGGTCAGGATAAAATTCACTATCGTATAGCCATTATCCCACGTTGGTACCGTCTCGATTAAATAAACACGTGAAATTGAGATGATAAACACCGCAGCCAAAACCATCACGACAATCAACCACAGCTTACCGAGTGCCGCAGGCATTTTATTCAGTACCGCCAACAGCCAATACAAACCACCAAAGGCAAAGAATAAAGCACCACTAGCAATTTCATTACTTAATGAAGAACTACCTAAGCGATTGAAAGCATTGAAGGCACGCATTGGGGTTCCCATATGCATACTTGATAAAAGAAAACCAATACCCATCAACAACCATAGCCCAAACATGCTGAGTTTTATTTGACGTGCCAAATCAGTAGAGAGCTTTCCACTTAGCAGCACCGCTGCCATCATGATAAAAGCCCCTGCAACACTTTGGCCTATCACCGTAAAAAACATTAGTGGCCATTCATGAATTCCCGATCCCATATTATACCTCCTCCGGGTTAGCCAGATGCCCGGTGGTATCACCGACAGGACGACTATTGGCATTCAATTTTAGAACAATGTTTGGATGCGTATATTCAGCAGATGGCAATGGCGCAATTTCCGCCAAGGTACCGTATTTTTCACGCAATTCTTCTATTGGAGCCATATCCAAAGCACGCAATGGGCAAGAATCCACACAAATCGGTTTTTTACCTTCTGCAACGCGCTCATAGCAACCATCACATTTGGTCATATGACCTTTTTCTTCATCAAACTGCGGTGCACCGTAAGGACAAGCCATGCTGCAATAACGGCAGCCGATGCACACTTCTTCATTCACCACCACAAAACCATCTTCGCGTTTATGCATTGCACCACTCGGACAAACCTTGGCACAAGCAGGATCATCACAGTGGTTGCAGGATATTGAGAGATAATAGGCAAAAATATTTTGTGAATAGACACCGTCTTGTTCGGTCCAATCGCCTCCCGCATACTCATAAATTCGACGAAAATTCACTTGTGGTGATAAATTTTTAAAGTCTTTACACGCTAGCTCACAGGTTTTGCAGCCAGTGCAACGACTTGAATCGATATAAAAACCATATTGCGTTGACATAACTGACACCCTTAAGCCTTAACAACTTCAACAAGATTAGAATGCGATGGATTCCCTTTCGCCAGTGGCGATGGACGCTGCGTGGTTAACACATTAATACTCCCCGCATGATCAACTCGGTTACCATCTGGGTCATACCAAGCCCCTTCACTCAAACCTACGACACCCGGTAAAATACGCGGTGTCACTTTCACCTTCACGCGTACTTCCCCACGATCATTAAACACACGAACAAGATCGCCATGTTTAAGATCTCGTTTGCCCGCATCTTGTGGATTGACCCACAGCTCTTGAGGACAGGCCGCTTTTAATACATCAACATTGCCATAAGTGGAGTGAGTACGTGACTTATAGTGGAATCCTGTCAGTTGTAGTGGGAATTTTTCCATTAATGGATCGCCAAATTGCTCAAAACCCGCAGAGTAAATTGGCAGTGGATGAATCACATCTCCGGCATCCAATTCCCAAGAATTTTGTAATTCGGCTAGTTGAGAAGAATAAATTTCTATTTTGCCCGAAGGTGTCGTGAGAGGATTAGCAACGGGATCTTCTCGGAAGCTCTGATAAGCCACATGATGGCCTTTTGGATCACGTTTTTTGAAAATACCTTGCTCGCGAAAAGCTTCAAAAGTTGGGAGCTCAGGCAACGCTTCACGTGACTGCTCATATAAATGACGTAACCACTCTTCTTGAGTACGGTTTTCGGTGAATTTTTCACCAACTCCCATGCGCTTGGCAAGTTCGCTCATCATTTCATAGATATTACGACTTTCGAAACGAGGTTTAATCGCCTGATCGGCAAAAATAACGTAAGACATATTACCGGCAGAGGCATCCATACAAAAATCCATCTGCTCTGATGCCGTACAATCAGGTAGCAAAATATCCGCATACTTAGCTGATGAAGTCATGTGATTATCAATCACCACAATCATTTCGCATTTAGATTCATCTTGCAAAATATCGTGGGTTCGATTGATTTCAGAATGTTGATTCACTAAACAGTTACCGGCGTAGTTCCACACCATTTTGATAGGTACATCAAGTTTGTCTTTACCGCGTACACCATCACGAGTTGCTGTCATTTCAGGACCACGTAAAATTGCATCGGTCCACATAAACATTGAAATGCTAGTTTCAACTGGGTTAGTGAAAGTTGGCATACGAACAAATGGGATACTGTAGGACCCTTCGCGGGCACCCGTATTTCCACCATTAATACCAATATTTCCGGTCAAGATGGCCAACATAGAAATTGCGCGCGAGGCTAATTCACCATTAGAACGACGTTGTGGCCCCCAACCTTGCACAATATAAGCAGGTTTAGCGCTGCCAATTTCACGCGCTAATTTCACAATACGTGAAGCAGGAATACCGGTAATTTTTGCTGCCCATTCAGGGGTTTTAGCTTGCCCATCTGGGCCTTCCCCTAAAATATAGGCTTTATAATGTGCATTTTTAGGTGTACCAGCAGGCATGGTGACTTCATCATAGCCCACGCAATATTTATCAAGGAAAGGTTTATCGACCATATCCTCTTTGATCATCACATAGGCCAATGCATTAACTAATGCAGCATCCGTACCTGGACGAATTGGAATCCATTCATCTTCACGACCCGCGCCAGTATCGGTATAGCGTGGGTCAATGATAATCATTTTAGCGTTTGATTTTTCACGCGCTTGCTCAACAAAATAAGTCACCCCGCCGCCACTCATACGTGTTTCACCAGGGTTATTGCCAAACATCACCACTAATTTTGTATTTTCGATATCAGAAGGACTATTACCATCAGCCCAACCACCATAAGTATAATTGAGTCCGGCAGCAATTTGCGCAGTACTATAATCACCGTAATGATTTAAATAACCACCGCAACAGTTCATTAGACGTGCAATCAATGTTGCACCCGGCGGCCATGATTTTGTCATAGTGCCGCCCAAAGTTCCGGTGCCGTAATTCAGATAGATAGATTCATTGCCATAATCGCTAATTAAGCGCTTCATATTATCGGCAATAGCATCAAACGCTTCGTCCCAACTAATTCGTTTAAATTTACCTTCACCACGTTTACCCACTCGCATCATGGGGTAACGCAGGCGGTCAGGGTTATACACTCGGCGGCGCATAGAGCGTCCACGCAAACAAGCGCGAACTTGATGAAATTCTTCGTAAACGTCATCACCTGTGTTATCAGTTTCAACGTATTTAATTTCACCATCAACAACATGCATCCGTAATGGGCAACGGCTTCCGCAGTTAACGGTACATGCACTCCAAACAACTTTTTCATCCCCAGTAGGGCTGGCTATTTTTTGCTCTTCAACTGCTGAGGCACTGAATGGGAGAGAAAACCCACCAGCCGCCGCAGCCAAACCCGTGATAGTTCCTGCTTTAACAAATCCACGACGGGTAAGAGGAGCAAAATCTAATGCTTTCTCTTTCATATTTGCCATACATTGCTCACTTGATTAAATTTACTTAAATGGTAGAAATGACTTTTTTATCAAAATTGTATAAAACACATTTCAGCTATCAGTCATCAGGTCATGAAATTTGTTAAAAACAAAATTGGATATTATTGGATTTTTGATTTAGCTAATCTTATCAAGCTATGAAATTGAGAGATTGTTTTACATCAATAAAGTCTAAAAACTATTGTATTTATATGAACATACTCACATTATTTGTTTCCTAATTTATAATATTAAAACAACACCCTAACGTAAATTTTATATTTGATTGATATATATCTTAGGACAAAAAAAGAAATGCAGCATCGCAATACTTGGCTGTTACACACTGAATTAAGTTAAAGTAATTAATAATTAATTTAATATTCCTATCCATACTTAGTTATTTTAACACCCATGGATTATTTAATTAAATAATCCATTTGAAATATAAAAAACATTATTTTTCAATTAATTACAACGCAACAAAGATAAGCAAATCGTTATTGATTTTATTTCCTCAAATTTATAATGATAAAAACAAACTATGTACTACATAAAATAACGACTAACCTATATAATTAAAAATTAAGAACAAACATTAATTAATCTTACACAGCAAGATTTAACTAATTATATAAAACCAAAAATAAAATTTACGACAAACTAAATTTACGTATAAAAGCATCAAATTAACTTACACTAATAAATAATAATTCTCATTATCAAAAAACACGAGATCCTCATCACTTAACCCAATAAAAATTTCATTCAATTACAATTAAAAAATTGAGCTGAAATGTTTCTGCATAAATTATCTCCTTTTGAAAAAAAACAAAATAACTATACTTCTAGCTTAAATAGGCAATCTATTTATTTAACAAAACTAACCATTTTTCAAAATAATTTAGATCCTTCGATTACCTAAAATACTTTGCATTTATTCTCACTTTTTAGTGAAAAGTAGAAAATTAAAACACATAAATTAAGATATAAGTCACATTTATTACTTTTTTATCACTTCAATATCAAAAATGACGACGTCGTCATATTAAAAATAAATTATTTTATTTATAACATTAGAGATTCATTTTTATTACATAAGTATCGTTATTGATGATTAAGCGTTAAGAACAGAATGTTTTTCATACTAAATAAACGCTTAATGTTGACGTCAACATTAGGGTTAAAATCAAGAGTGAGGTTTAAGAACATGAGTAACCTACCTGAAAAAATGAAAGCAGTTGTCTGTCATGGCCCCCATGATTACCGCTTTGAAACAATCAAAAAACCAACACCAGGGTTTAGAGAAGTTGTCATCAAAGTCGATGGATGTGGGATCTGTGCTGGAGACTGTAAGGCCAATGATGGTGCACAAATGTTCTGGGGAGATAACCCATGGATAAAAGCGCCTGTTGTACCGGGACATGAATTTTATGGTCGAGTTGCAGAATTAGGTGATGGATCAGCAGAAAAATACAAATTGAAGGTAGGTGACCGTATTTTGGCTGAACAAATTGTCCCATGTTGGGAATGCCGCTTCTGTAAATCAGGTAAATACTGGATGTGTGAAGTCCATGATATTTACGGTTTCCAAAAGGAAGTCGCTGATGGCGGTATGGCTGAATACATGCGTTTTTCAGAACGCGCGATTATCCACAAAATTCCCGATGAGCTTTCAGAAAAAGATGCAGCATTAATTGAGCCGATGGCATGTGCTATTCATACCGTTCGCCGAGGAGACATTGACTTAAATGACGTCGTCGTCATTGCTGGCGCAGGTCCATTAGGGCTGTGTATGATCCAAGTGGCAAAACTCAAAACACCCAAAAAATTGGTTGTCATTGATGCAATTGATGAACGCCTTGAATTAGCTAAAAAATTCGGTGCCGATGTGGTTATCAATCCACTAAAAGAAGATGCGATTAAATTAGTCAAAGACATGACAGAAGGATACGGTTGTGATGTTTATATTGAAGCAACTGGCGCACCAATTGGTGTAACCCAAGGGTTAGAAATGATCCGAAAATTGGGTCGTTTTGTTGAATTCAGTGTCTTTGGTAAAGAAACAACCGTTGACTGGTCAATTATTGGAGACCGTAAAGAGTTAGATATCCGTGGCGCGCACCTAGGTCCATACAGCTATGAGGTTGCCATTGACCTATTTAGCCGTGGTTTAGTCAGTGCTGATGATATCGTTACCCACTTCTACTCAATTGATGATTGGGAAGAGGCGTTTGTTATGGCGAAATCAGCAGACTCAATAAAAGTCGTCATTAAGCCATAAATGCATTAACTGATTGTATTAATAATAAATAAACACTAAATAAGTAATACCCTACATATTACTAAACGCTCTTTTAGGAGAACATCTTATGTTGAGTAAATTCAAAACATTAGCTGTAGCTGCAAGTGTAATAACTTTAGGTATGGCATTTAATGCAACGGCAAAACCTGTTTCAGTTGGTATGTCATTTCAAGAACTTAATAATGAATATTTCGTTACCATGAAAGAAGCGTTAGAAAGTGCAACCGGTGATATTGGCGCACAATTATATATTTCTGACGCAGCCCATGATGTCTCAAAACAAACCAGCGATATCGAAGATATGTTACAGAAAAAAATCGATATTCTGTTAATTAACCCAGCCGATAGCGTCGGTGCTGAAACTGCCGTACTTGCAGCGAAAAAAGCCGGCGTCGTCGTTATCGCCATTGATGCCCAAGCTAATGGCCCTATTGATTCCTTCGTTGGTTCTAAAAACTATGATGCAGGTTTAATGGCAGGCAAACATCTAGGGGAAGCTTTAGGCGGTAAAGGAAATGTTGCGATACTTGATGGCATCCCTGTTGTTCCTATCCTTGAGCGTGTCCGCGGATTTGAAGCCGCGATGAAAGAATATCCAAACATTAAAATTGTGACCAAACTTAATGGTAAGCAAGAACGTGATACAGCCATGAACGTAACCGAAAATATGTTACAGGCGAATCCAACACTAAATGGTATTTTCAGTGTCAATGATGTGGGTTCTTTAGGTGCGTTAGCGGCGATTGAATCCTCAGGCCGAGATGTAAAACTAGTCAGCGTTGATGGTTCCCCTGAAGCGGTTGCTGAAATTGCCAAAGGTAATTCACCTTTTATTGCTACTTCAGCACAATTCCCACGTGACCAAGTACGTATTGGTTTAGCAATGGGTCTAGCAAAATATTGGGGTGCAAATGTCCCTAAAGAAGTCCCTATTGATGTTAAATTAATTGATAAAACAAATGCTAAAGATTTCCGTTGGTAATGTTTAGTTAGCCATAATAAATGTATTGCACTCGTTATTTAACTATTTCGATGCAATACATTTTCATAATAATTAATACATATGGAATATCACTATTTCAAATGATTTTGTTACCCAATTTTAGGCAATTTAAAAACATAGGGAAGCAATATGATGCAATTATTAGCATTGAAAGATGTCAGTAAAACTTTCCCTGGGGTTAAGGCACTCGACAACATTAATCTATCCCTAGAAAAGGGAGAAGTTCATGCACTACTAGGTGAAAATGGTGCCGGCAAATCAACATTAATGAAAGTGCTATGTGGAATTCATAAACCAGATAGTGGGAAGATTTTTATCGAAGGCCAAGAATATGTATTTCATAATTATCGAGATGCAATCAAAGCCGGTATCGGTATTATTTTTCAGGAATTTTCGCTTATTCCTTATTTAAATGCATTTGAAAATATTTTTTTAAATCGAGAGCTAAAAAACAAATTGGGATTATTAGATAGAAAATTAATGCGTGAAAAATCTCAATCTATCCTAGCTGATTTAGGCGTTAATATTAATATCGATGAACCTATCAGCCATTTGAGTATTGCTGAACAACAATTTGTTGAAATAGCAAAAGCATTATCATTAGACGCTAAAATTCTCGTTTTAGATGAGCCAACCGCCACTTTAACCCCAAATGAAGCCAATCACCTTTTTGATGTCATGCGCGATTTAAAATCAAAAGGGGTTGGTATGTTTTTTATTTCCCATCACTTAGAAGAAATTTATGAAATTTGTGACACTATCAGCGTGTTACGTGATGGGCAATATATTGGGTCGCGTAAAGTAGATGATACAGATTTAGACGTTATTATCGAAATGATGGTAGGTAGAGAAGTTGAAAATATCTATCCACATAAACGCCATTTTAATGAACAAGAAATCATTCTAGATGCACAAATTCAACGTTTCTCGACAAGCCCAATCAATACAATCCAAGTTAAAAAAGGTGAAATATTAGGACTTGCAGGTTTAGTGGGTTCTGGTCGAACTGAAACAATTTTAGCGATGATTGGTGCGGATAAATGTTATCAGAAAAAAGTATTATTAGAAGGTAAAGAAGTCAAAATAAAATCAGCGGCAGCTGCCTTACAATTGGGTATTGGTTTATTACCCGAAAGCCGCAAAACCCAAGGTCTCGTACTCCCCTTTTCTGTTAAAGAAAATATTTGGCTAAATAACCACGTCCAAAAATTATTTTTAATTCAAAATAAAAAAGAACTCGCCTTATCCATTGATTTAATTTCTCAAGTAAAAGTAAAAACACCAGAGCCTCATACTCCGGTTTCTACATTAAGCGGTGGAAATCAACAAAAAGTTGTTATTGCTCGCTGGCTAAATAAACAAGCTAAAATTCTTATTTTTGATGAACCCACAAGAGGAATAGATGTAGGTGCAAAATCAGAGATATATCAGCTGATGCGCTCATTAACCGAAAAAGGTATTTCCATTATTATGATTTCATCCGAATTACCTGAAGTCATTGGTGTGAGTGATCGCGTTTTAGTTTTTCGAGATGGTGAAATTGCCGCTGAGTTAAGTGGAGATGATATTAACTCAACTCAGATAATGGTGCATGCGGCTGGCAATATTATATAGGATAACGACTATGTCTAATGAAAATACGCTTCCTCTAACAAAAAATAAGTTAAACTTTAGCAAGTTAACAAAGATACCTGCCTTTTTACCTCTTGTGGGCTTAGTGCTGCTATTCACTTGTATGTCCATTTTCAATGAACACTTTCTAACCGTAAGTAACTTATCAACCATTGCGCGTCAAGTCTCCATTAACGCCATTATCGCCATCGGTATGACGTTTGCCATATTGACAGGAGGTATCGACTTATCTGTTGGTGCAGTAATGGCATTATCCGGAACCTTAATGGCCGGTTTAATGAAATATTACGGCATGGACCCCTCTGTTGCGATTGCATTAGGGTTACTTTCGGGTATTGCATTTGGTTTTATTAATGGCATTTTAGCTGCCTATGGAAAAATGCCACCTATTATTGTAACCCTCGGTGCAATGATTATTGCCAAAGGTTTAGCCTTAATTTATACCGGAGGTTATCCAATTTCAGGTTTACCCAAAGAGTTTGCATTTTGGGGGCGTGAAGAGTTATTAGGTATTCAAGTACCAATTTTATTAATGCTTGGCCTTTATCTTATTTTCTATGTCGTCTTAAATCACATTCCATTTGGTCGCTATATTTATGCGATTGGTGGAAATGAAGAAGCGGCTCGCTTAAGTGGTATCCGCGTTGAACGCTATAAAATGCTAGTCTATGTGATTAGTGGTTTTACCGCCGCTTTTGCTGGATTAATTTTCACATCCCGAGTGATGAGTGGTCAACCAAACGCAGGGGTCGGCTTTGAATTAGATGCGATTGCTGCGGTTGTTTTGGGCGGAGCTTCTATCGCAGGTGGCCGAGGTATGATTATTGGTACGCTGATTGGGGCGATGATTTTAGGTGTATTAAATAATGGCTTGAACTTATTAGGTATTTCTCCATATGTTCAATATATTGTGAAAGGACTTATTATTTGGGGAGCAACTTTAATTAGCTCAATGAAACGTTAACTTCATACTCATTATTATAAAAAGGCTCACTCTTATTGTCTTATTTTATAAGAGTGAACCTTTTTATTTAGTACTATCATTTTTTAATATACAACAAGCTTCCCATCGACAAATATTTGTTTAGATTCACTATTATCATTTGAGTTTTTTTCTATCTCTGAAAATAGAAGATCAGCTGTTAATTTCCCTAAATAAACCGAATCATGATGTACACCAGAAATCGATAAGTGATAAGTATCTGCATAAGGCGGTAAATCAACAGAAAAATAACGGCAAGATAATCCGAGCTCTGAAATTATTTTATACATACCTGCTGTGATAATACCGTTTAACCCGACAATATACATATTAGGTGTATAAAACGCCTGAATTTTCTCTCTAAGATAGGCTTCATCTTTTTTATTAAACACATAGCTACTATAAAGCACATTGAAATTTTTTCGATTAGAAAAACTTTCATATATTCCAGAAAGACGTGAAATACTAATTTCAGAACTTTTAGGGCCAGAAACAACTAAAATATTATCACAATGTTGCTTACTCAAAAACTCACCCGTTAATGCACCAATTTCAAAATTTTTCAAAAATAATCCTGAATATTTCTCACCATAGCCATAAATAGAACGGTCGACAAAAACTAATGGAACTCTGTGCTGGTCAATTAATGAAAGATAACTTGGTTGATAATTTTTATCATCACGAACAGGGGATAATAAAATGCCACTGGCTTTATAACTCACTAAAGTTTCAATAGCGGTTTGCTCGGCTTTTTCGTCACTATCCGAATCAAAGATCATGACCTGATAGCCCTTTTCTTTGGCTAATCGAGAAACTGTTTGGATTAATACAACATAGAATGGATTAAACGTACTATCAGTAACTACGCCTATAATACGGCTGTTATTATTTTTTAGATTACGAGCAAAAAAATTAGGTACATAGTTTAATTCTTGAGCAATCGCTAATATTTTATCTCTGGTCTCTTTTTTTACCATTTCAGGATGATTAAATGCCCTAGAGACCGTGATATCGGTCACATTAGCCCGCTTAGCTATATCAATTATCGTTGTTGAGCTATCTTGTTTAGACATAATTATATTAGTCAACCTTCAATGACCACTCTGATTAATATGATATAAATTTTTTTAGCTATTATCAGTCGTGATGAGTATGCGATTCCTCATTATACCAATTTATCAATGAAGATAAATCTATTTCCTTTCAAACAAATAAAATAAGTAGCATTTCAAAGAAGCTTATTATCAAAATCAAATTGACGAGTTAAAATATGAAATTAATTTTCATTATAAAAATCTCATTAATTAAAACAAAGACAAATAAAACATATAACAAGCAACTACAATAACAGTATAAGCAAATATTATTTGCACTGTTTTAGCTGAAATATATGTTATTATTTTTCGCCCAATTAATAGCCCTGAGATGCAAGATAAAACGAAGGTGGTACTAATATTAATAGGATATTGAAAGCCATTTAATAAATTAACTGAAATACTAATACTACCAATTAAAAAAATTACCATTAACGAGGTAGCAACAATACTTTTCATTTTTAAGTTAGTGGCTTTACACAATGCAGGAACAATCACAAAACCACCGCCAACACCAAGAGCCCCAGTTAATAGTCCCGCAATAATACCGATCCCCCCTAAAATAAGCGCTGTTTTAAAATTCCAGATAAACCGCCCTGTTTGTTGATTAATGCGACAAGGAGCATCATCTAACTCATTTAGTTTATTATAAAAAATACGATAAGCGATAAAAAACATGACCAGACTAAATACAAAAGTTAGCCATACTGATGGAATAATATTGGCTAAGTACACGCCATATTTTGCAAAAGGAATACTAATTAAAGCCATCCACAGAGCTGCTTTATAACGAATATTTTTGTTAATTAGCCCTTCGATCACCCCCACAAAGGCAGCGAGTGTTACTGCTAATAGCCCAACAGGCGCAGCCTGAGCCACACTCCAACCTTGGCTTGCAATTAGCGCAGGAACCGCCAAAATACCACCACCAGCACCAGTTAAACCAAGCAAACAACCTATCAATAAACCTTCAAATATCAGTATTAGCATGGCAGAATTTTACTTATAAAATCGCAATATTTACGCTAAGTTCATTAAAGCATAAGCCAGAGATATATTCAGTGCAATAATATTAATCAACGACAACTATGTAAACATAGCTGCGAATAATACTATTTTACCCACTATCAACCAGCGTGGAATAAATAGTGTTACTGCTGCTAACTTTATTATTCACATTCGTCAGTAGCGAACCTGCCGCATTACCCGCCAGTTGGTCGGCAAACGGTGAGCCGCCCGTACTAAAACCGGCACTGTGACTTTCGACTTGGTACTCCGCTTTATTTTTAATATCACCAAAGCCCAATGTGCCCGCATCCAGTTTATTTTTGCCCGACTCTGCCGTGCTACCTATCACCGCACCGTCAAGCTGAGTATGATTGCCAACCGTGATATCAAAACCACCCTTACCGGCGTTGAGACCCGTTTGCTAGTCAACCGATTGATAATCACTGTGCATTTTGGTTTTGCTGGCGTTTAAAGTAGAAATACTGATGACTAAAGAGGAAGTGGTCAAAACCAGAAAGTATACAGTGGGTTACGCCCCCAACCGAGGTAAACCCAACCCCAGCCCACAACTGACCTTAAGCGGTAAGTGGCTGAAAGAGAGGGGGTTTGAGGTGGGAAGCCATTACACCCTCACCCGCCAAGCCAGACAGTTGATTATCCGGTTGGCCGAGGGGGAGTAAAACGGCTAAGGAGATCCCAGTGTGACTGGGATCTTATATACAACTTGTAAATGTATAAAATTTATCAGAAATAAGTAATAAACCTGACCTAACCATATCATCTAATAGACTTTTCAATTCAGCATCATTGTCTAATTGAAAATACTGACTCAAACGCCATAAATCAAACATTTCAGGTTCGGTAATATTGCAATGAATATCTACTACCTTTGCACTGGATGAATCACCTAGATAAAATTTGATTCCTTTTCCATGTTTTGAAAAGTTCCAAACATTATCATCAACTCGGATCGTTCCATGTTTAGGGAAATCCAATAAAAATTGATAATCCTTTACGTTTGGATATTGTTCCATAAACGATGTGACTAATTTCTTTTGGGTCACAACAAAATTTCTCAATGTTGCATCATTTATTGGGATTAGCATGCTATCTCCTAGCTCTTGCTTCTGCTGCTTCGCGTAATAATTGATCGCCTTGCTCTTTCGTTACTGTATTAATTCTAATAGGAATATCTTTAATACCAGCCTTTCTTGCAGCTTCAGCTCGATGGTGGCCGTCAATAATAATCATTTTTCCATTAACAACAGCAACATCAATTGGTTCATCTTTGTTGAAACCATTTGCTTTCATATCTTTCACTAAGCGTTTAACTTGCGAGCCTGACATTTCAGTATTATCTTGCCTCCCAATTAAAGTGCTAGGCGAAACATTTTTATACTGTTGTTGGTTTGGCTGGCTAGTTTGTGGATCTTTGTTTGTATTCTTACTTCCACCTTTCCCACTTCCAATACCAGAACCGATCCCTGCCGCCGCCATCGCTAAATCACGTTCTTTTGTAGTTTCCGCTGAACCGCCTAACTGTTCAGCACGATAGATTGCTAAATTGCGAGAACCTTCTAGATTCGGAAGTGTGCCTCTAATCTCAGCCCATTCTTTCCGTTCAGCGTCAGTGAGGGCAGCAATGCCGCCATTGTTATGTGCTTTATCTTGTAGCTCTTTCTCTCTTTCAGAGTAAATTTTCTGCCACTCTTTTAACTCTTTTGCGACAGCAACACATTGGTCTGGGCTACTACAGTTATTTATTTGCTCCTGAACTTTATCGTATTCTTTTCGATAAATATCTCTAACCTCAGCGCGGCAGCTACTATCACCGTCGCATTTCGCAAATTCTTCACTTCTGGCTTTCGTCTTTTCAGGGCTTAAATGGTTATTCTCAACCGTCGTCTTCCCTGCCTCTGCTGCATTTGCAGCACTGGAGGTATCACCGCCAACTAATCCACCCGCAATACCTGCCGCCAAACTCGCAAACGCACTCACCGTCGCTTTTTCATCTTCCGTCAGCTTACTCGGGTCTTTTCCATAAAGCTCTTTGGACAGCATTCCAACCGCTTCGGCTGTCATTGCACCGAGCGATTGTGCGCCTGCATTTTCGCCTTTTGCAAGGGCTAATGCAACATTGGCAATACCATGGGCTATAATCCGCCCTTCCTTATTTTCTGCCGGTATCTGTTTAGCAATTTCATTCGCAATATACGGCGCACTGGCATTCGCCACCGCTTTGTTCATATCACCATTAACTAAACCTTGGATTAAAGCCGTACCTGACTCAACTATCCGCCGCTTATCGCCCCCTACACCCCAGCCTGACTCATTCACTTTCGCCTGAATAACTTGCTCGTGAATATAGTTATCAATCGCCTCATCACTGACCACTTTACCTTGTACTTCAAGCGCTTTTTTCGCAGTCTCACGCTCTTGTGGTGTCGGGATTGTCTTTTTCTCATTCGCCTCTTTTGTCGCATTAATCGTCGCATCCGTCACGGCAATATCAGTAATCTGCCTACCCAACTCGCCAATTAACTGCGTTTTTTCAATCCGTTTTTGCTCTTTTTCTTTATCAAAAATCGTGCCCAACTTCTCATGGGCATTATCCGTATCACGGCTTAACTCATTGATATCTTGTTTCTGATTATCCTTATCGCGAATAATCAATTGCCCTTCCGACACCGCCGATTGAGTGGTATTACTCGACTCACCCTTATTATTCACATTTGTCAGTAGCGAGCCTGCCGCATTTCCAGCCAGTTGGTCGGCAAACGGTGAGCCGCCCGTACTAAAACCGGCACTGTGACTTTCGACTTGGTACTCCGCTTTGTTTTTAATATCACCAAAGCCCAATGTGCCCGTATCCAGTTTATTTTTGCCCGACTCTGCCGTGCTACCAATCACCGCACCGTCAAGCTGAGTATGATTGCCGACCGTGATATCAAAGCCACCCTTACCGGCGTTGAGACCCGTTTGCTGGTCAACCGATTGATAATCACCGTGCATTTTAGTTTTGCTGGCGTTTAAAGTAGAAATACTGACGACTAAAAAAAAGAAGAAGTGATTAAAACCAGACAGTATACAGTGGGTTACCCCCCCCAACCGAGGTAAACCCAACCCCAGCCCACAACTCACCTTAAGCGGTAAGTGGCTGAAAGAGATGGGATTTGAGGTAGGCAGTCACTGCCCCCTCACTCGCCAAGCCGGGCAGTTGATTATCTGGCTGGCTGAGAGGGGAGTGAGACAGCTAAAGAGATCCCTGTGTGGGGCTGGGATCTTTTATTTAAAGAAAGTTACATTAAATTACTGGTTCAAGAGAAACAGCCATTTCAAGTGCTATTTGATTGTACTTTTGACCAAAAAGTTTTGCAGCAGCTGGTTTTAACTCATCTAAAGCATAAACAATATTCACCTCATGCCCAACTTTAAATAAATCGGCATCCGACTCTTTATTAACATATATGCTAACCATTTTTATTGAGCCATCATCTAGTAATAAGTCAATAGCATTATTGAACTTCGACAAATCTTGCCCTGCAACATAACTTCTTTTGATTACTCCATTCAAAAATAGTAGTGGCATTTTTCTCTGTTTGATACTGTCCCACCATTCTTTTGTATCAAACAGACCAAAAGTTCCATTCAGTCCTATATTTGGCTTTGACTCATCAAGCGTAACTGCTCTAGTTAAAGTGGCATATTCAGGATCTTCTTTTAGCTCTTCAGAAAGTGTGTAAACTTTCTTCATTGATCTTTCGTGATTATCTAGTATTAACAACATACATATTTCCTTTATTGAACCTTTTCAAAGTGAACAATATTTTTGTTAAATATTTCCATTCCTTGTCCTTGTCCAAGCTGAGTTGTCATTTGTCCACCCTCCACTTTGAATCGAGTATTTGTATCCATCCATTTACCTGTTTGAGTTGACATGTTAGGAAATTCTTTTGACGTAGCCTTATTTGCCGCAATACCTATTTTTTCTAACTCAGCAAATGTACCCGGCTTAACAGCTATTTTCACCATAATTCCTTCATACTTAGATGAATAACTTAAAACAGGAGATACCGATGTTTCAGTGGTTGCAGGCATTACACCTGTATTCAAGAATCGTTCATATTGCTTTGGTGACATTGTTCTATAAACAATTTCATTTCCATATGCGTCTCTCTGTTGTACTGGACTTAATGGATTTTTAGCGGTGTAAACAGGGGCTCCAATAACATCTTTTCCTATGGGTTTCGTGCTTCCTTTAATTGAATCATCCAATTTGGAAGATCCTGTACTGCTAGATATCCCTTTACCACTTCCTGATGTAGTGGTTCGACCATCAATCAATCCATTTTCATTCAACACTATCACAGTGGCTAAAATACCCGTTAGCTCTTTAAGATTCTCTGTTTGTGATGAATGTTTATTGATCCTATTTTCTAATGCAGGTTCGAGTTTAGATATTGAATCTCTTACCATTTCTTGACATTGTGCATTACAGTCTGGCAAGCCTTCCAACGTTTTCAGGTCTGCTAATGCACTCTTCATATCATTGGTTGATATTCCCCATCCTTCCGCTTTTGACTGAAGTTGTTTGTCTAGCTTATCAATATCTTGCTGTAACTGTTTTTTCTCTTCAAGTGTTTTTGCATTAGCGAACGAACCAACAAAAGTAATGATTTCCTTACCATGTAAATAGTTATTCTCAACCGTCGTCTTCCCTGCCTCGGCGGCATTTGCAGCACTGGAGGTATCACCGCCAACTAATCCACCCGCAATACCTGCCGCCAAACTCGCAAACGCACTCACCGTCGCTTTTTCATCTTCCGTCAGCTTACTCGGGTCTTTTCCATAAAGCTCTTTGGACAGCATACCAACCGCTTCAGCTGTCATCGCGCCAAGCGATTGTGCTCCTGCATTTTCACCTTTTGCCAGCGCTAATGCAACATTGGCAATACCGTGTGCGGCAACTTTCGCTTTATCATCTTCGATATATTGACCTATATAGTTCGCAATATACGGCGCACTCGCATTCGCCACCGCTTTGTTCACATCACCACTTACCAAGCCTTGAATTAACGCAGTTCCTGACTCGACAATCCGCCGCTTATCACCGCCTACCCCCCAGCCAGAACCATTGATTTCGGCCTGAATAGCCTCTTCGCGTTCTTTACCACTAAGAGATGGATGATTCTTGTTAACTTCTTTTGTCGCATTAATCGTCGCATCTGTCACGGCAATATCAGTAATTTGCTTACCCAACTCGCCAATTAACTGCGTTTTCTCAATCCGTTTCTGCTCTTTTTCTTTATCAAAAATGGTATTGAGCTTCTCATGGGCATTATCCGTATCACGGCTTAACTCATTGATATCTTGTTTCTGATTATCCTTATCGCGAATAACAATCTCACCTTCGGATACCGCCGATTGAGTGGTATTACTCGACTCACCCTTATTATTCACATTCGTCAGTAGCGAGCCTGCCGCATTACCCGCCAGTTGGTCGGCAAACGGTGAGCCGCCCGTACTAAAACCGGCACTGTGACTTTCGACTTGGTACTCCGCTTTGTTTTTAATATCACCAAAGCCCAATGTGCCCGTATCCAGTTTATTTTTGCCCGACTCTGCCGTGCTGCCAATCACCGCACCGTCAAGCTGGGTATGATTGCCGACCGTGATATCAAAACCGCCCTTACCGGCGTTGAGACCCGTTTGCTGGTCAACGGATTGATAATCACTGTGCATTTTGGTTTTGCTGGCGTTTATGGAGGCGGTTGTGTTCATTCCTGAACCAATACTGCCTGAAAGACTGCCACTTGTTTGCTTAGAGTCGTATTTATCCGTAGTTTGTTGGCTCGATAACGTTAAATCACCGCCCACATTGGCTTTCACTGTTTCGCCGCTAACTTGCGCTCCCGTTAACGTAGTATCTTTGCCACTATTAAGGGTTAATTGTTTGCCTGCATCCACCTGCGTATCGGTATAAAACTCACTGTTGCCTTTTTCAAAACCACTGCCTTTATTAACACTGGCATTAACGTTCCAACCGCCAGTACTGATACCCGCCCCAATGGAGCTACCTGAACTCGAATTTTTGCCATCCACTTTTTGCGTATTGCTAGCACTGGTCAAATCGATATCATTTTTCGCAGTCAGCGTGATATCTTTATCCGCGGTCAACTGACTGCCTTGCACGGCTATATTGCCTTGGCTTCCCTCTTTTTTACCCGTCGCAGTGAGATTAATATTATCCCCCGCACTGAGACTGCTACCGGATGCCGTGTTTTGTTCGGTTTTAGTGGTCGATTTTGAAGAGCTGCTACCATAAGACACATTCACACCGAAAGCATCTTTGACGCTACCGCCTTTTTTAAGTCCGGCTAATTCTCCGGCTTGTTCGGCTTGAACACCTTGCAACCCTGCTTTTATCCCTTTAAGTGCCGCTAGCTGACCGTCATCTTCTTCTTTCGCTGACTTGGCCGTTTGCGCCATGCCATCTAACAGGCTGCCTGCCGCACCGCCTAGCGAGACCGTCAAACCGCTGGATTTACTTTCCACTGTGGTAATATCAGTACGGCTATTTTCAGCGGCAGTGATGGACACATCACTTCCCGTGATATTAATATCTTTCGCGGCAATCACATCACTGCCATGAATCGATGCGGTATCACTAGCATTCAATGTTACGCTACCTGCGCTACTCCCAATGACACTACCTTTTTTCTGATTACTGTCAGTTTCGGTGGTGACTTTTTGTGAGTTTGAACCCACTGTAAAGCCTAACCCACCCGTGCTCATCAGTCCCGATTTGGTCGTTTTCGACATGTGCGTTTCATACAACGCCTCGTCAGATGTGGTGACATTCAGTTGGTTGCCTGCATTGACGGTAACATCGTTTGTGCCCAGAACATTGCTGCCCTGAATATTCACGTCATTCCCTGCCGTCACTTTCACACTATCGCCACTCAGCGTGCTGCTGATTGCCGTGCGCTCGTTGACTTCATCATGATTTTCTTTCGTCGTACTAGATAAAAAGCCTTTATCTGTACTTTTTGTATGCTTCGCGTAATCTCGAGTTTCAACACCGGAGGTTAGGTTAATATCTCGCCCAACATTGACTGCCAGTTCGCCGCCACTAGAGACATTCGCTGCGCGAGCGGAAAGGTCTTGTCCTGCGGATAACGTTAAATCCCCTTGAGTTTGGATCTGCGTACCGACTTCCGTACTGTTTGAACCACGATAATAATTATTTGAATTACGAGTGTAATCAAATGCAGAACTGACATCGCGAGTTTCTAAACTAATATCACGTCCGGCAATAATTGCGGTTTTACCATCGACACCTAAATTGCCAATATCTGTCGCGATCAAGTTGATATCTTGCACAGCTTTTAAGGTCAATTGTCCATTATCACCAGTGACATAAATACTAGCAGGGCGATCGAGCCATTGGGCGTTGCCCTCGCTACGTTGTGTGGTTTCACTAAAAATATCGCGTCCTGCAGAAAGTGATACGCTGTCTAACCCACGAATTTCACCACCAATATTTTTAATATCTTTCAATGCATTGAGCTGAACATCTTTTCCTTGGAGTCGACCACTATTTTCAATGTTTTCTGCACGTAAATCGGTCAGTTCACGGCTACTGATTTCGCCACTATTGAGAAGATTACCCACCATATCAGCAGACACATTACGACCCGCCAGCAATGCGCCATTACCATTTAAATCTCCTTGGCGCGCACGGACGTACACTTGAGGCACACTGACTAACTCAACGCGACCATCGGGCAGAGTGACTTCTTTGTTGACCATCCACACAATATCGGTGGTCAAGTTCGCCATTTGCGTGGGTGATAATGAAATGCCCGGTGTCAGGTTAAATTGATGACCGAATGCGACGCCATTAGTCAGCAACGCCCGATACTGCTCTTCATCACTATGATAATTGCCTAGCAAGCGTTGACCGGTAGTTTCAATCAGTTGGTCTCGCACTAAGCGCTGCTCATAATAGCCATCGCCTAAACGCTTATGCAGTTGCTCGTTGGTGACAATATCGATACTCGATAACCATTTTTTGTAATTGGTAAAGCGTGGGTCTGTTTCAATCAAAAATTGACTATCACTACCCGGAGTGAGGTTAAACAAGCTGTTATCCGGTAGTTTGGTGTTGGGCCCGACGGTTCTTATCACGGTATCCAGGTTATCTTTACCTTGAGGCCCTGTTTCTGCGGTGGCCTTTTCCCCTTTACCGGCATCGGTTTGTCCTTGAACCTCAACACCACTCCCGACATTGGCATCATCTGCCTGAGTCGTTGCTCCTACGGTTTTATTATCCGTCACATCAACTTTAGCCGAAACAGAGGGCAACTGAGTGACTTCAACTTGTTGACCCGCAGAAAGTTCGAGAGGCGTATTTTTACTGTCTTTTAATGTTTGCTCAGTGAGTGTTGCCCCTTGGTTTTCTTTTAGGATTGATTCAGAAACCGTCTCTGCTGCGCCATCAAGTTTGTTAACTTTCGCTGAATCAAGTTGGGTTTTATCAATACCACCCGCATTATCTGTGACTTCCAATAAATGTAACGACAAGTCGTCTTCACGATTAACCCCTTGATATGCATAAACCGACTCACGTGTTTTCCATTTTTTACCGCCTTTATAACGATAAATCGTCTTACCATCCTCAACAATACGGCGAATACCTTGCGCTTCTTCGTTATTCAGGTCATTGCCTGTTAGGATCAAGTTTTGTCCTGCCACTACGCGTGAGTTTTCATTACTAAGCTGTTGCCCATCAAGGGTTAAATGTTTCCCACTGGTGATCAGTGCAGCATCACGATTGATAACCTGAGTTTCATAAACAACACGGTCGTAATCGTATTCATAAAAATCTTTTGTCCAATTACCATTTTCAAACATCCGCCAGCGATTGGATTTTTCGTAGTGAATACCCACTTCTTTATTCAGCGTGCCATCATCATTAATCGCATAACGGGTTTCGTTACCATTACGTGGCTGAATTTTATAACGTTTGCCATTACCATAATCAAACCAATCAAAATGCTCACGGCTCATTTCAATTGGTTTATCCGTCAGTTCTAAATGAATATCTTTGTTTTCAAGCAGATTGGTTTTCAACGTTAAATTACCCGCCGCTTCGATATTCGCACTGTGGTTTTTCACTTGGGTTGCATGACCTGTGGCTTGCAATTGGTCATTTAACGAGTTGCCAATATGTAAGTCACCATCACTGTAAATCAAAGCATGATCGCGATTTAACAACTCAGAAACCGCAATATTAACGGCTTTACGCCCTGCAATAACTGCCGCTTTGTCCCCTTGCTTATCATTAACCAAGGTTTTGACGGCAATGGACAAGAAGTCACCATAAATGCGTCCAGTGCCTAAATTATCCAATGAATTTGCCATGATATGCGTTAACACACCGTCAATTAACCCGGTATTGAGCACCTGACCACTCGCTTTAATACGGGTATTTTGCCCGCTGATTTCACCGGAAAGTTGATTGATGACCGTCGTGGTAGTGAGTGCGAGCTCACCAAGGCTAGAAATTAGCCCACTATTCGTGAGCCCTTGCGCAAAATTAGCGGTTAAATGTTCACCAGCCTGAATACGACCTTGGTTTGTAAAAGCTTGAGATAGGCTCAACGTCAACGCTTTTTGAGTAATAAGCTTGCCTTCGCCCGTTAATTGATTCGCCGATACACTCGCAGAACCATTGCTGACCATCACCCCTTGTTGGTTTGATATCGCTAAGGCTTTCCCTTTGGCATTATCCGTAATAATAAGCGCCGAGCCCGTTGACATCATTCCTTGAATGTTATTTAAACTTTGCGCCACAACGGCATCGATAGCTTTCCCTGCACGAATAGCACCGGTTTGGTTATTTAAATCTGTTGTTTTAAAGGTAACATTTTGCCCTTCGATCCCTTTCCCTGCTTTAGCCGTATTTTGGTTATCAATCTTTTGCGCTGTGACATTTAGGCTTTCATTGGCTTTGATCCAACCTTGTTGATTATCAAGCTGTTGCACTACAGCCAATTCAACATTGTTTAGCCCTTGAACAGTACCTTCAGTATTGTTCAGACGTTGGCTACCAATATTCAGATTAGCCCCCGACAAAATCTTTCCTTGCTGATTATCGATATGCTGCGCGATCGTTAAGTCAGTATTTCCCTGTGATTGCAGGGTGCCCTCGCGGTTATTAAGAGAAGCGCCTGTTACTTGTGCTGAGGATTTGCTTAGCAGAGTGCCTTTTTGGTTATCAATCTGATGAGCATCGATATTTAAGCCTTTTTTGCCTTGTACGAACCCTTGCTGGTTATTCAGATCATTAGCTTTTAGCGTGAATTGCCCCTCACTCGCCAGTACACCATTTTGATTCAATACCTTGTTTTTCTGAGTATTGATATCTAATAAACCGCCTGAATAAATTTGCCCTTGCTGATTATTCAAGACTTGAGTGGTTAATTCACTTGCCGCTGCGCTTTGGATTTGTCCTTGCTGGTTCGTTAATTTACCGCTATTGAGGGTTAGACGGCCACCGCTTAACAACCCACCACTTTTTTGTGTGTCGTTATTGTTGAGAAGTTGCCCATAAGTGTTGAACGATAGCTGTTGGCCTGCCTGCACACGCCCTTGTTGGTTATCAAATTCACCACTCTTTAGGCTCAAAGTTTGACTGGCTAAAATCTCACCTTGGTTATTATCAACACGGTTTTTCTGCGTTGTTAACGTGATATTATTTGCTTGGATATGGCCTTGTCGGTTAATTAATTCACCAATAGCTAGCGCTAATCCTTGGCTAGCAAAAATCCCTTGCTCATCAGTTTTAGCCGTATTAATTAAACGCTGTCCTTGGGTATCAAGGGTGATGGATTGCCCTTTGATCACACCTTGGCTATTATCCAACTGTTGCGTTTTCATCAAAATAGCAGACTGGCTACCAATCAAACCTTGCTGGTTGTTTAAGTTTTGGCTTTTTAAATCCAATGCGGTTTTAGCGACAATGCGACCTTGCTCATTATTGAGTTGTCCAGTGGTTAAAATTAGCCCGCCTTGTGCGTAAATGCCTTTGTCTTCTCCACTTTGGGTATTATTGAGTTGCTTCCCATGGGTATCAATCTGCATGTCGCTGCCAGACTGAATTGAACCTTGTTGGTTTTCAATTTTACCGCTATTTAAAGTCAATTTTTGCTGAGCTAATAGCGAACCACCCGTATTATCAAACAATTGATTATGCGTATCGATATTGATGGTATTGGCTTGAAGATAACCCTGCTGGTTTTGCAGCGCTTGATTACGCATCTGCAACAATTGCGCTGCCGCAATTAACCCTGCTTGATTATTGATTGTATGGGTAACATCCAGCGTAGTATCGCCATGGCGAGCAACCAGTTTTCCTTGTTGGTTATCCAACTGGCTCGCCGTAATTTCCAGCCCATTATCACCCACAATCACGCCACTTTGGTTGGATAATGTATTTTTTAAATCAAGGGATAAATGCCCGCTATTCGCCGTTAGAATTTGTCCAGCCTGATTATTTAATGCGTCGGCTTTAATCGTAAAATCACCATTACTGCCGATTTCACCCGCGTGGTTATTTAATTGACCTTGAAGCGTTATTTTTCCCGCTTTATCACCCGTTTGTAATAACTTACCGCCTTGGTGATCAAGAATATTAGCAGTTATTAAAATCTGATCGGCTTGCGTCGTAGCCTGATTAAGCGAAAGGCTTCCACCCTGAATATTCAAGGTGTTAGCTGCCAGTATTTCACCTTTCTCGCCCTCCAGCGATTGGCTATTCAAGGTGACATTTCCCATATTGGCAATAACTTTACCAGTACGGTTAATCAGTGATTGGGTCTCAATAAATACACCTTGGCGACCGGTTAACGTTCCACCCGTGTTATCCAGCGCTTGCTGAATGTGTAAGTCTAGCTCGCCCATTTTCGCACTGAATATTTTACCGTGCTGGTTTCCAAGGGTATTCGCGTTGATCAGCCACGAACCATTACCACTGATATTACCCGCTTGATTATTCAGGTATTGAGAAACTAAAATTGTGCCTTGTTGCTCACCCAATTGGGTCATTGTACCTTGCTGATGATTTAAATTATTTGCGGTCAGTTCGATATGTTTCGCTTGGGTATTCGCCGCAGTCAGGTCAATTTCTTGACCATGTAGCACTAACTCCCCATCCGCAACCATTTCCCCTCGCTGACCTTGCACGCTTTCAGCGGAAATTAACATATCCCCGTTTTTATTAATGATTTTACCGTCAACGTTAGCGAGCAACGGTGCATTGAGCGTCAAATTTTGCTCGGCAAAAAGGGTACCTTGTGTGTTATCCACACCGCCTTTAGCATTTAAAATTAATGCACCCGCTTTTGCGGCAACCACAACGCCTTGTTGGTTAGCCAGTTTATTAACATCCAAATTTAACGTGCCTTGGCTGCTGATGTTACCCGATTGGTTATCAAGGGTTTGAGTCAGCTTAATTTCACCGTTTTCGCTGCCAGTTTGCAGCATTTTTCCACGTTGATGGGAGAGATTTTGTCCTTGAATTTGGAGTTTATCGGCTTGTGTAATGGCATCATTGAGATTGAGATTATCTCCGGTCAAAGCCAACTTACCTTTCGAGAGGATTTCGCCTTTCTCGCCATCTAACTGCTTGAGCGTTAATTGGTTATCACCAAAACTCGCAATGAGTTTACCCGATTGGTTAATTAAGCGATTCGCCGCTAATTGAATACCTTGATTACCTAATAATATCCCTTGAGTATTATTCAGCGTCTGTTGAATGCTGAGCGTCAGCTTACCCAATTTTGCGGCAATGATTTTACCATCTTGGTTATTCAAGCTGTTTGCCACAATATCAATTTGACCATTGCTAGAGATTTCCCCTCGCTGATTATCAAATTGACTTTGAATGTGTAGTTCCGTTTTTCCTTCACCTGTTTGCAGTAACGTTGCATTCTGATGTGTGAAGTTGTTGGCTAAAATGGAAATCTGGTTTGCTTGAGTAAAACCTTGGCTTAGATTGATATTGGCACTTTCAATCCGTAAGGTATCTTGCGCAAAAATCGTCCCTTTATTACCATCCAACTGATTTGCACTGAGCAATGCTGCCCCTGATAAGCTACTGATTTTCCCTTGAGAATTAACCAGTTTATTGGCTTTAATGGCTAAATACTTATCTGTTTGAATCACGCCTCGCGTGTTATTCAACTCAGTAGTTGCAGTAAGTGCTAACTGTTTGTTAGTACTCGTGAATAATTTACCATCGCTGTTATCAAGGCTATCTGCAAGTATATGCAAATCACCTTTGGATGACACGCTTCCCCCACGATTATTCAACGTCGTGGCGATTTCAACGGTCATGGCTTTATTGCCCGTCTGTAGTAGATTCCCTTGGCGGTGAGAGAGCGCATTAGCTTTCAAGGTGATTTGTTCAGCTTGGGTGGCTCCATTATCCAAATTAATGGATTGCCCTGCTAAGCTTAATACGCCACGGGTCAGGATTTCCCCTTTTTGTCCATCCAGCTTATCCGCCTTGATGGTAAGCCCTTGTTTGCCCGAGGCTAAGATTGTCCCTTGTTGGTTGTCTAGATTTTTAGTTTGAATATCGACTTTACCATCACGACTTAATATCTTTCCGGACTGGTTATTCAGTTGTTGTGTTGATACAACGGTGTCACCCGCAAAGTTAATTTCCCCCTGCTGGTTTTCGAATACCTTAGTATTTAAGATATTTTTTGAATTGCCTTTTTGAACTAATTTACCTTGCTGGTTTTTAATAAATTCAGGAGCTGTTAAGGTGAGTTCATTGGCAACAATTTCACCGTTTTGATTATCAATACCCGTTTTAGCCGTCAGTGTGGCTCTATCGTTGGCTTGTAGGTGCGCATCTTTCGTGCGGATATCGGTTACTGTTGACGTCAGTGAAATATTTTTGGCTTGAGTATTGGAATCAGACAAGTCGAGTGAACCGCCTGTGGCGATTAAGCTGTCTTTGGCAACAATATCCCCCTGCAATGCAACGTCTTTTTGGCCTTTAACCGTTAATGAACCTGCTGAAGTTAATTTCCCTTTACTGTCTACGCCCGCAGCTAATAATGCCGTTGTATCGCTATTAATTTGATCAGCATTCAACGTCGCATCATGCTCTGCGACAATTTGGCCTTTATTTGTGTTCGTTATTGCTTGTTTTGCATTGAGCTGAATATCGTTTTGTGCCAATACGGTGCCGCTATTATTAATCGTTTGTTGGCTGTCTATCGCGATATTTTGGTTGGTTGTTATTACCCCAGCATTACCAATTTTACCGTCAACGGATAACGTAATATCGCCTGCCTCTGCGCCAATATGCCCCGCATTGCGCACGCCCACGCCGTGTTCAGTACCACGCATTTTGATGGTATTCGCGTACATACCACCAAGAGCAGCAACATCGAGCGCAAATTCTGGTTGATCATCGGTGGATGAATTATCCGTTTTAAGGATCGTTTGACCATCTGCGGCAACGGTATTTTTACCGGTAGTGATGGCTAGTTCTTTCGCATGCAGTTTGGCATTGATATTCACCGAGCGAGCAATCAGTGCCGTATAGTTAGTTCCGTTGCCGTTATAGCCTTGACCAATAACATTGATACTCCCTTTATCAACCTCAAAACCTTTAATTTTACCATTTTCGATCAGCGTCTTACCCGCTGAAAGTAAGGCTTTATCGGCATTGATAAAGCCACAACCGTTACAAGTGATCCCCGCCGGATTAGCAATGATCACATCAGCCTTTTTACCCGCCACTTCAATAAAACCATTGAGTTGGCTTGGGTTGCGGCTGTTGACCTCATTTAAAATAATCCTAGCTTCACCTTTGGCTAACCAGTCATTGCCTTGAATTATACCCCCGAGCTGAGTATTCACATTGGTGCTGCTGTTATTTAAAATCGCGCCTTTGTTATCCACATCAAATTGGCTGTATTGATTACGCGAAACCCCGTCACGGTTAGGCGCTTGAATATTGACTTGAGGTAAACCATTTTGGGTATTCACAATGGTAGGCTGCTGATTTCCCGGCGCATTACCATCCGCTACGATGGTAGATGACGACGCGCTAAAACTCACCATGCCCAGCGTCAACCAAAGGGAAGTGACGAGTGGCTTGATTGACCAACGAATGCGACTGCTGGCTGTTTTCTCGACACGATTTTCACTGTGGCAAGCAGGTTCCGCACGATGACTACGCGTTATATCCGCGACGACCATCACCATTTGGCGGGCTGCATTAAAAATTAAGCGGTAAAATAACTTATTCATCCTGATGTGCCTCAGTAATTCCAATTAACCGAAAACGAAAATGTAGCTGGGTCGGTTCTAAAACCTTCTGGTTTAGAGAACGGGGTGCCAATAGAGAAGTCATAACTTAAGTTGGCGGGGTTAATCGCACCACGCAAACCAATCGCACCACCCGCAAGGTGTGAGCCTAAGTTAATGTCAGTCCCACGTCCGCTAATTTTGCCGTAATCGACGCCCACATACAGTTCTTGAGCAGGAACAGGTAATGTCCATGATAGGGTGTTGCGCAGCGTCCAGCCTTCATCCGCACTTAAGGTGCGTTCGCCATCAAAACCTCGTACCGACCAGCGGTTACCGATACTGAATTGATCCTGAGGCGTTAGAGGCCTGTCACTGATTTGACGTAAGTATTGTGACTCAAACCGAAGTGGCTGCTCCGCAAGTGTAAACGGGATACTCGCAGACGCGGAAAATTGCATAATTATCGCCAGTGCGGTCGCATAATCTTGGGAGCCTTTACTGCTAAACTCTTCAAAAGCGGGCATTGCGCCAAACCAGCGCGTCCCATGCTGGTAACTCGCCCCCACATTGAGTGTGGATTGCCCCACGTATTGACGGTGATTAAGGCCGAGCTTCCAAGCGGTAGTGCGCCGTTTTTGGTTTTCAATTTCAGTTTCACCCACAAAGTTGCGCGTCTCACGTAAATTGACATCATAGGTCGCTGTGGTTTTCGCTGTGGCATCACGGTACAGCACATTGCTCAGTTGTAGGTTCAAACTTTTGCTTTTACCGCGATAACGAATGTCGCTATTTGTGCCAGCAATAGTTTGTGTGTACTCATAATCACTCGCTGTGGTGGCAAACTGCCAATAACCAAACGGCACCGAATAGTGCGCACTGTAGTTAGTGGTGTCTTTATCGCTAGAAAAGCTTAAATCGCGCGTTGCCGTAATATAGAAAAGATCGCTGAGGGAAGTCGGGTTATCCAGTGCCAACATCATACCCACTTGATTTTTACCGGTGCTTTTTGAGCCAGTATTGTCCACCCACGCGCCAGCGTGCCAATAACGCGACTGCTGGCGATTGATCACAATTTGGGTTTCACCCGGACCATCACCGGGCACCATTTCCATTGAGGCTTGTACGGTGGGTAGGCGCTGTAAGTTTTCTAAACCTTGCTCAATGTCCCGTAAATCCAATAAATGACCCGAACGTGCTGGCATTGCACTGTATAACGTGCTGTAGGTCGATGAGTTGTCAGTGAAACCCACTTTTTGGACTTTACCCGGTAATACAACTAAATTAAGCTGACCCGTGGATAAATCTTGTTCAGGAACTAAAACACGGCTTGTAATCCACCCATGACTTATTAATCGGTTTTGCACATCCGTAACCAATAAATTAATCCCTTCAACACCAATACAATGACCAACGGCCTGATTAGCCAGTCTCTGAACCGGAACCCAATGAGGCAAGGCCTCTTGGCCTGTAATAGAGACTTGCTCAATTTTAAAGCACGGATTTTCATCTGGAAATTGTAATTTCGCCTTGGCGATAGGCGTAGATAAGCTCACATCTGGGGCTTTTGCCTCAAATTGCTGCTGCTGAGCTTGCTGCTGCTGAGTTTGTCGATTAAATAGATCGTCTGTGTTATCCGGTTTCAATAATGAAGCTTTTGCTAGCGTAGGGAAACAAAAGGTAAAAAAAATCGATCCGAAAATGAGTGTCCGTACAAAAATCATTAGTTTTTTTAATAGCCCAAAGTGTAAGTTAATTATCTGCGCATAACTTTACATACTTTAACCTAAATCACAATCAGCTATTATCGCATTTTTAGTTAAATAGTGACTTAGCCCTCACTCTCGCCCCCAAAAGATAAAAGTCAATTTAAATAATTAAATCAATTATATAATTAAATCCCTTATGTTGAATAGCTAAGATATTATAAAACAAATTAACTTTATCGACTTAAATTATCGCATCATCTCAATCTAAGTTAAATTCACTGATTGACATTAATCACTCACAAAATAAGTAATAAAATTTAACATACATATATTAATCCACAGCACTACCATTTAATGAAAGAAAACAAAAAATATAGATGTAAAAATGCATAAATGCGTGATGACGCCTTTTAGAAATTAGCTATGTAACTAATGACTAGGCAGCAATTGACTAGGTGACAATTAACTAAGTGACAATCAACTGTGACTAATATTGATTTTCAATGCAGCAGCAATGGCTAAGGGGGAAAATGTTAGGCTTGCAGCAAATAACGCCGCTAAGATAGCGAAATAACCATTTAATGGCATATTAAAACTATGCGCTTCCATGGTACCTGTGGCATAAATCAAGACAGGGATATAGAGCGGTAACACCAGTAAACTCACAAGAACGCCGCCTTTTTTAAGGGAAACCGTTAACGCAGCACCAATTGCGCCGATAAAACTGAGCACCGGCGTGCCTAATAAGAGTGTGCCCGCGAGTACGACTAATGTATCACTGTTAAAAGACAACATTAATGCGGCGATTGGCGAAAGCAAAATTAATGGCAAACCAGTCACTAACCAATGTGCAATAACTTTGGCTAATACGGTGATAAATAACGGGTTAGGTGCTAATAAAAGCTGTTCTAAAGTGCCATCGAGATAATCATCTTTAAATAAGCGTTCCAATGATAATAGCGAGGACAAGATGGCTGCAACCCAGAAAACACCGACCGAAATACGGGCGAGTAACTGAGGTTCAGGACCAATACTCAACGGGAACAACGTGATCACAATTAAGAAAAACCATAACGGATTAACTAACTCAGAAAAACTTCGAAAGGCAATTTTTAGTTCTCTTTTAATTAATAACCAAAACATTACTCATACCCGCCCGTCAGTTTTAATGATCCAAAATGGCCCGACATCGCTTGATGGGATGTAAACAAAATAATACCACCAAGCTCAGCATGCTGATGAAAACGTTCAGTTAAGCGTTTAACACCCGCCACATCAATAGCGGTAAACGGTTCATCTAAAATCCAAAGTGATGCTTCGCTTAACCATAACCGTGCCAGATTAGCTCGACGTTGCTGACCCGCAGATAATTGGCAAACAGGAACATCCTCATAACCTATCAGCGAAACTTCCTCTAACGCTTGCCAAATACGCTCACCTTCAGGCTCTTTATGGTGCATTTGATAGTAAAATAGCAAGTTTTCATAAGGTGTTAACAGAGACTTTACCGCGGGCTTATGACCTAAATAAAGTAAATGACGCGTATAATCTTCTTTTAGTTTTTCAATCGATTGTGCTTGCCAAAAAATATCGCCATCATCGGGCTTTAACAGACCAGCCATCATACGCAATAAAGTGGTTTTGCCTGCACCATTAGGGCCTTCAACCTGTAAAATTTGCCCCGGTAATACTGTAAAATCTAACTGCTGAAACAATACTCTATTTTGTCGATGACAACTTATTTGTTGTGCGCTTAGCATGGGTTACATTCCCTGTTTAGAGCTTTGTTATTAGCTTTTTGCAACTTTATTCAATAGCATATCACTGATAGTGTCACTGGATATTGCGTCACCGCAAAGCACTTGCATCAAAACTTCAGAACCCAGAGAAGATAATGAAAACAACATATCAGGATGCAGTAGACGCACTTTATCCATGTTATTTTCTTGATTAATAAGCACAACTGTTTTGACTTCTTTGCCCGCTAATTCCCTAACACCGAGTAAAGCAAAAGTACTCAATGAGTCACTATCCGTCATGATAAGCACGCACTTAGCATGTTTGACGTTAGCAGCGGCCAGTAATTCTGAGCTCGTAGGATCACCCGTTACAATATTATCTTTTTCTGGATAATGGCTACGATGGTTTTCTTGACAGATGACCGCAACAGGAAGCTCACGTTTTTTAAGTCCTTGATAAACATTCACGGCCATAGGTGTACCACCAATGACGACATAATGATCTTTCATATAAGAAAACCTCTTGCGGACAATTTCTTTCGTCCCTTTAGCCAATACGCCAACGACATAAACGACCGATGTTGTAAAAATAGTAATACCCAAAATAATAACAGTAACAGTAAAAACGCGAGCATCGACTGTCACAGGCACAATATCGCCAAATCCAACCGTTGTCATACACACAAGTGCAAAATAAAATGCCGTTGTGCCATCTTTCACAATAGGAAAGAATTCATTGCCAATATAGAGCGTACCAAAAATGGAATAGAGCAATAAACCAATAATACAGGTGACAGCAACAAAGCCAGCACTGGTTAAGCTATGATGATGATAAAGCTTCCAAAATAAACATAATGCGACAAATAAACCGAGAGAAAAATAACCTTGATGAATGTTCTCTTGAGCAAGTCTTAAATCAACAAAAGAGATAATGGCTAATAAAAACAGGGAAAATACCCAAGCTATCCGTGCGCCATTGATCATAAATAACGAAAGAAAAATCAGCGAGGCACCCAATAAAAACCGAGGAATATCGAGTAATTTCATAAAACCCAATGACTTCAACCATTCTGTGAAGCCTGTTTCACGCCAATCGATATAGTCGGTATAAGCACTTAACACTGGTTTTAAAATCATAAAACCATCAATAATAATCAATAAGGATAGCAACAGCCTGATTGATAAGGATGATTTTAAGAAAGCCACAAAAGAGTTATCGAACATTATTTGGCCTCATCCTTTCATCGAAAAGATAATTAACGTTTGTTTATATACCAGTTAGTTTAGCTAAGGATAATATCATTTTGGCAAGTTGTGCAACAGGCAAAGCATGATGATATCGTTCGCTAAGTTATGCCGTCACCCTAGTATAATAAGGCACAATTCACCATTCTAAACTATAGTGTAATCAAAATTTCTAAACGGAAAGCGCTATATAGACTCATTTTAATAAACAGATGATTAAAGGTAACCTTAAGAGATTATTATCTCACTAAATTTATTATTGAACTTAACGATTGTCACTCTATCTAAAAATCGATTTTTCAACTATTTTTCATAGTTACTTATCGTTACTTTATAGCTACTCAACAATACAAAAAAGTAAGAGTCAAAAAACTTATGGTTAATACTACACAAACAAACAAGTTTAGCTGGTCGTCATTGCTCTGGCTATTAATCTACTTTTGGTATTTCTCATCGATATTGCAACTTTATGTTGTCGTTACTGGCCAAAGTAACACTATCGGACTCAGAGACTCACTCCTTTATAGCTCACTTTGGATTATTCCAGCCCTACTTTTTCCTAAAAAAATAAAACTCGTTGCCGGTCTTATCGGTATTGTCCTTTGGCTATCTTCCGTTATCGCTTTAGCTTATTTTGTGGTTTATGGACATCAATTATCACAAAGTGTGATGTTTGTTATGTTCGAAACTAACACCAATGAAGCCGGAGAATTCCTCAGACAGTATTTCAGTTTCAAAGTCGTTGGCGTCATCCTTGCTTATACGCTTGTAGCTATCTTTTTATGGACTCGCCTAAAGCCAATCACATTACCAACCACTGGGAGAATTGGCGTTTCGTTACTGATTTTAATTATCCTGTTTGGTGTGCCTTATTATAATAAAGCTATCAAGCAAGATCGCCCGCTTTCCAATGTGACTTCATATATCAATAGTAAATTGGCGTATGCAGCACCGTGGCAGTTTGTTAGTGGTTATTTCCTCTACAAAAACCAATTGGCAAACATGGAGGAGCTGATCCGTGACAATAACAAAATTCTACCACTAGAAAATTTTGTTGATGCCAACGGCAATGCACCGAGAACTTTTGTATTAGTTATTGGTGAATCGACTAGCCGCGATAGAATGAGTTTATATGGCTATCAGCGTCCGACAACACCTGAACTTGTTCAATTAGCTCAAGATTATCCCGCGAATTTATCCGTCTTTAATGATGTCGTAACATCGCGTCCTTATACCATCGAAGCACTACAACAAGTGCTGACTTTTGCATCGCAAACTGAACCTGAATTATTTAACTCGCGCCCGTCTATCATGAATATGATGAAACAAGCAGGGTTTAAGACTTTTTGGATCACCAATCAGCAAACTATGACAGAGCGTAATACCCTGTTAACAGCATTTTCACGCCAAACAGATAAGCAATATTATTTGAATAATGATATGGCACAAAGCTCTCGAATCTATGATGACGTAGTACTTGAGCCATTTAAAGAAGCACTCGCAGATCCTGCTGAGAAAAAATTCATTGTGGTTCATCTGTTGGGAACGCATATGCGTTATGAATTCCGCTACCCTGAAGATAAAGCCATTTTTACCAATAAAGATAGTCTCATCCCTGCGAATCTGAAAGATGACGAAATCAAAGACTACAATGCTTATGATAATGCTCAGCATTATAATGACTATGTGGTTTCATCACTGATTAAAGATTTCGACTCTTCAAAAGAAAATGGCTTTTTGGTGTTCTTTTCCGATCACGGTGAAGATGTATTTGATACTCCACCGCATGAGATGTTAGGCCGTAGTGAAGGTAAGCCGACAAAGGTTATGTACAACATTCCTTTCTTAGTTTGGCAATCACCTGAATGGCTACAGACTCATCAGTCTGATTTGAATAGCAAAACCACCAGACCTTTTAGTACCATGGATTTTATCTATGCTTGGTCTGATTTAGCGGGGCTAAACTACACCGGATTTGAACCTGAAAAGAGCTTATTCAATGCTGAATTCAAGCCTCAACCAAGGTATATAGGCGATCCGGATAAAAAATCATCACTGATGCTATATGATGATTTGAAAAAATAGTGTTCAATTTGTGGATGAAATGAATAACTTCGTTTCATCCACTTTTTCACTAACTATTTTCAGCAACAACTTTCAACTTTTGTTCATCGACACGTTTTATCTTACCATCTTGCAAAATAAAACTAACTTCACCATGCCAAAACTCAGCTAAGAAAATATCTGCGATATTATTAATTCCATGTTTTTCAATTTGTTGCTTAAGCCAGTCCTCATCCCGTTCAATCGCTTCCAATTCACTGGTTCTAATAACACCATCTTTAATTAATATCACCGATGGCATATTTTTTTTATCGCAAATAATAGTTAGTTGGCCATCAGGCTCTATCTGCGCATAATAAATTTCTTGAAATGAATAGACACCTTGGGCATGAATGCGAGAAGTGATATTCAACATATCAATTTTATTCCTTTTCTCCTGTATGTTTTCCATAATAAACTGCCCATTTTTAATTATTGGAATGGTATTACCAATAGTAACACTGCGGAAAAAATTGAATTTTTTTGTTAAAAAGTTCAATAATGAAATAAACATTACACCCATAAATAATAAAATTACATATTGATGCAATGGAATGGTATCACTATAAATTACACCACCGATAATACCACCTAACACAAAATTACCAATAAAATCAATTGGTGTCATTTGTGAAAGTTGTGTTTTCCCCGAAAAATTCATGTGTGTTATTACAATAGTAAAACCAATGATAAACTTTATAATAACGAGCGTGTAATAATATGTCATTTTGTTATCCCTATATTATTAAAACTCATTTAAGACTCCCACTTTAAAAAACCTATCTCTATTAATAAAAATACCATTAAACCAATCATTTTTCATATTATTTAAATATAAAATTAGGTTTTTAATTTATTTAAAATCAATAAAAAATTAAATCGCATTAAAGCTTTCATAACTTAATACGTATCAAAAAAAGGACATAACTATTATCCATCGAACTAATTTTGGTCTATATTAATGAAGTAACTATTAATATATTTGATTTGAATTTCAATCAATAACTCGACAAACTTCATGCTAAGGAAATGTTTATGAAAAAGAAAATCATCGCTTCACTTATTCTAGCGGGTGTTTTTGCTGTTACAACCGGCTGTGATGATTCATCTAAAACAGACGACACGATGAAGCAAGCGGAAGAAAAAGCGCAGCAATTGAAAGAAACAGGTGAACAAAAAGCCACTGAACTGACCAACAGTGCAAAAGAAAAAGCCGAAGATCTGCAAAAAGATGCTTCACAAAAAGCTGACCAAATCACCGATAAAGCGAAAGAGTTGCAAGAAGCTGGTGAGAAAAAAGCCGATGAACTAACCGATGACGCCAAACTTAAAGCCAATGAGCTAAAACAAAGCGCATCTGAAAAAGCAGATGAACTTGAGACTAAATATAACCAAGCCACTGAAAGTGCGGGTGAGAAGTCAGAACAACTCAAAACTGATGCTATCAATAAAGCCGATGAGCTTGCGACAGATGCAAAAAATAAGACTGAATCATTAAAAGCAGATAATGATGCAAAGGCTGACAATAAATAGTACTCAACCTATATAAGCCGTCATATACTGAAAAATGCAGGTGACTCATACCTGCATTTTTTAATTCAAAATATAAATCTCAGCATCTTCCTTAAGCTATATTATTATAGATTTAATAGCGCTATTTAGCGAAAATTTGAACTTTGAATGCCTTTATAGGGAATAATATGCAAATCAAACACAGTCACGGATATGCGCTCCCCACATTAGTGAGTCACGCTTTCGATATTCGTCAGCAAATATTTACTCATGAGCAAGGGTTTCCGGCAGACATTGATGTTGACGAATATGACGACAACGCCTTACATGTGGTGCTTTATTTAACGGATAAACCTGCCGCCGTATTACGTTGTCTATTACTAGACAAAGGCTTAATTAAAGTCGGTAGAGTCGCAGTATTAAAGCAACATCGGGGTAAAGGACTCGGCCGCGAATTAATGAGATTCGTTGAACAATATGGTTTAGAAAACCATTACAGTGCGATTGGCCTTTCTGCTCAACATACGGCTATCGAATTTTATCATACCTTAGGCTATCAAACCCAAGGTGAGATGTACGATGAAGATGGGATGGATCATATTTATATGACGATCCAACTTAAGTGAAATTTAATCAGTAAGAAACTTGATTTCTTGTAATTCACCTCAATAATAATTATATCGATGATTAGTTAACCATTGAGGTAAACATGGCTACGGGTTGGGCAAATGAGAATGCCGTTCAAGAGCAAATCGACGCCACATTAGCTGACGCCGTCGCCAAAGCGCGCAGTGAGTTACATTCAGGAGAAAGCGCTGAATGCTGTGAAGAGTGTGGCAATAAAATCCCTCAAGCAAGGCGCCTAGCCCTTCCCGGCGTAAAGCTGTGTATCACATGCCAAAACGAGTTAGATAAAAAGCAGGCCGCTTTCTCTGGCTACAACCGCCGAGGCAGTAAAGACAGCCAGCTAAGATAAAAACTCACTTCTCCCTATTCAGTTCATTCAGTTCATTCAGTTCATTCAGTTCATTCAGTTCATTCAGTTCATTCAGTTCATTCAGTTCATTCAGTTCATTCAGTTCATTCAGTTCATTCAGTTCATTCAGTTCATTCAGTTCATTTTAAATATATTCACCACATTATTATTTACTCTAAATAATTTGAATTGTAGGTAGGCGGCAATTGAGATAATCCTTGGGAGCATACATAAGTATGTGACCGAGGTTAGCGAATGAAGCCAACACCCCTACAGTTCAAAGTATGACGAGTAAGTTGAATGTTAGGCCATAACATGGCAGTATTACCCCCTATTTTTTTGAACTGAAGGACTATAAAGCAAGATTTTTGTTAATATTTATGGCGGTTTTAACTGCTATCAACACCACTATTTATTCGCTGTTCTTTCTATTTTGTTTCTTAACCGAAACCCTTTCGCAATTATCCATTGTTTTTAAGAAGGACGCTCGCTGCATACTCGACATTATATTGGTATGCCAAAAATAAAACCAAAGAAGGTAGTCATGAGTCAAATTGATACTGATATCAAAAAAGTACGATCGAAAATTAGTCCTCCGGTATTTTATAGTTCCGCCCTCATTATCTTGATCATCGTTGGCTTTGCCGCCTTGATGCCTGAAGTCGCAGAATCTCATCTAAGTCATCTTCAACAAAATTTATTTGATAACGCCAGTTGGTTCTACATACTTGCTGTTGCCATCATTTTACTGAGTGTGACTTATCTGGGACTCTCTCGTTATGGTCAGATAAAACTTGGACCTGACCATGCACAGCCTAACTTTAGTTATGTTTCTTGGTTTGCCATGCTGTTTTCTGCGGGTATGGGTATTGGTTTAATGTTCTTCGGTGTTGCTGAACCTGTGATGCATTATCTCAATCCACCAGTCGGGGATGCACAAACCATTGAAGCCGCCAAAGAAGCTATGCGTTTAACCTTCTTTCACTGGGGGTTACATGCGTGGGCCATTTATGCGATTGTTGCTTTAATTCTAGCCTTTTTTAGTTATCGCCACGGATTACCCTTAACACTGCGCTCCGCACTCTACCCCATTATTGGCGAACGTATTTATGGTCCTATAGGCCATGCGGTGGATATCTTTGCGGTTGTCGGTACCGTGTTTGGTGTTGCCACCTCGCTAGGATTTGGAGTATTGCAAGTCAATGCAGGATTGAATCATTTATTCGGTTGGCCAGTTAACGAAACCATCCAAGTTATCTTGATTATCACCTTCACCGGACTTGCCACTTTATCCGTTGTTTCAGGACTCGATAAAGGCATTCGTATTTTATCTGAATTAAATTTGGGCCTCGCATTCTTGTTATTGGTACTAATTGTTGTCTTGGGACCAACGGTTTTATTACTAAAATCTTTTGTTGAAAATACGGGAGGCTACCTCTCTGAAATCGTCACGAAAACCTTTAATTTGTATGCTTATGAGCCTAAATCCAGTAATTGGTTAGGTGGATGGACGCTACTTTATTGGGGTTGGTGGTTATCATGGTCACCGTTTGTCGGCATGTTTATTGCGCGTATTTCCCGTGGGCGTACTATCCGTGAATTCGTGATGGGTGTATTGTTTGTGCCTGCGGGTTTCACCTTACTGTGGATGACCTTCTTCGGAAATACAGCCATCGACCTGATTAAAAATCAAGGGGCTACACGTCTAGCAGAAACCGTGCAATCTGATGTATCTCTAGCCTTATTTGAGTTTCTAACTTATTTTCCATTTTCAACTGCATTATCATTCTTTGCGATGTTGATGGTAGTGGTTTTCTTTGTCACTTCCGCTGACTCAGGGGCAATGGTTGTAGATACTCTAGCTTCCGGTGGCGACTCAGGTACACCAATTTGGCAACGTATTTTCTGGGCTGGTCTTATGGGTGTCGTGGCTATCACCATGCTACTTGCGGGTGGTTTAAAAGCACTGCAAACCCTTACTATAGCCAGTGCCTTACCTTTTGCGATGGTCTTACTCGTATCAATCTATGGCCTATTTAAAGCGCTACGTGTCGATGCCTATAAACGTGATAGTCAGCAATTAGCAACAATTGCACCAACAGCGAGCCGCAACCCAATTCCTTGGCAGCGCAGACTACGTAATATTGCTTATTTTCCGAAACGCTCTCAAGTTAAACGTTTTATTGAAGAGGTCGTCAAACCTTCAATGGAGATGGTTTCTGAAGAATTAGCTAAACAAGGCACTACTTGCCATATCAACATAGAGAAAGATGACCGAATTAGTTTTGATGTGGATTTAGGCGACGATATGAACTTTTTCTACGAAGTTCGCCTCCGTTACTATGTTCAGCCAGCATTTGCTCTCGCTGGTATGGCCACAGATAGTGATGATGAAAAAAGTGAAGAACAGCGCTATTACCGCGCCGAGATCCACCTAAAAGAAGGCGGGCAAGATTATGATGTGATGGGCTGGGCAAAAGAACAGATCATTCATGACATTCTTGATCAGTATGAAAAACACATTCATTTCTTACACTTATTGGGTAAGTAGCCTAAAAAGAGAGAAATTGAACATTAGAGACTGAAGCTTACATAGTAACCGCCATCTTTATGTAAAGATGGCGGTTACTTATGATTCTTTCCTAACTTTGTCTTGTTTTATTTTTTCGTCTAATAACTCATAACCTTAATCATGGTACATACGAGGGAAATACTCACTAATTCTATCGTTATCCAGTAGCCTATCTATTGTGAAATCAATTGTATTTGAAACAACAATATATTGCCTTAAAGGAAGGGGAATATCCTCTATAGTTGCGAAAATAGTTGGGACAATAAAACGATAATAATCTCCCATCGTTGTTTTTCCATCATATCCTATTGGATAGTTATCACCTTCTGAAGGTAACTCTAAAGCCTCATAACAAAACATTCCCATTTTGGTAGCGAGTGAAGCAATACAATTTTTATTATTTTCAAGTCTAGAGTTAAAACTTTTTATTAACTCATCCTTATCTCGGTATGATTTATAAGAATAGCTTGAATATAAATCGATTGTATAACTACCATTCAGATTTATTTCGTTAATATATTCTGTTGATTCTCCATCTATATATTCACATAAAAGGTTAACATCATTTTTGCTAATAGATGAGTTAAGTAAAACTGTAGGTAGCCAACCATAACCATTACTTAACATCAAGGATAGCAATCCATTTTTATCTCCGGCGACCCAAGTATAATTACAAGCAAAATCGGGTGACCAATTATTATCTAACTGTAATTCCATAGATATCCTTATTATTCTAAAAATACTTTGATGCAATTTTTACAAGTAGATACAAGCGCTTCTGGAGGAACTTCCGATATATCGAATCCATGAGCATCTCTAGGTCTATATGCTTGTGAAATCCTTATGTCTGTTGGTTTAACTCCTTGTCTTATTAGTTGGTCAGCAGCTAATACCTCTCCACATCCCCCAACAATATTATTACAATAAATAGTTTTAGTCCCAACATCAGCTCCCCCCAACTTTTGCTTGAGAAGAGTTATTGTATCTTTATGAAGCATATCGGCCTCAATTTTATTACCTACGCTACCTTTGACAACAATAGTGCCACTTTTTATATCATACGCAGCAACCATAGTTGCTGTATCTCTAGCTTTGTTTTTAGATGAAAATTTATTAATTTCCTCAATAACTTTTTTATTAGCCTCAACACGTAGTTTCTCAGCGCCTAGGAGAGACTTTAGTTTACTCGCATCTTGTTTTCCAGCTATTAGCATATGCTTTGAGCTGTTCATTGTAGTATTTGCGAGAGCTTTGGCAGCCTCCTCTGAGCTCGCTAGTAATTTATAACCAGCCCCCAAAGCTGCTCCGCTAGAAATAGCAGCTTCTGGAGCAATAACTTCTGCTGAACTAATGGCTAGTTTATTGATACAGTGCACTAACCCTGCTTTACATCCTTGCATTCCTAATTTTGCTGCGGCTAATATTTCAGGAGATGCAGCTAAAACAACTTCACCACCAATAACTGCGACATATCCGCCTGCAGCAACAAAACCAACAAATATTGCCGCTTCTTGGCGCGCAGTAACACGTTTCGCTGCCGCTTTATCTCCTTTATCTGCAGCTATAACATCCAGAGCGTTCTCTAATGCTATTTGGGTTAGCATATGCTCTGTATAATTATACGTATAAACCAGCTCAGCAGAGTTAGCAGCAGAAAAAGCCCCTTCTGGCTTATGGGTAATTAACGCCCCTGCGAATCCACCTAATACTTTAGTGAATTGAGTTTTGGCTTCATTCCCATTGATTGCTTCTTGTATTAGCGCCAGTTGCCGCTCTTGCTCATTAATATATTTTGGTTCAAATAATTTGCTATTTAATGTTATTGCCGCCAATTCTGCAGCTAATGCACCAACAACGGCTCCTTTTGCATTACCACCTGCAATTTCTGCACTGATACCTGAAACAACGGAGTGACTTAGTAACTTTCCTGTATGCCCTAAAATTTCACCATTATCGCCAATCAGTTTTGCGCCTTCCGCATTGATTTGGCTGCCGATATTACTCAATAAGGCATTTTTAAAATTATCGGTAAAACTACCACCTTGTATCGTGGTATTTACCGTTGAGCTGATAACGGATTGTGCTGCAACTCGTTGGGCGACTTTGCTCCAATCGCCATTGGCGAGTAACGGTAATTTAGCATCAGCGGGGTTACCTTTAGTCCACTCCATTTTGATATCAAGGCCATTTAATGCCCCTGAAATGACCATTTGAGTAATAATGGATTTGACGGTATCGCTTTTACCCAGTGAATTTAGTGTCTTAGATAAGTTGCCTTGATTTTCAACCAGAGCGACAGCGGCTTGAGAGGTAAGTGCGGTCATACCAGAGTAAGCTGCACCTGAAATTACCGCAGCGGTTGTACCAGTTGCACCTGTTGCTGCCACTGCGCCATCTGCAGCCCAAGAAGCGAGGCCATAACCGGATGTCATCGCCGTGACTGCTATCATAATTAACGCAGAAGCAACTGGATTTAAGCTTTGGCTTTTATAATCCCAGCCATCGTAAGCATCTTGAACTAAATTCCATTGGACATCTTTACGCTCTTTTAACCCTGCTAACCACTTTGTTCCTTCAGTTTGTCCGAGTGAATTTAAGGCATTTTGTAAACTTTGGTTATTTTTGGTTTTGATATCTGCCGTAATCCCTTTTGCGGCATCAATGGTTAGTTTTCCACCAATATGCAGGACAGGCAGTATCCATTTATCTTCGGTATAACCTTTATTGCGTTGAGTGATGTAAAACCCTTTCGAATTGGAAATCACTTCCTCAAAGGTGGTATTCTTCACCGCTTTGAAATTCACCTTACCGGTTTGGCTGATGATTTTGGCATTCTTGCCTGCATTAATTTTCGTGGCTTCTAAAGTGACATCGTCCTTGGCATAAAGATTAATATCGCCGCCAGCGGTAAATTCAGTCACTTTATTGGTGGTTTCACTGCGTGTTTTTTTAACTTCTTTTTTAGTGATGCAAAGTGTCCATTTATTGCATTTTTTACTTTGCTCTTCATAGTGACTGGTTTCTTCCATGGCTTGCGCATAGAGATATCCGCCTTTTGCCGCGATATCCATAGTACCTTTGGCAACGAGACGAGAAGCTTGGAAAAGAATGCTCCCTTCGGATAAAATGGTCAGAGTTTTACCACTGTTAATTTCAGTACCAATTTGACGGTATAGATCCTCTAACCGTTTCCCTTCTTGTTTACGATAATGGGTTTTGACAGACTCTAACCGAACATTTCCGCCACTGGAAATCGTAATATCACCCAAGGATTTTATTGTGCTGCCTTGCGCGGTGAGTGCGCCATTGGAAGCCAGCGTGACGCCCTTATCACCTGACAGTTGAGCTGCAACATATCGAACATCTTGGTAATCTTCATTCGGGTTAGGGATAGCCGAATAAGTACTGGCTAATAGGCCAATATTACGACCGGAAAGCGCGGTAATTGTGCCTTTGGACTGCACGCTTGCCGCTTGTAAATCAATATCCCGAGCTGCGTTTAACGTCATATTGCCATTAGCAATGAGTTGAGAGCGTAACTCTGGGTAGCGGTTAGTTTTAAACAGATTATCGACATCTTTAATGGCTTTAGAACCCAAAAGGATATCTTGTCCTGCATTCAAAGTGAGTGCTTGACCACTGTTAAAAGTTATACCTCGGGCTTCAATATTTTTACCGGCAGTGAGGTTTATCTCTCCCGAACTTGCCCAGTTTCCTGTTTTAGTAAGTAATGCATTAATGTTTGCAACAGGCTCTGAAGCCGCGAGTTTAATTAAAACTGATTCATCGCGACGAATGAGGATGTTATCATTGGCGCTGAGGGTGAGTTTATTCGTTTTTACTAATTGCGCATTATCAAAAGTGATGTTCTTGCCGGCTTGTACATGTAAAGAATTTGCGGCGTTAATCACGGGAGGAGATAACACATTATCTTTAAAGGCAGATACGGGATTTAAGCTGTATTGAATACTGCCATTTTTGGCTATTAAGGTGCTGTCTTTAGCGGTTAAGTTGACTTGTTTTAGATTAAGGTCGTTGTTGGCAATCAGGCTTTGCGATTGATTGGCAACGAGCTGAGCGTTGTTAATATTGATGCTTTGACCCGCTATAATAGAAAGGTCATTGGTTGATTGTAAATTCGAGGAAATGTTTACATTATTGGAATTTAAGATAATGTTTTTTGCGGTAATAGCAAACGAAGGATTAGCTATTTGTACTATTTTCGCGATGGGTTTTTCTGTATTAGGGAGTTTACTGTCAATATTAATGGTGCTTTTAAAATCAAGAACAACATTATTTCCAGCAGATATGGATTGATGGCTCAATGTATCAGGAGACCAAGAATAGAATTTATCAATTAATTTGAAATCTACTGGCTCACTAACATAAAAAATATCATAAGTTCCTGTATCATCACTTTCATCCGCAAATTCTCCTAAATTTGCATTAGATGTATCATACTTATACCAAAGATCTAATTTGCCTGAGTCAAAAGAGGATATTGATGCATTTTGTCCGGTCAATATCACATTGTTTTTTGCAGCGATTTCTCCAAAATCACTCACTAAGTCATTTGCGTTAATATAAGCATTCTTTCCTGATGTTATAACGCCAATACCTCCCTGATTTGAATAATGCTTTCGTTCAACATTAATGCTGTCACTGTTGATTAAATCCATTGTCCCGAACCATTTTGTATAGGGAAAACTTTCTAATCGAGGATAGAGAGAGATAATCGATACAACCCCCTGCCTAGTACCAAAAAAAGAAGAGATATGATATCCAGTATTATCACGGGTAGTCGCATTGATATTGGAAATCTTTATGGGAGATGTCATTGCTGTATTTGTCAATTTCTTCGCCCTAACAACCAAATCCCCCGAATTGGTTTTTATCGTTCCTGATTTGTTTTCTATTAATGTACTTAAATCCCCTTTGGCATTTTTCTGCATCCACAGATTGTCTTGTGCTTGAATGAGCGCGCCATTGCCAGTATTACTCACTGTCTCGGCAAATACACGCATGTCCTTATCTGCAATAACTTGCCCATTATTCGTTAAGGCATTTGTCGCCAATGTAATCTCTTTTGCCGCGTTCACTTTCGCATTGGCGTTAATTTGCAGATTTTTGGTGCTGACATTGATGTCGTTTTTCGCTTGGATATTGCCAGCAAGGGTAATTTTACCATCCACAGTTAGCGTCAAATCGCCTTGGCTGGTTTGTATATTGCTGAGGTTGACACCAACGCCGGCTTCGGTGCTCACCAATTTGACTTGGTTGGCATACATTCCCCCCAAAGCTTTAGTATCGACGGAAATACTCGGTTTAGCGCCCTCTCCCGCAATGGGGGTGACCGTCCCTTTTTGAAAATCGACACGATTGGTACCTTGCATCAGGGTCAAATTTTTTGCTTTGATTTGACCATTCAATTCAGTTGCACGGCTGATAATATCGGCATAGCTTTGTGCTTCAGCATTCATGCCATTTGCCCCAATAACCACACTGCCTTTTTTCACCTCAATCGCAGACAATGCGCCCTTGTTATCCAGAATGGGTTTCCCCGTGCTCAAGGTAATAGCAGGGGTGTTCACAAAACTACAGCCATTGCAGGTAATTCCATTCGGATTGGCAATTAAGACATTGGCGCCTTTGCCTGCCACTTCCAGCTTGCCTTGTAATTCTGAGCGGCTACTGCCTGTAACTTCATTGATAATCAGATTGGCGGCATTCCCCTTTAAATTCGCATTGGCTTTAATTTGCCCTGCAATTTGGGAATTTACATTGGTGGTGGCGTTATTGAGTACCGCACCTTGTTTATCCACGTTAAAGTCTTGGAATTTATTGTGCGATATCCCCGCCCCATTTGGCGTGGCGATATTAATAATCGGAATATTATTTTGTTGGCTGATTTGGGTGTTTTTATCCGCCACCGTTATGGCTGCACCCCAAGCAGGATGTAAGGGATAGACTGTAGTTAAGAAAATAATAATGTAACTTAATATCCGCTTAGGGCGTGAGGGCAATGGTTCATTTAGCATAATTAATCCTTTAAAAACGTAAAGTTACAAAGATAATGAGACCGACCAGTAGGCCGACCAATTGTCTGGTTTAAGTTGTGAGGGATAATGCAAAGGTTTACTGAGCAGAAACTGTGAATAAAACAGGCTATTGCCTGTAAAAGAGAGACCTACGGCTCCACCTGCTAAGGTGTCATGTTCAACGTGGTATCTATCTGAGGCGATAAAACCGTAATCTAAAGCACTGATAAAACGAAGTTGTCCAATGGCAGTATTGGCAATGTCTTTGTTGATTTCATTACGCCAATATAGACCCCGATTACCGCTCAATGATTGTTCATGGTAACCGCGAACAGAATACTGCCCGCCAATAGTCATGCGTTCAATACCATATAAATTATCGGGTGAATATTGACCATAAAATGAGGTTAAATAGGTCATGCCATTGGTAAAATAATATTGATAGCTGCTACTTAAGCTAAACTTTTGGTAATGGCTGCGGGGTGAGTCTTTCGCAAGTCTGTCAGGTGATGCACCAAAGGCGGATATTCCCCATTCAGCGGCAGGGTTAAACGTGAAGTAACCTTGTCCGAGCGTGGTACTGTACTGCGGAGTAAACGAGAGGGAGGTTAACGTTGGGCTGCTGATACTTAAAGTTTGGGAGGCCAACTGGGTATTGGCATTTTTATGTTTTAAACTGCCTTGTAATGTGAAACGCTGCTTGCCATCGCGATATATTAAGCGGCTTACATCAAATTGCTGGTTGGTATTTTTCCCTTCATAACGGTATTGCTGACCTGATGCATGAAACGGCTGTAATGTGTTGTTGCGGTAAAATTGGTAACGGTAAGACCAATAGCCATAAGGCACATTCAAGCTCGCCACAATATAGCGACTATGAGAGGACGAACTTCCAGCCATATCGGTATTAGCCGAGGCAGACCACTGTTCACCCAATCCCAAAGCGGAGTCCACTGTTAAACTGCCCGTAAACAGTTGTTTTCCCGTTGCCTTCATACCTGAATTATCGAGGTTCAGTTGGCTCGTAATGGGCCATTTTTTTCCTTGCTTATGAATAATAATCCGTGAGTAGCCGGTTTGGGTTCCTGGCTGGATATCGATAGTGTATTTAGCCGATGATAATCGATTGAGTTGCTCCAACCCTTGTTCAATATCCCGTAGATTTAATATTTTCCCCTGTTGATGGGGATAAATTTGATGAACTAGACGCTCAGGGGAATCCTCAATCTCGATAGTTTCAATTCGCCCTTCAATAATTTGTAATATTAATTGATGTGAAGATAAGTTTTGCTCAGGGACTATCGCTTGAGAGGTAATAAAACCCTGTTCAATATAATAATTAGTGACACGCTTGGTGAGTTCGTGTATTTCGCTTAGGGTGAGGCAACGTTTGAGATAAGTTAAAGCTAATTGGGTTTGAATTGTGCTGGTGAGGTATGTGGCGCCGACAAATTGGATGTTATCGACAGGGAAACAGCTTTCATCTTGAGGGTGTTTGGAAGCAGCACTATCAAGGGTGATTGTATTTTGTTTTTCCAATAGATTACGTTGATTCAACTCTGACTCTAAGCGTTGTTTTTGTTCAAATTGAATACTTTCCTGTGTGGAGGGCAGTAAGTGATTTTCTGAGTAACCATTAGGAGAGATAATGAATAGTGATAAATATAAAAAACGCCACAAAGCTTGATAAATTGTCATGTTGTTTGAGTTTATGTCACAAATGGTAAATTTATCGTAATGTAACTCATTCTCATTAAATATTTTTAGATAAAAAAAAGATGCCATGAATAAAAATTGATTTTTTTTATATTTAATATGTTTTTTTATGTTTTTTTAATTTTATTACTTCAATAAGTTATTAGTTAACGGTAAAAATCAATGTTATATACTAATAATCAATCGATTGATTTTAATTGAATAATTTTACTAAAGAATTTGTCACAAATAGCCCTACATGCAATCTCACAATTGCAAAAAAGGAATATGACAGTGAGGGATTTAGCACTTATCTAGCAAGTAATAAGTAAAACGTTCATAACTTATACTCTAAATAGTTTGAGTTGCAGCTAGGCGGCAAGAGAAGGTATCTCGGGAAGCATACAACAAGTATGCGACCCGAGTAACTGAGCGTAGCCAACAACGCTACGGCTCAAAGAATGACGGGTATGCGTCGTTCGGCGGCTATATGGCTATAATCTGGACTCTCTAACGCAATCAACTCATCCAATAAAGCCGTCAAACGTTTCATTTTTTCGGGTGAAAACGCCTGCTCTATTTTTTGATAGCCTTCTTCGACTTCCTGACGCGCTTGATCGTATAAATCTTGCCCTGCGGGAGTCAGTGAAACATAAAGTTTACGTTGATCGTTCAACGGCTTTAAACGAAAAATCAGCCCTTCACGCTCCATACGCGTCAAAATCCCAGTAAGACTAGGTCTTAGAATACAGGTTTTAACTGATAGCTCATGAAAATCAATTGAACGATTATCAGCTAAAACTCGAATGATACGCCATTGCTGCTCAGTCAAATTGAAAGACTTTAATATCGGTCTGAAAAACCCCATCGCCGTCTCTCTTGCCTGCAAAAGTGCAATTGTCAATGATTCATGCATACGCTTAAAACTCACCACTTAATGAAGGTTATTTAATACCAATAGCGGGTATTACTCATGCGCTGTTTTTTTCATCTCAGCGTTATTTATTGTGATACCAACAATACCAACTAGATTGAAATTAAGACTAGCACGGGAAAATAACAATCTCAAAGAAAACCCTAAAATATTAATGAGTAAACAACACAAAAAAATAACATCGAGTTAAATAATTGTAACAAAATAAATCATCGAGAAATAATAAAACATTAAATAATAAAGGCTTATGTTTGTTCTAATGAATTATGTTAATGAGATCACAATTAAAATTAACATTTTATAAAACTATTGCCTATTTCAAAATTATACTTTATTAATATGTTAATAATTATTTAGTCACTCGTATTTTTTAATGAGGAGTTGTCAATGAAAGGCACCGTTTTCGCTGTTGCCCTCAATCATCAAAGCCAACTTAGCCATTGGCTCAAGGCATTCCAGCAAGCCCCTTATCAAACCCCACCTAAAACGCCCGTGTGGTTTATTAAGCCGCGTAATACACGAATCAATTCAGGTGACACTATTTTGCACCCAGTGGGTGAAGAAGTGCAAAGTGGCGCGACACTGGCACTGGTCATCAGCAAAAATGCAAGAAAAGTAAGTTCAGAAAATGCACTCGACTTTATTGCGGGTTTTGCTCTTGCCAATGAAGTTAGCCTGCCAGAGGAAACCTTTTATCGTCCGGCTATTAAAGCAAAGTGTCGTGATAGCTTCTGCCCTATAGGTGAAATGATAAAAACGACGTTGTCCGCCCCCATTGAGATAATCACTCAAGTTAACGGTAAAGAAGTTGATCGCTGGTCAACAAAAGATCTCATCCGCAATGCCTGTGAATTAGTCGCAGCATTAAGTGACTTTGCTACGCTCAAAGAAGGTGATGTGATTTTACTTGGCACGCCACATCAACGAGTCACCATTAAGCCCGGTGATGAGGTTGTCATTCAAGCTGAAGGTTTTCCAAGTCTGAAAAATACAGTTATTGCGGCAGGAGGACAATAAGATGAAACATGCAAAAATCCTTTATAAAGGAACTGAATATTCAGTTACTGCCGAAGATAATGAAGCCATTAAATTACCTAATGGTGATGTTATTTCAGGTGACTCATCTGATGTTACTTGGTTACCCCCCGCTCAAGGTACCTTGTTCGCACTAGGATTGAACTATGCGGATCATGCCGCTGAATTAGAATTTAAAGCCCCTGAAGAGCCGTTAATTTTTATCAAAGCAGAAAATAGTCTAACAGGTCACCGACAAGTCTCTGTTCGCCCTGATAATGTTGAATACATGCATTATGAATCTGAGCTTGTGGTAGTCATGGGCAAAACGGCGCATAAAGTTTCGCAAGAAGATGCGATGGATTATGTCGCAGGCTATACCGTTTGTAATGACTATGCTATTCGCGATTATTTAGAGAATTATTATCGTCCAAACCTGCGAGTAAAAAGCCGTGATACCCTCACGCCAATCGGGCCTTGGATTATCGATAAGTCTGATATTAAAGATCCTCACAATTTGGCTTTATATACCTATGTCAACGGTGAATTGCGCCAAAAAGGTACCACTGCGGATCTCATTTTTAATATCCCATTTTTAATTGCCTACCTCAGCGATTTCATGACATTACAACCAGGAGATATGATTGCGACTGGTACACCTAAAGGGCTTTCTGATGTCGTTCCTGGGGATGAAGTTATTGTCGAAGTCGAAGGTGTCGGCAGGCTGATAAATACCATTATCAGTGAAAAAGATTATGAGGAAATAGTGTAATGACGCAGATTAACCATTGGATCAACGGTAAAAACGTTGCCAGCAAAGCATATTTTGAAACCACGAACCCCGCTACAGGTGAAGTATTAGCCGAAGTTGCCTCAGGTGGACAAGACGAAATCAATCAAGCAGTTGCAGCAGCAAAAGACGCTTTCCCTAAATGGGCTAATACACCGATGAAAGAACGTGCTCGCCTGATGCGCCGTCTCGGTGAGCTAATAGATGAAAACGTACCACAAATTGCGGAAATGGAAACCAACGATACCGGTTTACCTATCCATCAAACCAAAAATGTGTTGATCCCAAGAGCGTCTCATAACTTTGAGTTTTTCGCCGAAATTTGTCAGCAGATGAATGGTCGTACTTATCCTGTAGACGACAAAATGATGAACTATACTTTAGTTCAGCCAGTAGGTGTTTGTGCGCTAATTTCCCCGTGGAACGTGCCGTTTATGACAGCCACATGGAAAACGGCTCCTTGTTTGGCTCTGGGTAATACCGCCGTACTAAAAATGTCTGAATTATCGCCACTTTCTGCCAATCGCTTAGGTGAACTCGCCCTTGAAGCGGGTATTCCAGCTGGCGTACTTAACGTCGTTCAGGGCTATGGCAGCACTGCCGGAGATGCATTAGTTAAGCATCACGATGTTCGTGCCGTTTCCTTTACCGGTGGTACTTCTACGGGCCGCATGATCATGCAAAATGCAGGTCTGAAAAAATATTCTATGGAACTTGGCGGCAAATCGCCAGTTCTGGTGTTTGAAGATGCGGATATTGAGCGTGCCCTTGATGCAGCCTTGTTCACTATTTTCTCAATTAATGGGGAACGTTGCACCGCAGGTTCTCGTATCTTCATTCAAGAAAGTATTTACCCTGAATTCGTCAAACGTTTTGCAGAACGCGCAAACCGCCTGATCGTAGGTGACCCAACCGATCCCAAAACACAAGTCGGCGCACTTATTAGCCAACAACATTGGGATAAAGTCTCAGGCTATATTCGTATCGGCATGGAAGAAGGCGCAACGCTGCTAGCGGGTGGGCCAGACAAACCAAGCGATCTCCCCGCTCATCTGCGTAATGGTCATTTCTTACGTCCAACCGTTTTAGCGGATGTAGACAACCGTATGCGTGTAGCTCAAGAAGAAATATTTGGCCCTGTCGCTTGTCTGATCCCTTTCAAAACAGAAGAAGATGGCCTGCGTATGGCAAATGACATTGAATATGGCCTTGCTTCTTACATTTGGACACAAGATGTCAGCAAAGTTTTGCGTTTATCGCGCAGTATCGAAGCCGGCATGGTTTTTGTAAATACCCAAAATGTCCGCGATCTACGTCAACCATTTGGTGGGGTAAAAGCCTCTGGTGTCGGTCGTGAAGGTGGCGAGTACAGCTTTGATGTCTTTGCCGAAATGAAGAACGTTTGTATCTCTTTCGGTGATCACAACATCCCACGCTGGGGTGTATGACCTATAAATTTATTTTTTATTAAACTTATCAAAAAGACATCTGTAGAAATTTGAACTGTAAATAGTTAACAACAAGTAATAGCTACAACAAATTATGGGTAAAATCGTTCCTTACCCTAAATAGTTTGAGTTGTAGCTAGGCGGCAAATGAAATCATCCCTATGAGCATACATAAGTATGTGATTAGGGTGGTTTTGTGAAGCCAACACCGCTACAGCTCAAAATATAACGGGTAAGAGAGGATGAAATGGGTAAACTAGCACTCGCAGCCAAAGTAACACACGTCCCATCAATGTACCTGTCGGAAATTCCGGGGAAAAACTTCGGTTGCCGCCAATCTGCCATTGATGGACACAAAGAAATCAGCCGTCGCTGCCGCGAACTTGGCGTCGATACGATTATTGTTTTTGATACTCACTGGCTGGTCAATAGTGCGTATCACATCAACTGTGCCGATCACTTCAAAGGTATTTACACCAGTAATGAACTCCCTCATTTCATTCGTGATATGGAATATGACTATCTGGGTAATTCAGAATTAGGTCGCATGATTGGTGAAGAAGCCCGCAAACTTGGCGTTCGTGCTCAATCTCATGAAATTCCAAGTCTCACTCTTGAATATGCGACACTCGTTCCAATGCGTTATATGAATAGTGATCGCCATTTTAAAGTGATTTCTATCTCTGCTTTTTGTACTTCTCATAGTTTTGAAGATAGCCGTAAACTCGGTGAAGCTGTACTCACCGCCATTGACAAATATGATGGTACTGTCGCTGTTCTCGCGAGTGGCTCATTGTCTCACCGCTTTATTGATGACCAAAAAGCAGAAGATGGTATGAACAGCTACACCCGTGAATTTGACGAGCAAATGGATAAACGTGTCGTGAAATTATGGCGTGAAGGCCGCTTTGAAGAATTCTGCAAAATGCTACCTGAATATGCGGATTATTGTTATGGCGAAGGCCACATGCATGACACAGTTATGTTATTAGGTCTGTTAGGTTGGGATAAATATGCAGAACAAGTTGAGATTTTAACCGACTTATTTGCAAGTTCAGGCACAGGGCAATTAAATGCCATTTTCCCACTGCCTAGCTATATTACTGATAAACAAGTCACTAACGCTTAAGGAATTAACATGCCTCATTTTTACGCTGAATGTACTGATAATATTCGTGATGAAGCGGCGCTACCAACGCTATTTGCTAAAATCAATGAAGCATTAGCAGGCACGGGTATTTTTCCATTAGCCGGTATTCGTAGCCGCGCTATTTGGTTAGATACTTGGCAAATGGCAGACGGCAAGCAAGATTATGCTTTTGTCCATATGACGCTAAAAATTGGGGCAGGCCGTTCCCTTGAAGATAGACAAAAAACAGGTGAAATGCTGTTCACACTGATTAAAGCGCATTTTGCTGATTTGATGACGAAACGCTACCTTGCCCTATCTTTCACCATGGAAGAGTTAGATCCTGTACTGAATTATAAGCAAAACAATGTTCATGCCTTGTTTAAATCATGATGGCGTAAAACGTTATAAATAACATCAGTAATAAGGGGCGGTTATGGTGACTAAATTCGATCAGCAAATACCTAAATGGCTTATTCCGCTACTCGGTTCCCTTGTCGCTTTTGGTCCCTTATCGATTGATATGTACCTTCCGGCTCTTCCGCAAATGGGATTAGCTTTACAAGCAACACAAGACCAAATGCAATATACCCTTGGGGCTTTCTTTGCAGGTTTTTGTGTCGGCATGCTGTTTTATGGTCCCTTAAGTGACTTATTAGGCCGCCGAAAAATGTTATTAAGTGGATTGGCTATTTTTACCATCGCAAGCCTGTTGTGCGCGCAAGCGACTGATGCTAATTCACTAATTATTTTCAGAGCGTTACAAGCTTTTGGAAGTGGCGCAGCTATTGTAATGGCAAGGGCAATTGCTCGAGATGTTTATCCATCTAACGAACTGCCTAGGGTTTTATCATTAATGACGTTAGTCACCATGATTGCACCTTTACTCGCGCCATTGCTTGGCGGTTTTTTATTGATCCATTTTCAGTGGCAAGTGATTTTCTATCTTCTTGCACTGATTGGTTTAACGTCTGTATGCACGATTTTTTTACTCCTTCCTGAAACCTTAGTGCATGAACAAGGAAAGCAAAATTTAATCGCAGTGGCCTTTCGCAATTACAGCCAAATTATCACCGATAAAGAGGCCATGAGCATTATTGGCACGATGGCGTTCTCTTTCGCCGGTATGTTTGCTTTTATCAGTGGCTCTCCATTTGTTTATATTAACTATTTTGGTGTTTCTGAGCAGTATTATGGCCTGCTTTTTGGCTGCAATATATTAGGTATGATTGTGATGCTATTGCTCAATGTCAGGTTGCTCAAGGTATATAGCTTAAATCGCATACTCGGTATGCAAAGTGGGATTCAATTACTTTTTGGCGTGTTATTGCTCATTTTCTACCAACAAAGCCTGTCTATTATTGTTATCCTAGTTGTGCTGTTCCTATCAATGGTTAATGCCATCGGTACCAACAGCTTATCATTGTTACTGCAACATCGCGGAAAAATCGCCGGTAGCGCCAGTGCGTTAGCAATTTCAATTCAATTTGCATTGGCGGCACTTGCCAGTGTTGCGGTTTCTGTATTACAGGATAAATCCCCATTTGCTATGGCACTCGTTATGGCAATTTGTGCCGGACTGAGTTTCACAAGCCAACGCTTGTCAGCTAAAAATGTTCACGCACAAATTCACTCGGTGTCTTCGGAGAAAAACGAAAAATGAGCATAAATACTAATTCAACATTATTCCGTCAACAGGCTTATATAAACGGCCAATGGGTTGATGCGAACGATAAAGCTGTTTTTGATGTCACCAATCCAGCCAACGGCGAAATCATTGCCAAAGTCAGTAATGTGGGCGCATTAGAAACACAAAATGCTATTGATGCGGCGCAAAAGGCACTCCCCGCTTGGCGGGCTAAAAGTGCTAAAGAACGTAGCCAAATCCTGAATAAATGGTTCCGTTTAATGATGGATAACCAAAAAGAATTAGCGCAATTACTTAGTACCGAGCAAGGCAAGTCCATCACTGAATCAATGGGTGAAATTGCTTATGGCGCAAGTTTCATCGAGTGGTTCGCCGAAGAAGGCAAGCGTACCTATGGAGAAACAATTCCATCTCCCCTACCCGGTCGCCGCTTGGTTACCATCAAACAGCCCGTTGGTGTAGTTGCGGCTATCACACCTTGGAATTTTCCAAATGCAATGATCACCCGTAAAGTCGGTCCAGCCCTTGCTGCCGGTTGTACTATGGTACTCAAACCTGCGGCCGAAACACCGTTATCTGCACTGGCTTTAGCTGCCCTAGGCGAAGAAGCTGGGATCCCTGCAGGCGTATTCAATATTGTGCCAGGTACTGATGCACAAGCCATTGGTGGCGTGCTTACCTCTAGCCCAATTGTCCGCAAATTAACTTTCACCGGTTCGACGCGCGTCGGTAAATTATTGATGGCGCAATGTGCTGATACCGTAAAGAAAATGTCTCTCGAACTAGGCGGCAATGCGCCATTTATCGTCTTTGACGATGCAGATTTAGATTCAGCAGTTCAAGGCGCATTAGCGGCTAAGTTTCGTAACAGCGGACAAACCTGCGTTTGTGCTAACCGAATTTTAGTGCAAGAAGGTGTCTACGATGAATTCGCAGCTCGTCTAGCTAAAGCCGTGAGCGCCCTAAAAATTGGCCCTGCCACTCAAGCAGATTCAGAACAAGGCCCTCTGATTAACCAAGCTGCAATTGATAAAGTTAGTGAACATATCGCTGATGCGGTTTCCCACGGTGCAAAAGTTATTGCAGGTGGAAAACCCGCCAGTTTAGGTGGATTATTTTTTGAGCCGACAGTTTTAGTTGGCGTCACCAAATCAATGAAAGTTGCAAAAGAAGAAACTTTTGGTCCATTAGCACCGCTGTTTAAATTCCGTGACGAGCAAGAAGCCATTGACCTTGCTAATGACACCGAGTTTGGCTTGGCCTCATACTTTTATTCACGAGATATCGGCAGAATCTACCGCGTTGCAGAGGCATTAGAAAGCGGCATGGTCGGTATTAATGAAGGCATTATTTCAAACGAAGTCGCTCCATTCGGCGGCATCAAGCAATCAGGACTAGGCCGTGAAGGTTCACGCTACGGAATTGAAGATTACCTGGAAGTGAAATATCTCTGCTTTGGTGGGCTATCCCACTAGTGAAGTTATGGGCTATTTTTGAAGAAATACAAGTATACAGTTAGAAATATACATAATTTCAACTTAGAGCTAATTAAAAAATCGCTCTCTAAATTATGTTACTCAAAATAATTCGTATTACAGCTAGGCGGCAAACGCGTTAATCCCTAGGAGCATACATAAGTATGTGACTAGGGTTAAGGCGCGTAGCCAACAACGCTGTAATGCGAAGTATGAAGAGTAGCCTGGAGCCTTAACAATGTTACAAAAAGATATCATTTCGCAAATTGCCCAACGCCTAAATCAAGCTGAGAAAACGCGTGAGCAAATCCGTCAAATTTCACTAGATCACCCAGAAATAACCATTGAAGACGCTTATGCAATTCAACGTGAATGGGTTGGATTGAAACTTTCAGAAGGGCGCGTGGTGAAAGGCCATAAAATTGGTTTAACATCAAAAGCCATGCAAGCTAGCTCACAAATTGATGAACCTGACTACGGCGCACTTCTTGACGATATGTTTTTTGATGATGGTTGCGATATTCCCATTGACCGCTTCATTGTTCCGCGCATTGAAGTCGAACTAGCGTTTGTGTTAGCCAAACCTTTACGTGGCCCAAACTGTACAATATTTGATGTTTATAACGCGACTGATTACGTGATTCCTGCGTTAGAACTTATCGATGCGCGTTGCCACAATGTCGATCCTGAAACAAATCGCCCACGCAAAGTCTTCGACACTATCTCCGATAACGCTGCAAATGCTGCGGTTATTTTAGGTGGAAGACCGATTAAACCGCGCGATCTCGATATGCGTTGGATCAGTGCATTACTGTATCGCAACGGTGTTATTGAAGAGTCTGGTGTAGCAGCAGCAGTGCTTAACCATCCCGCTAATGGTGTTGCATGGTTAGCCAACAAACTGGCACCACACAATGTTGAACTTGAACCCGGCCAAATCATTCTTGGTGGTTCATTTACGCGCCCTGTTCCTGCCCGTCGAGGAGATGTTTTCCACGTTGACTACGGCGTAATGGGCTCAATTAGCTGCCGTTTCGTTTAAGGAAATTGCCATGGATATCTTACACAATAAATTCAAAGCGGCACTAAAAAGCGGTCAGCCACAAATCGGCTTATGGCTTGGATTATGTAGCTCATACAGCGCTGAATTAGTGGCAGGTGCGGGGTTTGATTGGTTATTAATTGATGGCGAACATGCGCCTAATAATATCCAAACAACATTATCTCAGTTACAGGCTATCGCGGCGTACCCTTCTCAACCCGTTGTACGTCCACCGTGGAATGACCCAGTTATTATCAAACAACTGTTAGATATCGGTGCGCAAACATTATTGCTACCTATGGTACAAAATGCAGAACAAGCACAACAAGCAGTACGTGCGACGCGTTATCCACCAGCCGGTATTCGTGGTGTTGGCAGTGCATTAGCGCGTGCATCACGCTGGAATCGTGTGCCTGATTACCTGCAACGCGCCAATGATGAGATGTGTGTGATTGTGCAGGTAGAAACCCGTGAAGCTATTAAAAATTTACCTGAAATATTACAAGTTGAAGGGGTTGATGGCGTCTTTATTGGTCCGGCAGATCTCAGTGCTGATATGGGTTTTTCCGGTAATCCAAATCACCCGGAAGTTAAAGCGGCGATTGAAAAAGCAATAACACAAATTCGCGCAGCAGGTATTGCGCCGGGCATTCTCATGGCTGCGCCCGATATTGCTGAACACTATATTAAACTCGGTGCACTTTTTGTTGCCGTCGGCGTTGACACCACATTGCTAGCTCGTTCAGCAGAAGCACTTGCCGCTAAATTTGGTAAAACAGTATCAGGAATTACCTCAAGTTCTCCTAGCGTTTATTAACAAATAGGACATGAGGCAGTAGTGAGAACTTTTAAATAACCCAACCCTACAAACGGTTTATTTAGAAGATTAGAAAAAAACAACATTCAACAATGCAAAGCAGGCGCTTTATCGCAGCCTAGGGGATTTTCTGCGCCCTTAATATAGCCAAATTAATTCAAGTTATCATTTAAGTTATCGTCAGGCGGTCAATATATTTTACTAGTCACCGATAAAAAACAGGATTAGAAAATACTAAATACCACAGACATAACAGTATGTTGAATAAAAATGGATATTGCTTTCAATGCATAAAATTGAGGGTCTACAATGAGTCATTCACAACATACCGCTGGCGATAATCCCGCTCAGCAACATAAAAATTTAACTGAGCCACAACAACGGGTCATTAATAAATTATTTAAACGTCTCATCGTCTTTTTATTTGTATTATTTGTTTTTTCATTCTTAGACCGCATTAATATTGGCTTTGCGGGTCTCACTATGGGCAAAGATATTGGGCTGTCGTCCACTATGTTTGGCTTAGCCGCAACACTGTTTTATGTCACTTACGTTATTTTTGGTATTCCTAGCAATATTATGCTGGGTATTGTCGGCGCACGCCGCTGGATAGCCACCATTATGGTACTTTGGGGCATCGCCTCAACTGCCACCATGTTTGCTACGGGGCCGACCAGTTTATATGTATTACGCATGTTGGTCGGTATTGCTGAAGCGGGTTTCTTACCAGGTATCTTAGTGTATTTAACCTATTGGTTTCCAGCCTATTTCCGCGCTCGTGCCAATGCCTTATTTATGATTGCAATGCCAGTAACTATGGCATTTGGTTCTATCGCGTCCGGTTATATTCTAGGTTTGGATGGAGTTTTAAATCTTAAGGGTTGGCAGTGGTTGTTCTTACTTGAAGGTTTCCCTTCGGTGATCCTTGGTGGCCTAGTTTGGTTCTATTTAGATGATTCACCTAAAAAAGCCAAATGGTTAACTCAAGAAGATAAAGATACATTGCAAGAGATGATGGATAAAGATCAGCTTGAGCTTGTACAACCCCATGGTTCTAAAAGCCAAACGGCACTGCAAAACACGAGTTTGTGGAAAGAAATTTTCACCCCAGTAATATTGATGTATACCGTCGCTTACTTCTGCTTAACCAATACCCTGAGCGCCATTAATATTTGGACGCCGCAAATTATGCAAAGCTTTAATCAAGGTAGCAGCAATGCCATGATCGGCTTACTTACGGCTATTCCGCAGTTTTGTACTATTCTCGGTATGATTTATTGGAGTCGGCGTTCTGACCGTCTGCAAGAACGAAAGATGCATACTGCCTTGCCGTTCTTATTTGCCGCCGCAGGTTGGATCTTAGCGGCTATGACGAGCCACCCGATGATCCAATTACTTGGGATCATTATGGCATCAACCGGATCGTTTACGGCCATGGCTGTTTTTTGGACCACACCTGACCAGTCGATCAGTTTCCGCGCTCGCGCAATCGGTATTGCGGTTATCAATGCAACAGGTAATATAGGTTCAGCCGTGAGTCCACTATTGATTGGTTGGCTGAAAGATCAAACAGGTAGCTTCAACTCTGGCCTCTACTTTGTGGCCGGTTTACTGGTTATCGGCGCACTGATCGTCATCGCTATCCCAATGAAAAAATCACGCCCAAGAGCAACACCGTAAAATAGCAACGGTCGAATTTTAAAAATTGAGTGCTGCAATAATTTGAAAAAATTGAATTTATTTAGCCCTCCCTAAATGTTGTTCAAAATAATTCAAGTTGCAGCTAGGCGGCAAGCAAGCTAATCCCTAGGAGCATACACGAGTATGTGACTAGGGTTATCTTGTGCAGCCAACAACACTGCGACTTGAAGAATGAAGAACAATTCGAGTTGTAGCTAGGCGGCAAGCGAAGTTACCTCGAGGAGCATACAAAAGTATGTGACCCGAGTAACTGAACGCAGCCAACAACGCTACAGGAAGAAGAATGAAGGGTATAATAGCGAATATCGATTTAGGCACAGACTACGACGAAACCCAAGGCAACGACGACGTCCACTACCAAACCTTCGGCAACATGGCCGCTTTTTTTGGTCGTGATATGCAGGCACATCGCCACGATGGTTTTTTCCAGCTTCATTATCTTGAAACTGGCCATATCACTTTGCAGCTTGATGAGTCCCGTTATTCAGTGCAGGCGCCATTATTTATTTTAACTCCCCCTTCTGTGGCTCATGCCTTTTTTACTCAAGAAGATACTGATGGCCATGTTTTAACAGTGCGCCAAGACTTAATATCACCTTTACTTGAGTCCCTTTATCCCACCAATCGTGATCTTGTTGAGGTTCCTGCTATTTGTTTATCTGTTGCTGATAAACCCGATGATATTCATACGTTTAGTCATTACTGGGCATTAATGGCACGAGAATCGGCTAATACTGATAAAGGCCGAGATCAAGTCCTTTCATCCTTAGCTCAAGCCTTATTTACTTTTTTGTTAAGATCGATTCCCCTTGATGACCACCACATCACGGGAGTTCGAGGTGAACACCGTCTATTTCAACGTTTTAACCAGTTTATTGACCAATATTATAAGCAACACCTTACTGTTCCTGAGTATGCTCAAAAATTGGGAGTCACAGAATCAAGGCTTAAAGATATGTGTCGCCGATTTGCAAACAGGCCACCTAAGCGATTGATATTTGATAGAATATTGCGAGAAGCCAAACGCATGCTAATATTTTCGGATAGTCCCGTTTCAGAGATTGCTTATCAACTTGGATTCAAAGATCCCGCTTATTTTGCTCGATTCTTTAACCGCTTAGTAGGTAGCTCCCCAAGCCAATGGCGTGAGCAAAATATTCATTAACACCCCCGATTTAACACTTATCTATGCCATCTTCTATTTTCCATCAAATAATTTTACATATTAAAAACATTTTTGATGTTTTATGTAATTATTTTTAAATATCATTTATCTTGATTACCACCGACTAAAAATGAAGATAAAGCACAAAAAATACACTATGGAAATATGAAAAAAACCTATTCATTAATATAAAAAAATCAGTAACGAACTAATAAATAACAATATTTATTAAAAAACAACAATTACATTAATATAGAAACATCGTCATGATCACAGTTCTATCACAAATCATCTATTTCAACGAAAAGTACCCGTAAACCTTTCGAAAGTCTCTTTAAAATCACCTCAAAAAGCGATTCAATTAAGAAACACAAAATAAACATAAAATTAACATTATCGCTTGCAACCTTTACCCTATAGCCGCAAGCCCTCTATGTGAGATAACGAGGTAAACATGAAACCCGAAGATTTTCGTTCCGATGCTAAACGCCCTTTTAACAGTCAAGAGTATCTAAAGAGTCTCCAAGATGGCCGTGAAATTTATATCTACGGTGAACGTGTTAAGGATGTGACTACTCACCCAGCATTTCGTAATTCCGCAGCTTCCATAGGACAATTATATGATGCACTCCATGATAGTACGACTCATGACAAGCTTTGCTGGAACACCGACACAGGCAACGGTGGATATACTCATAAATTCTTCCGCTTCGCCAAAAGTGCTGACGAACTACGCCAACAGCGCGACGCCATTGCAGACTGGTCACGCCAAAGCTATGGATGGATGGGACGCACTCCAGACTATAAGGCGGCATTCGCCAGTTGTTTAGGGGCAAATCCTGAATATTATGGCCAGTTCGCAGACAATGCACGAACTTGGTATCAGCGTATTCAAGAAAGTGGCTTGTATTTTAACCATGCCATTGTTAACCCACCGATCGACCGTCATAAACCTGCCGATGAAGTTAAAGATGTGTATATAAAACTAGAAAAAGAAACTGATGCAGGTATTATCGTCAGCGGTGCAAAAGTGGTCGCCACTAACTCAGCGTTAACACATTATAATTTTATCGGTTTTGGCTCTGCACAAGTGATGGGCGATAACCCTGATTTTGCACTGATGTTTGTCGCGCCAATGGATGCTGATGGAGTGAAATTAATTTCACGAGCGTCTTATGAATTAGTCGCTGGTGCAACAGGTTCTCCATTTGATTACCCCCTATCAAGCCGTTTTGATGAAAACGATGCCATCTTGATTATGGATCATGTTTTGATTCCATGGGAAAACGTTTTAATTTACCGTGATTTCGACCGCGCGCGTAACTGGGCAGTACAAGGCGGATTCGCACGCCTATTTCCATTACAAGCTTGCGTTCGTTTAGCCGTTAAATTAGATTTCATTACTGGCTTACTACAAAAAAGCCTTGAATGTACTGGGGTACTTGATTTCCGCGGTGTTCAAGCAGACTTAGGTGAAGTTGTTGCATGGCGTAATTTATTCTGGTCATTAACCGATGCCATGACCTCTGAAGCCAAGGCTTGGGAAGGTGGAGCATACTTACCAGATACCCAAGCAATTCAAACTTATCGCGTAATGGCACCAATGGCCTACACGAAAATCAAGAATATAATAGAAAGTAACGTCACGAGCGGCTTGATTTACCTGCCATCAAGTGTTCGGGATATGAATAATCCAGAGATAGATAAATATCTGGCTAAATATGTTCGCGGTTCTAATGGTATGGATCACGTTGAACGTATCAAAATTTTAAAATTAATGTGGGATGCTATCGGTAGTGAATTCGGTGGTCGCCATGAACTGTATGAAATTAACTATGCAGGTAGCCAAGATGAAATTCGTCTGCAATGTCTGCGTCATGCACAAGGTTCTGGCAACATGAAAGCGATGACTGATATGGTTGACCGTTGCCTATCTGATTACGATCAGCACGGTTGGAAACGCCCTCATTTACATAACAACAACGATATTAATCAGTTAGATTTGTTGCTGAAATAATCGGCAACACAGGAGGTCAATATGTCTTTAGAAAATGAACATCGCCTACGTTTCAGAGATGCGATGGCAAGTCTCGGTGCCGCAGTTAACGTCATCACCACTGATGGTACTGAAGGCTGCTGCGGTATTACAGCAACTGCTGTCTGTTCGGTTACCGATACGCCACCGACTTTGATGGTTTGTGTTAACCGCAACAGTGCAATGAATGCGGTCTTTCAAAAGAATGGCCGCCTGTGTGTTAACGTGCTTAGCCATGAACAAGAAGATATAGCGTGTCATTTCGCCGGCATGAAGGGTTCTACAATGGAAGAACGTTTCGGCTGGAACGTTTGGGATAAAGGCATTTTACAACAGCCACAATTAAGAAATGCCCTAGCCAATTTAGAAGGCGAGATAACGCAAGTACAAGATATCGGTACGCATTCCGTCTACATGGTTGAAATGAAACAAATCATCGTCAATGATGAAGGTCATGGCTTAGTTTACTTCAAACGTAAATTTCATCCGGTAATGCATCAGATTTTAGAAACAACTGATTAACATTAATATAATAATTCACTGAGTGATTATTTACTAAAATTATCGAGTTACGAAAAAACCTCTTTTTAAAAGAGGTTTTTTATTTCATCTAAATGTTATTATTGAAAAATTAACCTTCTAAATAATGCTTTTAAATTATATAAATAAAAAATAACTTATTGATTTAATACAATTTAAAAATTCACACCTATTTGGTTTTATTGACACATCTCAAATTTCAGGTATAAACTAACTCTATACAGTTGTTTATTACTATAAAAAAACCAATCTTAAAATGAAATATTTTATTAATAACCACATTATCTACGATAGCCATCAGGGGCTGTTGTACACTGACGACGTTAATAACGCCATAAAATTAACGACGACCTTAAATCGCTTATTATTAGTACTCGTTCAAAATAATGATGAAATTCTAGATAGAGAAACGCTACTTCAACGTGTCTGGGACGACTATAATCAAGTTGTTTCTGATAATAACTTAAATAGTAGTATCTCTGTTTTACGTCGCCATTTAGCTTCTTTTTTTGATGAGGAAATTATTACCACTATTCCTAAAGTAGGTATAAAATTTTCGGCAGAACTGAAATTTGAAGATAGTGAAAACTTGCCACCTGAAGATATAGTTAGTTTGAATTCAGATATTGAAAGTGAACCAGCAGCTATTGTTAAACCTGAAATCGAAACAAAATCAGTAATAGCTAAAAAAAGCTATATCTTAAATAACCGATATCTTGAAGTTGCACTTATAGGTATCATCATTTTTTGTTTGATTTATTTATTTAAAAGTTATTTTTTCGCTAATAAAGTGGAATACCCAGAGGTTGGTCGGATAGATCAATGTAGCATCCGCTACATTAATAGCTACCATAAACCCGATACAACCACTGTAAGTTTTACGATATTACAAGAAAAGCTTAAAAACCTAAATATTAACTGTCAAAAACCAGCAACTATCTTCTATTATAATGTTGGCACACTCACTCATAATAAAAATATACATGATGATTTTTTATTTATCTCATATTGTCCTAGTGCACCTAAAGATAGTGCAACTGTAAGTTGTGAGAATTTTTATGTTAAATAAAATATCAACAAGAATGCTTTTTTTATCCATCATATCTGTAGTGTTAGTTTCAACTAGCCTATATTTTCACCATATAATTAATACTCCTATTATTCCCAATTGTCAGACAACCTTAAGAATAAACATCTCTGATAATCGTTCTAACTTAAAAGGCTTTTACCTATTAAGTGTTATTCCTAATGAGAATAAACCTGACCAAAACACATTCATAATGAATGGAAATATTAATGACAATGGTAAAGACTATACTATTTCACGAAAATATCTGATGAAACATGAATATTTAGGCGATCATTTCTTTTTACGCGTTGAGAATATATTTATAGACCCATCGGATCAGGTTCAAGATAAAATTAAGATTCGAGGAGTACCTGAAGTTAATCAACTTTATTTTTTAAAAATAAAAAAATTAACCGAAAAAAATTATATATTTGAAGAAAACTTCTCTCCCATTTTTATTTGCACTCTATAATCTCCAAAAAAACCATAAAAAATGCATCAAATATTGATAATTTGATGCATTTTTTTTATTTATAAACAACCTCAACCTTAAAACACCTTAAACTCACAAACATTAAACATTTCACAGCTAATTAAATTAGCATAAAAACATTAATTCACATTAAAAAAATCTTATCATTGAATTATTGTTTTTAATTTAATTAAAAATAAAGAATTTTATTCCATTTTACTCGCTAGAGGGATAAGCTTTCTTCCGTCGAAATGACCTCGCTAAAAACGATTATATAAATACGTTAAGCGCTCTGTGATTAGGACATTTTAAAATCCATTGATGGATGCTGAACTTTATTCCTGTGACCGTCTTTTTATAAAAGCTCACCAGGGACCAAATATTTACTTATTTTTAAGGATGTAAGGTATGAAATTAAATAAACTTTCTATTGCTGTTTTATTCGCTACTTCTGCTATTTCAACTTCTATTTTTGCTAGCGCTAACGCCGGTGAATTACATTTCAGCGGTCAAGTTGTAAATGCCCCATGTAATATCGAATCAGAAAGTACAAAACAAGAAGTTCCATTCGGCCAACTTTCTCGTGCATCTTTAGAAGCAGGCAATGCAGCTGAAAAAGATATCGCAATTAAGATCAAAGACTGTAATTTCAATGAGTTTACTAAAGACAAAGATGATAACTGGGTTGCAGTTAAAGATATCAAAATCACTTTTGGTGGTAAAAACTATGTTGGTACTAACAAAGAATTCTTAGGTACTACTGGTACAGCTTCAAATATCGGTGTTCAGATTAAAGATTTTAAATTTGATGAAGCTAAATCTATCATGAACCAAATTCGTAATACACAAGGTGAAAACGTTTTAGAGTTTACAGCATTGGCGAAACGCGTTGATGGTACAACACCAGTTATTGAAGGTGAATTTAGTTCTATTGCTGATTTTAAAATCACATACGAGTAATTTTTTTAGGGGAGAGAATTCTCTCCCCATAAAAGGCTCATTATGAAAAAAAATACTTATCTATGGATTGCCTTATTATTTAACTCGATTAACTCTAATGCCACTAGCTCTAACCTTGGGCATATTCAAGATGGTCTTCAAGGTGAAGCAGTAATGCAAGGTTATATCGTCTCGGCACCTTGTTCAATTGAAACCAATAGCCAATATCAATATATAAATTACGATTACATTTCTAACTATAGTATAAATAATATAGAAGCCGAAAAATTAATGCGAAAACCTTTCTATATAAAATTAAATAACTGTATTAGCGAATATGATAGTAGTAATCATAAAGGTATTAAAATTCGTTTTTTTGCGCCGCAAGATACATACAGTAATGCAATAAAACTGTCAGGCCCTAAACCTGGAGTTGTTCTATACATTTATGACATTAACAACAATTTATTAATACCAAACAAGCTCTACTCCATTTCTAATAATTACATTTATTTTGATAATAAAAGTAAAGAGAGCTTTTTAAAATATGAAACAGAATTAAGTGCAAGTAATAACGAAATTACACCTGGTGATTACTTTACCACAATTAAATTCAACGTTACTTACGATTAGTAAATAAACTTATAATTAATTTAATGAAAAAAAACATGGTTAAATTTAATATTTACTCTTATATTATTGTGACTTCTTTTTTATCTTCAATCTCTTCGTTAGCTTATGCTGTCGAATTTAATACAGATATGTTAGATACAGAAGACACTCAAAATATTGACTTTAGCCAATTCTCTCAGGCTGGATTTATTATGCCTGGCACTTATCATTTAACGCTCAAAGTCAATAATGAAAGTATGGGTAGCGCGCAAGATATCACAGTGATAGCCCCGCAATCCCAAAATACTAGTTTATTCGATACCGTTTGTATTCCCGTTAATATTCTTGATCGTTTAGGGCTTACTCCTGATGCAAGCAAATTAATTGAATATCGTGATGAAGGTAAATGCCTTGATTTATCTATGCTTGAAGGTACGTCATTAAATGTAGATTTATCGACATTAACGTTATCCATTTTTATCCCACAAAGCTATTTAGAATATACAGACTCAAGTTGGGTTCCTCCTTCACGTTGGGAAGAAGGTGTAAATGGCTTTATATTAGATTACAACCTAACAGGTTCTTTAACTCGTCGAAATTCAGGTTCAAGAGAATCATACATTTCTGCTAACGGTACAACAGGATTTAATTTTGGTGCATGGCGTTTACGCGGCGATTACCAGGCAAACTATAGAAAATCGGTAGGAAGCTTCGAAAACCAATATAGCGATGCCACATTTAGTCGATTATTTGCTTATCGCTCAATAAAATCTATTGCATCTATTTTAGCTTTAGGTGAGAACTACTTTTACTCTGCTATTTTTGATTCTTGGCAGTACACCGGTGTATCTCTTGAAACCGATGAAAATATGATGCCACCTAAATTAACCGGTTATGCGCCAGAGATTATTGGTATTGCTCAAACTAATGCCACCGTTATTGTCAAAAGTCATAACCGTATCGTTTTAGAAACAACCGTACCTGCGGGCCCATTTCGCATCCAAACACTCGATAGCTCCATTCGTGGAACACTCGATGTCACTGTACGAGAAGAAAATGGGGAAGAACAACAATTTAGCATTACAACTGCGGCACTACCCTACTTAACCAGACCTGGGCAAATTCGCTATAAATTTGCGGCAGGGAAACCACGTTTCAATGGGCGTCAACTCGAAGGGGATTTAACGGCTTCGGGAGAGCTATCGTATGGACTAAATAACTTTTGGTCTATCTATGGTGGTTCTATTTTATCAAAAAACTATCAGGCACTTTCAGCAGGCTTTGGTCGTGACTTATTTTCATTCGGTAGTCTTTCATTCGATGCGACTCAGTCACACGCTCAATTGCTAGATAAAACGTTAACTGGTCGAAGTTATCGGCTTAGCTATTCAAAATCATTTGATGAAGCCAGAACTGACATTACGTTCGCTGGATATCGTTTCTCTGATGAAACCTATCGATCCTTACAACAAACTTTGGATGAACGCCGCACGGGCAATGAGGCCCAAGCACAAAAAGAAAGCTACCAAGTAAATATCAACAAATATTTTGATGATTTTTCATTGGGGGGCAACTACCAGTACAACACTTATTGGAACAGCGAAGCGGAAGAACAGTACAGCTTATACTTAAGTACGCTTCTCAATTGGGCTGCGGTTGGGCTTAAAAATATTAACCTCACCGCCTCGGCAACACGCTCAAAAAGAGCGGGATACCAAGATGATGCTATTAGCTTATATTTTACCATTCCTTTAGCCCAAGGAAATAGCATTAGCCTTTCTGAAAGCTATACAAAAAGCCAAAATGGTCAACATAGCTCAACTCATAATATTGGTTATAGCGGATATAGCGAACAGCGCAATTATAACCTCAACATCGGTTACCAAACAGGAAGTCATCAAGATAACCAAACCAGCTTTAGCGGCTATTTGAGTCAAAACCTGCCATATGCTTCGATTTCAGGGAATGCAAGTTATGTCCCGAATGAATATCACAGTGTTGGGGGATCAATTAATGGCGGGATCACTTTAATTAAAGAGGGTGTTGCCATGCACCAAGCTGCCTATGGCGGAACTCGACTTGTTATAGAAACCCCAGGTGCGACTAACGTTCCGCTTAGTGGCGGCGTATATCAAACTAATCACTTCGGACTCGCGGTATTGCCAAACGTTAGTAGTTACCGAAAAACCAGTGCATCAATTAATACCAGTAAATTACCAAACGATGTTGAAGCATTAGAGACTGTCACAGATGCCACTCTGACTCGCGGAGCAATCGGATATCGCCGTCTTAACGTTATTCAAGGTGAAAAAACGTTTGCTCGCTTAAAGCTGGCTGATAACGCTTATCCACCTTTTGGCGCTAGCGTACGTAATAGCAACAATATTGAACTGGGAATTGTCGGAGAGCAAGGTATTACATGGATTGTAGGTATCCGCGCTAAAGAATTATTAAACATCTATTGGGGAAACAAACTTCAGTGCAGCGCTCAAGTTCCTGACGTGATTAATCCTCAGGAAGTTTACCCCACTATCATTTGCCGTTAAGAAGAGAACTAAGATGAAACTGAATTACCCTTTTTTGTTACTTACTAGCATATTCACGCTAACTATTAGTGTAATTTCAGCTGCACATGCCGCTGTTACGCTTGATCGCACTCGTATAATTTTCGATGGAAATCAGCCATCTATTAATATTACGATCCGTAATGATAATCCTGAATTACCTTATTTAGCACAGTCATGGCTAGAAAATGCGTTAGAGCAGAAGCTCGAAACAGGCCCAATTATTGCCACTCCGCCAATTCAGCGTATGGAACCAAAATCCACCAGCTTGGTTCGTTTAAGTACAGCACCTGACGTTGCAAAAGTACCGCAAGACAGGGAATCCCTATTTTATTACAACCTGCGCGAAATTCCGCCTAAATCATCAGAAGCTGGCGTATTGCAAATTGCATTGCAAAGTAGGGTAAAACTATTTTATCGCCCAGAAGGTATTGTTGCGCAAAGTAAAACTGATTGGACGAAACATATAACATTAACAGCAACACCATCTGGTTATATGTTAAATAATCCAACACCATTTTATTTGACTGTGATTGGTTTAGGAAACAGTCAAAAACAATCTGAAGAAAGTGATTTTGATGCTGTCATGATACCACCAAAATCCAATCAAATAATAAAATATTCTAATTTTTCAACGCCTTATTTAACTTACATCAATGATTATGGAGGAAAACCTTCACTTGCTTTCAAATGCCAAGCTTCAAAATGCAGTGTGACGGAATAACGAGTAAAAAATAGATAGGAGCAGAACAATGAAATTGAATTACCTAGCGCTATGGGCTTTTATTATACCTATTTTTGCTGAATCTGCTGTGCCAGTCACAACAGGCACTATATATGTCAATGCGCGAATTGTTACTGCTCCTTGTCTACCCAACGTCTCATTAAAACTAAATGAAAGTACCTTAATTTCAGCAACCTATAGAGTAGAAATGCATTTTACTCATTGTAGCAAATCAATACAAAAGCAAGCTTGGGCCCCTTTTACACTGAAATCAGGTAATAACCAGTATGTATTAACACGACCACTACGCAATAACACCATTTTATTCTCTATTCCTGCTAGTAATAAGATGCAACGTGTGGAGATAAATTATGACTAGATGTTCAACATTATTATTTAGCTTTTTATTCCTAACGTGGAATACCGCTTTTGCCAATAGCCTAACCGTTTACTTCGAAGGTGTACTAGTGCCGCTAGGTTGCCGACTTAGTGATGATGATACACAGAAAAAAATATATCTTTCTGGACTGCGTTTTTCTTCAATAGAAACATTAGGACATTCAGATATACAGCCATTTAAATTGGATATCATGGACTGTTCAGAGATGGCTTTGAATAAAACTATCAAAATAACGTTAAATACCCAAAATATTGAAATACATAATGGTATTAACTATTTAAAAACTACCGGTGAATCTAATGTGTTATTAGCTCTGACGGATAGTCGTGGTAAGGAACTTGGCCTTAATACAACTATTGATATCAGTACAGTAACTGAATCAGGTAAAGGATCTATTAATTCACTTTTATTCGGTGTTTATGTGCAGAAGCCCTTTAATACTCGATTAAAAACAGGTGGGTTTTCCTCAACTGTTACTTTTAATCTTGATTATCAATAAGGAGAATTGAAATGAAATTCATTTGTTTTTCATTCCCTTTAATTAGCTTATTAATTTCTTTAGGTACTCAAGCAGATGTACTAATTTCTCTTTCTGCAAAATTGGTTCGGCCACCTTGTGTGCTTACAGCAGAAAATGGCGAAAAAGAATTAGTAATCAATTTTCGTGAGGTAGCACTAGACAGACTCACTGAAGAAAAACAGTCCTTTGGTATTCTCATTAAACAATGTGAACTTCGAAAAAATTTACAAGTTTATCTATCTCCTAGAGAAGGAAATACCCTGATAGTAAATAATGAAACTGTACTTGCGACCTCGATTAATGGGCTCGGTATTCGTTTTTCAGAAGAAAATAAAAGTAATGCACTCAATCTTAATAAATGGGAAAGAATTGCTCCATCAGTGAGTGGTGATACAGGGAAAGTTGTTATCCAATCACAATTAGTCACTAATCAAGCGATTGAAAATCTCACTGCTGGGCCATTTAGTGCGGCTTTATCAGTGATGGTAGATTATCTGTAATATCGGGAAGCCTTTATGAAAAATATAAAAAAATATTCAGCATTATTTTTATTACTACTATTAATTAGCTTAAATTCCTATAGTGCGACCCGCTACTCAGGAAGTGGTGGTGGTTATAAAATGAGTTTAGTATCTAATAATTCAGTTGTTTCTAATACCCCTGCAATTGGAAGTGATAACAATAAATATTATTTAATAGCTCCCGCAAACAGCTCCGGTATTGTTATTGATGAAAGTTCATCTCAGCCTTATGGAACTGTATATTGCACTGTTAATTTCTTACAAGGAAATTATTTATCAGGTCTTAGTTGGAATTACGCCTACCACCGTGTCTTTGCCTATATGCCAGAAGCAGGTTTTACTATTGGGGGGCTGAATGCATACAAAATTAACAATAATACATTTTTTACTCTTTATTCTGAGAATGGGATAACTAGTGGTTGGCGAAATATTGCAGGAAGAGGATGTTCAAATGAAGAAATGGGGCCATTAACAACATCATTTTTCACTGTTCATTTTCCTTTTACTGTTAGAGTTTATGTCAAAGATATTCCTATTGATGGAAAAATTGTTATTCCAAATGCAATGATCGCAGGTTATACCCGGTTATTCCAAGACTATGGAACACCTGATATTTATGTACCTATTGAAAAAGCAACAGTTAAATTAGACCTCGCCACATCGGTGATTAATTATCCATCCAACTGCCGTTCAAATATTGATAATTTAAATATTGATCACAAAACATTGGATGCTTTTGAATTTAATAGCAAAGAAACTCGCACTGTCACTTATACATGCGACAGGGTACAGCCAGTTAAAGTAGAATTAACATTAGACTATGCCACTGATAGTGATCCACAAAAACGACTTCCATTAAAATCAGGAAATAATACCATTTATTCTGAACTTACACTTTTCGATGAACAAAATAATCAAAGTGGAAAAACATTTGAAACAACAATAGATAAAGTAAAAAACATTACGATTGAAAGTAAAGTTTCAGGTTATAATGCAGAACCTGGAGACTACAAAGGCAATGCTTGGTTAATCGCCACATTTATTTAATATAGCGGTAAGTGTACTATGATCATAATATCCCGCTCACTATTTATTGGTATTTTTATTGTTTGGCACCTTGCTAGCCTTATTTATATTGATAGTCTAGGAAGCCAGAGACAATCATTACCACAAAATATTATTAGTTGGTTATCTATTTCCTTGACTATATCTATTATAGCATTTACTGTTTTCTATCAGAAAATTAAAATAATTATTACATTACCCGCGATTTTCTACTGTTTTTCTTTAGCCATTCTAATGATGGGATTAATATCTTATCAGGGAGAAAGTAATAGTATTGATTTTTGGTATTGCTCTGGTATTACTGTTGGCGTATTACTATATATCGCTGGGCTACAAGTGAGAAAAAATGGTTAATACAATCATTTTGTATTTACTGTTATATCACTATTAGTGTAGTTCAAGTATTTATCACTGCATATCAATATATATTTGAAGCTGATATCTTTTATCTCGCTTCAGGAATGCGGTCAAATGGGTTATCACAACAAGTCAATATATTGTCTATCAATATGGCAACTGCGTGCTTATTATCCCTGATGGCTCTTGTATTATCACAATTTTCGTTATCATCTGAACGCCATGAAAAAATTAGGATTGTATTACTAGGTACTTGTATTTTATTTTTCACATTAACTTTAGTCGTTTTACAATCTGTTATTGCTTGGCTAAGCTTTACTGTTTGTGCATTTATTTTTATTTGCCTTTTTTACAAGAAAAATCCTCTACGTGTTAGCTCTAGTTATTTTATTATTGCTATAGCGATCTTTATTGGAATTTATCTAATCAGGCTATGCCCACAGCACATTGAAGCAGATGCTATGAATCAGTTCCATTTAAAACAAATGTTACGTTTTTCTATTACTTTGTTCTTAGAAAAACCTTATGATGCATGGGAACAATCATTTTTATTTGAAAATAACTATGAAAGAACAGCTATTCCTTTTTTCAGTCCTAAAATGTATATTGTCCCTCATCCACATAATGAAATACTACTCTGGCTGATAACTGGAGGGGTAACTAATTTAATATTTTTATCTTTATTATTAACCGGAGGTATCTATGTCGTATTTCAATCGTTTATAAAGTATAAAATTAATGGGAATGGTTATCCACTAGCAATCATTCTATCAATAATTCCTATTATAATTCATAATCAAGTTGAATACCCTTTTTTACTTTCGGTATTACACTGGGGGATCGTCATATTATTTTTATCATTTTCAGATGCAGCTTTTGCATTAGAAGAACAATCCCTATTTTATATAAACAAACAATTATCTTATTTATTTAGTTTTATTATATTCATTATTGGATTGGGAGTGTTTATTATTGGGTTGTTTCTATTTAATGGTGAAAAATCTTTTTATGCTCAGGATAACAATCACAATGAAAGAATAGAGATGAGACTATCTAATTCAATTACTTTAGAAAAAACAACGTATAAATATAAAACCATATAAATAAACTATATACACTCAACATATTTGCACTCAAGTAGTGTTATATTAATCAGGATAATATTATGAGAATATATCAAACTGAAATTTCAAACAGTTATATTGGATTTCAATTACGAAAACGTCGTTTACAGATGGGATGGACGGCACATACGTTAGGGCAAAAATCGGGATTAAGCCAACAGCAAATTTCCCGCTATGAGCGCGGTACTCAGAATTTTACGATTCATCGACTATGTATCTTTGCCAATATACTGCAGTGTGACCTAGATTATTTTCTTGAAAAAAATAGTCATGAAATAACGTTAGAAATAAACCAATTATATTAAAAGCTACAATAGACAATGCCTAGTTTCATGAAACTAATAAAACTAGGCCTTGGCTTAAAGTTAATTATCTACTTTTAAAAATATAATTTGTATTCTTATTAAAATTAACGTAAAAATGTTGATAAATTTTAATTATGAACCTAACAGCCTATTTATATAATATAGAGACAACTCTAAAGCGTTATATTTCTCATTGTCATCTTTCATAATTTTTTCAACATTAGACAATGTGCCTTATGTGACTATAATCAATGGCTGATTTTCATTTTTCCAATTAATTTTTAGGCTATCTTCTTCCATTTTTATAGGCAAAGAGCCAATAAATTTCACATGGTTTGGTAAACTCATATCAGAAAATTCAAATGTTGCTGTTGCAAGTTGTAAATAACAATCCACACCACATATCAATGCTTCATTTTGATCTATTTTTAACGGTTTCCCCCTGCAGCAACTAGCATTTCAGAGAATTTATCCTCTAACATGTTTAATTAATAAATGTGTTTCTTCATTAATTAGCTGCTCTCGGGTGAGCAAAACTGAGTTTTTCTTCGATGCGTTGCTGCATAATGGCTCTTTAACCGATGAACAAATTTGCAGCTATCTTGACAAAGAAACAAGAAAATAACAATGATTATCATTTGCATCATGTGCCATGAAATTATTCACTTTACGCTAAAAATCCGACTGTAGCCCTGTGGATTCAAACGCAAAAACAATAATAATGTTATTAGCACCATCACGATATGTAGTGCCCATACCCAGCTAAAACCTTGACTAACTTGATGCACCCATGCCGCTAATAAAGGACCAAAACCCGCAATAATAAAGCCACCCGCCTGCATCAATGAGGTTAATACCCCAGCACTTGCCGGATGAGGTAAATGATCGAGTGACGTAATAATCGTCAAGGCAAAACTGCCCCCAAGCCCACAACCCAATAAGCCGACCCAGACAAGTGGTACAAAATTAGGTAATAGCATTAATCCGGCAAATCCTAACGCTTGACTGATTAACGTCATTATTAGCCAAAAGCGGCGATCAATATTATGGGAAGCAAGCACGGGGATCATCAATGCAGCGGCTGCTTGAAAAATAGTTAACATCGCGACAAAAGAACCACTTTGTTCCGCACTCATTCCCTGCTCTTGGAAAAAAGGGGCTAACCAAGTCACTACCGTGCCATAGCCTGCATTCACCAAGCCAAAACCAATCATCAGCAACCATGCTCTTGGCTTCGTAAGAAAATCCCATATCGAACTTTGTGCGGTATTTATCATTGAAGGAGTAGAGCGAATATTTATCAACACAGCGATAAGCGCAATCAATGCAGGAAGAGCAAGCCAAGCCAATGCCTGCTGCCAATGTCCTGATGTTTTCGACAATATTGGCGTTAACTGTACGCCAATTGCCCCGCCCACCATCAAGGTTGCAGAATAGAGCCCGGTCATTGTGGCCATTTTTTTGGGAAATCGAGACTTAATCATCCCTGGAAACACAGCCTGAATATAAGCGGCGCCAAGGCCACACAAAAAAGCCGTCAATAATAGCGCAGAGCCTGTCGTGACAAAGAGTCGCGTAAATGATCCCAATAGCAGTAATAGCATCGCTATACTGATACCAAGGCGCTCGCCCAAACGCCGATTCAGTGCGGGCACAATCAGCGCACCAACGCCCATCAGTAGCATAGGTAATAAGGTCAATAACGAAATATCTTGATAGCTCATCCCTGTCGTTCGGATGATATCGTCAATAACCGGACCCGGCCCTGTCATAAAAGGTCGTAAGTTAATGCCAACTAAGATAATAGTGGCGACTAAGCCTAACGATGATGCAATTGGTTTATTCATTAACCCACTTATTCCTACTGCTAATGTTCTGCTACAAAACTGTTTATCTCGCCTTATTTAGCGCCTGAACGTTCGAGGATCGCGATAAGATGGCGATAACCTTTATCTTTTGCGAGGGCTAATGGCGTATTACCTGACGAATCTGCGAGATTAACATCAGCGCCCCCTTCAATCAGCATCGTCACGATTGTGGCATATTTATCGCTGCCATCACCTAGAATGATCGCTTCGATTAATGCAGTCCAACCTAATCGGTTAACATGATTAACATCAACACCCGCATCAATCAGTGTTTTCACGGTTTTAACATGTCCGCGTTCGGCAGCTGGGATCAACGCTGTACCGCCATAACGATTGGTACTTTTTAAATTTGCACCATGACTGAGCGTCATCTCAAGAATTTCTTGCAAACCTCGCGCACCTGCATATAAATAAGGGGTGTCTTGCATTGCATCTACAGCATTAACATCTGCACCCTGCTCAATAAGATAACGGGCGACATCAATTTGATTAGCATGAGTGGCCGCCATTAATGGCGTGCATAAGCGAGGATCACGCTGTTCGATATCAGCCCCTTGTTCAATGCGTTGTTGCACCGCACTAAGTTGACCTTTTTCAGCGAGTATCGTTAATTGTTCAGAGCTTGAATTTGCCATAGATTTAACCATAAGTATCAATGAAATACTGAATATTCCAAAGGAATAAATAGCCCATTTAGTTGTTAAAAACCATTTAATCTTTAAAAATAGTACATTCATCACTTGTCTCCTTATTGGGGACTCTTTAATCTACTTAAAATATATACTATTTAGAAATTAAATAATTAAATCTCAGGTATTAATAAAATGAATTCATTACTCAATTTTGTTTTGTTAAAAACATTCGTGGCGGTTGCTGAGACGGGTAATTTTACGGTGGCTTCTCAACATTTAAACTCAACACAATCAACGTTGAGCCAACAGATCCAACGCCTAGAAGCACTAGTAGGACAACCACTGTTTATCCGAGGACATCGCATATTGGCTTTAACTGAAACTGGCGAAGTATTATTAAGTTACGCAAAAAAAATCTTAGCGCTAAATGATACTTTCTTTATGAAAATGACGGGTAATGCCATTATTCAGACCATTAGACTTGGGTTTCCTGAAGATTTAGCCTCCGGCCAAGTCACGCCAACACTAGCGGTTTTTATGCAAGATAATCCCAATATCCGCCTTGAAGTAACAAGTGGGTTAAGTCGCCAGCTCCATCAACGTTATCAACATGGTGAACTAGACTTAATTATCGTAAAACAACGAAAAGGTGAATTCAAAAGTCACTATCATTGGCCTGAACCACTTTGTTGGTTAACAACGAATAGACGAGAACATGTCAACACAGATTCAGTCCCTTTAATAGTATTTCCCGAAAATGGTCTATATCGTAATGATATGTTTAAGTTACTCGATATTGAACAGCGTCCTTGGCACATCACCTACACCTGTTCTAGCCTCGCGGGTATCCAAAGCGCCATCACTGATGGGCTTGGGGTGAGTTTGCTACCTGTACGAGCGAAACTCCCTCAACATCGTATTTTAACGGAAGAAGATGGCTTCCCCACAGCACAAGAAATGGAAATTGCGATGCATTTTCATACGGGTTCTGACACATTAAATGCACTTGCACAACAACTCGCTCGCCAGCTTGGGCGGTTATAATTATGAATGAAATTTTTGAGTTGTTGATTGGGCTAGAGAAAAAACTACATTCGTCAACTAATAGGCATAATTCAGATTTTTTAGCTGAAATATTACATGAGGATTTTTTTGAATTTTGCCGCTCAGGTGTATCGACCAATAAACTCGATACGCTAGCAAGCTTGAGCGAAGAAGAGCCAAAACAAATTTACTCAGAAAATTATACTTGTTCTATGCTAGGTGACGATTCCGTTCTTATCAATTACCATAGTTTTGAACTTGAGGAAGGGTTAGAAATAAAACACACCAATCGTTCATCTATTTGGTTAAGAAATCCAGCCAATCAATGGCTATTAAGATTTCATCAAGGTACGCCTTATAAAACCGAGGCTTTATAAGTACTTATTAATAAAAAAATTAAGCCGTGGTAACGAGACTCTCTAAATGTGTAACATCAACTTTCCCTGCTGCGATATAAAGGCTGTAATTATCTTGAATATTGAGCCAAAATTTTGGTGAACTCCCAAGAACTTTAGATAGTTTAATTGCCATTTCAGGCGTAACAATTGCAGTGCCTTTAAGTATACGATGAACGGTAGAAGGTGCCACACACAAGGCTTTTGCTAAATCACGAGCACTCAAATTTAACTCATCCAAAGTTTCTATTATCAGTTCACCTGCATGGGGGGGATTGAACATATTCATTAATGATAGTCCTCATAATTAACTATATAAGCATTGCCATCTTCAAAACGAAAGGTGATACGCCAATTACCAGTGACAACGATGGACCAGTATCCAAGCTTATTTCCTTTCAATTGATGCAAATTATAACCGGGTCTATTAATATCATTAACTTGTGCTGCCGAATCAATGACAGCCAATCGTAAACGAATTTTATTACTGTGCTCTATATTTATTCCGGCCACGGATCCGTAAAGAAAAAATTGTTTTAATCCCTTATGTTTAAAATCTTTTATCATCGTCTTATCCATAGATTCAATAAGATTGTATCACTGCCGTTGCGTATCGCGCAACAACTGGTTATATTTTAGTCGGCACAATTTCTCTTTTTTCGCTCCAACTTTAACTTCATCAGTGGTAAAAAACTTCATAAAGTTATTCTGAAAATAATTTGAACATAAATCCAACTATCCATTTATTGAGTAACTAAATTCAAAAAAGCAATAAATGTTAAAGTATTTCTAAAATACGCTGACATAAAAAATCCCCCCGAAAGTCGCCTTACGGAGGGATTAAACTTTCTAAATTAACGAGTTAGTTAATTACAGAACGTCAACGCAATTCAATTCTTTGAATGCTTGCTCTAAACGAACAACCATTGACTCTTGTGATTTACGTAACCATACACGAGGGTCATAGTATTTTTTATTAGGTTTATCCGCACCTTCTGGATTACCTAACTGAGCTTGCAAATAGCCTTCGTTCTTTTTGTAATATTGCAAGATACCGTCCCAAGTTGCCCACTGAGTGTCAGTATCGATGTTCATTTTGATAACACCGTAACCGACAGCTTCTTTGATTTCTTCAGCGCTTGAACCTGAACCGCCGTGGAAAACGAAATCTAAGCTATTGTGTGGCAAGTTAAATTTCTCAGAAACGAAATCTTGTGAATTACGCAGAATTTTTGGAGTCAATTGCACGTTACCTGGTTTATAAACACCATGAACGTTACCGAATGATGCTGCGATAGTGAAACGTGGACTAACTGCGTTCAGTTTCTCATAAGCGTAAGCAACATCTTCTGGTTGAGTGTATAGCTCAGAGCTATCCATTCCTGTGTTATCAACACCGTCTTCTTCGCCGCCAGTACAACCTAGCTCGATTTCTAGAGTCATGTCGATTTTTGCCATACGCGCTAAGTATTTAGCACAGATTTCAATATTTTCTTCTAATGATTCTTCAGATAAATCAATCATATGTGAAGAGAATAATGGTTTACCTGTTTTCGCGTAATGTTTTTCACCCGCATCTAACAGGCCATCAATCCATGGCAGTAATTTACGTGCACAGTGGTCAGTATGCAAAATAACAGGAACACCGTAATGTTCTGCCATTTGATGCACATGATGAGCGCCAGAGATTGCACCTAAGATAGCCGCTTGTTGGCCTTCCGCTTTCAAGCCTTTACCTGCGATAAATGCAGCGCCACCGTTTGAGAACTGAACAATAACAGGAGCACGTACTTTTGCTGCCGCTTCAAGTACGGCGTTAATTGAATCAGTACCAACACAGTTCACCGCTGGCAATGCAAAGTTATTTTCTTTGGCAACTGCGAAAACTTTCTGTACATCATCACCCGTGATAACACCCGGTTTAACAAAATCAAAAATTTTAGACATGTGAAAAGGTCCTGTGGTGAATAGGCGGTCAATGCCGCCTATTGTGTATGAACAAATTAATTACGCTTTAGCACGTTCTTCTAGCATCACAACAGCTGGGAGCTTTTTACCTTCAACAAATTCAAGGAAAGCACCACCGCCGGTAGAGATATAGGAAATTTTATCAGCGATATTAAATAAATCGATAGCTGCTAGGGTGTCACCACCACCAGCGATAGAAAATGCGTCACTTTCGGCAATTGCACGAGCAACGATTTCTGTTCCCTTACGGAAGTTAGGGAATTCAAATACGCCAACTGGGCCATTCCACAGAATGGTTTTTGCATTTTTCAGAATCTCAGCCAAACGTTCTGCGGATTCGTCACCTAAGTCCAAAATTTGTTCGTCATCTTTGATTTCAGTGCTTGGTTTCAAAGTGGCAGCCGCAGTTTCAGAGAACTCAGTTGCAACACGAACATCTGTTGGCACTGGAATTTGGCAGTTAGCCAGTAATTTTTTCGCTTCAGGGATTAGGTCTGCTTCATACAATGAGCGACCCACATTATTACCCTGCGCAGCGATAAAGGTATTTGCGATACCACCACCAACAATCAGTTGATCAGCAATTTTAGACAGTGAATCTAAAACAGTCAGTTTAGTTGAAACTTTAGAACCACCAACAATCGCTACCATTGGGCGCGCAGGGTTACCCAGCGCTTTACCTAATGCTTCCAGTTCATTGCTCAGCAATGGACCTGCACAAGCAACAGGAGCGAATTTTGCAACACCATGCGTTGACGCTTGAGCACGGTGAGCCGTACCAAATGCATCCATCACATAAACATCACATAGTGCAGCATATTGTTTAGATAGGGTTTCATCATCTTTTTTCTCGCCTTTATTAAAGCGAACGTTTTCTAGAACGACTAACTCACCATCAGCAATATCAACGCCATTCAAATAGTCTTTAACCAAACGAACTGGGTAATCAATTTTTGCTGCCAGATAGTCAACAACAGGTTGTAAAGAAAACTCTTCGTTGTATTCACCTTCAGTCGGGCGACCGAGGTGAGAAGTGACCATGACTTTAGCACCTTGCTTGAGAGCATTTTCAATTGTTGGTAATGAAGCACGAATACGCGCATCAGAAGTAACTTTGCCATCTTTTACAGGAACGTTTAGGTCAGAACGAATAAAAACGCGTTTACCCGCTAGGTCCAAATCGGTCATCTTAATTACAGACATGGTGAATCCTCTTGTTGATTCTCTATAAAATTTTTATCGACCCTATGTAAATAATCAGGCATACCAAACTTTTTTGTATATCAATAGCTGATTATCAGTAGTCAATTAGTTGAAACCTGTTTTTGCCATCGCTAGTGTTGTATCTAGCATCCGGTTAGCAAAACCCCATTCGTTATCACACCAGACTAGGGTTTTAATTAAATGCTGACCACTTACTCTCGTTTGAGTTCCATCAACAATGGCACTGTGGGGATCATGATTAAAATCCGTCGAGACAAGTGGTAATTCAGTATAGTCTATTATACCACGAAAATGTGCTTGTGCGGCGCCGTGCAATAGTGAGTTCACTTTTTCGACACAGACGTTTTCATGCACAGTAACACTCAAGTCTATTGCCGTCACATTAATGGTTGGCACACGCACCGAAATAGCCTCAAAGCGACCTTCAAATTTCGGAAAAATACGGGTAATTCCGGCAGCTAGCTTAGTATCAACAGGGATAATAGATTGGCTTGCCGCACGCGTTCTCCTCAAGTCTTTATGATAAGCATCGATAACTGGTTGGTCATTCATTGATGCGTGGATCGTTGTCACCGTGCCTGATTCAATGCCGAACGCGTCATCCAATAATTTGATAATAGGAATAATACAGTTTGTGGTGCAAGATGCGTTAGAGACAATTTTATCTTCTTGTCTAAGGCTATCATGATTAACGCCATACACAACGGTCGCATCAAGATCGTCAGTACCCGGATGAGAGAACAACACTTTTTTTGCGCCAGATGCAAGATGCTGTAAGCCATCTTCACGGGAGCCATAAGCCCCACTGCAATCGAGTACAATGTCGATTCCCAACTCTTTCCAAGGCAATTGGTTTATCTCAGATTGATGAAATATACGGATATTGTCATCACCAACCTGTAGAAGCTCACCATTGAGACGCACATCCCAAGCAAAGCGCCCATGGCTTGAATCATATTTCAACAAGTGCGCAATGCCTTCAGGCTCGGCCAGCTCATTGATTGCCACCACCACGATTTCCGCTCGGCGGCTAGATTCATATAAAGCTCTTAAAACACTTCGACCAATCCGACCAAAGCCATTAATTGCTACCCTGATTGCCATTGAATACCTTATATCTGAGCAAAATCACACGGTTGCTTAGGATAACTGACTCACACAAACTCTACTGCTCATTTTAGCTGTCAAACATCAAAAGTGTGCTTCACTCGACATTTTTGATATTTTTTTTCATTGGATTAACTAAAACTGAAACGGTTCAGCTTATCTAGAATTAGATTAAGGGATAAATTTACAGAACGCAATAGCAAAACAGGTACGAATGCACAAAAAAACAACGCCCTTGTACCTAAATTGATACAAGAGCGCTTTTTAGCTCTATTGCCGTCACTTACCAGCAATTAATTTGGGAGCTATTTCAATAATGCTTTTGCTGATGCAACTGCATTTTCAACCGTAATACCGAACTCTTTGTACAGAAGTTCTGCCGGAGCTGATTCACCAAATGAATGCATACCAATAATTGCACCATTCAGACCTGTATATTTGAACCAGTAATCCGCAATACCCGCTTCGATAGCCACACGAGCGCTAACATTTGCAGGTAGAACCGCTTCACGGTATGCCGCATCTTGTTTATCAAATGCATCTGTTGATGGCATTGAAACCACACGAACTTTACGACCTTCAGCAGACAGTTGGTCAGCCGCTTTCACAGCTAATTCAACTTCAGAACCAGTTGCGATAAAAATAAGCTCTGGTGTGCCCGCGCAATCTTTCAGGATATAAGCACCTTTTTCGATATTCGCTAATTGCTCAGCGGTACGAGGTTGCTGTTCCAGATTTTGACGAGAGAAAATCAGTGCACTTGGACCATCTTTACGCTCAACAGCATATTTCCATGCAACCGCAGATTCGACTTGGTCACAAGGACGCCATGTGCTGACATTTGGTGTCACACGCAGGCTTGCAAGTTGTTCTACTGGCTGATGCGTTGGGCCATCTTCACCTAGACCGATAGAGTCATGTGTGTAAACGAAGATGCTACGGATTTTCATCAATGCTGCCATACGAACCGCATTACGCGCGTATTCAACAAACATGAGGAAAGTTGCACCGTAAGGAATGAAGCCACCATGCAACGCAATACCGTTCATAATAGCTGACATACCAAATTCACGAACACCGTAATGGATGTAGTTACCTGCAACATCTACGTTCAGTGCTTTAGAACCTGACCACATAGTTAAATTACTAGGTGCTAAGTCAGCAGAACCGCCCATAAATTCAGGTAATACTTTACCAAAAGCTTCCAATGCATTTTGTGAAGCTTTACGGCTCGCGATATTCGCTGGATTTTGTTGCAGTTGTTCAACAAACTTCTTCGCATCAGCATCAAAGCTTGCAGGTAACTCACCCGCCATACGACGTGTAAATTCTTTTGCTAGCTCAGGGAATGCACTTGCATAAGCCGCAAATTTAACATCCCAAGCGCTTTCTTTTTCTTTGCCAGCAGAACGTGCATCCCAAGCTTGATAAATTTCTTGTGGAATTTCGAATGGCGCATAATGCCAGCCCAACGCTTCACGTGTTGCCGCGATTTCTGCATCACCTAATGGCGCACCGTGAACAGATTCTGAACCCGCTTTGTTAGGTGAACCAAAACCAATCACTGTTTTACAGATGATAAGTGTTGGTTTATCTGCTTGGTTTTTCGCTTCATTAATTGCCGCATTAATTTGATCTGCATCATGGCCATCAATATCACGGATCACATGCCAATTGTAAGCTTCAAAACGTGCTGCGGTATCGTCTGTAAACCAACCTTCTACTTCACCATCGATAGAAATACCGTTGTCATCATAGAATGCGATCAGTTTATTTAATTTCAGGGTACCCGCTAAAGAACAAGCTTCGTGTGAGATACCTTCCATCATGCAGCCGTCACCCATAAATACATAGCTATGGTGATCAACAACATCATGACCTGGACGGTTAAATTGTGCCGCTAATGTACGCTCTGCGATTGCAAAACCAACAGCATTTGCAATACCTTGTCCTAATGGACCGGTAGTCGTTTCAACACCCGGTGTATAACCATATTCTGGATGGCCCGGTGTTTTAGAATGTAGTTGACGGAAGTTTTTTAACTCTTCGATTGATAAGTCATAGCCAGTAAGGTGCAATAAGCTATAAATCAACATAGAACCATGTCCGTTTGATAATACAAAACGGTCACGATTTGCCCAATGTGGATCTGCTGGGTTATGGTTCATGTGTGAGCGCCAAAGCACTTCAGCAATATCAGCCATGCCCATAGGCGCGCCAGGATGCCCTGATTTTGCTTTTTGAACCGCATCCATACTTAGAAAGCGGATAGCATTAGCAAGGGTTTTACGAGTCGTCATCAGTATACTCCAGGTAGGATAAAAACGTACTTAAGCCAGTTTTCACATTTCAAAATTATGACTAATTTCACAGCCAGACCATGAAACTAACGCAATTTGATCTTATTTGCTACGCTCCTGACAGCCAACTGTTAATAAAATAGGCTATCGCAGTGCTGAATCCATTCTATTGCGCAAAATTTCACTTTAAGGCGCCCTTATTGCGCAAAACATTACCCTTATTAAACCTGAGTTCACTATCAGGGATCAAGGTGATTTATGATTCTGAAGCAATTAGTCGTAAATTTAGTGATAACTGACAACGTTTCTTGAAAAAAAACGATTAAAATAAGTGCGTTTCAATTTCCTTAACCAAATGAAAACCAAATCAATTTCTGCCTAATCGTCAAAGTAAAATGATTATAGCTAGCAGTGAGCTATCATTTTTATCGGTATTTATCATCAATGTTTGTCTTAAGTGGAACGCTTAAGTATTACACTTAAACTCATCACTCAATTTAATTCCACAAAAGATTAATGGTCGCAGTAGCACTTGCGCGCCCCAAATTATTGGCTTTATTGTGGCCACTGCCACACAAATTAAAGACATAAGGAATTATATTTGTACCTACTTTTAGCTCGCCACTGCTATACCATTTACTGCTGTCACCAAAATATAAACCATCAGTTACACTTCCATAACCGCTACAGGTTTGATCCGCAGGTCTATTTATCCAACCTCGTATTTCTCCTGGGGCAGGTTCATTCCTTTCATTACGTAGCTGTAGAATATAGCTATAATTTGGTACCGCCTCACCCAAGATTTGCACCTTCACACTCGCCGCTCTACTGAAATCATCGCTAGAACAATTAATATTCAAATTTCCAACTTGTTGTGCTAAGAATGTATTCTCCTTCACATCTAGCCCACTAATTGTGCCAAAATTAATGGTTGGTGGCGCGGATATAGAACAATTCAATGGGGGAATATAGGTGACCGTTAGTAAATCAGAAGCATTAATATTAATGTAATCACCATTTGTTCCCTGACCTTGAGCCCGTCGCAACCCAATTCTTTGTAATGAAAAAGAACCGGCAACTGCACGAGATGAAATATAGTAACCATATTGACCATTTATTTGTATTGTCGTTTTGCTTGGTGTTCTAAAACTTTCAGTTAAATAAGAGTAACAATTTTCTGAATTTGTTTTTGGTGGTATCGCTCCAGATAAAACGCCATAACGATTAAATGTACCATTAACTGCTACTGTCCCATGCGAAGAAGAAATTACACTTCCTGTAATATTTGTATCATATATAATTAATAAAATGCCAGTCTCTAATTCATATCCATAATAACCATCAATTGTTTTCCAATTGCTTTGGTTACTGGAACAAATACCCCCTCCCATACTTGTAAGTGCAAATGCAAAGCCTGAATATAAGGAGTCACTTTCATTTAAATATGTATTCGCAGGAACAGTGACTGAACCTGAAAAAGAGCCTACTGGTATAAAACCTTCATTAATTGAAGCATTAATCCTAGCCGCATAAGAATTATTCATTCCTACCAAAAAGTACCCAATTCCAATTAATATAGTGACTATCCATCGATAATAACTATTTTTTAATTTAAATATCATTAAGCTCGCCCTTTTCATTACATTATATTAAATTGAAATTTATTCCATCACTACGAAATATAAGTGATTATTTATTTAATAAATTTATTGGCATTTTATTTTCACCTTCAGAAATCCAACATCTCAATTAATATGAACTCAACGTAAAAATATACGTTTTTGATTATTTTTTTCATGTTCTAACGTGAGTAGAATAGAACTCATTTCTACTTATTTAGGCTCTGCTAACATAATTTTTTTATCAATTACACTGTTGCAGGTATAAGTCACTTGGCGTATTGGGTTATCTGAATTTATGTTCAAATGCGTAAGTGCAAATTTCACTCGACATTGGCGGTCTGGTGTCTCTCCCCATTTAACTAATAATTCCCCCTCTTCAGGAAGGCCCGCTAGATATACTTGCCCCATATCGCCAACAATACTGCTAACCTCATCCGCGCTAGTAGCATTCATTAATGTTGCGATAGCACCGAATGGTACGGGTTGCTGATTTGATTGCTTCAACGTCACTAATACCTGATAACCAACGCGGGTGGCAATATTCACCTTAACTACCGCCCCTTTGGTTGGATAAACATTTACATTTGAATGCGTTACATCCACCCCCTCAGGCAATGTTGTCGGATCGATTCCCACGCTGTTTTTCATATAATCAGATAAATAAGGAGCAACAGCATAGCCTTGCCAATCTACGGTCGCATTACCATTAGTCAAGTGGGCTCCAGACGCACCAGGAGCACTGACCAACGCTACTGATTCACCCATTGAGCGAGATAATGTCACCCCACCGGCATGAACTAGAAGTCCACCACTGGCATTCATATTAATGGAACGAGAATCACCACTGTAGCTATACCCCGTACTTAAACTACCTTTATTGCCTTGATATCCTAAATTGACATTACTAACCGCTGTTTGCCCTTGGTTTCCCCAACTTTGTGAGACACTGTACGACATCGCACTATCAACTAGACTACCACTCAGCCCAATTTGATTTTGTGTCCGCCCTTGATTATCCTGGGTCATCGTCGAAGTCGCATAGATAGACTGTAAATCCTCTGAATAACCAAAAACACGCAAAGGAATACTCATATTGACGCTGATTTGACGGTTTTCAGGCCAATTTCCATTTGTATCTTTCATTCGGTCAACATTGTAATTCACACCAAAGCTGACATTTTTCACCGTTCCGCTATATCCCAAGGATAATCCTGTTAAGGTTTTACTTCCCCCCCAATAGTCATCTCGATGCGCTCGAAAATGTAGCGTACCGTATCCGTTTAATTGTTGACTTAATTGTGTTTGGAAGCTGCTACGACGACGTTGCAAAGTCCATGGGGTGACCCCCTCTTCAAGGCTATAGCCCTGACTATTAAATTCACTAAAATTATAAAAATGTTCTGTCGAATAACGGAGTGCCGTTAAATCTACAGATGTACCCGTTGAGACTAAACTTTTCGAATAGCGTAACCGGTATGATTGACCCGTTTTGCGATCAGATTTCCCCGCCACTGTTTGAAACTTGGCAACTGACTGAGTAATATCTGCCGAAACTGCGCCAATCTCCCCTAATGAGATCCCCGACCCCGCACTGATGGATTGGTAATCCTTTGCTGCAAGTACACCACCGAATAATGTGATCCCACTTTGTGAACCATACACTCCCGTACCGAGCACGAAATCTGATTGCTTCGATCCTTGAGTCTGTGAGCCATTGTAACGCCCCGCTGTTAATTCATATTTCCAACTACCAGGACGCAACATCATCGGCAATGCGGAATAAGGCACAATAAAGCGGCGTTCAGTACCATCAGTTTCCGTCACGGTCACATCAAAGTCGCCAGATAATCCAGCTTGTTGAATATCATTTATATAAAAAGGCCCCGGTGCCACATAGGTTTCATACACCACATTGCCATTTTGACGCACCGTAATACGGGCACTTGTATTGGCAACACCACTAATCACAGGTGCATAACCACGCAGCTGACTCGGTAACATTTGCTCATTTGAGGTAAGTTGTACTCCTTTAAATGGCACGCCATCGAATATTTCACCTCCGGTACTGGCTTCCCCTACCAATAATGTCGAGCGTAGCCCACGAATATCACGAGACAAATAAGTATTCGAAAAACGTGTTTGTTGCTGAGTTCGATTTCCTTGCTCCGATTGCCCACTATAGCCAAAACGGGTATGAGTCATCGTACTGTTTAAGCGCCACGGCCCAAAGTTGACACGCCCCCTCACTGAAGCAAATAGATTATCGGCCTGTGAAGTTCTGTTACTCGCACTATGGTTACGGTTTCGACCTGCACTGAGGCTATAATTTAATATCAACGCAGAAATACCATCTTCCCACAGTGCCGGGTCCATTTGACGAGCTAACACCGAATTCATCGCCACTTGCGGAATACTGATATCTAAACGCAAACGCGCCAAATCTAGTTTTGTGGTCGCCTGCGGAATATAAGCCGCTAAATCGTCAATTGGGGTTTTCAAAGGTAACGATTTAAGCTTTGGCACATTGGTCACATTCACCCCCCATGATGCCAAAAGAGCAGGCGTTAATTCAGGCACAATGACTTGTTTCACGTTTTTTTCAAAATGAAGCGTAAATTGCCCTGCATCTTGGTGGTTCACAAACACGGCAACCGTATAATCCCCTTCGGCAACACCACCTTCTTGACTAAATGCCGACAAATCAACTTGGCTATTTTCACCACTCAAAGTCAAAAAGCTCGGATCGAAATAGTCTCCACAGTAAGCCAATGGCGACACGCCCAATATTACGCCCACACTTAATAACTTTAAGCGAAAAAGCATTGGCAGCCCCTGCGCTTTATTCATTTTTTGTTTTCGAATACTTTGCATACATCTATCTCAATTAATCAACAGGCACACTAACCCCCAATGGCTGTGTTCCATCGTAAAAAAATTTGTGTGGAAATATTAAAGTGCGGTATTTAGTCTCTGAGTTTGTACCGTGGATTTAAGCCCATTATCATCGATAATTTGCCAACTCACCGAGCGACCACCTGACGTAGAGAGTCCATAATGCTCAACCGAAAAAGGCGCAATCATGGAATGTCCCTCAAACGATACAGAATCCATATCGACAGAAATATCACTCATCGTCACGTAATAAGGTGTTGGATTCTTAACCTCAAGCTGCATACCCTGATGTGAAAACTGCAATTGTTTTGCTCGTTCATCACCGTCCATAAAAGGTAAACCTTCAGGGCGATAAAATAATTTGAGGCTATTTTGCAAGGCTAGTACCATCTTTGCGCCAGACCGCTCTTCAGAGTCTGATTGTGCTGGAATGGCTTTTAACGCCAACATGAATACTGATTCACGGTCTACTGGTAATGTATTTTTTGTCAACCGAATACGTAATGTCATTTCATCCAAAGGTGCAAAACGAATTAACGGCGGCAGCACAATAAATGGCGCATTAGTGGTCACCTCACCTTTCGTTTCTTCCGATAATTGCAAGTCATCTTGAGCCGCCAAAACTGGCCACGACAAAACCCTCGATTGCAATAAATAGACTTGCGATGTTCGATTAGTCACCGTAAAAGTAATGCCATTCTTTTCATTACTAGGATAAATTACCCTTGTGCCTTGCAAGACAATTCCATTACTCTCACTCGGTATTTCGGCTTTCGCTACTGAAATATTGGCTAAGAATAAAATAATCACCAAGCTATGAATACCTTTCGGAAATAGGGTGTACTTGCTCTTCATCGTCCTACTCCTCATTCACTTATTGCGCCCAATGAAAGGTTTCACTTAACCCACCGAAATCATTAATGACAGACCAATGAATATCATGCGCTTGCGCTTTCACTTGATAAGTTTGAGTTGAAAATGGCGCTATCATCGCACCTTGTTCACGCACATTGATAGACTGCCCATTAAGTGTCAGTTGCGCTAACGTCTGGTAATAAGGCGTCGGATTAGTAACTTGTAATTGCATACCTTGCTGAACAAAGGTCAATTTTTCAGGCGCTGCCAATACTGGCATCGAAAAACCAGTTGGCCGATAAAATAGTTTAATTAACATACGGATACCAAAAGACACTTGTGTCGTGGTTGATCCTTTTTCCGTTACCTCTTCGCTACCTTTTTTTATTGATGGAATTGCTAAAAAGCTCAGATAAAATAAAGATTCACGATCAGTAGGTAAGCCCGAAATGTTATTGCGAGAAATTAACACTGTATTGCGGCTTTCTTTCTCTAACCGGAACAAAGGAGGCGTCACCATAAATGGCAGTACTGCTGTCGATCTCTCATTCCCATCGGGTGTCATTAATACTCGACTATTGATCAAATACACACGCTCACTTTGGTTGTTTAATGTCACTTTGGCACTCTTCGCGTCTCCATCAAACACGACTCGAGTTTGATCTAAGCTAAGCCCGCCTTCTGCATAGCTCTCTTTGGCGAAAAGTAATCCCCAGACCAACAAAGCAGCAAAAATTAAAGTTGTACAAACTTGTTTGAGCCTAATATTGTTCATGTCGATAACTCACTAGCCTTATTCATATACAAAATCAAAAGTAACCGTCGCTTTAAATGCACCACTTTGGCGCCCTGCATAATCGCAATTGCCACAAGTCAATTTCGCCACTATTGGAATGCGGATATCTATCGAATCCAGTTGCGACTCTGAATTCCAATTTTTAGCTAAGATTGTCCCTGTCGCGGCTAAATTAGGATTTGAAACAAACGAGGTATTTCCATCTGTCGCTAATAAAATTCCATAACCATTTGAATCCATCGCACCTAACGTATTGCGAAAAAGTGCAGGACCAAAGTCTGACGTTTTCTGACCATTCACTTTGACAGAAGGTGTTAATCCCCATCCGCTACATTTACTGAGAATAAGATTAAATGACTGCGTTGTTGCGGCTATTCCTTGTTCAATTTCAGAAGGCCGTAACGCCTCACCATCATTAAACTGAATGCTCGTGGGTGCGCTAATTTCACAACTTCCCCCCACAAATATTGCAGTGAAATTAAACGTACTACTACTGGTATCAGCAATACCCGCTACACTCCAAACGGCAATCACAAACCCTAATACAGTCTTATTTATCAAATTAAAACATACAATTAAGCGTTTCACCCTCATGTCGATATCCACTATTGAAATGCCACATTGATGGTCAGCGATGCATGAAAACGCCCTGCAATAATGTTACTTTGCAACGGTCCTACAATCCCAACCCACAATACGTTATCGCTTTTGTATTGATTGTCGTTATTCAGAACATTAAGTGGTTGCACAGTGTTATCATTACCAATCGCAGCATCAGGCTGATAAAAATCTAATAACCCGATTGGTTTATCATCCGGTGACTGACGCACCATGAACCCAACCCCGTTAGGCGTATCATCTAAAAATACAGTTTGATGCAAATCTTCTGCATAAGGTGTGATACCTCGCAAGGTCAGCATTGGCTTAATTAATTCAGTTTCATTTACACAGGATAAGCGCACAATTAACGACTTAATTTGGTGAGCTTGAATTGGGCCTTTAAGCTGACGCATACTTAGGGGAGCAAAAGTCAATACATTCTGCGGTAAGGTTATTTCGCACCCTACGCCTTTCTTCGCTATTGATGCCATCATGGAAAGATCCGCCGCTAATACCATCGAATTAATCGTAAACATGAAAACGAGCCCTCCCATACATTGAAAAGTAAAGGTCAGTAATTTCATTGTTCGCCTCATGAATTAATCGTATTGAAAATCAAAAGTCACAGTAGCATTCAACTCACCACCAATACGTCCCTTAGCATCACAACGCCCACAGCTTAAAATAGCCACTATAGGTAATGCGCCATTGATAGTGTCCAAGCTCGTACTTTTGTCCCAATGATCAACCGTTGAAATGGTTTTATTACTCGCTAAATTCACATTTGGTTGGAACGTTGCATTCCCTTCAGTTTTCAATAAAATACCGTAGCCGATTGATGTAGTACCAATAGGGTCTAAAAATAAATCATCGCCATAATCAGCATTTGAAGGGCCTACGATACTAATCTTCGGTGTCACACCAACCCCGTTGCAATTAGTCAGCATCAAATTAAAGTTTTTTTTCGCCGCGGCATCCTTTGCCTCTATTTGGCTCGGTAAAATCTCTTCGCCATGATTAAAAATTACCGTTGGTGGTACCGCTATCTCACAAGCTCCCTCATAGGCAATTTTTGCACTAAATTCGACAGATGCTGATGTGGCAAGCACTACCGAACTGCTAAATAATGCACTCATTCCTATAAAGAACTTTAAAACCATTGAGTTATCGAATAACGCCATGGAAAACCTCCGTTCCGCCATAATCATTAATGGCTTTCCATGTCACTTTTCCCACCACACTTGCACCCGGGTACGCCATTGTTCCAAAAGGTTCAATCATTGTATTTTGCTCACGAACACTGATTGGAACGATTTTCCCCCCAGAAGACAGTGATGATAAAGTGACAAAATAAGGTGTTGGATTATTTACCTGCAATACGTGCCCGTGGCGTGAAAATTGCAGTGACGCCATCGCTTGCTGTGGGGTCATTAATAATTTAGATGGGCGATAGAAAAGTTTAATCACATTTCCAGTTGACACTGTAATAGCACCACCTAATTTTATTGTCGATGTAGACTCTTTTTCTTGCCCTGATGGTAGCGCCATGACTCGAAGGTAAAAGATAGACTCTCTATCTTGAGGCAACACTTGATTTCCAGTCTTCAATATCCGCAACTGATTAGAACTTCCTGGTTCTAAGCGAAAAAGTGATGGTGTTATAGAAAAAGGCGTTTGCATTTGTATCCCTCGAACATCTCCCATCACTTGCGCCTTCACCAAATAAGGAGTTACTGACTGGGTACTGCTTGTCACACCTATCGATTGACTTTTTGCTTCACGACCTTCCGCGAAAATAATTCGAGTACTATCTAGAGATATCCCGGCCATTGCATGAGTACAAAAAAAATAAAGGCTCATCACACTCAACCACAAAAAACGATAAATACGCATCATCCACACAACCTTTATTAGAGTTAGCAGGAGATATCTCCTGCTAACTCGCATTAGTTACCGATAAATTAATTAACGATATAAGAAATTAAGATAGGAGCGCTGTAAGCATTTGGCTCAGGATTTGCGGCAGCAGAAGCCATACCAACGGTAAAGACATACTCAGTCACACCATCTTCTTTAGCATCCAAACCAATACGTTGACCATTTTTAACAATCGTTTTTCCATCATCTTGCGCAACCATGAAACCAACTTTTTCTGCATCATTACTAACAAAAATATTTTGGTCATTATTAGCGACAGACGTTAAGCCTTGAATAATCAAATCACCCGTTTCATCAGCTTTACAATTAGTTAGTGTGACAGGCATCTTGACGGCACCTAACATTTTATTTGCCACGAAATCTGCTGGCTTAAATACACCAACGTTTAAAATAGATTTCCCACCATTAATCGTCACATCGCAGGTTGTACTCGTGATAACACCTTGTAATGTAACTTCTGCTGATGGTGAAGCACTCGTGCTTAAACTCATACCAGCAGTACTTGCAAATAATGTAGTAGTGAGAACAATTTTTTTAAATGTCATACTATAATCTCTCTAATATTTAAATAAAATACACAGCAAAGACAACCCAATATTAGATATTGAATTATTTTCTTATATTTCAATTTATATTTAACATAAGCTTATCACTACACAAATATAATAAATAAGTGCAGCTAAAAACCCATTAAATTAATTAATAAAATTAATTAAAAATAAATTCAATAGAATAGCGTCAACCAAAATGAGATGTATCATCAAATTTAAAATATTTTTTATAGCTATCTCTAGTTAAGGGATAAAACAGAAATCGATAATTTTTATATAATTCAGGATCTATTTCTTTTAATCTCAAAGATACACCAATAAAGAAATCATCAAGAGAGGTACCTAATTTATATAATAAATAAACTAATGTGTCGGTATTGATACGACAAGTACCTCTTTCATATCGAGAAATCTGTTGCTGTGAAATATCTATCATTTCAGCAAGTTTCTTTCCCGATAGGTTTCGTAATTTTCTTAACTTTGAAAGCTCATAGCCGATGGCAATTGCTATGTGATCTTTAGTCGTTGATATTAAATTATTCATACTAATTCATTCCATTTTGGCTTTTTTACTCCTAAAAACAAGTGAATTGTATAGTAAAAACAAACAATCACAGTGTTTTACAAGGGAAGTAAATTCTAATGCCAAATAAAAAAAATAAAAACCATACTTTAACAATGGCTTTTAGCTGTGGCATCTAAATTACACAAATCAAGCGTAAAGTAAGCGTTAAAAACCAAAACAATACTATTTTTATAATAAACGATGTTCAAACAGAACTATTGAAATAGTTAATAATCTTGCTTTAATCATAAAATGACTAGTTAATTAATATTAAACTCTAAAAATAATAATTTTTTACATATTGAAATTAATGGAAACCTCAAAGTCACATAATGACATAATTTAATTTCAATATAACAATTTGTTTTATAAAAATTTTTATAATAATTCATCTAAAAATATATTAGTTATCTTTTAAGCAATTATATTGAGTTAATCATACTAATAAAATAAAACAAATCCATTTACGACTTACTTTGTAAATTTAAGTGAAGTATTGTTTGCAAAATTCTAATTTGTTACTCTATAGTAAATTTTCATAGTTATTAACCGGGCTATCCTTAAACCAATTTAATTGTTTTATGTACTTAATTCTGCCAAACCATCATGTTAAACATAATTTTTTTCTTATCATTATTTATCTTATTCAAAAAAAAGAGGCTAAAATTAGCCTCCTTCTTGATTTTTCATCATTTCAATCACGTTATGCATAACAATCAATAAATTAAACCTATAATTTCAACCCATTTATTTAGAATGTTTCACAATTGCCAATAGGATAATATTTATCAAAAATCACAATATATTTTCGACTTTTATTTTTTACTTTTGAATCTCGATACTCTTCCTGTGGTAACAAATATAATACTAACGGCGTTTCATCCTCAGAACTGCAATCATCGTGTAAGATGACTCGAAAATAGGTATTACCGATATTTTTTATCACCCCTTCATTGGTATTAACCTCATATTTAAAATTGATATCTTTTGGTCTCACGACAAAATAGGTTTCTAGGCTCATAGTAGGATAAAACAAAGATTGTCTTTCACGTCGATTTTCACTCTGCATTTCAAGTGGTGTTTCACTAATAATAATCTTGTAATAACGTTCTTTTTCATCGCTATTTCCGCGATAAAAAATTTTAAAAAACTCCTGTTCACCGGGTAGTAAGATTTTTTTTAGTGGTGTAAAAATAATCTCCCCATCAATAATAGCCTGCCCTTTTTCTGTACTTCCCGGTTTATCAATTTTATATGCACTAAAATCATACAAATTGGTCTTTTTAGTATCATTAATATAGGATTTTGAAAAAAATGTTTTACTTGCCTCTAATGACGATATATCAGAGCTAATATACAACGCATAAGCTCTCCCAAAAGACAAAAGGAGTAAAACTAATAATATGTTTTTACAAGGAATTTTTATTTTCATCATATATAAATTTATCGATTAGAACTAACTGATTCATTTAATATCCCAAATAGCTACTATTCTTAAAACAGACCATTTTCATTTACTATAGAAACGACGAAGCCTCTAATGTACATCTGGCCCAGTCCAAATAGCTTTTACAACAACAGTTCCACTCGCAGAAACGGTACCTAACCAATCAATACCATCTAAAGTAAAAAGTGAATTTGAGTCGTTCATTGGAAAGCTTAAATCTAAATTTGTACGGTAAAATGACCCTAAATCTTGATTAGGAATATCCCATGGTGTTTCTACCCAGAGTGCATTTTTCATAGAAATTTCAGTACTATCACAATTTGAACGATACGACTCCTCAATACCTGAGGCATTTTTAAATGAAAGATAAGCAGAAAATGGCACTTGATATCTGTCATCATCGGATGTGAACAAACAATAATTTCGCCCACTAACATTAATATTTGGCCCTTCTACTCGAGCTGTAATTGAATCAGCCTGCCTTGGGCCACTTGTCGTAACAATATAATTAAATTCAATAGGCGGCTCTGATGCGCCTACTTTCCCCGTTTTCGATGGATTCGGTACGAAATCGCTAGGAACAATGCTAATTCCATAATCTCGTGGTTTAATCACTAATTGGTTTGAAGGTGTAAACTCATAGAATCCAGATTGGGGTGCAGCTGTATTAGTAAATGAGAATGTAAAAAAGTCTTGGCTATTCGTAAAATCTACATTTTGAGCTATCAGTTGTTTAAAAAAGGTGTTTGAGAAAAAGATAGCAATATGATTGCTATTGTTTGTAAAATAATAATTAGCATTATAAGTTGTATTATAATTATACCAATTATCACTTCCGTCATCAGGCCCAATTTTTATTGAGCTTCCTGTTGGCGTGAACGGAATTAAAGTCGAGTTTATTTTTAGTCCTAACCGAATGTTTGTAAAAATATCCCCTGTCGTTTCATGATTGATCATTTGACAAATCAAACCATCTACTCGAGAAACTGTACCCAAGCGACAAAACTCTGCACCCGGGCCAAGGCTTGGGTTACCGTTAGTATCAATATAAACTTCTTGCATTGCCCCCGTAGCCGTTAATTTAATATGGCCTGATTTAGTTATTACAAACTCATGTGACGCAATAATATTGCCACCAACACCTCGACAAGACTCTCCCCGACTAGGATCATAATCGACTGTGGTCATACAAGCTCTATAGCTATACGTTTCTACAGTACCCACCGGTACAGATAGGAAATACCGATAGGTTGAATCACTAAATATCCCTCGCGCATAGGTTGATTCCCCTCGAACATCACTCTGCACTATTTTATACGCACCATCACTGCCAATATATTGGGCAGGCCAATAGCCGCTATCATCGCCACAATAGCCACGCATACATCTATTTCCTGTAAAAGGTCCATCTATTGGCGAATTCTCTAACCAAATATCAACATTTTGGTTCGCTCTAATACTAGTATTAACGTATCCCATATACCCCAAACTTAATTGTGAGCTACCAGAATAGCGGGTATATTTATTAGCTCCAGAAAATCGGGGATCAGTCGTTTTCGGTGTAATAAAATATTCACTATCCACACCATTTTCGATAAAAACATAACTGTTAGTAACAGTTGTAGCTAAAGCAATATCGCTAGCTAATAGAAAACTCGTCAAAAAAATAGTGGAAATCGTCTTATTCATCATGAAATTCTCATTGTCTTTGCGCAACTATTCTTTGTGGATCACAAGTCACATCACCTAGCCATAATGCACCACGCGCGCCTGCTAAATTTAAATCGGCTTCGCAGATTGTTTTCTCATCTTCTTGTAGAAGAGAAATAACCGGATAGCGAATATCAACATCCATGGAAAACTCACCATTTTGATCTGTTTTAGTTCTGCCAATATGATTACGGATCGATGCATATTTAATAAACTCACCATCTGGCGATTTAAGTCGACCGAATACAGTAACAAGCTGCCTAACTTCTGGTTTATAAATAGCAATATTACCTGGATATAAAGTTACTAACTTATTTCGTCCTGAAACAATATCAAAACTATCTTTAGACTTTGCATCATTCATTAATTGAATGTCATAGTTTGAATAAGGTGATAATGGAATAAAGGTGTTTTTCCCACTAATTGGATAACTTTGCCCATTAACGCGAGCAGTCATACTGCCATTTCCATAAATATCTGAATTAATAATGACTCCTGATTTACCTTGCTGCCCACTAGGCATAACAATTCCATCACTATAAGCTACAGCACCTCTTGAGGTAAAATTACCATTAAGTCGATTATTATCAGGCCTGTTAATTGTTATCATTCCAGAATTATATTTCATGTCATAAGATGCATAAGCCATAGTGGAAATATCAGATTCTCCATTATTTTTATCTTTGACTAATTTAGAAACTGAGCCGCCTATATTAGTAATAGCAGAATCTTCAAAATTTTTATTCGCATAAATATTAGCTTTAACATTACCATTACTTGAAGAGACCCCTGTACTTAACCATGTCGCTAATGGAAGTGAAAAATCAAGGCTCACAAATTTTTCATTCATACTTTTTTGGTCGTCATAATGATAACGCTGAACACCCGCCCTTAAACCGACAGTACCGTAACGACCTGAAAATAATGTATTCGCATATTCATAGTTAATTGAATCGCTTCTAGTGCGTTTATCTGTTGTACTACTAATAGTAAAAGTACCAGTACGCTCAATAACTTTATCGAAGTTCATAGTTGCACCATAAGAATAACTGTCAGCATCATAGACAGGTAAATCACCTTTAATAACAGCTTTTTCTTTGGATGCCCATATAGACCCATACCCTTCAGGTATATTTACGGATAACGTCGCAATATTTCGATGACTACCATGATTCTCAATCATTCCCTGCCAAGAAACTGACATATACTGATTTAAAGAAAGATTTGCGCTACTTTCATTGACCAAAAAGTTGTCATAACCATAGTTAGACATTTGTATATTTAGTCCTGATAGCACAGGAAAACCTTTTGCAGCTGAAGCACCAAATAAATAGCTCTTATCTAACGAGTTACGCTGATTATATTTACCTCGAACATATCTTTTCTTGTCAAAATCAATATAGCCACCATAAATTTCCCAGCTCAATTTTTCAAAATTAATACCTTTAGAACCAAAGGATTTATTGATAGTTTGATTTTGTGTTGTAATAATTTTACCGTCTATAACAGTTTCAACTGTAACCTCATAAATACCAAATGGTAGAATGCTGGTATCAACTTCATAACTTCCCATTGGAAAATTTTGAATATTTAATAACTTCCCATTACGATAAATTCGTACCTCGCCTGGGCTATTTAAAAATGCATAAATTGGTGTTAGCGAATGTTGCTTATTAACAACGATACTGGATGAATTGTTACCAATAGAAGCAGCATAAACCTTACTACTATTTAATGTTGTCAAGCTAGCAATAGATTGTAGGTTCCACGTACTCATTAATCCAAAAGCAAAACGCAATCCATTATAATCACGTTCATACATCGCACGGTAAAGCTCAATATTAGAATTTGATTTTCCAATACTGTAAGCTGATGCGTTAACGTTAATATGATGCTCAGCTACTGCCAATAAAGTATCTAAGTTGAAATAACTACTTGATGAATTTTTTCCCTTTCTGATCTGGCTTTGAAAAACGCCAAGATCGTAATTTGCCACCGCTGAAATCGTATTTACAGAAGAGTCACCAAGTGAGAATTTTCTAATTTTTTCTTTAGGAGAAAAAGCAGTCTTATCAACATCTAATGATAAATTAAAAGATGATATATTGAGTTTTAAAGTAGCGTCATTATCAATTGTTATACCATTATTTGTATCAAAAAAAGCATCCTTTTTATTTATTAACTTTTCAATTAATAAATTATTTAATTTAGGCCCTTGATTTGCATCTAACAAATGGATATTAGCAAGTTTAATTTTCCCTTTATCAATAACAATTGTAGCATCAGCTATTTTATCTTTACTTTGATTTTTTTGTGTTTCATTGTCTAGTCGCAAGAATACTGGGATAGACATCCCTTCTTCCAAAGCCATAACAAAAGCAGGTGGAATTATAAAATCACCCACTTTGATTCGTTTTATGTCCTTGGCATGAACAGCATTTGAAAAAATAATACTCATTACTGATAATGCAATAACACTCTTGCGCATAATTAAAGTCCATTCCTAATTATTTGACAACAATGAACTCTCCTTTGTGCCAAATACCAATGCTTGTTTTTTTATTATTTATATCGACTAATTGAAGTTTCACTGCTAACTTCGGCATCAGATAATAACGCTCGCGACAGATCCCTTCAGTTCCGAATTTAATTTTCTCCGTCAAGCAAGGCCCAGATGCAACTACACGAAAAGAGGTATTTCCCATATTAGCGACTTGGTATTTTTCATATTTATAATTAAAATTTTCAATTCTTGGTGCAACAACAAGTATAGTGCTAATTGTTGCTGATGTTGTTGCAGAAGCAGACTTTGAACTCTTAGTCATTCCACTTTCACTAATTGGGTCATCTTTCCAATTTAATCTATAGTAACGTTCCTTATCATCTTTAGGGCCTTGGTAAATTATCTTGAATATATCTTTAGCATTCCCCGGAAGAATAATATTCGCTGGTGTTGACAATATTTCATTAGGATCATTAATTTCAATTAACTTTCCATTCTCTAACGGAGAATCTATTTTTTCGATACTTAAATTAACCAATCTTGCAGTATCAACTGTATTTTCTATTTCTTTTGATAGCATCCCCTCTTCTGAAGACATTATCTCTGTTATATTACCAACATTTACCGCTAAACTACTTCTTATTGGTACCACTGATAATAAAATAACTGCAAGTATTATTTTTTTCATAAAAAAGCTCAAATAAGATAACGATAAAGATACTATTTCCTTATATTATCTTTATCGTAATATAAAATTTTCTATTTAATTAACATGAATAAACTATGGAGTTGGAGTGAAAGTTCCTTCCCAATTTGCAGTAAATTGAACTTTCACATCGCCATCCCAAACACCATCAGTGAGATCTTTAAATTCAGCAGCTGCACCAGCAGATTCGGCGCTTGCAATAACAAAAGTGAATTCACCACGATCTGTTGCGCGGTCAGCACCATTATAAACACCATCTGCCGCTAAGTTATCCAGACCAGAAGTTTGCCCCGCCAAAACATCAACAAGTGTAGTATCTGTTGTTTTATCTAAATCTTCGCCATTCCACTTAACTCCAACCATTAATTTTGAATCATCAATAGTTCTAGATAATGTATTTGCAATAATCTTTGATGTTAATTTAAAATCAGTTGCACCAGTTTGTCCTTGAATAGCAACATCAAAAGCTCCATTTTGTTGATTAAAGCTTTGTTGCCCTTCTGCATAATTAAAAGTTAAGCTTTTTAATGGCGTTACAACCAACATACTTGTTGTATCTTTAATTGCTGTCGCTTGCCAAGTTGCCGTCGCTTGAGCGGTACGAGTATCTGCATTAGCAATAGTAGTGAAAGAAGCAGCAATAATTGTAGATAGCGCTACAGCCGTTATTTTTTTATTAAACATTTTATTCTCTCTAATTTATTATTCAAAAAACAAACACAGGGTAAAAAAAACAAATACATGGTACAAAAAACACTTTTATTTGTGTTTTTTATAAAACATAATCGTTAATTAAATTTTAGTGAAAAAAAATAATAAAAACACTAAATATGAATTCATATAAAAATCATTAATTATCTAAAAAGATTGTTGATTAAATGTTTACTTAATGAATAAAATTCATCCTCATCTTTATCAAACTTAGATTCTTCTTGGACAAAAAAAATTAACTCAGGCCAAGTTTTATCTAATAACTTTAAAATTTGACTTAATGTATCTATTGTTAATGGCGTTTTTCCGTTTTCATATCGAGATATTTGTTGTTGGCTAACATGCATTAATTTTGCTAATTGCTGCCCCGTCATATTTTTATCTTTTCTTGCTTTACGCAAAAAACGACCAGCGTAATAACTTATCTTATTTGATTCCATAAACTTAATTCCCAAAAAATAAATTTAATCTAATTATTATTTTCTAATAGTATTAATTATTAATTCCTTTTTAATATAGACAGATTAAAATATGAGTAAAAATGTTTAAACCGATGGAAATAATGAAGTTTAATAGGATTAAACTATCATAACTAAATATTTAGTTAATAACATTGTTTTTAATGAGGGAAAGTACGTACCTTATTTGACTTTAGTTATATTAAATATTTGATTAATATAATTAAATACTGGAAAAAACATTATTTATAGAATGTTAATTATAAGTGACATATAATATCATTTATCGATAATCACGTTATGATTAGAAACTTAATTTAGCTTATTTTTTCATTTTGTTACAAATGAACACAAATAGAATTAATTTAAATCTACACCAACACCTAAAAGGAGTAATAAAGTTTTTTTACCCGTAAAATATTACCAATGCAGACTTAAAAACCTCGCAATATTTTTTCTTGATCAAAATCAAACATCTATAAATCATTACTTTTTTTATTAAAAAAAGAAAAAATTAATTTAATGAAGAAAGAATGCCAGCTACAGGAATTATCTTAAAAGTAGCAATTTTTCTACGAAAAGAGAATCTTCTTATTCATATTTAAATGAAAAATTTTATAGATATCACCAAAACCATATATAGCTATAAATCTTCCATATTAGACATGCTTGATTTATCTGATAACTAATAATACTAATCTTCTAAATAACGCCACCTTATGATTATCGGCATTAAGAAATAAAAGTTTATAGCTTATTTACAGTTTAGTAATGCAAGGAAGGAAGAAAAGGAGAAGTGACCATTGCGTAAATAGGTTGGGAGTAAATTGTTATAAAGAATTTACACTTGAGTATAAGCCAATAAAAATAGGCGAACCTGAATGCAAAAAAGCCCCGAGTCATAGACTCAGGGCTTTTAATATTAGTAATAAGTCACCACTAATGGCGTACTGAAAGCATACTCTCCTGCCGGCGTAGTTTCAGCTATCCCTTTAATTTGTGCGACAACTGATACTTCAACGGGAGTTTTCCCTACATTCTGCAGATGACTCACTGAATCAGTGTCGCCAAATGCTATACCGACCTCTAACCCCTCTTTCGAAAGTGTACTATCAAGAATCTGCATCCTAACAGTGGCATTTTTTGAGCACTGAATTGTCAATACGGTTCGCAATGACTCACCAATAGCATCTTTCTTTGAAATCGTCCCAAAATCCAGTGTCGTTGACCCCGATAACTCACATTGCGCAGGTTCAATAGGGGTTAACCCGCCACCTGTTCCAAAGTCATACCACCCTGCATATCGAGATAACATACAATCCCCTTTACTCCAAGTACTGGAATTGCACAATAGTGCATTCGATTGCAGTGACAAAGTAACATCAGGCCCCAGCGCTTTTATAGATGGACCCCCACCAAAATACGGATAATACATATTTTCATAAGTGCGTGTAGAAGAAGTCGCTATATAGTAGTTTTCTCCAGGATAAGCAAGATCGAATGAACGTTTAGGTCCGCTAACAAGTTCATAACAAGAGAATGGTACCTCTATACGCTCACTGACGGATATGAAAGCCCAAGCACTTCTATTTGGATCTACCGCATCCGAGGCTGTTGGAAACATTAAGCTTTGACTCGGTTCATCATAATAATGGGGATGCTGACCAAAAAAAGCAACTGCGTTTATCCCCCAGATAGAGCACGTTTGCCCTGCAGTTCCGGGAAATGGTGCTTGTACTCCTCCCGTAGTCACCCGTAAAATCCCCCCACTGTAAGTTGCTTGGCGAGCGTCAACTTCAGCACAGAAGCTACCACCTGAACCTGAACAGCCAGGAAAAGAGTTTGTAGACATAGCTTGTACCTCATAACGACCAGGTAGCAGATATCCACCAGTGTAAGTTTCCGGTCGTGCTATGCCCAAATGTCGATCATAGAAGTTAAAAGTAGAGCGGTTAAGGGCCACGCCCCATGCAGCATTATAAACACACAGCCCCATTAGCACAGTCATTAGGGTATTACGGAATTTCATTTTAGAAACCTTATCAGAGGATCTCAATAATAGTCGTATTTGTATCATTAAGATTGTTCATTATACGCAAGCACTCAAACATTAATCGTTAATGAATTTGCTCATAACGCTGCAAGCGTGTTCCTTTTTTCAATTTGCCTTTACTTCAGCACATACGAGAGTATTTCCTAATTTCATTGTTATTATTAATCTTTTTCGTCAAACGCTCTGATCGTAACTCCTACATTTAACGCTTATTCGCTGCTCAAGTTAACTATGCTGTCTACCATCGTTTTTCATTTTTATCCTGTTATTGAAAATATAAATGCCAAATATCAAAATTAATTAAATAACACTTCCAGCGCTTTATGCCTTTAGATCTCACTCATACATCAACGTATAAGTTAACGTTGCTGTGAACCAGCCTGGCTTAATGGTTTTATTTTTCATAGCATCTGCATCAGCTTTTAAATAAGCTCGAATAGGAATAACCATATTACCGTCTTTAATTGGGTATACTGACTCTACTTTAGTATCATTAACTGGCAATGCCTTCCCACTTATTGTTTCCAGCCCGACGACGACTCCCGAAGCTTCACTGATGGGGTCCAGTTTTAACATGCCATCCGCCGTCGCACTGCCAGTAAATTTAGCAGAAATAGTATTACCCAATGAAATATCACAATCATCGAGGTAAAAATTAAACTCACGATCGCTGTAAGCGCCGCGTTGACCTGTATACAGGTCTTTCGCATTGACGTTTTCGCCAAAATAGACATAAACATTTTCGGAATCAGGATTGACTGTACAAGGCAAGGCAATCAACGTACCGCTGTATTCAATGGTGTTACTATTATCTGCGAAAGCACTTATCGGTAACGCACCCACTAAGGTAAAAATAAGACCACCAATAACACAATGATTTTTCATAATAAGCTCCTTAGGGATACAACATTTGTACTGTTGCAGAGGCGGTAAAATCACCTTCGCGCAAAGTGATGGCTGGATTTGGATCACGAACAGGCACTGCATATAATGGTAATGTAGCCGTTCCATTACTCGACATAATCATCTTTGACCCTGTATTTACCCCTACCACCACACCGTTGTGATACAAGCGAATCCCTAATCCGTTAATACTTGTGCTTAGTGCTTTACTGTCATATGACGCGACAAAAGGACTCATATACTGAAGATATAATCCAACTGAGTTACCCAATTCAGGACCACAACTTAACGTTAAAGTGAAATCCTGTTGATAATTGATACCATTTATTTTGGTAATGCCTATTTCACCAAATTGCACTTTAACAGGCTGATTTGGGCCATCAGGTCCCGCCACTTCACAAGGTGGATTTTCAAGTAAATTTCCTGAAAAATTAACTTCAACAGCTTTTGCAGTGCTATAGCTCAATAATGCTAAGCTACCAATAAGACTAAACGCCCAACGTCTCTGTTTTTTTGAAATAGACATTATTGATACTCCACGCTGAGTGTACCCGTTGCAGTAAATTCACCACCTTTAATCCCACCTTCATCGCTGGAAACTGGAATTGCCGTTAATTTAGGTTGAGTTTTATAGTTAAAAAGAAACCAATCATTCAGCTTCAATTGATTGTTATTAGCATTAATTTTAATTGCTAAGTTATTATCTGTTGTTTTTAACTTGCCAACAGTTTTAAAGGTACTATTTGGTACAGATTGAGCATCAACCCCAATAAATTGAATTTTTAGTGCGGGGTTATCAGCTGAATCTTCGCAATCCAAATAATAATTAATCGGTGTTTCACCATATGCAACGCCATTGATTTGATTAATAATCAAATCGGGAAAAACAACTGAGATTGGAGCATCTTTGCCATTATCACCATAAATATCACAGGTTTTTTCCACCACAGTAACTTTGACTTGGATAGTAAATACCTCTGCGATGCTCTGCCCACTTATGAGTAATAACCCACTCGCTACCATCAGCGAACCTAATGTTTTAAAGGGCTTTTTATCTTTTATTTTCTCAATAATCGATTTCATTTTCAGCCCTCTATTACTCATAAATCATTTCAAACGCAATCAATGCAGAATAAGCGCCCGGCTCTAATGGACCCGAGGTTCTGACTGGCGTGACGTAATAAGTTAATTTTTCTTGCCCTGAAACCAATAAAACGGGGTTACTTTCTTCACCCAGTGGCAATGTTTTTCCTTGACTATCACGCAATACTAAACCAATACCTTGCGCGCCATTCACCTTTGCATAGTTCGGCATAAATGGCACCGTGGGTGCTAAAAAGCGTACTTTTACCGCAGGTTGAGTTGAACTCCACGCGGTTTGCCCTGTCCTCACATTCTCTAATAAGGTCGAGGTTTCTAAACAATCGAGTAATTCAATTTGGAATGAAACTGGGCGACCTTGTCCACCCACACGATTTAATTCTGCCGTTTCTGTATTGCCTAATAACACCGATTGGTAACTAGAGGTCATTGCCAATCGACATGGACTTTCAGTAAGTGAACCTGACACATACAACACGCCATGTTGACCATCAACATTCCAGTTATCGCTCGGACGATACAACGCTCGATTATTGTCTTCTGCAAAAGCAGACAAACTACTCGCTCCTACAAATAGGCAAACCAAGAGGCTATTGCGAATATGCTGAGTCAGTTTTTGTTGAGTCATAGTTCTCTCCTTTCCATTCATGCCGACAGGCCTGAGATAATCAATTATTTTGTTTCAGGAATAACCTGACAGCTCGAAGCCTGACAACGGAAATTCAACTCTGGGCGACCGCCGTAGTCATTGATATAAGTCAGTACTGGTGAGCTACCCAATTTACTGGCACTAACACCGATATTTTCACTGGCAAAAGGCGCAACCATCACGGGGGTAAAATCTTTTGCATCCGATTTTGTGGTTGCCGCTGCATTAATAATGGTGACATAAAAAGGCGTTGGGTTTTTCAACATCACCGTTTCACCTTGTTTTTCTAACGTCAGCTTATCTTGTGCAGGTGCTGTATTTTTCTCTGGAATAATCGCTTTCGGGCGATAGAACAACTTCACTCGAGTTTGTAAAGCAATCTGCAATGTATTTGGCTTGTCGCTTTTTGGCGGAATTTCACGCAAATTAAAGTAGAACAGGCTTTCACGGTCATTAGGGAGCATGTTTACGGCTGGCAGTGCTTCGATTTTTACTTGGCTTGATTTACCCGGTTCTAAGCGTTGAACCGGCGGTAGTACCACCAATGGTGAATTTATTTTTTGACCTTCAGCGCTTTCCATCCAACCTTGAGCCAAATAAGGCAACTGTTTGTTGTTATTGGAAATATTTAAAGAAATTGATTTTTGACCACCGTCATAAATCACGCGAGTACGATCCATTGACACTGCAGCATTTGCAGCAGAGGAACACAGAATAAGACCCGTTAAACTTGCAATAACACTGAGTTGAGTTATCTTTTTCATGCTGTAATGACCTATTTTTTGTTGCTCGACTATCGGCCGAGCAACCTATTTACATTAAAAATCAATTATTAATTACACTTAACGTTGCGTAATTTCTGGTGGCTAAAGAGCTGTACTTGCAACAGGGGTACATGGCAGTAATAGTGCTCGCTCAAGAGTGCCCAACTGTACTGGGAAGGTCACTTTACATGCCTTGTTTTCTCCCCATGTCACCGTCATTACATCCCCTGGGTTAATACCGCTGATATAGGCACTACCTGCATCACCGACAATTCCCGTATTTTGATCTTTGGCATTTTTCACTTGCGCGCCAAACGGAGGATGCGAACCATCCGTTAAACTCAACACTGTCATGGCTTTTTGTCCCGACACCACTTCGAAACGACGGAAGCCCACGGCACCTTCAGTCATCGTGGCTTGTACCACTGACTGCTGCGCATCTACATCATCT
>NZ_JBCPSS010000007.1:0-209582 GCF_051129765.1 Providencia sp. Je.9.19
GGCGGCAATAGCGCGGTGGTCCCACCTGACCCCATGCCGAACTCAGTAGTGAAACGCCGTAGCGCCGATGGTAGTGTGGGGTCTCCCCATGTGAGAGTAGGGAACTGCCAGACATTAATTAAGCCGAGAAGCCACCCATTGGGTGGCTTTTTTGCGTTTGGGGGTTTGGTAACCCGATGCGAAAATGTTGAATCGCGGACAAACCGCAATGACAGTCAAGCCTTCGCTGAGGGAGAGTCGATTGCTGTTTAAACATTGACAATGACTCCATCAAAATGCACAGGTAAAACTGAGCCGTTTGACCCTCAGAATAAATCGGTTAAACCTTCAGTGTGAAACGGTTAAGGCTCAGAGCTACCCAAATAATGGTAAGTAGCTGGCAAAAAATGATTTGCAGGCAGTAATTTGAACCGATAACCTTTAACTTTCGATACGGGGGAAGTTCATGTGGATGGATTGTCCCGATGAATAAACTTGTTCGATATAAGATGGCGAGTAATAGCGCACTTATTAGTGTGAAAAAATAGTAGGCTTATCTTAATGATGGGGAGTAGAAATATTAGTTAGATTTATATTATAGTTGCATTAATTATATGAATCTACTTGTAGATATAAAGTCGTAAGCAATAGCTTAATTATTAATTGGGATACTTAATCTTATTTAATAATTTATGTATTATTATTTTAATTAAGATCGTGCTAAAACAATTACCTAACTAAATTTTAATAAAGGGTACTTCTCTAATATTTTCTTTAGCCAAGGCGTAAATTGTTCCGAACTAGTATTAACCTCATGATTTAATTGATGAATATTTATCCAGCGAGTTGCTACAACTTCATCTGCGTTAGGTTCAAAATCCGCATCATAATAACCGATAAAAAGATGGTCATATTCATGTTCAATAAGACCACCACTGACTTTAGCATGATAGATCAATGAGCCAACATGGTTTAGCTCAGTTGTGAAGCCTAGCTCTTCTTGAAGTCTTCTTTGCGCAGCTTTTAATGTATCTTCGTTTGGTTTTGGATGGCTACAACAAGAATTGGCCCATTGTCCTGCGGAGTGATATTTATGAAAAGCACGTTGCTGAATTAATAACTCACCATTTTTATTAAATATAAAGACTGAAAAAGCTCGATGTAATTTTCCTAATTGATGTGCGAGTAATTTTTCCATGGTACCAATAGGAACATCATTTTTAGTAACAAGTATTAAATCATCTTCCATAGTCAATTATTCTCATTGTATTATTCTCGAATGAAGATTCTATTATAATTAAAAAAAATAAATTTGTAGAATTGAGCTATTAACGTGCTTTAATTCTAATTTATGATTTTTGTTAATTAATGAGATAGAGATCATAGCTATATAATTTGATGGTATAGCTATGATATTCGCTAAACTCATTTTTGTTGTAATACCCACACGGCAGCTTCAACTCTTGATTTTAAGTTTAGTTTCTTGAGCAGATGCTTTACATGTACTTTCACTGTACTTTCTGCGATATCTAATTTACGAGCAATCATTTTATTAGATAGTCCATGAGAAATAAGTTCTAAAATATCAGATTCTCTTGGTGTTAATGCACTGATATTACTATCATCTGTAGCCTGATTATCTCTTAAAGATTCTGCTAGTACGGATGTCAATGTTGGGCTAACAACCATTTTACCACTTGCGGCTTCTTTAAGCGCAATAATTAATTCTTCAGGTTCCATATCTTTAAGTAAATAACCATCAGCACCTCTTTTTAAGGCGTTGACGAGATCATCACCATAATTTGAGACAGTAAATAGAATGATCCGACCTGACAGTTCTCGTTTTCTTAGTTCATCAAGTGTTTCAAAGCCATTCATTCCTGGCATATTAAGATCAAGTAGGATTAAGTCAGGATCTTGTTCTTCAGCTATTTGTATACCTGTTTTTCCATCGCCTGCTTCCCCAATCACCAGCAAAGAAGGCTCTAAGCTTATCAGTTGTTTTACACCACTTCTAAGCATAGGATGATCATCAATGAGTAAAATTGTTGATTTTTCGTTCATTATATTCGTATTTTCCATCAAAGAATTGCTCCAGTAAATTTAAGCCTCAGATAAAGGGAAAGTCACCTTAACTTCAGTGCCTCCAAGTTCTCTCGGGGTTACATAACACTGTCCATTAAGGGTTAGGGCTCTTTCTCTCATAATAATTAAGCCATAATGATTAAGTTTGTCGGGAGATGAGTCAATTCCTGCGCCATCATCATTTATTGTTATCGTCACAATACCTGCATTTTGACTTAAAGAAACATCAGCCCAGTTTGCATTTGCATGCTTCAAGATATTGCTGAGAGCCTCTCGGATTATTTGTATTATATGTATTGATTGGTGCGGTGATATACTTTTTGCAGGGATATCATAGTTTAATTTTATATTAAACTTCATTCTTTCGCTGAATTCATTGATAGTGCTTTCAAGAGACGGTAATAACCCTGGCTCAGTAAGTTTTAGCCTAAATGTAGTTAATAATTCACGAAGCTGGCTATACGCAGTATTAATTTCTTGGCGCATCTCACTGAGTAATTGTTGAGGCTTTTCTGGTAAAGGTTCTGGTTGTAATTGTAGATAGCTAATTTGCATTTTTAAGCATGATAACGATTGGGCTATAGAATCATGTAGCTCTCTTGCGATAGCGGAACGCTCATCCATGATAAGTAATTGTTGTTGTTGTTCTATTTGATGCTCCATAGCTAACATGCCCGAGATTTGCTTAACTAACATTAAGACCAAATTATTTTGTTCATCAGAAAGTATTTGGGTTTTTTCTATTTCTCCCGTAATTACACCATAGCGGTGGATGTTATCTGATAGCTCCCATTGTAATGTTTTAGGATAAGTAATAATTTCACGTACACGAAAAGGATTTTTCTCAGCGTCAATAAACTTAGTGGATTCATCATCTAACCCAGTGGAAGTACAGCATATTTCATGGAAATATTCTTCATTGCTATCTTCATATAACCGTAAACTCAGATTTTTTAAAATAGTAATATTTTCGAGTTCGATAAGTACTTTTTGTAATCTTAAATATAGCGGTTCAGATGAGTGAAGCATTTGGTTTGATTGATATAGGTATGATAAAACTCGATTTTTTGTTATCAAATCAGCGGTTTTTTCGGCAACACGCGCTTCAAGCTGATGGTAGCTTTGAGCTAGCTCATCAGACATTTGATTAAGAGTTTCTCCTAATGCATTTAATTCATCTTGTCGATTATTTTTTGGATAACGTTGGCTAAAATCTTTTTGTCTAATGGCGTTGACCATCGTTAGCAACGTCATCCATGGATAATAAATTTTTCGTCTGAGGTGCCACATTGTACCCATTAGCAATAAGAAAACTAAGCTAATAAAAATTAACTGTGTCATCGCAACATAAGCAATTTTTTTCTCAGTTTTTTCATCAATATTATGGACTAGCTCATCAAGCTTATTTACGAATGAAATAACCTCATACCTCGCATCGTTTGCAGCGGATGCTTGCATTAGGGCGGGCCGCAGTTTTTTTAGCCAAAATTCATGTAATTCATTAAATTGAGGTGTTAAATTTTCAATTTTTACGACTTGAGTGAGCTCAGGGCTAAGTAAATCACTTTCTAGGTCATTAAGATATTTTTGATTTTGACTATTAAGAGGGACAAGGGATAGTAGTCTATAGCTTTGCATACGTAAGGACCCCGACTTATTTATTGCGTGCGCATTGCCTTGTACACTAATTATCATGCGGTTTGAGATGGTCATTCCAATGATCCCAAGGATCGCAATTAATAGCATTAATCCGATAACTTGGTTGATAATTGAAAATCGACGATACAGTGTCGGCATTTTTTTTCCTTCAAAACAAATCAGGTGATTATTCTTTTTGTCTATCTTACCTACATTGTTAATAAACTAGACTAAATTAAATATACTACTTTAGTATTAATTAAGAGTATTTAATTGTTATCAAAGTGACATGATTTTAGAATTAAATCACATTCAAATACTCTCTTATATGTTGATATTTATACTGTTATATTGTGACGTAACTAGCTAATATTACTATGGTTACGAGTGTTTTAATGTGAAATTAATGTGAACAACTTTTGATTTAGATCACTTTGATCACCAGTAAATTAGCAAAAGCAGTCAACAATTAATGAAAATGAAATAAGAAGGATGAATTATAGGGCGAGATTAACGAATGGCACTTATGTTTATCGGTGAAATAGCTATCGTTATATATTGTTTATTATAGCGAAAGTTATTCACTGATATTTTATTCTTCTTCGAAAATTAAAAGCTAAACGATAAACACACCCTACATTAAATTAAATGGGGTGTGTTATGTATTTTATTTTTTACTTTCAATCAGCGTTTGATTCGCTTGATAATTGTCATGAGCGAAACAATAAATAGCCCTACAATTAGGCCAAAAACTAAATTTATTAATGACGGTAAGATAAATTGCATCGTATTACCAATGATTGGTGTAAGAGTTGATAGTAGTGCAAGTTCCTCAATCCATTCATAAATATAATGAATGCCATGGGTAAGTATACCACCACCGACCATAAACATAGCCGCAGTTCCTACGATAGAAAGCGTTTTCATCAGGTAAGGGGTAATATAAATGAGTCCATTACCAAATTTAATTAGTAATTTTGTTGTTTTTTTCTGTAAATAAAACCCTAAGTCATCTAATTTTACGATACCTGCGACTAAACCATAAACCCCGATGGTCATTACAATGGCGATTATAGATAACACGGCAACTTGGTTGATAAAGGTGGTTGAAGAAACTATGCCTAATGTAATTGCAATAATCTCTGCGGATAAAACGAAATCGGTTCGAACTGCTCCTTTGATTTTGCGACTTTCAAATTCAGCTAATTCTTCCGGAGATAAGGTGCTGTTTTGGGATATCTGTGAATGATTTTTTTCATTAGGGTGAAGGTACTTATGAGCGAGTTTTTCAGCGCCTTCAAAACAAAGATATGCCCCCCCAATCATAAGAAGAGGGGTTATTGCCCAAGGCATAAATGCGCTAATTAATAATGCGAGTGGCACCAAAATGAGTTTATTGATGAAAGAACCTTTAGCTACTGCCCACACGACAGGAAGTTCTCTATCTGCACGCACACCAGTGACTTGCTGAGCATTGAGTGCCAAGTCATCACCGAGAACACCAGAGGTTTTTTTTGCCGCCATTTTTGTCATGACAGAAACATCATCTAAAACTGCTGCAATATCATCGAGTAAGGCGAGTAAACTACTTCCAGCCACAGAGGTATCCTTTATTATTTATTTAATAAGTATTTAATATTAATTAGGTTAAATAATCGATAATTAGTTCACTGCCATTTGAACTAAATATTGCATTAAAAAAGCCATAACCTGTAATGATAGTCATATCCGCTAGATTATGATTTTTTTATGAAGATGGAACCAATATGAATTCTTCTTTTCTAATTAATTAGTTTTAATCAGTTATACTGTTAAAGTAGCGTGTTTTTAATCAATAATTAATGCTAAGTAGTCTTGTATTTAAGTAATTTTCATCAGTTGATTTATTTATAGGGTTAATAAATGTCTTCTCAACCAGTCTTGAGCATCGTTGTTGCAGTTTACAATGGCGAAAAATTTCTACCCCATTTTTTTGATAGCTTAATCGCTCAAAAATTAGAAAATTGGGAACTCATTGTTGTTAATGATGGTTCTAATGATAACAGTGAAGATGTCATACGACAGTATGAAGATAAATTCAGTAATATGAAAATATTATCTCAGGAAAATCAAGGCGTTTCCGTCGCTCGCAATACAGGTATGGTTGAGGCTGCGGGGAAATATATAACATTCCCTGATATTGATGATGAAATTAATCCTAAAATGTATGGGCGCCTGTTAGAGATTGCACTCGCGAGCGATTTAGATGTTGCGACTTGTAATGGGACATATATTTATACGAATGGTGATGCACCAAAAGCGATTTTTCCGCCAAATAAACTGCCCTCAACTGGTGTAATCAGTGGACCTGAATGGTTAGAGCGTGGGTTAAACTCTCGTAAGTTTTTGCATGTGACTTGGTTGAATATCTATCGCCTTGATTTGTTGCGTGAGCACAATTTTTACTTTGAACCTAAATTACATCATCAAGATATCCCTTGGACCACCGAGCTTTTATTAGTTTCTAAACGCGTTCAGTTTATTAATGAGCAATACTACAGTTATTTAATCCATAACCAGTCAGTCTCTCATTCGCTCAATGGCGATGAAAGATCTGTGCGTAAGATAAATACTTATCTGAAAATCATTGATATGTTGCTAGCTATTTATAAGCGATATCCAGAGCAAGTGAAACAAGCACCAGCTTGTTTATGGCAGGTGGGTAAAGAAGGTTTAGGTATCACTCAGGCACTGTTAGCTATTCAATCACCTCAAATTCAAAAAGAGATGGTGCAAATATTTTTTGATAAAGGTTATTGGGATATTGTTTGGCAACATGCTACGACGATAAAGCTCAAATGGCGTTTGATTAGACGTTACTCTAAATTGAAAGCAATATTAAAAAACTAAAAATTAGCCTATCATTATGGCGTTATAACATATTGATAGGCCGTCTAATTTACTTGTCTAAGTATTTAAGTGCGTCGATGAACATCGCCCAGAGTTGTTGATTATCGAGTTTTGTTGCCACTTGTGTATGGCAATTTGCTGCTGGTGTGGCACGAAAATCAGTGACTGTCATGCCTGTAGTTAATGTGCCTTGTAACTCAATATTTACCGGCGCTATACGAGTTTCTATGAGTGACGGGTTAATCACATAAGCAACAGCGCAGGGGTCGTGTACTGGCGCGTGGTCACTGTAACCATTACGTTTACGATAGCCTTCAGTGTAATAATTCAGCGATTCAATCACAAATTGGCTAATGGGTGTTTTCAGGTTGGCAATATCAGTCATGATTTGATCGTTGGGTTTGGCTTGATGTGTTAAATCTAAACCAATCATCGTGATAGGCCATTTTTCATTGAAAACAATATGTGCCGCTTCTGGATCAATTGCGATATTGAATTCGGCAACTGCAGATTGATTCCCCGTATGATAACCGCCTCCCATCAATACCACTTCTTTAACTAATTCGACAATTTCTGGGGCTTTACGAACGGCAAGGGCAATATTCGTTAGTCCACCTATAGGTACCAGAGTGACTGTTTTGGGTGGGTGTGCCTTAAGCGTATCAATGATGAGATCAACAGCATGGCGCTTATCAAGAGGTATTGTAGGCTCTGGGAGGTGAGTCCCATCAAGACCACTAATACCATGAACTTCTGCGGCATTTTGAATCGCGCGAACTAATGGTCGTGGACAACCTGCGGCAATTGGTATTTGTTTAGCTCCAACCAGTTCAAGAATTGCTTGTGCGTTGTGCGTCACTTTTTCTAAGGTTTGATTGCCAACTACCGTTGTAATGGCGAGTAGCTCAACAGTTGGGGTTCCTAATGCTAATAAAATTGCCATAGCATCATCATGGCCTGGGTCGCAGTCTAAAATGATTTTATGCAAAGACATGACATCTCCTTGTATAGAAATAATAATATTTGTTAACTATCAGAATAGATTAAGAAATAGCGAACGTCTTTCCTGTGACTTGCATCTTGTTTAATCATTATCATCTAAATACTTGGTAACAAAATGTTAATACTTTAGGATGATACTGTGATTTGATTAACATATTAATAACAATAGGTTTGAGCTTATTTGGAAAATATGTTTTTTATATTCTTTAGACTGAAATGAATAATTCGCCTGTAGCTTATTTTTAATAAATTAATGAAATGGAGGCAGAATGGAAAATTATCTGAATAAATTACCCAATGTGATTGATTCTGTTGCAACAAACCAATTTTATCCTAATTTATTATCATGGTTATCTTGCTTTATCAAATTTGATAATGCGATTATTTATTCTTTTGAAAAGGGAACTCCTCCTCGTTTTCTTTCTAAAATTGAACGGCACAATAGTGATAGTGTGAATCGTATTTATCAGCGAGGCGCTTATTTGATGGACCCTTTTTATCAAGAAATTCAAAAAGGTGGCGATTCAAAGGTATTAACATTGAATGAACTAGCACCTAAAGGTTTTTATCATACCGATTACTATCTTAATTTTTATCGTAAAACGGGGTGGCGTGATGAAGCCGGTTTATTACTTGAGATTTCTACCGACAAACAATTAGGTATTTTTTTTGGTAATGAGGAGCAGCCTTTTTTCTCTGATAAGCATGATGGCTCTGCTTCATTAAAAGAGACTTTTGATATTATTCGCAGTATGGCTCGCTTGCATAAAGATGTTTCACCCAATGCGGTTTCTAGCTATTACCGTTATAACGATATGCAAACGCGATTTGGGTTAACACCTAGAGAATGTGAAATTGTTGAGCTCATTCTTGAAGGTAAGGGCTCTCCTTTGATAGCTGAATTACTTTTTATTAGCTTAGGGACAGTAAAAAATCATCGTAAAAATATTTATCAAAAGTTAGATATTAATTCTCAAGTTGAATTATTTAGTTTATTTATGAATCGGGCTGAGCAATAACGTAAAAAATCACTGATACTGCTATTGATTATAAATCAATTTATTACAGTAAATCCTTTCTTTATCCTCCTCATATATCTGTAGTCAATTTATTATTACTTTTGTTAATTATTAATATAAAAACAATTTATAACTAATTGATTTAAATCTGAATTTTATTTGATTTCTGCTATTTTATTTACAATGAAATATTGTGCTATGTCACAAATGTTAATGATATGTTTAGAATATCCCTAAAGGGCTATGTAAATGTTAACTAAAGGTTAAGATAATTAAGATTAAAGCAAGAGACTAAATAAGGTGTTCGTTATGAATAACCAAATAGAATCATTAACTTATTATGCGGCTACAAAAAAATATGATCTTCGCTTTCCAACGCTGAAAGAAGATCTTGATGTTGATGTTGTTATTATTGGTGGTGGTTTTTCGGGTATTAATACGGCACTTGAATTGTGTGAAAAAGGTATTACCAATATTGCAATTTTAGAAGGTCGACATCTTGGCTACGGCGGTACTGGACGTAATGGTGGGCAAGTGATGGCTGGTATCGGTCATGACCTAGATGCAATAAAAAAGCATGTGGGTTCAGAGGGTTTAGAAACTATTTTTAAACTCAGCAATATGGGCGCAGGGATCATGCGAGAGCGTATTGCAAAGTACAATATTGATGCCGATTTTTGCCATGGCTACGCCTATTTAGGTAGTAATCAGCGCCAAGAAAAAACTTTACGCAGTTGGCTTGCTGATTTCAAAGCTGTTGCACCAGATGAAGAAATTGAATTTTATACAGGAAGCGATCTCAAACAAATTATCGGTTCTGATGCTTATACTTGTGGGATTAAGCATATGGGCGGTGGCCACGTTCACTCATTGAATTTGCTATTAGGTGAAGCAAAGGCGGTGACGGAATATGGGGCTAAAATTTTTGAAAATAGCCAAGTATTGAACGTTGAGTATGGTAATACGGTCACGGTTCGTACAGCAATGGGCTCCGTTCGTGCGAAAAAAATGCTTTGGGCTTGTGATTCATTTCTTAATGGTCTTGAACCGACTCTTTATCCAAAAACAATTAATACCTATGCTTATCAATTAATGACAGAGCAATTATCTGATGAACTAATTGAGCGGATTAGCCCAATTCGTGGTGCTTATAGTGATATTCGTCCTGTTATTGATTACTACCGTGTTACTAAAGAAAACAGGCTACTATTTGGTAGTTCAACGCATTTCCTTGAATATATTCCTTCAGATTTAAAGGCTTGGAATCGTCACTTGATGTTAAAAATTTTCCCTTACTTAAAGGATGTGAAAATTGAATTAGCATGGGGTGGACCAATGGCTTGCAGTGCAAATTTATTTCCTCAGATTGGTTCAATACCTACACATAACAATGTGTTTTATGTGCAAGGTTATTCAGGGTTTGGGGTGACGCCTAGTCAAATTGTTTGCAAAGTACTTGCTGAAGGAATGGTCGAAGGATCGCATCGTTATGACTTAATGAGCTCGATTCCTCATGCCAATATTATGGGTAAGGATAGCCTGCGTAATGTCATTGTATCGATGGCTAAAATATTGCATCAAACATCAGGTTATTGGCAAGGTCGCCGTTAACCTATTGCTTTTTAATGTATTTTATAAACACATCATTTAATCGATTAAAAAGGTGAAAATCATGATCAATCCATTATTGTTAAACCAACCACTTCCTGAGCTGTTAAATATTGGCAGCGTGACTAATTTAGGATCTGTGGTTGTCGAAGGCGATCCTCAAGCAAGTGTTGCGATGATCCATGGTGAACCTACTGATAACTTGAGTTGTGGTATTTTTGCTTGTACCAAAGGTAAATTTAAAATGGTTTATCCATTTGATGAAATGGCAACGGTACATGAAGGTTCGGTGAAATTAACGGATGTTAAAACAGGCGTTACTGTGGAATACCATAAAGGCGATTCTTGGTTTGCTGCTAAAGGCACGGAAGTCTTGTGGGAAATTAACGCTGAACGTTTTGTTAAACACTACCTAGCCTGCGTAAATGCCTAATTAATTTATATCAAGTGGAGTGAAAACGATGAGCGAGTTAACCCTATTACCGAAAGTAAGTGAATTTCTAAAGCGTCAACATGGACATTTTATCGACGGTTTACCTATTGAGGGCAAGGGGACTGCTTTTTTTGATGTCGTTAATCCCGCCACTGAACAGGTTATTGCAACCGTAAAAGAAGCAACGTTAACGGAAGTGGATGCGGCAATGAAAGCTGCGCACGTTGCGCTTAAAGGGATTTGGGCAACGACAACGCCAATGGAGCGAGGTAATTGCCTAAATCGCCTAGCCGATTTGTTGGATGCTAATTTAGAAGAGTTGGCTCAGTTAGAAACCCTTTGTTCAGGGAAAACCATTCAGCTTTCTCGTTTTTTAGAAGTTGGTTCAGCTGCTCAATTTTTGCGTTATTTTGCAGGGTGGGCGACAAAAATCAGCGGTGAGACACTCAATGTGTCCTTGCCATCATTTAATGGTGAAAAATATTCTGCGTTTACGCAGCGTGAGCCAGTTGGTGTCGTTGCAGGGATCATTCCTTGGAACTTCTCCATTATGATTTCCATCTGGAAACTTGCTGCGGCCTTAACTTGTGGTTGTACGATTGTTTTAAAGCCGAGTGAGTATACGCCATTAACTATGCTGAGAGTCGTTGAATTAGCGAAAGAGGCCGGTATTCCTGATGGTGTGATTAATATTATTAATGGTGGTGGCCGAGAAGTGGGACCTGCATTAATCAATCATCCATTATGTTCGAAAGTGACATTTACGGGCTCTGTACCAACAGGACTTGCCGTTGGCCGAACGGCAATGGAAGGCAAACTAACCCGTGTTACACTTGAGTTGGGTGGAAAAAATGGTGCGGCCTTCTTAGCTGATTTACCCGTTGAAAAAATAGTTAATGGCATCATAGAAGCGGGCTATTTAAATCAAGGTCAAATTTGTGCCGCGGCAGAACGGTTTTATATTCCCGCTAAATTAATTGATGAAGTACTTGGGCTATTAAAAGCGCGTTTATCGATGATGAAAATTGGCTCTCCGCTTGATGAAACAACAGAAATGGGACCGTTAGCCAATAAAGCTCATTATGAAAAAATCTTGGGGTTATTTGAAAAGGCTCGCCAAGATGGCAGTGAAATTATTTATGGTGGTGAGGCTATTGCTGGTGCAGGTTATTTTGTTCCGCCTACTATTATTCGTGCAAATAGCCCTAATGATGTATTAATGAAAGAAGAAACCTTTGGCCCGGTGGGGACATTTTTAAGTTATGACGACGAAGACGAATTAATTGAACTGATGAATAGTACTCCATTTGGTTTAGCGGCAAGTGTTTGGACTAACGATTTAAGCAAAGCAATGCGTATGATTTCACGTATTGAAGCTGGTACGGTATGGGTAAATATGCACACGTTTCTTGATCCTGCGGTTCCGTTTGGCGGTGTTAAATCATCTGGGATAGGGCGTGAATTTGGTAGTGCCTTTATTGAACATTACACTGAATTGAAATCTGTCATGGTGCGCTACTAGTCTTAATTTCTTTATTTATTGATTAACTATTTCCCGACATTACTGTCGGGATTTTTGTTTTTGAGAATTTTTTGCCTGCTATATGTTTGTGTCGCACTATGATAAATATTAGCGTGTTATTAATTTTTTAGTTTATTAAATTAAAATATAGGTAAGTGGCAAAATGAAAAAAGTATTAATTACTGGTGGAAGTCGAGGTATTGGTCGTGCTACGGCTTTACAGCTTGCTAACTTAGGTATGCATGTTTTGATTAATTATAAAAACAATGATCAGGCAGCGCAGTCTGTTGTCAATGAAATACAGCGTTTGGGAGGGGTGGCTAGTGCATTGAAGGGTAATATAGCGAATGAAAGTGAGGTTGTTGAATTATTTAATGTCATTAAAGAGCAGTATGGAGAATTAGATTATCTCGTTAATAATGCAGGAATTTTGTTTAATCAGTGTCGTACCGAGAATTTAACAGCTGAGCGAATTAATTTAGTCCTCACAACTAATGTGACAGGGCTTTTAATTTGTTGTCGTGAATTCATTAAAAATGCTCAATATTTTGATCGTTATAAAGGGAAAGCAATCGTGAATGTCTCTTCCGCGGCTGCTCGTCTTGGTGCAGCAGGAGAATATATTGATTATGCAGCCTCAAAAGGTGCGGTTGATACGATAACTAAAGGGTTATCACTTGAGTTAGCCCAGTTAGGGATTCGAGTTAACGGGGTTCGGCCGGGCTATATTTATACACAAATGCATGCTGATGGCGGGGAAGCTACAAGAGTTGAACGTGTAGCGGAACAATTACCGCTTAAAAGAGGTGGGCAGCCTAATGAAATAGCTGAAATAATTACGTGGTTATTAAGTGATGCGTCATCTTACGTGACAGGTTCTATTATCGATGCAGCAGGCGGTCGTTAACTTACCTAAAATGAATTATCTTGATGAATGATAAAGCCTGATGAGACTAATTCTGTGCGATTAGAGACGTTAGCCTTGGCGAAGATATTCCTTAAGTGAGTTTTCACGGTAGAAAGCGATACACCGAGCAATAATGCGATGCGCTTGTTGCTAGCACCTTCTCGAACTAAGTGAATAATTTCTTGCTCTTTTGGGGTATAAGAAACTAAAGAGTCAGGTAATACATCAAAAGTCATCAATTCGGCAACGGGGAGGATAGCATTCAATCTCATCACTTCTTGCTGTGTAAACGGGCAATCTCTTAATACTGAAATTCCTGCGATGATTTTATTTTTTCGTCGAATGAAAATTTCTGCCATATCCGTTAAGTTGTTTGGTTGCATGAAATCATGAAAAAAGGCCTGATTTTGTTGTTTCATTTCAGGGTCCATTCTTACCAAGCGTAGATCGTCACCTCGAAAATTATCCGGATGCAATGGATCCAGCTGATGAAAGTATTTTAAATAATCCTGATGCATACGAGGCGGGATACCATAAAGCACATGATTATTTGGTTGCCAGTGTTCATTAACAAGATAATAAACTGACGCTGAAATTGGAATAATATGCGCAATGGTATTTAAGCAACAGTCGATCAATGTTTTTTGATGATGGCTAAATGGGATTGAAATCATTATATGCCCTTGGGTATCGTCATATCACTATCATGCCGTGAATAATTGTTAACATAAAATAAACATGTTAATAACGTGAGCTCGATTACACAATTTGAAACTGGTTATTTTACAGAAAAACCTGTTTCTCTGCGATTAGGTATATTTTGCGGATTATTTATTAATATATTAATGATATGATTGTTTGTTATTTATTGATATCTAATTAATTATTTGTTTTTTGGAATATGTGGTAGGTACTTTTTGCATTGAATTAATAGCTAGTCCCCTCTCTCTGGGTATCGTTCTTTAGGACGATAGCGACATGTTTGTGCTTATTTCTATAGTGAGTAATTAATTACTGTATTTTTACAATTAATTTACAACTGTTGCGGTGTTCTGAAAAAGAGAGGGATACAAAATGAATTTATCCTCAAAACTATCATCACATATTGAAAAAGGTAAAGTTGGCTTTCCCACTACATTGGCGAGTTCTGTGGGAGTCATCATGGCCAGCCCTGTTATTTTAACCGTTACCAGTGGTTTTGGGATTGGGGGCGACACCTTTGCTTTAGCCGTATTATTGAGTTTTATTATGATGCAAGCTCAGTTAACGACATTTTCCGAAGCTGCTGCAATTTTACCAACTTCAGGCTCAGTGTATGACTATATCTCATGTGGTATGGGGCGATTTTGGGCAATCACTGGGGCGTTGTCTGCTTATCTCATCGTGCATGTTTTTGCTGGAACGGCAGAAACTATTCTTTCAGGTATTATGGCACTGGTGAATTTTGAGAGCCTTAATACAGTATTGGAAACCAATAATTCGTCTTGGATGGTTGGTGTTGGGTTAGTGATTGCATTTGGGCTGTTAAATGCTTTTGGTATTGAAGCGTTTGGTAAAGTGGAAGTGGTACTGACCTTTGCGATGTGGAGTACCTTGGTTATTTTCAGTCTTTGTGGATTACTGATGCCATTTCATGTTTCTGTGGATGGCTGGTTTGGGCAAGAATTGAATATTTCCGACCCATCTCTCGTATTAAGTTTTATCGGTATGGCGATGTTCATGTTTGTGGGGTGTGAGCTAGTCACTCCGATGGCACCCGAAATTAAAAATTCAGCGAAAGTGATCCCACGAGCGATGACGATAGGATTATTTGGTGTAGCGACCTGTATGTTTTTATTTGGTGCTGCGTTAACCAATCAAGTCGAAAATGTCATTGTAGATCCTCAAAGTCACACGAGTTTGTTGGAGACACCGATGGCGATACCTGCATTTGCAGGGCAAGTGATGGGCGACTTTGGTAAATATTGGATAGGTATTGCATTATTATTAGCTGGCGGTGCGACGATCAATACGTTAATGGCTGCTGTGCCTCGTATTTTATATGGTATGGCACTTGATGGGGCATTGCCGCGTATCTTTGCTTATTTACATCCACGTTTTAAAACACCTGTATTTGGTATTTTAGTGGCAGTGCTGATTCCTTGTTTACATGCATTTGCAATTCAAGGGGATTTGGATCGTATCATTCCTCTTGTTTTAGCGGCGGTTTGTTCTTGGGGAACGGCCTACTTATTGGTAACTATCTCTATTGTGCTATTACGTATTCGACGCCCTGACTTACACCGTGCATACCGTTCACCCTTCTTTCCATTACCACAAATTATTTCCAGTGTAGGGATTATCATTGCCATTATTTATATCACGCCACCGGGTATGAATAAGTCGGATGTTTATGTGCCTTTTGCGATTATGTTAGGGCTGACAGCGAGTTATGCATTGATTTGGACGGTTTTTGTACAAAAAGTGAATCCATTTAAACCCGTTGATGTTGAATTAGTGCTTTCAAATTCGTTTTCTGATGAAGAATTAGAGGGGGTACAACTTGAACCATTACGCAATCTCGCCTAAATATTCATTTTGGCAAAAAATAGGTTTATTGGGTAAGAAACGTCTACCAATAGGTTATCAAGCAGGTTTAACCTTAAATAAGGTAGAACGAGATGTTTCATCTTACCAATGTGAATTTGCATTGGGAGGGGGAGCGCTAGCGGTGCTTCTCATTAAACCACAAGACGAACTGATTATCGAAGTGACTGAGCGTGTCAAAACATTATTTATGGCTTTTATTGTTTATAGTCATTTTACGGTCTCTGGGGCTTGTGATAATACGATTGAAGCGCGTATTAATGTTAAGACGACCGGAAGTATGCGTAAGAAATCGATACGCTATGTTTCCAACCAGGTTGATGGATTAGCGATTATTGATTTACTAAATGAATATCCCATTATTCAACAGACGCTTGAAGAATTGGATTTTAATTATTGCCATATTGAACTTAAAGATGGTTTTTGGCGTTGTGTGATAGAGCCTTTCACCGCCTCTGAAATGGTGAGTCGAATACCGGCAACGCGTCGGTATTTACGATTAACTCAACAGCAACGTCATCGCTTACTCAGTGCATTACAGCTTGTTAGTCAATTGATGAGAAAAAGATTCCCAACATATTGAATTTAATGTCAAATAATATCGTGAAGCTGAATTTTCACTTTTATGACAATCACCTTCATGATTATCATTTTTATAATAATTATATTTTTATCGACATAAAAGCGTCATCCAACTGTCATTTGGTTCCTTTAGGATGCTTGTCATTATTCGAAGCAGTTACTTCTTTATCTTCTTTTATTGGCAAGGAAACAGTTATGACAGGTAATTTTATGAAATCTATTTTGGCCGTCACTGTAAGTGCATTGATTTTAGGTAGTGTTATTCCTGCGGTTGCTGCCGAAAAAAATGATGCAGTTTCTGAAAACCGCGCAGCACAAGGTGATATCACAAAGTTTGGTGGCGCTCGACGCCTTGCAACAGAACAAACTGACATCATGAAAGCGGCACTTCATAACGGACAAGCAAAAAATGTTATTTTGTTTATTGGTGATGGAATGGGCGACTCAGAAATTACTGTCGCACGCAATTATGCAGAGGGCGCGAGTGGTTTCTTTAAAGGAATCGATGCGTTACCTATTACAGGCCAATATACGCATTATGCGTTAGATAAAAAAACGCAAAAACCTGATTATGTTACCGATTCTGCTGCCTCTGCTACATCATGGTCTTCTGGTGTTAAAACCTATAACGGTGCATTAGGCATTGATGTTTTTGGTAAAGATCACGAAACTTTAATTGAGATTGCTAAGCGCCACGGTAAAGCAACAGGTAACGTGACAACATCTGAAATTCAAGATGCTACACCAGCGGCGCAGTTTTCTCATGTGTCAGGCCGCAAATGTTATGGACCAGAAGAAACAACTGAGAAATGCGCCACGAATGCGTTAGAAAATGGTGGTCGTGGTTCTATCTCTGAACAGTTATTAGTGACACGTGCTGATGTAACTTTAGGCGGCGGTGCTAAAAGTTTTACACAGCAAGCTAAAGCTGGTGATTACAAAGGTAAAACGCTAGAACAGCAAGCTGTCGAGCGTGGATATAACATTGTTCGTGATGCGAAATCGTTGGACGCTATCAAAGAAGCTAACCAAAACAAACCTGTTTTAGGTTTATTTCATGACGGCAATATGACTGTAGCTTGGGAAGGTCCAAAGGCGATTTATCAAGGCAACTTGAAAAATGAACCGTTGGAATGTAAACCAAATCCAAAATTAAACCCTGATGCACCTACATTGGCACAAATGACTGAAAAAGCGATCAATTTGTTAGAAGTCAATCCAAATGGTTTCTTCTTACAAGTAGAAAGTGCCTCTATCGATAAGCAAGATCATAAAGCGAATCCATGTGGTCAAATCGGTGAAACGGTTGCCCTTGATCAAGCTGTACAAGTAGGCTTAGATTTCGCTAAGAAACACGGTGATACATTGGTTATCGTTACAGCTGACCATTCACATTCAAGCCAAATTATTCCTGAAGGAACGAAATCAACAGGTTTGACTCAAGCGCTAATCACTAAAGATGGTTCGGTGATGGTGGTGAACTACGGTAACTCTGAAGAAGATGATTCACAGGAACACACTGGTGCTCAATTGCGTGTTGCTGCATATGGTCCACATGCTGCTAACGTGATGGGTCTAACTGACCAAACAGATTTATTCTTTACCATGCGCGATGCGATGGGATTGAAACAGTAATACCAACCCTGTAGTACATATAGTACAAATTCTCCGTGACAGGATGTTACGGAGAATTTTTTATTTATGGTTTATTTATAATTTATATAAGTCACCAGTACTTCTTCCTTCTAGTTGTTGGTGTTTTTTTATTGGACACTTTAGCTGCAAATTGAGTGAAATTATTTCAAAAAATTAAGATTGAATTTTGCTAAAAACGAGATATGATTGATAATCATTATCATTTAATAGGTTGAATCGCTATGCCAACTACTCTCTCAAAAGCAACTGGTTTAAGGCGTATAGGCGCAGGTATATGGGGTGTTTTCGCCGTAATATTGTTGAGCATTGCATATTTGCTCAGCAGCATCGGGTTAGAAAACCTAAAAATCGTAATGATAGTGATGATGGTTGCAACTGCGGGAATGCTATTTAATCGTGGTTCTCGACGATTACTGATTATTCCTGCTGTTATTTCATTACTGTGCTTTTTAATTGCTTTTGTCTTACAGAGCTCAGCACCCTAGTACATAAACAAAGAGAATTAGGTATTAGAAAGAATATTAGAAATCAAGAATGAATTATCCAATTTTAATGTTAAGAGCTGTATATCGGTAAGAATATATTGGTGCAAAATAGAAACTTGAATTATAGGGTTCTTGCTCACTAGAGTTTGTAGCTTATTGAATCCGTTGTTTTATAACCCTTCAATGATATGTAGTTAAAAACATACTGTTTATTAGTAATCAAATGTCTACAACTTATTTATAAACAAATAAAATGGTATATAAGTATTGCTGTTTACTTATCTCGATGTATTTATCGTAAAAATAATGGCCAGCGTATAAAGCTGACCACTTAAGTATTTAATGATAATTAAAAATGTGTATTGATTAGCGCTTGGTTGATTGGTAAACCTTGAATTTACCTGTTTTAGCTAGTAGTTCATGACCGCCAAAGGCTTTATCTAATAGTTCAGGGTAGGGTAAGAAAGCATTAGCTACAATACGGAAACGACCACCTTTTTTTAGGTACTTAGGTGCTTGTAAGATCATCGCTTCTACCGCGCTATAGCTCGTATTCAAACCATCATGGAAAGGTGGGTTTGACAATATCCAATCAAATTTATCATCGATATCAGAATACACATCACTGGCGAGCACTTTACCGGTGAGTTTATTTGCTTCAAGAGTTGCAATTGAAGAGGCGATAGCGGATGCACTCACATCACTTAGGGTTAGCGTAACATCTGGGTTTTGTGTCCCAATTACGGCGGCTAATACGCCATTACCACAGGCAATATCGAGTATATTACCGCTCATTGGGTTAGTTAGAGTCGAGAGCAGTAAATCACTACCAATATCGAGTTCCTCATGACTAAATACACCTGGAAGAGCATGAATTTTGACGTTATCAATTTGATAACCGCGCCACCAGCGCTTAATATCAAAAGTAGTCGGCTGTTCTAATTCACCATGATATAGACCACAGCGCCGGGCAGAGTCAATTTTTTGCAGTGTTGAGATGCCTTCCATGATGGATTCAGCACTTTTAACGCCACTCCGGTTTTCACCGACGACAAAAATTTGGCTACCAGCAGCAAGATGCGTACAAAGGTCATCTAATTGAAAACATGCTTCTTGCTTATTTTTTGGCCAGTAATAGATTAAGGTATCACAAGGCTGGATAAATTCTGCGGGAGTTGTTGCAGAAAAAAGTGCATTATCACCGATTAACGGCTGTAAATTTTTCCAGCGATGGTACTGGTTAGTGAGAACACGTACACTTGCGGCTTCAAGAATAGCGGCAAATTCATCCTGAATGTCACCAGCCAAAATGACATGACGATCGGTAAAATGTTCGAGATGGCGTTGTAAAACTTCGCTGGCAGGTGTCAGTAATGACATATTCTGTCAATCTCCTAAAATGATAAATAATTCACGCTACCTTACCAGAAAATAGAGAAATAGCATTGCTCTGTTGGCGCTATTAATCCCCTTTGATAAGATGTGGTTGTTAATAAATAGCGACTGGAAGAAAAATGACACGACGCGACAAGCTTTTAGAGCAAATGGGGATCACTCAATGGGTGGTGAGAAATCCGACTGTGCTTCGCGGTGAACGTGGTGTAAGGATACCAGAATCGACTAAGCTTATTATTATTACTGATGAGAACCTTGATTTAAATAGCCGTTTGCTAAAAGATATTTTTTTGACAATGAATGTCTCTTCGGCAGATGTGGTTTGTATTAATTCAGAGCAGCTAAACTTAATTCCAACACCAATAACAATTCCTTGTTGGACACTCGGTAGTGAAGCTCAGCCTGAAGGTTCAAAAATCACGTTTATTTCACCTGTTTTGTCTGAGTTGATGGTAAGTCGTGACGCTAAACAGGCACTATGGAAGCAAATTTATCAAAATGATGAAAATTTCAACACTAAAACAATCTGATCTTGCGACAGCCTTCTTAATTGAGAAACTAAGCCATGATTTCCCCTGGACTGAGCGTGTTTTTTATGGGAACCAAGGAGAAAAGTATCATAATCTTAAAATTTCCATTAATAATCAAATTGTTGGTTATGCGATAACTCAATATGTTCTAGATGAGGCAACACTATTTAATATTGCTATTCATCCTGATTATCAAGGCAAGGGTTATGGTCGTTTGTTACTTGAGAAGCTCATTAGCGACCTAATTGCAAAGGGTATTCTTACGCTATGGTTAGAAGTTAGAGAGTCTAATGCCTCTGCTTTGCATCTGTATGATAAACTTGGTTTTCATCAAGCTACTGTGCGTAAAGACTATTATCCTGCGAAAAAAGGTCGTGAAGATGCGTTAGTTTTAGCATTGACCTTGTTTGAGGATAACTTATTTAAAGACAACGAATTTACAGATAAATAGTTTAAATATCCGCTATTGATTAATTCCTTTTTTTAAACATGAAACCATGGTGAACTGTGAACGATGCAGTGTCGTGGTTTTTATTACTTATTGATTTATCTTTGTATTTAATATGTATTTATTTCAAAAATGCTATTTAATAACTCATTCAAATTTACATGATGTCAATGTATCTAGAGATTATTTTCAATAAAAACTGCGTAAATTAGCGCTGTTTCTAATACTTCTAAAATAAACAGCATAAACGTCAGAGATTTGATGCCAATTAGGTAAAACGCGGATAAGCTGGTCTGAATGTAGCTAAATATATTCATCTATCCGAGGTTTTTTCTATGACACAGTTCAATATAGCCGTGATTCCTGGCGATGGAATTGGTACTGAAGTTATTCCTGAAGGATTAAGAGTTTTAGAGGCCGCAGCGCGTAAACATAATATAAAACTTAATTTTACGCACTTTGATTGGTCATGTGAAACTTACCATCGTACAGGACGCATGATGCCTGAAGATGGCTTAGAACAATTGAAAAAATTTGATGCTATTTTTCTTGGTGCTGTCGGATTTCCTGGTGTGCCTGATCATATTTCTTTATGGGGTTTGTTACTGCCGATTCGTCGCGCTTTCAACCAGTATGTTAACTTGCGTCCTGTGCGTTTATTTGAAGGAATAAAATCACCTTTAGCTGATAAAAAACCGGGTGATATTGATTTTTATGTCGTGCGCGAAAATGTGGAAGGGGAATATTCAGCAATTGGTGGCATTCAATATGAAGGTACTGAAGATGAAATGGTTTGTCAGCAAAGTATTTTTACTCGCAAAGGCACAGACCGCATTTTAAAATATGCCTTTGAGTTAGCGCGTTCTCGCGACAAAAAACATGTAAGCTCGGCGACAAAATCGAATGGTTTATTCCACTCAATGCCATATTGGGATAGCCGAGTGGCCGAGATAGCGAAACAATACAGTGATGTGAAAGTTGATCAATTCCATATTGATATTTTCGCGGCAAATCTAGTCAGAATGCCTGAGTATTATGATGTAATTGTTGGGTCTAATTTATTTGGTGATATTTTGTCTGATTTAGGACCTGCTTGTACTGGCACTATTGCTATTGCACCTTCTGCTAATATTAACCCTGAAAAGCAATTTCCATCGATGTTTGAACCCGTTCATGGCTCAGCGCCTGATATCGCAGGTCAAAATATTGCTAATCCAATCGGTACTATTTGGGCCGCAGCCATGATGATGCAGGATTTGGGCTGTCCACAAGTACATGACACTATTATGGCAGCGGTTGAAACTGCCATTAAAGAACGCCGTAATTTAACTCGTGATATGGGCGGAAATGCAAGTACTCAGGCTCTGGGTGAAGAAATTGCTCAGTTGATATTGGCTTGATTCTTTTGATCGCGAATTAAAAATTAGAATCAAGTTACGCTGAATCTAGATATTGTTTTTTTACAGTATCTAGATGCTTTGATTGTTTATAACCCCAAGATCTGCGAAAATATCCGCCAATTACGATTAACAAGACGGATTTGCTAAGCTAAGAGCCAAGTTTTGCCTCGCCTAATGCATGTACAAATCTGTATACAGATGAAAAGACGGTTAAATGACAGATCAGAATTTTCTACATGAAGTGAGCACGCGTAGGACGTTTGCTATTATATCTCACCCCGATGCGGGTAAAACAACTATCACTGAAAAGGTGCTATTGTTTGGAAACGCAATTCAACGTGCGGGGACAGTAAAAGGGCGTGGTTCTAATCAGCATGCAAAATCTGACTGGATGGAAATGGAAAAGCAACGTGGTATTTCAATCACCACGTCTGTAATGCAATTTCCATATCATGATTGTCTGGTTAATCTTCTCGATACCCCAGGTCACGAAGACTTCTCTGAAGATACTTATCGTACATTAACGGCGGTTGACTGCTGTTTAATGGTGATTGACTCGGGTAAAGGGGTTGAAGATAGGACACGTAAGTTGATGGAAGTCACTCGCTTACGTGATACACCAATTTTAACTTTCATGAATAAGCTCGACCGTGATATTCGTGATCCAATGGAATTGCTCGATGAAGTTGAAAACGAGCTAAAAATTGCGTGTTGTCCCATTACTTGGCCTATTGGCTGCGGTAAATTATTTAAAGGGGTTTATCATTTATTACGTGATGAAACCATTTTATATCAAACTGGACAGGGTCATACGATTCAAGAAGTTCGTATTATCAAAGGGCTAAATAATCCCGATCTTGATGTTGCCGTGGGTGATGATCTGGCTAAACAGCTGCGTGATGAACTTGAATTAGTTCAAGGCGCTTCTCATGAATACGATCACGACGCTTTCTTGGAAGGGGAATTAACTCCTGTTTTCTTCGGGACTGCACTCGGTAACTTTGGTGTTGATCATATGCTTGATGGCTTGGTTAAGTGGGCTCCTTCACCGCAACCTCGTCAAACTGATGTGCGTGAAGTGAAAGCAACAGAAGAAAAATTCACTGGGTTTGTATTCAAAATTCAGGCCAATATGGATCCGAAACACCGTGACCGTGTTGCGTTTATGCGCATCGTTTCTGGCACCTATGAAAAAGGCATGAAATTACGCCAAGTTCGCATCAAGAAAGATGTGGTTATTTCCGATGCGTTGACCTTTATGGCTGGTGACCGTTCTCAAGTAGAACATGCCTATGCAGGGGATATTATTGGTCTGCATAATCACGGAACTATTCAAATTGGTGATACCTTCACACAAGGTGAAGATTTGAAATTTACTGGTATTCCTAACTTTGCCCCTGAATTGTTCCGCCGTATTCGTCTACGCGATCCGCTGAAACAAAAACAATTACTTAAAGGTTTGGTCCAACTATCTGAAGAAGGTGCTGTTCAGGTCTTCCGTCCATTGACCAATAATGATCTGATTGTTGGTGCAGTGGGTGTGCTTCAGTTTGATGTTGTTGTATCTCGACTGAAAAGTGAATACAACGTCGAAGCCATTTATGAAACCGTTAACGTTTCAACTGCGCGTTGGGTTGAATGTGATGACGTGAAGAAATTTGAAGAATTTAAGCGTAAAAATGAGCTGAATTTAGCCTTAGATGGCGGCGATAATCTATCGTATATTGCACCAACGATGGTTAATCTTAATTTGACGAGCGAACGTTACCCCGAAGTTAAATTCCGTAAGACTCGTGAGCACTAATTATTCGCTGTAATATTTCATTTTTATATGACCCACTATCAAACAATTCATTGATAGTGGGGATCTAATAGTGATCTCTCCTTATATCAATCATCTAAAAAAGAACTTCTTCCTATTTAAGCTTTAAATTTATCAAGAATATTCTGTCTTTATATTATTTAACTTTATTTTTCGCGTTTTTTTACTTAGGCTATATTATTGGCTAATTAATAACAGAGAAAGGAAGGTACCTATGAAAAAGACAACGCTATTACGCTCACTTGGGGTAATTGGGTTGAGCTGGGCATTGTTTGCTTGTAGCTCATCGTCAGATAGCGCCTTGAAAAAGCAAGCATCCGAAACATGGGATAGCGCCGCTAAAACGGTTGATATGGCGGGCAAAGATACGGGCGATGCTATTTCAACTGGGGCTAAAAACACCGACCAATATATGGATGACTCTGCTATTACCGCTAATGTGAAAAGTAAACTATTATCCACAAGCGGTATACCAAGCAACAGTGTCTCTGTTAAAACGATTGATAAGGTTGTGTATCTGTCAGGTTTTGTTAAATCAGATGACCAAATCAATAAAATTGTTCAGGCTGTATCGACAATCAAAGGCGTCAAATCTGTTCAAAATGGTTTAGTTATTGCTAATTAATTACCTTTAGAATGTGATAATGCCTCAAAATGCTGCATACTTATTGTTCAATTTAGTTAAAATGAGCTTTCATTGAAAGCTCATTTTTGTGTAAATTATGACAGAAGTCATCACTTTCATTTGAATCACTTTATTGAATAAATCGTAGAAAGTTTCGCATTGTATTTTTAATACAAATGCTATGTAGCGTATTGCCAAAGGGTATTTATGGGAAAGCACGTATCAGTTACACTGGGCACAATTGAGCCTCTGGCGTTTTTTGATGAAATCAATTCAGGGAAAACTGCGCTTATCTGTGAAGGTGGTGGGCAGCGTGGTATTTTTACCGCTGGTGTACTGGACGAGTTTCTTATCGCAGGCTTTAATCCTTTTGATTTGATGATTGGCACTTCTGCGGGAGCACAAAATCTTTCTGCTTATATATGCGGGCAAGCTGGGTATGCGCGTCGTGTGATCACCCGTTATACAACGAACCCTCTATTTTTTAATCCACTGAGATTTATTCGTGGTGGACATCTTATCGACCTTGATTGGTTACTTGATACCATTGCCAAAGAGTTCCCTTTGCAGATGGATATTGGACTTGAAAAGATAAAATCAGGGCGTGAGTTCTATATGGGGACTAGCCGGAGCGATGATTTTTCAGCTGAATTTTTACAACCAGACGCTGATTCATGGCTTGATATTATTCGAGCATCAAGTGCTATTCCCGGTTTTTACCGCGATGGTGTCGAGCTTGCCGGCACGCTATATCATGACGGCGGAATTAGCGCGGCTATCCCAGTAGAGGAAGCTTATCGTCGCGGTGCAGATACGATTGTTGTTGTTAGGACGGTTCCTTCCCAAATGTATTTTACGCCAGAATGGGTAAAAAGAATGACTCGTTGGCTAGAAGGCGATAATAGCAACTTGCAACGTATGGCGGCAATGCTAAAAGTTCATCTGAAAAGTTACCGTAAAACGCAAGAATTTATTGAAAATCCACCAAACGATGTTCAGATATTTGAAATTTATCCACCAACGCCGCTTAAAAGTAGTGCATTGGGGAGTCGAATTGGCTCTTTGAATCAGGATTATCATACAGGAAGGCGCTGTGGGCGTTACTTTATTGCTGCTCTTGGTGCAAGTTTTGATAAACATGATTCTACTAATAATCGTTTCAGTCGGTTCATTGAAAAAAATATTTCTTATGAGCCACTAGATGATATTCCAGAACAAGATGATTTAGTGCCTGCATTAGCCAGAGAAGCAATAGATTCTATTGAGTCACAAGTACTGCAGACAAGTGAACATCGTGATGGATAAGCTTTTAAATATTGCATCTCAAAAATTTATTGATACACATTGTCATTTTGATTTTCCGCCATTTAACCCGTTATGGTCTGATAGTTTGCAGCTCGCCAATCAGGCAGGGGTGAGCGATATCATCATTCCAACCGTTAGTTTAGATAACTTTGAACGAGTTTGGGAATTAGCTCATCAATACTCAGTATTGCATGCTGCAATGGGATTTCATCCGTTATATTTAAATGTGTTTAAAGATGAGCATTTAGATGTGCTCACCGATTTTCTTAATCAAAAAAGTAATAAATGTGTCGCTATTGGTGAAGTAGGTCTTGATCTTTATATGCAAGAACCGCTATTTGAGCGTCAGAAGTTGGTTTTATCGGCACAATTAAGATTCGCCAAACAATTTGATTTACCCGTTATTCTGCATTCGCGTAAAAGTCATGACCAATTGGCTGCCATGCTTCGCCGTTTAGATGTGCCCGCTAAAGGGGTTGTACATGGTTTTGCTGGAAGCCTTTCTCAAGCGCAGGCCTTTGTTAAATTGGGGTATTATATCGGTGTGGGCGGCACGATTACTTATGAGCGTGCAAATAAAACTCGCCAAGTTATGGCTGAATTGCCCCTAACGTCTCTTTTATTGGAAACCGATGCGCCTGATATGCCTGTCTCGGGCTTTCAGGGGGAACCCAATCGACCTGAGCGTATTGCTTTAATTTTTCGTTCTTTGTGCGAACTACGGCACGAATCTCCAGACGAAATTGCGCACCAACTTTATATTAACAGTTTAGCGTTATTTCATCTGAAACAATAAGTGGCAATACCGACAAATAATTACCATGGTGAATTATTGTTTTGATTGGTTTTTTATGGAATAAGTGAATTTTTTGAATGCTTTAATGATACCAAGTTATTATCATTGATACAGCGAGTTCTGAGCTAAAGAGTACTCATCGTTTGAACATTACCTTATTTAATCCATGTAATAATTGCAGTTTTCTGTTTTATACTCGCTGCAATGGACATCATTTAATCCTTAATTCCTTGTAGAAAGGCATTTGGCCTTCCGCTTTTATTTAATTCAGTTATATTCTTTTTGGGGTTTTATATCCAATTTCAATTTTTCAACTATTCTTAGCTAAGCTAATTAATGATGTAGTAAGGTATCAAAAAGCCATTTGAGAGAATCAAGTTGAAGCTAAATAGCGTATAATGGCGATCTGATTCACACTTTTTATTTTAATAATGTAACGTTCAGTCGATTAATGTGATTTGTAGCACATAAATTAGCGCTGTTCCATGGTCAAATAGAGGCAAGTAAGCTGCTAATGGAACTGCTAGTTCTTAGAGTAACGTTACTCTAGGGTATCGTGCGGTGAGAAGGATCTCAGCTGCTTAGCTCGGAAAGAGTCCGGCTAGCATCTTTATGGAACAAGCCCGCTCGCCAACAAAGAACGTGTCGTTCTGAAGATAAACAACGTTGGAGAGTTATATGACTGATTTAAATGCGGCTGCGCAACGCGCACTGAACCTGATGGATTTAACCACTTTAAATGATGACGATACTGATGCTAAAGTCATTGCATTGTGTCATCAAGCTAAAAGCCCAGCAGGTAATACCGCTGCTATTTGTATTTACCCTCGCTTTATTCCTATTGCTCGTAAAACTTTACGTGAGCAAGGTACACCAGATATTCGCATTGCAACAGTAACCAATTTTCCGCACGGTAATGATGATATTGAAATTGCAGTAGCGGAAACTAAAGCAGCGATTGCTTATGGTGCAGATGATGTTGATGTGGTATTCCCATATCGCGCTCTGATTGCAGGTAATGAAAAAATTGGTTTTGATTTAGTGAAAGCTTGTAAAGAAGTTTGCGCCGCTAACAACGTATTACTGAAAGTTATTATTGAAACAGGCGAGCTAAAAGATGCGGCATTGATCCGTAAAGCGTCAGAAATTTCAATCAAAGCAGGCGCTGATTTTATTAAAACTTCAACAGGAAAAGTACCTGTAAATGCAACGCTAGAAAGCGCCGAAATCATGATGCAAGTTATTCATGATATGGGTGTGGCTAAAACAGTTGGTTTTAAACCAGCTGGTGGCGTGCGTACTGCTGAAGAAGCTGCACAATACTTAGCATTAGCAGGTAGAATTTTAGGTGATGACTGGGCCGATAGCCGCCATTTCCGTTTTGGGGCATCAAGCTTACTGGCGAGTTTATTAAATACTCTCGGCTTTGATACTAAAAAATCAAGCAGCAGTTATTAATCACCATTGCAATTTTACGCGCGCTATTATTCGCTATTAAAGTTGATAGCCGCGTAGTTATTGCCGATAAATTCTATTTGAATTGAGGAGTATATCGTGTTTTTAGCGCAAGAAATTATTCGTAAAAAACGTGATGGTAAGTCATTAAGTGAAGAAGAAATTCGCTTCTTTATTAATGGCGTGCGTGATAATTCGGTATCAGAAGGTCAAATCGCTGCATTAGCGATGACGATTTATTTTAATGATATGACTATGCCAGAGCGTGTCGCATTGACACTGGCTATGCGTGATTCAGGTACGGTACTGAATTGGAAATCATTAAATCTCAATGGCCCATTGGTTGACAAACATTCAACTGGCGGTGTCGGTGACGTAACTTCGCTTATGTTGGGACCAATGGTGGCTGCTTGTGGCGGTTATGTGCCGATGATTTCGGGGCGTGGACTAGGTCATACAGGTGGTACGCTGGATAAACTTGAAGCTATTCCAGGTTTTGATATTTTCCCTGATGATGCGCGCTTTCGTGACATCATTACCAATGTCGGCGTGGCGATTATTGGTCAGACAAATTCTCTGGCTCCGGCGGATAAACGCTTTTATGCAACGCGCGATATTACCGCAACCGTTGACTCTATTCCTTTAATTACGGCTTCAATCTTAGGTAAAAAACTTGCCGAAGGTCTGGATGCATTAGTTATGGACGTCAAAGTCGGTTCTGGCGCATTTATGCCAACCTACGAAAAATCAGAGCAACTGGCTGAATCTATTGTTCAAGTGGCTAATGGCGCAGGTTGTAAAACAACAGCCTTGTTAACAGACATGAATGAAGTACTGGCCTCAAGCGCAGGTAATGCAGTTGAAGTTCGTGAAGCGGTACAGTTTCTAACAGGTGAATATCGCAACCCACGTTTGTATGAAGTGACCATGGCTCTTTGTGTTGAAATGCTAGTATCAGGTTCACTGGCTGCCAACCGAGAAGAAGCGCGCCAAAAATTACAAGCAGTACTGGATAACGGTAAAGCAGCTGAGATCTTTGGTCGTATGGTTGCAGCACAAAAAGGTCCAAGTGATTTTGTTGAAAATTACAGCAAATATCTACCAACAGCAGTGCTAAACAAAGCTGTTTATGCGCCAAAAGACGGTATCATCACACAGATGGATACCCGTGCGCTCGGTATGTCTGTTGTAACTTTAGGTGGAGGACGTCGTAAAGCGACAGATCCTATCGATTATAGCGTTGGTTTAAGTGATATCGCGGCTTTAGGCACTAAAGTTGATACGCAAACACCTCTTGCAATTATTCATGCTAACAGCGAAAAAGCATGGGAAGAGGCAGCTAAAGAAGTCCGTGATGCGATGATTATTGGTGATAAAGCGAGTGAAACAACACCAATGGTATATCGTCAAATCAGCGAATAGACAATTTAGGTTCAAGCAGGTGTAAAGGCTTGCTATACCGCAGGAGAATAAATATGAAACGCACATTTATTATGGTTTTAGATTCCTTTGGGATCGGTGCTGCACATGATGCAGATAAATTCGGCGATGTAGGTGCAAACACACTTGGTCATATTGCAGATGCATGTGCTCGTGGTGAAGCTGATATTGGCCGTAAAGGTCCATTGCATTTACCTAATTTAACTAAACTCGGTTTAGGTAAGGCAGGGGAAGAATCTTGCGGAACATTCCCAGCAGGTCTTGATCCTAACGCAGAAATTATTGGTGCATACGGCTATGCGAGCGAAATTTCCTCAGGTAAAGACACACCGTCAGGCCACTGGGAAATCGCGGGTGTACCTGTGTTATTCGATTGGGGCTATTTCAGTAATGAAGAAAATAGCTTCCCACAAGAATTGCTTGATACATTAGTTAAAAGAGCAAATCTTCCGGGTTACTTGGGTAACTGTCACTCATCAGGTACCGTTATTCTTGATCAACTGGGTGAAGAGCATATGAAAACCGGCAAACCGATTTTCTATACCTCTGCTGACTCCGTATTCCAGATTGCTTGTCATGAAGAAACGTATGGCTTAGACAAACTGTATGAGCTGTGTGAAATTGCACGTGAAGAGCTTACCAAAGGCGGCTACAACATTGGTCGTGTCATTGCGCGTCCATTTGTTGGCGACAAAGCGGGTAACTTTGCACGTACAGGTAACCGTCATGACTTAGCCGTTGAGCCACCAGCACCAACAATGTTGAAAAAATTAGTTGAAGAGAAACAAGGTGAAGTGGTTTCTGTTGGTAAAATTGCTGATATTTATGCCCATGTTGGTATTACCAAAAAAATCAAAGCAACCGGACTTGATGCGCTGTTTGATGCAACAATTGAAGAAATGAAACTGGCTGGCGATAACACTATTGTTTTCACGAACTTTGTAGATTTCGACTCATCTTATGGTCACCGTCGTGATGTTGCAGGCTATGCTGCGGCGCTCGAATTATTTGACCGTCGTCTACCAGAACTAATGAAACTAGTTAAAGAAGATGACATTCTTATTTTAACTGCTGACCATGGTTGCGACCCAACTTGGCCGGGTACTGATCATACACGTGAGCACATTCCTGTTCTCATTTATGGTCCAAAAGTAAAACCTGGTTCTTTAGGTCATCGTGAAACTTTCGCGGATATTGGTCAGACTGTGGCTAATTATTTTGATTTATCACCAATGGATTATGGTAAATCAATGCTCTAAGCATTTAGATTTTAAATTAAGGTGGGAGACCACCTTAATTATTTTAATTAAATTTATTATTTAAAGGGAATAAAAATGGCTACTCCACATATTAATGCTGAAATGGGTGATTTCGCTGATGTTGTTCTAATGCCAGGCGACCCATTACGTGCGAAGTATATTGCAGAAACCTTCCTTCAAGACGTGCGTCAAGTGAATAACGTACGTGGCATGCTAGGTTTTACTGGTACCTATAAAGGCCGTAAAATTTCTGTCATGGGTCACGGTATGGGTATTCCTTCTTGCTCTATTTACGCGAAAGAATTGATTACTGATTTTGGTGTAAAAGTGATTATTCGCGTTGGTTCATGTGGCGCAGTGATGGATGACGTTAAACTTCGTGATGTTGTTATCGGTATGGGGGCATGTACTGACTCTAAAGTTAACCGTCTGCGTTTTAAAGATCACGACTTTGCCGCTATTGCTGACTATGATTTAGTGCACAATGCAGTAGAAGCTGCAAAAGCGAAAGGTTCTAATGTCCGTGTGGGTAACATTTTCTCAGCGGATCTTTTCTATTCGCCAGATCCTGACTTTTTCAAAGTGATGGAAAAATACGGTATCTTAGGTGTGGAAATGGAAGCTGCGGGTATTTATGGTGTTGCTGCTGAGTTTGGCGCACGTGCACTGACAATTTGTACTGTTTCAGATCATATTAAAACTGGCGAGCAAACTTCATCAGAAGAGCGTCAAACTACATTTAATGAAATGATTGAAATTGCATTAGAATCAGTGCTGTTAGGCGATAAATAATTTTTTATTCAAACCTAAATTATTTTGTAAGAATGCCACGTTAAGCGTGGCATTTTTTATGGCGCAAATAAGATATGATTGAAGTTAGTCCCAAAATGGGATTTAATATTGAGTAAGTCCCATTTCGGGACTAAGCTAGCAAGATGAAAATCATCTCTATAAAAGCGCTAAAAGACTTTTGGGTAAGGTATCCTGAGTCAGAACAACCTCTGAAGGCATGGATAGATGAAGCAATTAAGGCAAATTGGAAAAACCCTTCAGAAATCAAAGGAATGTATTGTAGCGCAAGTATTTTGAAAAATAAGCGAGCGGTATTTAATATAAAAGGAAATTGTTACCGGTTAATTGTGGCTATTGCATATCAGCGTGGATGGATATTTGTTAAGTTCATCGGAACTCATAAACAATATGATAAAGTTGATGCAGAAACGGTGGATTTGGAGTCATGATAATGAAAATTAAACCCATCAGAACAGAACAAGATTATGAAGCGGCTCTGCGAGCGGTTTCTCCGATGTTTGATAATGAGCCAGAGCTAGATACCCCAGAGGGGGATTATTTTGAGGTGATGTGTTTACTCATAGAAGAATATGAAAAGGAGCATCATCCTATTGAGGCGCCAGATCCTATCGAAGCAATAAAATTTCGTATGGAGCAACAAGGGTTGACGGTTAAGGACCTTGAATCTGCGATAGGTAAAGCCAACCGAGTATATGAAATTTTGAATGGAAAACGTAATTTAACGCTTCCAATGATCCGCCGGTTGCATTGCCAATTTGGTATTCCATTACGTAGTTTAGTGGGTCTCTAATATTTCTTAATAATAGTTTTATGCCACACTTAGCGTGGCATTTTTTATGGCTTAAATTTTAAGCTCGTTTCTTGATGCGGCTCATCATGACTGCATCAACATATTGCCCATCACGAAAAGCGTAGTCACGCATTTTCCCTTCAAGCTCAAAGCCGAATTTTTCATAGAGTCCAACACCGCTCTCATTGGTGGCAAAGACTTCTAGTTCGATACGGTGGATGTTCAGCCAATTATCACAGTAATCGACCATCACTTGCATTAGCTGAGAGCCGATACCTTTACCTTGATGCGCTTCACTGACTGTAATGCCAAAAGTCGCGACATGTTTACGTCGAGCTTGACTGGCTTGGTTAATTACTAATAGCCCAACAACCTTATTATCAAGCATGGCAACAAATTGAGTAACTAGCGGATCATTTGCCCCTAATCGCACTTCCCAGGTTTTTTCTGTTGGGTAAGGTAGCTGTAAGGTATTGGCATAGGCCGAATAGTCGGCATGTATTTGGGTAATTGCAGGTACATCGTCCAAGGTTGCTCTGCGGATGGTAATGTTATTCACAACATGCCTCTTGTTAGTTATTTTTGATATCAATATTAGTCACATTAAAGCGATTAGCTGTCAACCGATAGTCATTGGCGTCATGAAAGGCTTTGTAAATTGAGTAACTAAAAATAATACAACAATCGCTATCTGATATCACAACATAATAAAGGAATATATGATTTTTATGATATCGCATTCAGTAATTTATTAAGGGGAATTATTATGCTTGGATCAGTGAGTAAACAATTTTTGGCTAATAGTACAGAGGTCAAAAATAATATGCTGGACATCACCAGAAAAATTAAAAAAAATTTCACTAAAAAAATAAAAAAAATTAAGCAAACCCCAAAAATATTGCTTCCAATATTAAGGGGGAATAATAAAACTAAGGCTAATGACATTAAACAGGTTGATATTCCTCGTCAATGTATATTGAAAGATAATAGTAACATCCAGCTCAGACCTGAAGGAAATACGTATAAAATAGAATTAATTAATCGGCCGGTATTACCATTGTTAATAGAGGCTTTTTCCAGTCCAAATGAAATTGAAAATAGCTTTTATCGATTTTTAAAACAGAATGAAGTGGATAGTAAAGATATTTATTCAATTAAAAAAATAGTTGCTCAAATGAAAGGTGTGAAATCGTCGGATGATGTCGTTATTAAGCTTTATGATTTGTGTGAAATTTTATCAGATAAAAATAAAAAATACGTTACAAATAAGTTTATTATTAGTTATTTAGAAGAACCAGCGAGGATAGAGGAAAGCAAGCAAAGTACAAATTTAAGTTATTTGTCTCCACTCCCAGCAAAAACACTAACTATAGAGCCTCAACCGATTGATGTTGCTGATAAGTTATATAGTAAATTAACTGAAATGATTTTCAGTATGAGTCGGCAGCATGATATTTTAGGTGAATTATTAGCGGATTTCCAAGCGAAAATTGATAGTTTAAAGCAAAATGAAACCGCTGAAACATTTACTTTAAAACTAAAAGAGTTATGTAAAAAGGCCTATTCAACTCAGTCAGACTTTGTGTTTGAGAAAATTAAGATTAGTTTTAGCCAATATATCGATGTGGAAAGTGAATTAATTAAATTTAATACCATATCAAATGTTATAGACGATACGATAACGGGTACTGTACCCAATAATATTAAAACTAAGCTTAAAGGTATAATGAAGCGTTTATTTAATACAATCGAGTGGCAGATATTTTATGCAGTAAAAAAAATAAGAGAAATATATTCAGATATGAAAAAATCATTTCATAGCTAATTTGTTAAAGAATAGCCAACACTATTTTGTTGGCTATTCTTTTATTTAATGGTTATGGCGTCATCATAAAGACTTTACTGTTTTGCCCTAAATATTGACGTGCTAAACGGTTAATATCGTCTACTGACAATTGACGGATAATCCCTTGTTCTTGGTTTAACCGTTGATATTGCTTATCATCAGAAGCTATTTGTGCCAGAGCCTCAGTCCAGTAACCCGAACTATCTGTGACTTGTGCATTTTCAGTCAGCCAGATATTTTTGGCTTCTGTCAGTTCTTTTTCTGTAATACCTGATTGGCGTATTTGCGCAATAGTTCTCTGTGAAATTTGGATCATCTCATCAGCGCGTTCTGGGGATGTAGTAAAGTTCAGGCGAGCAAAATAGTAAGGTTGTGGTTTTTTTGCCAACATCTGTGAAAAACCGAGGGCATAGATACCACTGGCTTTTTCACGTAATTCACCTCGTAAACGTTGACTGACAACAGTATCAAGAAGTTGCATCGCAAGCTGATCTTGCTGTGTCCATTGTGCAGGTGCGGCAAATTGCATACTCACCATACTTTTATCACTGCTACTGATAGGATAGCGTTTATCAAAGCTTGCCATTTTTGGCATGATCCCTTGGTCGCGCCAAGTTAATTTTTGGTTACTGGCAGGGATAGAGGCAATCCATTGTTCTAACAGTGGTTTTAATTCACGAGTATTGACGGCACCCGTGATCACTAAAGTCATATCTGCGGTTGAAGTCAACAGCTGGCGATTTGCTTGCTGTAATTGCTGCGCAGTGAATTGATTCCAACCACCTTTTGGATTAATCACCAGTAATTCGCCATGGTTGTAGCTTTCCAAATTAATATTATCGAGGAAAGTACGTTCAACCGGTGTTTTTGACAGGTTCAATGCAAAGGATTGTTTTTGCTGCTCCAGTTTTTCACCGCTAAATTGTGGCGCAGTTAGCTTCAAGTGCAACAGTTGTAATGTGGTTTCTAAGTTATCGACTGGCGTTTTACCACGATAACCGTGGGTAAGTAGTTCACTATAAGGACGCAGCGAAATCTGATTTTGTTTTGCCAGTAATGCGAGATCACGGGCACTGTAATTGCCGTAACCACTACTTTCAGGTAATTTCAACGCCCAGTCTGTCAGCCCTGCGGTTTGTGCAGTTTCTAAAGAACGGCCACCCGGAAGTTGTAAATTGAATTGAATGTCTTCTTTGAGATTTTTATCTGCTTTAACAATTACCTGAATACCATTACTTAATGTCCAGTGCTCTGTTTTCGCAACGGGCAGTGAAGACTGCTCAACGATAGACCCTTTTACAACGCTCGGTAATTGCAATTGAATCGCTTGGGAACGCAGGGTAAATGGTCCTGGAGTGCTTTGACGAATGCGCTGCCACTGGGCATTAAACGCGGCATTGTCTATTGCTGCGGCATCAGTATCAGGTCCAATTAACGCCAGACGAGGAGAGGCGATTTGCAGAAATTTAGCGATATGCTGCTGTAAGTCTTGTGGCTTAATGTCTTTCATCAACTGATAGCTATTATCGAGCTGTTGGCGCTTGTTCCACATTGGCATATCGTATTCAAGAGCGGTAGTCACTTGGCCTGCAAGATATTCATTACTGTAGCGCTGTTCAGAAGCGGCTTGCTGACTCAATTTTTTTAACATGGCTTGTTTGACACTATCGAGCTCTTCTTGTGTGACAGGCTCTGTAGCAAGTCGCTGTAATTCAGTAAACAGGATCTCGGTTGCTCCGGTGTAATCATTCCCTTTAGGGTGAATAATCATTAATTGTTGTAGGCGTTGATTATCTAACATTGCCCCTTGTTCATTAATACTGATTGAGGGGATCAAGCCGTTATCAACCATTACTGAGAAACGTTGATTTAAAATCGCGAGCCATAGGTTATCGAGCAAGTCATCAGTTTGACCAAGGCGGGTATTTAATGGTGCGCTGACGTCTTTTTGCAGGGAAAACTGTACGTAGCGAGCGCCTTGCTCTTTATCGAATACTCCCTGAACTAACATATTGGTTGAGCCTGCAAAGGTTTTCCATTGCGGATCGTCTTGTGAGATTTTTTCAGGTTTTGGTAATGCAAATAGGGTATTAACTTCATTGCGTACTGATGATGAATTAAAATCACCAATAACAATTAAAGTCATGCGCTGAGGTTGATACCATGTTTGATAGTAATTTTTGGCTTGTTCAATCGGAGCTTGGCGAACAACATCTAATGAGCCGATAGGGTTGCGATTAACATAGCGACTGCCGTGGTAGCGTAGTTTTTCAAGACTATCATTGATGCGAAATCCCATACCTTGGCGTAGGCGCCATTCTTCAACAATGACAGGTCGCTCTTTCTCAAAAGCATCTTGATCGAAGGTCATGTTAGATGCCCAATCAGCCATTACCTGTAAACTTGTTGTTACCTGTGCTGGCGTGGCTTCAGGTAAAGAAAGCTTATATAGCGTAGTGTTTAAACTGGTAATCGCATTGACATGGCTACCTAACTTTAACCCTTGTTGCTCTAGTTGTTTAAAGCCGGTAGTACCTGGGAAATGTTTAGTACCTTTAAAGGCCATGTGCTCAGTAAAGTGCGCTAAACCGAGCTGTTGCTCATTTTCTTGTATCGAACCGCTATTAACCAATAAACGTAATTCAACACCGGGTTGACTACGTTGCAGCAGGTAAACTTGTAATCCATTATCTAATTGATAATGTTGAATATCGCTACGAACGGGCAAAAGAGTCTGTGAGTTTTTACTGATAGAACTGCTCGCGCAGCCTCCTAGCAGCAGACCAATAAATGTCGCTAACGTGATTTTACGAAGCATATTCTGGTGTTCCTGTTGATAAGTGGGCATTAAATTCAGATAGATCAATTTGCTGTTCAGCCAGTGAGGAAATAAAGCGTTGATGGCTGACTAAAACAATCGCACTTTCATGAAGTTGTGCCTTTAATAAAGCGATTAATTCTAATGCGCTATTTTCATCAAGGGCGGATGTGGTTTCATCTAAAAGTAACAATTTAGGGCGATTGAGTAATAAACGAGCAAACATAATACGTTGTTGCTCACCGCCGGAAAGTCGGTTATTCCAATCGGTTTCTAATGTAAGTTGATGATGAAGTTTTTCCAGCCCAACTAAGGTCAGTGCATATTGAAAATCAGCAAGGCTAAATTTAGAAATAGCTTGCGGATAGGCTAATAAACTATCTAAGCGGCTAATAGGTAAATAAAGGCGTTGCGGTATCCACATTACGCTATTGGTTCGTGAAATATCACCAGAGAAAAATGGCCAATGACCACTTAGCGTACGTAACAATGTCGATTTACCGATGCCTGAACGACCTGAAATTAACGTCAATTCACCTTGTTTAGCGATTAAGCTAACATGATTAATTAGTTGTCTATTGTCGGCCGTTGAAACGGTTAAATTGGCGCTTAAAGGTATTGAGTTTTCTTGAATTTTGACTTCAGAATTTTTATCATTTTCAAGTAAAATCACAAAATTATACAGACGCGAAACCGTCGCTTGCCATGCTGCAATTTCTTTATAGGCAAAAATAAACCAACCTAACGACGTTGCCACGCTGCTGAAGGCTTGGCGTAATTGCATCAAGCCACCTAACATAATTTCACCCGCAAGAAATTTAGGAAGTGCTAATAAAACAGGTGCTAATGCTGTAACTTGTTGATATCCCACCGTGTAAAATGACAGATTTCGTTCACAGCTGATTAAGCGATTCCAGTTACCAATGATTTCACTAAATCGACCCATCAGCTCTTTTCTATCTTGATTTTCACCGCGTTGACCTGCGATAGCATCTCCGTGCTGGCGGCAGTTAATCAATGAACTACGATAGTCTGCTTCACGGCGTTGTTTATCCATATGCAAACGGCGTAGTGGAAATCCAATCCATTGAGTCAGTGCAATACCAATAATGGTGTAAATAATACAAGCCCAAAACATATAACCCGGAATGGTCCAATCACTGCCAGAAAAACTAAATGTCAGACTACCTGATAGTGTCCATAAAATTGCGGCAAAGGACACAAGGGTTAACATGGAATGTAAGAAAGTGACTAATAAATTTAAGGTAGATTCCACTAATAAGCGGATATCTTCTGCAATACGTTGGTCAGGGTTATCAGGCTCTTGGGAAGTGAGCCTGAGCATGTAGTGCTTGCTGTTAGGGGAAAGCCAGCGACCAAGGATGAGTTCAGTCATGCCTTTACGCCAGCGAATAACAAGCATTTGCTTGAGGTAATTTCCCATTACTACTACGAATATAAGCCCACTGACCAATATCACAAAGTATTGCAATAGCCCATATAGCGCTTGTCCATCAAGCTTTTGCAGTGAGTTATAAAAGTCACCATTCCACGCATTCATTTTGACGTTGAACCAAACCGATGTCAGGGTCAGGCCAAGAGAGGCGAAAAGCAGTATCCAGCAGAAAAGGGCAGCACGCTGCCCCCAAAAAGGTTTAACTAAATAGAAAAATTGTTTTAGTGTCTTCATGACGCCTATTTCTTTTTTGTTGTTGCTCACATTGTTATTTTTGTACTGAATTAAAGGTCGTAATTAACCTGTAACCAGAACTGACGGCCTGCATCGTAAGATTTCAAGGTTCTGTCTTCGAATACAAAGCGGTCGGCAATATTTTTATTATTCAACACATTATTGACTTCAACAGAGAAACCGAAGCCATAGGCGAAGTCAGGTTTCCAGCCGAGGCGAGTATCCCATGTGTATTTGCTAGCAAAGTTTTGCTTAGTGTATTTACGTACTTGACCCACTTCAGGATCGAAATAGTAAGAGTTGTCATAGCGAACGGCTTGGCTACGTGCTCCCCACCATTGCAAGCGGTTATACCAAGTCACATCATATTCATCCCAGACACTGGTTAACTCTAAATTAAGCTTAATAGGTGAGTTGAAACTGGTTGATGGTAGTTTTGAGGCATCAATAACTTTGCCGTCGTACCAGACTTTATTCAGGTTAACTTTATTGGCTGGATCATAAGCGGTATAACCCGCATCTTTCGGTGTGTTACTTTCACTTTGCTGCCATGTAAAGGAGGCGGTCATGACATGGGACGCATCTGCCCATTCCCACGGCTGGGTGTTACTTGCTGATAATGTCACTGTGTCGTGTGAACTGCGGCCACCGTTATCAAAGGTACGAATACTGCGTTTATCTGCATCACGAGTATCATATTTTGTTCGGTTTCTAACTTCGTCATAACCTTCACGATGGACATACTGCAAACGCCATGTGGTTGACAATATTTCTTGTTGCAGTGCAAGTGTTAATTCATCGTTATAAGGGGTTTTGAGTGATTCTAGACCTTCATAATCTTTTTTGTTATCCCAATTATTATTGTCTAGGTTCAAAGAGCAGGGATCCCATTCACTGCCATTACAATTTTGCATGCCACCATTTTGTGCACCATACAATGCATAAGTAAGCATAGAACGACCATAATAACGGTTAGCGCCCGCAATTATTTGTGTTTTACTATCACCAAAAACATCATAGACGCCACTTAAACGCGGGGCAATATTGGTGCGGTTAACAAAGTCATCACGGTCAAGGCGAATACCTGGGCGAAGAGTTAATTTGCCATATTGAATGCTATCGTCGAGAAATATTGCGTAGTTAGTGTAATCTGCGGAGTATGAGCCTTTTTGAAAGCGATTAATATTAGTTAGGCTACCACTATAATCATCTTTAATGAGATTACCTGAATAGGTGTAGCGAAGATAATCTTGATCACGGACATAAGTCCCTTTGGTGTAATTTACTTCAGCACCCATCGTTGGCTGATGAGTGAGCCCTAAACCATCTTCTAACGAATTAAATCGCATAACAGTTTTTAGCCCATGGGTTTTCTGCTTAGATTCTAAATCACCAAGCCCACCGCTATTACGTTCTGTCATGCCGAGATAATTCCAGTCATCATCAAATTCGATAGCTCTGACTGTTAGTGAGTATTTTTGGTCATTTTTACGATCATCTTTTAAATCTTGGGTATTGGCGGTAACTTCTAATTGACCAAGATCCAATTGTTGTTTGAATACCGCAGTAAAACCAAGCCCATCATGAGTTGAATCATATCCAGAGTTACTCACGGAAGATGAAAATAGACGGCTGTCGTAAGAGGCATAGTTTGCGGATAAATCTAATGAGCTCTTCTCGGATAAATCAACTGAATATTTTAAGAAGTAGTTATCAGAGGTGCGACGTTGATTTTTCTTACCTGAATCTGAAAAAATGGGTTCGATTGAATTATTTTCAAGGACAAATGCCTCTCCGCCAGTTACCGTCATCGGTATTGTTGAACTACGGCGTGATGCAGAGAAAACTAACCCTGAATTTTCACTCACACCAAGCTCGAACCAACCCCCAAAATCACTTTTGTCGAAGCGGTTTTGGAAACGGGCGGGATTAGCTGTATCATTTTTAGTTGTATCAATGCCTTGAGATGAATCGTGGAATAAATTGTTCCAACCAGAGCGCGTTAAACGATAATAAGCATGAGCACTATTTTCACCCTGCCAGCGGCGGCTATTAACTTCGACCGTTCCGCCCGTAAACCCACCGAATTCGACAGGAATATTATTGTCATATACCGCCATGCTATCAATCAGGCGGCTATCAATGTAAATCCCTTGATCGCCACTGCTTAGGCGAGTTGACGTTTCCCCCAGACCACTGTCTGCGGGGTCAAAGTCATTGTTGAAACTGACGCCATCAAGGCGATAGGCATTTTGGTAGCTACTAGAACCATGAATGGAAATACGGGAAGGTTTTATTTCCCCTTGGTTCATTGAGTTACTATCATTATTGGCAAATTGTACCGCCGGGTTTGTCTTCATCAAATCAGTAATATTGCCGTCACCGGTATTTTTCTGACTAATTTCTTCTGAAGTTACGTATTGTGGGGCTGACATCACATCCGTTGTCGGGTGGTTTTGTACCACACCAGAGACTTGTGTTTCAGGAAGTACCAATGTGCCTTGGTTTAAATTCTGAGGACGAATAACGAACACACCATTTTCATTAACCAGTTCTAGCCCGCTACCGATGAGTATTTTTTGTAATGCGGTTTGCGCGGTATAGTTGCCTGATAATGCAGGTGCTCGTAAGCCATTGAGTTGGCTTTTATCATAAAGTAACTGTAACTGTCCTTGAGTACTGATTTGTGAAACCGCAGTGGCTAGCGATTGTTCCGGTAATGAGAAAGACTGTTCTTGCGCAATAGCGGATTGGCAAACTATTGCGCTACTGACAGCCATCGACAGCGCAAGTGGTTTTAACCGACCTTGTGTAAACTGAATAGACATGCGTATCCCTTATTCTTAAGCTGCACAAAAAGTGTGCTGAAAATTGCCAAATAAAATAACAACTGCTTAAGAAGAGGGTGAAATGAGAACTATCCTCACCTGCAAATGAAAATATTTTTCATTTATTTTTTTTGTTCTGGATAATCAATATATTATCTTTATCTTTATAAACGACTTCAACGGGTAATAGCGATGGAAGGGCTTGGAAAAACTTTTCTGGCTGACGTAAATTGATACGGCCAGAGATTTTACTGTTGGCGAGGGTTGGGGGAGATAACTCAATATTGGCTGAAGAATAGGCATGAAGTTCACGTAAAACATCTGCAAGCGGCTTATCAATAAAGACCAATTCACCGAATCGCCATCTAGCAATATTTAACGGCTCGATATTATTGCGAGTAATTTTGCTGTTGATACCTGCGCTAGTGGCGCTTTCGCCAGCTAATAGATAAATTGCTTTTTGATCATTCGCACTTTGAAAGCTCACAATGCCTTGACTGACATTGACGGAGACTTGCTGGCCTTTTTTATCGACTTCAAATTCAGTTCCTACGACTTGAATTCGTCTTTCGCTTGTTTGAATAACAAAAGGGCGATAGGGGTTGGATTTTACTTTGAAGTATACATTTCCTTCATCTAAATAGAGATTTCGGATCTGTGTTTCATAGGCAACTCGAATACGTGTCTGGCGATTAAGAAAAAGCTGCGAGCCATCAGATAACGTCACTTCTTTTGGGGAGTCAGTGGCGACGAGAGTCATATTGTTGAGCAACATGGCGGGCAAATGGCTATAGGGTAAAAATAAAATCGCTGCAATAAAAAAAGCCGCGAGTGTATTTCCAAGGGGACGCCATAAACGAAAAAAATGACGTTTTGGGGATATCAGCTCCACAGAAGTAGGACGCGGCATTGCATCAAAGTCACGCCAAATACCTGCGATAGCATCATAGGCTTTGGCGTGTTCAAGAGATGCACTCAGCCACAATTTGAACTGCGTTGATTCTAAGGTGGTTATGCGCTGGCTGTGCATACGAGTAAACCAAAGCGCCGCCTCTTCATCAATGCGTTCCGCGTCATCTGACTTTTGCGAAGGGGTCTGTGTCATTAATTATTATTGCCCTGATTATCAAGGTGTTTTTTACAATGTACTAACGCAGCCGCGATGTGCTTTTCAACCATACTGATCGAAATTTCCATGCGTTCTGCAATCTCACTTTGAGACAATCCATCAAAACGGTAAAGCAAAAAGGCTTCTCTACGACGAGGTGGCAGTAAATCAATGGCTTCGCCAAGTCGTTGTATACGTTGTTGATGTTCTAATATTTCACTGGGATCTTCTTGCGTTTGTTCAAAATTATGCTCAAGACCAATATCATCGATAGAGGTTTCTGATTTACTTTGGCGTTGATTACGGCGCCAGTGGTCAATCAAAACATGATTGGCAATTTTGAACAAATACGCACGGCTCTCTTTTATCGGAGATTGCTCTTTACGATTAAGCCATAGTGTAAACACATCCTGTGATAAATCATCTGCATCATTGCTGTTATCTAGCCGATTGCGGAAAAAGCGGACAAGTTGGCTATAAGTTGACTGATATGCACCGCTAATTTTTCGGGCAAGGGATTTATCATTCGTCATTTTGCTGGTGTCAAAATAGTGAAAGAACACAATTAATGTGTCGTTAATAATCTGCTCAGATTACTTTATCTATTAAATCAATAAGTTATTTTAATTATTGTAAATGCAGTAATAATAATGAATATCATTTTTGTTTGTATTATGCCTATAATCTACAAAAAATAAAGTCGTGAGGCAAAATATGAGCAGTATTGCGGGCAAGTTAGAAAGCCCGATTTTCCGTCCTTTGGGCGGTTTGTTTTTAAGTATTCTTTTTCATGGAACGCTAGCAGTGATTTTAGTTGGCTGGTTCACGTCAACAATTCCAAAAACAGGGGTATTGCCGCCTGCCATTTCGTTGCAGCTTGGCGTGTACCAACTGGAGCAACATGCAGAACCCGAAGTTAATCATGCGCCTAAGCAGCAGATGGTGACTCGTGAAGAAACACTGCCTGAAGTAGTTGAGAAGATAGATAAATTGCCACAGACGCCCCTTGTGGATAATGGTACTTTGACCAAAGTCAGCGAGAAAAAACGCCCACCCAAAAAGAAAATTCCACAGGAAAAAAAGGTTTTTGAAGATGCCCCTGTGACCACTCAAGAGTCGGCGGTTACATCAATGCCTACCTCGGGGAGCGCATCAAGTAATAGTGCTAATTTTTCCAGCAATTCTTCTGCGGCAGTGAGTGGTCAACAAAGTTGGCATAGTGAAGTTCATCAACGATTAGCTAAAGCCAAGCGTTATCCAAGAGCGGCTCTACGTTTTCGTTCAACGGGGGTTTCTCAAGTCAAAGTTACGGTTGATAGTAAAGGCTTAGTGATTAACGCCAGTTTGATGAATTCATCAGGTACTAAAGTGCTTGATAAAGAGGCCTTGGCAACTATCTCACGCGCAGCGCCTTTTCCTATCCCACCAGAAACATTGCTGATCGATGGGAAAGTTGAATTTATCGCGCCTATTGTGTTTGATACCAGCACTATCTAATCAGGGGGCAACCCCCTGTTTAGTCGCTAGAAGATGACGGTTTAGTGGGTTTTGTTTTTGGTGGCGATTTTCTTGGGTTGTAAGGTCTTGGGTCTTTTTTACGTCTTAAATGAGGCGTTCTTTTCGGTGGTGCTTTTTTATCGCCTTGTTCCATATTGTCAGCCTCTTCATCACTTTCTTCATCATTGGCTTCATTACTGACCACTAAAGGTAACGGCAGGCTTTGGCCTTTCTTTTTCTTTAAGCGAAATAGTGTGTTTGCCAAGACAAAACCAATGCAAAGCGCCAATAAAATAAAAATACGTAGGACATTTGTACTGTTATCAGCTTGCTGAATTTCGGCGTTGAGTAGCTCGGTATCAATCGTTAGACGTAAGTGCCCTTTGGGTTCTTTATCTCCAAGAATAGGTACAACTAATTGATACTGAAAATTTTGCAGTGATTGATTACCGTCAATCGCGAGTCTTTCCCGAACAGTGGTAGGTTCTCCGACTTGCGTAATTAAGGTGCCGCTGGCGCTATAGATACTGGCATCTAAAATGTATTTATCTTTTGCCACGTTATTTAAATTGGCATTAATTCGCTCTAAATTAAAATCTTTGCTGCCGGGAACAATATAATCGGATAAGCTGAAAGCCACCTGCTCTGCTAAAACATGAGTTAACTGCTTGAATTGTTCAACTCTGCTTTGGTTTTGGCTATAACCTAAGTATGAAACACCATGCATAAGCAAGGTCACTAACGCAATGCAAATAACAATAATCACTGTTTTGTGTCGCTTAAAGGTAAGTTTCATTAGGCATCGCACTCTTTGTTTATTTTCTGGCTCTATGTTGCCAGAGGTTATGCAGATAGAATAGTTTTGTAACACATTTTTATTATAAAAAGTTATGTCGATTACAGGAGCTAATTTTCATGTCAACGAGTTTGACCTATTGTTATTTACCCGATGAAATTCAAAAATGGCCTGGTTTGCCGCTATCCCTCAGTGGCGAAGAGGTAATGCCTTTAGATTATCGCGCAGGTGACAGTGGCTGGTTATTATATGGTCGTGGTTTAGATAAGGCACGTATTAGTAATTTTCAGCAGCGTTTAGGTATTGCGATTGTTATCGTTTCTTCTTGGCGTATTGATGATTATCAAGTCGTTAGAATTGCCGGCAGCATTACGCCTAGGATCAAAAAGCTCGCCGATGAATGTTTATTGGATGTGGTGCCATTAGGTTTAATTCCACGTTTACGTTCACCAGGTATCTTGTTGATGGACATGGATTCAACGGCAATCCAAATTGAATGTATCGATGAAATTGCACGAATTGCGGGCGTGGGTGAACAAGTTGCAGAAGTGACTGAGCGGGCAATGCTTGGTGAGCTTGATTTCACTGAAAGTTTAAGAGCACGAGTAGGTTTACTGCAAGGTGCAGACGCATCAATCCTTAATCAAGTGCTAGAAACACTGCCTTTAATGCCCGGGCTGACCAGTTTAGTGCGTAAATTACAAGCAATGGATTGGCATATCGCTATCGCCTCAGGGGGTTTTACTTTCTTTGCTGATAATTTACGTCAACAACTTAAACTCGTCGATGCCGTTGCCAATCAACTCGAAATTAAAAATGGTAAATTAACGGGTAAAGTTAAAGGGCCAATTGTTGACGCTAAATTTAAAGCGCAGGTATTGGTAAAGTTGGCAGAACGTTTAAATATTCCAATGGAGCAAACCGTTGCCATAGGCGATGGTGCTAATGACCTGAAAATGTTACGTAAAGCAGGGCTAGGGATCGCTTATCACGCAAAGCCAAAAGTATACGCAAGGGCGAAGGTTGCTATCCGTCATGCAGATCTTATGGGGGTGTTGTGTGTGTTAAGTGGTGGGCTCAAGCACGAGGAACGCTAAAATACTCGTCATAATTCATGCTGTGGCTGTGTTGGCTGCACTCGGCTACTCGGGTCACATACTTGTGTATGCTCCCCGAGCTATCCTCGTTTGCCGCCTTGCCACAGCATGAATTATTTAGAGTATTTATTGATTAGATATAAATTCATTCAAAAAATCATAATCTTAAATTATTTAGAGTATTATTGTAAATTTATTTAAAAATCAAAGAATTAAATTTAAGAATGTAAATGGTTTTCAAGAGGAGTTAGTCGTGGCTAAAGGTGTAAAAAGAGCGTTTGTTTGTAATGACTGTGGGGCGGATTATCCCCGCTGGCAAGGGCAGTGTAGTGCTTGTCAGGCATGGAATACCATTACGGAAGTGCGCCTAGCCTCAAGTAACGCCTCATCCCGAACTGAACGTTTAACGGGATATGCAGGAAATTCAGCTGGTATAAGCAAAGTTCAGAAATTATCTGAAATTAGCTTGGATGAATTGCCGCGTTTTACGACGGGATTTAAAGAATTTGACCGAGTGCTCGGTGGTGGTGTGGTGCCGGGAAGTGCCATCCTAATTGGTGGTAGCCCGGGTGCAGGTAAAAGTACGCTATTATTGCAAACCATGTGCCTGCTTTCGCGTGAAATGAAAACCCTGTATGTCACGGGGGAAGAGTCACTTCAACAAGTTGCTATGCGAGCGCATCGTTTAGGGCTACCAACTGACTCGGTCAATATGCTGTCTGAAACCAGTATTGAACAAATTTGCTTAACAGCGGAGCAAGAGCTGCCTAAATTGATGGTTATCGACTCAATTCAGGTGATGCACATGGCTGATATTCAATCATCGCCAGGAAGTGTTGCACAGGTGAGAGAAACCGCGGCTTATTTAACGCGCTTCGCTAAAACACGCGGTGTGGCAATCATCATGGTCGGCCATGTGACTAAAGATGGTTCACTGGCTGGGCCGAAAGTGCTTGAGCACTGTATCGACTGCTCCATTATGCTTGATGGCGATGCAGATAACCGTTTTCGGACACTGCGTAGCCATAAAAATCGTTTTGGTGCGGTGAATGAGCTCGGTGTTTTTGCCATGACTGAGCAAGGGTTGAAAGAGGTGAGTAACCCATCAGCGATTTTTTTGAGTCGTGGAGATGAAGTCACATCAGGTAGCTCTGTGATGGTAGTTTGGGAAGGCACAAGACCATTGCTGGTGGAAATTCAAGCACTAGTCGATCATTCCATGATGTCGAACCCACGTCGGGTGGCTGTTGGGCTTGAACAAAACCGTTTAGCCATTTTACTGGCGGTATTACACCGTCATGGTGGTTTGCAAATGTCAGACCAAGACGTCTTTGTGAATGTGGTTGGTGGGGTTAAAGTGACAGAAACCAGTGCTGATCTCGCCTTATTACTTTCTTTAGTATCGAGTTTTCGCGACCGGCCATTGCCGAGAGATTTAGTGGTCTTTGGTGAGGTAGGGCTGGCAGGTGAAATTCGACCAGTACCAAGCGGACAAGAGCGTATTTCAGAAGCGGCAAAACACGGCTTTAAACGTGCGATAGTACCTCATGCCAATATGCCTAAAAAATTACCGCCAGATATGAAGGTATATGGGGTGAAGAAGTTAGCAGATGCTTTGACTGTAATGGATGAACTCGATTAATCCTATACTCTACTCGTCATACTTCGCGCTGTGGTAGTGTTGGCATCATTCGCCTAGCCACAACACGAATGATTTAGAGTGTATCCAAATAGTATTTTTTGAATGTTTATTTTTAGCGTATTGAATTATATTAAATATCTTAGGCTGGTGTGCTTTGAATATAACTGAAATTTGGATTTTTTTTGAGTAAAAGGAAATTAAATGGCTGATTTTGACTATCTGAAAAATGCAATTAAGCGAGCTGGTTATACATTACAGCAAGTTGCTGATGCGACAGAGATGACCAAAGGCTATCTCAGCCAATTAATCAATGACAAGATAAAAAGTCCTAGCGCGCACAAAATTGATGCACTTCATCGCTTTTTAGGATTGGAATATCCGAATAAACAAAAAACAATTGGTATCGTTGTCGGGAAATTCTATCCTCTACATACAGGGCATATATATTTGATCCAGCGCGCTTGTAGCCAAGTGGATGAGCTACATGTGATCCTGTGCCATGATGAACCGCGTGATAAAGATTTGTTTGTTAATAGTTCGATGTCACAGCAACCAACTGTGAGCGACCGCCTGCGTTGGCTATTACAAACTTTTAAGTATCAAAAAAATATTCATATTCATTCATTTGATGAGAAAGGGATTGAACCCTATCCACATGGTTGGGAAGTGTGGAGTGATGGTATGAAAGGTTTTTTGAAAAAACATAATATTAATCCAAGTTTTATTTATTCTGGTGAACAGAATGATGTGCCACGTTATAAAAAATATCTGGGTATAGAAACAATTTTAATTGATCCTGAACGCAGTTTTATGAATATCAGCGGTAATCAAATTCGTCAGGCGCCATTTCGCTATTGGGATTATATTCCAACAGAAGTTAAACCATTCTTTGTCCGTAAAGTGGCGATTTTAGGGGGCGAATCTAGTGGTAAATCTACGTTGGTAAATAAATTAGCCAATATTTTTAATACCACCAGTGCGTGGGAATATGGCCGTGATTATGTATTCAGCCACTTAGGTGGTAATGAAATGGCATTGCAATATTCTGATTATGATAAAATTGCATTAGGTCATGCACAATATATTGATTTTTCTGTTAAATATGCCAATAAAGTTGCTTTTATTGATACTGATTTTGTTACCACTCAAGCTTTTTGCCTACGTTATGAAGGCAAAGAACACCCATTTGTTCAAGCATTGATTGATGAATATCGTTTTGACTTGGTTATTGTGCTAGAAAATAATACCCCATGGGTGGCCGATGGTTTACGCAGTTTAGGTAGTGATAACGACAGGCAAGAGTTTCAGTCATTACTTATTGAAATTTTAGAGAAAAATAATATTGAATATGTTCGTGTTGAATCGCCTGATTACGATTCACGTTTCTTAACCTGTGTATCATTAGTTCAGCAATTATTAATGCTGGATGATTGAACGAACACATTTAAATTTGAGAAATAGATTAAAGCGGCTTAATTCTAAGGCTTTTGATTATCCAAAATGTCCTGAAATGAATGATAAAGTAATCGAATCTTTATTAATCGCGAATATTATCCGCTTTAACCTAAATCTTTATATTGAATGTATGATCAAATTAAGACCAAGCTTGCTGACGTTGGCGGTGACGCACATAAGGTAAAATTGAAACCAATGCTAATACTGCTAATACTGCACCAATCCATAAGCCTGAACGCAAACCATAGCCATTTGTAATCGCTAAACCACCAAAGTAAGATCCTCCCCCTAAGCCAATATTAATGACTGAGGTATGCACCGCATTGACCATCGGACCTGGGTGCGCAACGCTGACAATTCTTGCCATCATTGCAGGGTTCATTGGGACACCAGATAATCCAATTAAGATTATTGAAATAATTGCCACGGTTTTATATTCGGCAAAGATCGCAAAAGCGAACAAAGAAATGCTTAATATGGTGAGCCCGACGAGCATGATCTGAAGGCTGTAATTATGTGCTAATCGACCTGTGATCATATTACCCACGATGTTTGAAAAACCAAACGCCATCAAAATAAAGGGAGCGGCTTGCATACTAAATCCAGAGATATCGACCAAAACGGGGACGAAATAACTAAATGCAGCAAAGCTTGCACCTAAAATCAAGCAACTTGTTACACAGGCTTTCCAGTAAGCTTTATTTTTAAAGGCTTTGAGTTCTTCCTCCATTTTGACTTTCCCACCACCGGATACTTCAGGTAAAAGACGTTCCAGAGCGATGAGGCAAATCAAAACCAACACAGCGACTAAGCCGAAAGTAATACGCCAACCCCACTGTTGGTCAATCATCGTTGCAAGAGGGACACCAAACACATTGGAAATCATAAAGCCACCAATCACGATAGCGGCAGCGCGAGGGCGGTTATAATTTGGCACCATGGCCATGCTCGTAGCGAGTGAGAGGCTCAAGCAACCGGCACATAATACGCCCGTGATAAGGCGAATAATGACCAAAAGAGTATAGCTGGAGACAAAGGCGCTTAAGCCTTGGATTACGACATAGAGCGCTAAGAGGATCAGCAAAATTTTTCGATATTGTACTTTATACTTTAGGAAAAAATAGGTGAGTACAGGCCCCCCTAGCATGACCCCAAAAGCATAATATGAAATTAAATGTCCAACGTCACCTACACTGATTCCAAAGGCATCGGATAAAGTTGCAGTCATACCCGCGACCATTAATTCTGCTGTGCCAATTGAGAAAACTGCTAACCCTAAAATATATACTGCTAATGGCATTTTTTACTACTCTCCTATTTATTTAATGAACATTACAAAAATAAACGATTCTCATTGTTTAATGATCGTTACAAAATTTAATGGTTCGATTTATTTTATACTGGTGATGGAATTACAAGTTGGCTAAGAGGCCATTAACTACATCTTCCAGAAAGCTTTTATCTGAAATGTTTTTGTTTAGTACACGTAAACCGTAGTAACCCGCTAAAAAACTTCTGGTTATTTCTGGGGCTGAAGCTTTGGTTCGAAATTCCCCATTTGCTTGTCCTTCAACAAATATTGCAAGGAGCGAATTTTCTAGGCGTTGTCGGTATTCATGGTTCAAGCTTGCGACGACTTGATCTTTATCTCCCATTTCTAAAGCAGAAAATAAGACCATGGCTTCGTGCTGTTCTGATTGTGAAAGATCTTCAGCAATCCCCCAAAGTAAAAGGGAGCGTAATCGATCTTTGAGCGGACCTGACTGCGTGAGGATAGATAATTGTGCTGCCATGGTTTGTTCATGACTACGCAATAAAGCTTGCTCATATAAGGCTTGTTTACTACCAAAAGCATTATATAAACTTCCTCGCCCTAAACCGGTACTATCACATAAATTTTGCGCAGAAGTGCCTGCATAACCGTTGGTACTAAAGACCGCAACGGCTGCATCGATGATCTCTTTATCTTCAAATTGCCTAGGACGGCCAGGAGAATTAGATTTTTCATCACTCATAGATAAGCCCGGGAGGGAGTAACTTGGAGGCACATAATAGAAATTATGGAATGGTTTGTCAAATATTATATCAAGTTTTTAACATAGTTAAGAAGTGATTAAAAATCGTTTTATTTCAATGTATTAAAGTCGAAATTAAGTTAGGGGAATATGAGTTTTTCATCGATTTAAAGTTGAGATTAAATTTTCAATAAAAAAACGGCATCGAAATTTATTCAGATGCCGTTTTTTCTGCTCAAAAGACGAGCTATTTAATCATTCTTTTATATTTGATTCTGTGAGGTTGAAGTGCTTCAGCGCCTAAAGTTCGCTTCTTGTAATCTTCATATTCAGAGAAGTTACCTTCGAAGAATGTAATATTACCCTCATCTTGATAATCAATGATATGAGTTGCAATACGGTCAAGGAACCAACGGTCATGGGAAATAACCATTGCACAGCCCGGGAACTCTAATATGGCATTTTCGAGTGCGCGTAAAGTTTCAATGTCGAGGTCATTGGTTGGTTCATCAAGCAGCAGCATGTTGCCACCGACTTGCAGTAGTTTTGCTAAATGCAAACGACCACGTTCACCACCAGATAACTCACCAACACGTTTACCTTGGTCAATACCTTTAAAGTTAAAGCGGCCAACATATGAACGGCTTGGGATTTCAAAGTTACCGATACGCATAATATCTTGGCCGTTAGAAATTTCTTCCCATACGGTTTTGCTATCGTCCATTGAATCACGGAACTGATCAACCGAAGCAATTTTAACAGTATCACCTAAAGAGATTGAACCTGAATCGGGTTGTTCTTGACCTGAAATCATACGGAACAGTGTTGATTTACCCGCACCATTAGGACCGATAATACCGACAATCGCCCCTTTAGGGATTGAGAAGCTCAGGTTATCGATAAGGACGCGGTCACCGTAAGATTTGCTTAGGTTCTCGATTTCAAGGACTTTATCACCTAAGCGAGGTCCTGGTGGAATAAACAATTCGCTGGTTTCGTTACGTTTTTGGTAATCAACGCTATTAAGCTCTTCAAAACGAGCCAAACGCGCCTTACCTTTCGATTGGCGACCTTTAGGGTTTTGGCGTATCCACTCAAGTTCTTTCTCGATTGATTTACGGCGGGCAGCTTCACTTGACGCTTCTTGAGCCAGACGTTCATCTTTTTGTTCTAGCCAAGAAGAGTAGTTACCTTCCCAAGGAATACCTTCACCACGGTCAAGCTCAAGGATCCAACCTGCAACGTTATCAAGGAAGTAACGGTCATGGGTGATCGCTACGACAGTGCCTTCATAGTCGTGTAAGAAACGCTCTAACCAAGCAACGGATTCCGCATCCAAGTGGTTGGTTGGTTCATCAAGAAGTAACATATCTGGTTTTTCGAGCAGTAGGCGGCAAATGGCTACACGACGGCGCTCACCACCAGATAGGTTCTCAATTTTTGCATCCCAAGCTGGCAGGCGCAGTGCATCAGCTGCACGCTCTAATTGATTATCAAGGTTATGGCCATCTTGAGCTGAAATGATCGCTTCAAGGATACCTTGTTCTTTAGCTAATTTATCAAAATCAGCATCTGGCTCTGCATAAGCTGCATACACTTCATCCAAGCGTGTTAGTGCATTTTTGACTTCACTAACGGCTTCTTCTACTGCTTCACGCACAGTATGTTCAAGATTCAGTTTAGGCTCTTGTGGCAAATAACCAATTTTAATACCCGGCTGAGGACGTGCTTCCCCCTCAATATCGGTATCAATACCAGCCATGATGCGTAGTAATGTTGATTTACCCGCGCCGTTGAGACCTAAAACACCAATCTTTGCACCCGGAAAGAAGCTAAGAGAGATATTTTTTAATATATGACGTTTCGGTGGAACAATTTTTCCAACCCGATACATAGAGTAGACGTATTGAGCCAATGTATTTTACCTTTTGTTTTATAAAGGGAATTTTAAATTCTTATCTGCTTATTATGTCTAAACCTTAAAATTTCAAAAAGGCTTCGATAAATAGCAATAAATAGTTTGTTATGAACTATACCTGATCGGGTAGGGATTAAAAATAGAGATTAGGCTTTTAGCATGGATAGAAACAACTTTGGAATGCATTTAGGTAATAAATGACCAAAAATTATGGTGAAATGCGGGGTTTTTAATAAAAGTGCTGAGAAAATCATTGATACTAAGTAAAGGACTGTAAAATCGATAAATTCAAGAAATCTCCGCTGTTGCTACATAAAAACTTTCGGTAGCATGATCCTATTATGCAATTTATTTAATATAAATATTGGTTTTGTTTGAGGTATTGCCTTGAGCAACCATTATACGATGGAGCGAGTCGATATGAAACGTTGGTTGGCGGCAGTCCCAGTTACTATGATGTTAGTATCTACTACGGTATGGGCCGATTCTTTACAAGCGCAACGTGAGCGCTATCAAGCCATTAAATTAGCTTGGGATGCCAATAAAATGGATGAGGTGGAGCGTTTACTGCCCACATTACAGGAATATCCACTATATCCTTATTTGGCTTACCGTGAACTTACTGAAGACCTTGATATTGTCTCTCCTCGCCAAGTGCAGGAGTTTATTGATACTTATCCAACGTTACCAGTCGCAAAAAATTTAAAGACTCGTTTTGTGAATGAGCTTGCTCGTCGTCAAGAGTGGAAGTCATTACTTGCGTTTAGTCCTGAAGCACCAAAACCTATCGAAGCACAGTGTAATTTTTATTTTGCCAATTGGGCTGAAGGCAACAAACAAGTCGCATGGCAGGGTGCAGAAAAAGCTTGGTTAAATGGAAACTCAATGCCAACGGCATGTGACAAACTGTTTAATGAATGGGAAAAGGCCGGTTATCTCACATCAGAAATGATCTTAGAGCGCATTCATCTTGCTATTAAAGAAGGAAATACTTCGATAGCAACTTATTTGGCTAAACGTTTACCTGCAAGCTATAAAAGTATTGGCGACGCGTTAGTCAAATTACAAAATGACCCATCTTCAGTTGTCACTTTTGCCAATACAATCACGCCGACTGACTTTACTCGACAAGCGACGCTTGCCGGTTTTAGCCGTTATGCGCGCCAATCGCCTGATGCAGCTCGTACTGCGTTACGAGGTATTAGTTCAGCACAAAAAATGAATATGGCAGAAAGCCAACAGATGAAAGACAGCATTGCGTGGCAATACATGGGTGATGTCACTCCCGAGCAAGCCACATGGCGCGATGAAACTATCCGTGAAACAAATTCAGCCGCACTTAAAGAACGTCGAGTCCGCTTGGCGTTAGGTCAGGGCGATAAAGCGGGTGTAGCAACATGGCTTAAACAGCTACCTGCGGAAGTTAAAAATAAAGAAGAGTGGCAGTATTGGCAGGCAATTACATTAATAGATGAAGGTAAGAAAGCGGAAGGCGAAACGATTTTACGTCAATTAACAACGAACCGGGGTTTTTACCCCATGGTTGCCGCTCAAAAATTGAATATCGAATACCCGATATATGTTAAAGGTGCGGTAAAGCCTGATGAAAGCGTTGGTAAGCTGGCACAAGTGCAGCGTGTACGCGAACTGATGTATTGGGAAATGGACAATCTTGCACGTTCTGAATGGGTGAGCTTAGTATCTTCATTACCTGCAAATCAGCAAGAACAATTAGCCCGTTATGCTTTCAATAACAAATGGGCAGATCTCAGCGTTCAAGCGACGATCACGGCAAAATTATGGGATCATCTTGAAGAGCGTTTTCCATTAGCGTGGGAAAAAGAATTTAATCTGTATACAAAAGATAAAAGTATTCAGAAAAGTTATGCAATGGCGATTGCTCGTCAAGAAAGTGCATGGAACCCACAAGCTCGCTCACCAGTAGGCGCGACAGGTTTAATGCAATTGATGCCTGCAACCGCTAAGCATACAGCGCAAAAGCAAGGTATTAGTGATTATGTTAATGTCAGCCAATTAACCAATCCGGCTAAAAATATTGAGTTAGGTACAGCATATCTTGATGATGTGTATCAACAGTTTGGTAATAATCGAATTTTAGCCAGTGCGGCCTATAATGCAGGTCCATCAAGGGTAACTCGTTGGTTAGGTAATAGCGCAGGCCGTATTGATGCTGTTGCTTTTGTTGAAAGTATTCCTTTTTCTGAAACACGTGGCTATGTAAAAAATGTCCTTTCTTATGATTTGTTTTATCGACATTTTATGGGTCAAAAGGGGGATGTTTTAGGTGCTAATGAGTGGGGAATGAAGTACTAGCTCTCGTCCTCGTCATAATTCGCGTTGTAGCGTTGTTGGCTGCGTTCACTAACCCTAGTCACATACTTATGTATGCTCCTAGGGCTTAGTTTCACTTGCCGCCTAGCCACAACACTAATTATTTAGAGGATAAAGTTCAAAAGTTCAAAAGTTCAAAAGTCTAAAAACGGGAGAATGACTGATTATAGAGCGAATGACTTTTGGGTATTTTTCGTTTGGTGGGTGATTTATCAAAATACTGTGTTATTATTTGTACTAGTTAAATAGTATGGGTGAGTGAGATAATGACGACAGAACACCAGAACGATCCGGCACTGACTGCCGATGAAAATGCTGATTGGCAACGCTTTGTCAATTTATTGCAACTGGCATTTGAACAAAATATTCAACAATCGGTTCTACAACTCTTATTGACTCCTGATGAGCGCACTGCATTAGCAACTCGAGTCAGGATTGTGCAAGAGTTGATGCGTGGCGAAATGAGTCAACGCGAGCTGAAAAATGAGCTTGGAGTAGGGATTGCGACCATTACCCGTGGCTCGAATAGTTTGAAGTCAGCCCCGTTAGGCGTCAAGGTATGGCTCGAATCACAACTTCTCTAAATACTCTTCATACTTCGCGCTGTGGCGTTGTTGGCTACGTTTACTAACCCTAGTCACATACTTATGTATGCTTCTAGGGCTTAGTTTCACTTGCCGCCTAGCCACAGCCCGAATTATTTTGAGTATTATCTTTATCTTCATACTTCTCGTGGTGGCGTTGTTGGCTACGCTTACTAACCCTAGTCACATACTTATGTATGCTCCTAGGGCTTAGTTTTACTTGCCGCCTAGCCACAGCCCGAATTATTTTGAGTATTATCTATAAGTAAATTATCTATAAGTAAATTATTTTGAGTTTTATTTATAACGATACTGTTTAAAAAGATAAATTACATTGAAGGATGGGGAAAACGAGAGAATAAAAAAAGTATGGCGAACCATACTTTGATCAATCATCGAATCTGGGAAATTTTTTGCCTACATGCATTTTGAATTAATTAGGGTATAATTAATCTTCTATCTGGTTTAGCTCTTTATAAATTTCGTGTTTAATGGGAACCAATGCCAGTATCAAGGCTTGCTGATAAACGCTTGTGCGTGTTAGTACGCCATTGGTGAAAAAGCCAATAGCCCCACCTTGTTGTTTGATATTATCAATCCCTGTTAAGAATGCCATTTCATCGCCAAGTTCGCGACCTTCACGAATTCCAGCGAGAATTTTTTCTGGGATCATAATACTTGCAGAACGGGATTCCCCTCGTATTTGCTTGTGTTCGATAACAATCCAAGCAAATGTCATATCATCTTCAATACCCGCTTCAATCCCAACCCAAAAATCGGCTTCTGGGCGAACTTGTCTTGATGCCATGACGCGCTGTCTTGCACCTGTACGGGTTTCATTATTACCGATAGGTTGTTGTGGAACGCTGCTATCGACATTAATATCTTCAATTTGATAACTGCCAGGCCCAAAAACAGCATCGAAAGCAAGATGAATCGCTTTAATTTTGGCAGGATTAGTCGTTGCAGCTATAACTTGGTACATTAATTATTTTCCTTTGAACACATACTTCGCAAAGTAATAATGGAACACATCTATGTTACAGGTTTATCTTGTTCGCCATGGCGAAACTGAATGGAACGTCGCACGTCGCATACAGGGTCAATCCGATAGCCCTCTGACGGCTACTGGACGTCAACAAGCTACACAAGTAGCTAAAAGAGTTAAGTCGGAAGGTATTACCCATATTATCACTAGTGATATGGGACGCACACTGGAAACTGCACAAATAATTGCTGATGAGTGTGGATGTGAAATTATCACAGAACCGCGTCTGCGTGAACTAAATATGGGTGTTCTTGAACAACGTTCAATAGAATCGCTGACATCAGAGGAAGAATTGTGGCGTAAAAGCCTTATTGATGGCACTCAGGGTGGTCGTATTCCTGAAGGCGAGTCAATGGAAGAACTTTATACTCGCATGTTCGCCGCGCTAGATTGTTGTCGCGATTTACCCAAAGGAAGTCGTCCACTTCTTGTGAGCCATGGTATTGCCCTTAGTACGTTAGTGAGCCGAATTCTAGGTGTTCCTGCATATTCAGAACGACGCTTACGTCTTCGTAATTGCTCGCTTTCACGAGTGGATTACCAAAATAGCCCTTGGTTGGCAAGTGGATGGATTGTTGAAACGGCAGGAGAAGTGACTCATTTAACACAGCCTTCTTTGGATGAGCAGCAAGGCTAGTGAGATTAAAAATCGGTAAATAATAATTCAATGAAAAATAAGGAGTTTCAATAATGTTGAAACTCCTTATTATTAGCTCGCTATTTTTATTGGGACATAATAGTCAAAGGCATCAATATGTGATTTCGGATCATCATCTCGGGCTTCATTCATATTTATATCTTTAAGTCTATAATGTTCAATATCATAGCCGGGCCGGCGTGTTAAATTCAATTTCGGCATATAAACGCCATAAATTTGATATAAGAACTCTTGCAGAGCACCTCGATTTGCTTCACCACGAAACGTAAATTTCACATACTCACCCGCAGGAATTTTTAGGTGGCTATATTGTGTTGTGTTGAAACTTGCATCTTCAGGTTTTACTGCCGTGGTATAAAAAACAGTCTGCTCATCTTCTTTTTCTTTGTTGTGGATTGCATGATGCAAACCAAAAACTTCAGAAGCCACTTTTGTGGTGTGATCTAAGTAATAGTGCCAAAAAGACTGACGCATTTGTGAACAAGCTGTTGACCACTCTTCTAATGCATAAGAACAACTTTGTTCTAAGCCCACTAGTGGTTGTTCAGGCATTTGAACAAACTCGTGATCGACATGTTTATGATTATCTAAAATAATCGGTGGACAAATACCTGTTGCACACCATTCGTCACTACGACGATAAAATGCAGGTGTTAGATTAAATTGTTTCTTGAATGCGCGGGTAAAGGTTTGTTGCGAATCAAAGCGGTACTGAAGAGCAATATCAAGAATAGGGCGGCTTGTGAGGCGTAAAGCGACTGCCGCACGAGAAAGTCTTCTGGCTCGGATATAAGCACCGATAGCTTGATCAGTGATTTCTTTAAACATTCTTTGCAGGTGCCATTTAGAATAACCTGCTTTAGCGGCAACATTATCAAGTGATAATGGTTTATCAAGGTTATCATCGATCCAGCGTAGGAGATCGCGAATAATATTAGTTTGATCCATGTATATCCCCAGCCAATGCTACTCATAAAACTGATATGAGTTATCTATAGGTGGCTATTCTATATCAAGTTACCTTTTTCGTTTATAGTAAAAGAGTTGTATTTGGTATTTTGTTACAAAAGAGAATGATTGCGCCTTTAATTGTTAAGGTATAAAGCGTTTTAAGTTGAAAAGGAAATCCAGTATGCGTTTTTCCATATTAAAAAAAATGAGTCTAAAAAACATTGTATTAGCTTCATTTTTATCCATATTACCCGTCACTGTACTTGCAGAAGAAGTTGGTTCAGTGGATACCGTATTTAAAGTTTTTGGGCCTGATCATAAAATTGTAGTTGAAGCATTTGATGATCCTGATGTTGAGAATGTCACTTGTTATCTTAGCCGCTCTAAAACGGGTGGGATAAAAGGTGGATTGGGTTTAGCGGAAGATACATCGGACGCGGCAATTTCATGTCAACAAGTTGGACCGATTGAGTTGAGCGATCGTGTTAAGCGTTCGCCAAAGAAACCTCACGTTGTTTTTCAAAAACGAACATCTTTAGTATTCAAAAAACTGCAAGTGGTTCGTTTTTACGACCCAAAACGTAATGCATTAATTTACTTAACTTACTCAGATAAAATGATTGATGGTTCTCCTAAAAATGCTATCAGCGCAGTCCCGATTATGCCGTGGTAATATTTACCAAAAAAAGGATCACCAATATATTTTTTAGTGTTAAATAAAAAAACCGGCAATTAAGCCGGTTTTTTAAGAAGTTATTAATTACTCGTCTAAATCACCGCAAAAACGGTAACCTTCACCATGAATGGTAGCAATAATTTCTGGGGTATCGGGTGTAGACTCAAAATGCTTACGAATACGACGAATAGTTACGTCGACCGTTCTGTCGTGTGGTTTTAATTCACGGCCAGTCATTTTTTTCAGTAAGTCAGCACGAGTTTGGATTTTTCCAGGATTTTCGCAAAAATGCAGCATCGCACGGAATTCACTACGCGGTAATTTGTAATGTTCACCAGCAGGGCTAACTAAAGAGCGACTATTGATATCTAATTCCCAACCATTGAACTTGTAGCTTTCAACTAGGCGACGCTCTTCTGTACCGCCAGCAAGATTCATAGTACGAGAAAGCAAGTTACGAGCACGAATAGTGAGTTCACGAGGGTTGAATGGTTTGGTGATATAGTCATCAGCACCAATTTCAAGTCCAAGGATTTTATCAACTTCATTGTCGCGGCCAGTTAAGAACATTAAAGCAATGCTTTCCTGCTCGCGTAATTCACGTGCGAGAAGAAGACCATTTTTACCTGGTAAATTGATATCCATGATAACCAAATTGATGTCATGTTCAGATAGAACATTATTCATCTCTTCGCCATCAGTGGCTTCATGAACCACATAGCCTTCAGCTTCAAAGATACTTTTCAGCGTATTGCGTGTGACAATTTCATCTTCAACAATTAAAATGTGTGGGGTCTGCATAGTTGCTACCTAAAGTATTAAAATAGAAATACTGAACTCACAAGCCGTTTTCAGTTAGGTGGTTATTAATATTTTTCTCTGAATAAATACGTTTATGAGTATAAATTTGTCATTAAATTCAACAGCGACTTTATGTTGCCTCTCCGGGCAAATGATTCAAAAAACGAACCAAAATATAAGCACTTTCCCAATATTGGGCTGTTAACAGCAATATAACAGCTAATACTGCATTTACCACCTAAAAAACTAACTTTTGTTGATACATATCAAAATCAATTGTAGCACGTTAACAAAAATTGTTAGGAAGATAATTATATAAATCAACATTGCATTTAGGTATCAGATTATCACTAAAATTATCGCAAGAATTTGGTAGAGGCTTCTACTTCAGGTTGAAAGTAAACGGTTAAGTCACAAAGCGCGTAAATATAGTATTATAAATTATATCGAATTTGTGACTTGGCTCAAATTTTGGCTGATCGTGTTTTTGCAAAGAAAGAGGTTATTTTACAGATTGTTGACTTTAAATAGCAATAAATTAGGTCTGATTGGTTTTTTGTGTTTAATAGTTGGATGGGGTCAGTGTTTTATATTTAAAACTCTTTTTTTTACATTTTTTTAATAACTATTTACTTGAAGTGCTCCCCTTTCTTAGATGATGTAGCGTCCCGCGATTTGAATTATTAGTATTAATTTATTAGTACAACAGTTGGTCTGTGTTTATGCTTAATAAATAGGCTGATTTTTGAAGCTTTAATCTTTGTTTATTGAATAACTATTTTTGATAATCTTTGCAATAAATGAGGTCTTTTTTGTGTTTTTTAGACTCTCTTAAAAAAGAGAGATTAAAGAAATAAAAGGATGAATTGTTTGTTTATTAATCAGTGGAGAGTGGCGGAATTCAAATGGATTTATATCTTGTTATTTTTGCATTGATTGAATTTTAACTTCAAATTTTTAATTTATTTTTGTTTTTTATTTTATCGTTAATCATGTTACTAGATGATTCCCCCCTAAGAATACTTGGGTTTCAATGTGATTTGGCGCAAATAAATTTGACATATTGTGGTAATTGCTTTAACCGTATAGAGAGAAACTTAATGAAACAAGAGACAAACAGAATTCATATGCGTAATTTCAGCCTGACTACGATTATTATTACCACCACCGTAACCACAGGAAACGGGGCGGGCTGACGCATCCAAAAAATAAAAATGAAAAAGCCCGCATCCAACAAGATGCGGGCTTTTTTTTGGTGTTAATTCAGGAGAGAAATACCATGCGTGTGCTTAAATTTGGCGGTACCTCAGTTGCGAATGATGAACGGGTACTGAATGTAGCTGACATCGCTGAAAGTAAACTTGCTGATGGACAAGTCGCTCTGGTGCTTTCAGCACCAGCTAAAATTACCAACCATCTCGTTGCTATGATTGAAAAAACAGTTGAAGGTCAGGATGTCATCACGCATGTGAATGATGCAGAAATGATTTTTGCTAACCTCTTGAAAGGACTAAAAGAGAAACAGCCAGGTTTTGATTATGATCGTTTAAAAAAACTCACTGAACAAGAATTCGCACAAATAAAACAAGTACTGCATGGTATTACTCTTCTCGGTCAATGTCCTGATAGCATTAACGCTTCTATTATCTGTCGTGGTGAAAAACTCTCAATTGCTATTATGGAATCTGTGCTGAGTGCACGTGGACACAAGGTCACGGTCATTAACCCAGTAGAAAGTTTACTGGCTAAGGGACATTATCTTGAATCTACCGTCGATATTAATGAATCAACTAAACGTATTGCTGAATTAAATATCCCTAAAGATCATTTCATTTTAATGGCCGGTTTTACTGCTGGTAATGATAAAGGTGAATTGGTGGTACTTGGACGTAATGGCTCCGATTACTCGGCGGCAGTGCTAGCGGCGTGTTTACGTGCGGATTGCTGTGAAATCTGGACTGATGTTGATGGCGTTTATACTTGCGATCCACGTCTTGTTGCTGATGCCCGATTGTTAAAGGGAATGTCCTATCAAGAAGCGATGGAGCTTTCTTATTTTGGCGCTAAAGTTCTCCACCCTCGTACTATTGCACCGATTGCCCAATTCCAAATTCCTTGCCTCATAAAAAATACCACTAATCTAAGCGCACCAGGCACTTTAATTGGTAATGGCCAAACCGATGACAGTACGCCGGTTAAAGGGATAACTAACCTGAATAATATGGCGATGATTAACGTATCAGGCCCTGGAATGAAAGGCATGGTTGGCATGGCTGCACGTATTTTCTCTGTGATGTCACGCAAAGGAATTTCGGTCGTGCTGATTACCCAATCATCGTCTGAATATAGTATTAGCTTTTGTGTACCACAAAGTGAATTACGTCGCGCACGTGCAGCGCTTGAAGAAGAGTTTTATTTAGAGCTAAAAGATGATGTATTAGAGCCGCTTGATGTGATGGAGCAATTATCGATCATTTCAGTCGTGGGTGATGGAATGCGTACGTTGAAAGGCATTTCTGCGCGTTTCTTTTCTGCACTGACTCGTGGAAATATTAATATTGTTGCAATCGCTCAAGGTTCATCAGAGCGTTCTATTTCAGCGGTTATTGCCAATGAATCTGCGACAACAGCGGTACGACTTTGTCACCAAATGCTTTTTAATGCTGAGCAAGTTATTGAAGCATTTATCATCGGGGTTGGTGGCGTAGGTAATGCATTAATTGAGCAAATTCGTCGTCAGCAACAATGGTTGAAGCAAAAACATATTGATTTGCGTGTCTGTGGTATCGCTAATTCAAGAGCGATGTTAACGAATATGCAAGGTATTGATCTTGCTAATTGGAAAGATGAATTAGCGCAAGCTAAAGAACCTTTTAGTTTGAGTCGTTTGATTAGATTGGAACGTGAATATCACTTTTTGAATCCGGTGATCATTGATTGTACCTCGAATCAAGAAATTGCAGAGCAGTATGTTAATTTCTTAAAAGATGGCTTTAACGTCGTCACACCAAACAAAAAAGCCAATACTTTATCAATGGATTATTATCATCAACTACGAGCGGCTTCAGAGAATTCAAAACGTAAATTCTTATATGATACTAACGTAGGGGCTGGATTACCGGTTATTGAAAATCTGCAAAACTTGCTTAATGCAGGTGATGAATTAGTGCATTTTAGCGGTATTCTTTCAGGATCCTTGTCATTTATTTTCGGTAAACTGGATGAAGGAATGTCGTTATCAGACGCAACGACTCTGGCGAAAGAAAAAGGTTTTACAGAGCCAGATCCTCGTGATGATTTATCGGGTATGGATGTGGCGCGTAAGTTGCTTATTCTTGCGCGTGAAGCGGGTTACGATTTAGAGTTGAATGATATTGAAATCGAACCTGTTTTACCTACTGACTTTAATAGTGAAGGTAATGTGGCTGACTTTATGGCTCGATTACCACAGCTTGATGTTCAGTTTGCTCAGCGTATAAAAGCGGCAGAAGCAGAAGAAAAAGTGTTACGCTATGTCGGTCTTATTGAAGAGGGGCGTTGTCAGGTTAAAATGGTTGCCGTTGATGGTAACGACCCTTTGTTTAAAGTAAAAAATGGCGAAAACGCACTGGCTTTTTATACGCGCTATTACCAACCAATTCCTTTAGTATTAAGGGGCTATGGAGCAGGTAATGATGTTACTGCTGCCGGCGTATTTGCAGATATGTTGCGCACCCTATCGTGGAAATTGGGAGTTTAAGAAGTGATTAAAGTTTATGCACCTGCTTCAATTGGTAATGTGAGTGTTGGGTTTGATGTGCTTGGGGCTGCCGTATCACCAGTTGATGGCTCATTACTAGGTGACTGTGTGAGCGTTGAGGCCGCTGAGGTCTTTTCATTAACAAATAAAGGTAAATTTGTTTCTAAGCTCCCTAAAAAAAATGAGCACAACATTGTCTATCAGTGCTGGCAGCTATTTTGCGAGCGCCTTGGTAAACAACTTAATGTTGCCATGATCCTTGAAAAAAACATGCCGATTGGTTCAGGATTAGGTTCGAGTGCTTGTTCTGTTGTGGCTGCATTGATGGCACTGAATGAGTTTGCTGATAAGCCGTTCGATCAAACCCAATTACTCGATATGATGGGCGAGTTAGAAGGGCGTATTTCGGGTAGTGTTCATTATGATAATGTAGCCCCTTGTTATTTAGGTGGTTTACAATTAATTATTGAGCAAATGGGCATTATTTCTCAATCTGTTCCTGCTTTTGATAATTGGTACTGGGTGATGGCGTATCCGGGAATTAAGGTGTCAACAGCAGAAGCGAGAGCTATTCTTCCTAATAATTACCCACGTCATGATATTGTTAATCATGGCCGCTACTTATCGGGTTTTATTCATGCTTGCCACACAAAACAGTCATTACTTGCTGCAACCATGATCAAGGATGTTGTTGCAGAGCCTTATCGCACCCAATTGTTGCCGGGCTTTGCTGAAGCTCGCCAAAATGCGAAAGAAATTGGGGCTTTGGCTTGTGGTATTTCAGGGTCGGGACCGACATTATTTGCTATTTGTGATGATAAAGTCATTGCAGAAAAAATGGCTGATTATTTGCAACAACATTACATTCAGAATGATGAAGGCTTTGTGCATATCTGCCATTTGGATCTCGCCGGGGCAAGGACAATAGGGTAAACGATGAAACTGTATAATTTAAAAGACAATAACGAGCAAGTCAGCTTCGCGCAAGCAGTAAAACAAGGGCTTGGAAAGCAGCAAGGACTATTCTTCCCTCAGGATCTTCCTGAATTTAATGAAGCTGAAATTGAAGCTTTGTTGAAATTAGATTTTGTTACGCGTAGTAGCCGTATTTTAAGTGCTTTTATCGGTGATGAAATTCCGCAAGAAGCCCTTGCTGAGCGCGTTAAAAATGCATTTGCATTTCCTGCTCCCGTAAAAAAAGTCGAAGATGATGTAGCCACTCTTGAGTTATATCATGGCCCAACATTAGCTTTTAAAGATTTTGGCGGACGTTTTATGGCCCAAGCGTTGGGTCAAGTTGCTGGTGAGCAGCCTGTGACTATTTTAACTGCAACTTCGGGTGATACTGGTGCGGCAGTGGCTCATGCATTCTATCGATTGAAAAATGTTCAGGTCGTTATTTTGTATCCAGAAGGCAAAATTAGCCCTCTACAAGAAAAATTGTTTTGTACACTAGGTGAAAATATTCACACCGTGGCGATTAAAGATGATTTTGATGCATGCCAGGCATTAGTAAAGCAATCATTTGATGATGAAGAGCTAAAACAGGCTTTATATTTGAACTCAGCAAACTCGATTAATATTAGTCGATTACTGGCTCAAATTTGCTACTACTTTGAAGCGGTTGCTCAAATTCCTGCAGAAAAACGCGATCAATTAGTTATCTCAGTACCAAGTGGTAACTTTGGTGATTTAACGGCCGGACTATTGGCTAAATCAATGGGTTTACCGGTTAAACGCTTTATTGCTGCAACTAACGTCAATGATACTGTTCCGCGTTTTCTTGTTGATGGCAAATGGGTACCAAATAAAACGAAGGCAACTTTATCTAATGCAATGGATGTAAGCCAACCGAATAATTGGCCTCGCATTGAAGAATTATTCCGTCGTAAAGGTTGGTCGCTAAAAGAACTCGGATATGGTGTTGTGAGTGATGATGTGACTAAAGATACGGTTCGTGAATTGGATAAAAAAGGCTATTTATCTGAACCTCATGCTGCTGTTGCATATCGCGTTTTACGTGATCAACTGCAAGATGGTGAGTACGGTTTATTTTTAGGAACAGCTCATCCTGCGAAATTTAAAGAAAGTGTGGAAGAAATTTTAGGTAAAAAAATTCCATTACCGGCAGAATTAGCAGAGCGCGCAGAATTACCATTATTATCTCATTTTTTACCTTCTGATTTTGCTGAATTACGTGCATTTTTAATGAAATTAGCACCTAAACAATAAGTATCAGTCTTTGAATCAGAATCAAACGGAAGCTTATGCTTCCGTTTTTACTGATAAAACCATCTTCCGAAAAGATGATAATATGATTTCATATTGTGGTATCACTTATCTACTTAGAACTATTACTGGTGTATTAATGTGAACTCACACCATCAATGCCATTTATTCCTCCATTTTCTCCACCTTGACCTCCCTTCCCACCATGGCCTCCTCCCGAAATTGCATTACCACCGTTCCCCCCATTTCCAGAGCCGGAGCCTGCACCACCATGACCTCCATGACCTCCGTTATTTCCACCATCTCCTCCGTTCCCTCCATTTCCATCTACAGATCCATTCCCACCGTTTCCACCGCTTCCTTGACCGTCACCATTTCCGCCATAACCGCCATAACCGCCATTTCCCCCATTGATACCACCACTTCCACCATTTCCGCCATTGCCATTACTGCCCGCTTGCGCATGGCCACCATTGCTGCCATGACTGTTGTTAGTACCACTACCACCGTTACCGCCATTACCACCATTTTGACCGCTTCCCCCATGGCTAGCACTCGTTTTCTGGCTTCGGCCACTTCCACCGTTTCCACCGTTTCCACCACTTCCACCACTTCCACCACTTCCACCGTTTCCACCGTTTCCACCACTTCCACCGTTTCCACCACTTCCACCGTTTCCACCACTTCCACCATTTTCGCCGTTAGTACCATTAGCTCCATTACTACCATTACTACCATTACTACCATTGCTACCATTTGTACCATTTGTACCATTTGTACCATTTGTACCATTTGTACCATTTGTACCATTTGTACCATTTGTACCATTATTGCCATTATTAGATGTTTTTGAATAAAAATGACGATTATTTATTAGTTTGCATAATTTGTTGTTTTTAATTTCATGAATAATAATTTTATTAAATTTGGAACAATTTAATGAGATATTAAAAGAGTGTTGTGAGTAACTAAATGTGGGAGTTAATGCAATGAATAAAATGCTAATTGAAAAGGTTAGTTTATAATTCATAGTTCCTCCATCCCCCTTCTCATTGAAGGGGGAAATATTTAATATTATGATTACCTATTTACCATTACCACCGTTTCCGCCATTACCACCATTGCCTCCATTGGTACCATTACCACCATTTCCTCCATGGCCACCATTACCACCATTACCACCATTTCCGTTATAATTAACGTATTCAATTGGGGTTTGAATTGATGTTAGCTCAGTATATTGAGTGGTAGTTTTATATTGAATAGCTGATGCAGATGCTAATATTGGAAAAAATAAAGTTGCCATGATAATAGATGATTTACGCATATAATTTCCTTTGGTTTTAAGTGAATAAATAAACTGCATGGAAATTGTAATTTAAAGACTGAGATAATCAATGAGTGATTGATGCCAATGGATAATTAAATTTGTATGGAGTTAACTATAAAATAATAATATAAATTATCTATGGGTTTTAACTTAATATGCGTAATTTAAATTTTTTGATTAATGATTTATTGTATTTTTTATAATAAGATTATGTATGATTAATATGAAAAGAAGCCATATTGAAAAATAGTATGGCTTTTATAGTGAGATAATTATTTTATTTGTTTTAAATGATTGTTAATATCATTTTTAATAGTTGACGATGCACTATTTTTATTAAAAGTTAACATGACGATAGCTTTTTCATGTTCATTCATATCAGCAAATAATTTTGCCGTTTGTTGTTGATTTTTAGTATAACTAGATGATTTTTTTTGATGATCATTGATCATCTTACTCATAGACGGCGAGGTATTATTTTGTGAAAAACTGAATGAAACGGCAGCTTTTTCATTAATATCAAGCTGTGAAAAAGGCACACCTGAGCTAATGTTATTTTTTACATCGACACCGGCTTGTATTAAATGATTCTTGATTGAATTTTGATTAGAAGCAGAGGTGTTGTTCTCCGTAAAGCTTAATGCGGTAGCTGCATTTTTATGCATCTCTATATTTGATTGTGCATTAGCGATGCTGACAGTACTCATGATTAAACTTAGTGTGAAGATGATCTTTTTCATAATAAACCCTATTAAGTAAAGTAATTTTTGTTGTGACTATAATAAGGGTTAATCTCTGTCTTAATACTGACAGTAAAATGACAAAATTGCCATTTTACTATTTTAATTTATATTAGGAATGAATAAGGTAAATCGCGTTGAATAATCATCAGAAGATACTTTAATAGAGCCTTTATGCGCTAATATGATTGACTTGACAATGGCAAGTCCAATTCCACTGCCTTCATTTTTACGTTGTCTTGATTTATCAACACGATAAAATCGGTCAAAAAGTTTGGGTAGATGTTCCACTGGAATTTTATGGCCCGGATTACTGATAATAATTTCTATACCATTATTAATATTAGTTAGATTAACGCTAATTGTATCCCCTTTAGGAGTATAGCGGATAGCATTAGATAATAAATTTGTTATTGCTCTTCTTAGCATATCTTTATCTGCTAATATGGGTTGAGCATCGCCCATTAATTTTAATTTAATTTCATTATCTTCAGCAAGAAATTCAAAATAATCAAAAATCAGTTCGATTTCTGATTTTATATTAATTAATTTTTTTTCTGGTATTAACATATTATCATCAGCTTGTGCTAAAAAAAGCATATCAGATATCATACGTGATAGTCGGTTATATTCTTCTAAGTTTGAATAAAGCACTTCAACTAACTCTTCTTTAGTTCGATTTTTATTCAATGAAATTTGTGTTTCAGTCATTAAGTTAGTGATTGGCGTTCGCATTTCATGAGCGATATCGGCAGAAAAATTTGTTTGCCTAACAAAAACATCTTCAATTTTGACTAACATCTCGTTGAATGAAAGTGTTAATTGCTTTAATTCTGCCGGTACTGCTGTCGGATCTAAACGAATACTCAAGTTTTCAGAGGTAACCGTTTTTATTTTATTACTCACGTCTTTAAGGGGTTTTAATCCTTTGATGACTAAAAAATAAACGACGAATATAGTAGACAGGCATAGCAAAATTGCACTGATGATTAAGCTGTTTATTAAAGAATTAAGATAATCATGATGAAAGTTCAATGAAAGTGCTGTGACTAATCGATATTTTTTTTTGTTATGGTTATCAGCACTTACATCAATAAAAGATTCGGATAACCTGTAGTCTTCTAGGTATTCATCCGCATTATCTTTAATTGGGTCATAGTTCTTTAATTGTGTAATAATATCAGTATTAGCAGTTGGAGATATTAACTCATTACCTTCGTTATCAACGAGATATACAATAATATCTTGATGTTCATTAATGATGGTTTTGATTCGAGTAAAGTGTTCACTTTCAGAATCAATACTTTCACTTAGTAAACTACTAATAGTAAGATTCATTTGATTTAGTGTGTATTCATCTTGCTGCTTAAAATGCAAAACAACAGAGTTGATCATGATCCAGCTAAATAGTAATAGCGCGAAGGAAAGAGCGATACTAATCAGAAAAATAAGTCGTGCAGATATTGAAACTGGAGATTTGAATATATTATTCATTTTGTGGGATCTCAAGTAAATAGCCCATGCCCCTAATAGTATGAATCAATTTAGGATCGTAATTAAGATCAATTTTTGATCTAAGACGTTTTACTGCGACATCAATTACATTGGTGTCGCTATCAAAATTCATATCCCAAACTTTGGATGCAATAAGAGATCGAGATAATACTTCACCTTGATGTAATACAAAAAATTCCAATAGTGAAAATTCTTTACTGGTTAGGTTTATTTTTTCATTTGCCCGAGTAACTCGTCTTTTAATTAAATCGACATGTAAATCAGCAATGGTAAATTGTGTTTTTTGGATGTTGTTATTACCTCTGCGTAATAATGTTCTTATACGTGCCAATAGCTCTGAAAAATCAAACGGTTTGACCAAATAATCATCAGCACCAAGTTCCAGACCTTTGACTCTATGCTCAACATTACCTAATGCAGTTAACATTAATATTGGTGTGTTTTTGCCTATTACACGTAGGTTTTTAGCAATATCCCAACCATTAATATCTGGCAACATCACATCAAGAATAATTAAATCATATTCTTCTGTAGATGCCATATGAAGGCCTGTGATCCCATTCTCAATAGCATCAACAATAAAGCCAGATTCAGTTAAACCTTTGGAAAGATATTCTCTCGTTTTATGTTCATCTTCGACAATAAGTAATTTCACGGTAGCCTCAAAGCTTAGCCAGTAATATGGACACTCTCATTCTAAGCATTGAACCGATGAAATGTAAAATGACAAATTTGTCATTTTCATGTCACTAATCTAACAGGATGTTCTTTTTACACTAGCGATATACAAATAAGGAATATTCAAATGGCGATACACAAATAAACATTGAGGCGCGGCTATACTATGTATTCTTCCAAAATATTATTAATAGTCAGTTCTCTATTTTTAAGTGGATGTGTTTCACTTGCTCCTGGATATAAACGTCCTGATCTAGGTGTTCCCAATAGCTTAGCACAAGATCAAAATTCATCTGTTGAGAGTTTTGACGTTAAATTATCTATTCCTAGTTGGAAGGATTTTATTGTAGATACCCAACTACAGCAGGTAATTCAGTTAGCGCTTGAAAAAAATAATGATTTGTTTCTAACAGCTTTAGAGGTTGAAGAAGCAAGAGTGCGTTTTGGTATTGCTGAATCTGAACAATATCCACAAATTATGTCCTCTATGAGTGGTGATTATAGTAAAGGTTTGAATAATGGCTCTACATTAGGAAAAAAATACAGTGCAGGTGTTGATATCAGCTACGAATTAGATTTTTTTGGACGTATAAAAAATTTGACGCAAGCAGATAAAGCCAAATTTTTAGCATCAAAAGAAATGAATCGAGCAACGCAAATTATTACGATGAAAACAGTGGCAGAGGCCTATCTTGATGTTATTTATAATCAACAGCTGCTCATTATTTCAGAAGAGACAAAAAAGAACTACTTAAATAGCCAATCTATTGTCATGCAAAAGGTGATTGCAGGTAATGCCAATATTTCTGATTTAGAGCAGGCTAAAGGGCAAGTTCAGGCTATTGATATTACAATTGAAAAAGTTAAGAGTGAGATCCTTAGAAATAAGAATTTAGTTGATTTTTTAACCAATGATTATACGGATAAACTCAACTCACAGACATTAAACTATGTACTAATAACTGTTCCTGAAAATATTCCCTCTGAAATTTTACTCGAACGCCCAGATGTGATGGCCGCAGAGCAAAACATTCTTTCAGAGAATGCCAATATTGGTGTAGCAAGAGCCGCTTTTTTTCCTTCAATCTCATTTAATACTGGGATAGAAAATAGTAACGACTCTTTATCTGGCCTATTTGATTCTTCTAATGGTATTTGGAATTTTATTCCTAAAATCACATTACCGATATTTACCGGTGGTAAAAATACCAAAAACTTAGAATTAGCCAATATTAGGAAAAATAAAGCGATAGTTAATTATGAAAAAAGTATTCAAGTAGCATTTAGAGAAGTTAAAGATGCATTGATATTAAAATCAAGTATGAAAAAACAGCTCATATCACAAATCGATTACGTTAATACGTTGAATAATATTTTAGCTCAAAAGCAAGTAAGCTATCACTACGGTGGTTTAAGCTATCTTAATGTTCTTGAAGCCCAAAGAGATTTATTTACAGGTAAACAAAATTTATTATTGTTAGAAATAGAACAGCAGAAGAATGAAATTAATTTATTCTCTGCACTTGGTGGCGGATTAATAAAATAACAAGGTTTAAAATGAAAAAATTAAATAAGTCTATATTTATAATTTCTATTACATTATTTTCATCAGTATTTTTTACCTCTGTAGGATATTCAAATGCACTCGAACATAACCATGGTGTTTATCCTGAAAAAACAGTAGAACCGATTATTCATACAGAAGGTAAATTAGTTTCTATAGATAGAGAAAATAAAAAATTAACAATAAATCATCAGGCTATAGAGAGTATTGGCTGGCCGCCGATGACAATGCGATTTACTTATGAAGATGACAGTATGATTGATGGGCTCAGTGATAATGACGAATTAAAATTCTCATTTTCTCAAAAGGGTAATATTTCATTATTGAAATCCATTGAAAAGAAAAACTAAATAGATAGAGAGATGTTATGTCACTAGTTAATCTGGTTAAGTTACTCTTGGTTGTTATTCTATCAAGTGCAGTTTCAATATTTCTTTATCGTTATTTTTTTGTAGTTGAAAAAAAAACAGAACAAACAGAAATTAAAGAGCGCACTGTTTTATATTGGTATGACCCGATGTATCCCAATACAAAATTTAATCAGCCGGGAAAATCACCCTTTATGGATATGGATTTAGTTCCTAAGTATGAAGATGAAAATAGTTCATCTATTAATACGAAAGGTATTACGATTAATCCAGCACAAACTCAAAATTTGGGTCTTAAAACTGTTGAGGTAAAGTGGGGAAAATTAAACTATGACTTAACATTTCCTGCTGAAGTTGCATTTAACGACCATCAATATGCTGTTGTTCAGGCAAGGGAAAATGGTTTTGTTGAAAAAATTTATCCGATAGCAATGGGTGAGCGAATTCAACAAGGTGCCCCAATTGCAGATTTAACGATGCCGGCTTGGGTTGAGGCACAAAGTGAATATCTTGCATTAAACCAAATGGATGCCTCACAAAAAAATCTTAATAGTGTATTAGAACGTCTACGTTTAAATGGTATGCCAGAGGGCGCAATTACACAGTTTATTAAAACGGGGAAAGTACAAACTCGATTTACCATTAAAGTACCGATATCTGGCGTTATCACAGCCCTAAATTTACGACAAGGGATGAATGTAACTAAAGAAGGTGTCATTGCTCAAGTCCAAGGAACTAATCCATTGTGGATTAATGCCTCTATATCTCAATCGGTAGCTGAATTACTGAATAAAGATGTTCAATTTTCAGTTTCAATTCCTGCTTATCCAACTCATAAATTTGTTGTGAATAATTGGGTGATATTACCGAGTGCGGATATTACAAGCCGAACAATTAATATTCGAGCGGAAATTAACGATGAAACTGATTTATTAAAACCGGGTATGACGGCTTATTTAAATCTGATCGCGCAGGGTAGTGAAAGTATGCTAATTCCCTCACAAGCTATTGTGGATTCGGGGACTGAGCAGCATGTCATTGCCATTGGCGAAAATGGCGAATTCATCCCTAAGAAAATTCGCATGATTAATGAATTTAAACAGATGAGCGCTATTTCTGATGGTGTGCAAGTTGGGGAACGTATTGTGACCCAAGGAATATTTCTCATCGATTCTGAAGCAAATATTGCAGGCGCTTTAGAAAGAATGAATGCACAGCAAAATGAAGTGGTTCCTGTTAATCATTCATCACATGAAGCTCAGGGGTAGATTATGTTGGAATGGGTTATTAGACGGTCGGTCGCTAATCGCTTTCTCGTTATGATGGGGGTGGTATTTCTAGTGATAGCTGGGATTTGGAGTATCCGAAATACTCCGGTTGATGCATTGCCCGACTTATCTGATGTACAGGTCATAATCAAAACTACCTATCCGGGACAAGCCCCACAATTAGTGGAAAATCAAGTTACTTATCCGATTACAACGACAATGTTATCAGTGCCTGGCGCTAAAACAGTAAGAGGTTTTTCCGCGTTTGGTGACTCTTATGTATATGTGATTTTTGAAGATAACACCGATTTATATTGGGCGCGCTCACGGGTTCTTGAGTATTTAAATCAGGTGCAATCCAAATTACCTAAAGGTGCGGTGGCATCAATAGGCCCTGATGCTACGGGAGTAGGTTGGATATTTGAATATGCATTAGTTGATAAAACAGGAAAACATAATTTAGCAGAATTACGATCTTTACAAGATTGGTTCCTAAAGTATGAATTAAAAGCATTACCTAATGTATCCGAAGTGGCAACAGTCGGTGGCGTGGTAAAAGCCTATCAAATTATTATTGACCCATTAAAGTTAACGCAATTTTCAGTGACACTTCCAGAGATTAAGCAAGCAGTCGAAATGGCGAACCAAGAAGCGGGAGGCTCATCTATTGAGATAGCTGAAGCGGAATATATGGTAAGAGCTAGTGGCTATCTTCAGTCGATGGATGATTTTAATAAAATTTATCTAAAAACAGCGCAAAGCGGCATACCTATTTATTTACAGGATGTGGCGAGAGTCCAAGAAGGCCCAGAAATGCGTCGAGGGGTTGCTGAGCTCAATGGGGAAGGTGAAGTTGTCGGCGGTATTATTTTATTACGCTCAGGTGAAAATGCACGTAATGTTATTCGAGATGTAAAACAAAAACTTGAAGATTTAAGTGCCAGCTTACCTGAAGGCATTGAAATCGTGACTACCTACGATAGAAGTATTTTGATAGATAATGCAATTGATAACTTAAGTTATAAGTTACTTGAAGAATTTATTGTGGTCGCATTAGTTTGTGCTATTTTCTTATGGCATTTTCGCTCTGCATTGGTTGCCATAATATCTTTACCATTAGGGTTATTTATTGCTTTTATTGTGATGCGCTATCAAGGTATAAATGCAAACATTATGTCGCTTGGCGGGATTGCGATTGCAATCGGTGCCATGGTCGATGCTGCTATTGTAATGATAGAGAATGCGCATAAAAAGTTAGAAAAGTGGCAATATGAAAATGAAGGAAAATCGTTAGATAATGCACAGCGTTGGAAATTAATTACCGACTCCGCAGTTGAAGTGGGGCCTGCATTATTTATTAGTTTACTTATTATCACATTATCTTTTATTCCTATTTTTACCCTTGAAGGTCAAGAAGGACGCTTATTTGGACCATTAGCCTTTACTAAAACCTATGCTATGGCAGGGGCGGCGGCTCTCGCGTTGATTGTTATTCCTATTTTAATGGGATATTGGATACGTGGCAAAATTCCAAATGAAAACAAGAATCCGATTAATCGTTTTTTGATCTCTGCATATAGTCCCATCTTATTGAAAGTATTAGCGTGGCCAAAAACGACATTATTGGTTGCATTCCTTTCATTATTTACCGTGATATGGCCTTTGAAGCATTTAGGTGGTGAGTTTCTTCCATCAATTAATGAAGGTGATTTATTGTATATGCCTTCGACATTACCGGGGGTATCACCCGCTCAAGCCGCATTTTTGCTACAAAATACGGATAAACTGATAAAAACTATTCCTGAGGTGGATACGGTATTTGGTAAGGCGGGTAAAGCAGAAACGGCGACAGATTCAGCGCCAATGGAAATGATAGAAACCACCATTAGATTAAAGCCACAAGATCAGTGGCGCCCTGGAATGACACTAGACAAAATTATTGATGAGCTCGATGAAACAGTGCGTTTACCTGGCGTAGCAAATCTTTGGGTACCCCCAATTAGAAATCGTATTGATATGTTATCCACAGGGGTAAAAAGTCCAATTGGTATTAAGGTATCAGGCAAAGATCTCAACGAAATCGATGTGTTAGCGCAGGAAATTGAAAAAGTAACTAAATCGGTTCCCGGTGTAGTGTCTGTTTTAGCCGAAAGGTTGGTCGGTGGTCGCTATATTGATGTCAAAATCGATAGAGAAAAAGCGGCACGCTATGGAATGAGTATTAGCGATGTACAAGCTTATATTTCAATGGCAACGGGCGGCGAAATGATAGGGGAAACAGTCGAGGGAATTGAGCGTTATCCAATTAGTATTCGTTATCCTCAAGATTATCGAAATAGTGTTTCTGCTTTACGTTTGCTCCCTATTTTGACACCAAATAAGCAACAGATTGTCTTAGGTGATGTAGCCGAAGTTATTGTACAAATGGGCGCACCAATGCTGAAAACTGAAAATGCACGCCCTACAAGCTGGATTTATATTGATGCGCGTGGTCGGGATATGGTTTCAGTAATTTCAGATATTGATGCTGCGATTAAATCAAATATTCAAATGAAAGCCGGATTGAGTTATTCATTTACGGGGCAATTTGAATTATTAGAGCGCGCTAATCAAAAACTTATGTTAATGGTTCCTGCAACTATTATGATTATTTTTATACTGCTCTATTTAGCCTTTAGACGCTTTAGTGAAGCATTGCTTATTTTATTAAGTTTACCTTTTGCGCTGGTTGGTGGTGTTTGGTTCTTATATTGGATGAACTTTCATTTATCTGTTGCAACCGGAACGGGATTTATTGCATTAGCGGGTGTCGCCGCTGAATTTGGTGTGGTGATGTTGATTTATTTAAGACACGCCATAGAAGATAAACAACAAGCTATGAATATTAATCATTTATCAAATAAAGAATTAGATAATGCGTTATATGAAGGGGCTGTTTTAAGGGTGAGACCAAAGGCGATGACGGTTGCGGTAATTATTGCAGGTCTATTACCTATATTATTAGGTACAGGTGTTGGTTCCGAGGTTATGAGTCGAATTGCAGCGCCAATGGTTGGCGGAATGATAACTGCACCATTGCTCTCACTATTTATTATTCCAGCTGCCTATAAACTAATTTGCCAGTCTAGAAATAAAAAATAACATTTTAATGGGGATAATCCCTTTATTATTGAATAAGGTTAAATAGTAATGAAAAAGATAATTTTAAGCGGAATACTGCTATTGTCATTCTCAGCATATTCACAAGCCAGTACCGTGCAATTATATAAAGATGCAAACTGTGGCTGTTGCCAATTATGGGGCGAAGGAATTCAAAAAGCAGGCTACAATGTAGTCGTTAATGAAATTAGCTATGAAGAATTAAATAAGCTCAATGATGAATTAAAGGTTCCCAATAATTTACGTAGCTGCCACATAGCAAAATATAAAGGCAAAATTATCGTCGGGCATGTGCCAGCAAGTAGCCTAACATCAATAGAATTCCTGCCAAAAGAGATTACAGGGATATCTGTACCAGGTATGCCTGCGGGGAGTTTAGGCATGGAGCAGGTTAGTGGGTTTAAGCAGAGTTATTCTGTCGTAACGTTCTAACCCGTCATACTTCGAGTTGTAGGGGTGTTGGCTTCACTCAGCCCCTTGGGTCACATACTGGTGTATGCTCCCCAAGATGTCTTCATTTGCCGCCTAGCTACAACCCGAATTATTTAGCGTCTAACCCGTCATACTTCAAGCTGTAGGGGTGTTGGCTACGCTTACTCGCCCTAGTCACATAGTTTGCCTATGTTCCTAGGGACTCATTTACTTGCCGCCTACCTACAACTCGAATTATCTAGGGTTTGCCCGTCAGGCTTCGTGTTGTAGGGGGTGTTGGCTACGCTTACTCGCCCTAGTCACATAGTTTGCCTATGTTCCTAGGGGCTCATTTACTTGCCTCTTAGCTACAACTCGAATTATCTAGGGTTTGCCCGTCAGGCTTCGTGTTGTAGGGGGGGGCTACGCTTACTCGCCCTAGTCACATAGTTTGCCTATGTTCCTAGGGGCTCATTTACTTGCCGCCTAGCTACAACCCGCATTATCTAGGGTTGCCCGTCAGGTGGGGGCACTTATTTGGAATTTAAATCGTATCTTCTAGAATTAGCTCAATTGCTTTGAGTTCTTCTTGGCTAAATTCACGATTTTTTATGATACCCATAGCATCATCAATTTGGCTGATACGGCTTGCACCAATGAGCACGGATGTAATTCGGTCATGGCGCAGTATCCATGCTAATGACATTTGACTGAGCTTTTGACCACGATTTAAGGCTAATTCATTAAGTTTTTTGACTTTGGATAAAACTGCTGATGTCAGCCTTTCGGGAGGCAATGCGGGATTAGCCGCAGCTCTTGAGTCAGCAGGAATTCCATTGAGGTAACGATCGGTCAAAATACCCCCCGCAAGCGGTGAATACGCGATGGAACCTACGCCTTCTTCTTCCAGTAAATCGAGTAGTCCTTCTTCCGGAGTACGCTCTAACATGGAATATTTAGGTTGGTGGATCAGGCAAGGGGTGCCTAACTGATTCAGAATGCTAATAGCATCTTTCGCAATATCAGCTGGATAATTAGATATTCCGACATAGAGCGCTTTACCTTGGCGTACAATTAAATCGAGCGCACCCATTGTTTCTTCTAAAGGTGTATTAGGATCGGGTCTATGGTGATAAAAAATATCCACATAGTCGAGCCCCATTCTTTTTAGGCTTTGATTAAGGCTAGCGATTAAATATTTTTTGCTTCCCCAATCACCATAAGGTCCGTCCCACATGGTATAGCCAGCTTTAGATGAAATGATCATTTCATCGCGATAAGGAAGAAAGTCTTGCTGTAAAACTTGGCCAAATTTACTTTCAGCGGATCCAGGTGGGGGGCCGTAGTTATTGGCGAGATCAAAATGGGTGATCCCTAAATCAAAGGCGTGTCTAAGCATAGCTCGACAATTATCGATAGGCTTATTATCGCCAAAATTATGCCATAGTCCTAATGAGATGAGAGGTAGTCGCAATCCACTGCGCCCGCACAGACGATATTCCATATCAGTATAACGATGAGATGATGCGACGTAAGGCATATTTCACCCCTTAAATTATTGATAGAAAACTTTAGCTATGTTGTTACCAAAATATTGTGATTAAAACATGGCTATAAAGATCTCAACTATATTGTCATAAGCACAAGAAATCAGCTGAGGAATCAATGCTAATTTTTCATTAAATAGATACGTCATCATTAATGTGTGAGTTGTGATGGAAAAATCATGAGAACGCTTGTAACGGTTGGGTATCCATATGTCTGAATACCCATACTTCAAACGAATCGAAATTTTAAATTTGTTCGGTACGAGTAAAAACTAACTCATTTCCTTTAGATTGGCTTTCATCAAATTGATAACCTTCTAAATTAAAATCAGAGAGCTGTTCTGTTTTGGTGAGTTTATTTTGAATAATAAAACGACTCATTAAGCCGCGTGCTTTTTTTGCATAAAAACTGATGACTTTATATTTACCATTTTTTTCATCGAGAAATACGGGTTTAATTATCGTACCATCGAGCTTTTTACTATTGATGGATTTAAAATATTCATCAGATGCAAGATTCACTAAAATTTGGTCACCTTGTTCTGCAAGTGATTGGTTTAATTGGTTAGTAATGATATCGCCCCAAAATTCATATAAGTCTTTTCCTCGCGTGTTTTTAAGGCGAATTCCCATTTCTAAACGGTAGGGTTGCATTAAATCTAGTGGGCGTAATAGCCCATATAGTCCAGAAAGGATACGTAAATGCTTTTGGGCAAAATCGAAATCTGCAACAGAAAAAGTTTCTGCTTGCATGCCAGTATAAACATCACCCTTAAAAGCTAGAATAGCTTGGCGCGCATTTTCTGGGGTAAAGTTTGTCTGCCATTCTCCAAATCGAGCGGCATTGAGTCCAGCAAGCTTATCACTAATTTTCATTAGGCTAGCAATATCTGCGGGAGCTAGTTTGCGGCAGACTTTAATCAGCTGTTCTGATTCAGTTAGTAATTCAGGCTGAGTAAATTTATGGGTCGCAAGAGGGCTTTCGTAGTCTAATGTTTTAGCAGGTGAAAGAGTAATAAGCATGACTTTAGCCTTATAAAATAATTATTTTCTTTACTGTAGCAAAAATTCATCTGAAATAGCTAATTGATGCAATAAGTAGAATCAATTTCTTTTATTTGCTTTACTAACATCAAGATAACCATTTTGCTTAATGGATTCAGTTTTAAATCAGGGTGCGAAACCGATTGCCAATCAAATAGTTGCCTTTGACTGTATTTCCTCACTTGCAGCAACCTAGATGCGTGATATTATCATTGAACGGTGCGGCGTTAGCCTCAATTCCTTTATATACACCGAGTAGTTCGAGTTATAGGGTCAGTAATGAAGAGGCATGATGCCAATAGGCTAATGCTAAACCAGTACACTTACAGCTTGAAGCATGACGGGTATAACAACGAGATTAAAGAAATGACCGATAAACTAACCTCCTTACGTAAAATAACAACAGTTGTTGCTGACACTGGCGACATTGAAGCGATGAAGCTGTATAAGCCACAAGATGCGACAACTAACCCTTCGCTTATCTTGAATGCGGCACAAATTCCAGAATACCGTAAATTGATTGATGAAGCGGTAGAATGGGCGCGTAAGCAAAGCAATAATCGTGAACAACAAGTTGTTGACGCTTGTGACAAACTGGCAGTTAACATCGGTTTGGAAATTCTTAAATTAGTTCCAGGCCGTATTTCAACTGAAGTTGATGCACGTCTTTCATATGATGAAGAAGCTTGTATTGCAAAAGCACGTCATTTGATCAAACTGTACAATGAAGCGGGTATCAGCAATGATCGTATCTTGATCAAACTGGCGTCGACTTGGCAGGGGATCCGTGCTGCTGAGAAGCTAGAAAAAGAAGGTATCAACTGTAATCTAACGCTATTATTCTCTTTTGCTCAAGCGCGTGCTTGTGCTGAAGCTGGCGTTTACCTGATCTCTCCATTTGTTGGTCGTATCCTTGATTGGTATAAAGCAAACACAGATAAAAAAGAGTTTGCACCACAAGAAGATCCGGGTGTTGTTTCAGTCACTGAAATCTATAACTATTACAAAGCGCACGGTTACAAAACTGTGGTCATGGGCGCAAGCTTCCGTAATGTTGGTGAGATTATTGAACTGGCCGGTTGCGACCGTCTAACAATTTCGCCAAACTTACTGAAAGAACTGTCTGAATCACAAGGTGAAATTGTTCGTAAACTCACTGATGCAGGTCAAACTTCAGCGCCAGAAGCTAAGTTAACGGAATCTGAATTCTATTGGCAGCATAATCAAGATCCAATGGCTGTTGATAAACTGGCTGACGGTATCCGCAAATTTGCTGTTGACCAAGAAAAACTTGAGAAAATGATCGCAGCTCTGCTGTAATTTTGTCATCTTTTCTTTAAAACCCAGTTCAACGTGACTGGGTTTTTTTATGTCTTTTTTATTAAATTAGCGATATTGATTAAGTTCTCAATTCAAATATTTAAGCAATGCCACACTGTAACCGAGCCCTCATCATGCTATGATATGACACCCGTTTATTCATAATTCCATCTCATATAGCGACAACATAAACGGCTTCTGATGATTAATTTTTTGAGGTTTGTATGAATGAACTGCGCATAGGTCTGGTTTCGGTTTCTGATCGTGCTTCAAGTGGTATTTATGAAGATAAAGGCATTCCTGCTTTGGAAGAATGGTTAGCAAAAACGCTGACAACACCTTTTCGTATTGAAACTCGCCTAATCCCTGATGAGCAAATTTTGATAGAGCAAACATTGTGTGAGTTAGTTGACGAGTTTGCCTGCCATTTAGTCTTAACGACGGGGGGAACGGGTCCTGCACGCCGCGATGTGACACCTGATGCAACACTGGCTATCGCTGATCGTGAAATGCCAGGTTTCGGTGAACAGATGCGTCAAATTAGCTTAAAATTTGTGCCAACAGCGATTTTATCTCGCCAAGTGGGTGTTATTCGTAATCAAGCATTGATTTTGAATCTACCGGGGCAACCAAAAGCCATCGCAGAAACGTTAGAAGGTTTAAAAGACAAAGAAGGTAATGTGGTCGTTTCAGGCATTTTTGCTAGTGTGCCTTATTGTATTCAATTACTTGATGGTCCATATATTGAAACTGACCCATCGATAGTTAAAGCTTTCAGACCAAAATCGGCAATTCGGGATGTTGAATAATAGACTGAACATTAAAGTTGCAGGTCAATGGTTTGTCACCGCTAGCCTGCAACTCGAATGATATTATTTAGTCAGATAATTAACTGCGCTGACCAATTGGCAGGATAGTTTTGCCGTATTGTTCATTTAATATTTCAGCCATTGCTAAATAGAATGCGCTGGCACCACAGATAATCCCTTCAAAGCCTGCAATTTTTAATAACATCGCATTACCGGTTAAATTACCGATAGCTAATAGTGCAAATAGCACGGTTAAACTGCCAAAGACAAATTGCAGTACAAAGTTAGCTTTGAAAGTACCTAGGAACATAAAGAAGGTGAAAATGCCCCAAACGATTAAGTAAATACCCAAGAACGCAGGATCGGTGGCTTCAGCTAATCCCATAGTAGGTAAAAATAGTAGACCCACTAAGGATAGCCAAAACATACCGTAAGAGGTAAACGCCGTTGCACCAAATGTATTTCCTTTCTTATATTCAATAAGTCCAGCAATAAATTGAGCAATACCACCATAAAAAATTCCCATACTTAAAATAACTGATGAGAGAGGGAAAAAGCCTGCATTATGAATGTTCAGCAGGATTGTCGTCATACCAAAACCCAATAAACCAAGTGGACCTGGATTTGCAAGAGAGCTGGAGTGCATATAACCTCTGGTAAAATATATAAAATTCAAATAGATATAAAATGTTAATTCCACCAAATTGGGGGTGGCGGCGAATCATACGCAGTTTTGGCTGCTTAAACAATGATCGAGAGGTAGGTTTTTTGGCAATAAATGCAAATTTTTTTTAATCATCCCCTTGATGAATGAATTTGTGGCCCCATCTTTAAGACATCAGCCGATTTCAATCTGAATTATTGCGTAAAGTAAAAAAAAGTTAGGCTCAGAGTGAAGACTCCCTTGAAAATGAAATATTGAGCCTCATATAGATTGATATCGAAATTATATTGAAACAAATTCCTTTGGAGGCGTATTAGATGGGTAAAATTATTGGTATCGACTTGGGTACAACAAACTCATGCGTTGCAATTATGGATGGTACTACTGCGCGTGTTCTTGAGAACAGCGAAGGTGATAGAACTACTCCTTCCATCATCGCATACACTCAAGATGGTGAAATTTTGGTAGGCCAGCCAGCAAAACGTCAGGCTGTGACAAATCCAGAAAATACATTATTTGCAATTAAACGTTTGATTGGCCGTCGTTTCCAAGACGAAGAAGTTCAACGCGACGTTTCTATCATGCCATATAAAATTATAGCGGCTGATAATGGCGATGCTTGGTTGGATGTTAAAGGTCAAAAAATGGCTCCACCACAAATTTCTGCTGAAGTTCTGAAAAAAATGAAGAAAACAGCAGAAGATTACTTAGGTGAGCCTGTAACTGAAGCTGTTATTACTGTTCCTGCATACTTTAATGATGCGCAGCGTCAAGCAACAAAAGATGCTGGCCGTATCGCAGGTTTAGAAGTTAAGCGTATTATCAACGAACCAACAGCTGCTGCATTGGCTTATGGTTTAGATAAAGAAATTGGTAACCGTACTATCGCGGTTTATGACTTAGGTGGTGGTACATTCGACTTATCAATTATTGAAATTGATGAAGTTGATGGCGAAAAAACCTATGAAGTTCTGGCTACCAATGGTGATACTCACTTAGGTGGTGAAGACTTCGATAACCGCTTAATTAATTATTTAGTAGAAGAATTCAAGAAAGACCAAGGTGTTGATCTGCGTAACGATCCACTGGCAATGCAACGTCTGAAAGAATCTGCTGAAAAAGCAAAAATTGAGTTGTCTTCAGCTCAACAAACTGACGTAAATCTGCCATACATTACCGCAGATGCGACAGGTCCTAAACACATGAACATCAAAGTGACTCGTGCAAAACTTGAGTCACTGGTAGAAGATTTAGTAAAACGCACTATGGAGCCAGTTAAAGTTGCTCTACAGGATGCGGGCTTAAGTGTAAGCGACATCAACGACGTTATTTTAGTTGGTGGTCAAATCCGTATGCCTATGGTGCAAAAAGTGGTCACTGACTTCTTCGGAAAAGAGCCACGTAAAGATGTGAATCCAGATGAAGCAGTAGCAATCGGTGCGGCTGTACAAGGTGGCGTATTGGCGGGTGATGTTAAAGACGTTCTGTTACTTGACGTAACACCTCTGTCTTTAGGTATCGAAACCATGGGTGGCGTAATGACTTCGTTAATCGCGAAGAACACTACTATCCCAACAAAACATAGCCAAGTGTTCTCTACAGCGGAAGATAACCAAGCGGCCGTAACAATTCATGTGCTGCAAGGTGAACGTAAACGTGCCGGTGATAATAAATCATTGGGTCAGTTTAACTTAGATGGCATCCAACCTTCTCCACGTGGTATGCCACAAATCGAAGTTACTTTCGATATCGATGCTGATGGTATTTTGCATGTTTCTGCAAAAGATAAAAACAGTGGTCGTGAGCAAAACATTACCATTAAAGCGTCTTCAGGTTTGAATGATGAAGAAATCGAAAAAATGGTACGTGATGCCGAAGCGAATGCTGAAGCTGACCGTAAATTTGAAGAGTTAGTTCAGACTCGTAACCAAGCTGACCAGCTGATCCACGGCACTCGTAAACAAATCGAAGAAGCAGGTGAGCAATTACCAGCAGAAGATAAAGCGAGCATTGAAACAGCAGTATCTGAGCTAGAAGCTGCACTGAAAAGTGAAGACAAAGCAGATATCGAAGCGAAAATTCAAGCTTTGGTAACTGCATCAGCTAAACTTCTGGAAATCGCACAGCAACAAGCTCAAGCAGGCGCTGCTGGTGCTGGTGCAGAAGCGAAGAAAGATGATGATGTTGTTGACGCTGAATTCGAAGAAGTTAACGATAAAGACAAAAAATAATGCCCTTAGCGGGCGCAGTAACTATAGCTAATAGTTGTTAATGGTTGCTGATACCGGACACGGGCGTCGAGGAAACTCTGCGCCCGTGTCCGCATGTTAAGGGTAAAATAAATGGCAAAAAGAGACTTTTATCAGGTCCTAGAACTTGAAAAAAACGCTTCAGAAAAAGACATCAAAAGAGCGTATAAGCGCTTAGCAATGAAATTCCATCCTGATCGTAATCAGGATAACAAAGATGAGTCTGAAGCCAAATTTAAAGAAATTAAAGAAGCTTACGAAGTGCTTTCCGACGAGCAAAAACGTGCAGCTTACGACCAATATGGCCATGCTGCGTTTGAGCAAGGTGGAATGGGCGGCGGCGGTGGTTTTGGCGGTGGTGCTGACTTTAGTGATGTTTTTGGTGACGTCTTCGGTGATATTTTTGGAGGCGGCCGCAGACAGCAGCGCCCAAGCCGTGGTTCTGATTTACAGTACAACATGGAACTGACTCTTGAAGAGGCTGTCCGTGGAGTGACCAAAGAGATCCGTATTCCAACATTAGAAACTTGTGATGTATGCCATGGTAATGGCGCAAAACCAGGTACGAGTGCGGATACTTGTTCTACTTGTCATGGTATGGGGCAAGTGCATATGCGTCAGGGATTCTTCTCTGTACAGCAAGCTTGTCCAACCTGTCATGGTCGCGGAAAAGTCATCAAAGACCCTTGCAATAAATGTCATGGTCATGGACGTGTTGAAAGATATAAAACATTGTCGGTGAAAATTCCAGCGGGCGTAGACACTGGCGACCGTGTTCGCTTATCTGGTGAAGGGGAAGCTGGAGAGAAAGGTGCACCAGCAGGCGATTTATTCGTACAGGTTCATGTATTACCTCACAATATCTTTGAACGTGATGGTAATAACCTGCATTGCGAGGTTCCTATTAATTTTGCCATTGCAGCACTTGGTGGTGAAATTGAAGTTCCAACCCTTGATGGGCGTGTGAAACTGAAAATTCCTGCAGAAACACAAACGGGTAAGGTTTTCCGCATGAAGAGCAAAGGCGTGAAATCAGTTCGTGGTGGCTTGCAAGGTGATTTAATGTGCCATATCGTGGTTGAAACTCCAGTTAAACTTAATGAGAAACAAAAAGAGTTACTCAAAGAGTTTGGTGAATCTCTAGGCGGCACTAGTGGTGAGAAAAATAGCCCTCGTTCAAAAAGCTTCTTAGATGGCGTGAAAAAATTCTTTGATGATTTAACTAGTAAGTAGTTGAAATTATTTTAGTTTAAGAAAAATGGCTGACCAATATTTCGTTGAGTCAGCCATTTTTTTGTTTTTACTTAACAGCTTCACCACTTGCAATCACAGTTTCACGAACTTGCTTAGCAAATTTTTGAGCTTCTTGGATAATTTCTTTTTCATCAACGGTTTGAAGTTTACGGTCTTCCATCAAAATTTTACCATCGACAATGGTATGGCGTACGTTTGCGCCGTTTGCGCCATAAACCAGAGCGGCAAATGGGCTATACATCGGCACCATATTTGGTGATTTAGTATCGACGACAATGATGTCAGCGAGCTTACCTACTTCAAGTGAGCCGAGTTTATCTTCCATATGCAATGCTTTTGCTGATCCCATTGTTGCCATTTCGACAACCGTGATTGGCGGCATCGCAGCTCTGTCCTTGTTGGCAAGCTTATGGACTTTACCGACGAGCCCCAATTCGTTCATTGTGGTCAATGTATTACTCGACATTGGGCCATCAGTTCCTAATCCGACTCGAATACCTTTTGCTAGCATTGCCGTAACCGGTGCAACACCCTTAGCTGATTTTGTATTTGCACTGATATTATGTGCCACCCCAACATCATATTGCTTGAGTAAGTCTAAATCTTTTTCATCCACCATGATGGCATGAGCCGCAATCACTTTATTGTTTAGTGCACCGATATCAGCCATATATTGAACTGGGCTTTTACCGCCGGTGCGTTTAGCGATTTCTTCTTGTTCTCTATCTGTTTCTGCTAGGTGGATCATGACAGGAACATCAAGTTCTTGTGATAACTTGGCAATCTTTTGTAAATGCTCCGTTGTATTGGTATAAGGTGCATGAGGGGCAAAAGCCGGTGTTATTCGTGGATGGTCTTTGTATTCATTGATAAAATTGACTGCATAAGTAATGCCTTCATCAGCATTTTTCGCATCTGCTACCGGAAATTGAATGACGGATTCACCAAGCACAGCTCTAAGACCAATTTTATCAACAGTTTTTGCCACTTCATCTTCAAAGTAATACATATCAACATAGGTTGTAACACCACCCTTGACCATTTCTGCATTGGCTAAATTTGCACCAATACGTACCATATCCCGAGAAACCATTTTACTTTCTAATGGAAAGATATAGCGATGTAAGCGGTCAGGTACATCATCTGCGAGCGAGCGAAAGACGGTCATCGAAGCATGGGTATGTGTGTTTATTAGACCTGGCATGACAATATCACCATCAACATCTAATACTTTGGCTGCTTGATATTGTTTTGCTAACTCAGGGCCGCCAACAGCGATGATTTTATTTTTATCGATGACGACGGTGCCTTGTTCTATGATTTTATTTTGTGCATCCATGGTGAGTACTGTGCCATCTACGATCATCATATCTGCAGGTTTTACTGCATAGCTAGCCATAGAAGCAGTTATGATGGATAAAGCAAGTAGGGACTTTGACAGTGACATAATGACCTCATTTCTGGTGAAATATTAAATATTCTTAATATGGAAATTATATGTTTTAGTTTATGAACGATAAAATTGTACTAAGTTTCGCAAAGAAAAATTAACGACATCCATTAATGTTTCTCTTGATGCACCATCTCGAGCTTGTACTGATAATCCATGAAGAATTAAAGAAAAATATTGGCCAAGAAGTTGAGGGTTAGCATCTTCAGATAACTGTTTTTCTGTTTTAGCTTGTTCGAAGCGCGTGATAATACCTTTACCGCGTTCAATTCGTTGTGTTGTCATCCATTCAAGTAGTGAATGATTTTCTTCGCTGAGGGCATTGGCTGATGAAACCACCATGCAACCCATGGCATGTTCTTTACGGGTATATAGATTTACCGCTTCAGTAAGCATCTGTGTTATGGCCGTCATAATATCTTTTTCGTGCAAAGCGATAAGCGCAAATCCACCTTCATTGGTTTCATAGTGAATAACGGCCTCACGAAATAATGCTTCTTTAGAGCCGAACGCTTTATAAATTCGAGCAGATGCGATGCCGAGTACATTAACTAGATCTGAGATGGAAGTGCCTTCATACCCATGTAGCCAGAAGAAATTTCGCGCTTTAATTAGTGCTTCATCTCGATCAAATTCCCGAGGTCTGCCAGCCATTGTCTATTCCTTATTCGGTATGTACGATTTTTATTATCCGTTGAAAATATTTTTTCTACAAATAAATCAATCATATTGATTGAAAATAGTCAGTACTCATCAAATTTTTTTAAAAAAAGAGTTGTGTTTATTATACAAGATCTCTATTGTTTGTCGATCGACAAACAATAGAGTAATTAAGATGCAAACAATTAAAGGCCCAAGTATTCATTTAGCACAATTTAGTGATGATGTTTTTCCTTTCAATAGCTTAGAAAATATTGCGCAATGGGCGTCCGATAATGGGTTTAAAGCAGTACAGCTACCCGCATGGGATAGCCGCTTGTTTAATGTAAATAAAGCCGCAGAAAGCCAAGATTATTGTGATGAGATTCAAGCTATTTTAAATCGACATGGCTTGGTTATTAGTGAGTTGACGACGCATATTTTTGGACAATTAATGGCGGTACATCCTGCTTATGATGCGCTATGCGATAGTTTCGCACCACCTGAATTACGTGGTAATACCGTTGCAAGAGGTGAGTGGGCTCACCAACAATTACTAGCCTCAATAAAAGCTTCTGCACGCTTAGGTTTGACCGATATGGGCACTTTTTCGGGTGCACTGGCTTGGCCATATGTATTTCCATTTCCACAGCGGCCAGCAGGATTAGTAGAAACGGCATTTGATGAATTAGCGCGTCGTTGGATGCCAATTCTAGATGCCTGTGAGGAACACAATATCAATTTATGCTATGAAATTCATCCGGGTGAAGACCTGCATGATGGGATCAGCTTTGAAATGTTTTATGCGCGAACTGGAAATCATCCTCGCTGCAAAATTCTATTTGATCCAAGCCATTTTATCTTGCAACAGCTTAATTATGTTGAATATTTAGATATCTATAAAGATTTTATTCGTATGTTCCATGTCAAAGATGCGGAATTTAATCCTACAGGCCGTCAAGGTATGTATGGTGGCTATCAAAACTGGGCTGATAGAGCAGGACGTTTTCGCTCAACAGGAGATGGGCAAGTTGATTTTACAACGATTTTTTCTAAATTAACCCAAAATGGTTATCAGGGATGGGCATCTTTAGAGTGGGAATGTTGTTTAAAAAATAAAGATGATGGGGCGAGTGAAGGTGCTGAATTTATCAAGCAACATATTATTCGTGTCACAGATAAGGTTTTTGATGATTTTGCTGCGGCACCTGTGAGCCAGTCTCAGTTGAATGAATTATTAGGAATAACACCAAGAGGGAGCAAACAATGATGCTAGATATTACTACAAATGGGTATTTTTTGAATGCTGTTGAGCACCATTATACAGTGATTGAAGGCAATAAATTACATTATGTAACTTTAGGTGAAGGTCCTGCTGTACTGTTGCTCCCCGGTTGGCCACAGACATGGTATGCATGGCGAAATGTAATGGAAGCATTGGCTGAAAACGGTTATCAAGCTATTGCTATCGACCCGCCGGGAACTGGATATTCAGCTTCATTAACAGGAAGTTATGACACAGGCCGGATTGCTGGATTATTAGCAAAGTTAATGGACTCATTGGGTCATACAGATTATCCGGTCATTGGACATGATATTGGTATGTGGGTTGCTTATGCACTCGCTACTGATTATTCCGAAAACGTTTCTCGTTTAGTGGTGACGGAAGCGGTGATCCCTGGTCTTGCGCCGTCTCCTCCTGTTTTTGTTGCACCAAATGAGAACATTTTTTTATGGCACTTCATGTTCAATCAAGTGGCAGATTTGCCTGAAGCGCTTATTACCGGACGTGAAGATATCTATTTGAATTATATTTTTGATAAATGGTCGTGGCATCGTGACAAGGTTGCAGCCGAAATTTATGTTCAAAGCTATCGTGTACCGGGAAGATTAAGCGCAGGCTTCAATTATTATCGTTCAATCCCAGAAACAATTCGGCAGAACATAATACGAGAGCAACAACCCTTAACTATTCCCGTATTGGCGATTGGTGCAGAACATGCAACTAAAGATGCGCCTTATGAAACCATGAAGAAAGTCGCATCAAACTTGACTAGCGCAATAGTGGCAGACTGCGGGCATTTTATTATGGAAGAACAGCCAAAAGAATTTAATGCACTCATCATTAATTTTCTACAGCAAGGTGAATAACATGGCATTACGGACTGAGATTGCGAATTGGTTGAGTTTGAGAGAGCTAAATCAGCCAGCAAATAGTCTTGAACAATTAAGAATAAATGTTGATCAAGATATTATTGAACAGCAAGGCATCCAAATGGATGATTGCTATCAAAACTCATTTTTAGTGACCACTGAGGATCAAGCGCAAATCGAAGTGCGTACATATAGTCCTTATGGGTTAGAACAGGATAAATTACGACCAGCATTGGTTTTAGCTCATGGTGGTGGTTGGTGCTTAGGGAGTTTATCTGCTTGGGATAGAACATGTCGATTATTGGCTGAATCAACACAGCAGGTTGTTTTTTCAGTGGATTATCGTTTATCCCCTGAATTTAAATTTCCAGTTCCATTGACTGATTATTTTACTGCACTTACTTATATTTATAAAAATGCGAATTTGCTTAATATTGATAAGCAACGAATATCTGTTGCTGGTGATAGTGCAGGGGCAAATTTAGCAGCAGCGGCTTGTTTATTAGCAAGGCAAGTGCCGGACATGACGATTAGTCATCAGCTACTCTTTTATCCAGCTTTGGATGCTTTGATGAGCAGTGAGTCTTATCAAATTTATGGGGAAGGTTACGACCTTACTGCGGCTACGATGGAATATTGCTGGAATCAGTATCTTACTGATCCTGCCGAACGTTTGAATGAACTTGCAAATCCATTAATGGCTTCATCTTTAGTAGGTTTGCCTGCCGCAACTATTTTTGTTTGTGAATATGACCCTGTTCGTGGTGATGGGGAACGTTATAAAGAGCGCTTATTAGAGGCTGGTGTTAATGTTGATTTCCACCTCTTGTCAGGCATGATCCACGGTGCTATCCATATGAATACTATTTGTAATGATATTTCTGATATCTATAAAAAAATAGTTTTATAACCATAATTTAGAGGATTAGGGAATCTCTTAATCCTTTTTATTTATCAAGTGCTTAGCTTGGCTAATAGTACGCCAAATAGAATAATTACGCAGGCTGTTACACGCATTAGGTTGAATTTCTCTTTCAAAAACACAATAGATAAAAACATCGCAAATAAAACGCTAGTTTCTCTAATTGCAGCCACAATGACGATAGGAGCTTGGCTCATTGCCCATATGACGATGCCATAGCTTAATAGCTGCATCAATCCACCAAATAATCCTGAACGCCAATATTGCTGTATACCTTGAAAGAGTGTATTGCGGTATTTTATGATTCCAGGAACCATTAATACGATACCATTTAACAGGAATAGCCAAAGGGTATAGACGATAGGATCTTCACTGGCTCTTGAACCATACCCATCAGATAGGGTATAGCAGGCGGTAAAAAATGCAGTGCATAAGGCAAAAACTAATGCTTTTCCTTTGATATTTAAAGTGAACTTTTTTCCTGCAAAAGCAATGATAACTACCCCAGAAATAATTAATAGAATACCAATTAAGCCCATGAAAGAGATAAGATCATTAAAAAGGACTGCACTGAGTATTGCCGTAATTAAAGGTGCTGAACCCCTTGAAATGGGGTAAATCTGGCTTAAGTCACCATGGGTATAGGCCTGACTTAAAAAATAGGTATAACCAATATGAAAAATGACCGACAAAATAAGCCAACGGATAGCATTAGGGGAGGGAAGTCCGAACCAAAACAAGGCTGGAATAGTTAAGATCCCTGCAAAAAATGAAATCATGACTAAACCAAAAAACCGGTCATTACCAAATTTAACTAAGGCATTCCAACTTGCATGACAAAGTGCGGCGACTAGAACAGCAAGTAAAACATAAGTAGTCATAATAAAAATGTATTGCTAAACGGTGAGGTTAGTATTGCTGATCCTCATTGTTTTGTGAAGCGCTTGGCAGCATTATTCGGAGATAGTGCTTGGAATCGAAAAGTTTTGCGAAACGGTATGTAGATTTAAAATCGTTTATGGTTACAAACTCACTTAACCGTGTATTTTTAATGAGAAGTCAGAATAATAAATGGCTTAAATCGCAATAATATTAAAATAATTAATTTATTGTTTATTTTTACAAAATTTGTCTATAGTAAAATTAACTAATTGTTATCATTTCTAGTGATCTTTAACACGAATAAATCGAAAATAACGAATTATTATGGATAAATAAACGACTTTTTACGAATTGATAATTAGCATATTATTAACATATCAAAAATATTTTGAGGTTAAATATATGACAGCAATTATTCGTAAGTTTTTAAGGTTAGAAGCAGCAGGAGGGTTACTCCTGATTATTGCTGCCATAGTCGCATTGATGATGGCTAACTCGCCACTTCAAGGGGCTTATCAGCAATTTTTAGATATACCTGTATCGATCAAAATATCCACTTTTGGTTTGGATAAGCCATTGATTCTCTGGATTAATGACTTCCTAATGGCAATTTTTTTCCTTGTTGTTGGTCTTGAAGTTAAACGAGAGTTATTGGAAGGATCGTTAGCAGGGCGTGATAAAGCTATATTTCCAGCAGTTGCTGCACTGGGTGGCATGATTGCACCAGCTTTGATTTACCTATTATTTAATGGGGCAGATGAGATAACAAAGCAGGGGTGGGCAATTCCTGCGGCAACGGATATTGCATTTGCATTGGGCGTGATGGCGTTATTAGGTAAACGTGTACCAACAGAGCTTAAAGTATTCTTATTAGCACTAGCAATTATTGATGACCTTGGTGTTATTGTCATTATCGCCTTTTTCTATACAAGCTCTGTATCGGTTATCGCTCTTGGGCTTGCGGCGTTATGTATTGCAGCACTGTGTGCAATGAACTGGCGACGAGTTGAAAATACAGCAGCATATTTGGTTATTGGATTAATATTATGGGTATGTATTCTTAAATCAGGCGTTCATGCAACTTTAGCGGGGGTTATCGTTGGTTTCTTAATTCCATTACGTGGCACTAATGATACTAAGCCATCTGAAGAGCTAGAGCATGTATTACATCCGTGGGTTGTTTATTTAATTTTACCTATTTTTGCTTTTGCAAACTCAGGGGTATCGTTAAATGGGATAACTTTAGACGGTTTAATGAGCCCATTACCATTAGGTGTTGCCGCAGGTCTTTTGTTAGGTAAACCAATTGGGATCTTTTTGTTTAGTTGGGTTTCGATAAAACTTGGGTTGGCAAAATTACCAGCATCAATTAACCTGAAACAAGTTTTTGCTGTTTCGGTACTGTGTGGGATCGGTTTTACTATGTCTATTTTTATAACAGGCCTCGCATTCGATGGACTTGATGAAGTGTATAGTACCTACTCAAGACTGGGGATTTTAATTGGTTCGACTGTGGCTGCCTTTTTAGGATATTTCATGTTAAGGGTAGTGTTACCGAAACAAAATAGAGAGTAATTAGTTGTAAAATTAGTATTTTTACAGAATTTATTAGTAAGAATTTCCGAACTAATCGACTATGATGTACCCGCAGTATGTGTTTTGCATACTGCGGGTTTTTAAATATCACTCCTGAAAAAAGGAGCGCAGGTAAAATCGTATGGTCAATAGTTGTTATACTGGTTATTGGTGATACAAAAGGAATCGATATGCGGGTTTCACATCTTAATTATAATCACCTTTACTACTTTTGGCATGTGTGTAAAGAAGGTTCTGTTGTCGGAGCAGCTGAAGCACTTTATCTGACTCCTCAGACGATTACAGGGCAAATTAAAGCACTTGAAGAGCGCTTAGGCGGTAAGTTATTTAAACGCCAAGGGCGAGGTTTAGTGCCTTCAGAGCTTGGGCAACTCATTTTTCGCTATGCAGATAAAATGTTTATGCTTAGTCAGGAAATGTTAGATATCGTTAACTACAGTCGAGAATCAAATCTTTTATTTGATGTTGGTGTTGCTGACGCATTATCTAAACGTTTAGTTAGTCGAGTATTAGAAACAGCTGTTGTCGAGCATGAACAAATTCATTTACGTTGTTTTGAATCAACGCATGAATTATTACTTGAGCAGCTTAGTCAGCACAAATTGGATATGATTTTATCGGATTGTCCTGTGGATTCATCGCAACAAGAAGGGCTATTCTCGGTTAAATTAGGAGAGTGTAGCGTAAGCTTTTTTTGTCGACAGCCCGTACCTAAAAAACCATTTCCAGAATGTCTTGAAGAGCGCCGCTTATTGATCCCGGGCCGTCGTTCAATGTTAGGGCGTCATTTATTAACCTGGATACGTAATAAAAATTTACAAGTTGAAGTGTTAGGGGAATTTGATGATGCAGCACTGATGAAAGCATTTGGCATGTACCATAATGCAATATTTGTGGCGCCATCTTTATATGCTCTCGATATTTTTGCAGATAATGAAGTGCAAGAGATTGGGCGATTAGATAGTGTAAAAGAAGAGTATTATGTTATTTTTGCTGAGAGAATGATTCAACATCCAGCAGTACAACGCGTCTGTAATAAAGATTTTTCTGATTTATTTTCAGCACCATTCGATAACTTAGAACAAAAAATTTAGCAGACAAAAAAACCGGCAGAAGCCGGTTTTTTTAGCTAATCAAGAAGCGATATTACATTGCTTTGATTTGAGCAACTAAGTTAGCTTTATGACGTGCTGCTTTATTTTTGTGGATCAGGCCTTTAGTAGCATGGCGATCAACAATAGGTTGCATGTCATTGAATGCTTTCTGAGCAGCTTCTTTATCGCCAGCAGCGATAGCTACGTAAACTTTCTTGATAAAAGTACGTACCATAGAGCGACGGCTAGCGTTATGCTGGCGACGTTTCTCTGATTGAATGGCACGTTTCTTAGCTGATTTGATATTAGCCAAGTTCCAACTCCCAAATGTATTCTACTGAGGACAATTCAAAGGTCGAGGAATATGCCCTCTCGGCCTTCATTTGTCAATGGATTTGTGCAAATAAACATCGTGTACTTCGATATTTATATCGCTGTGAATGGTGCAAGATTCTATCAGTAAAGACAAGAAGAATACAGATCTTAGCGTGAAAAAAAGCGCAATTGTTTGCAGAAAATGGAAAACATTTTAGATAAAAAATATTTTCTAGCGAGATAGCCTCAGTATTTATGCGGTGGCTGTATGAAAACAATACATTTATTGCATGAATCATAAACAGATAATGTATTTAGTAAATAGCCACAGTAAGAAAAAAAGAAAAAATTAATATTTTTAGAGACCTCAGCGTAAATTTGTTGTATTGATAATCCATTGGTTATCCCAACATTTTTGAGATCCGTATACTATCAGGTAATATTAGATGAGTTTGAGTAGCATAACTGTTTACAATCGAGGTAAAATCTGTTGGTAAATAGTGTGGAGATCAAAAAAATAGGGTTTAATGAAACCTTTTACGAACTTAGGTTAACCTTATGCGTCGTACAGGGTATAATCCTGCAATTTCCTCGGTATTGAGCCTGTTATGGAGCTAATTCGCGGTATACAAAATATCCGGGCGCACCATCGTGGTTGCGTACTGACTATTGGTAATTTTGATGGTGTCCATCGAGGTCACCAGGTATTGCTTCAAAATTTGAAGTTGAAGAGTGCGCAGTTGGGGCTACCCACTGTTGTGATGATTTTTGAGCCACAGCCTCTTGAATTCTTTATTGGAGATAAAGCACCTGCTCGACTGACACGTCTACGAGATAAAGTAAAATACCTTGCAGATAGTGGTGTTGATTATCTGTTATGTGTTGAATTTAATCAGCATTTTGCTTCGCTAACACCAAATGAGTTTGTGTCGGACTTATTGGTTAATAAACTAGGCGTAAAATACCTTGCGATTGGCGATGATTTCCGTTTTGGAAAAAATCGGATGGGCGATTTTACTTTCCTACAGCAAGCGGGTGAGCAATTTGGCTTTGAAGTGGCAAATACTGAAAGCTTTTGCGATTCAGGGCTACGTATAAGCAGTACGGCAATACGCAAAGCGATTCAAGAAAATGACCTCGCATTAGCGGAAAGTTTACTGGGTCATCCTTATCGGATTAGTGGGCGTGTTGTACATGGTAATCAGCTTGGGCGAACTATAGGTTTTCCGACAGCAAACCTACCATTAAAACGTTTAGTCACACCAGTCACAGGTGTGTATGCTGTAGAGGTTCACGGTTTAGGTGATAACCCTCTACCGGGTGTGGCGAATATCGGCACACGACCGACAGTTTCTGGAAAAGGAACACAGTTAGAAGTACATCTGATTGATGCCAGCCTTGATTTATATGGGCGTCATATTGATGTAGTGCTACGTAAAAAATTACGTGATGAGCAGCGGTTTGCTTCGTTGGAAGCGCTGAAGGAGCAAATTGCTAATGATGTCATTGCAGCAAGAGAATACCTCTGTGCAATAGGAATCAAATAATTTAGCGGAAAATTGGAACTGAGAATCGATGAGTGACTATAAAAATACCCTGAATCTACCAGAAACCGGGTTCCCAATGCGTGGCGATCTCGCCAAACGCGAACCACAGATGTTAGAACGCTGGTACAAAGAAAACTTGTATCAGGCAATCCGTAAAGCAAAATTGGGCAAAAAAACCTTTATTCTGCATGATGGCCCTCCATATGCTAACGGTAGTATTCATATTGGTCACTCAGTTAACAAAATTCTCAAAGATATTATTATTAAATCCAAAGGGCTAGCGGGATTTGATTCCCCATACATCCCAGGTTGGGATTGCCATGGCTTACCGATTGAACATAAAGTTGAACAAATCGTTGGTAAACCAGGAGAAAAAGTCTCCGCCGCTGAATTTCGTGCACAGTGCCGCCAATATGCTAAAGAGCAAATTGAAGGGCAAAAAGCGGACTTTATGCGCTTAGGTGTGTTAGGCGAGTGGGATAAACCTTACCTGACCATGGATTTTAAAACAGAAGCTCATATCATCCGAGCATTGGCTAAAACCATTGCGAATGGTCATCTTATTAAAGGTGCTAAGCCTGTTCATTGGTGTACAGCTTGTGGCTCTTCATTGGCTGAAGCGGAAGTTGAATATTACGATAAAACATCCCCATCTATTTATGTTCGCTTCCCTGCGGTAGATAGCAAAGCGGTATGTGAAAAATTTGGCGTAATGACTGATAAAGTACCGTCGTTGGTTATTTGGACTACAACGCCTTGGACTTTGCCTGCTAACCGCGCAATTTCATTAAATCCTGCATTTCAATATAGTTTGATTGAAGCGAATGATGAGTTACTGATCCTTGCGACTGATCTTATCGAAGACGTCATGAAAACGGTCGGTACTACATCATGGACTGTTCTCGGTGAATGTGGGGGTAGCGCTCTTGAATTATTACGTTTCCAACACCCATTTATGGGCTTTGATATCCCTGCGATTTTAGGTGACCACGTTACTTTAGATGCAGGTACAGGGGCTGTTCATACAGCACCGGGCCACGGTCCAGAAGACTACGTGGTTGGTCAAAAATACGGTTTGGAAACTGCGAATCCAGTCGGACCAAATGGTTGTTTTTTACCTGACACCTATCCGACCCTTGATGGCCTCTTTGTATTTAAAGCTAATGACGTGATTGTCGAGCTATTAAATGAAAAGGGAGCTTTGCTGTTTAAGCAAGCGATTTCCCACAGCTATCCGTGCTGTTGGCGCCATAAAACGCCAGTTATTTTCCGTGCAACACCACAATGGTTCATTGGCATGGATAAAAACGGCTTACGTGAGCAATCACTGAAAGAAATTGATATGGTTCAATGGATCCCAGGTTGGGGTCGCGCACGTATTGAATCAATGGTTGAAAACCGCCCAGACTGGTGTATCTCTCGTCAACGTACTTGGGGTACTCCAATGTCGTTGTTTGTCCATAAAGAGACGGAAGAGTTACATCCTCGTACTTTAGAGTTGATGGAAGAAGTCGCTAAACGTGTCGAAGTTGATGGCATTCAAGCATGGTGGGATCTCGACGCGGCTGAGCTATTAGGTGATGACGCTGAAACGTATCGTAAAGTGCCAGATACGCTGGATGTTTGGTTTGACTCTGGTTCAACACATTTTGCTGTCGTAGACGCTCGTCCAGAGTTTCATGGTAATTCTGCTGATATGTACCTAGAAGGTTCAGATCAGCACCGTGGCTGGTTTATGTCTTCACTGATGTTATCGACTGCGATGAAAGGTAAAGCGCCTTATCGCCAAGTATTGACCCACGGTTTTACCGTTGATGGTCAAGGTCGTAAAATGTCCAAGTCATTAGGCAATACTGTTAGCCCGCAAGATGTAATGAATAAGCTAGGCGCAGATATCCTACGCTTATGGGTCGCATCGACAGACTATACTGGCGAAATTGCTGTTTCTGATGAAATCTTGAAACGTGCAGCCGACTCTTATCGTCGTATTCGTAATACTGCACGATTCTTCTTAGCTAATCTAAATGGCTTTAATCCTGAAACCGATATGGTGAAGGCAGAAGACATGGTGGTTTTAGATAGATGGGCGGTGGGTCGTGCATTAGAAGCACAAAAAGAGATCACGAAAGCGTATGAAGCCTGCGATTTCCTCTCTGTTATTCAACGTTTAATGCATTTTTGCTCTATTGAAATGGGTTCTTTCTATCTGGACATCATTAAAGATCGCCAGTATACAGCGAAAGGTGATAGCCTCGCGCGCCGTAGCTGTCAAACTGCGTTATACCATATCATTGAAGCTCTTGTTCGTTGGGTTGCACCTGTACTTTCATTTACTTCAGATGAGATTTGGAATGAATTACCGGGTAAACGTTCACAATTTGTATTAACTGAAGAATGGTATGACAAATTATTCGGTTTAGATGCATCAGAAGAAATGAATGATAGCTTCTGGGCTGAACTATTAGTTATCCGTAGTGAAGTTAATAAAGTATTGGAACAAGCACGCACAGATAAACAAATTGGCGGGTCGTTAGAGGCAGCAGTTACACTGTATGCAGATAAAGAGTTGACTGAAAAGCTTAATAGTTTAGGTGATGAGCTGCGCTTTGTTTTACTGACATCTCAAGCGGTTGTTGCAGATATTGCAACTGCGCCAACGGACGCGCAAGACAGTGAACTAGACGGTTTGAAAATTGCCTTTAGTAAAGCAGCTGGTGATAAATGTCCTCGTTGCTGGCACTATGCTAGCGATATTGGTTCTGTCGCTGATCAGCCAGAGTTATGTGGCCGTTGTGCGACTAACGTAGCCGGTGACGGCGAAGTACGTAAGTTTGCTTAATGAAGACACCTATTTGTTCTACCGGTTTGCGTTGGTTATGGTTAACCATTGTGATTATCGTTGCGGATTTAGGTATTAAACAACTCGTTTTGAGTGACCTTAATTTATACGAACCACATCCGATTACGCCATTTTTTAACTTGATGTATGCCCAAAATTTTGGTGCCGCATTTAGTTTCCTCGCTAATGAAGGGGGCTGGCAACGTTGGTTCTTTGCAGGTATTGCGATTGGTATCTCTATCATCTTAATGGTGATGATGTATCGTCAAAGTGCACAAAAACGCCTAACAAACATTGCTTATGCACTAATTATTGGTGGCGCAATTGGTAACCTATGTGATCGTTTAGTGCATGGTTTTGTTGTCGATTATCTTGATTTTTACGTCGGCAACTGGCATTACCCTACTTTTAACCTTGCTGATATGGCAATTTGTATCGGTGCTGGTTTAGTTATCATTGAAGGCTTTTTGCCTGATAGAGATAAAACTAAACAGAGCACGGCCAAGCAGGATAACGTAAAGTAAGCTAAATAACCGAATGCGATAAAAGACAATAGGTTATAACATGATTACTCACAGCCCGGATGATACCGGGCTGATTTTTATGACAGAAAATAGGTTTGATTTATGTCTACTCAAATACAGGCGCAGAGCTCTGTTCTACTGCATTTCACTCTGAAATTGGAAGATGGCTCGACAGCAGATTCTTCACACGCACAAGGAAAGCCTGCGTTGTTTGTCTTAGGGAATGATTCTTTATCTCCTGAACTTGAAACCCAGCTTTTAGGGCTCAATGAAGGGGAAAAGAAAAGCTTTTCATTACCTGGTGATGCTGTTTTTGGGAAGCATAATCCTGATTTAGTTCAATATTTCTCATTACGTGATTTTATTGAAACAGGTATACCTGAAATTGGCACTATTATGTTATTTTCGGCCATGAATGGTAGTGAAATGCCCGGAGTTGTAAAATCAATTGAAGGTGAGTCAATTACCGTTGATTTTAATCATCCTCTCGCAGAGCAGCAAATCAGTTTTGATATTGAAGTACTAGAAGTCGACCCGCAATTGGAGAGTCAAAATGCAAATATTAATGGCTAATCCTCGTGGATTCTGTGCAGGTGTAGATCGCGCAATTAGTATTGTAGAAAGAGCATTGGAATTATATGGCGCGCCAATTTATGTTCGACATGAAGTGGTTCACAACCGTTATGTTGTTGATGATTTACGTCAACGTGGCGCTATCTTTATTGAGGAAATCGCTGAAGTTCCTGATGGTTCAATTCTGATATTTTCAGCTCATGGGGTTTCTCAAGCTATTCGCCAAGAAGCACGCTCACGCGATTTAACCATGTTATTTGATGCAACTTGCCCATTGGTGACTAAAGTTCATATGGAAGTCGCTAGAGCAAGTAGAAAAGGGAAAGAAGCTATACTGATTGGTCATGCAGGCCATCCTGAAGTAGAAGGAACTATGGGACAATATAGCAACCCAGAGGGGGGAATGTACCTTGTCGAAAGTCCTGAAGATGTTTGGAAGCTAAAAGTTAAAGATGAAAATAATCTACGCTTTATGACGCAAACAACACTTTCAGTTGATGATACCTCTGATGTAATTGATGCTCTAACGGCCCGTTTCCCGAGCATTGTAGGACCACGTAAAGATGATATCTGTTATGCAACGACAAACCGACAAGAAGCCGCGAGAGAGCTCGCAGAGCGCGCAGATATTGTCCTTGTTGTTGGTTCTAAAAACTCCTCAAACTCAAATCGCTTAGCAGAACTTGCTTCAAGAATGCAAAAGCCTGCGTATTTAATTGATGGTGCAGAAGATATTAAAACTGAATGGTTAGCAGATAAAGAAATTATCGGTTTAACCGCTGGAGCATCGGCTCCTGATATTTTAGTTCAACAAGTTATTGATAGATTAAAGGAACTTGGTGCTGATTCTGTGGTTGAATTAGAAGGCCGCGAAGAAAATATTGTGTTTGAAGTGCCAAAAGAATTACGTGTGGAAGTAAAAGAAATTAACTAATTTTCTGTTCAATCTTATTGGTGGCCATTTTGCAAAAGCGAAATGGCTTTTTATTGCCTATTGAACCACCCATCATCACAACTTTTTCTGATAATTTCTCCTCTCTGTACGGTTTTGTTAATAACTTAAGATTAGTACTAGCGCAATAATGCCATGATGGTTAATCTGTCTATTCGTTATATCTCAAACCTCAGCTGTATTAGCATCGTTTATGGCTTTCTAGTGGCTTTAGGTATAACAACAAATTTTAAGTAAATATAAAGTTTTGATTATCTTAACTGGTTAGTCATTATTTATATTTATAGGGTTTGGTCATAATTTTCGCATCAATAATTATTAAAGGATTGCAAATGACAGATTCAACGGTACGTGTTGCGATTGTCGGTGCTGGTGGTCGTATGGGACGCCAATTAATTCAAGCAGCACAAGAGCAAGAAGGCATTCGATTAGGCGCGGCGATAGAGCGTGAAGGTTCTTCTCTTGTTGGTGTTGATGCCGGCGAGTTAGCGGGTATTGGGCATTTAGGTGTTGTGATTGTTGATTCTCTCGATAAAGTCGTTAATGACTTTGATGTGGTCATTGATTTTACTCGCCCTGAAGGCACTTTGCTCTATCTCGCTTTTTGCCAAGCACACCAAAAATCGATGGTAATTGGTACGACAGGATTTGATGAATCAGGTAAACAGGCTATTGCAGATGCCGCTAAAGTGATCCCCATCGTATTTGCTGCTAATTTCAGTGTTGGTGTTAATGTTGTTCTAAAATTACTCGAAAAAGCAGCCAAGGTAATGGGTGATTATACTGACATTGAAATTATCGAAGCTCATCACCGCCATAAAGTGGATGCACCGTCAGGGACTGCACTTGCAATGGGGGAATCTATTGCGAGTGCATTAGGTAAAGATCTTAATAGTTGTGCGGTGTATGCGAGAGAAGGTTACACAGGTGAGCGTGAAGCGGGCACAATTGGCTTTGCTACAGTGAGAGCGGGAGATATTGTCGGTGAGCACACAGTGATGTTTGCAGATATAGGTGAGCGCGTTGAGATAAGTCACAAGGCTTCTAGCCGTATGACCTTTGCAAAAGGGGCAATTCGAGCGTCTGGGTGGGTAAGCTCTAAAAAAAGTGGTTTATATGATATGAAAGATGTCTTGAGTCTTGATGATTTGTAATTTTTAATTATATATAATCACATTAAAATCAGGCTAATGAGTTATCATTGGCTTGATAACGCTGTATTGTAATATATTTATTGTCATAACCTGTATTTTATAAAGATATATCTATTTTTCCCCTTCGGTTTACTCATTAATTGCACTTTATTCTAACTTTAAGCTAGGTTATCATTAATTATTCAATTATCTTATATCGCAACCGTTTACTTATTCACTATGAGTGCTAGTTTTAATGCTCATGTAACTAAAAAATAGGTAAACAAGCAAAAAGATAAGATAGAATTGTAAAAAATGCATTTTTTTCTAGACAAGACCTCAACACATCATTAGAATTCGCGCAATTTGCCAAAAATATGATTAAAAACTCATTTTGGCATTGATTTAGATCGCAAAATCTGAATTAATATGCAGTAATTATGATTTATTATTCTCTGGAGGGTGTTTTGATAAAGTCAGCTATATTGGTTCTGGAAGACGGAACCCAATTCCACGGGCGCGCCATCGGTGCTGAAGGGGCCGCTATTGGAGAAGTCGTTTTCAATACATCAATGACCGGTTACCAAGAAATAATTACTGACCCTTCCTATTCCCGCCAAATTGTTACTCTCACTTATCCCCATATTGGTAATGTCGGCACCAACGCTGATGACGAAGAATCTCCAAATGTACATGCTCAAGGTTTGATAATTCGTGACTTACCATTAGTTTATAGTAACTTTCGTGGTCAGGAAGGCCTGTCGGAATATCTGAAGCGTCATAATGTTGTTGCCATTGCTGATATCGATACCCGCAAACTGACACGTTTGTTGAGAGAGAAAGGGGCGCAAAACGGTTGTATTATCGCAGGGGATAATCCGGATGTTGCACTTGCACTTGAGAAAGCGCGCGGATTTTCAGGTCTCAATGGATTAGATTTAGCCAAAGAGGTGTGTACCAAAGAAATTTATACTTGGACGCAGAACTCTTGGAACCTTGAAGATGGGCAGCTGGCTGCTAAGAAAGCTGAAGATTTACCTCTACATGTAGTGGCTTATGATTTTGGTGCAAAACGTAACATCCTACGTATGTTGGTTGACCGTGGTTGCCGCTTAACTGTGGTGCCAGCTACAACACCCGCAGAAACAGTATTAGCAATGAATCCAGATGGGATCTTTTTATCCAACGGACCTGGAGACCCAGCGCCTTGTGACTATGCGATTAATGCAATTAGGCAATTTCTTGAAACAGAAATTCCTGTATTTGGTATTTGCTTAGGGCATCAGTTATTAGCACTCGCAAGTGGTGCTGACACTATCAAAATGAAATTTGGACATCACGGTGCTAACCACCCCGTTAAAGATTTAGATAGAAATGTTGTGATGATTACGGCTCAAAACCATGGTTTTGCTGTTGATGAAACAACGCTACCCGATACGTTGCGTGTGACACATAAATCATTGTTTGATGGAACGCTACAAGGTATTCACCGCACAGATAAACCTGCATTTAGTTTCCAAGGTCACCCAGAAGCAAGCTCAGGGCCACATGATGCAGAGAATTTATTTGATCACTTCATTGATTTGATAAACGAATATCGTAAGAACACATCAGGCCAAAACGTACAATAATTGGGAGCAAGAAAGTGGGAAAACGTACAGATATAAAAAGCATTCTGATTTTAGGTGCAGGCCCAATTGTTATCGGCCAAGCATGTGAATTCGACTATTCAGGAGCCCAAGCGTGTAAAGCACTACGCGAAGAAGGTTATCGAGTTATCTTAGTTAACTCAAATCCTGCGACAATCATGACTGATCCTGAAATGGCTGATGCGACTTATATCGAGCCAATCCATTGGGAAGTGGTACGTAAAATCATTGAAAAAGAACGTCCAGATGCGGTTTTACCCACAATGGGCGGACAAACTGCACTCAATTGTGCTCTTGAGCTTGAGCGTAAAGGTGTGCTTGCTGAGTTTGGCGTAACGATGATTGGCGCCACCGCAGATGCGATTGATAAAGCAGAAGATCGCCAGCGCTTTGATAAAGCGATGAAAAAAATTGGTCTGGGAACGGCACGTTCGGGCTTTGCTCATAATATGGAAGAAGCTTACGCCGTCGCTGATGATGTTGGATTTCCTTGTATCATTCGACCTTCGTTTACAATGGGCGGCACAGGTGGTGGTATCGCTTATAACCGTGAAGAGTTTGAAGAAATTTGTACTCGTGGTCTTGATCTCTCACCAACTAATGAATTGCTAATTGATGAATCATTAATTGGTTGGAAAGAATACGAAATGGAAGTTGTCCGTGATAAAAACGACAACTGCATTATTGTCTGCTCGATTGAAAACTTTGATGCCATGGGGATCCATACCGGTGACTCAATTACCGTTGCCCCCGCTCAAACACTAACAGACAAAGAATACCAAATCATGCGTGATGCCTCGATGGCAGTGTTACGCGAAATTGGTGTAGAAACAGGTGGCTCTAACGTTCAATTCTCAGTTAACCCAAAAGATGGGCGCTTAATTGTGATTGAGATGAATCCACGTGTATCCCGCTCATCTGCTTTAGCTTCTAAAGCCACAGGCTTCCCAATTGCGAAAATTGCCGCAAAATTGGCAGTAGGTTACACCCTTGATGAACTAATGAATGATATTACAGGTGGTCGTACGCCTGCATCATTTGAGCCTTCAATTGACTATGTTGTGACCAAAATCCCACGGTTTAATTTTGAGAAATTTGCGGGTACAAATGACCGTTTAACGACGCAGATGAAATCAGTCGGTGAAGTTATGGCGATTGGCCGTACATTCCAGGAATCAATGCAAAAAGCATTACGTGGACTAGAAGTTGGCGCAACAGGTTTTGATCCGAAAGTCAGCTTAGATGACCCAGAAGCATTAACACGTATCCGTCGTGAGCTAAAAGAAGCTGGCGCTGAGCGTATTTGGTATGTGGCTGATGCATTCCGTGCAGGCTTATCTGTCGATGGTATTTTCAATTTAACAAATATAGACCGCTGGTTCTTAGTTCAAATTGAAGAGCTTGTTCGCCTTGAAGAGCAAGTGGCAGAAGAAGGTATTAACGGGCTGACAAAAGAGTTTTTACGTGGTTTGAAGCGCAAAGGTTTCGCTGATGAACGTCTGGCTAAATTAGTCGGTGTTTCTGAGGCAGAATTGCGTAAACTTCGTCAAAGTTATGACTTGCATCCAGTTTATAAGCGAGTTGATACCTGTGCTGCGGAATTTTCTACTGATACCGCTTACATGTATTCAACTTATGAAGAAGAGTGCGAATCTAACCCAAACAATGATAAACCTAAAATAATGGTGCTTGGTGGTGGTCCAAACCGTATTGGTCAAGGGATTGAATTTGATTACTGCTGTGTTCACGCTTCGCTTGCATTACGTGAAGATGGTTATGAAACCATCATGGTTAACTGTAACCCTGAAACGGTTTCAACAGACTACGACACTTCAGACCGTCTCTATTTCGAATCAGTAACCCTTGAAGATGTATTAGAAATAGTACGTATTGAGCAGCCAAAAGGGGTAATCGTGCAATATGGTGGACAAACGCCACTGAAATTAGCACGTGCACTCGAAGCGGCCGGTGTACCAATTATTGGTACGAGCCCTGATGCGATAGACCGCGCAGAAGACCGTGAACGTTTCCAGCAAGCCGTAAATCGCTTAAATCTGAAACAACCACAAAATGCAACGGTTGCGACTATCGAACAAGCGGTTGAAAAAGCCGTTGGAATAGGCTATCCACTAGTCGTTCGCCCTTCTTATGTTCTTGGCGGTCGTGCAATGGAAATTGTGTACGATGAGATTGATTTACGTCGTTATTTCCAAAATGCGGTGAGTGTATCGAATGATGCACCAGTCTTACTTGACCGTTTCTTAGATGATGCGGTTGAAGTTGACGTCGACGCAATTTGTGACGGTGAAATGGTGCTTATCGGCGGTATTATGGAGCATATTGAGCAAGCAGGGGTCCACTCTGGCGACTCAGCATGTTCATTACCCGCTTACACATTGAGTCAAGAAATTCAGGATGTAATGCGTGAACAAGTGCGTAATCTTGCATTTGAGTTACGTGTTCGTGGGCTGATGAATGTTCAATTTGCAGTCAAAAATAACGAAGTATATCTGATTGAAGTTAACCCTCGTGCAGCTAGAACGGTGCCATTTGTGTCTAAAGCAACAGGAGTACCTTTAGCCAAAGTAGCAGCGCGTGTCATGGTCGGCCAAACATTGGCACAGCAAGGTGTCACTAAAGAAATTATTCCACCTTACTATTCAGTCAAAGAAGTGGTGTTACCATTCAATAAATTCCAAGGTGTAGACCCAATTCTTGGTCCTGAAATGCGCTCGACCGGTGAAGTGATGGGGGTGGGGCGTACTTTTGCAGAAGCATTTGCTAAAGCGATGTTAGGTAGCAGTTCTACGATGAAAAAATCGGGTCGCGCACTGCTATCAGTACGTGAAGGCGATAAAACTCGCGTGGTTGATTTAGCGGCTAAATTGCTGAAACATGGCTTTGAATTAGATGCGACGCATGGAACGGCGATTGTGCTGGGTGAGGCTGGTATTAACCCGCGCTTAGTTAACAAAGTTCATGAAGGTCGTCCGCATATTCAAGACAGGATCAAAAATGGTGAGTACGATTACATTGTTAACACCACCGCAGGTCGTCAAGCTATTGAAGATTCTAAATTGATCCGCCGTAGCGCGCTGCAATATAAAGTGCATTATGACACCACGTTAAATGGTGGTTTTGCGACAACGATGTCTTTAAGTGCAGACCCAACCGAAAAAGTGATTTCCGTACAAGAGATGCACGCATTAATTAAATAATTACTGTGATGCTGATGATAGCCTCAGTTGTTGAAAAACAACTGAGGTTTTTTTATGTACGATCGGGATATAAAAAATAGTAGACAGCTAATTTTTGATTAGCTTTCTTTTTTATTGAGTGCTTTGCGATGTTTCCAGTACATGACTATCGAACCAATTAACCCTGCGAGTAGCAACACGACGGGGATAATCATTAATGCACTAATAACGATTTGTTCATGTTGTTTTACAAATGGAATTTGATTTAAGGCATAGCCTAGCGTGACAATAATACCGACCCACAATAAACCACTTAACCAATTGAATAATTGGAAACGGCGGTGACTTAAGTCGGAAAGGCCCGCAAGTACAGGTAATAGTGTACGAACAAAAGCTAAAAATCGCCCAATAAGTAGTGCGTAAAGCCCTTGTTTATTAAACATATTATTTGCTTTCGCATGATATTCTTCCGGTATTTGAGATAACCAGCGCTTGACCGTTTTAGTGTCACTTAGCCATCTTCCCTGTAGAAAACCAAGCCAGCAGCCAAGGCTTGCCGCCGTTGCTAGCAATAAAACAGTGGGGATAAAGTGTAGAACACCTTTTGCAATTAATGCGCCAGAAAGAATAAGTAGAGTATCACCGGGAAGAAAAGCGGCAGGAAGAACGCCATTTTCTAAAACAATGACAACAAAGAGTACGGTATAAATAACCCAAAGGACTTCAGGGTTGGATAGTTTAAGGAAATCGTGGTGCCAAAGTGCCTGTACGATTTCGCGTAGGACTTCCATAATTGTTCCTGTTTTTACATAAAAGCCAATTCTTAAACTATCTTACAGGAAAAAAATATCGTGGGTTTGATTTGTTTGGGTTATTAGGTTATTTGAAGATAAATATGTTATTGGATATTACACACTATCATTGATGAATTGTTGTCAACAATAGTGTGAATAAACGCATTGATAGTTTTAATGGTTAGAGTCGTTCAAATGCCAATTGTAAATCATCAATCAAGTCTTGTGGATGTTCAAGGCCAACGTGAATACGGAAAAATGTACCGTCATTGGGTTTGAAATCATATTGACGCATACTCAATAAATCTTCTTTTTGATAACCTAAAATAAGCGATTCATAGCCTCCCCATGAATAACCCATTTTAAAATGGGTGAAATTATCTAAAAATGCACTGAATTGTTCTGTTGATAAACGATCTTTTAGTTGAAAAGAAAAGAGCCCATTACAGCCAGCAAAATCACGGGCAAAGAATTCGTGCCCTGGTGAAGTTGGCAATGCGGGGTGAAAAACTTGTTCAACTTCGGAGTGCTTAGCAAGCCAATTAGCAACGATTAAACTATTCGTTTCATGTTGTTTTAAGCGAGTGGCTAATGTGTGGAGTCCTCTTCCTGCCATATAAACCGTATCAGGATCAGCGGTTTGACCTAAAAGGTAAGAGTTTTCACGCAATGCTTCGAGGCAACGTTCATTTGCGACCGCGACCCCTAACATGCCATCGGAGTGGCCATTAATATATTTAGTCGCAGACTGAATAGAAATATCGACACCTAATAATAACGGTTTAAGTAATACACCCGCAGCCCAAGTATTATCAATCATAATAATGATTTCAGGCGATTTATCACGAATGGCCTTAACAATAGCGGGAATGTCATGAACTTCCATGGTGATAGAACCTGGCGATTCCAAAAAGACAATGCGAGTATTAGGGCGAATAAGACTGGTGATGTTAGCGCCAATTAAAGGATCAAAGTAGGTTGTTTCAATATTGAGTTTTGTGAGCATTTTGTCACAAAAATTTTGTGTAGGATCGTATGCAGAACCCGTCACTAAGATGTGATCGCCCGTTGAGACAAATGATAATATGGCATTAGTAATTGCTGCTGCACCAGAAGGATAAAGCGCACTCCCCGCACCACACTCCAGCTCAGCCATTGCTTCTTGGAAAGCAAAATGTGTTTGGGTACCACGGCGACCATAAAAAAGTACCCCATCAGCACGATGGCGAGTCGCATGTCGTTTTTCTTCTAGAGAGCTAAAAATAACAGAAGAGGTTCTTTGGATAATAGGATTAACCCCTTTTTGAGTATATTTAGGGTTTCTACCCAGATTAACTAATTGCGTTTCAGGTCTAATTTTTGCCATGTAATATACCTTCCTTTATCCTAAATTGTTTTAGAGGTGGCTATTTAATATATTGAAGTTAAATGATTTGCTTAGATGAGTGCAAGGGTTATGTCGCAACTTGATTATTCTTCATACTTATACTCTTCATACTTCAACCTGTAGGGTTGTTGGCAGCGCTCAGCTACTCGGGTCACATACTTGTGTATGCTCCTCAAGGTGTGCCTACCTACAGATTGAATTACTTAGAATAAATATATAATCAGGTGGTATGTAATATAAAATGTTTAAAGAATGATTAGTTTTGTCTATTTTGAATGTGTTAGGTAATAACTCAAATAACCTCATCATCGGCGAGGGCTTATTGGTTGGAAAACAAAAAATAGTAAAAAAATCGCGAATACTAATGATAATTACTATCAATTCGCGCTATGTTTGATATCATCTGCTCGTCTTTTTAAAAGAGATATAGAGTGAGAATCAAATTTCGCTTTTAAAGGTTAGTCGATGAATGGCACAATCATCGATATGAATTTTTTTATACAACACTAAAGAAGAGAGTAAAGGCCAACTGATGCGTAAACTAACAGCTTCTATTCTATTGGCGATTGGCTTGATGGGAACGGCAGTCGCTGAAACTGCCCCAGCAACAGCACCTGCTGCAGCTCAGAATACACCGTCAACATCGCCTTCTAATAATTCGGCTACACCCACTTCCACACCAACAACTTCACCAAATGCTGAGATTGCACCTGCACCTTCAATAGCACCTAATTCAGGTGCGGTAGAGAGCAATACTGTTGTTAGTGAAAGTATTGAAATTGCGACAGAAAATCAACTTGGTGGGTTTGATAAAGACTTATCAGTTTGGGGTATGTACCAAAACGCAGATAACGTTGTTAAAACAGTGATGATTGGTTTAGTTATCGCATCTGTGATTACTTGGGCTCTGTTCTTCTCTAAAGGTATTGAAATTTTAATTGCTCGTCGCCGTTTGAAAGACGAGACTAAAGCTATCGCACAAGTTAAATCACTCGATGAAGCAGTGAGTATTGCCGATGGTTTTAAAGCGAATAGTATTACTCGTATGCTATTAAACGAAGCCGTATCTGAAAGAACACTTTCAGTAAATAGTACTGATTTATCAGGTACTAAAGAGCGTACAGCATTTAGACTTGAAAGAGCTGTAGCGGCAATTAGCCGTTATATGGGGCGCGGTAATGGTTATTTAGCAACAATAGGTGCAATCTCTCCATTTGTGGGGTTATTTGGTACTGTCTGGGGGATCATGAATAGCTTTATTGGGATTGCTCATTCACAGACAACTAACCTTGCTGTTGTTGCTCCGGGTATTGCCGAGGCTTTATTGGCAACTGCAATTGGACTTATCGCTGCTATTCCTGCGGTTGTTATTTACAATATTTTTGCCCGAATGATTAATAACTACCGTGGTCAAGTTGGTGATACCGCTGCACAAGCCGCATTATTACTTGGTCGCGATCTCGATCTGGCCAATAGCAAAGCAAGGTAACGATTATGGCAATGCGTTTAGGTGACGAGCAAGATGACAGTGGTGAAATGCATGAAATCAACGTAACACCTTTTATTGATGTTATGTTAGTTTTGCTGATTATCTTTATGGTTGCAGCGCCTTTGGCGACGGTCGATATTAAAGTTGATTTGCCAGCCTCGACGGCGAAACCACAACCGCGTCCAGAGAAACCTGTATTTCTGACAGTTAAAGCTGATAATCAGTTATTTATTGGTGATCAAGCGGTATCAAAAGAGCAGCTTTCTGCAATGCTAGACCAAGCAACAAATACCAATAAAGAAACAACAATCTTTTTCCAAGCGGATAAGAGCGTTGATTATGAAACAATGATGGATGTGATGAATGCATTGCGTCAATCAGGCTACCTTAAGATTGGTTTGGTTGGTATGGAAGCGGTTTCTTCTAAATAAGTCATAGCACCGTAGTCATAGTATGACAAATAGAATTATATTTTTTATTGCGCGTCTTGTTTCTAAATTTTAGTGTGTTTTTCACTTAAAATGATAGATATAAGGCGCGTTTTATTTTTAGTTAATAACAAGTTAGTTTATTCCTATTTTTTCCAATCCTGAGTTCAAATCTCATTAGGTTAGAAGAACGAAAGAGACCATTCACTAGTAAGTCTGCTATTTTTTTATTGCTTTGTTAAATATGCAATGCTTCCTTGTATTTTAATAACTTATAGTGGGCACTAAAAGATAGTTCAATATAAAAGTTATTGAATTTCTCACTCTTTATATGAGTATTTAAAGTGGTGGTATCAAGAAAAATGATTTGTATTATTAAACTTAATAATGAAAAATGAAATTTCGAGTCTATTACTAATATTAAACTGAAATCCAAGTCATTATATTTTAATGCATTTATTGTTAAATTATTAAAAATTTCTAATCCCTATCTGTTATTTCTTTGTTTTAAAATTAGCGTTATGAGAGATTTAAATTCTATCGATGCCTATATTATTGGTTTGATTGTATGGAAAGTGATAATGAAAAATAAACCATTTAATAAGTAAGGGTATGTGTTAGCGCGATAATTTATAAGTATTAATACTTGGTCAAATAAAATAAATCATCTGTATAGATAGTCTAAAAATGTTTGATTTTTATAAGGATAAAATAAATTTAATATTATTCTTTATGAAAAAACAGAAAGAAGATGCGGTATTAACTAAGTAAAAATCCATTTAAAGGGTAAGTTTAATTTATGCTTATTAATATAATTTTGAAAACAAAGGAAGCAGGTGACATTATTTTCAAGCTCTACTTAACATAAATTATTTTAATTAAAAAATTAATTTATTACTCAATATAATTTTTTTAGTTAAAATTATATTAATGACTATAATTATTTTAAATAAATGATTTATTCGATTGCTTAGTTTGTATTATATTGATTTTTAAGTATTTTTGTTTTGTTTTTGGTGGTTTTTGGTGATTTTAAAAAACACTTGCGCAACATAATTGTTGCGTTATAATGCAATCAATAACATTTAGAAACACTTTTTAATACTTGCTAATATTGAAATGTTTATTTTTGAAATTTACTTATGCTAGGGAATGAATAAAGTCTTAATGTAATTTAAATGAGACTTTATATTAAAATAGATAATTTTGCTCAATTTATGTGTCGAGCTGTATTTCAAATAAAGCATAGTACTTATTAAGTTAAATGTTATTACTGGGGTCAATGGGCTGACTTCAGACTACGCATAGCAAGCAATGCCGTAAAACGGCAGTTTCATATTATACTCCTCTATAAATAAAATAAGACTACATTTCCAGCGTTATCTAAAAGATAACGCTTTTTTTTGCAAAAAAATCGTGATTAACGATATTTTCTATTACCATTATATTTTTGTAATTTATTCTCTTTTTATAATCGAGATCAATATCATTGAAGGCGATTTTCTCATTAGTTATGTTAGTTTGAACTCAAAATACTAACAGTATGTGAGTAAAAATGAATGAAGTGATTGGCAATCTTTGATGTACATCCAATTGAGCAATATTTTTAAACACTTTGTGATATTTATTCTTCACGAAATTACTAATCGGAGTATGATGTGCACCTCTTCGCTGTGGGGGTGTTATGTAACACATTTATACAACAGCGAAATTCTTTGCCAGGTTCTGGTATGAATGAATTGGAAGTTACAATGACTTGGTTTGAGTTCAAATCTCGCTATCTCATCGCTTTTTGGAAACCCCTTCCTGCTGTTATTGCCGCAGGTATTTTGTCTACTTATTATTTTGGACTTACTGGCACTTTCTGGGCTGTTACGGGTGAATTCACACGTTGGGGTGGACACGTTCTTCAACTATTCGGTGCTGAGCCACAAAACTGGGGCTATTTTAAAGTTATTGGTTTTGAAGGAAGCCCGCTAGATCGAATTGATGGTGTGATGATCATCGGTATGTTTGCAGGATGTATTGCGGCAGCACTATGGGCGAATAACGTTAAATTGCGTATGCCTCAACATCGAATTAGGATTTTTCAGGCGATTATTGGTGGAATTATTGCAGGCTTTGGTGCACGCCTAGCAATGGGGTGTAATTTAGCGGCATTTTTTACTGGGATCCCTCAGTTTTCTTTGCATGCGTGGTATTTTGCAGTGGCTACTGCGGCAGGTTCTTATTTTGGTGCAAAATTTACATTAATGCCCATGTTTAGAATTCCCGTTAAGCTGCAAAAAGTTAGCGCAGCGTCACCTTTGACGCAAAGACAGGATGTTGCTAAAAGACGTTTCAGATTAGGCATGATTGTTTTCACTTTATCAATGGCGTGGGGTCTTTATACTTTATTCGACGCGCCTGTAATGGGCTTTGCGATATTATGTGGAATTGGTTTCGGTCTATTGATTGAACGCGCTCAAATTTGTTTTACTTCCGCTTTCCGTGATTTATGGATCACCGGACGTACGCATATGGCAAAAGCCATTATTATCGGCATGGCGGTTAGTGCCATTGGTATTTTTAGCTACGTACAATTAGGTGCGACGCCAAAAATACTTTGGGCAGGTCCGAATGCGGTTATTGGTGGATTGCTGTTTGGGTTTGGTATCGTGCTGGCTGGGGGGTGTGAAACTGGCTGGATGTATCGTGCTGTTGAAGGTCAAGTTCATTACTGGTGGGTCGGTTTTGGTAATATCATTGGCGCAACAATCCTGGCTTATTATTGGGATGATTTGGCGCCTTGGTTGGCAACAGACTTTGATAAGGTCAATTTACTTGAAACATTTGGTCCCGAAGGCGGTTTAATCGTGACTTACTTATTATTAGCCATCGCTTTCGCCTTGATGTTGTTGTGGGAAAAACACTTTTTCCGTAAGCGTGCTCAAAAATCGGTTAGCACATCAGTGGAGGCATTATGAATAAGAAAGATATAGTTCCAGATTATCGCTTGGATATGGTTGGTGAACCTTGTCCTTATCCTGCCGTGGCAACACTTGAAGCGATGCCATCGCTTAAGTCTGGGGAAATATTGGAGGTGGTGAGTGATTGCCCACAATCAATTAATAATATTCCGCTAGATGCTAAAAACTATGGTTATACCGTGCTGGATATTCAACAAGATGGGCCAACAATTCGCTATTTAATTCAAAAATAGTGATTGTGAGTCAAAATGGCGAGTATTAATGCTCGCCATTTTAATTTTGTATTTATTAAACTTTCGGTTTATTTATCGCTTTTCCAACTAACAATATCGAGTACCAGTTCACATTCATCATCAACATAGTTGCCTGTTGGTATGAATCCTAATTTTTTATAAAATTCAAATGGGCTTTCTTCGCCTTCTCCGCAGCTATTATACAGACGTGGATACCCTTTATTTTTCAAATAACTGATCACTTGAATTAACGCTTCACGGCCAAAACCGAGTTTTTGATAAGGCTCTGCAATCATAAAGCGCCAGAGCATGATGCCGTTATATTCGAGCTCATCGTCATCTAAACCTGAATGCAGCATAATGAATCCAACGGGCGTATCATCGGCGTATATACCGCGGTACCAAGCACAATTTGAAAATTGGGCTTCAACCATTGAATAGGCATTATCAGCTACCATGTTGCGTTGTGCTTCACTTAGTGTATGACTTAACAGGCAAATTTCAGAAAAATTGTCTGCTGTTACTTTTTGCAGTGTGACAAGGGAATTTTCATCCACCTCAGGCTCAATGAGTTCTTTCATAACATTTCCTTCGATTGAATATTGACCACAACTCCAATGATGGAGAAATTTATTTATTATTTTTTTGGATAAAAACATTGCGATGAAGTTGCTATATGTAGACAACATAATTCGAAACGATATAGGCAACAGCTCTATATTTAGTATCATGATGAATATAGCGATAATTCAATCAACCAGAGATTGCACTGCCAGTCAATGACTTCCTTATGGCTATGCAGGTTGTGTCTAAAAAGTAATGGCAACTTACGTTTAAGGTAAGTTGCCATTGTGAGATGAGTTCGATGGGCGAAAATGGAGCGATAAATAATTGGTACCACAAAAGTCTGGTACGATAAAACTAGTGCTCGGCTTCGCCACCAAGGGCATCGATTAAGCGAGCAATCAGCGCACTCAATTCACCAGTCATTAAGATATAATCAGCATCAAATTTTTGCGCATAATCTTCTTTGCCAATATCGTCATTTTGTTCTTTTAAGGTATCGCTGAATTTTAATCTTTTTAGAGAACCATCTTCAGATAGCATAAATTGAATTCTTTCTTCCCAATCTATGGCTAATTTAGTGACGAGTTTACCCGCTTCAATATGGGTCGCAATTTCATCTGAAATGAGATCTTGTTTCTTACAGCGGATAATACCGCCTTCTTCTAAGATAGCCTTTAACTCTGCCTCATCCATAACGGCAAAACCTTGAGGTAAAGATCCAGAACGGATCCACTCAGTGAGTGTGAGCTCAATAGGATCTTTAAAAGTTAGAGGAACAACGGGTAATGAACCTAAGCTTTTACGTAATAAAGCTAGGTTATCTTCAGCTCGTTTGGCACTTGCGGCATCGACAATAATTAATTGATTGACGGTATCAATCCAAATGTAAGTTTTACTAAATTTACTGAAAGCACGAGGCAGTAAGGTATGGACGACTTCATCTTTTAAGGCGTCTTTCTCTGTTTTTTTCAGTTTACGGCCTTGGTCTGCTTCAATTTTTTCAATTTTATCTTGTAATTCTTGCTTAATGACAGGAGATGGCAGCATTTTCATTTCTTTTTTTGCACAAATAAGAATTTGATTACCTGCTGCATGAGTCAGTGCATCTGCACCGCGCATAGGGGATACCCAACCTGTTTTCATCATATCTTGACTGCCACATGGCTGATAGGCGAGCGGGGCAAGCTGTCTTTCCAAATCATCTGCAGAGAGCGCCAAATCACGATTTAGGCGATAGACCAATATATTCTTGAACCACATGAAAAACCTACCTTTGTTGAAAAATTGCCAGTTATAGCCGGGAGCTATGATAGCGAATTGTCAGTTATTAAGCGAAAAAAAATGTCATTTAGCAATTATCTTTCTTTTTAGTTAATTTTATCAATCGTCTCTCAATTTTACTTTCTGCATATTGATATCAATAATGTATATAGGCAATGATATGTGAAATTGATAATAAGAGAGAGTCACAATGAGAATCGGTATTGATTTAGGCGGCACAAAAATAGAGGTGATTGCATTAGATGATGCGGGTGACTCCTTGTTTAGAAAGCGTATACCGACCCCGCGGGGGGATTATTTAGCCACATTGAATGCAATTGTAGGCTTGGTTAATGAGGCTGAAGCAGCAACCGGTATGACAGGTACTGTAGGTGTTGGAATTCCAGGGACACTTTCTCCTGTGACGGGGAAAGTGAAAAATGCCAATTCAACATGGTTAAATGGGCAATACTTTGATGCAGATTTGTCTAAGTTGCTTGAACGTCCAGTAAAGGTGGCAAACGATGCTAATTGCCTTGCTGTTTCTGAAGCGGTCGATGGTGCAGGCGCAGGCGCTAAAGTTGTTTTTGCCGTCATTATTGGAACCGGTTGCGGCGCAGGAATTGCTATCAATGGGCAAGTTCATTCAGGTGGAAATGGAGTTGCCGGTGAATGGGGACACAATCCTCTACCTTGGCAGGATGATAAAGACAGATTATTTCTCGATGATGAGATTTGCTACTGCGGCCTAACAGGTTGTACAGAGTTATTTGTTTCAGGTACAGGCTTCATCGCTGATTATAAAAAGCTTTCAGGGGAACAAAAAACAGGTTTGGAAATTGTTAAGTTAGCGCAAGAAGGCAATAAACAAGCCGCCATAGCAATGGAGCACTACCAAACACGTTTAGCAAAAGCACTGGCTCAAGCGATTAATATGCTGGACCCCGACGTCATCGTGTTAGGCGGGGGAATGAGCAATGTCGATAGTTTGTATGATGCGCTGCCAGAAAAAATTCGCAATTGGGTGTTTGGTCGAGAGTGTGATACGCCAATTCGAAAAGCGGTGCATGGAGATTCGAGCGGGGTGCGCGGCGCCGCATGGTTATACTCGTCATAATTACAAACTGTAGGGGTGTTGGTTATACTCGTCATAATTACAAACTGTAGGGGTGTTGGCTGCACTCAGCTACTCGGGTCACATACTTGTGTATGCTCCCCGAGATGTCCTCGCTTGCCGCCTACCTACAATTTGAATTATTTAGAGTATAAAATTTCAGGTAAAGAACTTTAGATAAAAATTTAAGTGAAGAACTTTAGGCGAAAACTACAAACTGTAGGGGTGTTGGCTGCGCTCAGCTACAATTTGAATTATTTAGAGTATAAAATTTCAGGTAAAAAACTTTAGACAAAAATTCAAGTGAAGAGTCTGAGGTGATGAGTTTTTAGCAAATATTCAAATGAAGGACTTTAGGTTAAATTAAATAAAAATTTCTGATATAGCTTATTTGCCACAAATTTAATTTTTCTGACTCTATTTTTAATGATACTTATTGCCGTATTGCTGCAATAAGTGATGTAAATCACACCCCTTTATTTCAGCACTAAAATTGAGTCGGTTATTGTTCATATAACTTCAATAATTTTGGCTTTATAACTCAACATTAATTCATTTTTGTGACCGATATTAAAGTCGGGGTCTATAAAAAGACTAAAACCGTGATTTAGTCACATTTAATGGTTACTGTTTGCAGTGTAATATCATTAAAAATTGAAGTAATGCACATTGTAGACAATTGTAGTCCTAATTTCGTTGTTTATTTAACCAATGGGCTAGAACTGAATATAACGATTCGAGAGGCAACTTTGTCTCGTTAAGGGCAGCTAAGGGGATTCATAGTGAATAAAGTATTGAAATTATCATCGCTTGCTTTGCTAGTCGCATTTAATGCGAATGCAGCAACTGTTGATTTACGTGTTATGGAAACATCAGATGTTCACAGTAATCTGATTGATTTTGATTATTATAAAGATAAGCCAACAGAGCAGTTTGGCTTGGTACGTACAGCGACTTTGATTAAAGCCGCTAAAAAAGAAGCGACTAATGCCGTTTTAGTCGACAATGGTGACTTGATCCAAGGTAGCCCGCTTGCTGATTACATGGCAGGCAAAGGCTTGAAAAAAGGGGAGTCACATCCTGCGCATAGTTTGATGAACACCATGGGTTATACCGTGGGTAACTTTGGTAATCATGAATTTAACTTTGGTTTAGAATACCTGCAAAAAGCTATTGCAGGTGCACAATTCCCATATATTAATGCCAATATTATAGATGCGAAAACAGGTAAAAACTATTTCAATCCTTATATCATTGTTGATACCCCAGTTAAGGATCGTGATGGTAAAACGCATAATCTAAAAATTGGTTATATCGGCTTTGTGCCACCACAAATTCTAATTTGGGATAAGCCAAATCTAGAAGGAAAAGTGGTTGTTAATGATATTACTGAAACAGCTAAAAAATTCGTTCCTCAAATGAAAAAAGAGGGAGCAGATATTATTGTTGCTATCCCTCACTCAGGCTTTTCACAAGAGCCATACAAAGCAATGGCCGAAAACTCGGTTTATTATCTCAGTGAAGTACCGGGTATTAATGCCATCATGTTTGGCCACTCACATGGGGTTTTCCCAAGTAAAGAGTTTGCAGACATCAAAGGCGTTGATCTCACTAAAGGAACCGTTAATGGCGTTCCAGCAGTAATGCCGGGTCAGTGGGGCGATCACTTAGGTGTGGTTGATCTTGTAGTCAACAATGACAAAGGTAACTGGGAAGTTGTTGATGCAGCGGCACATGCGCGCCCTGTCTATGATAAAGCCAATAAAAAGGCACTCGTAGAGCGTGATGAAAGCCTGGTTAAAATTATCAATGAACAACACGAAGGTACTCGTGACTTCGTCGGTAAGTTAATTGGTAAAGCATCTGAAAATATGTACAGTTATTTGGCCTTGGTTCAAAGCGATCCAACCGTTCAAATTGTTAATGATGCACAGATTGATTACACCAAAACCTTTATTCAAGGCGATCCAGATCTTGCAGATTTGCCGGTATTAGCTGCGGCAGCACCGTTTAAAGCGGGCGGTCGTAAAAATGCACCATCTGAATTTATCGAAGTTGAAAAGGGTGATCTAACCTTCCGTAATGCTGCGGATCTTTACCTCTATCCAAATACTTTAGTTGTTGTAAAAGCAACAGGTGCAGATGTGGTTGAGTGGTTAGAATGCTCGGCAGGTATGTTTAATCAAATTGACCCACAATCAACAGCACCACAAAGTTTGATTAACTGGGGCGGTTTCAGAACATATAATTTTGATACAATTAGTGGTGTTAATTATCAAATTGATTTAACGCAACCTGCTAAATACGATGTTGATTGCCAAACTGTAAATAAAGATGCGAATAGAATCAAAAATGTCACTTACCAAGGCAAGCCAATTGATCCGAAAGCAACATTCCTAGTCGCTACCAACAACTATCGTGGATACGGCGGTAAATTTGCAGGAACAGGCGATAACAACATTGCGTTTGCTTCTCCAGATGAAAACCGTTCAATCTTAGCGGCTTATATTGCGAAAGTTTCTAAAGAGAAAGGTGAAATAACGTCTAAGGCTGATAATAATTGGTCATTCACACCAATTAAAACGGATAAGAAGTTAGATGTTCGTTTTGAAACTTCACCAAGCGATAAAGCAGCTGAATTCATTAAAGAACATGCTCAATATCCTATGAAGCAAGTGGGTACTGATGAAATCGGTTTTGCAATTTATCAAGTAGACTTAACTGAGAAGTAATTATCTTAGTTGAGATATAATGGCCTACCAAGGATTGGTAGGCTTTTTCATATGCAGTATATTGAAAAAGCGGTTAAGGTTATTTACCTTAATTACGGTTGTTAATTTGCGAATAAGTTAAATTTAGATTATTAATAAAATTCAGGATACTTAGAACTGATAATAAATTAAGTATCCTGAATTATGATTATTTCGAATTTCATTAATTTATTCATAAATTACATTCAACATAGGTAATTTTCTTGTTCTATCATATTCAACTTTTACATAGTCAGACTCTATTTTTTTCCCATCTTTCAATGAGCCAGTCGTCGATATGTTTTTACCATTTCTAAAGCACTGAACATTTATTTGACTTTTATTGGTTAAATTTATTTCACATTGAGGCTCATATACATAGCCTGAAAACGAGATTGTTCCTCCTGTAGAATTAGAAGTTGCATAACTAAAAGAACTGCTTGAAATGAGTATTGCTACAATGGTTGTAAATAAAGATAAACGTTTCATAGTCCACCTCGATAATAGCACTAACTAACATTTAACTGTGCAATTTTGCTCTTATATTTAGTGTAGTTCAAATATTGATAATACATAATAAAAAATGGAAATTATTTTAAAAATATCTTTGGTGTGATTTAATGTGTTGATTTTAAATCAAAAAAACATAAGCTAAATGTTGTTCGATTGATTGAAAATCAATTAAATATATAGATATGTTAATAGGGGGGTTGTAATGAGGAATGTTTGTTTCGTTAATGTTTTTAAGTGTATTATTTATTTATAAATAAGAAAATATTACAACTAATTTAAGATAGGTTTATTTATTATTGTTGTTTTATTTGTTAAGTATTATTTTACCCTGATATTGGCATATATTATCAACTTAAATTGATTAAAACTGAGTTCTCTCAATAATAAGATAAGTGAGAGAACTCAGATGAAAATTAATTTAAAGCTAGTGCTTATTTGAAAATTTTGAAACGAACTTCGTCATCCATAAAGCCTTTATCGCCAGCGGGCTCATTAATTGAACCAAATACCATCTGAGCGCGTAATATCCAGTTAGCTGGAATATTCCATTCCTTTTGAACTTGGCTATCAATAATCGGATTATAGTGCTGTAGAGATGCACCGACATTTTCTTGTGCTAATGCAGTCCATACGGCAAATTGAGCAATACCACTTGCTTGTTCAGACCAAACAGGAAAATTGTCCGCATATAATGGGAATTGCTCTTGTAACCCAGTAACTACATCTTTATCTTCAAAAAATAAAATAGAGCCAGCACCAGCAGCGAAGCTATCAATTTTTTGTGCTGTACCTGCAAAAGCTTGCTCAGGAACGATAGCGCGCAAAGTTTCTTTCACCATATTCCACAGTTTCTTATGCTCAGCACCAAATAAAACAACGACGCGAGAAGTCTGTGAGTTAAATGAAGATGGAGAATGTTTAACCGCTTCTTTAATTAATTTTGTGACATGTTCTTCAGATACGGGTAATGCATCGCCAAGGTTATAAATTGTACGACGGTTTTTAATCATTTCGATAAATGCGTTAGACATGTTGTCTCCTAGCTTTAGTTAGCACACGGCAGTTATTGAATAAATCTCAGAAGCCGCAGATTGTTTCGATGGTTATTACTATAGCGAGATAGCTTAAAAATCATAGGAAAAAAATTTAACGATAAGGTTCAAATTTTTGCGTGTAGATCTTAAAGAGATTAACTTCATTTAAATCAGAGTGATATATGAAATAGTATCTTACAAAATAATATTTCTATCATCAAGTGGGCAAAAAATGGGATAGTGAGTATAAAAATATTGAGGAAAAAGGATAGAAAAAGACATATCGATGAGATTTTTTGTTTCCATTAATGTTCATCACACTGAAAGTTACATGATTATTGACTAATCGATTTTAACCGAGTCACATAGTTTATCTATGCTTCTCGGTTAATGATATGTATTAAGGTTAATTCAATTCGCTGAGATCCTTTTTAATTTGTATTTTTGTACCGCCAAAATTATCATCAATGTATTTCTTTACGGCTTCGCTATGATAGAGATCGTTTAATTTAGCAAATTTAGGATCGTTTTTATTATCAGATTTAGTAACTAAGATATTAATATTATTTTTAATGGTGTCATCGTTTTGCTCTCTAAATAAAGAGTCTTTTAAAACGTTAAGTCCACCTTCTTGTGCAGCAGTATTTCCGATTACTGCAATGTCTACATCCGGTAGCGCTCTAGGACCATGTGCATATTTTATTTGTCTAAAGACTAATTCTTTAGGATTATTTGTAATGTCACTAATAGATCCCGTGGCTTGATTGAATTCAGGTTTCAAGCTGATTAACTTTGAGTTCTCTAATAGTTTAAGTGCTCTTGCATGATTGGCTGCATCGTTTGGGATCGCGACAATCGCCTTGTTGGGTAAATCAGCTAAGTTTTTATATTTTACAGAATAGATCCCCATCGGTTCAAAATAAGTCGTGAAGATTGGTGCGAGCTTATTATCATGATTTTTATTGAAATCTTTTAGAAATCCCCACGATTGAAAGGCATTGACATCCACATCACCATCGATGGTGGCGACATTCAAGGTGATCCCATCGTCAATGATTTTAACATCAATATCTAAATTTGCATCTTTAGCGCTTTGAGATTCCGCGATAAAATTCCAGATATCAGCATCACTGCCATGGCTGCCAACGATGATTTTTTGTTTGGGATCTTTTTGTTGAGGTGCTTTTTCAGCAGTGCTGTCCTCAGGTGAGCAAGCCGTTAAAGCAGAAACCGACAATGCCAATATTAATGCAGTTATTTTTTTCATTTTAAATTCTCATTAGTTATTTGTTAGTAATATCTAATCAGACAAGATCTTACTTTTATAAATAATATTTAATTATTTATTTGTGTTTTTTGTTATATGGATTAGAAAGTATCTATTCATTGAAATGGTTATATCGATATAGTTTTATATTATTATTAGTATTTTTAAAGTTGGTATTTAATCGACTGTTAAATAGATGAATAGCTATTTTTATTATTCACTAAAGTCATATTCTATAAATACAGAGAGTGAAAAGGATTAAATATGTCAGCGACTCAATTACCTATTATTGATTTGAATGAACTTGATAACCCAGAGACGCAAGCAGATTTTTATAAGAAATTACGCTTCATTGCGCGGGAAATTGGCTTTTTTTACCTTGTTGGACATAATATTACGCCTGAAACTCGGGAGCAATTGTTGGCAATAACAAAACAGTTTTTTGCTTTGCCAAAGGATGCCAAAGAACAAATCTCAATGAGTCATTCAAGACACTTTCGCGGATATACAGCCTCAACACAAGAGAGTACGCGAAATCAGCCTGATTTTCGTGAACAAATTGATATTGGTGAGGAATTGCCGGCTTTACAACTAACTGACCAAGATCCGATTTGGCTGAATTTACAAGGACCAAATCAATGGCCACAGGCATTGCCTGAGCTGAAAACACAAGCCCTTGCATGGCAAAAAGAGATGCGAGATATCGCGATTAAATTAATTAAAGCCTTTTTAGTTGCACTTGAGTTGCCTGAAAACAGTTTCGATAGTGTTATCGCGGAACCGGCTCAGCATTTATTAAAATTAATTCATTATCCTGCTCGTACTGATAATCATGAGGGAGAGCAAGGCGTTGGTGCTCATAAAGATGCGGGGATTTTGACACTGCTTTGGCAAGATAATAGCGGTGGACTACAAGTTGAGACAGATAATGGTTGGATAGATGTTGCACCATTAGAAGATGCATTTGTAGTAAATATTGGTGAGGTATTTGAATTAGCAACCAATGGTTATTTACGTGCAAATGTTCATCAGGTTGTTAGGGGGAAAAATAGCGATTCACGTTATTCTATCGCTTATTTTATTACCCCAAGTGTTTTTGCTGATGAAGTTCCCTTATTGCCACTACCTTCCTATTTAGCTCAACAAGCGTTGGGGCCTGATAGCGATCCTTTAAATCCATTATTTACCAATTTAGGCAAAAATGTCATTAAAGGCCGTTTGCGTTCCCATTTATCTGTTACTCGCCAATTTTATCCTCACGAGTACGAGCAAATTATTAACAATAGTAATATTGTATAACTGATAATGTGATGATTTATGAATAAAAAGTTGGAGCTTGTGAATGTCAGATAAAAGCGATAAAAAAGATTTAAATGGGAGAGAACTATCCCCTGAAACATTAATGATGAGCTATGGGTACGACCCACAATTATCGGAAGGATCGATAAAACCTCCTGTGTTTCTGACATCAACTTTTGTCTTTAAAACGGCTCAAGAAGGTAAAGATTTTTTTAACTTGGTTAGCGGGCGCGTACAAGCGCCTGATAACCAAAAACAAGGTTTGGTTTATTCGCGCTTCAATCATCCCAATAGTGAAATTGTTGAAGATAGATTGGCTCTTTATGAAGGGGCGCAAAGTGCTGCTTTATTTTCATCGGGTATGTCGGCTATTACGACTTGCTTGATGGCAGTCTTAAAACCAGGTGATGTATTGCTACACTCTCAACCTCTATATGGTGGTACCGAAACCTTATTTTTGAATACGTTAACACGTTTTGGTATTACTTCAGTTCCTTTTCAAAATGGTTGTGATTTAGCGGCTATTCTTGATGTAGTAAAAGGGATTGGGGCAGGTAAAAAAATTGCGGCGATTTATATTGAGACACCATCAAATCCGCTAAATACGGTGGTGGATATTCAACTGCTCAGTCAAGCTGCCAAGCAAATTGCACATCAACAAGATGGCGAAATTCCATTATTGATTTGTGATAATACGTTACTGGGACCCATATTCCAGAAACCTATTGCGCTCGGTGCTGACTTAAGTGTGTACTCACTAACAAAATATGTCGGTGGGCACTCTGATCTGGTTGCGGGTGCCGTTGTTGGAAGTCGCGATTTAGTCAAAAAAGTCAAAGCGCAGCGTAATGCGATTGGGACACAGCTCGACCCACACTCAAGTTGGATGTTGGGGAGATCTTTAGAAACACTGCAACTTAGGATGGAAAGAGCCAATGATAATGCAAAAATTTTGGCCCATTTTCTCAACCAGCATCCTAAAGTCGGTAAAGTTCATTTTCCTGAATTTTTGCCGAAAGACAGTGCAGAGTATCGCGCTTATCAACAACAATGCTCAGGCGCAGGCTCTACATTCTCAATCAATGTTGGCGAAAATGAAGCCGATGCCTTTCGCTTTTTAGATAATTTGGCGTTATTTAAACTTGCGGTGAGCTTAGGGGGTACAGAGTCATTAGCGAGCCACCCTGCATCGACTACGCATTCAGGTGTAGCGCAAACTGTTCGTCAAAATATCGGCATCAGCGATAATTTAGTGCGTTTATCTATTGGCATTGAAAATGTCGATGATTTGAAATATGCGTTACAGCTAGCGCTAGACGCAGTTTAACTTACTCCATGATGGCAGAGAATTTAAACTCTCTGCCATTTATTTGGCTAAATCATAGTGGGTTAATTGATTCGATACTGCGCTGGCAACTCGCTAAATCCGAGACCATTCACTTTTTTCACCGGAATTTGCACTGGAATTCGTTCTTTCATGGCTTCAACGTGGCTGATCACCCCAATCGTTTTACCGGATGCATTTAAACTTTCTAATGCATCGAGAGCGATATCTAAGGTTTCGGCATCGAGTGTGCCAAAGCCTTCATCCAAAAATAGTGACTCTAATTGGGTTCTGTTACTCACCATATCGGATAGTGCTAGGGCTAATGCGAGACTGACTAAGAAGCTTTCACCACCTGATAAGGTTTTGATGTCTCTGAGACTATCAGCTTGCCACCCATCGATAACTTGTAGTTCAAGGTTAGTTTGATGACTACGTTGTAGTAGATAGCGCCCGTGTAATTTATCGAGCTGCTGGTTGGCTAAGGTAATGAGACAATCAAGTGTTAAGCCTTGTGCATAACGGCGGAATTTATCCCCTTCGGCGGAGCCAATGAGCGTGCTGAGATAACTCCAATCATCATAACTAAGCTGCCCATCTTCAATTTGTTGTAGTAAATCTCGTTGCTGATGGCGCTGCTGTTTATCCGTTTCTAACTGGCTGATAATTCTACCCTGTTCTTGATTAAGATTTTTTATTTCTTCATCAAATTGAGCAATTGCTTGTTTTAATTGCTCTTGTGAAATGCCTGTAAAATCTTCAAGACGTTGTTGTTCATGGGCGGTTAGCGCCAGTAAAGCTTCTTTATGACGGGTTTCGCTTTGCAGTAATGCTTGGCTAATATTTTGTTTTAGCTGTTCTAATTGTGTTTTTTCTTCAGTGGCTAGTAATGCATTGAGGAAGATTTGCTGTGAATCAAATGGGCTTTGGGTTAATGCTTGATTAAATTGTGTTTGTGCATTTATCAATAATTGAGTGATTTTCTTAACCGATTCAATGATGGCTTGATGGCTGCCATTGAGGACGGAAATATTTCTTTCAATGTCATTGATATTTTTGGTTAAGAGTTCTAATTGATGGGCTAAACGAGTTTGTTTTTCCTGCATCCCTTCAATAAATTGGCTGACAGTGAGTCCATTTAATAAGTTTTGGCGTTGATTTTTTTTCTCAATCAGCTCATTACTGCATTGTAATTGCTGTTGTTTTCCATTTTCGAGCTGTTTCAATAATTGCGTTTTTTGTGCTATTTCAGCCGCTAATGTCGCATTACTGACATCTATTTGTTGCGTGAGTTTCTGTGCCGCTATTTTTTGTGATTCGTAGAATTGACTGCGTTGTTCAATGTTGCTGAACCATGCATCAAAATCATTATTTTCGGGCAATATTAACTGAAATTGAGTGAGGGCTGACTGTAATTGCTCTGTTTGTTCATTTTTGCGTTGTTGTAGCTGATTTTGTTCTTTTTGTATCTCATCAAACATCTGAGCGTGATATTTAAGACGTTCTTCGAGTAATGCGAGAGTGGCTTGCTGTTGTTTAACGAGCGCTTGTTGCTCATTTAATTGATTTTTAGCCTGCTGATAATCGCGTTCTAATAGCGTGAAATCCGTAATCACTTTTTGTTGTGTGGATAACTGTGTTTTTAAATCAGCAAGAAGTAAATTAACCGCTTGTTCGGTTTGCGCTAATTCTGGAGTAAGTGCTTGCTCACAGGTACTACGCCATTTTTGATTTAATTCATCAAGCTGCTCGGATAATTGTGTTTTGAGCTGTAAATTTTCACTTTGACGCAACTTTTGATTTTGTAAGTACGATTGTTGCTCTGATAATTTGATCTTATTGCTATCGAGTTGCTCAGTGAGTTGTTTTAAGCGCTGTTGTGTATCTGAGGATTTTATTAATTGATAGGCCTCAACCGCAGGGTGCTCGTGAGAGCCACAAAGTGGACACGGGGAGCCTTCAATGAGTTGCTGGCGCTCTTTTTCTAAGCTAACAATTTTTTGCTCTAATTGCAGTTGTTGTGTGAGATCTTGAATATGGGGCTGTAAATTGCTGATATTCGTTTGTACTGATGCTAATTCTTTTTCAGTTTGAGCAATTGATTCAATTAATAAAATCTGCTGTGTTGCTTGCTTTTGTGATTGAACTTGTTGAGCGAGACACTGTGACAATATAAAGGGTAATAATTGCGCATGTTGTAGCTTGGTTTGTAGTTGTACAATAGAGTGATTTACTTCATTAATATTCTGTTTTTCTTGGCAGTTTTTATAGTTATTTTCTAATTGATTAAACGCGTCAGTTTCTTTGTCTAAAGCCGTTTGCGTTTGCGTCAACTGAGCGGATTGCGTTTGTTTTTCTGCCTGTAATACTTGCAGTTCTTGTGAAATTTTGTGCTGCTTTTGGGTTAGTATCGAGAGCTGTTCAGTAAGTTCATTGAGGTAACGTGCTTGTTGCTTCCAACTGCCTAGTTGCCCGCTAATTTCTGCATCTTTTTGTTTTTCTTTTAGAAAAACATTTAGTTGTTTCAGTTGGTTATTTGCGTGTTGTAACTTCACCTCGGCTTCATTGATAGACTGTTGTTTTTGGTCATATTCAGATTGAAATTGGGTTACAAGCTTAGAGAGTTCACTGAGTTGTTGGTTAAGATGCGTTATTTGGTTATCCAACGGGCGAACTTCGTTATCAATTAATTTATTCTGCTGCTGCATATACGCCAAAAATTGCGTATTTTCATTATTAGCTTGATCTTGTTTTGCTTTCAGTGGTGCAAGTTGTTTCTGCATTTCCTCAAGACTTTGTTGAAGATGTTGTTGCTTTTCATTGTGTTCAGCTAACGACTGTTGTTGGCGCTGAACATCTTGCCATAAAGGACGCAAAGCCTCTGCGGGAGCGCTGTCTGCTAATTTTTGTAGACTGGGTTTTGCAGCCTGAAAATCCTGTTCTGACTTGTCTAGCTCTGCTTGTAATTGTTGTAAGCGTAGAGTCAGTTGGTGCTGTTGTTGCCACCAATTTATGGCTTGTTGATAACGATTTTTTTTATGACTGATTTGTGCGGCTTGTTGCGCGAGTACCGTTTGTTGTTCTAATCGTTGTTGGTGCTCAGATTCAGTCAGCAAATTAATGCTTTGTGCTCTCGCCTTCAGTAAGTCTAATTCGGTTTTGACTTGTTTGTGTTGGTTATAAATATAAATTGAGATTTGGCTATAGATTTCAGTCCCAGTTATCTCTTCTAAAAGGTCAGCTCGTTCTTTTTCTGTTGCATTTAAAAAGGCGGCAAAATCCCCTTGGGAAAGTAGAATCGATTTAGTGAAACGGCCAAAGTCGAGTCCCGTAATTTGAGTGATCCGCTCTCTAATTTCAGTGACTTTAACCGCAAGTATTTGCCCATCAGCTACCGTCGCTAGCTCGGCTTTAGGTTGTTGAAGGTTTCCTTCAGATTTACCGCCTGCACGACGTTGACTCCAAAATGCGCGGTAAGCAATACCTTTCACTTCGAATTCAACTTCCGCTAAACATTCGCCCGTATGGCGCGTCATGAGCTCATTTTGGCTAGCAGATAGAGAGCCTAAACGAGGTGTTTGATGGTAAAGCGCGAGACAAATTGCATCCAGTAAGGTGGTTTTACCTGCACCGGTCGCACCAGTTATCGCAAACAATCCTTGGCTAGCAAAAGGTTCTTGCGTGAAATCAATTTTCCATTCGCCTTTTAGTGAATTAATATTTTTTAAGCGAAGACTCAGGATTTTCATGCTTGACCCTCTTGTTCTGAACGTAGTGCGTCATAAGATTGTTTGAACAGTTGTCGCAAGCGTTGTTCTTGTTCGGCATCGTCAAGTGATTCTTCTGCAAGACGGCGTAAAAAGACCTCTTCAGCAGTTAATTCATTGAGTGTTTCATTGGCTAATACACTTTGCTGTCCTTGCTTTTGTTTACGTGCTCGGCGCAGTAATACGACCTCAACTGGTAAGGTTTGGGTTAAGGCTTCTATACGTTGTTGGATATCTGAAAGATAGTCTTGTGACGCGACTTCGATATCTAACCATACCGGTTTATCACCTTGATAGTCTTGCCAAACTTCCAGCTGTTGCTGGATTTCTTTTAGAGACCCTTTGACACTTTGTAGTGGCTGCGAAATTGGAATTGGTAATTGAGTGATATCAGTAAGCGTGCTGCCATTAAACTCAACCAGACAGACACTTTTTTGTTGTTGTGCTTCATCAAAACTTAATGGAATTGGTGAACCGCAATAACGAATATGTTGTTGGCCACCAATGACTTGGGGTCGATGAATATGCCCTAGGGCAATGTAATCTGCGGGTGGAAATGCGCCAGAAGGAAACGCGTCAAGTGTGCCAATATAAATGTCGCGGACTGAATCTGTCAGCGCTGCGCCGACAACGGTGAGATGCCCTGTCGCGATAATCGGGATATCAAGCCCTAATGTTTCTCGTTGTGCGACGGCAAGTTGGTAGCTGGCTTGGTAATAGTCATGAATTGCCGTTTGCAGTGATAATTGTTTTTCTTCGCTACTTTGTCCTGCAATACTTATCTGAATGTCTCGAGGGCGCAGGAATGGGATGGCGCAGACGAGGCCGCTAGGCAATCCTTGGTTATCCATTAAAGTAATAATATTAGGTTCAGCGCCAGAGGTTATTACGCTGGTATTGAGGTAAGCCAGCAAAGCGCTGGATTCATTGAGAACGGAAACGGAATCGTGGTTTCCACTTAAAATAACCAACTGGCATCCAGTTTTTTGTAAATCGACGATAAATTTATTATAGAGTTCTCGTGCATAGCTTGGCGGTGAGCCAGTATCAAAAATATCCCCTGCGACAATCACTGCGCTAACCTGATGGAGCGTAACTTGTTCAATAAGCCAATTTAAAAAACATTGATGTTCAGCGGCACGACTTTTAGTGAAAAAATATTGGCCAAGGTGCCAGTCAGAAGTGTGGATCATGCGCATGAGCTATCATTCCTTGTGATTGTGCCATTTTATTAGTGAAGAGGACTCGATATTCTGTCGGTCAGTATACCTTATCGCGGTAATACGATGGAGTGTTATGCAATGGAAAATGATGCTGTGATATGAATAAAGCCGTTAAAATTGTTATTACAGTAAGATAATTATTAGTCTGCAAATGGATGATAATTATATTGCGCTATGTGATTAATGTTTCACTTAGATGATCTTTTCCTGTAATTATTAGGTGGAATATCAGTCATCACCGATAATAGTCATAATTCTGTCATAAAAGTGACGCATAATGCGTTCACATTAAAAATATCTTCTTATTTACAGGAACAATCATGGCAAGACGCATTCTAGTTGTTGAAGATGAGACGCCCATCCGTGAAATGGTTTGTTTTGTATTGGAACAGAATGGTTTTCAGCCGATTGAAGCTGATGATTATGACTCTGCAATTGCGCAGCTTGTTGACCCGTTACCTGATTTAGTTTTACTCGATTGGATGATCCCAGGTGGCTCTGGCATTCAGGTTATTAAACATATGAAGCGTGATAGCGCGACTCGCGATGTCCCTGTCATGATGTTGACTGCCAGAGGTGAGGAAGAGGATCGCGTGAAAGGTTTAGAAGTGGGCGCGGATGATTTTTTAATCAAACCCTTTTCGCCAAAAGAATTAATTGCTCGCGTAAAAGCGATTTTACGCCGAATTTCGCCAATGGCGACAGAAGATATTATTGAAATGAATGGCTTGATGCTTGACCCAACCTCTCATCGTGTTACTTGTCGTGAAATTCCTATTGATATGGGACCAACCGAATATAAATTATTACATTTTTTTATGACTCATCCGGAGCGTGTTTATAGCCGTGAACAGCTATTAAATAATGTTTGGGGGGCCAATGTTTATGTTGAAGATAGAACTGTAGATGTTCATATTCGTCGTTTAAGAAAAGCACTGGAAACAGAAGGGCATGATAAAATGGTGCAAACAGTACGTGGTACTGGATACCGTTTCTCTGTTCGTTACTGAGAATTCATTAGGGAGAGACCCAAGTGCTTGAACGTTTATCCATAAAACAGCTAATTTGGGGGCTGTTTTTATTTATTTTACCCGCACTCATATTATCGGTATTTATAGGCCATCTTGCATGGCTTTTAGTCATTTCTTTGCTAGCTGCATTATTTTGGCACGGGTATAACCTGCTAAAATTATCCTATTGGTTATGGTTAGATAAAAGTATGCTTCCACCCGCAGGTAAAGGGGGTTGGGAGCCAATATTTTATGGCATTTATCAAATGCAGCAACGTAACCGTAAACGTCGTCGTGAGCTAGGGCAGCTAATTAAGCGTTTTCGCAGCGGGGCTGAATCATTACCCGATGCGGTAGTGATGATGACAACGGAAGGTAATATTTTTTGGTGTAATCGCCATGCGCAGCATTTATTAGGTTTTCGTTGGCCTGAAGATAATGGGCAGCATATTTTTAATCTGTTGCGTTATCCTGATTTTAGCCGCTATTTTACGGTTAAGAGTTATGATCAAGCGCTGACAATTGAGCTTAACAGTGGTGAAATTGTCGAGTTTCGTATTTTGCCTTACACCGAGGGGCAGCTTTTAATGGTTGCCCGGGATGTGACGGAAAAACGACGATTAGAAAAGGCTCGTAGAGACTTTTTTGCTAACGTGAGTCATGAATTACGTACACCATTAACGGTCATTCAAGGGTATCTTGAAGTGATGGATGATCAAGAAGGGACCTCTGCGGTTAACAAAAAAGCCTTGAATGTGATGCAAGAGCAAGCTTATCGAATGGATAATCTGATCAAGCAGTTATTGCAGTTATCACGAATTGAAATCGCCCCTCATATTAATCTGGACGAACAAGTTAATATTCCCGTTATTCTTAAGATGATTGAACAAGAAGCGCAGAGTCTGAGTCACGGCCAGCACCAATTTGAGTTTAATGTTGATGAAAAATTACGCGTAAATGGCAATGAAGAGCAACTACGTAGTGCCGTTGCTAACCTTGTGTACAATGCCATTAACCACACACCTGAGGGAACTAAAATACGGGTTGATTGGCAGAAAACCAGTCATGGTGCTCGTTTTAGTGTCAGTGATAATGGCCCTGGTATCCCTACGGAGCATATATCGCGTTTGACGGAGCGTTTTTATCGAGTGGATAAAGCGCGTTCGCGCCAAGGTGGTGGTGGAACGGGGCTTGGATTAGCTATTGTGAAACATGCAGTTCAGCACCATAGTAGTCAACTCGTAATTACTAGTCAATTAGGTAAAGGTAGTGAATTTTCTTTTACACTCCCTCCTGTTTTAATTGTGTCTGATAAAAAAAGCTAAAACCGGGAAAATAATCACCTTATTAATATTAATCATGGGGTTAGTAAGGTGAATTTATCTGTGATATTTATTAAATTCGCAATTTATTTAATAGTCGCGACATATTCTCCCTAAAACTATTTATATTTTTTTATCTTATCCTACCTTTTAATAAAAACGATGAGTGATAAAATGACTAAGTGATGATTTTTTAAACAAATCATATAACGGATATTCTAATTTTACTGACAGTAATCACTAGTTCTGAAAATTAGTTTGGTTGTTTATTCTTGTTTTGGGGTTTGCTATTGCCTTTTTGCCCTATAAAAGTTTTACTTGTCGTCAGTTATTGGCGATTTTTTCTGTTTTTTAACGTTTCATTTCAAATGATTTAATAAATCATATATTTTATATTGTTAATGATATGTTTTATCAGAATTCTATCTCGTCATATAAATTTCAAAGGGTTGCTAGTTAAATACCCATATCTTTTTATTTTCGTTACTTAAAATTAACATAATATGGCTCATCGTTTATCATCAAGAGATATTATCGCGTTAGGTTTTATGACCTTTGCGTTATTTGTTGGAGCAGGAAATATCATTTTTCCTCCTATGGTTGGTTTGCAAGCAGGTGAACAAGTTTGGACGGCTGCACTTGGCTTTCTGGTTACTGGTGTCGGTCTTCCCGTTTTAACCATTATCGCACTGGCAAAAGTGGGTGGTGGTATTGAAGCGTTAAGTACCCCAGTAGGTAAAAAAGCCGGGTTATTACTCGCTGTTGTCGCATACTTATCCGTCGGTCCATTATTCGCAACACCAAGAACCGCCACCGTATCGTATAAAGTCGGTATCGCCCCATTGTTTGGTGGTGAATCTGATATGTTATTATTGATTTACAGCGTGGTTTATTTTGTCTTAGTGATTGGTATTTCACTTTACCCAGGCAAATTACTCGATAGCGTCGGTCATATACTTGCACCCGTTAAAATGCTCGCACTTGCGCTTCTAGGTGTTGCTGCGGTGTTATGGCCTGCCGGTTCTCCTATCCCGTCTACTATCGAATATCGCGATATGGCATTTTCAAATGGCTTTATTAATGGCTATCTCACCATGGATACACTTGGGGCGATGGTATTTGGTATTGTGATTGTGAATGCAGCACGTTCAAGAGGTATTGATAATTCGTCATTGTTAACCCGTTACACTATGTGGGCTGGGTTAATTGCGGGGGTCCTGCTCACACTGGTTTATCTTTCACTTTTCAAACTCGGTGAAAACAGTGGTTCTTTGATTCCGAATCCGGCGGATGGCGCAGATATTTTGCATACTTATGTGCAATATACCTTTGGCGATTACGGTAGTTTCTTCCTTGCGGTATTGATTTTCGTTGCTTGTATGGTGACCGCAGTTGGGCTAACTTGTGCATGTGCCGAATTCTTCAGTCGCTATGTGCCGATTTCTTATCGTAGCTTAGTGTTGATATTGGGCCTCTTCTCGATGGTTGTTTCTAACCTAGGCCTGAGCAAATTAATTGCATTCTCATTACCTGTGTTGGTATCGATTTATCCACCTTGTATTGTGCTTATATTAATGAGTTTTACGCTGAGATGGTGGCGAAATCCAACGGTCGTGATTGCACCAACGATGCTGACAAGCTTCGTAGTGGGATTAATTGGCGCAGTGAAAGCCTCGGATAATCTGAAAACGTATATCCCAGAATGGATGACGTCGATTCCATTGTATAAGCAAGACCTTATGTGGTTATTACCATCTTTAGTGGTATTGGTTATTGCAGTGCTTTGCGATAGATTTATTTCACCTTCAGTTGTACATAAACAAGCTTAATTAATTGTGCTTGTATTGTGATAAAACCCACTGTCAGTGGGTTTTATCATTTATAGCCATCAGTTGATTAATGCATTAATTAACACCTACTGCACTACCTGCTGGTCGACGGACATCGTTAGAGCCGTAGATAAAGCCCTCTCGTACTTTTCCTGAAACCGCCGAGTCGTTACCTGATGATTTGGTACTAACACCCGCGCCTTCAGGTATCCCAACCATAATCAGTTCGGCTGCACCCCAAGGTGTTTGTTCAACCATCTTGTATCCCATTTTATCTAGTAACACTAAGCTATCTTTAGATAAGCCTCTTTGCTCATAGTAAACTTCATCTGGTAGCCATTGATGGTGAATTCTGGGCGCATTGACCGCTTCTTGTGGTGGCATTCCGTGATCAATAATATTCAATGCGGTTTGCAAGGTAATTGAAATAATTCTTGAACCACCCGGGGAGCCGAGCACTAAGAAAACTTTACCATCTTTCGTCACGATTGTTGGGCTCATGGAAGATAGTGGGCGCTTACCGGGGGCGATAGAATTTCGTTCCCCTTGTACCAAGCCATAAAGATTTTTTTCACCTACTTTAGTGGTGAAGTCATCCATTTCATCATTTAAGAAAAAGCCTGTTCCGGGTGGAATAACCACAGAACCAAAACGCCCATTAATCGTATAAGTGGTGGAAACGGCATTACCTTTGTCATCAACGACAGAATAGTGGGTAGTTTCTGGTTTTTCATGTGGACCGATACCCGGTTGTACCTGTGTGGATGCAGTGGCTTGATTCGGTTTGATCTCTTTGCGTAGTTCTTCAGCATAAGCTTTGCTAAGTAGCTTATCTGTTGGGTTATTGACGAATTCAGGGTCACCTAAGAAGGTATTGCGATCCATATAGGTATGGCGCATTGCTTCAGTGAGTGTATGAACGTAATCAGCTGAATTGAACCCCATTTCTTTTAAGTCGTAGCCTTCTAAAATATTGAGAGTTTGGCAGATAGTGACTCCACCAGAACTCGGTGGTGGTGCAGAAATAAATTTGTAGCCACGATAGGTACAGCTAATTGGTGTAGTATCACTGATGGTGTAGTCTGCAAAATCTTTAGCGGTGAGAATTCCACCATTTTTCTTGGCGGCTTCTTCAACAATTTTTGGAATATCACCTTCATAGAAGGCTGAAGGGCCATTTTTAGCAATTTTTTCAAGAGTATTAGCTAAATCCGTTTGTACGAGTTTGTCACCGGGTTGGTAAGTGCTTCCATCTGGTTTTAAGAATATGCGGGCTACTTCGGGGTCCTGTTTGAATCGTTCTGTCGTGGTGTCTAAAACATCGGTATCCGCTCGAGTTAACGTGAAGCCGTCTCTGGCAAGTTTAATCGCAGGTTCCATGACTTGCTGGCGGTTCATCGTGCCATATTTTTCTAATGCATAATCTAAGCCTTTGACTGTACCGGGAACCCCGGAAGCTAGGTAGCCGTACAGGCTCGCATCTTTGATTAATTTTCCATCTTTATCTAAATACATATCCGCGTTAGAGGCGGCAGGGGCAGTCTCTCTGAAGTTGATAAATAGGTCTTTACCATCGGCAAGGTGAATAGTCATGAAACCACCTCCACCAATATTGCCACAGCAGGGATTTACAACTGCTTGAGCATAGCCTACCGCGACAGCGGCATCGATGGCATTACCACCAGACTTTAAAATGTCAGCGCCAATTTGAGAGGCTAAATGTTGGGATGAAACAACCATACCTTTTTGTGCTTCAACTGCGGGCTCTGAAGCCGCATACAGTTGTGTTGAGACAAGCAAAGAAAGTACAGATAAAGAGCGAAGTAGCACAGAGGGTGCCGATGATTTTTTTATCATTAGTATCTCCGGATAGCAGTGGATGTGATATCTATTTGCGTTGATTGTTATTTAAATAAAAATAATTTGTTAATTATTTGTATCTATAATTTATAGCACGAAATGGTGGGAAGGGTTGAACATTTGAGTTAAGAAATATTAACTAGTGGGAGATACTTGAAATAATTGTTACAAAAAAGGGTTGTTAAATTGCATATGGAGAGGTTTTTTTTAAAAAAAAGCGGATTTAGACCTTTGATCTAAATCCGCTTTTAAAAGACTGAATCAGTTTTAATTACAGAGCAGTAGCATTCTTAGTCAGGTAGTCTGCAACGCCTTTAGGAGATGCGTTCATACCTTCTTTGCCTTTTTCCCACTGAGCTGGACAAACTTCACCGTGCTCTTCGTGGAATTGCAGTGCATCAACCATACGTAGCATTTCATCAATATTACGGCCTAATGGCAGGTCGTTAACGACTTGGTGACGGACAACGCCTTCTTTATCAATTAAGAAAGAACCACGCAGTGCAACACCTTCTGGGTGCTCAATACCGTAAGCTTTGATGATTTCGCGTTTGATATCAGCAACCATCGGATATTTAACTTCACCGATACCGCCTTTATCTACAGGCGTTTTACGCCATGCATCATGAACAAACGCAGAGTCAAAAGAAACACCAATGATTTCTACGCCGCGTTTTTGGAATTCTTCAAAACGGTGATCAAATGCGATCAACTCTGATGGACAAACAAAAGTGAAGTCCATTGGCCAGAAGAAAATGACAGCAGGCTTGCCATCGATATGTTTTTTCAGATTGAAATTTTCATTAATTTCGCCGTTACCAAGAACAGCTGCTGCAGTAAAGTCGGGGGCTTGACGTGTAACCAGAACCATAATTTACTCCTATGAGTGTGAATTAAAGGTTTTTATAGATTATAAGATGATAAGGAATTATCTCTTAGTAAGAAAGACATTAAAACCAATCATTGTGATAGTTTTTACCTATCAATAGTAATGGTTTAGCTACCTAATATCAATAAGATAGTTTTATTATACTAAAGTTCAAGCATTAATTTACTTTAACTCATTAATTGTGAGGGATTGTGCAAAAAGTTGTTGTTGCGCTTTACTCATCATTTGTGGATAAAACTGAAAGAAAATTTGTTCAAGCTGCCCATACTGTAGCAAAAAATCATCGAAAGAGCCGCTAAGCGCACTGAGTTTTGGTCGTCTGCTCGCCATTCCGTTAAGTGATTTACCAATATAATCCTTTTGACTATAACGTGTCAGCCATTGCTGGGGCCACATATATTCATTTAACTCCTGAAATTTTTCAGGAGTATGACAAAGATTCGGCTCAATGGTATTTCGAGCCATACTGACAAATTCAGGTAGTGTGATTGATGCTTCGATTTTAGACCAATGTAAAGATAAAAAATGATCCCAAATTAAATCAAGCGTAATAGGCGCTACTCGCCGGTAATCGGGGCGAAAGAGTGCGCGAGCCTGTTTGACTAATGGGTGTGTGTCGGTAGCTTTGTCTACAGAACGGTGCATATAGATGCCCGAGACAACGTCAGGCTCGTAAAGACCTGTAGGGTTGCCGCGAACGAAGTCGGCTAATATGTTGCCCAGTAGGGAGCTTTGGGCTGTGTGGGCCAGGTGGAGGTGAGCGAGATAATTCATGTTCTTACTATACCCCTAATGTCCGTCGTCTTTCAATTCACAGGGGTGTTGGCTGCGTAAAAATACCCGAATCACATACTATTGTATGCTCATCGGGATATTTTTATCTTGCCGCCTACCTGTGAATTGAAATCCATAGGACATTGGATTGGATTGAGTTTAAAAACGGGAATACTGAAGAACTGAAATAAAGTTGGAATAATTGAGCGGGCGATTGGGTTGTTGGGAAGTATTTTTTCGGTTTACTTCAATATTTGTTAAATAATGGTGCTTTTTTCGGCGATTTTACGCTTATATCTTGCGCTAGAGGCAGGTCGGCACTAGACTAGTCGCCTGTTTTTTTAGATTGATGTCAATACAATGCGTGTTTCCGATTTTACTTTTGAGTTACCAGAAGAACTTATAGCCCACTATCCTCAGACAGAGCGCAGCTCATGTCGATTGTTAAGCCTTGATGGTGAGACAGGAAAGCTCACGCAGGGTGTTTTTACCGATATTCTTGAAAAGCTGGAGCAAGGGGATCTGCTAGTGTTTAACAACACGCGTGTTATTCCTGCAAGATTGTTTGGGCGAAAAGTGAGTGGCGGTAAAATTGAAGTGCTTATTGAGCGTATGCTTGATGAACATCGCGTGCTAGCGCATGTAAGAGCCTCAAAAGCACCGAAAGAAGGCGCAGAGCTTTTATTAGGGGATGATGAGAGCGTTAAAGCGACAATGTTGGCGCGCCATGGGGCTTTGTTTGAACTGCGTTTTGATGATGAACGAGATGTGCTTAGCATTCTTAATCAAATCGGTCATATGCCACTTCCGCCTTATATTGCTCGCCCCGATGAAGAATCTGATAAAGAGCTTTATCAAACAGTATATAGCCAGCGTCCAGGTGCGGTAGCTGCGCCAACAGCTGGTTTGCATTTTGATGAGCCTTTATTAGAAGCACTGCGTCAAAAAGGTGTTGAAATGGCGTTTGTGACACTGCATGTTGGGGCCGGTACATTCCAACCCGTTCGCGTTGATGCTATTGAAGATCACATTATGCATTCTGAATATGCAGAAGTGCCTCAAGACGTGGTTGATGCGGTATTGGCCTGCAAGGCACGAGGAAATCGTGTTGTTGCTGTTGGGACAACTTCTGTGCGTTCATTAGAAAGTGCCGCGAAAGCCAGCCAAAATGCACTTATTGCTCCATTTTTTGATGATACCCAAATCTTTATTTATCCAGGGTATGAATATCAAGTGATTGATGCGCTCATCACTAATTTCCACCTACCGGAATCGACACTGATTATGTTAGTTTCTGCGTTTGCGGGATATAAAAATACCATGAGAGCTTATCAAGAAGCGATAACACAAAAATATCGTTTCTTTAGTTATGGTGATGCAATGTTCATCACGCCAAATTCCAACGCTCGTTTTGAGCAAGTGGGCGAATAACTTTCAATCAGCGACGGCGACGCTGTTGGCTTATTGATAGTGACTGATTTACTTAAGTTAATATACAACATCAGACTGTTTTTCTGATGTTAGGAGAGCAATGTGAAATATGAATTACACACGACCGATGGCAATGCACGTCGTGGTCGTCTAGTTTTCGAACGCGGCGTTGTAGAAACCCCTGCGTTCATGCCAGTTGGAACCTATGGTACGGTCAAAGGAATGACGCCGGAAGAAGTGAAAGAGACCGGTGCTCAAATCCTGTTGGGCAATACTTTTCATTTATGGTTACGTCCAGGGCAAGAAATCATGAAGTTACATGGCGATCTCCATGACTTTATGCAATGGCAAGGACCTATTTTGACGGACTCCGGTGGTTTCCAAGTCTTCAGCCTTGGTGCGATGCGTAAAATTAAAGAAGAAGGCGTACATTTTCGTAATCCAATTAATGGGGATAACGTCTTCTTAAGTCCTGAAAAATCAATGGAAATTCAGTACGATCTCGGTTCAGATATCGTGATGATTTTTGATGAGTGCACGCCATATCCGGCAGATTGGGACTATGCCAAAACGTCAATGGAAATGTCCTTACGTTGGGCAGCGCGTAGTCGCCAACGTTTTGATGAGCTCAATAATAAAAATGCATTATTTGGCATAATTCAAGGTAGTGTTTACGAAGATTTACGTGATATTTCTGTTAAGGGACTGGTAGAAATCGGCTTTGATGGGTACGCTGTAGGCGGCCTTGCCGTTGGTGAACCAAAAGATGATATGCATCGTATTTTAGAGCATGTTTGTCCTCAAATTCCAGCGGATAAACCTCGCTATTTGATGGGCGTTGGTAAGCCAGAAGATTTAGTTGAAGGTGTTCGTCGTGGTATTGACATGTTTGATTGTGTGATGCCAACTCGAAATGCACGAAATGGTCATTTATTTGTGACTAACGGCGTGGTAAAAATTCGTAACGCTAAGTATAAGTCAGACACTTCAACACTCGATGCTGAATGTGATTGTTATACTTGTCGCCATTATAGCCGTGCTTATTTGCATCACCTTGATCGTTGTAATGAAATCCTAGGTGCAAGGTTAAACACAATTCATAATTTACGCTATTATCAACGTTTGATGGCCGGTATTCGTCAAGCGATTGAAGAGGGTAATTTTGAAGAGTTCGCGAAAGATTTTTATTTGAAGATTGGTAAAAGCCAACCTTCGTTAAATCTAGAATGAATTTAAGTGCGAAGTTGTCATAACCTGTGTAGCATAAGTAGGTCATACTTCAAGCTGCTTAAGCGTTGATGACGTCTAGCTATCCGAATCACTGTGACATAAGTGGCATAGATTTCTATGTTTATCGGAATGGCTTTATTTGTCGTCTTCATGCAACTTGCACTATTTAGAGTTCGTAGTAGGTCTTACTTCAAGTGGCATATGTATTCTTTTGATTTATATGTACTATATGCAACTTGAATTACTTAGAGTGTATGTTTTAGATTGCTTTCAATAACAATGAGGAAAGTTGAATGAGTTTTTTTATTTCTGAAGCTGCGGCATCTGCAGGCGCACCAGGGCAAGGTAGCCCATATACAATGGTTATCATGCTTGTTGTTTTCGCGCTGATTTTTTACTTCATGATCCTGCGCCCACAACAAAAACGTGCTAAAGAACATCGTAAACTGATGGAATCTATCGCTAAAGGTGATGAAGTTTTGACTACTGGCGGTTTAATCGGACGTGTTACTAAAGTTTCTGAGACAGGTTATGTTGTACTTGAGCTGAGCGAGAATACTGAAGTAACTATCAAACGTGATTTCGTTGCTGCCGTGTTACCTAAAGGCACCATGAAAGCTATTTAATTCTGATTTGTCCCGAAGGGAACTGCCGTGCTAAACCGTTATCCTTTGTGGAAGTATCTGATGTTGATCGTTGCGATCCTCATCGGTTTGCTTTATGCACTTCCAAACCTATATGGTGAGGATCCGGCTGTTCAGATCACTGGCGTGCGGGGAACCGCCGCCAATGAACAAACGCTGATCCAAGTCCAAAAGTCTTTAGAGACTGATAAAATACAGAGTAAGTCGATTACTCTTGAAAATGGGGCAATTTTAGCCCGATTTAACAACTCAGACGTTCAATTACGCGCTCGTGAAGTTATTATGAATGCGTTAGGTGATCAGTTTGTTGTTGCATTAAACCTTGCACCTGCTACGCCTAAATGGCTAGAAGCTGTCGGCGGTGAGCCGATGAAGCTAGGTCTTGACCTTCGTGGTGGGGTTCACTTCCTCATGGAAGTTGATATGGATACTGCATTAGGTAAATTGCAGGAACAAAACATGGATGGTTTGCGTAATGACTTGCGTCAAGCAGGAATTGCGTACTCTTCTATTCGTAAAAGCGATGATTATAGTGTCGAAGTCCGTTTTCGTAACTCAGATGATCGTAGCTTAGCTGAGAAAACGCTAGCACGTAAATACCCAGACCTCGTATTTTCTGATGGCAGCAATAACACAATGATTGCTGTTATGACAGATGAGCGTTTACGTGAAGCTCGTAGCTATGCAGTATCACAAAATATCACCATCATTCGTAATCGTGTAAACCAATTAGGCGTTGCAGAACCTTTAGTTCAACGTCAAGGTGCCGATCGAATTGTCGTTGAGTTACCCGGTATTCAAGATACCGCACGCGCTAAAGAAATTTTAGGTGCAACCGCGACACTTGAATTTCGTCTAGTGAATACTAGCGTTGATAGTTCAGCGGCTGAAACTGGTCGTATTCCAGGTGATTCAGAGGTTAAATCTGATCGTAATGGGGTGCCATACATCCTGTATAAGCGTGTCATTTTAACCGGTGATCATATTACAGACTCAACGTCTGAAATGGATGAAAACGGCGCACCACAAGTCAGTATTAGTCTCGATAGCGCTGGTGGCTCTATCATGTCTGACTTTACTCGTGATAATCAAGACAAACTAATGGCGACGCTATTTGTCGAATATAAAGACAGTGGCAAAAAAGATGCAGCCGGTCGTTCAATCTTGGTAAAAGATGAGAAAGTGATTAATGCGGCTCGTATTTCTGCGCGTTTTGGCAGTAAATTCCGTATTACAGGTATTGATAACGGCAATGAAGCGCGTCAGCTCTCTTTACTGCTTCGTGCGGGTGCATTGATTGCGCCAATCCAAATAGTGGAAGAGCGTACAATCGGTCCAACCCTTGGTCTACAGAATATTGAACAAGGTTTGAAAGCTTGTCTTGCTGGTCTATTAGCTTCTATTTTGTTTATGATTATTTATTATCGTAAATTTGGTTTGATAGCGAGTAGTGCCCTAATGGCAAACTTGGTGTTAATTGTGGGAGTGATGTCTCTGTTACCAGGAGCAACATTAACCATGCCAGGTATTGCAGGTATCGTTCTAACCCTTGCGGTAGCGGTCGATGCTAACGTTCTTATTAATGAACGTATCAAAGAAGAGCTACGTAATGGGCGATCGGTTCAACAAGCGATCCATGAAGGGTATAAAGGCGCTTTCTCAAGTATTATCGATGCAAACTTAACGACACTAATTACTGCAATTATTCTTTATGCAGTAGGTACAGGCTCGATTAAAGGCTTTGCAATTACGACAGCTATAGGTGTCGCAACCTCTATGTTTACAGCTATTATAGGAACACGTGCAATTGTGAACCTACTGTACGGCGGTAAACGTATTAACAAGCTGTCAATTTAAGGAGCACGTTGTGGCACAGGATTATACTGTTGAACAATTAAACCACGGGCGTAGAGTCTATGACTTTATGCGCTGGGACAACGTTGCCTTTAGTATTTCAATTATATTACTGATCGCCTCTATTGCCATTATTGGTGTTAAAGGCTTTAACTGGGGTCTTGATTTTACCGGTGGTACAGTAATTGAAATCAACTTAAGTCAGCCTGCTGATTTGGATAAAATTCGCGATAGCCTTTCGAATTCGGCTCACAAAGATCCGCTTATCCAAAACTTCGGTAGTAGCCGCGATATCATGATCCGCTTACCGCCAATTGAAGGCTCAGCGGGTCAGGAAGTTGGTAAAGAAATCATCACTATCATCAATACTGATGTGGATGATAAAGCAACGGTTAAGCGTATCGAATTTGTTGGGCCAAGTGTTGGGGCAGAACTTGCTCAAACTGGTGCTTTAGCTTTGTTGGCTGCACTGATTTGTATCTTGATTTATGTTGGATTCCGTTTTGAGTGGCGTTTGGCAGCGGGTGCTGTTATTGCACTTGCTCATGACGTTGTCATTACATTGGGTATTTTATCTCTATTTCATATAGAGGTAGATATGACCATTGTGGCATCATTGATGTCAGTTATTGGTTACTCACTGAATGACAGTATCGTGGTATCTGACCGTATTCGTGAAAACTTCCGTAAAATTCGTCGTGGTACACCTTACGAAATCATGAACGTCTCTTTGACTCAAACATTGAGCCGTACCATTATGACCTCAGCAACAACCTTGTTGGTCGTTCTGATGCTGTATTTGTTTGGTGGTAGCATGCTGGAAGGTTTCTCACTGGTTATGTTAATCGGTGTGACTATCGGTACTGTTTCATCTATTTATGTTGCTTCTGCACTGGCACTGAAAATGGGTATGAAACGTGAGCACTTAATTCAGGCGAAAGTCGAGAAAGAAGGCGCCGACCAACAGTCTTTATTGCCTTAATTTCGAAAAATTATTAAGCAACATTAAATTGATTTTCAGTACTTGAATCGCATTTAATACTCAAAATAATTCTTGTTGTGAGTAGGCAGCAAGCGACGATATCCCTAGGAGCATACATAAGTATGTGACTAGGGTAGCGGAGTGAAGCTAACAACCTCACAATAAGAAGTATGAAGAGTCACGAGCACCTTGTAAGTTACCTTACAGGGTGTTTTTCATTCCAGTCTAGGGTAAACTGTTAACCCGAAAACAGAATCAGGAAACGCTATGCATTGCCCATTCTGCTCCGCTGTAGATACGAAAGTTATTGACTCGCGTCTCGTTGGTGAAGGTTCCCAAGTACGTAGACGTCGCCAATGTCTGCTTTGCCACGAACGTTTCACCACTTTTGAAGTAGCCGAGCTGGTGATGCCACGGGTAATTAAAAGTGATGAAGTCCGTGAACCTTTCGATGAAGAGAAATTGAATCGAGGGATGCAAAAAGCCTTAGAAAAACGCCCTGTTAGTTCTGATGCTATAGAACAAGCCATTATCTCTATCAAATCTCAGCTTCGCGCCACTGGTGAACGAGAAGTACCTTCAAAATTGATTGGTAGTTTGGTGATGGATGAACTGAAAAAATTAGACAAAGTGGCTTATATCCGTTTTGCCTCTGTTTACCGGAGCTTCGAAGATATCCGGGAATTTGGTGAAGAAATAGCGAAATTACAGGATTAAGTTAGATGATTGAACAAGACCGCATTTATATGGCTCGGGCATTTGAACTTGCCCAAAAAGGTCGCTTTACCACATCTCCTAACCCTAATGTTGGTTGTGTTATTGTGCGTGATGGCGAAATTGTCGGGGAAGGCTATCATCAGAAAGCCGGAGAGCCTCATGCGGAAGTTTATGCTTTACGGATGGCCGGTGAAAAAGCACAAGGGGCAACGGCTTATGTGACCCTTGAGCCTTGTAGCCATCATGGCCGTACACCACCTTGTGCAGAAGCTTTGATTAATGCGGGTATCAGCCGTGTTGTTGCATCAATGCAAGATCCTAATCCTCAAGTCGCTGGTCGTGGCTTGTATATGCTTTCTAAAGCGGGTATTGAGACTGCGAGTAATATTTTATTAGAAGATTCAGAAGCGCTTAATCGCGGGTTTTTAAAGCGTATGCGGACTGGGTTTCCGTACATTCAGCTAAAACTTGCGGCTTCTTTAGATGGTAAAACAGCTCTCGAGTCAGGGGAAAGTAAGTGGATAACTAGCCCAGCGGCAAGGCAAGATGTGCAACTTTTACGTGCTGAGGCCAGTGCAATTTTATCCACTAGCAACACGGTTATCGCTGATGATCCTTCATTAACGGTGCGTTGGAATGAATTACCAACTGAAATACAACAAATATACCCAGAAGCTCAGTTGCGCCAACCTATCCGCATAGTGTTAGATAATCATAATCGGGTGACACCTGAGCATAAAGTGACTCAGTTAGAGGGTGAATGTTGGTTAATACGTTCAAAGCCTGACGTTAATGTCACTTGGCAAGGTCAGGTTGAACAATTCTCAGTACTTGCGGATGACAATGGCATCGATTTAGTTGTGTTAATGATGCAACTCGCTAAGAAAAATGTGAATAGCATTTGGGTTGAAGCGGGACCGACACTTGCAGGCGCCTTGTTAAAACAGGGCTTAGTTGATGAACTCATTGTGTATATTGCGCCTAAATTACTGGGTGATAGCGCGCGCGGTCTAGTGAACTTTTCACCATTAGCAGCCTTATCCGATGCGCCAAAATTTGAATTTACTGATGTGACCAAAGTCGGAAATGACCTACGAGTTAGGCTCCGACCAATAGGGTAATTGTATTTTTTTAACCGTTTGCTGAAAATCACTCGCACGGTCGATGAAAGAATGTGATAAAATCCGCGCCCCGCGGGTTATAATTAATATTAGAGGACGACTATGAACGTAATCAAAGGTGTTGTTGCCGCGCCACAAGCGCGTGTTGCTATCGCTATCGCTCGTTTTAACAATTTTATTAATGATAGTCTGTTGGACGGTGCGATTGATGCGTTAGAGCGTATTGGTCAAGTCTCTCAAGACAATATTGCTGTCGTGTGGGTCCCAGGTGCATATGAGCTACCGTTAGCCGTAAAAGCACTGGTTGAAACCAATAAATATGATGCAGTTATTGCTTTAGGTACCGTTATTCGTGGTGGTACTGCGCATTTTGAATTTGTTGCGGGTGAATGTAGTTCAGGCCTTTCCCATGTCGCGTTGAACAGTAATGTACCTGTCACGTTTGGCGTGTTAACGACTGAAAATATCGAGCAAGCGATTGAACGTGCAGGTACGAAAGCCGGTAATAAAGGTGCAGAAGCTGCATTGACTGCATTAGAAATGATTAATGTAATGAAAGCCATAAAAGGCTGATATAGTTTTTTTATTTAAGGGGAATCTTGTGAAACCTGCTGCTCGTCGCCGCGCTCGTGAGTGTGCTGTACAGGCCATCTATTCATGGCAGTTATCTGGTAATCCAATTGCCAATGTGGAATATGAATTTATTGCTGAACAGGATATGTCGGACGTAGACGTACCTTATTTTCGTGAATTGTTGTCAGGTGTTGCAAATAATGCAATTAAGCTTGATCAACTGATGATGCCTTATTTGTCTCGTCAACTTGAAGAGCTAGGCCAAGTTGAAAAAGCGATTCTGCGTATTTCTATGTATGAACTGAGCTATCGCCAAGACGTACCTTTTAAAGTTGCAATCAATGAAGGTATTGAACTTGCTAAAGTATTCGGTGCAGAAGATAGCCATAAATTTGTTAATGGTGTATTAGATAAAGCAGCACCTGTAGTTCGTCGTAAAAAATAAAAAATTCAGGGTTCCCCCCTGTAACACTAGAGTATAATTAGGTAGGCTGAATTTTGGTCTACCTTCGTATTTTTGTGTCTTGATTTCAGGTAATAGGCTTGATTTCAAGTAACATGAAAGTAGGTATAGCGAAAATGGAAAATCTACCATGTCATATGGCGAATTTGACCTCATCGCGCGTTATTTTAATCGTCAAACGACAAACCGACGTGATGTAAATATCGGTATTGGTGATGACTGTGCGTTGATGACTATCCCGGAAAAACAGCAATTAGCTGTTAGTACTGATACTTTAGTTTCTGGTATTCATTTCCTTCCTAATATTTCTCCTGCTGACCTTGCTTATAAATCATTAGCATCAAATTTAAGCGATCTAGCGGCTATGGGCGCAGACCCTGCTTGGGTTTCTTTAGCAATTACACTACCTTCAATCGATAGTGCCTGGTTAGCGTCTTTCAGTGATAGTTTATTTGAACAACTCAATTATTATGGAATGCAATTAATTGGTGGTGATACCACTCGTGGGCCAATGAGCTTAACTTACACTGTTCATGGTTTAGTACCTGTTGGTAAGGCTCTGTCACGTTCAGGCGCACGTAATGGTGATTGGATCTATGTGACAGGGACATTAGGTGATAGTGCAGCAGGACTTGCTATACTTCAAGATAGGTTACATCTTGAAAACTTACAGCATAAAGAATGGTTAGTGGGGCGACATCTACGACCTCAACCACGAATTTTGCAAGGACAAGCATTGAGAAATCTAGCGTCTTCAGCAATCGATATTTCAGATGGTTTAGTGTCTGATCTTAACCATGTGCTTAAAGCTAGTGGCTGTGGTGCGCGGATTAATCTTGATGCATTACCGCAGTCAGAAGCATTAAAACAAAGCTGTACAACGGAGCAAGCGCGCACTTGGTCATTAAGTGGCGGTGAAGATTACGAACTTTGTTTCACTGTTCCTGAGATAAATCGAGGCGCTTTAGAAGTGGCATTGGCACATACAGGCTCAGGTTTCACTTGTATTGGCCAAATTAAGCCACAATCCGAAGGGATCAGCTATTTTTGTCATAACCAAGCGGTGGATATCAGCCTAAAAGGTTTTGATCATTTTGTTTCGGAAGGTATTTATGGATGAAGCAAAGAAACGGCTAAGTATGCGTAATCCGTGGCACCTGTTGGCGACGGGGTTCGGAAGTGGTTTGTCTCCTATTGTGCCGGGGACAATGGGCTCGTTAGCCGCGATCCCTTTTTGGCTCTTAATGGCAAAAATGCCAATCTGGAGTTGTTGGGTTATCATTGTGGTCGGTTTTTGGATTGGATGCTTGATTTGCCAACGTACTTCAGATGACATGAAAGTTCATGATCATGGCAGCATTGTCTGGGATGAATTTATTGGCATGTGGATAACCTTGATGGCTATTCCAGCTCTAAATTTTGAATGGGTAATCACTGGATTTTTTATTTTTCGTATTTATGACATGTGGAAGCCGTGGCCTATCCGTATTTTTGATAGAAAAGTCGGTGGCGGTTTCGGCATTATGATCGATGATATTATTGCGGCAATTTTTGCGTATATCACCATATGGTTGTTGGTTATATATGATGTGATGCCATTTTCTGCGAATTAATCATACTCGTCATACTTCAAGTTGTAGGGGTGTTGGCTTCGTTCGCTAACCTTAGTCACATACTTATGTATGCTCCTAAGGATTAGCTCGCTCGCCGCCTACCTACAACTTGAATTATTTAGAGTATAAATTTTGGTGAAAACTGAAAACTGAAAACTGAAAACTGAAAGTATTTATTATGACTAAGTTTAATGCTTAATTAATAGTGTATTAGTACGGTCTTTACTATTTTTTCTTGCGTCCCATTTCCATTACTGATGTTTGTGCTAGGGTTAATCCTTTGGTTTCTGGCGCAAATAATACCGATACCACTAGTCCAAGTAACGAAACGCCTGCCCCCATTAACATCACGTTGTTGATGCCATATTCGCTAATGAACGTTGGTAAGGCCCATGTCGAGAAAATAGTACCGATACGGCTAATTGACATAATAACACCGACCGCGGAAGCGCGAATATCGGTTGGAAACAGTTCATTCGGATAGAGCCATTGTAAAATGCCGGGCCCCCCGGAGAAAAAAGCATAGACGGCAAACATGATGATAACTAAGCAAATACCGAGATTGGAAAATAATCCAAGGATGGCCAGTGCTATGGTCATTAGTGCAAAGCTACCAATCAGTAATGGACGCCTGCCCATTTTATTTAACCAGTACATGGCTGGGATGCAACCTAACATAAAGAATAAGCTGATAACCACATTACCAAGCGCGGCACTTTTACCTTGATCCCAACCGAGTAAACCAACAATTTGTGGGCCAAAGGTGTAAATGGCAAACATCGGGATCACTTGGCAAGTCCAAATGATGGCAGTAAATAGAACAAAGGAGAAATGTCGTTTATTAAACAATTGAATAAATCGTGTTTTTTGAGGGGCTTCAGCTTCAAAAATAACCGGTTGGCCAAATAATTTGGTCATCATTTGATTACATTCTTTGATTCGACCTTTGCGTATTAGCCACAGGGGAGATTCGGGCAAATCAAAACGACCAATTAAAATAACGACACAAGGAATGACAGCACTGCCGAGCATCCAGCGCCAACCATCTTGTACATCATATAATGCGTAGCCGACAAGATTGGCACAGGTTGCACCGACGTACCACATGGCCGCGATGAAACCGACCGCAAAAGCTCTTTGTTTAGTATTTGAAAATTCGGTGATCATTGACGTGGCAATAGGGTAGTCAGCGCCAATCACAATACCGATTAAAAAACGCATTAATAGTAGTTGCAAAGGCGTTGAGACAAACATGGTTGCAACTGAAATAACGCCAATAGCAACGATATCAATTAAAAACATTTTTCGACGCCCTACTTGGTCACAAATATAACCAAACAGAGACGTACCGATGAATAGTCCAGCTAAAGTGGCGGCACCAAGTAAACCAATCCATTCGCTGTCTAAGCTGAGTAGTGGAGTTAATTGCTCTAAAGCAACACCAATGAGGACTAATACATAGCCGTCAAGAAAAGGCCCTCCGCTGCCCCATAGCATGATGCGGCGATGCACGGAGGAGAATTGAATATCATCAAAATTTTTCGGTTGCATTATAAGTCCCTGAGTCAGCCTAGACAAATAAGTAAAACTCTCGAAGCCGTTAATCTTAAGCCCCGAGAGTCAAAGCCTAGCAAAATCAGCCGTAACGAAATTCAATACCAAATGTGCCGCGTGGGTATTCCCATTTTTCTAAGGCACTGTCTAGCCCAAGAATGCGACAAGTTCCACATTCTAGGCAGCCGGCGTAATCGAAACGAACTGAACCATCATCTTGTTTTTTATATAAGCCTGCGGGGCAAGCTTTGGTTAATACTTCCAGAATTTGCATGTCTGGACTTTGTTTTATGACAATATGTGGGTTTTCTTCATCGACATTAAATTTATTAATCCCGAGTTTGACATCTACGTTTACAGGCGCACTCATATCGCTCTCACTCCTTTTATTCCATCTTTGAGCAGATTCATAAAACCGACTCTTTTTGCATGCTGTATCATGGTTTTACGTAAAGGAATTGGGGCTTCATCTGAGATGGTGAACAGTTTTTTAGCGATACCCACGGCCATCTCCGGGTAGGCACCGAACATACGAGGGTTGTCCAAGAAATCAGGCATTTTTTGATACATTTTCATATCACGTAATGGACCATCATTCAGTAACTTAAGGTATTCACTTAAGCCTTGTTTGCTAAAGTCTGCGCTTTTCATGGCATTAAGTACCGTATTCGCAGCAGCTTCGCCGGAGGCAACCGCTAAGTCCATTCCTCGAATGGTAAAACCTAAATTCATGCACATACCCGCAGCATCACCCGCGATTAATACGCCATCACGGACTAACTCTGATTGCATTTTTAGTCCGGCTTCAGGTACAACGTGAGCTGCATATTCAATCATTTTTCCCCCTTCAATAAGAGGCGCAACGATAGGATGTTGTTTGAAGTCTTCTAACATCTGAGGAACGGATTTTTTAGCCTCTTTAAGGTGATGTAACCCACAAACGAGTCCGAGTGAAATGGTTGAATCATTCGTATATAAAAAGCCACCCCCCATCAAACCATCTGTAGGGGAACCTGCAAATAGCCAAGCCACACCTTCTTTATCTTGTAGATTGAAGCGGTTTTGTAATACTTCTTTTGGTAATTCAATAAGTTCTTTAACACCAACAGCGACATGTTCAGCACTAACAGGTTTAGTCATGCCAAGTTGCTCTGCGAGTAATGAATTGACGCCATCAGCGAGGATCACGACTCTCGCTTCGAGAACGTCACCATCTGCTTCAACACCAATAACTTTGCCATCTTGTTCAACCAGCTTATCGACTCGAATGCCTGTAATACATTGAGCGCCTGCATTTTCAGCTTGTTCTACTAGCCAGGGGTCGAGTTTTCCACGTAACACTGACCAAGAAGTCTCATTTGGGTTTTGTTCTGCCCCATTTTGATAATCAACGGTAACGGCGCCAGTATCCGTCATGAAAGACAGTTTTTCACGGGTGATCATGCGTTCAATGGGCGCTTCTTGGGTAAATCCAGGTATGATCCTTTCTAAACTGTGAGCATACATGCGCCCACCTGAGACATTCTTCCCGCCTGCATAGTTTCCTCGTTCGATTAGGAGAACTGAAGCACCTTCACGGGCGAGAACCAGTGCAGCAACGGAACCTGCAAGACCGGCTCCTACAATGATTGCATCAAAAATATCATCGGACATAGTTTCTCCAAAATTTACGACAACAGCAGGGAGGATTTCCCTACTGTTTTAAGGTCAATTAGCCAGTTGGTGAGTTAATGCCGGGAGGATTTTGAATAAATCTCCGACGATTCCATAATCTGCAAATTGGAAAATAGGCGCGTTTTTGTCTTTATTAATTGCAACAATGAATTGTGCACCATTGGCGCCGACCATATGTTGAATCTGACCAGAAATCCCGACAGCAAGATAAAGTTCGGGTTTTAACATCAAATTAGAAATTCCAACATAACGCTCATGTTCCATCCATTTTTCGTTTTCGGCGACAGGACGTGAACAGGCAACTTCAGCGCCAATTGCTGTTGCGAGTGCTTGTGCGATAGCAATATTTTCTTGGCTACCGATCCCACGCCCTACGCTGACGACTAGGCGAGCTTTATCTAATTCAACTGAGCTGCTTTCTTTTTTCTGGACATTGGTACGCACAATTGCGTGTTTTGGTGCCACCCATGATGCCGATTGAGCTGTTCCTGTGCGTGATGCATCACTTTGTGCTGCTTCGAAGGTGCCTGTCGTTGTGGTGATAACAGAAAAGACTGTTTTTAGCGTTTCTTCACCAAAGGCTAATCCTCCGTACACCATGTGTTTGATTACTGGAGTGCCTGAATCAACAGTGACAGAAGCTGCATCATTTGACACCGCAGCTTGCAGTCTTGCACCTAAACGTGCCGCTAAAAGTTTACCGCGACGTGAGTTTGGTAATAAAAGTAATCCTGTGTCGCCATGCTGTTTGATGACGCTCACAATGGTATCTGCGTAATCTTCAATAATGCGGTCGTCGGGCTTGCCATCTAATTGAAAAACGTGCGTAGCGCCAAGTTGAAACGCGAGTGTACTTTGCGCTTCATCTAGAGCGAGCACATTCACTTGTTCACCAAGCGTTAGTGCGCCACCCATTAATTCAGCTAAGCGAGAAGTCATGTCACTGAATACCCAAACGGTCGATAATTTGCTCATAACTCCCCCAATTAATTAATGATTTTTCTTAAATGTTCAGCAAACTGTGCAATTTGGTCATCGCCATCACCTTCAATAATGATACGTTGACGTACTTTTTGTTTTGGTGCTGCGATGACTTGTGCTGACAAAGTAGGCACTTCATCTAAGCCAATATCTGCAATATTCCAAGCTTGAACCGGCTTTTTCGCTGCGCCAAGAATCGCTTTCATTGAAGGTATTGTAGGGACGTTAATATCCGATGTGACGGCGATGATGGCAGGTAAGGTAATTGATAAAGTTTCAATTTCATCTTCGAGTTCACGCTCAACAACAAGTGTGTCTTGAGTGATTGAAATAATTTTTTTAATGCCGTTAATCGCTGGAATTTGAAGCTCTTCACCCAGTAGCATGCTGACTTGTTGAGCATTAAGATCGGCAGAACCATCGCCGCAAATAATAAGATCGAAGCCAATTTTTTTTGCTGCATTACTCAGAGCGACTGCACTTTGATGAGGAAGGGCATGTTCGAATTGGTCATCAATGACCACGACTAATTCATCAGGGCCACGAGATAGTACATCTTTACGACCTTTCATATTGGTAAGCGCTTTGCCTCCAATACTTAATGCAATAACTTGGCTATCAGATTGTTGTGCTTTTATTTGATTTGCAGTTTCTATTGCATTTAAATCATATTGGCTAATCTTAGTCTCAGCACGAGAAAAATCTAAAGAACCATCTGAGCTATTAACAATAATGTCTTGCTCATCGGGGACAGATTTATAGCATGTAATAATTTTCATTACATCTCCTGGAAATATGTTTAATAGATATAGTCTGTGTTTTAGTAATATATAATTATCATTAAATTAATATTTAAAAATAAAACCTAAGTCACCAATATTGAAAACCTTAAATTAAAGGCGATTTAAGTTTTCATGTTGCTACACTACTCACCAATATTGTAAAAATCATCCACTTAGCAATGAAATGTTCAATATTGGTACACTAATCACCAATACTGAATGCTTTAATTAACATTAAAGTCACAATATGTTTTATCTATTTGTATTTATTGTGTTTTTTTTAGTTGTTTAAATTAAAAAACAATAACATTTAATGAACACGAATAATATTGTGACCTTACTAACAGAATTGTTAATGACTAGCCGACATGATTTGAATAGTGAATTAATGATTAATTAAGTTGATTTAAATTTAATGATAAATAAATGAGGGTGTGTTGGAATAATATTTATTTAAACACTATTACATGAATGTTAAATATTTATTATTTTAAAGGTTATAAATTAAATAATAAATTAGGATCCACCTATGAGCAAAGAAAACAAAAAGGCAGGAATAGAACCTAAAGTTTTTTTCCCGCCATTAATAATTGTTGGAATATTGTGTTGGTTAACAGTACGTGATTTAGATGCATCGAATGCCGTTATCAACGATGTATTTAGTTATGTCACTAATGTGTGGGGATGGGCCTTCGAATGGTACATGGTTATCATGTTCGGAGGTTGGTTCTGGTTAATTTTTGGTCCTTATGCCAAGAAACGTCTTGGTGATGAAAAACCAGAATTTAGTCGTGCGAGCTGGATTTTTATGATGTTCGCATCTTGTACCTCCGCTGCGGTACTTTTTTGGGGCTCAATTGAAATTTATTACTATATTTCAACACCGCCATTTGATTTTGAGCCTTATTCAAATCAAGCCAAAGGAATTGGTCTCGCCTATAGCTTATTTCACTGGGGGCCTTTACCGTGGGCGACTTATAGTTTCCTTTCAGTTGCTTTTGCCTACTTCTTTTTTGTCCGAAAAATGGAAGTTATCAGACCAAGTAGTACGTTAGTGCCACTTGTGGGCGAAAAACACGTTAATGGTTGGTTCGGTACGATTGTCGATAACTTTTATCTAGTCGCCTTAATACTCGCAATGGGGACTAGCTTAGGCTTGGCGACACCACTTGTTACTGAGTGTATTCAGTATTTATTTGGTATTCCACATACCTTAGCGCTAGATGCCATCATTATTTTTTGTTGGATAATATTGAATGCTATCTGTGTTGCATTTGGTTTACAAAAAGGGGTACGTATTGCCAGTGATGTGCGTAGCTACCTCAGTTTCTTAATGCTTGGATGGGTTGTTATCGTAGGTGGTGCCAGCTTTATGGTGAACTACTTTACTGAATCTATCGGCACTTTAATGATGTATATGCCACGTATGCTGTTTTATACCGACCCAATTGGTAAAGGCGGCTTTCCACAAGGCTGGACCGTATTCTATTGGGCGTGGTGGGTTATCTATGCCATCCAAATGAGTATTTTCCTCGCGCGAATTTCAAAAGGACGCACTGTACGTGAGCTGTGTCTAGGAATGGTCGCAGGACTGACCGCAGGAACGTGGTTGCTCTGGACCATCTTAGGCAGTAACACACTGCAACTGATTGATAAAAATCTAATTAACATTCCACAACTGATTGAAGAGTTCGGCGTTGCCCGCGCCATCATTGAAACATGGGCTGCCTTACCATTGAGCACTGCAACAATTTGGGGCTTCTTCATCCTCTGCTTTATTGCCACTGTAACATTGATAAACGCCTGTTCTTATACGTTAGCCATGTCGACTTGTCGTGCTGTGAAAGATGGCGAAGAGCCACCGCTATTAATTCGTATCGGTTGGTCGGTCTTAGTTGGTGTTATCGGTATTGTTTTACTGGCTTTAGGGGGATTGAAACCGATTCAAACCGCAATCATTGCCGGAGGATGCCCACTTTTTTTCGTCAACATCATGGTAACGCTCTCCTTTATTAAAGATGCAAAAGTGCATTGGAAAGACAACTAATTTACCTATACAGACACAACATTTAAGAGGTTATTGATATGGATTTTAGATTGAATGACGAGCAAGAACTGTTTGTCGCCGGGGTAAGAGAGCTGATGGCCAGTGAAAACTGGGAAGGTTATTTCGCACAGTGTGATCGTGACAGCAAATACCCTGAACGCTTTGTTAAAGCATTAGCCGATATGGAAATTGATAACCTGCTGATCCCTGAAGAACACGGTGGCTTAGATGCAGGGTTTATTACCGTTGCTGCTATCTGGATGGAACTTGGACGCTTAGGTGCGCCAACTTATGTGCTGTATCAATTGCCGGGTGGTTTTAATACGGTGCTTAGAGAAGGAACTCAAGAGCAAATTGATAAAATTATGGCATTTCGCGGTACAGGTAAACAAATGTGGAACTCTGCGATCACCGAACCGGGTGCAGGTTCAGACGTAGGTAGTTTGCAAACTAATTATACGCGTCGCGATGGCAAAGTTTACTTAAATGGTAGCAAATGTTTTATCACCAGTAGTGCATATACCCCTTATGTGGTGGTGATGAGCCGTGATGCAAGTTCGCCTGACAAACCTATTTTTACCGAATGGTTTGTTGATATGACTAAACCGGGCATCAAAGTAAACAAGTTAGAAAAACTGGGTTTACGCATGGATAGCTGCTGCGAGATCACGTTTGATAACGTCGAGCTTGAAGAAAAAGACATGTTTGGTCGTGAAGGTAATGGTTTTAATCGCGTAAAAGAAGAGTTCGACCATGAACGTTTCTTGGTGGCGTTGACCAACTACGGTACGGCGATGTGTGCATTTGAAGATGCGGCGCGTTATGCAAATCAGCGTGTGCAATTTGGTGAAGCCATTGGTCGTTATCAGCTGATTCAAGAAAAATTTGCACATATGGCGATCAAGCTCAATTCAATGCGCAACATGTTATATGAAACTGCATGGAAGAGTGACAACGGTTTAATCACTTCTGGTGATGCAGCCATGTGTAAATTCTTTTGTGCAAATGCGGCATTTGAAGTTGTTGACTCTGCAATGCAAGTCCTTGGTGGTGTAGGTATAGCGGGTGAACACCGAATTTCACGCTTCTGGCGTGACTTACGTGTTGACCGTGTCTCTGGCGGTTCTGATGAAATGCAAATACTGACACTTGGTCGCTCAGTACTGAAACAGTATCGTTAATAGCTGAATTGTCGCGGGTTGGCTCAGCATTGAGTTAGTGGGTCAACCCAGTTTCGCAGGAGATTTAACCATGACAGAACATTTACCAATGCCACAGTTTGGCCCACTTTCTGGTGTCAGAGTGGTTTTTTCAGGGATTGAAATTGCAGGACCCTTTGCGGGACAAATGTTTGCAGAGTGGGGCGCTGAAGTTATTTGGATAGAAAACGTCGCATGGGCAGACACGATTCGCGTACAGCCTAACTACCCACAATTGTCTCGCCGTAATTTACGTGCACTATCGCTGAATATTTTTAAGGATGAAGGGCGCGATGCATTCTTAAAGCTAATGGAAACTACCGATATATTCATTGAGGCAAGTAAGGGTCCTGCCTTTGCCCGACGTGGTATTACCGACGAAGTCCTTTGGCAGCATAATCCAAAATTGGTTATCACTCACTTGTCTGGGTTTGGTCAATATGGCGATCCGCAATATACCAACCTTGCAGCCTATAACACTATTGCTCAGGCATTTAGTGGCTACCTCATTCAAAATGGTGATAAAGACCAACCAATGCCGGCTTTTCCTTATACCGCTGATTATTTTTCAGGTATGACGGCAACAACCGCAGCATTAGCGGCATTGTATAAAGCGCGTGAAACAGGAAAAGGTGAAAGTATTGACGTTGCCATGTACGAGGTCATGTTGCGTATGGGGCAATATTTTATGATGGATTATTTTAATGGTGGCGAAGTTTGCCCAAGAATGACCAAAGGGAAAGATCCATACTACGCAGGTTGTGGTTTATATAGCTGTAACGATGGTTATATCGTGATGGAAATTGTCGGTATTTCGCAAATCCAAGAGATTTTTAAAGACATTGGTCTTGCGCATTTATTGGGAACGCCTGAAATACCAGAAGGCACTCAGCTTATTCATCGTGTGGAATGCCCTTATGGCCCATTAGTTGAAGAGAAGCTAGACGAATGGTTAGGTGCTCGCTCGATAGATGAAGTGCTAGCAAGGTTATCTGAAATTAACATTGCTAGTGCGAAAGTTTTGACCATCCCTGAACTTGAAAGTAATCCACAATATATTGCCCGTGAATCCATTACCGAGTGGCAAGCAATGGATGGACGTACCTGTAAAGGTCCTAACGTAATGCCTAAATTTAAAAATAATCCAGGGCAGATCTGGCGCGGTATGCCATCACACGGCATGGATACTACCGATATCCTCAAAAATATTGGTTATAACGAAAATGATATTAGGGGGCTAGTCGATAAGGGGCTGGCCAAAATTGTTGAGTAATTGAATGAATTATCAGGTCAATAACTTAAATTGGCCTGAAGATTCATCAGGGAAATGATGGGATAACAATTGATGGATGTAATCGGTAAACAAAATTTGCGCCAAATGTGGGATGACCTTGCTCATACCTATAAAAATAAAACTGCGCTTATCTTTGAATCCTGTGAAGGGAATGTACGCGAGTTAAGTTATTCACAAATGAATCAACATATTAACCGCACTGCAAATCTCTTTTTAGCTCATGGTATACAAAAAGGAGACAAAGTTGCTTTGCATTTAGATAATTGCCCGGAATTTTTCTTTTGCTGGTTTGGTCTAGCAAAAATAGGCGCAATTATGGTGCCGGTGAATGCAAGATTTAGATATGAAGAAAGTGCTTGGATCATGAAAAATTGTCAAGCTCGGATGGTCGTCACTCGTCCTCATTTTGCTGATATTTATCAGCGTATTTTAGATGACAACAGCACAATACTTGAGCATGTTTTTCTTATTTCTGATACGCCGCTTGAACCACAAGATGGCATATCAGATTTCATGCATGAACTCGCTAAGCACTCCCCAGAATTAACGCAATTAATTGAAATCGATGTTGGTGATACTGCTGAAATATTATTTACCTCGGGAACGACATCTAAACCTAAAGGTGTCGTTATCACCCATTATAATTTACGTTTTGCGGGATATTACTCTTCTTGGCAGTGCGCACTACGTTCAGATGATGTGTATTTAACTGTCATGCCTGCTTTTCATATTGATTGTCAATGTACTGCATCGATGGCAGCTTTTTCAGTTGGTGCCACCTTCGTTTTATTAGAAAAATACAGTGCTCGTCGTTTTTGGCAGCAAATAGTCAAATATCGCGCCACAGTGACTGAATGTATTCCTATGATGATGCGAACTTTATTGAGCCAGCCTATTGCTGACAATGAAAGCAATCATCAACTACGTGAAGTTTTATTTTATCTCAATCTTAGCGATGAAGAAAAAGACCAGTTCATTGAACGTTTTGGTGTTCGGCTTTTAACGTCTTATGGTATGACCGAAACCATTGTGGGCTTGATTGGTGATAGACCTGGCGATAAGCGTCGTTGGCCATCGATTGGCCGTGTAGGTTTTTGTTATCAAGCACAAATTCGCGATAAACAAAATCAGCCCGTCGCTACGGGGGTTATTGGTGAACTGTGTGTGAAAGGTGAACGAGGAAAAACGTTATTTAAAGCCTATTACAATAATCCCGAAGCAACAGCAAAAGCTTATGACAGCGATGATTGGCTACATACTGGCGACTTTGCTTATCAAGACGACGACGGTTTTTTTTACTTTGTTGATCGAAGTTGCAACATGATTAAACGCGGTGGTGAAAATGTGTCTTGTAGTGAAATTGAAAATATCATTGCATCACACCCGGCTATTGTCGATGTGGCGGTGATTGGTGTCGCTGATGATATTCGTGATGAGGCTATTAAGGCATTTATTGTACTCGAAGAAGGCGCAATTTTGACTGAGGAAGAGTTCTTTGCCTTTTGTGAGAAACAAATGGCGAAATTTAAAGTGCCATCATGGGTTGAGGTTCGTCAGGATCTGCCTCGTAACTGTTCTGGTAAGGTGTTGAAAAGGCATCTGAAATAATTGAGCGAACTGATCATTTTACTTTTAATTGTCAGTTTTCAATTTTAACGCACAAGGTATTTTAATAATTAAGGGATTGAACTATGAGCGAATCATTAAAAGTAACACGCAATGGATCGGTACTGGAAATTGTTCTCGATAGACCAAAAGCCAATGCGATTGATGCTAAAACTAGCTTCAAAATGGGTGAAGTATTTTTGAATTTTCGTGATGACCCAACACTGAGAGTGGCGATTATTACAGGGGCGGGGGAGCGATTTTTCTCCGCAGGTTGGGATCTTAAATCCGCAGCTGAGGGCGAAGCCCCTGATGCAGATTTTGGCCCCGGTGGTTTCGCAGGGTTAACTGAAATTTTTAATCTGAATAAACCTGTTATTGCCGCGGTAAACGGTTATGCTTTTGGTGGTGGATTTGAGCTTGCGCTCGCGGCAGATATGATTATTTGTGCGGAAAACGCCAGCTTTGCTTTGCCAGAAGCACAATTAGGTATCGTACCAGATAGTGGCGGTGTCCTGCGTTTACCTAAAATATTACCCGCGCCTATAGTGAATGAAATGGTGATGACAGGCAGACGTATGGATGCGCAGGAAGCATTACGCTGGGGTATTGCTAACTATGTTGTTCCTATCGATGAATTAATGACTAAAGCACGTGAGATAGCTGAACAAATCACCCAGAGTGCGCCATTAGCGGTTGCCGCATTAAAAGAGATTTTCCGTGCTACAGCGGAGCTATCTGTCGAGGAAGGCTATCAATTGATGCGCAGTGGTACGTTAACAAATTATCCAGATGTTCTTCACTCTGAAGATGCGACCGAAGGACCTTTAGCATTTGCAGAGAAAAGAGAGCCAAACTGGAAAGGTCGTTAAACTTAACGTAATAATAGAGGCATTATGAGCTTTTATGCATTTGAAGGGGTGATCCCCGTGGTTCATCCAACCGCTTATATCCATCCCTCAGCTGTTATTATTGGGGATGTTATTATTGGCGAAGGTGTATTTGTTGGGCCACATGCCTCTTTACGTGGCGATTATGGACGCTTAATTATTGAAGCTGGCGCAAATATCCAAGATGGTTGCATTATGCACGGATACAGCAATGTAGAAACAATAGTTCGTGAATGTGGTCATATTGGTCATGGCGCAATACTGCACGGTTGCATTATTGGTCGTGATACATTAATTGGTATGCACAGTGTGATTATGGATGGTGCAGTTATTGGCGATGAAAGTATCGTGGCGGCAATGAGCTTTGTGAAAGCAGGGTTTGTTGGGGAAACAAGGCAGCTTCTTGTGGGCAGTCCCGCTCGCTATCTTCGCCGAGTCACTGATGATGAAATGTATTGGAAGCGTTTAAACACCAAAGAATATCAAGATTTAGCGGGGCGATACCATTTAGGATTACAAGAAACAATGCCATTAACTGAGATCGAGGCAAACCGTCCTTTGCTAGTCGGCACAACAGATGTCAAACCGAAAGGGCAGTAAATAAATAAGTTCTACGTGATTAGATAATGTAAAACGCAGTTATAAAAATTCAATAAACCTGCGTTTTACAGATCAATATTAAATCGCTTCACGGCGCTGTGCTTTTGACAGCATCCACTGCCATTTTTGTTCTCTATTAAGCTCAGTAGGCGGAACTGCTGCCATTTTAGCAGGAGAGCTAAGCGTTACTTTTTCAGATTGATAGCCTCTAAGACGAGAATAGAGTTGGTTATCAATACCTTTGACTTTAATCAGCCTTTGGCACTGACATCCTCTACCTGCAAGTTTATTTGGGATCATTTTAATTTCACATTGGATCTCAGTCACATCTGAAAGAATATAAGAGATAATATTGACCGCATTAGGATGCGGAATATCAAAATTATTTGATATTTCTCGGGCTGTTGTCCAACGGTCTTGCTTTAAGATCCAACTTGCAATAGATAAATACAAGGGTTCATTAATATATTGTCCACACATAAGCACTCCAAAATCTAATAATTAAATTCTTCTAATAAAGAGAAACTATATGCTAATTTTAGTTTGACTGGTGAATAACTGTTATTAAGTTATTAAATAAGAATATAAATATATCGATTAATTAATTTCGGGTTAAATTTGTTAAATTAACACAGTTAATATTATCACTTTTATAAATTTGCTTTCTTATGTCTAAGTCGCTGCATACATAAGGTAAGCATTCCCAGACTACGGGCGTTTAATGAGATTAATTCAATATTTAAATTATCATGAAACACCGTGATACACTTCATACTAATAGATTTTAAAATAATTTGCATGCCTTTATTTGTAATATTTACATTTAAATCAGATGTTCTTGTTTTAATAAAAAGTAAAAATAATTATTTTACTTATAAATAAATTTTAATTATGTTTTTTTATTAGATTGAATGATATTGGGATACGTTTAAAATGTAAATAAAAAGGATTTAAAGTTATTTATATTTAAATGGTAATATAAATGAATACTATTACTCACAAGCGGTGTGAAGCTGTTCTTCGGTGTGGTTTGCTTTTTATGCAATAAAATAGAAGTAGGCACTGCGTATTGCAATGCCTACTGAATTAAAGATTAAGGTTTGTCGAGATAAGTGGTGATCGAGCGAACAATGCCAACGCAATCTAGACCAAGTTCTGAGATTAGCTCTTCTTGGCTGCCTTGAGAGATAAAAAAATCAGGTAATCCAAGATTTAATACCGGTAAAATTTTCTTTTCACGCATCAAAAATTCATTAACACCACTACCTGCACCACCCATGATGGCATTTTCTTCCAGTGTCACAATGAATTCATGGTTGTTTGCCATATCAAGGATTAGTGCCTCATCAAGTGGCTTCACGAAGCGCATATCAACAACAGTGGCATTGAGTTGCTCAGCGGCTTCTAATGCGTGGCTTAATAAAGTACCAAAGCATAAGATAGCGATTTTCTCACCTTGACGACGAATAATACCTTTACCTATTGGCAGCGGCGATAGCGGCTTAAGTTCCACACCGGTTCCCGTTCCTCTTGGATAACGAACTGCGGTTGGGCCATCTTGGTATTGATATCCTGTATGTAACATTTGGCGACATTCATCTTCATCACTCGGTGTCATGATGATCATAGTTGGAATGCAGCGTAAGAATGAAATATCAAATGATCCTTGGTGGGTTTGACCGTCAGCACCAACAATTCCTGCGCGATCAATAGCAAACATGACGGGCAGTTTTTGAATAGCCACATCGTGGATCACTTGGTCGTAGCCACGTTGTAAGAAAGTCGAATAAATTGCTACAATCGGTTTATAACCGCCAATAGCTAGACCAGCGGCAAAGGTAACTGCGTGCTGTTCAGCAATCGCGACATCGAAATATTGGTCAGGATATTCTTTTGAGAAACGAACCATACCCGAGCCTTCACGCATTGCTGGTGTGATAGCCATCAGTTTTTCGTCATCTCGCGCTTCTTCACACAGCCAGTCACCAAAAATTTTAGAGAATGTGGGACCTGTTTCTTTACTTTTAGGTAGTGTGAATGTGCTTGGATCGAATTTAGGCACTGCATGCCAGCTGATAGGATCTTTTTCTGCCGGCTCGTAGCCACGACCTTTTTTGGTCATAATATGCAAAAATTGAGGACCTTTAAGGTCTCGCATATTTTTTAAGGTCTGGGTTAAGGCAACGACATCATGGCCATCAACAGGACCGATATAATTAAAACCTAATTCTTCAAACATAGTACCAGGTACTACCATGCCTTTTATGTGCTCTTCAGTTTTCTTCAATAATTCTTTAATAGGCGGAATGCCTGAGAAAACTTTTTTGCCACCTTCACGTAGCGTAGTATACAGCTTGCCTGAGAGTAGGTGCGCTAAATGGTTATTCAGTGCACCGACGTTTTCAGAAATAGACATTTCGTTATCATTGAGGATCACCAACATATCTGTTTCTGCATCGCCCGCATGGTTCATTGCTTCAAAAGCCATACCCGCAGTAATCGCACCATCACCAATTACACAGACAGTTTTACGATTTTTATTCTCTTTTTTGGCGGCAATCGCCATACCTAAACCTGCACTAATTGAGGTTGAGGAGTGACCTACACTTAAAATGTCATATTCACTTTCAGCGCGCCAAGGGAAAGGGTGCAAACCATTTTTTTGGCGAATAGTATCAATTCTATCGCGACGACCCGTTAAAATCTTATGTGGATAGGCTTGGTGCCCAACATCCCAGACAAGGTTGTCGAAAGGAGTTTTATACACATAATGTAATGCCACGGTAAGCTCAACGGCACCAAGACCGGAAGCAAAGTGACCGCTTGAACGTCCCACGCTATTAAGTAAAAATTGCCTAAGCTCATCACAAAGCTTAGGCAAGCTCTCTTTAGGCAGCAGACGAAGTTCATCTGGTGTCTCGGCTAGTGCCAGCGTAGGGTATTTAGCGATGTCGATACTCATTAGGTGCTCACTTTTAATTAATAAAAAAATACCCGTCATACTTCAAGCTGTAGGGGCGTTGGTTTCGCTATGCCACCCAAGTCTCATACTTTTGTATGCTCCTCGGGATAGGTCTACCTACAATTTGAATTATTAGGGTATAACCCGTCATACAATTTAAATTACATCGGGTAATAATGTTGTAATTATCGGCCTTATGAATGCCAAAAGGCAAAGCATATTGTCAGCTTTTACGCTCAATAATGAAATTAGCTAAAGCTTTCAGCATTTCTATATTATAGCCTTGCGATTGGATAGTCTCTAAAGCTGCAATTGAATTATGATAGAGCTCACGTGCTTTTTGTTGTGCAGATTCAAGGCCTAACAGGGATGGATAAGTACTTTTCTCATGTTCAGCATCTGCACCTTGACGCTTACCTGTCACCGAACTGTCGCCAATAACGTCTAGGATATCGTCTTGGACCTGAAAGGCAAGGCCGATAGATTCAGCATATTTATCTAAAGCCGGTAATAATAAATGACCTTTTTCACCTGCAGAATATGCGCCTAAACGAATTGCTGAGCGAATGAGTGCGCCTGTTTTATGTTGATGAATACGTTCTAGGGCAGCAAGATCAATGCGTTTACCTTCTGCATCAAGATCTAAAGCTTGTCCGCCACACATACCCGCGAGGCCACTTGCATAAGATAGCTCTGCAATCATTGCAATTCTGTCTTTGTCGCAAACATCTGGCATTTGTGCTGATGACAATAATTGAAAGGCTAATGTTTGTAGGGCATCACCCGCTAAAACTGCATTACCTTCACCAAACTTGATATGACAAGTCGGTTGACCTCTGCGTAGGTCGTCGTCATCCATAGCAGGTAAATCGTCATGAATTAACGAATAAGCATGAATGCATTCAACGGCAGCAGCGGGCACATCTAAGTTTTCTTGGGATACACCCAGCATTGAACCTACAGCATAGGTTAAAAATGGGCGTAAACGTTTTCCACCCAATAATGTGCCATATTTCATTGCTTGAGCTAAAGGTAAATCAGCAAAAGGTAATGCATCTAAGGCTGTTAATAAATATTGATTAACTCTTTCGTGGGCTTGTTGCTGTTGCTGAACGAAATTATTTAGGTATTTTTCGGACATAATTTATTCTGTATCAGGTGAAAAATCATCAAGGGGTTTATTTTCATCATCACTAAGCAGAATTTGAACACGTTGTTCTGCTTGTTGTAAGACTTTTTGGCCCTGCTTAGCAATTTGAACACCGCGTTCAAACTCATTTAGCGCATCCTCTAATGGAAGATCGCCAGACTCAAGGCGAGCAACGATTTGCTCAAGCTCTTTTAGCGAGTTTTCAAAACTAACAGTTGGAACTTTTTGGGATTTTTCTTTAGCCATCATTCATTAACCAGTAATGTTAAATCACTTGTTCGAAGGTATTTTAATTGTTTAGCAGACTAACGCAGTCTCGGCGTGGTTACAATTTATTATTGGTGTTTTTAGATTCGCCGCGCAAGATAGTGTTATAATGTTTCCCATTATTGACAATCGGTAAAGTGTACGTGTGTCGCGTTTAAAATACGTTCGTTTTTCCCTATAACCTTGAACATGCCGCTATTATGAAGTTTATCATTAAGTTATTCCCAGAAATTACCATTAAAAGCCAGACTGTTAGAATACGATTCATTAAAATCCTAACCAGTAGTATCCGTAACGTCCTTAAACCGTTTGGTGAAGAAATCGCGGTTGTCCGTCATTGGGATAACATTGAAGTGCGTGTAAAAGGGGAAACACAACACGACGAAATTTGCGATATGCTAAGTCGTATTCCTGGTATTCACCATATTCTTGAAGTGGAAGATAAACCCTTCACCAGCTTGCACCATATCTATGAGATGGTGTATGAATATTATGCGCCTTCACTTGAAAATAAAACCTTTTGTGTTCGAGTAAAACGTAGAGGTAAACATGAATTTACCTCGATTGAGGCAGAGCGTTATATTGGCGGTGGGTTAAATCAACACATTGCGACAGCAAAAGTTAAACTGACTGATCCTGATACAACTGTGCATTTAGAAATTGAAGATGAAAATCTTATTTTAGTTAAAGCGCGTATTGAAGGAATTGGTGGTTTCCCCATTGGAACTCAAGAAGATGTTTTATCCTTAATTTCAGGTGGATTTGACTCTGGTGTTTCTAGCTATATGTTGATGCGCCGCGGTTGCCGTGTTCACTACTGCTTCTTTAATCTTGGTGGTGCGGCACATGAAATTGGTGTGAAGCAAATTGCGCACTATTTATGGAATCGTTTTGGTAGCTCGCACAAAGTTCGTTTTATTTCGGTTAACTTTGAACCTGTTGTCGCTGAAATTTTAGAAAAAGTTGATGACGGTCAGATGGGCGTTGTGCTTAAGCGCATGATGGTTCGCGCTGCATCTAAAGTTGCTGAACGTTATGGTGTTCAAGCGATTGTCACCGGTGAAGCGTTAGGGCAAGTTTCTAGCCAAACACTGACTAATTTGCGTCTTATCGATAATGCCTCTGATACCTTGATTTTAAGACCACTTATTTCCCATGATAAAGAGCACATTATTAAAGTAGCTCGCCAGATTGGAACTGAAGAGTTTTCAAGAACGATGCCTGAATATTGTGGCGTTATCTCAAAAAGTCCAACAGTTAAAGCGGTTAAAGCTAAAATTGAAGCGGAAGAAGCTAACTTTGATTTTAGTATTTTAGATGCGGTTGTTCAGCAATCACAAAATATTGATATTCGCCAAATCGCGCAGGAAAGCCTTGAGAAGGTGCCTGAAGTTGAAATGGTTAGTGATTTATCCGCGGCTAATGAAGTCGTCTTAGATATCCGCTCACCGGATGAACATGAAGATAAGCCTTTGGTGATTGACGGTATTGAAGTTAAACACATTCCGTTTTACCGTTTAAGTACGCAGTTCGGTGATTTACCGAAAGAAAAAACCTATTTGTTGTATTGCGATCGTGGGGTCATGAGCCGTTTGCAAGCGCTATACTTGAAAGAACAAGGGTTTGATAATATTAAGGTTTATCGTCCGTAATCGCTTATTTAAAAAGAGCAGGGGAACCAATAAACCTGCTCTTTTTAAGGTACTAATCTTCTAAATAATCATTGATCCCGTTGGGTAAAACCAATTGTGATGCAACCTCGCCAGCAATTTTTCGACCAAGTAATAATTCAATCAGTTTTAATGCAAAATCAAATGAGGTTGCAGGACCTTGGCTGGTTAACAAATTAACGCGCTCATCGAAGTAAACACGTTTATCGACCCATCTATTCGTTGGAATTTTATCTTTCAATGTCGGGAAGGCGGTCATATTACCGAATGGAAATAACTGGTGATATTCTAAAACCACGACTGGAGCTGCACAAATTGCGGCCACAATTTTACCATCAAGATGCATGCGTCGTACTTTTTCAACCACTAAAGGACTATCACGAAAAACCTCAGCACCCGCGAGTCCTCCGGGTAATACGATGGCATCAAAAGGCTCATCCGCCACATTGATTAGTGGGGTATCCGCAATAAACTTCATTCCTCTTGATGCAGTAATTTCAACGGAGCTATCTTCGGTGACGCTAGCTAGCGTCACTTGTATACCAGCTCTGACAAGTAAATCAGCCGTAGTGACTGTTTCTATTTCTTCACTACCATTGGCTACGCATATTAGAACTGAAGCCGTCATATTGTTGTTCTCTATTTTTAACTAAGTGATATAAACGGTCATTTTCCGGCGTTTGGAGACCATGAGCTCTGGCTTGCTTTATCAAATATCCAGTAATGTAATCAATTTCTGTGCGCCGATGATTACGAATGTCTTGCAGCATTGATGAATAGTTATCTTTTGTATTATCAATGATGCCATAAATGTACTCGGTAAGTTCGGCTTTGTCGGTATGTAATCCTTCAGCGGTCATGACCTGACAAATTTCATCAATAATGCGTTCAACTTGTTTAACGTGATGAATAAGCGCACCATTTTTATCATTATATTCGACAGTGAGCGGATTTATCACGCAGTTTGCAATTAACTTTCGCCAACAGGTCGTTATAATTTGATTGTGCCATGCAACGTCAGGTAAGGCTTCATGTAGGACATCAGCAATAGGGTAATAAAATTCAGCTTGAGAATTGACGGCACCAATATGAGTAATACCATTAGCAACATGAAAGACTTGGTTGTGCTCTTGCCAAGCAGCATGAGTTGTTACCCCACTTAAAAATGGGTGTCGTAAAGCGCCGAGCTCTTCAATTGTCCCCATTCCGTTATGGAGCAGTAAAATGGGGCTAGTTTCAGGAATACTGCTAAGTAGTGGCAGCAATGCATCAGAAACTTGCCACGCTTTTAGACAGACAATCACTAACTCGCTGGTATTAAGGTGATTAATATTATTACAAGGAATGAGTTCGCGAAAAGTACGGCCATCGGGCTCATTGACATCAACAAATAAATCCGGTTGAGCAATACGTAACCAGCCTTGGGTATCATGGCCTTGCAAGGTCAGCGAAGCAAGCCAGAGCTTGCCTATCGCACCGCAACCAATAAGGGTTATTTTCATCGGGCCCCTCTAAAATAATACCACTTTGAAATAGGCTATCTAAACTTTACCTTGTAAAGTCTATCAGATAGATATCCAGTATATACTCTAACGAATTCAAGTTGTAGGAAGAGAGTAAATGAATGAGACTCACAGAGCACAGATAAGTGAATAAGCGCAGCTAACAATGCAACAGCTCGCGCAACAACTTGAAGTATGGCAACTAAAAACGTTATTATGCGCACAACATTGATTATCAGGAGGCCTTAATATGCCATCATTTGATATTGTATCTGAAGTTGAAATGAATGAAGTCCGTAATGCGGTAGAAAATGCTCAGCGCGAGCTTACAACCCGTTGGGATTTTAAAAACGTAGAAGCTAGCATTGAATTGAACGAAAAAAATGAATCTATAAAAGTGACCAGTGCGTCAGACTTTCAGGTTCTTCAGTTGATTGATATTCTACGAGAAAAAATGTCAAAACGTGGTATTGATGGCGCGGTACTTAAAGTGCCTGAAGACGTTGTCCATAGTGGTAAAACCTATAGTGTAGAGGTTACTCTACAAGAAGGTATTGATGCTGCGACCGCGAAAAAAATCATTAAACTGATTAAAGACAGTAAATTAAAAGTTCAAGCGCAAATTCAAGGTGAGCAAGTCCGTGTGACTGGGAAAGCGCGCGATGACCTACAAGGGGTTATGGCGTTAGTGCGTTCTGGTGATTTAGGTCAACCGTTCCAATTTAATAATTTCCGCGATTAATTTACACGATTGATTTTCGATTAGCCCACTTTATGTGGGCTAATTTAGCTAAAAATAATACATTTAAAAAGAATAGTTTGAAGACGAATAAATGTTAATCAGCGTGAATAATTGCTTCGAGTTGTTCTCGCGAAATCACTTTTCTATCAATTTTGACATAAACGCTCATTTCTTCATCAATTATCACGACTTCCATTACCCCTTCTTGAGACTCAAGCTGTTGCTGAAGTCGCGCTATATTTTTAAAGCGATGGGGTAATATTAAGCGAATACTGCTGACATAAGGGGGTTGTTGCATTGTTAGGCTGATAATGAACCACACAATAGTGAGCACTAACCCACTGATAAATACCGTGCTTGCACCATCAAAGTCATATAGCCATCCACCTAAAATTCCACCAATAGCGACACCTAAAAATTGGCTGGTAGAGTAAACACCCATCGCAGTACCTTTATAACCCGCCGGCGCTTCTTTGCTGATGAGCGAAGGTAAAATTGCTTCCATCACATTGAATGCAATGAAAAAGAGTTGAATACCGATAAAAATTACCCATAAATGGCTGCCAGATAACCACAACGTCACTTCCGCAAGTGCCAGAACCACAATGCAAAATAGGAAAACCTGCTTCATTTTGCGGTATTTTTCTGCGTAGATAATAAAAGGCAATACAGTGACAAAGGCGATTAACATGGTGATCAAATAGGCTTTCCAATGATCTTTAGCTAAATAACCTGCGTCGGTCATGATCAACGGAAGTGCAACAAAGCTCGACATCAAGAGTGCGTGCAAACATAAAATACCGATATTAAGCTTAAGTAGTGGCGGATGCATCAGCACGGTTTTTAAGTTACTTTTTACAAAAGCAGACTCACGGTTCACTGTATGATGACTGCTATTGGGTACGACAAAAATCGTCACAACGATGGCACCAATGGCCAGTAGCGTAATTCCCCAAAATAGCCCACTTAATCCAACCATATGCGTGATGATAGGCCCTAATACTAAGGCGATCGCAAAGGTTACCCCAAAGCTAATGCCTAAAAAGGCCATGGCTTTGGTTCGATTCTGTTCACGGGTTAAGTCTGAAAGAAGAGCCATTACGGCAGCTGAAATTGCCCCAGCCCCTTGTAATGCGCGACCAATAATAATTCCCCATATAGAATCGCTGAGGGCGGCAACAACACTACCAATAATAAAGATGACTAAACCAAAAATAATTAAGGGTTTACGGCCTATTTTGTCAGACATCAAGCCAAAAGGGATTTGAAATAGTGCTTGGCTTAAACCATAAATACCAATAGCAACACCCACTAAAAATTCACTGGCTCCCTGCAAATGTAAGCCATAACTGGTCAAAATAGGTAAGACCATAAACATGCCAAGCATGCGAAGGGAGAAAATAGAACCCAGTCCCCAAGTGGCGCGGAGTTCTAGGGGGGTCATTTTGTTATCATTCATTTTTATTCTTCATATTTCGTGCTGTAGCGGTGTTGGCTTCTCTTGGCTACTTAGGTCACATACTTATGTATGCTCCCTAAGGTATCCTCGTTTGCCGCCTTGCTACAACACGAACTATTTTGAATAAACACGTTATGTTGTAGCAAAAATAATTTAAATCAAGCTATTAGCATTTTTAATAGTGCATTTAATATCTAGCTTATAAATAGCAAGCGGCTATTTAACCATAAAATAGATTAATATAGATAGGCAGAATAAGTAAAAGTGAGTTGCAAAAGCAGTTAGAGATAAATAAAAATGGCAGGGAAGCCCCCGCCATTTATATATGCTTATCATTAATGATGAATAAATTATCTAACGAGTGCTATAACAGTATCGCTTGAAACGATAGGGTCGATTGACATCATCACACTTAGCGAAGTTATCGCAACAATTGAGAAGATGAACAATTTTCTTGCCCAAACACGGTCATCATTTTCGGTTTTGAAACCCGAAATAGCCATGCCAAGCCACCATAAGCTCACTGCTGCACCAACTATTAAATATTTATAACCAGCGTATCCGCTGATTGCCAACATTAACGTTGCGACCATAAACGCTAGGATGTACAAGAAGATATGTGTTTTAGCGACAGATATTCCCTTGATAACCGGCAGAACCGGAATGTTAGCTGCCTGATAATCCTTAAAGCGGAAAATGGCAATGGCATAGGAATGCGGCATTTGCCACAAGCTGAAGATTAATAACAGGATAAGAGCACCTGCATCAAATTCATTTGTGACTGCGCAGTAACCGATAACCGGTGGTGCTGCGCCAGAAAGGCTGCCAATTAATGTGCCATATACTGATTTACGTTTCATATAAAGGCTATAAACGCCAACATAAACAATGAAACCAATTATCGCCAGCAGCATTGCCAGTGCATTAGCTGCTACGAGTAGCAGCACAACACCTGCAATACCTAACACAGTTGCGTAAATCAGACTAACTTTCGGGTCAATCAGCCCTTTAACTAAAGGGCGATTCTTGGTTCTTTCCATGATACGGTCAATATCACGGTCAATGTAGTTGTTGAAAACACAACCAGAAGCCACGACCAGTGATACACCCAGCAAAGTCGCAATAAACAGCGGATAATCTATCGAGCCTTTTGAGGCAAGGAGAAAACCGCCGATCACAGAAATCAGATTTCCGAAGATAATTCCTGGTTTGGTCACTTGCAGGTATTTCTTAAACATAATGGCAACTCTTTAGTCGAGCATCATATTGATGTTCAGGTTGTACATAATCCACAGAGAGCCAATTACAACGATACCGACGATTAGCATAGTGAACAGGAATGCTACGAGGTTCCATCGCTCATCTGATGATGTGTTCATGTGTAAGAAGCATATAAGGTGAACAAAGATTTGCACAACAGCCATCCCAACAACAGTCCAAAGGATTGCGGCTTGTGATGCAGTACCTTCCATCACCATCCAGAAAGGAATTACTGTCAGGATAATAGACAGAATAAAACCAATCATGTAAGTCTTAACGCTACCGTGGCTTGCTCCGGTATGAGCATCTTTTGCATGACTCATTTAAATTGCCCCCAGCAGATAAACAACGGTAAATACACAGATCCAAACAACATCTAAGAAGTGCCAGAACAGGCTAAGGCAATTTAGACGCGTCTTGTTGACTTCAGTTAGACCACGGCGAGAAACTTGGATCATCATGATGATAATCCAAATCAGACCTGCGGTGACGTGCAGACCATGCGTAGCAACTAAAGCGAAGAATCCAGATAAGAAGCCACTGCGATCAGGACCAAAGCCTTCAGAGATAAGCTCATGGAACTCATAGACTTCCATAAATACGAAGCCAAGACCCAGTAAGAACGTTGCAAACAGCCATAAATTGACGAATGCAATTTTGCCTCTGTGCATGGCAATCATCGCGAAGCCGTAAGTGATACTACTGACTAACAGTAAGAATGTTTCACCTAATACGAACTTCAGACTGAAGATGTCTTTACCTGCGGGGCCACCAGCAGTGCCATCAGCCAAAACAACATAGGTTGCAAATAGGCAGGCAAACAGGATCAAGTCACTCATTATGTAGATCCAGAAACCAAAGACTTTAGTTCCGCCTGCATCATGATGCCCATGCTCTGCATGGGCTAAGTTTTGATTAGTCACTGTATTAGTTGACATCGTTCACACCTGCCTTACGTAATTCTTCAAAGTGCTTATTCTCGATTTGCTCGATTTCAGCCACAGGTACGTAGTAATCAACATCTTCGTCGAAGCTTTTTGCAATCCAAGTAACAATCATGCCACCAAAACCAACGATTGCGAGCCACCAGATGTGCCAGATCATTGCGAAACCTAATAACAAGCTAAATGCAGCGATAATTACGCCAGCGCCTGTATTTTTTGGCATATGAATTTCTTCATATGAAGTTGGTTTTTTATGAGCGGTACCTTTCTCTTTCATATCCCACCAAGCATCACGCGTTTGAATATGTGGTTCAACGGCGAAGTTATAGAATGGTGGTGGAGAAGAGGTTGCCCACTCCAGTGTACGTCCACCCCATGGGTCACCGGTTAAATCACGGTTAGCATGGCGGTCACGAATACTGACAATGACTTGAATTACCTGACATGCAATACCAAGTGCAATGACCGCAGCACCAACTGCAGCAGTTACGAGCATTGCGTGGTAAGCAGGATCAATATTCTGGCTTAGGCGACGAGTCATACCCATGAAGCCTAGGATATATAGCGGCATAAATGCTAAGAAGAAACCGATAATCCAGAACCAGAATGCGCGAACACCCCATTTCTCATTTAATGAGAAACCGTATGCTTTCGGGAACCAGTAAGTCATACCAGCAAAACAACCGAATACAACACCACCGATAATTACGTTATGGAAGTGAGCAATTAAGAATAGGCTGTTATGTAGAACGAAGTTTGCACCCGGAACGGCTAATAGAACACCTGTCATACCACCAACTGAGAAGGTGATGATAAAACCGATAGTCCATAACATTGGGGATTTTAATTCGATACGACCTTGGTACATGGTGAACAGCCAGTTGAAAATCTTAACCCCAGTTGGGATTGCGATAATCATGGTTGCAACACCAAAGAAGGCATTGACGTTTGCACCAGACCCCATGGTAAAGAAGTGGTGTAGCCAAACGACGAATGACATCACGGTAATGGCGATTGTTGCCCAAACCAAAGAGGTATAACCGAATAGACGTTTTTTGGAGAATGTTGCTGCAACTTCTGAGAATACACCAAATACAGGCAGTACAAGGATATAAACTTCAGGATGTCCCCAAGCCCAAATCAAGTTAATGTACATCATCATGTTGCCACCCATATCATTCGTGAAGAAATGAGTGCCAATATAGCGGTCTAATGTCAGTAACGTGAGGGTAACTGTTAAAATAGGGAAAGCTGCAATAATTAGGATGTTGGTACAAAATGCTGTCCAAGTAAAGACAGGCATTTTCATCATCGACATACCTGGTGCACGCATACGGATAATCGTCGCGAAGAAGTTAACACCTGTCAATAATGTACCTATACCGGATATCTGTAGACTCCAAAGCCAGTAATCGACCCCGACGCCAGGATTGTACTCCAAGCCAGATAGTGGTGGGTAAGCTAACCAACCTGTTTGTGCGAATTCGCCAACCCCTAAAGAGATGTTGATAAGTACAACACCAACAACAAAGAACCAGAAGCTCAATGAGTTTAGGAATGGGAAGGCAACGTCACGAGCACCAATTTGCAGAGGAACTACAAAGTTCATCAAACCAACAACAAATGGAGTTGCCATGAAGAAAATCATGATAACGCCGTGTGCGGTAAAGATTTGGTCATAGTGATGAGGGTTTAAATAACCTTCTTGGCCAGCAGAGGCTAGAACTTGCTGACCACGCATCATGATGGCATCCGCGAAGCCGCGGAATAACATAACCATCGCAACGATGATATACATGATACCAATTTTTTTGTGGTCAACTGTTGTTAGCCACTCTTTCCACAACCATTTCCATTTACCAAAATAGGTAATCACACCCAGTAATGCTAGTCCACCTAGGACAATAGCGATCAGTGTGATAACAATAATTGGCTCATGAAGTGGAATTGCATCTAGTGTTAATTTTCCGAACATGCCCTTATTCCTCAGCGCCTGCATGAGCATTATGGCCCATATGCATAGATTGATCTGTAGATTCTTTAGTCGTTTCTACAGGCGCGTGACCTTGATGGTGTTCATGACCAAACTTGAGAACAATTTCGTCATACAGTTTAGGTTTCACGCTAGAGAAGTAGGTAACAGGAACGTTAATGCTAGGCTTAGCGACTTCATCAAATGCCTGCATTGTATCCATGGTTTTAGGTGAAGTTTTCACCTTTTGTACCCACTCTTCGAAGCCTTGGCGGTCAGGAGTTGCAATTGCATTGAACTTCATATCGGAGAAGCCTTTGCCACTATAGCTTGCAGAGAAGCCTTTATAGGTGCCAGGTTCATTAGCGATTAAGTGAAGTTTAGTTTGCATACCCGCCATCGCGTAGATTTGGCCACCCAAAGATGGAATGAAGAACGAGTTCATCACCGAATCAGACGTGATTTTGAAGTTTACAGGCACACCAGTAGGGAATGCGATTTCGTTAACTGTTGCAATACCTTGCTCTGGATAAATGAATATCCATTTCCAGTCGGCAGAAATAACTTCAATGGTAATAGGTTCCTGATCACTAACTAATGGCTGATACGGATCCAGCTCATGCGTCGTTTTCCAAGTAATGGTACCGAGAATAATGATAATAATGATAGGAACAGTCCAGCAGACTAGCTCAATTTTATTTGAGTGAGCCCAGTTAGGACGATAGGTTGCTGACTTATTGGATTCACGGTATTTCATAGCAAAAATAAATGCCATAAAGATAACAGGGATCACAACAAGGAGCATTAAGCCAACTGCAATAAGAATTAGCTCTTTTTGTTTAACGCCAACGGCGCCTTTTGGGTCCATCAACACCATATCACAACCGCCTAATAGTAAGGCTGCTACAACCAGTGAGATTGCTCCAATACTTTTTTTGTAGTTCATAAGTCTCATCCACGACCCCAAATGACAAAGATTCTAATTGTCGTTTCATCAGTACGGGTATTTTACGGTAAGGTTATGCTAGTGTAAATGATTGTAAGGCAAAGAAACTGAATTGTTAGCTCTTTATGTTAATATGATCACATGTAAAGAACTTATATCAAAACAGTTAAAATTGATGCGGATTATAAGTATATATTGATAAAACGACACTAATAGTAAATTATCTTAGTAATTTTACAAGGAAAAATATATACAAAAGAGAAGAAAAAAAATGAAAACTGATATGAATGTTAAATAAAATGGTAGTGGAAAATACGTTTTTTACTACCGATAAGGAAAAAATCAGTACCTTATCGGTGAAATAGTAAAGTAATATTATTACTTTATTGATAAAAAACAGATTTATTATAATTGAATATAATTTTCTTATGGAAAGTTAGAACGTATACTTTAATGTGTAAACGATCGCATCTTGGTAAAAATTATCACCTAATTTATTATCAGCATAACGATATTGCACACCGGCGGCTAAGTTAGGCGTCGCATTCCACCAAAAAGCTAAAGCACCGTTTATTCCATCTCGACCGCCATTACCATAGCGTTTATGACGAGAAAACTCCATTTCATGCCAGTTAGTAATCATGAAATTCTCTTCAAACATCTTAAAGTTATAGCCCGCAACCCAGCCAACAACATAGCCATTGTTCCCTGAGTAATAAGTTTGATCGACATAATGAAGTGCAATAAAGGGTTTAAACCACAGATCGTCAATGACGGTGTTATAGCCTAGCCCATATAGAGTGTTTACCTCGTGAAAGTTGCCACCATATTTTGCACCCGGCATCGACCAAGTACCATAAACATGTCCATAAAGGTTGAGTCCGCTATCACCTAAATAAACGCGTCCAGTTGTTTTGATGGTATAGCGCTGATTACGCCCAGGCTCTGTCCGGCGCTGATGAAGTGGATTTTCAACATCAAAAAAACCATATAATTCTCCCCATTTAAAATTAGCCCCACCTTCTAATTCAATATAAGCAAAATCTTTTTTGTGTGTAGTGTGTTCAGATTTGGTTTCTGTGCGATGTGACCAATCCAAATAGTTAACATTGATATCAGCAAAGCCATTTTGATATCCGAGAAACTCTTCAGAGTTCGCATTACCTGCGAGAGACGCTATGGCAGCAGTGCAGAGTAGTTTTTTTATCATGATATATTATTTTCATTTAATTATTAACAAAGTTTATCATTTTATGACGTTTGTTTTTGACATTCAGCCATCGTCAAATTAACAAGATATTAGACTTTTAAATAACAATTAAAAAACATATTGGTTTGATAAAGTGAGTTTGATCACGATATTTGAGTGTAGGAGATGGTTTGTATTGATGAGGCTGATTTTTATTGATGAATTAAATTACCTAAACTAATAGCATTAGCTTAGGTAATTAATGTTATGAATAGATGATTTACTGTTTGACGATTTTACGTACAGCTAAGAAGTCTAAGCTACCACCGATGATCAAACTCAGCGCACCGATAGAAACCCCGATATTGAAAATAATATTTTGGTAGTAAGGCAGGTTAAGCCAAAATGATATCTGTGTTGTAAATAAATAAATTTTTACGCCGCTAAATGAACAAACAAGCAGGGTTAGTAGCCATATTGCTAGAAAGCTCACTGCCGTAAGTAAGGTATAGACTGCAATTTTATAGCCACTTGGATATTGTTCGCGACGTTGGAATAGCCCAGTCGTTTGCGTGTAAACTAAGGATGTTCGGCAAGCTAGAAGTAATAATATTCCTGGCACAGCGACACCAATTGAAATTAAATAAAAGAGTGGCCAACCATAGGTGCTTACAAAAATACTGGCAATAGGACCAATATAGACACGTCCAACAGCAGATAAGGCAGAAAGAAGGGCAAATTGAGTCGCTGACAATGATTTATTACATAAGGTCATTAAAAGGGCAACAAACGCTGCGGTTCCCATTCCAGAAAAAATATTTTCAAGAAAAATGATTGAACCCATACTAATGATATTCGGCGGCGTGACTGCCAGAAACCAATAACCAATATTAGAAACGCCTTGTAAGACCCCAAAGACGAATAGCGCTTTAAATAAGCTCATATTCTTCATTAAGTAACCACCAAGAAGCGCTCCAACAATTGTTGCAGCCATCCCAACTGTTTTATTGACGGTACCAACTTCACTTAAACTAAAACCTAACGCATTCAATAAGAAATTGGTATTTAGCGCCATTACAAAGGCATCACCCATCTTATAAAAAACCAGTAGCAATAAGATTAACCATGCATTGTTACGACTAAAAAATTCGGCGAGAGGCTCATAAATAGCATCTTTGAGTGAGGCGGGGGGCGCGATATTTTCGGTGGGCTCTTTGGCGAGTAATGTTGCAATCACACCGATAAGCATTAGTCCTGCCATCAGCAAGTAAAGTTGTTGCCATGTCAGAAACTTGTCAGCTAGCCAAAGGGAAAGACCACCAGAAACGAGCATGCTGATGCGATAGCCCATTACAGATGTTGCGGCTCCAAGACCACGTTCTTCGGCGCTTAATAAGTCAGTTTTATAAGCATCGAATACGATATCTTGTGATGCGGAACAAAATGCCACAATGACGGCTAATGAAGCAAGCCACCATAAATGTTGCGAAGGGTTCATGAAACCCATTGTTGCAATACTAATAATGAGTAAAATTTGAGTGGTTAGTAACCAACCTCGACGTCGACCTAAAAAGGATGGAGTGTAGCGATCCATCATTGGAGACCACAAAAATTTTAAAACATAAGCTTGACCAACGAGAGAGAAAAAACCAATGGTACGGATATCAACATTCTCAACCGTTAACCACGCTTGTAATGTGCCTGCAGTAAGTGCCAATGGTAAGCCAGAAGCGAATCCCAATAGTATTAATATAATGTTGTTAGGTAGTCTGAAGGTGGTGCGTGGCATATTCTTCCTTTTACCGACACCTGTTTTATTCGCGCTACAGGGGTCTTGGCTTCACTCATTTTCTTTCTACTGGCAACATGAAATTAATTAGAGTAATTCTCGTTATATGTCGTGTTTCAGCATATTGGTATAAAAGGCAGTACAACATTGCGCTACCCAAGTCGCATTCTTATTATATGCTTCTTGGGAGAGCTTATGTTAAACAGCGATATTTGTAATTATTAATAGCGAGAATTTTGTCTGATAAAATCAGTTAATTCTTGGTCATTCGCCATATCGGTAATTAAATCGCTAAGAGCACTGTTTATAGCCGCTTGAATTTTTGCATTCGTCGCGCCTAGCAGTTCTTGCGTATTAAAGTTACGGGTAAATGAACGTGTTTTTGTTGAGCCATTAGGGGCAGTCGCATTGACACTTACACTTGAATTGACGGTGATATTGTGGCGTAGGCTTCCTTCAGTAACTTTGGCATCTAACTTATTCAATTGAACAACTAAGTTAATATTTGCAGGTGATGTGACCATAAAACCACGTGCTGCCATCTGTTTTTCTACTGCTTCTTGCATCAAATAGCGTGGGTCACGAGACGGATTAAGTACAACTAAGCTACCATCGCGGTTAACTTCAGCTAATGATTTTTGAGTACGATTATCAACGCTACTCACACTGATTGATGTTGCATTCAGTGTTGGATTTTTAGCAGGTAAGGTAATCTTGGGTTCAAGCGATAATGTATTATTACTTGCGGTACAACCGGCAAGCAAAAACAAGGCAAAAAGAGGAAAACACAGTTTTCTTAACATAATTTTTTCCAGTTAATCTTTCCTAATTGAAAATGTTCCGCTATGGTGCGGATAGCGGCAATTATAGCAATGCAATTAGAGCAACAGCAATATGGTTTATTTTACTTGAACTGTTAGACAGCAGTTTTTGAAAAAAGTCGTATAAGCTTCGTATAAATGCGAAGCGGTCATAATATAAAGTTGCAATTATCAGATTTTTCTACAATAAAATTGCAAGATTTGGTGTTGCTCATAGTGTGATTCGCAATATAGCTTGCGGTGTAGTTTACTGGATTTATCAATACTAGATAAGCCTCTAAGTAAGGAGTTTTTTATGGTCGCCAATGTATCGCAGGATATGCAATCGCGTGTGAGTCAAAAGTTACACACGGCTTTTGAACCTGCTCATTTGGAAGTGATAAATGAAAGCTATCAACATAATGTATTGCCAGGTTCAGAAAGTCATTTTAAAGTCATTTTAGTCAGTGAAAAGTTCGAAAATAAACGAATGCTTAGTCGTCATCGAGAAATTTATGCTATTTTAGCAGACGAATTAGCGGGTAGTATCCATGCTTTGGCGTTACATACGTATACGCCACAAGAGTGGGATGGGTTAACTAACACCGCATTGAAATCACCTGCATGTCGTGGTGCGGGTAAAGCTAACGGCTAATTCGAGAGTTTATTTTTGAAAACTGATTTTATATGAATACTGAAATTCATCATTTTTAATATACTTAGTATCAAATTGATGAATGATTTTTCTTCAATTTTGTTGAAGAAATGGAATTTTAGTCAGAAAAGTCACAAAATTAGAGGATTAATCGCTTCTTTTATCGGCTTTTCTCGACTCAGAGCGCATGCATCGGTATAATGTTGCGTCTAATTTTCAGTAAGGTTTCGGGACGCTTCTGATATCAGGGATGAGTGTTGTGAAAACAATGCCCCCGGTTCTGGAAGGGAGAAAGCCACTAATGATTTAATGGCATAACTCTGAAGTAGACCGATCACTAAGATTTTTTTTGAGGTAAGAAGATGCAAGTTTCTGTTGAAACGACTCAAGGCCTTGGGCGTCGTGTAACAATCACCGTTCCTGCCGCTGATATTGAAAAAGCAGTAAATAGCGAGCTAGTTAGCGTTGCTAAGAAAGTACGTGTTGATGGTTTCCGTAAAGGAAAAGTACCAATGACTATCGTTAAACAGCGTTATGGTTCGTCTGTTATGCAAGACGTTCTAGGCGATGTTATGCAACGTAACTTTATCAATGCAATCATTGAACAAAAAATCAATCCAGCGGGTGCTCCTAGCTATAAGCCGGAACAACTCGATGAAGGTAAAGATTTCGTTTATTCGGTTGAATTTGAAGTTTATCCAGAAATCGAACTGAAAGGTTTAGAAACTATTGAAGTTGAAAAGCCAGCTGTCTCAGTAAAAGATGAAGATCTGGAAAACATGCTGGAAACTCTGCGTAAACAACAAGCAGAATGGAAAGAAGTTGAACAAGCGGCAGCTGCTGATTCTCGTGTTACTGTTAATTTTAACGGTTCTATCGATGGTGAAGAGTTCGAAGGCGGTAAAGCTGAAGATTTCGCACTCGTTATGGGCGAAGGCCGTATGATCCCTGGATTTGAAGAGGGTATTGTTGGTCATAAAGCCGGTGAAGAATTCGACATCGAAGTTAACTTCCCAGAAGATTACCACGCTGAAAACCTAAAAGGTAAAGCGGCTAAATTTGCTATCGTTCTTAAGAAAGTTGAACAACGCGAATTACCTGAATTCACTGAAGAATTTATCAAGCGTTTTGGTATTGCAGATGGCTCTTTAGATGGTCTGCGTACAGAAGTGCGTAAAAACATGGAACGTGAACTGAAAAATGCAGTTCGTAACCGTGTTAAAGCACAAGTACTTGATGGCTTGATCGCTGCGAACAATGTTGATGTTCCAGCAGCAGTTGTTGATGGTGAAATCGATGTTCTGCGTCGTCAAGCGGCTCAGCGTTTTGGTGGCAACGAACAACAAGCGATGGAATTACCACGTGAATTGTTCGAAGAACAAGCAAAACGTCGTGTTGTTATCGGTTTGCTGTTAGGCGAAGTGATCAACAAGAACGAGCTGAAAGCTGATGAAGATCGTGTGAAAACATTGATCGAAGAAATGGCATCTGCTTACGAAGATCCATCAGAAGTTATCGAATACTACAGCAAAAATGAAGAGCTGATGAACAGTGTTCGTAACTTAGCTTTAGAAGAGCAAGCAGTTGAAACTATCCTTGCTGCCGCTAAAGTAACTGAAAAAGAAACTAACTTCACTGAACTGATGAATCAAGTTCAAGCTGGTTAATTTTTCTTTTTAGTTGTACAAAATAATAAACCCGTAGTGTTTCGCTGCGGGTTTTTTGTCAATTAAAGCTTTTTAAATTCAGACTTTTTGTTAATTACGATAAAGTCACTTGAAAATCATATTTAAACCCTAATTATAGAGTCAACACATTAGATAAAACGTGACGAGGTATTTTGTCATTTTTCAATATCAAGTAGGGATTTTCCTCGGTATAAATCCGTGTAACCCTACAGAGTTGTGTTAAACTATTTTAATGAGCGTCTTGTTTTCGACAGCAGACTTAGCTGAATTTCTACTAATTTAATTCGTTACCTTGTGCCAATCTGGTTGAAAGTACGAAATAAATGGGTGACTCAAGTAGGTAGACTCAAGAAATTTTTAAAGACAAATTGTTTGTTTGTAGCATGGTTTCTAACCCAAAATGGCGGACAGACAGCAAATTAGGCGCAAGCACCAGAAAGTTTTTAATAGGAGATTTTGATGTCACATTTTGGCGGTCAAGAGCAGCTAGCATCCCAAATGGCACTTGTGCCAATGGTTATTGAGCAAACCTCTCGAGGTGAGCGCTCATACGATATTTATTCACGTTTATTAAAAGAACGTATTATCTTCCTGACAGGTCAAGTGGAAGATCATATGGCGAATTTAATTGTCGCTCAGATGCTATTTCTTGAAGCAGAAAATCCAGAAAAAGATATTCAGCTCTATATAAACTCCCCTGGTGGTGTGATCACAGCAGGTATGTCAATTTATGACACGATGCAGTTTATTAAACCAGACGTTAGTACTATTTGTATGGGACAAGCATGTTCCATGGGGGCATTTTTGCTAACTGCAGGAACTGAAGGTAAGCGTTTTTGTTTACCAAATTCTCGCGTGATGATCCACCAACCGTTAGGTGGCTACCAAGGGCAAGCAACCGATATTGAAATTCATGCTCAAGAAATTTTAAAAGTGAAATCACGAATGAATGAATTGATGGCTCGTCATACAGGTAAATCCATCGAAGAGATTAATCGTGATACTGAGCGTGATCGCTTCTTATCTGCTAGTGAAGCTAAAGAGTACGGTTTAGTCGACCATATCTATACTAGCCGTTAATATGCTTACTTTTTGGTATAAAATATAAGTTTATATCATAAAATTTTTTAGAAATTAGTTGTCTTGTTTTACGGTTAATTAACTGAAACTAGGCGATATGAATAAAAGTGAGGTCAACTGATGACAGATAAACGCAAAGAGGGGGCAGGTAAGCTATTGTACTGTTCTTTCTGCGGAAAAAGTCAGCATGAAGTCCGTAAGCTGATTGCCGGTCCGTCAGTTTATATTTGTGACGAATGCGTAGATTTATGTCTCGATATCATCCGCGAAGAGATCAAAGAACTCGCTCCACAGCGTGAGCGTAGTGAATTGCCAACGCCCCATGAAATTAGACAACATCTTGATGATTACGTAATTGGTCAAGAGAAAGCGAAAAAAGTTTTAGCGGTAGCTGTTTATAATCACTACAAACGTCTACGTAATGGTGATAAAACGAGCGATGGTGTTGAATTAGGCAAGAGTAATATTTTGCTTATCGGTCCAACAGGTAGCGGTAAAACCCTGCTGGCAGAAACACTCGCACGCTATTTGGATGTTCCATTTACAATGGCAGACGCAACGACATTAACCGAAGCCGGTTATGTGGGTGAAGACGTTGAAAATATCATTCAAAAACTGCTACAAAAATGTGATTATGATGTAGAGAAAGCTCAGCGCGGGATTGTTTATATCGATGAAATCGATAAAATTTCACGCAAATCAGATAATCCATCGATTACACGTGATGTATCCGGTGAAGGTGTGCAGCAAGCGTTGCTTAAACTTATCGAAGGCACGGTTGCAGCGGTTCCACCACAAGGTGGTCGTAAGCATCCTCAACAAGAGTTTTTACAGGTTGATACCTCTAAAATTTTGTTCATTTGTGGTGGTGCTTTTGCGGGTCTCGATAAAGTAATTAGCCAACGTTTAAATATACGTTCAAGTATTGGTTTTGCCGCAGAAGTGAAAGGCGAATCTGATAAAGCGACGGAAGGTGAATTATTAACGCAAGCTGAACCTGAAGATTTGATCAAGTTTGGTCTAATTCCTGAGTTTATAGGTCGTTTGCCAGTTGTGGCAACCTTAACTGAGCTGAGCGAAGAAGCGCTGATTCAAATTCTGAAAGAGCCTAAAAATGCATTAACTAAGCAGTATCAAGCTCTGTTTAATCTTGAAGGAACTGAACTTGAGTTCCGTGAAGAAGCACTCAAAGCAATTGCCAAAAAGGCAATGGTGCGTAAAACAGGTGCTCGTGGTCTACGTTCAATCGTAGAAGGCGCGCTGCTAAATACCATGTATGACCTTCCTTCAATGAGTGATGTTGAAAAAGTTGTTGTGGATGAGAATGTGATTAATGAGCAGTCAGAGCCATTGCTTATTTATAGCAAACCGGATGCACAGGCTTCTGGCGATAATTAATCCCCAATGTGTTCAATAAATAATCAGACAAAATGAGGGCTTTCCCTCATTTTGTTTTTTATATTCAACTAGCCATTGAATGCTAAAATCTTGTCCCCATATAGTTTATATTCTGAGGTGTGGTTTCTTTGTTTTGATAGTGTTATATCAAAATAATAGGCTGAAACCCTTAAACTAGCATCAGCTAAACGAAGAGAGAGCTTTATGAATCCAGAGCGTTCCGAACGCATTGAAATACCAGTATTGCCTCTGCGTGATGTAGTGGTATACCCACACATGGTGATCCCACTGTTTGTTGGACGTGAAAAATCCATTCATAGTCTGGAAGCAGCGATGGATCATGACAAACAAGTCATGCTGGTTGCGCAAAAAGAAGCCTCAACGGATGAACCTGGGGTGAACGACCTATTTGCAGTTGGTACTGTCGCTTCTGTTATTCAGATGCTGAAATTACCTGACGGTACCGTTAAAGTTCTCGTTGAAGGTTTACGACGTGCTCGTATCACAAGTCTGACGGACAACGGCGAATACTTCTTAGCGCAAGCTGAATATCTTGCTCAGGAAATTACAGAGCATACTGAAGCTGTTTATGATGAAACAGCAGCTTCGAATGAGTCTAAAACAGTAAGTCTTGTTGATGAAAAAGAGCAAGAAGTTTTATATCGTACTATTGTCAGCCAGTTTGAAAGTTACATTAAACTGAATAAAAAAATTCCACCGGAAGTACTGACTTCTTTGCATTCTATTGAACAAGATCAGTTAGATAAGCTAGCTGATACCATTGCGTCCCATATGCCATTAAAATTGGCTGATAAGCAGCGTGTTCTAGAAATGGCAAATATTGCAGAGCGTGTTGAGTTTTTGATGGCCATGATGGAATCAGAAACCGAGCTGCTGCAAGTGGAAAAACGCATTCGTAATCGTGTCAAAAAACAGATGGAAAAAAGCCAGCGCGAGTACTATTTGAATGAGCAAATGAAAGCGATTCAAAAAGAACTTGGCGAAATGGATGATGCACCTGATGAACACGAATCGCTGAAACGTAAAATCGAAGAAGCGAAAATGCCAAAAGAGGCTCAAGAAAAAGCGGAAGCAGAACTGCAAAAGCTGAAAATGATGTCTCCAATGTCGGCAGAAGCGACGGTTGTTCGTAGCTATATTGATTGGATGATCCAAGTTCCATGGCATGCGCGCAGTAAAGTTAAAAAAGATTTAGTGAAAGCGCAAGAAGTCCTAGATACCGATCATTATGGTTTAGAACGCGTCAAAGATCGTATTTTAGAATATTTGGCAGTGCAGAGCCGCGTCAGTAAAATTAAAGGTCCAATTTTGTGTTTGGTTGGGCCTCCGGGAGTGGGTAAAACTTCTCTTGGGCAGTCAATTGCGAAAGCAACTGGCCGCCAGTATACCCGTATGGCACTTGGTGGCGTGCGTGATGAAGCTGAAATTCGTGGTCACCGCCGTACTTACATCGGTTCAATGCCAGGTAAGCTCATTCAGAAAATGGCAAAAGTGGGGGTTAAAAACCCACTCTTCTTGTTGGATGAAATAGATAAGATGTCTTCGGACATGCGTGGAGATCCTGCATCTGCATTATTAGAGGTGTTAGATCCAGAGCAAAATGTGGCATTTAACGATCATTACTTAGAGGTTGATTACGATCTCTCTGATGTAATGTTCGTAGCAACATCTAACTCGATGAATATTCCTGCGCCATTGTTGGATCGTATGGAAGTCATTCGATTGTCTGGTTATACCGAAGACGAAAAACTGAACATTGCTAAAGGTCATTTGTTATCTAAGCAAATTGAACGCAATGCTTTGAAAAAAGGTGAGCTGACCATTGATGACAGTGCCTTAATGAGCATTATTCGTTACTACACGCGTGAAGCTGGTGTTCGTAGTTTAGAGCGTGAAATTTCGAAATTATGTCGTAAAGCAGTTAAAGCATTGTTGATGGATAAAAAGCTTAAACACATTGAAATTAATGCGGAAAACCTAAAAGACTATCTGGGCGTACGTCGCTTTGATTATGGTCAGGCAGATACCGAAAATCGTGTTGGGCAAGTAACAGGATTAGCATGGACCGAAGTTGGTGGTGATTTACTGACTATCGAAACGGCCTGTGTACCAGGTAAAGGTAAATTAACTTATACCGGTTCTCTTGGTGAGGTAATGCAAGAGTCTATTCAAACTGCATTAACCGTTGTTCGTGCTCGTGCTGAAAAACTCGGTATTAATAACGATTTTTATGAAAAACGCGATATCCATGTGCATGTGCCTGAAGGGGCAACGCCAAAAGATGGCCCAAGTGCAGGTATTGCGATGTCTACAGCGTTAGTTTCTTGCCTAACAGGTAACCCTGTAAGAGCTGATGTTGCAATGACAGGTGAAATTACCTTAAGAGGGTTAGTTTTACCGATTGGTGGATTAAAAGAAAAATTATTAGCAGCACACCGCGGAGGGATAAAAACAGTATTAATCCCTGATGAAAATAAACGCGATTTGGAAGAGATTCCACAAAATGTGATTGCAGATCTTGAAATTCATCCAGTAAAAACGATTGAAGAAGTACTCGCTATTGCGTTAGTAAACCCAGTTTTTGGTGCTGAGGTTGTAAAAACTAAAGCGAAAAGAGTGAGCTGAATCAAGAAGTTTGTATAAAACTAAGGCTGACACCTAATTTAGGACTTGTCAGCCTTTTTTTTCATCGTTAACTTAACGATGATTCTGATAATTGTTTGTATGTAATCTGTTCTCTTGCCATTGGTATTCAGGATTGATATAACGACTGCATCATTAGTTGGCTATACTAATATTGCTAACTAAGAGATAGATAGTCATAACTAATATGGGGATGATAAGAGTGAATAAGTCTCAACTGATTGATCAAATTGCTTCTGATTCAAATATTTCTAAAGCTGCAGCTGGCCGTGTTGTTGATGCGTTCGTTGCTTCTGTAACAGGTTCTCTGAGCAAAGGAGACGATGTTGCTCTAGTTGGCTTTGGTACATTTTCTGTTCGTGAGCGTGCAGCTCGCACAGGACGTAACCCGCAAACTGGTAAAGAAATCCAAATTGCTGCGGCTAAAGTACCTGCCTTCCGTCCAGGCAAGGGTCTTAAAGACGCTGTTAATAGCTAATTGATTTTTAGTTTCCGTCTTTATTGGGTTTTTGCGAAAACTCAAACTGACGGAATGTTTTTAATCAGCTAATATATAAGCGCACCATGGAAATGGTGCGCTTTTTTTTCTATCTGCGTTAAGATTAGCGTATTATAGGGGTTGTTGATCCTTCTAAGCTTATTTTTTCAGCAATTTTAGATTGAAAATAGTGTAATTTTATCTTTCACGAGTATTGTGATGAATAAAAGCTGCCTGAGGGTTCGATTAAAAGACGTTCGACTCGTTTTATGTTGTGTTGAGCGCTTTTTACCTAGGTGACTAGGCGGCAAGCCTCTCACCTCGATTAAAATGCTTTTATTTCGAAAAAATTCACCTTGAAAGATCGACGACCCCTAAGAAATTGAATTCAACAAAGCGGAGTTAAGCCTTTTTATGATGGAAAATTTACGCACGAAGGCGAATAGTCCTTTTCTCAAAATAGTACTAGCGCTGATTATCCTGTCATTCGTTCTGGGTGGCGTGATGATGGGGGGAGGCTTAGGCGGTGGTGGAAATAATGCCGCAGAGGTTAATGGACAACCCATCAGCAGAGAACAATTGCAACAGGCCTTCCAGCAGGAACGTCAGTCTTTACAGGAATATCTGGGAGATAAATTCTCCGAGGTTGCTAGCAATGAAGAAAGCATGAATATGCTGCGCCGCCAAGCACTGGATAGCCTGATTAATAATCAATTGATTAATCAATATGCTAATGAGCTAGGACTCTCTGCGAGCGACAAGCAGATAGAGCAAGCCATCTTTGCCATGCCTATTTTTCAAACCAATGGGCAATTTGATAGTGAAAAATATCGTGATGTATTAAACCGATATAATATTAATGCGGATAATTTTGCTGCACAAATGCGCCAAGATCTCGTTCGTGCACAACTTTCCAAGTCATTTACAGGTACTGATTTTGCGTTACCATCAGAAGTAAAGACTTATGCTGAGCTGTTCATGCAAGAGCGTGAAATTCGTACTGCAACATTATCTTTAGCACAAATTCAAGCTAAGCAAGTTATTTCAGAAGATGAACTGAAGGCTTATTATGATGCTAATCAAAATAGCTTTATTGCGCCTGAGCAAGTACAAGTCAGCTATGTAGAAATGGATGCCGCGGCAATGCCGAAGGCAACGATTACTGACGAAGAAATTAAAGCTTTTTATGAGCAAAACCTGAAAAACTATACTCAGGCAGAGCAAAAGCATTACAGCATGATCCAAGTTGCATCAGAGAAAGAAGCAAATGATATCGTCAATGAACTTAAAAATGGCGCTGATTTTATTGCGATAGCAACTGAAAAATCAACAGATAAATATAGTGCTGCAAATAAAGGTGCAATTGGTTGGATGGAAGCTTCGTCGACGCCAAGTGAACTTATTAGTGCTAATTTAACGGAAAAAGGGCAAGTTTCTACGCCGATTAAATCACAAGATAGTTATGTGATTTTCCGCTTAGATGATATTAAACCTGAAGTTGTTAAGCCTCTTGATGAAGTTAAAGAAAGTCTTGAAGTTACTTTGCTTCAAGATAAAAGCATCAAACAGTTCTATGATTTACAGCAAAAAGTCAGTGAAGCTGCAACGAATGATAATGAATCATTAATATCTGTTGAAAATGTATCAGGTTTGAAAATTGCTACAACTGATTGGTTTGACCGTAATAATCCACCAGCAGCATTAAATTTCCCGAAAGTAGTTAATGAAATATTCAGTGAGCGTCTTGTTGATAAAAATGGTTCGACAGGCATTAACTCTGATGTAATTAACGTCGAAGGTGACCGTGCATTTGTTGTACGTGTTACTCACTTTAAAGCGGAAATGACAGAGCCATTTGAAAAAGTGAAATCAGATATTGAAGCGCTGGTTAAACGTCAAAAAGCAGATGCCCAGCTGAAAGCTGAAGGTGATAAATTGGTTGCAGAGCTAAAAGCTGGCAAAGGTGAAGAGGCGCTTAACGCGGCAGGTATTAAATTTGCTGATGTTCAGAAGATTTCTCGTCTAATGCCGCAAACAGCAATAACTAATGCGACCATGGAAATGCCTCAACCGCTTGAAGGTAAGCCAACCTATACAACAGCGCGTGATGAACAAGATAACCTTGTTATTATTCAATTAGATAAAGTTACTTTAGGGCAACCGACTAAAGAAGAGCTAAGTCAACTGACTCGTGAATATCAAGGTGCAATGAGTGCGGCTGTTAATGAAGCACTGATCTTGAATTTACGTTCAAATGCAAAAATTGAAATACAAAATCTTGAATAATTGCGAGCAGTTTCGCAACTAAGATTGTAATCTCCATAATTAAAGGCCACCTTTGGGTGGCCTTTCCCATTCTAAAACTTCCTCAAATGCTTTTTGACTACACTTTTGACATTGTAGCGTCTCTACACATACAGGAGAGTAGCTATGCCATGGATAAAGCAAATTAAAAAAGGGTTGGGTGTGACATTGGTTATTACAATGCTATGTCCTTTTTCTTCATTTGTTTCAGCTAAAAAGATTGAGACGGAGAAGGCGACAGCATTGGTTTCACCGAAAGGAGAGAATAAGCCAGGAGTAAGCATAGACCTATCTGATAAGGTGAATATTAATCAGGCCAGTGTTGATGAGCTCGCACAAAAACTTAATGGTATTGGGGTCCAAAAAGCGAAAGCGATCGTCGAGTACAGAGAAAAATACGGTGCTTTTAATTCTATCGAGAACATTTTAGAGGTACAGGGCATCGGTCCTGCATTTTTGGAAAAAAATAAGGATAAGCTTGTGCTCTAGCTCGTTGTATTCGTCATTTTGTAAGTTGTAGGTTTTTGACCTATGAACCTGACGATATTCGCTGATCATTTGCATGCGTCTTGAATTATTGAGAAGGATAAACACCCATATAAAATTATGGGTGCTTACTTATTTAAATAATGAAAAGTTGAAATGCTGATAGATTTTTAGATTATTTGTTGTACTGAAAATGAATGGACATACATTAATTTGCGAGCTATGTCTTAGAAATGATATTTATTCAGCACATAGGCCTAACATTTGTTATTTTTATGTTATCAAAAACAAACTGGTCGGAGTAGTGATGGCGACGAAAATTAAAATATATGGTTTCCATATTGATGTATTCCAACATGTTAACAATGCGCGTTATCTGGAATTTTATGAAGCAGATAGATGGGATTGGATGAATGAACTCGATTTTATTGATTGGGCAATTAAGAATAAATTTACGATGGCCGCAGTTAATATAAATGTTAATTATTTCCAAGGTGCTGTTCTTGGCGATGAACTTACTGTTGTCACCCGCATGGAAAAATTTGGTGTGAAAAGTGCGCAGTGTTATCAACAAATAATCAGAATTAAAAATGGGCAATCTGAGGTGGTTTCTGATGCCTATGTCACTTTTGTTTTTATTGATACTGTATTGAATAAATCCGTAACCATTGAAAATGAACTCAGGGAACGGCTAGAATCATTTATTTCTCACTCAGATGGTTTCATTGATGTATAGATTTAAGAGACCAGAGAACAATAAGCTCTCTGGTCGCAATTTTGCCTTTTTATTATGGGTAGGTAATAAAAAACTAATTTTGTGATAAGTGTTGCTTTAGAGCATGTATTACCGTTTCTTTATTGGCGAGATAATAACTTAAGCCTTTGCTTCGTAAATGGCATGCAGCACATTCACCACAGCCATCACCTTGAATACCGTTATAACAAGTGAGAGTTTGTTCTCTTATTGTTTGAAGATGTCCGTAAGAGTCTGCAAGAGCCCATGTTTGGGCTTTATCTAGCCACATGAGTGGCGTTTCAAAACGAATATTCTTCGCGAGCCCAAGGTCAACGGCATGATTGAGTGATTTTACAAATTCATCTCGGCAATCTGGGTAGCCTGAAAAATCAGTTTCACAGACGCCGGTAATAACAGCTTCAGCTTGTACTTGGTAAGCGTAAATTGCAGCCAGTGTTAGAAACAGAATATTTCGACCTGGCACAAAAGTACTTGGCAGCCCGCTGTCTTCACTTTCTTGATAATCGGGTACTGGGATGTTATCTCTTGTTAAGCTACTAATTGCGAGCTCATTAAGTAGCTTAACATCTAATACTTTGTGGGCCGTAACGCCAAGTTGTTGACTTAATTGTTGAGCAACTTCAATTTCAACACGATGGCGTTGACCGTAATCAAAGGTGACACAGTGAACCTCATCATAATTTTCTAATGCTTGGATGAGGCACGTCGTTGAGTCTTGACCGCCGCTAAAGACGACAACTGCACGTTTCATAAATATCTCCTTTGTCATAAAAATTGTTTTATCTAAAATATAAGAGGCGCATGAACATTTACAGGTACATGATTATATATAGTAAGACCCACTCTATTTATAGTCGATGAGCTGTGAGCTAAGATTCAAGGCTGATTTATAGGCTTAGTAAATGGTTATGTTAGCGATGCCACTGCTTATTTAATCGTTATTTTAGATTATCGTTCATTCGTTGTTGCATTATTTATACCTTAATATGCCTATTTATATAAAATAATTCTATTATACTAGTTATTAGTGACATTTTTTTGTTTTTAAATTATTTAGCCATTAATTAAGCATTATTGAGATCTGGAGAGATAACATGTTAGATAAGATAGATAAAAAATTGCTCAGTTTGCTACAAAATGATAGCAGCTTATCTCTTAATGTTCTCTCCGAAGCGGTTAACTTAACATCAACACCTTGTTGGAAAAGGTTAAAGCGCTTAGAAGACGATGGCTATATTCGTGGTCGAGTGACATTACTTGATGGTGAAAAGCTCGGTTTAGGGTTAACTGTGATAGTGATGATTAAAACTCAACATCATAACAGTGAATGGTATGAGCAATTTGTTTCATTTGTTAGCCTGCTTCCTGAGGTTCTTATGTTTTATCGTATGGCCGGAGAGTATGATTATCTTATGCAAGTTGAAGTTCATGATATGAAGTCTTATGATTTGTTTTATAAGAAATTGGTCAATGGTGTTCATGGGCTAATTGATGTAACCTCAAGTTTTGCAATGGAAAAAATTAAATACACAACAGTATTACCTATTCCTGATTAGCTATTAGATTAGAACTTTTTGAATATTATTTACATTCAAACTAAACGTTGAATGACGACCGCGGAATTAACATGACTCAAGGCAGTATTACGTGCGATTATTTTCACAACTAAGTTGGTATTTTTTAAGTGAATGGCGGCGCTATCTAGGGGCTATTGGCTTCCTTATTATCATTGCTATCTTACAGCTAGTTCCTCCTCGACTGGTTGGTATTGTTGTGGATGGTATTAGCAAAGAAACCATGACAAGAAACCAATTAATTTCATATGTTGTATTGATGCTGTTTATTGCATTGATCGTTTATGGCCTGCGTTATGTGTGGCGACTTTGGTTGTTTGGCGCATCTTATAAATTGGCAGTTCAATTAAGACAAAAATTCTATCGACAATTAAGTCTTCAAAATCAAGCATTTTATCTTAAATATCGCACAGGCGATCTTATTGCTCGTACGACTAATGATGTTGATAGAGTCGTTTTTGCTGCGGGTGAAGGGGTGTTAACTTTAGTTGATTCCCTTGTGATGGGCTGTGCAGTTTTGATTATGATGAGTGTAGAAATCAGTTGGCAGCTTACATTACTTGCACTAATACCTATGCCTATTATGGCACTAGTTATTAAACGTTATGGCGATCAACTACATCATCGTTTTAAACATGCACAAGGTGCATTTTCAACCTTAAATAATCATGCCCAAGAAAGTTTAACCAGTATTCGCATGATCAAGTCTTTCGGTCTTGAAGAAAAGCAATCAAATCAATTTGAGCAGGTAGCAACAGAAGCAGGGCGACGAAACATGCATGTGGCTAAGATAGATGCACGTTTTGATCCAACTATTTTTATTGCTATCGGTATGGCTAACTTGCTTGCGATAGCAGGTGGTAGCTGGATGGTGTTACAGGGAACATTGACACTGGGTGAACTCACCAGTTTTATTATGTATTTGGGACTGATGATTTGGCCAATGTTAGCACTTGCTTGGATGTTTAATATTGTTGAGCGCGGAAGTGCAGCGTATAGCCGTATTCTGAGTCTGTTAGAAGAACCTTTAGTTATTAAAGACGGTTCTCAGTCTTTACAAGAGGAAAAAGGGATACTTACGGCGAATATAAAAGAATTTAGTTACCCTGAAACTTCCAGAGTGGTGCTTAAAAATGTTGATTTTATTTTAAAACCAGGACGGTTTTTGGGCTTGTGCGGGCCTACTGGTTCTGGAAAATCTACATTAATAACGCTATTACAACGTCAATTTGATGTTACTCAGGGGGATATCTGTTATCAGAACATGCCGCTATCTGAGATTCATTTAGATGAATGGCGTGCTCGCCTTGCAGTTGTTAATCAGACACCTTTTTTATTTTCTGACACTGTAGGCGGTAATATAGCTCTTGGGCGACCTGATGCATCAATAGAACAAATACATGAAGCTGCACGTATTGCTTGTGTGCATGATGATATTTTACGTTTACCGGAAGGTTATCAAACACAGGTTGGTGAGCGCGGCGTTATGCTTTCAGGTGGACAAAAACAACGAATTTCGATTGCGAGAGCCATACTACAAAATACCGAAATTCTTATTTTAGATGATGCACTTTCTGCTGTTGATGGACAAACGGAGTTCACTATCTTACAAAATTTGAATCGCTGGCGACAAGGTAGAACACTGATTATTAGTGCCCATCGATTATCTGCACTCGTTGAAGCGGATAATATACTCGTACTTTCACAAGGTAGTATTGCCATTCAAGGGGCACATGAGGGGCTAATTAATCAGCCGGGTTGGTATACGGATATGTATCGTTATCAACAAATTGAAGCGGCTTTGGATGGTGATTTATGAGCCAAAAAAAATCACTATGGCCGGCTTTAAAACGCTTGTTATCTTACGGTAAACCACATCGCGGCACGATGACTATTGCAATTGCAATGCTGTGGCTTGCTGCTATTGCTGAGGTGAGTGGCCCATTACTCGTTAGCTATTTCATTGACCACATGGTTGCTAAAAAACAGATAATTATGCCATTAGCAATATATATGGCGGTGGGCTTTATCTTGTTACAAGTGATTGCTGCCTTATTACATTATTATCAAATAATATTATTTAATAAAGCATCAGTTGGTGTTGTTCAAACATTACGAGCAGAAGTCATGAATGCTGCACTCAGGCAGCCATTAAGTGCTTTTGATAAACAGCCTGTTGGACAAATTATTTCTCGCGTAACCAATGACACTGAGGTGATTAAAGATCTTTTTGTGATGGTTGTTCCCACTGTGTTTCGTAGCTTAGCTTTGATTTGTGCCATGTTAGTGGCCATGTTCTCATTGGATTGGCGAATGGCATCTGTGGCTGTGATGATTTTTCCAGCTGTATTTATTGTCATGATTGTTTATCAGCGCCTAAGTACACCGATAATTCGACGGGTAAGATCTTATCTTGCAGATATAAATAATGGTTTCAATGAAGTCATTAATGGTATGACGGTTATCCAGCAATTTTTACAGCAGGCAAGGTTTGGCGCTAAACTTCAAGATGTTAGCCAACAGCATTACTTAGCTAGAATGAAAGCGTTAAAATTGGATGGATTGTTATTGCGTCCATTACTCAGCTTATTTTCGGCTATGGTTCTGTGTGGATTACTGCTGCTATTTGGTTTTGAAGGTTCCACAACAATAGGTGTTGGTGTCCTCTATGCATTTATTAATTATTTAGGCCGATTGAATGAACCATTAATTGAGCTAACTTCTCAGCAATCTATGTTACAGCAAGCTGTGGTGTCGGGAGAGCGTGTCTTTGAATTGATGGATAGTCCTAAACAGGAATATGGAGAAAGTATTGCGCCATTGCAAAATGGCTCAATAGCAATCAATCATCTGACATTTGCTTATCGTGATGACAAAACGGTTCTTAACGATATTAATCTTAATATTCCTGAAAATAATTTTGTGGCATTAGTTGGTCATACCGGAAGTGGTAAAAGCACCATCGCAAATTTAATTATGGGATATTATCCTTGGCAGCAAGGTGAAATCTTATTGGGTGGGCGCGATTTGAATTCGTTGTCTCATCAGATCCTACGTAATGATATTGCGATGGTGCAACAAGATCCAGTGGTACTGGCGACATCATTTTTTGATAATGTAGCATTAGGACGAGATGTCACCCAAGAAAAAGTGTGGCAGGTATTAGAAACTGTGCAATTGGCAGAGCATGTTCGCTTACTTCCTGAGGGGCTTGATACGCTACTCGGAGAGCAAGGTAATACACTTTCTGTTGGGCAGAGGCAGTTGTTAGCGATGGCTCGAGTGCTTGTTATTACACCTAAAATTTTAATTTTAGACGAAGCCACTGCAAATATTGATTCAGGTACGGAGCAGGCTATCCAAAAAGCGCTACGAATGATCCGCAAAACGACGACATTGGTAGTGATAGCGCATCGATTATCGACAATTGTAGATGCAGATCAAGTGGTCGTGCTTCATCGTGGTGCAATCGTAGAGCAAGGAAATCATGCTCAACTTTTGCAGCAAAAAGGTCGCTATTATCAAATGTACCAATTACAACAGGTCGGTGAATTGTTGGATTCTCGTGATGAAATTGAACCTGAAATGTTACTAACTTAACTGTTATTGCACTCTAATAATGCATTTTAAAAGGCTATCCAATTGGATAGCCTTTTGTTTTTTTGTTATCCATTGAATTATAAAGATAATTATTCTTGGCATGTTATTTGCTCAATGACTTATGCAGTTAAACAGGGGTAGTGAGTTTATTGGATATCTAAATTATTGGAGAGGAAATGAAATATATCATCGCAATCATTAAACCGTTCAAATTAGATGAAGTTAGGGAGGCACTTTCTGATATTGGTATACAAGGACTCACCATTGCAGAAGTGCGAGGTTTTGGTCGACAAAAAGGGCATTCAGAATTATACCGTGGAGCAGAATATACGGTGGATTTTTTGCCTAAAGTGAGAATGGAAATCGCCGTACCCGATGAGCTTGCTGAAGCCGTTATTGAATCAATAGAAAAAACAGCAAATACCGGGCAAGTGGGGGATGGGAAAATATTCGTCCTACAACTCGAGCAGGCTGTCCGTATTCGGACGGGTGAAAAACAAGACGATGCACTTTAGGAGAATGAAAATGGGTAAATGGTTTCAATACTTATATTTGCTAATACTGGGTAGTTTTCCAATCAATGTGCTTGCATCTGGGGAGAGTCTTGATAAGGCAGATAATGCTTTTATGATGATTTGTACCGCACTAGTTATATTCATGATAATGCCAGGGATCGCACTATTTTATGGTGGGCTACTCAGAAGTAAAAATGTGCTCTCACTTATGGCACAAACTACGGTGATCCTTGCTTTAGTTTCTGTTATTTGGGTTATCTATGGTTATAGCCTAGCCTTTAGTGAAGGTAATAGCATCTTCGGTGGCTTCAGCCAATTTATGTTAAAAGATATTACGGTTGATAGCTTGTCTGCGACCATTCCTCAATTTGTTCATGTTGCATTTCAAGGCGCTTTCGCTTGTTTGACTGTTGCGCTTATTGTCGGTGCTTTAGGGGAAAGAGTTAAATTTTCAGCCATACTAATTTTCACCCTTATTTGGACGACTTTTGCATATATCCCAATGGCTCATATGGTATGGGGCGGTGGGCTACTCGCACAAGATGGCGCGCTTGATTTTGCTGGTGGTACTGTTGTACATATTAATGCTGCGGTAGCTGGTTTAGTTGGTGCTTACTTACTCGGTAAACGTACTGGATTTGGTCGAGAGGCGATTAAACCGCATAATTTGCCGATGGTATTTATGGGAACTTCGATTCTATTCATCGGCTGGTTTGGTTTTAATGCGGGGTCTGCTGGAAGTGCAAATGGTGTTGCTGCATTAGCGTTCGTTAATACGGTGGTAGCGGCTTCTGGTGCAATATTATCATGGACATTAGCAGAATGGATTTTTAGAGATAAGCCTTCTTTATTAGGTGCATGTTCAGGATGCTTAGCGGGCTTAGTTGGCGTGACACCTGCGGCTGGTACTGTCGGTGTTGGTGGGGCACTAATTATTGGGCTACTTTCTGGTTTCGCAGGTTTGTGGGGCGTAGTCATCTTGAAACGTTGGTTAAAAGTTGATGACGTTTGCGATGTATTTGGTGTGCATGGAGTTTGTGGCATCGTAGGTTGTTTGCTTACTGGTGTATTCACCGCGGCATCTCTCGGTGGTACTGGCTTTGCAGAGGGGGTGACAATGATGAAGCAAGTTGGTATACAGGCATTCAGTATATTGGTTTGTATCATATGGACAGCCGTCGTTGCTTATATTGCCTTCACTATTGCCGATAAAATCGCAGGTTTGCGGATCAGTGTAGAACAAGAGAGAGAAGGTTTAGATATCACTTCACATGGTGAAAGCGCTTATAACTAACCTTAGTATATTTAGTTAATCGCACTCAGTTAATGGCCGCAATAGTTTGCGGCTCATTTTTTTCATTGTATTAAGGTAAGTGATTGCTTACTTTTATTGCGGCGATGTCACATTTGCCTTTCTTTTTCGAATAACACCTTCTTGCACTGCTGTTGCGACTAAATCCCCTTGAGGGCTATAAATCTGTCCTTTTACAAATCCTCGACCCCCTGAAGCCGAAGGGCTTTCAACTGCATACAGTAACCAGTCATCTATTTTAAATGGGCGATGGAACCACATTGAATGGTCGATAGTGGCAACTTGTAAATCACGTTCCATAAATCCGCGACCATGGGGTTGTAAGGCAGCGGGTAGAAAATTGTAATCAGACGCATAGCCTAATAAATAATGATGCAATGATGGGATGTCAGGTAATTGACCTTTTGCTTTAAACCAAATGTAGCGGAAAGGTTCTTGGGGCGCACTATCAAATGGGCTGTAGAACTCAACCGGGCGAAATTCAAAAGGTGTTGGACGTAAAGCGTATTTTTTGACGGATTCAGGTAGTTTATCCGCTAAACTTTGAATAATGACATCTTGTGAAATCAGTTGTGAAGGAGCAGGAACATCAGGCATCAAATTTTGGTGACTGTAACCTTCTTCTTGTGACTGAAATGAAGCTGTCATAAAAAAGATAGGTTTGCCATGTTGTATTGCACTAATACGTCGAGTGCTAAAACTACCGCCATCACGCAAGATTTCTACATCGTATACAATCGGGCGCATGCTATCGCCAGGACGTAAAAAATAACTGTGAAAAGAGGTGATTACTCTGTCATCAGGAATAGTTTGTTTAGCGGCATACATGGCTTGACCAACAACTTGCCCACCAAAAACTTGAGGTAAACCAAGATCTTCACTTTGTCCTCGAAAAATACCTTCTTCAATTTTTTCAAGTTCAATTAGATTGATTAGATTCTGTAATTCTGGGCTCATAGTGACCTTAGACATGATTAAAAAATATCAGATGGCGGTATTTTCCCATTATTTTCAGGAAATAGGTAGATGCGTTCTATTAAGATAGCTTTAAATTCACTTTTGGTTACAATTTGAAATACTATTTCATTATTTTATTTATATTCGCTATACTTTTTTGATTGTCTTAATGAGATGTTCCATATTAATGTTAAATATTAATAATAATTCTTCACTAATTTATTGTTTTATAGGTGATTATAATGAAACTACATCACTATATTGCTAGCTTACTTATTTTGTTTTTCTTAGCAGGCTGTGAAGGAAATTTAACAAAGCCGAATGAGAAAATGTTACATGGCAAAAGGGATCATGGCACTCAAAAAGTGGATTCTGGTAAAATAGATGGCAAGGTGAACATTGTTAAAAATACTAAGCTACCTGAGAGTGCAGTGTTAACTATTACATTAGCAGATACTTCGATGATGGATTTACCTGCACTGATCTTGTCACAAAAGTATTATACAGAGTTAAATAATCGGCAATCGATACCCTTTGAGCTCACTTATCTGAAAAATGAAGTTCGACCCGATGCTACGATAACGATAAGTGCATCAGTGAGTGCAGATGGTCAGCTTTTATATCTTTCTAATACGGTTATTGAAGTGATTAATAATGGAATAGATAACAATGTCGATGTGCTGGTAGTTCCTGCTAACTAATTAGTTTATAAGCCACTTAGCGATTTCATCATGAGTTATTTCTAGCTACCTTTACTTGTTGTATAGATTAGGATTATCTGTGCAATAAAACAGCATTCAGTAGGTGCTTCCTTGCTATTTTACTGCCTATCAAGCATAATGCCCATGCTTTGAAAAAAGCACTCAATGGGGACTCTGTTGGTTCTCCCGCAACGCTAACTTGTTAACTTGGTCAGGTCCGGAAGGAAGCAGCCATGGCAGGGGTCGTGTGTGCCGGGATGTCGCTGGCAGAGTTCCCACCCAACTGATAATTGCCCCTTTCATACTAAATTCCCTACTTCTTATATAAAAATTTGCCATCTGGTGTTCACCCACTTAGGCTTTATTTCTGCTACCCGCTAAAGACTATCGGTATAAAACAATATTTATATTTATTACACTAAAATTGATTATTTACTTATAATTGAAAGATAAAAGTGAAAGGATATTTATATTTGAATAATCGCATTAAATGTTAAATTAGCATTAAGTAGTTATATATGAGAAATATAATGGTGAGCAGTGATGTAAATTAACATTATGTAATGCTAAATTTTAGGTATAAGGAATTCAGTCGAGCCGATAAGTATGTTACCGGCTATAACTATTTACTAACTGTGTGTGTTTGTAAGATATTATCTAACAAATTTCCAAACGGATGGCGGTATTTTATCGTAAAGTTTATTCATTGTGAGTTCTGCAAGACGGTGGTCTGCTGCTGAATAAAATAACTCTAACTCATCCTCAGATAGTTCGTATTTATTTTTTTCAATGACACGCTCAAGTGTTTCAATTGTTGTGCATTTTCTTAAACGCATCAGATAATCAAATTTGGTCATAACGCCCTTTCTTTTATGAAAAAAAACTTTATAACATATTATGTTATAGTTTGCTTATAGGTAAATGATATCTTTATGTTTTACTGGCTAGACATTTTAAATCATCATCTAGAACAGAGACAATGTTTTGATTCATACTTTCCCAGTCAATAATCTCACTAAGCGTTATTACAGGGCTACCGAATAAATTATATGTCTCATCAAGATATTCTTCAACTAATGATATAACGAGGTTTTCTTTTGGGTATTTGATTTTAAATCGCCAAACAAAAGACGCAATATGTTCAATGAGCTCATTGAGGTTTGCGCTTTGTTGAGAACTGAGATCGTTTATCCAATGGGTATTCGTTTTTTGTAAGCTTAGTATCGCATCTCGATTTAAGCTGTTACACAAATATTTTAACTCTGCTATATCATGTTTTTTGGGTGAATATTCATCCATAATCACCTCCGCTGGCGAATCTGACCTTTGCTATGTGTATTTCTATATCAATAATAATATAATGTTAACTAAATAAAAGCACCAAAGTTCAATATAAAAATATAGGAATTAATATATTGATAAATATAAGATTATTACTATTCAGGTGAATTTTAAAGATTATCAATAAATATATAAGTAATATTCAAATACGGGCCGGCAGCTCAAGCTGTATCGCCTCGCCGAAGATAATAGCATTATTATTGCATAAGTCACCATCCAGTCACTACTTTTTTCTGATTCATTAGTTGCCAATAGACAGTTTTTATTTTTAGTTTTGACTAAACTCAACTTTATGAAAGGTTTAAGTTGCCTTAACCTAATTGTACATTTTAGTACAAAGAAAAAAATTTTTTAAACTAAAGGTGTGGTGAGTAAAAACTTGTTTGATATTTTAATAATTGATCTTCAACGATGGAATAAAATGAAAATAATTAAAGATTAATAATAAAACGTCCCTGCTGATCTCGTGGGCAGGGACTTTGTTTTGTGATAACACATTTTATAAATATAAGTTTAGGGTGACACCCGGTTTCAAATCAGCCATTTTGACACCAGAGTTCCAATTCATTAAATCATTGAGTTTAATACCATGACGTTTGGCAATGCTGTAATAAGAGTCACCTTTTCTCACTTTATATACTTGTGTTTTGCGATTGTTTGCCTTTGGCACCGGACTTTTTACTTTCAGAACTTGTCCTGGAGCAATACGGCTAGCTGTTTTAAGTCCATTGAGCTGTTGAAGATTTTTAACCGTCATATTGTGTTTTTTTGCAATACTGGCTAATGATTCACCTTTGCGGACTTTATAGTTAAGGCTTTTAGCTTGACGAGATGAATTGCTTTGGCTGGCTAAATTGTTTTGATGTGCAGTTCGATTTTGTTGGTTTTGCGCCGCAGCAAGACGAATATTATCGAGTACATCTTGATCAGATAATGAAACTTTAAATTGTTCAGCTTTTGCTGTTGGTAACATTATATAATGCGGACCATTAGGCGAGGTAATTCCCCGTGTATATCCTGAATTATAAGTTTTAATCGATTCCTCAGTAAGGCCTGTTAATTCAGCCGCTTGAGTTAATGTTATTTGTTGACCAACGTCAATTTGAGTTAATGCTCTATTTTTATTACTTGTTGGTAAGGTAACTTGATATTTTTCAGGCTCTCTTAATACTTGGCTTAGTGCTAAGATTTTTGGCACATATTGTTTTGTTTCTTTAGGCAAAGAAAGAGACCAGAAATCAGTAGGCAGTCCTGCCGCTTCATTCTTTTTAATCGCGTTCATAACACAGCCTTCACCACAATTATAAGCGGCTAAAGTCAGTTCCCAGTCATGACCAAACATGACGTTGAGATTTTCGAGTAAATCGAAGGCAGCATTAGTTGAGGTTAGAACATCTCGGCGTTCATCTACCCATTGGGTTTGTTTTAACCCATATGAGCGGGCTGTGATTGGAACGATTTGCCAAAGTCCTGCGGCTTGAGCGGGAGAGGTGGCTTTTGGGTTAAATGAACTTTCTATAATTGGAATTAAGGCTAATTCCATGGGCAAATTGCGTTCATTAATTTCATCTACAATTAAGTACATATAAGGCTCTGCCCTTACAGTTACATCGTAGATGAAATTTTGTTTAGTTGCGTAATTATTTGCCAATTCCCTAATTTGTGGATTATTAGGAACATTCATTTTCAACTCATCGCTAATGTAGCCCCAAAGGTCATAATCAGCCTTTGGTTGCTGTCTACTTGCAGCCTGGTTATGTGATGCAATAGTTTCTACAGTATGATTTGCTGAAGGCTTGCTCTGCTTCACTTTATTCGGTGCAGTTTGGCATCCCGCAAGCAGAACAATGGCGATGAGAGTCGCTATTATCTTCATTATTTTCTATTGTTCTTTATTTTCATGTTTAAAAGTCGAACAATAATACTAATCTCACCCGAAGATGACAATGATTAAACTTCAATATTGATCTTTTAATTGACGTAACAAGGTAAAAACGGCTCTTAATGGTGGATTTGGAATGTTAATCTTTAATTTTTGTTGTAGTTCCGGATTATCACATTGTAGAAAAATATTAATATTTCTCTCTTTTTTCAATAGGCTAGGAAGTGTTGCTTGTTGTTTGGCTCGCGCGGTAGTCACTTCTGTTAAATATTGTGTAATCGCCATATTTTCCGGCCAAATATGATGCGCAAATTTTAGGTTTGATAGCGTATATTCATGGGCACAACATATTAATGTTTCATCAGGTAGGTTGGCAATTTTTTGAATTGATTGGAACATTTGTTCAGGTGTGCCTTCAAAAATACGACCACAACCTGCTGAAAATAAGGTATCACCACAAAATAAATAAGGAGCTTGGTAGAAACCGATATGACCCAGTGTGTGGCCTGGTAGTGCGAGAACTTGAAAGTTAAATTGGCCAATTGCAACGTTGTCACCTTCATTAACTTGTTCTGTTATTCCTTTGGCGATAGTTTCTTTTGGACCAAAAACAGGTAATGTAGAAAACACCTTTAAAAGACCTTTTACACCATCAGTATGATCATTATGGTGATGGGTGAGTAAAATAGCGACAGGGGTTAATTTCTTTGAGGTGATGATTTTAAGCACAGGATCTGCTTGTGCTGGATCAACGATGATACACTGATGTTGGTTATCAGCGAGGACCCAAATGTAATTATCGTTTAACGCAGGGACTCGTATTAATTCCATAATAACCTCGACATTCTACTATTAAAGGGGGATTTCATGAAGCCTGCGCGTATTGAGAAACAATTTCAAATGCCAGTTAGTTGGTCTGATATTCCTTTTGGTGAACAATACCGCCAAGCGTTAGAAAACCAACTTCGTCCTTGGTGGCCTAAAATGTTTGGTTTTCATTTGCTTAAATTAGGTCATTTGAGCGCTGAAATCCAGACTAAAGAGTGCATGATCGCCCATCAATTTAATGTTAGCAATAATGATCCTCGTGCGCAGGTGATTGCTAGCGCTTCTGCGTTGCCTTTTGCGGACAGATCCATTGATGCATGTTTGATGTCCCATTGTTTGGCTTATAGTCATGACCCTCACTGGATTCTACGTGAAGTTGATCGGGTGCTAATGGACGATGGTTGGCTAGTGATTTCTGGATTTAATCCCTTTAGCTTAGCGGGAGTGGCTAAATTAATCCCTGTTCTTCGAAAAAAACAACCTTATTGTAGTCGTTTTTTTCCTTCATTAAGGGTTTTTGATTGGCTTGGTTTATTGAATTATGAGGTGTTATATCATCACAATTGCCAAGTTATCCCGTGGATGTCACCTGAACGGCGGCTAAATAAAAATTTGGGGGGAATAGGCGTGATAAGTACCATTGTTGCAAGAAAACGCACTTATCCTTTGACCCCAACGCCGCTAAAATTTAAGCAACCTAAAATGAAAATAGGTTCTGCATTGGGCGCTGCCAAAGAGATAAGTAAACGTTCAGACTTTATCAAATAGTGATTTTAATTTTTAGCAGGTTGATAGCCGGTATCTTCTTTAGTTGGCGAAGATGCGGCTAAGCGTGCGAGCTCATCACATTTCTCATTTTCAGGGTGTCCTGCATGGCCTTTAACCCAACGCCAATCAATGGTATGACGAACAATTGCTTCATCGAGCCGCTTCCATAAATCGACATTTACGACTGGGGATTTATCTGCTTTTCGCCATTGTTTACGTTTCCAGCTATGGATCCATTGGGTGATACCTTGGCGAACGTATTGGCTATCTGTGGTTAAAATAATATCGCAGGGCCTGGATAGAGACTCTAAGGCTACAATTGCCCCTAGCAATTCCATACGATTATTTGTGGTTAGAAAAAAACCTTCACTGAGTGTTTTTTCATGCTGTTGGTAACGTAAAACAACACCATACCCGCCGGGTCCTGGATTGCCTAAACAAGAACCATCAGTGAAAATTTCTACCTGCTTTATCATTTCTGGTAAACTCTACTTTATTCATTAATTATTAATCATAGTGTGACACAAAAAAACATGATGAGCACGGCGATAACAAGACAAATTGTCCTTGATACTGAAACCACAGGTATGAATAAGCTGGGTGTTCACTATGAAGGTCACAACATTATAGAAATTGGTGCTGTTGAGGTGATTAATCGTAGACTGACAGGACGTAATTTCCATGTTTATATCAAACCTGACCGTTTAGTGGATCCTGAAGCTTTTGAAATTCATGGTATTAGTGATGAGTTTTTACAAAGTCAGCCTGTATTTGCTGATATTGCCGATGAATTCATTGAATTTATTCGTGGTGCTGAGTTGGTGATCCATAACGCACCCTTTGATATTGGCTTTATGGATCATGAGTTTCGTAAGCTTAACCGAGGGATTCCACCAACAGCAGAGTTTTGTACGATTACTGATAGCTTAGTTTTAGCACGAAAAATATTCCCGGGTAAACGAAATAACTTAGATGCACTTTGTGATCGTTATTTAATTGATAACTCAAAGCGTCAGTTGCACGGAGCTTTACTCGATGCTGAGATTTTATCTGATGTTTATCTAGCGATGACAGGGGGACAGACCTCCTTGTCTTTTTCTTTGGATGGCGATTCAGCAAATAATAAAACTGAGCAGGGAATTCAGCGAATTACTCGCCCTACAAGTGGTTTATCTGTGATATATGCTTCTGATGAGGAAATTGTCGCTCATGAGGCGCGGCTTGATATTGTCGATAAAAAAGGGGGAAAGCCTTGTTTATGGCGACAACCTGTAGATGAAGATGAAAATATACATTAAACATTGATACTGTATTTTTATTCGATGTTGCTGGTTAAATAAGCGATTAAATCGATAAATCAGAATTAAATTCGTATTGAGGCTGTGTTAAGGCTAAAAACTGTTCAACTACGCGATTTTTCAAGAAAAAGTATTGACTGCAACCCGAAGTCTTCGTAATATGCTCGACGTTCCCAGTAGGGAACATTCGGAGCGGTAGTTCAGTTGGTTAGAATACCTGCCTGTCACGCAGGGGGTCGCGGGTTCGAGTCCCGTCCGTTCCGCCACATTATAACGCCATGCTATTTATTAGCATGGCGTTTTTTTTTGCGTTTAGAGCATGATCTGTTGCGTTTTTATTTGCGCTGCCTTGCCTATTAATTGCGGTTATTAATTTGTTTGGATATGAAAATTTACAACATACCAATCAAGAAAATTATTAGCTGAGCGGCGAGTCATATGTGTTATCTGAGAGTATCGTAGGCTCAAATAATATGTAAACATAAACATAAATAATAAGAAAGTCCGTAGTTTTTTAGGTCTATTGGAAATAAAATTATGTGAGTCACATAATGAATGAAATAATCTTGTTTATTGTGGGGTCTTTGATGTGAATAAGAACTATAATATAAGGCATAGACATTTGGTGGCATGAGTGTGATGGTTGATGATATTGAATAGAAATTTATATTGTTTAATCATTATTTTCTAATTTTGAAATAGAAAGCTATTTTTTATTCCAATTTCTTATTTGATTTGACGTCAATATTAAACTCTAAATAACAGGTTTTCCTATTGTGTCATTTTCCTTTCACGTCTATACGTATACTTAAGTTAAAAAATATAAGGAGTGAAATTCCTCCATCTAAACCATGATATGAAAATATCGGGCAGTAGCTATTTTTTTGGTTAATTCAGAAATAAATAAAAATTTAAAACCAGAGGGTAGTTCATGTTTCAATGAATGACCTTAGGTATTGGATGCTCATAATAAGATTTTAAAATGTAGGAACTATATTATGTTAGATACTGGTTATTATCTTAAGGTAAATTCAGTAGCTGTATTACTAGTTAGTTTTCTTCTTTAACTTAATAGAAGGAAGTTGAATTTTGACTTAAGTGAGATCAATATATTAAGTTTAGTGTAATGTTTAACCGATGGAAATATTTGAGTCTATTATGATAAAAAATAATCATTTCTCTATCATTATGAAAATATTGAGTTTTTTTTGTTTTTTTTAATCTGAATATATATTTAATAAATTAATTTATTTCTACTATTGTTAGAGAGTATGATTGTTTATAAAAAACAGTTTTTTAAGCTTTATTTAAATCGTAATCATCCAGTTTTTGGTGTTAAACGCTATTTTTAATTGATGCTCTCAAGAAGATGTCTGGCCAATGCTGCAATACCACTAGTCTGGTTGAAATTTAATTTACTCTTAATTTGTGTAATTTGAGGTCATTTTCACAACTGGGCAGAGTGAAATGAGTTTGATTTTAAATATCTACTCAAGTAAATTAATAAGCATTGAGCGAGTGAACATAACGTGAAATTTAATTTAATTGATATGTATAAGTGATTATACATATTCCATATCCGATGAGTTAGTCATTATAAGTTTAATTAACGAAGTGATGTTTTATTTTTATTGGCATTATTGAATTGTCTCATTTTTTATCTGGCCAATTTTTTATGCATTAGGTTTTATTAAATAGCTAATTTAATTTATGGGGTGTAATAGTGGATGTAAATACAGTAAAAATATACGAAGGTAAATTAAATAATTCAAGGACTACTTTTACCGAAGCTGTCGGAAAGGAAATACATAAATTGCGTAAGGAGCGATCAATGACGGGTAAGGAATTAGCTATTCTCGTTAACGTTTCTCAGCAGCAAATATCACGCTATGAATGTGGTGTTTGTAACTTAACAGTTGATACATTAATTATTATTTTAAATGTGCTTAATGTGCCATTAACTGATTTTTTTAATCAAGTATTTTTACGTGCATTTGAGACGGAAAAAAAACTTTGTGTAAAATATCACAACGTGTTTACTTCTGTAAATCAATCAGAAGCTTTAAAAAAACAATTAGAAACATTTGGACGATATAACCAAAGTAATTTATGGGGCTGATCGTTTATTTTATATTCTTTAAATATATTAAATTACATTAATGTACATTTTAATGTCTTTTAAATGTTTATTTAATATCAGCATGTTATGAATTTATATTGTAATTGTTTTTTTTGAAATTAATTAAATATAAAGACTTTATTTTAATTAGACTTATTTTTTAATTATTTATACCTAAATGATTAGGTATGAACACATCTGAATGTTTTTAGCGAACATTCCTTTTATTTAAAGTGCAATTATTTTTATTTTAGAGGCCAATATGAAAAAGATTATTTTAGCAACCCTGATTTCTGGCGTAATGAGTGCATCTGCTTTAGCTGTTGATGCAGGTTCAGGTACTGTGACTTTTAACGGTTCAATCATTACTGCGCCATGTTCAATCGCACCAGGCGAAGAAAACCAAACTGTTGAACTGGGTCAAGTTTCTAACGTAACTCTGACTGCTGGTGGCGAATCTTCAGCTCAACCTTTCTCTATCAAGCTGGAAGGCTGTAATTTAGAAAAATCTAACGAAGTGACTATTACTTTCGCTGGTACTGAAGCAACGTCAACTGATGGTGAAG
>NZ_JBCPSS010000008.1:0-173917 GCF_051129765.1 Providencia sp. Je.9.19
TTTTTCGCTTATCTTTTCAGATTCTCTCGCTGCCGTTTCAGTGTTCATCGCGCTTTGCGTTGTCTTGTTCCCGGTCAGTGGATGCGCATTATAGGGAGTCAGAGAATTCTAGCAAGTGTTTTTTTGATTTTTATTTTCAACCGCTGATATTTTAAACCAATCGAGCAAAACACCTACATTTTGTTGATAAAGCACGCTATAGATTATCGAAATTTGTTGCGAAAGCCGTGACATTATCCCAATTAGTGTATTCAATTTCTGTATTGGGATCAGTTGGCCCGTCAGTCATCTTCATTATAAAGCGGATCATTGTTCTATCGAGCCATTTGTAGCGAGGATAAAAGAGCGCACCTGCAAAAACAGATTTAATTGTCGGTTGCCAAGGACACCGTTCCAGAAACTTACGCGTATATGAATTTGTTTCTGCTGTATCTTTACCTTCTTTTCTCGCCGTCAGGTTTACCGCGAAGAAACCCGTTTTCATTGCATTTAACTGAGCTTGGTGCAAAGTTGTAAATCGTAAAAGCTTCTTATTAAAGTGCCCGTAACGAATCGATGCACCAATAAGAACTTTATCATAAGCCGATATATTTAAATTTTGCTCTGTATTCAAGTCACGGATATCACATTCACATCCCTGGGTACGTAACTGTTCTGCCATCTTTAAAATAATTTTTTTTGTTTGTCCATCCGTACTGGAGTGTAAAAGTAAATAGCTCATCATTGCTCCTCTGTCGTTTATCGTTCTTATGTATATCTAATTATCGCTTCAATTCTAACAATGCTTTTACTATATAAAATCATTCAAATATTGATGATACTTATTCACGCCAAAATGTTGGGGTAAATAAAACCAACAATGTGAAGACTTCAAGACGACCAAATAACATGGTAACAACTAATATCCATTTACCCACTGGATTCATTGAGGTGAAGTTATCCGCTACCGAGCCTAACCCCGGACCTAAGTTATTTAATGTCGTTGCAATGGCAGAGAAAGCTGTGAATTCATCAACCCCAGTCGCAATTAATAGCAGCAAACTCACCACAAACACTAAGGCATAAGCTGAGAAAAACCCCCAAACAGCTTCAATGATTCGTTCTGGTAAGGCCCTTTGCCCTAACTTAATGGTATAAACCGCATTTGGGTGTACTAGCCTTTTTAATTCACGAGAGCCTTGTAAAGAAAGTAATAAAATACGGATAACCTTCAAACCACCGCCGGTTGACCCCGCACATCCCCCTACAAAAGCGGCACATAGTAAAAGCATTGGCAAGAAAATAGGCCAACCTGAAAAACTATCCGTTGTAAATCCAGCCGTTGTTGCCATCGATACAACTTGGAAAAAAGCCTGATCTAACGTTTGTCCGAAACTATCATAAATAGAGTGATAAAGGAGAACTAGCGTACACACAATGACTAAAACTAATTGAAAACTAATAAACACTCTAAATTCAGGATCGCGCCAATAAATACCTAAGCTTCTTCCGGTTAATACCGCAAAGTGCAAACCGAAATTACAGCCAGAAATTAGAAGAAAGATCCCAATAATGGTATTTATGGCGGGACTGTTAAAATAGCCGATGCTGGCGTCATGAGTAGAGAAACCACCAATTGCAATCGTTGAGAAACTATGGGATATCGCATCAAAAACATCCATACCCGCTACCCACAAAGCGATAGCGCAAGCAATAGTCAGAAGCACATAGATAAGCCATAAGGTTTTTGCAGTTTCAGCAATACGCGGACGCATTTTATTATCTTTAAGAGGCCCCGGCATTTCTGCTCGATAAAGCTGCATTCCACCGACGCCTAATAAAGGTAAAATAGCGACTGCGAGTACAATAATCCCCATCCCACCAAGCCATTGCAGCATTTGTCGATAAAATAAAATAGCTTTTGGTAAGGAGTCTAACCCTGTTAGCGTTGTCGCCCCTGTCGTCGTTAGCCCTGAGAATGATTCAAAAAAAGCATCCGTAATTGAAAGATTAGGCTTTTCAGAAAAGATAAAAGGTAATGCTCCCACGCTTCCCAACACGGTCCAAAATAAGACCACAATTAGAAAACCTTCTTTTGCCTTTAATTCATGCTTACTATTACGAGTTGGAAGCCATAAAAAAAGTCCGATTAATAAAGCGGTTATAAAAGTTTGACTGAAAGCTCGCCCAGCGCCGTCGCGATAAATAAGCGCGACAATACCAGGCACAACCATAGTAAAAGAGAAAATAATGACGAGCAGCCCGACAATACGGGTTATTGCACGAAAATGCATTCGGCAGGTTCCTTGCTAACCAGTGGCTATTTCAATTCAGGCGTGAGTTGTAAGGCTCCGCGGCTTATATCGCGTAATCTATCATTTACTTCCTGTTCAAGGGTAGCAGGAATTGTAATTTGCAAAGATACAGACTCATTATAATCACTGCGTAATATCATGCCATTCATCTGTACCAGCAACTGCTCTACCGCACTAATTAGCGAATAGTCGCACACTAGATCAAAAATTTTCTGTGGCACTTTTGTTTGAGTCGGTAAGATTTTAAGTGCTTGCTGTACACCACTTCCATACGCTCTAACCAAGCCACCCGTTCCAAGCTTTATACCACCAAAATAACGCACAACAACACAGGTGATTTCACCTAAATGGCTTCCCAGTAATTGAGCCATGATGGGTTTACCTGCGGTTCCTGTTGGTTCCCCATCATCAGAAAATCCCAACTGTTGGGAGTCATCAGGGCGTCCTGCAACAAAAGCCCAGCAATGGTGCCGGGCATCAGGGTATTGAGCTTTAATGGATTGAATATAATCCTTTGCAGCATCAATACCTTCTGTATGAGCTAAATATGTAATAAATCGGCTTTTCTTAATTTCTTCTGTAACTGAAATCGTTTCTGCCGGTATCAAATAAGGTTTCATTAAGGTAAATGCAAATCTCGAGTCATATTTTCAATACGATTATGATGAATCACAATATTATCCTCAATACGGATACCACCATAAGGTTTGAAGAACTCGATTTTCTCCCAATTAAAATGCTGGCTAAATTCACCCACACGCCATGAAGACAGCAAAGATTCAATAAAATAGAGTCCTGGCTCAATTGTTAAAACCATTTTTGGCTCTAACACCCTAGTGCAACGTAAGAATGGATACATTTTAGGTGCCGCTAGATGTGTGCCATTTTCATCTTGCATAAAACCTGCGGCATCATGGACTTGTAGCCCTAATGGATGACCTAAACCATGAGGTAGAAATGGCGTTGTCAGGCCGTTTTCTACCATTGATTCACCGCTAATGCCTTTAATAATATGATGTTTAATCAGAATTTTAGCGATCCGATGATGCATATCAACATGGTAGTCAGTATAACGAACTCCCGCTTTAATCGTATCAATGAGTGAGAGCTGTTCTATATTTAAATCAGCAATTAACTCAGCAAATTCACTTTTACTTTTTGCCGCGTAAGTACGTGTTATATCAGCGGCATAACCATTATATTCAGCACCTGCATCAATTAAAAAGCTACGTAATTCACTTGGTACTTTTTGTTGTAACTTGGTGTAATGTAGAACTGCCGCATTTTCATTTAATGCCACAATATTACCATAAGGAACATTAGTATCTCGATGACCAGTGGCTTGTAAGTAACTAATATTAATATCGAATTCACTCATTTCAGCTTGAAATGCATCAAACGCCGATAAATGCCCATTTACCGCCATTTTTTGTGCTTCACGCATACAATATAATTCATAATCCGTCTTATATGAACGATGGTAATGGTAATAATCAAGAACAGATTTTGGATTGATATTTTGTGCAGAAATACCGAGAGCTTCAGCTTTTTCCGTCGCTGAACCAATATAGCCGATATGCTCTTTTGGTAGGCTGGCGAGGAATTGCCCAATATCATCGGCGCTTTTTAGATGAATTAGCTCGACATCTTTTGTCCAAAAGCTATTTGGCAGAGGTTCAACACTGTGCCAGTAGTCAACTGGTGAATAAAACCATAACTTAGGCTTATTAACGCCATCCACTAATAACCATGAATGCGGAACATCCGTAACTGGAACCCAAGCTTTAAAATGTGGATTAACTTTAAAAGGATAATCGCAGTCATCAAGAAAGACACGTAATGGTTCTCCTGAATGAATCAATATGGCGTCTAATTGGCTGCGCTGTAAAACTTGCTGAGTTCTTTGTTGTAGCGTTTTAATATGTTCAGCATAGAGTACATTCAGTTTTTCCATTTCATTCAACCTTTGTGCATTAATTAGAAGATTCAAGCTTAGCACGTTCTGATATTAACGGGTATGCTCACAGTTTTAGATACAAGCTAATTCATTGATATACAATTATAATATCATTTATTTAAATCATTATTCATCTTAATTGCTGTGAACTCCATTCCAGTTTTGTTATTAAGCATTTGCATTTAATTAACATTTTAGTCACACTCGATTCATCTGGTCATACCAGATGTTCCAGTCATACTAAAGGAGAGCAGCATGCTTTATCAAAGTGAAACAATCTATATTCAATGGTTGAAAACAGGTATTGCAGAACTGGTTTTTAACTCACCAGGACCAATTAATAAATTGGATACTCATACCGTTGCTTCACTTGATGAAGCCGTTACTGTTCTTGAACAACTTTCTGATCTACAAGGCGTTATTTTTAGATCGGACAAATCTGCGTTTATTGTTGGTGCAGATATCAAAGAATTTTTATCTCTTTTTGAAGCCTCAAAAGAAACTCTCAGCGAATGGCTGAGCTATGCCAATCGTATTTTTAATCGAATTGAAGATCTTCCCGTTCCCACTATTTGTGCAATTAATGGTTATGCCCTCGGTGGTGGTTGTGAGTGTGTGTTATCAACTGATTTTAGAATTGCATCCCCTGATATCCGTATTGGTTTACCGGAAACTAAACTCGGAATAATGCCGGGGTTTGGTGGTTCTGTTCGCCTACCAAGATTAATTGGCCTTGATAGTGCGCTTGAAATCATTACCGCTGGAAAAGACATTAATGGAACACAAGCGCTCAAATTTGGACTAATAGATGCAATTGTTGATGTAGAAAAATTACCGCAATCCGCGTTGGAAGTGATCGAATCAGCCATTTCAGGTGCCATTAATTGGCAGAAAAAAAGACAGCCTAAATTAACGCCATTACAACTCAGTCCTATTGAACAAACTATGAGTTTTAATGTTGCCAAAGGTATGGTTTACCAAGTTGCTGGGAAACATTATCCCGCACCGATGGCAGCGGTCAATACAATAGAAAAAGCCGCAAATTGCACCCGTGATGAAGCATTGAAACACGAAACAGCTGCATTCGTTCCCCTAGCTCATAGCGACGTAGCACGTGCGTTAGTGAGTGTTTTTCTTAATGACCAACAAGTCAAATCAACGAGTAAAAAGCTCGCTCATCATGTCAGCGTACCAACACAAGCAACTGTTTTAGGCGCGGGGATCATGGGGGGCGGTATCGCTTATCAGTCCGCCAGTAAAGGTGTGCCTGTCTTAATGAAAGATATTAATGAAAAATCATTAGATCTTGGTATTGAAGAGGCTCAAAAATTATTGAATGGTCAATTTGAGAGAGGAAGGATCACCGCCGCTAAAATGGCAACAACGCTGTCATCAATTCGCCCGTCATTATCCTATGCAGGTATTGAAAATTCACAAATTATTGTCGAAGCTGTGGTTGAAAATCCCAAAATTAAAGCCGCGGTTTTAGCAGAAGCTGAATCTTTAGTCACCGCTGAAACGCTTTTAGCTTCAAATACATCAACAATTCCCATTTCAGAACTCGCTAAAGCACTAAAACGTCCTGAAAATTTTTGTGGAATGCACTTTTTTAACCCGGTACACCGTATGCCACTGGTTGAAATCATTCGTGGTGAGAAAACATCTGATGAAACAATTGCCAAAGTTGTTTCATATGCCAATCAAATGGGTAAAACTCCAATTGTAGTCAATGACTGCCCAGGCTTCTTCGTAAATAGAGTGCTTTTCCCTTATTTTGCAGGTTTTAATTTGCTGTTACAAGATGGTGCTGATTTTAGAGAAATCGATAAAATCATGGAAAAAGAATTTGGCTGGCCAATGGGCCCGGCTTATTTACTTGATGTTGTTGGTATTGATACCGCATTCCATGCAGAGCAAGTTATGGCTCAAGGTTTTCCTAAGCGCATGAGTAAAACTGGTAAAAATGCAATTGATGTGATGTTTGAGCAACAACGTTTTGGCCAAAAAAATGGCAAGGGCTTCTACCAATATGAAAAAGATAACAAAGGTAAACCTAAAAAAATAAACGATCCGCTAACTGATGAATTATTAACCTCGATCAGCCAAGCAAAACGGTCGTTCACAAAAGAAGAAATTATTGCACGAATGATGATCCCAATGATCAATGAAGTCGTACGTTGCTTAGAAGAGGGGATCATTCAAAGTCCAGCCGATGCAGATATTGCGCTTGTTTACGGCCTTGGATTTCCACCATTCCGTGGGGGTGTATTTTGCTACTTAGATACACTTGGAAGCCAGTCTTATCTTAAAACCGCAGAAACTTTTACCGATTTAAGTCCTCTTTATCACGCACCTACTGGACTAAAAGAAAAAGCGGCTACCAATGCCCGATATTACCCGAAGCCGCCTGTTGTGGCTGTCGATGTTAAAAAAGTTGTGAGGGGTTAATCTTATGGAAAATGTCGTCATTATTGATGGAATACGCACACCAATGGGACGTTCTAAAGGTGGCGTATTTCGCCATGTTAGAGCGGAAAACCTCTCTGCGCACCTGATGAATGCCATTTTTGAGCGAAACCCAAATGCAAATAAAAAAGAGTTAAATGACATTATTTGGGGTTGTGTTCAACAAACGTTAGAACAAGGCTTTAATATTGCCAAAAATGCGGCGCTGTTAACCGATATTCCGCATACAGTACCTGCAACTACTGTTAATCGTTTATGTGGCTCATCGATGCAGGCTATTCATGATGCTAGTCGATTAATCATGACAGGTGATGCTCACTCAGTATTAATTGGTGGTGTCGAGCACATGGGCCATGTTCCCATGACTCATGGTATTGATTTTAATCCAAAATTAACTTTACGCGTCGCTAAAGCAGCGGGGGCAATGGGACTCACGGCTGAGATGTTGGCTAAAATGTATAATATTAGCCGAGAAGAGCAAGATGCTTTTGCGCTACGTTCTCATCAACTGGCAGCCCTTGCAACAAAGAGTGGAAAATTTAGTCATGAGATTGTCCCTATAGAAGGCCATGATGCTAACGGTAATTTGATTTCAATGAATTATGATGAAGTCATTCGTTTTGATGCAAGTCTTCAAGGTTTATCTACATTACGACCTGCCTTTGATCCTGTGAGCGGAACAGTTACCGCGGGTAACTCGTCAGCACTTTCTGATGGTGCATCGGCAATGTTGTTGACCAGTGAGACTTATGCAAAAGAGCATGGTATTAAGCCAAGAGCTCGAATTCGAGCTATGTCCGTTGTAGGTTGTGACCCTTCTATAATGGGATTTGGGCCAGTTCCTGCTACTGAGTTAGCCTTAAAACGCGCAGGACTTTCATTAAATGATATCGATATTATTGAGCTCAATGAAGCTTTCGCTGCGCAATCTATCGCTTGTATGAAAGGATTGAAACTACCTGAAAGTCAAATAGATGAAAAAGTGAATTTGAGTGGGGGGGCGATCGCATTAGGTCATCCTCTAGGATGCTCTGGTTCAAGGATCACTACTGCATTATTAAATCAGTTGGAACAAAAAGATAAGCAGTTTGGCTTAGCCACTATGTGTATTGGATTCGGGCAAGGAATAGCAACGATTATTGAACGAATCTAAAACGTTTTTGCCACAACATTGTCGTATTTTCTCGATATTCCCGCCTAGTCAGGGGCGGGATTTTTTCTATTTATTATTCGAATAAGCATCAAATAAAAATGACAATTGTATAAGCCAACAACTTGAAATCTTAACAGAGAATTTAATCCTAATAGTTCGAGTTGTAGGTAGGCGGCAAATGAAGACATCTTGGAGAGCATACAAAAGTATGTGACCCAAGGGGCTGAATGCAGCCAACAACCCTACAACTTGAAATATGACGGATTAAATGAATTCGTAAGCATCACCAAACAACTGCTCCGCCTTAGCCCCTCGCTCACTGCAAAAACGATCCCTTGCTATTTTAGCCATTTCAAAACGCCCTGCGATATAAATATCATGGGTGGATAAATCACCAAAATCTTCGAGTACTGCACTAAGAACCGTTCCTGTTCTACCACGCCATAGCTCATCAGGCTGTTCTACGATAGGAACAATTTTTAGATTAGGGTAGCCTTCGCAAAGCGCTTGTAACTCACCGAGATCATATAAATGCTCTAACTGGCGACCACCCCAATAAAATGTAATGTCACGTGATGGATTTTCTGCCAACGCGGCGAGTAGAACTGAATGGGTATAGGAAAATCCGGTTCCACCAGCAACTAAAATCATCGCATTTTGGCTATTTTCTCTAAACCATGCCTTTCCGTGAGGAATATCAATATCAATACGTTTTTGATCTAAAATTCGATCCATTACCGCCATGGCATAAAGATTTATATCTGAAGCACCTATATGTAACTCGATTGATTCTTTATTTGCTGGAGTGGAAGCCATTGAAAAAGGCCGTTTATCTCTTTCATCCATCACGACCATTAAATATTGGCCCGCTTTAAAATGAAAAGGACCATCTGGCAACAAAATAACCCGATAAACTGTATCCGTGATCGATTCGACAGATGTGACTTTGCAGCTCAAAGTTGCCATGGTTTCCTCTTATTTCTCAAAAATGTTCAATTGTTGCCAAATGTCATCAATACGAGACTTCACACTTTCTGTCATGACTATCGGACGACCCCACTCACGGTCAGTTTCTCCTGGCCATTTATTTGTCGCATCCAGCCCCATTTTCGATCCTAATCCTGAAACAGGTGACGCAAAATCAAGATAATCGATAGGCGTATTTTCCATCATAATCGTATCACGAGCGGGATCCATTCTGGTGGTTATTGCCCAGATAACATCTTTCCAGTCGCGCGCATTGATATCATCATCACAGACGATAACAAATTTAGTGTACATAAACTGACGTAGATAAGACCAAACCCCCATCATTACCCGTTTTGCGTGTCCTGCATACTGTTTTTTCATTGTGACCACAGCAAGACGGTATGAACATCCTTCTGGTGGTAAATAAAAATCAACAATTTCAGGAAATTGCTTTTGTAAAATAGGCACTAACACTTCATTTAATGCTTCACCTAGCACTGCCGGTTCATCTGGTGGCCTACCGGTATAGGTTGAATGGTAAATTGCATCACGGCGTTGAGTTACATGCATTACGGTGAAGACAGGGAAATTATCAATTTCATTATAGTATCCCGTATGGTCACCATAAGGTCCTTCTGGCGCCATCTCCCCCTGTTCTATATAACCTTCGAGTATAATTTCAGCACCTGCTGGAACTTCAAGATCATTAGAAATACATTTTACCACTTCCGTTTTATTGCCACGCAACAAACCTGCAAATGCATATTCAGACAAGGTATCAGGAACTGGCGTCACTGCCGCTAAAATCGTTGCAGGATCAGCACCTAGTGCTACAGCCACAGGGAATTTTTCACCTGGATGTTGTTGGCACCACTCTTGGAAATCTAAAGCGCCGCCACGATGAGAAAGCCAACGCATGATTAATTTATTTTTACCCAGCACTTGTTGCCGATAAATACCTAAATTTTGCCTTTCTTTATGGGGCCCTTTGGTCACGGTTAATCCCCAAGTGATAAGCGGAGCCGCATCTTCTGGCCAGCAGTGCATCACTGGTATTTTAGTAAGGTCAACATCGTCGCCTGCCCAAATTTGTTCCTGACAAGGTGCTGAACTTAAGCGTTTCGCTGGCATATTCAGCACTTGTTTGAATTTAGGTAGTTTATCAATCAGATCACGGAAACCTTTCGGAGGATCAGGTTCTTTTAGAAAAGCGAGTAATTTTCCAACATCATGGAGCGCTTTGATATCTTCTTGCCCCATCCCCATAGCCACACGTTTTGTAGTGCCAAATAGGTTACACAATACAGGCATATTGTAACCTTTAGGGTTTTCGAATAATAAGGCCGGTCCCCCCGCTCTTAGTGTGCGATCGGCGATCTCAGTCATTTCAAGATAAGGATCAACTTCCATCGTAATACGTTTTAGTTCGCCTTGCTTTTCAAGCTGCGCGATAAAATCTCTAAGGTCACGGTATTTCATTATCTTCTTTTACAATTACAGGGGGAGTCTCATTATAAGACCCCCGACCAAGGTTACAAGTTACTATCTAACGTGTTAAAAAAACAATCTCTTTTCTGGCGAAATATACCATTTTACTGGCAATCAAAAGGCACTAATTTTTTTAATGATAACGTATCTAATTGCTCAGGGAACGTCTTATTGTGTTGGAATAATTTAAAACCTTCTCCTTTACCACTAAAGTAATGAAGTTCATTACCTTTAATTTGTAACCCACTGCCTTCCCTTAGCGCGACAACAACTTCATGAGGATTAATCACACAAAATTCTTGTAACCTTTCATCACGAGTTTCACCCATATGCCCTGAAATATTAGCATCAATATAATGAGGGTTAATTTGCAATGGAAATAGTCCCAGAGATGGCATAATAGCGGCATTGCTAACAGGCATGTCATTCGTTGTACGAATGCTTGGTGTCGCAACGTTACAACCGGCACTCCATCCAATATAAGGAACACCACGCTCTCTTACAGCGCGTTGGATAGCAACAATCAAACCATTCTCATGCAAGCATTTATTTAACCACCAAGTATTACCACCGCTCACCAGAATACATTCTGCTTGCTCAATAGCTTCAACAGGACTTGAGAAGTTTTCAATCGAAGTCACTTTAATGCCAAGCGCTTCAGTCAATTGGTCTGCTCTTTCGTCATGGGAACCACGTAAAACAGCATAAGGAACTAATACTGCACTCTTAATTTCCTTACGTGCTATCATCTCTTTGATACGTGGTAATGCATAGCTTAACCATACTGGGTTGCCAGGAAGTTTGCCATTACTCAATAAAAAAATATCCATTATTTCTCCTAGATAACAAGTGTCTATATTATTTAACCCAACTTAGGTAAACTTTGAATTAGTCTATACTTATAGGTATGTAATCATATTGCGCTAGTGTTCATTAGTCACATTGTTATGCGTTAATTTGCTATCATAAGCATAATTTTGTTGGATGGAATTCAAAAAATGGAAAAATGGTATCTGCTTTATTGCAAACGCGGTCAAATCGATAGAGCTATCGATAATTTGAATAGGCAGAATGTCATCTGTATGACCCCGATGACTGAAATGGAAAAAATGGTTAGAGGTAAGCGAACAAACGTAATCGAGGCACTTTTTCCAAACTACCTATTCGTTAAGTTCGATCATAATGAAATACATACTACAACGATTCAATCCACACGTGGAGTGAGCCACTTTGTTCGATTTGGTCTGCTACCTACTGAAGTTCCCGAGGAAATTATTGAATTATTACAACAAGAACCGATAGCACATTCAATTGCACTCGATATTCCAAATCATGGGGATAGTGTGGTTATCACTGAAGGTGCTTTTACTGGTGTTAAAGCGATATTTGATGAACCTAATGGTGAGTCTCGCTCTATTTTGTTGCTCAACATATTAAATAAGAGCGTTGCCAAAATTATGGATAATACGCAATTTAAGAAAGAACTTTAGCGGCAAATAAACTTATACCTAATAAGCAAAAAGCCCATTTAATCAAATGAGCTTCTTGTAGGTATCGCTGATGAGAGTGCTATTTTAAGAACTCTCAGATCCTTCTTCTTCCTCTTCATCATCCCCGCGTTTTCTTCTATTTTTACCAACGTAAAAATTCGATAGCAAAACACCGAGTTCAAAGAGTAGATACATAGGAACCGCAAGTAGTGTCTGTGAAAGCACATCTGGTGGCGTCAAGAACATTCCCACGATAAATGCGCCAACGAGTATATATGGGCGTTTGCGTTTAAGTGATGCGGGCGTTGTAACACCTGTCCAACATAACAAGATAATCGCAATCGGTACCTCAAAAGCTGCACCAAATGCCATAAATAGCGTCATGACAAAACTGAGATATTTACTAATATCAGGAATGAAGTTAACACTCTCTGGCGTCGTTTTAACAAAAAAACCAAATGCGAGTGGAAACACAACAAAATAAGCAAATGCCATTCCAAGATAAAAAAGTAAACTACTTGAAATAAGTAGCGGTGACATTAATCTACGCTCATGTTTATATAACGCAGGCGCAATAAATGCCCAAATTTGATAAAGAATAACCGGTATCGAAACGAACACTGATACCATCATTGTTAGCTTGATTGGGGTAAAAAACGTAGATGCTACATCTGTCGCACTCATTTGAGAACCGACGGGTAACTTATCAATCAAAGGGGCTGCAACAAGCCGATAAATATCATTTGAAAAATAAGCCAATGCTGCAAATACGATTAAAACCGTAATCAAACAATTTAGTAGCCGTTTCCTAAGTTCAATCAGGTGGCTAATAAGTGGTTGTGTATCATTTACAGCCATGGGTTATTTTTCACTTTCAGTTTGATTGGAGTTTGTTACTTTAGCATCGCGCTGCAGGGTATTTTCATGCATCGTAAGATCTCTCAACTCACCAACTTTAGAAGGGTCGGCTGTTGGCTCTTCAACGACAGAAGCCATTTTAGCGGCGTGTTCTGGATCGGGATCAGACTCTAATACTTGCGATGAATGGCCAGTAGCTGAAGCATCCTTCACCGCTGTATCGTAGCTTTCGGTTATCTCTTTTGCTTTATGCAATTCATCTTCGATATTATTCGTTGTTGCTTGATAACCACTTTTTAACGATTGAGCAGCCTGACGTAATTCATCCATCGATTGTTTTAGCTCAGGAGAAAGAGCTTCCATACCCGCTTTCTCCTCAACTTTTTTCAGAGTTTCTTGTAACTCTTGTAATTTTAGCTCTTGCGATAGCTCGTTTTGTACGTTGGCAGCCATTGAACGCATTGCACGGATCCACCCAGCGACAGTTCTTACTGCCACAGGTAAACGCTCAGGGCCTAATACAACAAGACCAATAACTGCAACGAGCAGTAGTTCAGTGAAGCCTATGTCAAACACGGATTATCCCTGCTCTTTATTTTTGCTCTCAACCGGACTATCTTTTTTCTCAGTAGTCTGTTGCTCAGTAATATTTTTAGTTGCAAAATCAGCGTCTTGCTTTTCTTGCTCTTCTTTTGCTTTAGCAGCTTCATCATCACTCATCGCTTTTTTAAATCCTTTGAGTGACTCACCTAAATCAGAACCTAGTGAACGCAATTTTTTAGTACCGAAAATTAGAACAATAAGCAGAGCAATAATAATAAGCTGCCAAGGACTACCGAATGCAGCCATTGCAATAGTTGATTCCATTGTTAATACCTCTATAGTTTTGAGACCAAATTGTTATTAGTTCTATTATATACAACCTGTTCTAAATACGGAAATCTTTACAGCTTTATAAACTTGTCACAAAACAAAGTTTACTTAGTTATCCCCTGACTTACACCAACCGATTAGCCACGATAACGCTCCGGCAGCCATAAACACTATAGCAATTCGAGTTAAGTCTGAAATAAAGAATAAACTACCGCAAAGAATGAATGTGGCACCTATTCCTAAAAGATATTGGGATTTACGTTGCTTACTACGCTGTCCCTTTAACTGTAATGCTAACTGGTCAATATTGGACTGTAAAAATTTATGCTGTTTTAACGCCCCATAAATAAGATCGGGAATTTCCGGCATTTTTTCGGCCCAATAAGGCGCTTTTTCTTTTAAGGCTCGAGTGATTGCAGGTAGACCGACTTGACTATGAACCCAATCTTCTAAAAAGGGCTTAGCGGTTTTCCATAAATCAAGTTGTGGGTATAACTGGCGACCTAGACCTTCAACATAAAGCAAGGTTTTCTGCAAGAGAACCAACTGAGGTTGAACTTCCATATTAAAGCGGCGCGCCGTGTTAAATAAATTCAATAGAACGTGCCCAAATGAAATTTCAGCTAATGGCTTTTCGAAAATAGGCTCACAGACAGTGCGAATAGCAAATTCAAAATCTTCAACATTTGTATCTGGCGGAACCCAACCTGAATCAACGTGTAATTCAGCAACTTTACGATAATCACGGTTAAAGAAAGCAATAAAGTTTCCGGCTAAATAACGCTTATCTTCTTTATTAAGCGAGCCCATAATACCGCAGTCAATACCGATATAGAGAGGATCTTCAGGGTGTTCGTAACTAACAAAAATATTACCGGGATGCATGTCTGCGTGAAAGAAGCTATCACGAAACACTTGAGTGAAGAAAACTTTTACGCCTCTCTCAGCCAAAAGTTTCATGTTGGTACCCTGAGCGTTAAGCGCTGCCACATCAGAAACAGGAATACCGTAGATCCGCTCCATCACCATGACATTTTCACGGCAATAATCCGCATAAACCTCAGGAATATATAACATTGAGCTATTTTCAAAGTTACGTTTGAGCTGAATAGCATTGGCTGACTCACGTAAAAGATTGAGTTCATCGATCAATGTTTTTTCGTATTCGCGGACGACCTCTTTAGGACGTAAACGACGCCCATCAGGCAGTAAAGGCACCCAATTTGCAATGCGGTACATCAGCTTAATATCTGCTTTGATGATAGGCAAAATATCTGGACGAATAACTTTTAGTACGACGTTTTTACCATTTTCTTTCAAAACCGCCGTATGTACTTGCGCAATAGAAGCAGACGCGAGTGCTTGCTCATCAAAATCATCAAACCACTGTTCTAAAGGACCACCTAATGATTTTTCTATATAACCACGAGCGAGCTTTCCATCAAAGCTTGCGACCTTATCTTGTAGTAATGATAGTTGATCTGCAATCGTAGGCGGGAACAAGTCACGGCGAGTTGAAAGCATTTGACCGAATTTAATCCAAACAGGACCAAGCTCTTGCAATGCAAGACGAAGTCTTTCGCCAATATCTTTGTCTTTATGCTTATTTTTAATCCAAAAAAAGCCTAAACGACCAATTCTTAAAGGCAGTGTAAGCTTTATTTTAGGGATTAACTCATCTAATCCGTAAGAGAGGAAAACCCGAATAATAAGGTAAAGACGTTTTATCTCACCGGGTGTCATTACTCTCCTCCAATTGACGCAATCTTTGCTCTAATTCACTCATAGAACCTGAAATTTGCTCCACTTCATCACTAAAGTAAGCTAGCTCTAATTGGCTAGGCGCCATTTTCCATTCTTCAATAAGCGTATCTTTAATATAAATTTTTTGACGTTTAACTAAATGAGAAGCCAGACTGGCACCTTTATGTAATACCTTACTGAGCCCTTCGGCCGCCACATCACCGATATAAGGTGATAAGTAATGAGCTGGATTCCAAATAGCCAAATCTAACAAAGAGGACCAATGCTGAACAATCTGCATATCCCCTTCAATAACGATATCACCACGGTTAATTAACAGAGAAAGTTGCTGCTTATCTTTTAATTTAATTAAGGTAAACAATGATGTTTTGATCGTACAGTCGGCAGGTTCAGCCCATTGGCTTAAAACATCCACATGATTTTCTGCAAAAATTAATGTGATTGTTTTATTGAGTTCTTTTAACTCAATCGACATGACTTTACCCGCCAAACGCATTCTGGCGGGTCTCAAGACGGTTTCCTTAAATAGCATATGATTAAGCGAGGTTTCCATCAATGCTGTCATCAAAGAATACAAAACTGTATTTTGATTTTTGGTGTTTGCTGATGGTGCTTCCATCTTAGAATTTAAACCCTTTATGGAGTGCGACAATTCCACCCGTCATATTGTTATAAGAAACTTGCTCCAGCCCTGCATTTTCCATCATAGCTTTGAGTGTTTCTTGGTCTGGATGCATACGAATAGATTCAGCAAGATAACGATAACTTTCGGCATCACTGACAATCGCCTGACCAATACGAGGTAAAATATGGAATGAATAAGCATCATAAGCTTTATTCAAAGGCTCGAGAATCGGTTTGGAAAACTCAAGCACTAATAAACGTCCGCCTGGTTTCAATACTCGATACATTGAACGTAGCGCTTTATCTTTGTCAGTCACATTACGCAGACCAAAAGAAATTGTGATGCAATCAAAATAGTTGTCTGGGAATGGGAGTTCTTCAGCATTAGCTTGAACATAATTAACATTACCCACAATACCTAGGTCACGCAATTTTTCGCGGCCCATTTTTAACATGGAATCATTGATATCAGCCAGAACGACTTCGCCTTTTTCCCCCACTAATCGAGAGAATTTAGCAGTTAAGTCACCCGTTCCACCAGCAAGATCAAGAACACGTTGATTACGGCGAACACCACTTGCTTCGATGGTAAAACGTTTCCAAATACGATGAATACCAAAAGACATGAGATCATTCATCAAGTCATATTTTGATGCTACAGAGTGAAAAACATTCGCTACGAGGCCAGCTTTATCATCTTTGCCTACAGTACGGAAACCGAAATCAATGGTTTCTTTAGTTGGTTCAGTCATTTCTTTTATGCCTGCTTATCATTCAATCTTTTATAAGAAGTGTAACAGCCTTTAAGGTAAAACCCTACCAGAAGTCTATGATTGCGCACAATTCGATTGATCTGACTTCTCAACTAATTGTGGCTCGATAGGTTGTTTTATTTCTACCCCTAACGCTTTAAAACTTTCCGCCTGACTGATTAAATTTCCTCGCCCTTGTGCGAGGCGTTTCATCGCTGACTGGTAAGTAATATTCGCTTTATCAAGACTGGAGCCTAAAACCTGCATGTCATCTACAAACAAACGCAGCTTATCGTACATTTTCGCTGCTTTTTCTGCTATTTCTTGTGCATTTTGACCTTGGCGTTCATAACGCCATATATTGTTAATTGTGCGCACTGCCACTAACAAAGTAGAAGGGCAAACTAACATGATATTCTGTTTTATACCTTCATCAAGTAATTCGGGCGCCTCTTTTAACGCAAGTAAGTACGCGGGCTCGATGGGGATAAACATGAGCACATAATCCAGCGAACGCACACCCGGCAGTTGATGATAATCCTTTCGACTCAATGAACGCATGTGGTTACGAATTGAGGCGACATGATTTTTAAGTGCCTGTTGCTGCTCATGAGGGTCTTCATTATTAAAGTAATGTTCATAAGACACCAGTGACATCTTTGCATCAACAACAACATCTTTGCCTTCAGGCAAGTGAATAATAACATCGGGTTGATAGCGGCTATTATAGCCTGTATTGATACTCACTTGGGTTTCAAATTCACTGCCTTCACGCAAGCCGGAAACTTCCAAGATACGGGTTAAAATTGTTTCTCCCCAATTACCTTGTATTTTATTGTCACCTTTTAGTGCGCGAGTTAAGTTAACTGCCTCTTTGGTCATGAGGTTATTAAGCTGTTGAAGCTGCCTAATTTCATAAGTTAACGTATGACGTTCTTTGGCTTCTTCACCAAAACTTTGTTGAACTTGTTGACGAAAACCATCTAGTTGTTCACGAAATGGGGATAACATCTGTAATAAACTTTTGTGCTGTTGCTCTGAAGCACGTCGTTCATTTTGTTCGAAAATGCGATTAGCTAAATTTTCAAATTGCGTTGTCAGCCGCTGTTCACTATTTTGTAAAATACGCTGTTTTTCTTCATTAGCTAACTGATTTTGCTCAAAACGCGTAATCGCTTCTCTTAATTCAGCTTCTTGCTCACGATTAATATCTCGCTGTGTTCTTAGCTCTTGATCTAGCCGGTCATACTCTTCTTTCCATTGCGCTAAATGAATTATTTTTTCATCACTCACCGCCATCTGACGGTTAGCATTTTGCAGTTCCTGATCTTTTTGCGTTATTTTTTGTGCAATAGAAAACCAAGCAGCCAAGCCGCCAATTAAAATACCGCTTAGAACGCCAATAACCGCATACAAAAGAGAGGTATCCACAAGTTAAATCCTTACTTTACAAAGCCTAGTGTAAGGTAATGGGATACTGTATAAGTGTCCAGAGGTAATTTGACTTGCCACCCATATTTTGCGAGCAGCTTCGCAGCTTAACCAAACCAACTTGCAAACCAATGTAAACCTAGGGCTCCCGGAGCAAGGATACCGAATGCCCAAACCATCGCAGAAGTAATATTAGCTAATTGAAAATAACGTTGTGGCATCACACAAATTCCCGCCACTAAAGGAACAACAGCACGGAAAGGACCAAAGAAACGGCCGAAGAATACGCCCCAAATTCCCCAACGATCAAAGAAGCGTTGCCCTTTATCTATCATTTGCGGGTTACGAGAAATAGGCCACATTTTACGGACATTATCTTTGTAGTGAAAACCGAACCAATATGAAAGCCAATCGCCAAAAAACGCGCCTAATGCCGCCGCTAGCCATAATGGCCAAAATACAATGCCACTTTCACCAATCAGAGCGCCTAGCGCCAATAAAATAACGGTTGCCGGTAACAACAAAGATAAGAAAGCGAGTGATTCACCAAATGCGAGAAAGAAAATGATAGGCAGAGCCCATATTTCATGTTCACGAGTAAAATCTGTCACAACCGTGACTATTTCATTGAGAGTCAAGGAAATCCCCTATCATGAGTTAATTGGTGAGTTCACTATTTAGAGTATGACATTCAAATAAATCAAGCTGCAACGAACGAGTAATAAATGTGGTTTCATTGCAGCTTGAATATATTGCTATTCGAGGAAATGATTTTGCAGCAGGTCACGACCTTTATTATCAAGACCAAAATCTTTTTCTAACCATTTATCGACATTACCATAGTGCGTCTCGATGCTTTTTAACGCAGTCTGTAAGAAATCTTCCCGCACTGAGTAAACATACTCAAATTTCTTCAATATGCTGTCACTCATTCTTTGTGCGTGTTCTTCTAATAAAATTTTACGAAATGGTGCAAGCGTTTCGTTAGTCAGTAAATAATCTTCCATTACCGTATCTAAATCTGCGCCGAGTGCAAATAAAACTAACGCTGAGCCGACACCCGTTCTATCTTTACCCACAGCGCAATGCTGTACTATTCCGCCTTTTTCAGGTTGTTTTAGCATATTAACAAGTTGATGATAAGCGGGGTTATTCAATGGCAACAGTTCATATAAACGAAACATGAAAGCTTGGGGATCGAATTGGTCTAAAATCTCTGGCGTGAGCTTGTCTAAGTTTGCACTGACTTCTTTTGCTAATGGATTTGCGGGGGCATGGACATAATGCGCACCATCCCACACTAAATCTGGTTTATCACGAATTTCAGCGTCATCACGATAATCTAAAATTTGAAATAAATTTTGGGATTGTAAAATATGTTGATCTTCTGATGTTAAACGGTCTAAAGCACCTGACCTAAAAAGCTTTCCCGCTTTTATTTTGTTACCATTTGATAATTTTTTTCCGCCCAAGTCGCGAAAATTGATCCCACCCTTTAAAGGGAGAACCGAAGGGTGAAGATAAGGTGTTGTTGACATAATTATCCCTTTTATACCCACCATGCCTCAAGTTACAGGGATGTAGACATCGCTTGAGTTCCTTTATCTGCACATTTTTCTGCATTTATCGGGATAACATGACTTAGCACTTGCCTGCTGCTTGAATGATGTTGGGCTCGAAATATTAATAGTTGTTATAAGACAATAACAGATTAATTGATTAAATGAATAAGAAAACTACCTGCAATTTACAGTAGATTGTAATAAATGATGAACAGAAGTGGTGAACAAAAAAGTAACTAAGCCCACCTACACTGTATTCACAACCGAGCGAAATACGTAAGCGGGCCAGTAAATGCGGAATTACAGCAGGCGGCGAGCGGCTTCAACCACAATGCTAAGTACATTGCCTTCTGTTTTTTTCAATAATGTTTCATTAGGAATTTCTTGTTGAGTACGGTTAACAATAACACCTGCAACCATACCAGCACGTAAACCTTGGCTTGAACACATGGTTAACAGCGTTGCTGATTCCATTTCATAGTTCATTACGCCCATATCTTGCCACTCTTTCATTGAGCCTCTAAAGTGACGCATTACACGGCCACTGTAGGTATCATAGCGCTCTTGGCCTGGGTAGAAAGTATCTGAAGATGCCGTTACACCAACATGAACTGTCGCACCAGCGTCTTTCGCAGCAGCATACAGTGCGTTAGTACATGTAAAATCAGCAACAGCAGGATACTCGAGCGGGGCAAAATGTTGACTAGCGCCGTCTAAACGTACAGCACCTGTTGTGACTAATACATCACCTACATTGATATTTTCTTGAATTGCACCAGTTGTACCAATACGTAGGAAGGTACGAATACCGAGCTGAGCCAACTCTTCAACTGCGATTGATGTTGATGGGCCACCGATACCAGTTGAGCAGACGATGACAGCCTTGCCATCTAACTCACCACGCCAAGAGGTAAACTCACGTAATGACGCAAGATGTACAGGGTTATCCATTAGACGTGCTATTTTTTCAACACGGTTAGGGTCTCCAGGAACAATCGCAACAGTTGCACCCTGTAAGTCACTTTTCTTTAAACCTAAGTGGAAAACGTCGGACATATCAAACTCCTTGACTCAATGACATCATTAAATTGATTAATTCTTACTAATATAGCGATAAACATACACATATTTAGTGACCAATATCTACTTTAATGAATTCACAATCATATTGATTTCATTAAAATGAGATCCAAATCACATTAACGCAGTAATATTGCTATAAGGATGCGTTCAGTATAGTTGAATGTGAATAATAATTGAAAAAAGTGCCAATAAAGGCACTTTTAATTAGTGGCATAAATAAAAAACTATTTACTATCAGAGAATTACATCGAGGATCAGAACACCAACAAGGCCTATCATCCAAGCGATTGTTGTTGGAATAGACCAAACCATAATCTGTTGTTTAACGTCCTTAATCCCCATCATTCTGTTCACTACCCAATAAAGGCTGTCGTTAAAGTAACCGAAGAACAGAGACCCCATTGTTGCCGCTTGCGCCGCAACCAATAAGTTAATATCAGGTATCTGACTAATGATTGGCGCTGAAATTGATGCAGCGGTGATCATTGCGACAGTACCGGAACCTTGAATTAAACGTACTAACGTCGCGATAATAAAAGGAATTAAAACGGGTGTAATTGGCAAGCTTGCCACATGCCCCGCTAAGATATTACCAGTTCCACTATCACGTAATACCGCCCCTAACGCCCCACCCGCACCGGTGACTAACAAAATGATACCCGCCGCTTGCAAACCTTCTTCCATGCGATCGATAACTTCTTCTTTCGTCGATTTTGGCATCAATGTGTAAACTGAAATCAGCACACTAATAGACAGCGCGATGATAGGCGCACCTAGAAATTCAAATGTTTGGAAGTACCAATTGTCATTCATCCCTAGGAATGTGTCTGTCTTTAGTAATAATCCATTGATAGCATTAATAAAGATCAACAAGATCGGAGTAGCTATTGGCAATAAAGATAAAAATAGGCTTGGCAGCGGTTTATTGGCTTTCTCTTCCATATAACGCGCATGGATATCATGTAAATCACCGCTTTCTAAATCAGCAGGGACAAATTCAGGATATTTAACTGCTAACCATTTTGCATATAAAACGATACCGATAACACAAGGCACAGCCAGTGCCATACCCGCTAAGATCATCGCACCAATATCAACGCCAAAAATACCTGCAACACCCAAAGGACCTGGTGTTGGTGGAACGGAGTGATGCGTTACAACTAAACCACCCGCTAAGGCAACACCAAGTGTTAACAAGTTGCGCTTGCCATTTTTTGCGAGAGCTTTTGCTAATGGATATAAGATAACGAAAGCAGAATCAACAAAGATTGGAATACTGACAATATAGCCGGTAATTGCCAGTGCCCATTCTTCACGTTTGTTACCTAACCATTTAATAAAACTAAATGCTATCCGTTCAGCTGCGCCCGAAACTTCGAGCACCCTTCCCATCATGACCCCAAGCCCGATAACAATACCAATGCTACCGAGTGTTGAACCAAATCCCTTGGTAATAATAGTCACAGTTTCTGCTGCTGTTAAACCACCAGAAATACCGGCAATAGTGGCAGCAATAAGCATGGCTAATAGCGCATGAACACGAGTTCTTAATACTAAAAAAATTAGTACAAAAATGGCTACAGCAAGACCAATAACAGGAATATAGGACATCGTTTATCTCCTACTTGGCGCGGCCGTGATGAGTGATAAACGAATGAATCGCATCACTAAATGAGCCATCGGCACGAAAACCTAAGTTCAATGCACGGCTAATATCAAATTTTCCTGGCCAACTAGCGACAATGCGGTTAATCGCATCATCAGGCTCAAAACGAATAAGATTGACGGTTTCTTGTCCTGCAACATCACGTAATGAATCAATCATTTCCTGCACAGTGACCGTAATACCCGGTAAATTAACAATACGTGATTGACCAAATTTCTCAGCCGGTACATTCACCGCATGAATGAAATTGCTGACTACTGTTTCAGGGCTAGATAGCCATAACGCAAGATCAGGTGAAACTGGGCAGACACTTTCGATTCCATTTAATGGCTCGCGAATAATACCGCTAGCAAATGATGAAGCCGCTTTATTGGGTACCCCAGGACGAATGCTGATTGTTGGCAAGCGCATGACGCGGCCATCAACGAAACCTTTGCGTGAATAGTCGTTAACCATCAATTCACACATAGCTTTTTGTGCGCCATAAGAAGACTGTGGATTAACTACGCACAGGTCGGTGATGACATCCGGTAATTGGCCACCAAATACCGCAAGTGAGCTAGTGAAAATGAATTTTATGGCTGAATTTTTAGCTTTTACGGCTTCCAATAATTGGCGAGTGGATTCAAAATTCACTTTCATGCCTAAATCGAAATCGCTTTCTGCATGGCTACTGACGATTGCCGCTAGGTGAAATATAACGTCAGTTTGCGCATCAATTAGCGTATCTGCAGCACCTTGTTGCGTTAAATCTAAAGCAACACAACTCACTCTCGAATCTTCAATAGGTGATGTAGGGCATTGAATATCCGCTAAAATAAGTTGTTTAAAATTTAAGCCCTGACGATTTTTAAGCAAAGCAGTGGCTAGCTGCTGGCCTAAAAAGCCAGCGCCACCGGTAATAATAACTTTCATTGTAATTCTCCTGAAATAACCTATTGCAGGCTATTCGCTTCTAGGTAAGATGTTTTTATGTTTTGATTAAATGAAGTTTTATGTTTTGTTCTGTTATCCGCTGCACTGCATCACTTGGTAACTGATCATCACAGATAATGTCGTGCAATTGATTCAAAGGGCAAACACGGAACATGCCATATTTGCCAAATTTGCTGCTGTCAGAGACCAACACGCAGCGCCGAGCTACATCGAGTAATGTCTGTTTTATTTGAACTTTTTCTTCATGGGGTGTTGAAACACCATGGAGTAAGTCCCATGAACTGGTACTGATAAAAGCTACATCAACATTGAGTGTTTGCAACATCATGGCGGCGGTATTACCAACACATGAATGATTGCGTTTATCAACCTGACCACCTGTGTGGTACAAATTGAGTTGTGATTTATTCATCAAATACTGCATGATAGAAAAATCATTTGTCACGATCGTTAAGTTAAAACGTTCACCCAGCACGCGGGCAATCTCAAATGTTGTGGTACCTGCATCGAGATAAATAACTTGCCCATCTTCAACCAACGAATTCGCAAACTGACCTATTTCACGCTTACTACGGTGATGAAGCCGCGCCTTTTCACTCCAAGGTAATTCTTGGCGTAACACGTCATTCAACCGAACACCACCACTAATCCCGACAACCTTCCCTTCCTCTTCTAACATGCGAATATCACGTCGCACCGTCATATGAGATACATTCATTAAATCAACCAGATCATTAATAGACACAGTTTGGTACTCATGTACGTAACGATAAATAAAATCACGACGCTCTGAAGGGATCATAGGTTCTCCGATTTATGACTGAGCTTGTTTTAACCAGTCCAACCCCGCTTCCGTGCGACCTGCTGGATGATATTCACATCCAAGCCAACCTTCATAACCCATTTCATCTAATTTCTTGAAAATCCATGGAAAGTTAACTTCACCGCTGTCGGGTTCGTGGCGTTCTGGAACTGAAGCAATCTGAATATGACTAAATTTACCCCATAAACGCTCAATTGTTTTCACTAAATCACCTTCCATGATCTGGCAGTGATACAAATCCAATTGAATAAAAACATTTTTGCGATCAATAAGTGGTAATAGCGCTTCAGCTTGTTTTTGTGTTGTCAGAAAATAACCAGGCATATCACGCGTATTGATAGGCTCAATAAGTACTCGAATGCCATGCGGTGCCATCACATCGGCGGCATACTGAATGTTTTTAATAAAACAGGCCTTTTGTTGTTCAGCAGTGAATTTCGTATCCACCTTGCCAGCCATAGCATGAACCTGCTTACATCCTAAGGCATTCGCATATTTCAGGGCGGTGAATACCCCTTGCGCAAATTCATCTTCACGCCCAGGAATTGATGCCATACCACGCTCACCCGCAGTCCAATTTCCCGCAGGCATATTAAATAAGACCTGAGTTAAATGATGTTTTTGTAATTCGAACGCAATCGAATCGGCATCGTCTTCATAAGGAAAAAGATACTCAACCCCACTAAAGCCGGCCTGAGCTGCACGCTCAAAACGTTGTATAAACGGTACTTCGTTAAACATCATGCTGAGATTTGCTGCAAATTTAGCCATCTCTTGCTCCTCATTTCTGTGGATAACGACTTTCGAGCTCTTGAACTTGCTCTTGCGTTAATGTAGTGAAGCCATGTGGCCGCAGCGTGATATATAAACGTGCGGTATCTTCTAGCTCTTCCGCATTAAAAAAAGCTTGCCTGAGTGTTTTACCACCAACCACTGGACCATGATTCGATAGCAATACCGCGTTATGATTTGGTGCTAATCGGGCAATTTCTTCACCAATTCTGTCATCCCCTGGGGGTAAATATTCAATCAACGGTAATTTACCCACCCGCATCACATAATAAGGTGTAATCGGAGGTAAACAGTTAGTGCTATCTAACCCCGGCAGGCACGAAAGTGCAGTCAACCAAGGTGAATGTAAATGAACAACAGCTTGGCAATCAGGACGTTGTAGATACATTGCCATGTGCATCGAAACTTCTTTAGTGGGTTTATCACCACCTATCCAGTTGCCTTGTGCATCTAATTTACTCAATCGATTCGGGTCTAAATCACCAAAGCTTGAGTTTGTTGGCGTGACAATAATGCTGCCATCCGCTAATCGCGCACTAATATTTCCTGCACCACCGCTACTATAACCACGGTTAAACATCGACTTTGCCCAGTCGGCTAATTCTTGGCGCAGCGCCTTTTCATCACTCATTAAACATCTCCTGTGCAAACTGGAAGAAATTCTTCTGACCGAAATTGCCAGATTTCAGTGCCAACCAGTTACCGCTTGCCAAATCTTGAACCCACGGCACTCCCGGTGCAATTGGGGCTCCAATGCTTAACTGCTCAGTTCCTAAGCTCTGCACAACTTTCCCTGAAGTTTCGCCACCAGCAATAATAAAAGTGTTATATCCCTGAGCTTGTAATAATTTCACAACTTCACCAAATACGTTTTCCACTGCCAAACTTGATTGTGATGCGCCATATTTTTGTTGAATTTGCTTTAATAACTCGGGGGGCTGTGTTGCATATAACAACGGTGCCAAGCTCGTCACTTGCTGTTCTTGTACCCATTTAGCTAATGACTGCGCGTAATGAGAATTATCCAAACACTCGCCAACATCTAGTGCTTTCGCTGGCGCAATTTGTTGATAACTTTGAACTTGAACATTAGTCATAACAGAACAACTACCGGATAAAATGACTGTTTTTCGTCCAACAGCAGCAGGTTTATTACCATGACCGGCATCTTTTCCCCATGGGCTCTGGCTGTCGACATTTGCTAAAGCCGCACCTAAACCTGAACCTCCGGTGAGCAATGGCATGTTTTGAACCGCTTTAGCAATAGGCAATAAGTCATCCATAGTGAGAGCGTCGATTACTGCGTAACTAACACCTTGTAAAGCTAAACTGGTGAGTTGCAAGGTTATGGCATCACAACCTTGCTGAACGTCAGCAAGCTTAATCAATCCTGCTTTACCTCGTGATTGTTTCTCCATAACGCGTAATAAATTCGCATCTGTCATTGGAGTCACTGGGTGGTGCTGCATTCCGCTTTCATTTAAAAGCTGACCATTTACGAATAAGTGACCATGAACTACTGTTCTTCCATTAACAGGCAATGCAGGGCAAACTAGTGCTAAATCAGTTTTTAAGTACTTCATTAATGCATCAGTCACAGGGCCAATATTGCCTTTTTCGGTCGAATCAAAGGTCGAGCAATATTTAAAGAAAATTTGCTGGCACTGTGCTTGTTGCTTTAACCAATGACATGCATTCATTGAAGCCTGACAAGCTTCATCAGCAGAACAAGACCGACTCTTTAAACTAATAACAATGGCATCAACATCTTGTGGTACAACGGTATTTTCATTGGGTTCATTTAGTAACTGAACCACACACCAACCGTTTTGTACCATGAAACCTGCAATATCTGTCGCACCAGTAAAATCATCAGCAATTACGCCTAATTTCACAGTCATGTTTTACTCTCCGGTAAAGAAATACCTTTAAAGGTTTTAATCACTGCGCTGTCGTCTTGATGGCCAAAACCTTCATTACTTGCCGCAATAAACATTTGATGAGCGGTAGCAGCGAGTGGTAATGGAAAATTTAATGCCTTGCCCGTTTCCATCACTAAACCAAGGTCTTTAACAAAAATATCAACCGATGATTTTGGCGTATAATCGCCCTCAAGCACATGCTGCATACGGTTTTCAAACATCCATGAATTACCAGCCGCATGAGTGACAATGTCATACATTACATCGAGCTTAATACCCGCTTTAGCGGCCAGAGCCATGCTTTCTGCGGCAACGGCTATATGAACACCCGCTAATAACTGATGAATTGTTTTCACGGTCGAACCTAAGCCCACATCATCTCCAATACGGTATAAACGCTCAGAGATTGCATTAAAGACTTTAGTTAGCCGTTCAAATAATTCAGGCGCTCCCGATGCCATTACGGTTAATTTGCCATCGGCAGCTTTAATCGCACCGCCCGATATTGGAGCATCGACAAGTAATAGTTGATAAGCTGCAAGACGTCGGGCTATTTGCTTAGTTTGTTCTGCGGATAATGTGCTGTGCAAAACAATGATCGTTTCAGGTTTAAGGGCTTCAACCAATGGTTTTTCACCATCAAATAAAATCGCGTTAACTTGTCGTCCATTAACTACAACCATTAATACAGCATCGAGCTGTTGTGCGAATTCCACCGCATTTTGCCCGACATCCTTTGCGCCATAATCAAGTAAGGTTTGGCAAGCAGCTTGGTTTAAATCAAATCCATAGGTAGGAATATTATTTTTTATGAGTGACTGAGCTATTCCCATCCCCATAGAACCTAGGCCAATAACGCCAACATTCTTAACGAAATTTCCCATAATGATCCCTGATATTGTTAATCTTTGTTATTGATGTGAATTTTCACATAACAAATTTAACAAACACATGACGATCATCACATTATAGATAATATAAAAAACGACCAACTAATTTGTAATTAATTGTTTTTATTTACAAATTATATATATATGAATCATAAAATCATTCACACAATAGTGTGATAAAAAATGTGAAGCACAATGTGCCCGTTTGATTTGTCTACAATCAGGGTAAAATCTCTTCATATAACATTTAGTTAGCAGCGAAAACTTTATTTTGATTGACGCCTCGTTCAAATTGCTGACAATAACCGACTACTTATTTTTTGAAAATGCCCTATTCCATAGAGGTAGTGGCGATAAATTTATCAACAAGGAGTTTCAATGGGTTTGTTCGAACAACTAATAACGATGGTCGCCGGTGATAAAATGCAGCAGTTCCAATCTGTTATTGGATGGATTGAAAAACAAGGTGGTCTTAATGGCGTTATTGATAAGTTTAACCAACAAGGGTTAAATGACGTAATAGCATCATGGATCAGCGAAAATGCGAATTTACCTATCGATGTCAATCAGCTAGTGCAAGTTTTTGGTAATTTAGATATCCAAGAATTGGCTCAGAACGTCGGCCTTGATACGCAAGAAACGACTGAATTAGTTGCGAAATACTTACCAAAACTGGTTGATAAAGCCACTCCAAATGGTGTCTTACCCGAAGAGGTTGATCTCGGTTCTGTTGGTATGGATATGCTTAAAGCGAAGCTATTTGGTTAAGTTTATAGACTTTGTTTTTATTGCAGCAAAAAGGCAGGAAATCCCCTGCCTTCTATTGATGATATTTATCGATTGGTTGTTATTGTTCGCTGCGTAATTTTTTCGCTGCTTCAACCATGTTCGCGAGCGCTTGGCGGGTTTCTGGCCAGCCACGGGTTTTTAATCCACAATCTGGGTTAACCCATAAACGTTCGACAGGAACTCGTTTCTCTGCTTTTCTCAGTAAAGCAACAATCCATTCTACACTCGGTACGTTTGGTGAGTGAATATCATACACACCCGGACCAATTTCATTTGGGTAATGGAAATCTTCGAATGCATCTAGCAAATCCATATCTGAACGTGATGTTTCGATAGTGATCACATCCGCATCTAGCGCAGCAATTGAATCCATTATGTCATTGAACTCGCAATAACACATGTGGGTGTGGATCTGAGTATCATCTTGCGCAATCGCTGCACTTAATTTAAAGGCATCAACTGCCCATTTCAAATAATCTGCCCACTCATCTCTGCGCAATGGTAGCCCTTCACGCAATGCAGGTTCATCAATTTGGATAATCCCGATACCCGCTTTTTGTAAGTCATCCACTTCATCGCGCAATGCTAATGCAATCTGCTTCGCGATAGTTTCACGGCTGACATCTTCGCGAGGGAATGACCAACATAATATTGTCACAGGTCCTGTTAGCATGCCCTTGACTGGTTTTTCTGTTAGAGACTGAGCATATTTGGCCCATTCGACTGTAATCGCTTCTGGACGACTAATATCACCGATAATCACTGGCGGTTTTACACAGCGGGAACCATAGCTTTGTACCCAACCATTTTGTGTAAAAACGTAACCATCAAAGTGCTCACCAAAATACTCAACCATGTCATTACGTTCAGCTTCACCATGCACTAACACATCGATATCAAGTAATTCTTGCTCTTTAATCGCCTGCTTAATATGTTCACTAATATTGGTACGATAATGGGCTTTATCGACATTACCCTTTTTAAAATCAAGGCGTAACGTTCTAATTTCGCTCGTTTGAGGGAATGAACCTATGGTTGTTGTTGGCCACAAGGGTAAATTAAAACGAGCGCGTTGACGTTCGGCACGACTTTCATAAGGACTATTACGCTCAGCATCTCCTTCACGAATAGCCGCTAAACGCTGGGTAACCGCTGCATTATTCACACGAGTTGATGTTTTACGAGCACGAATTGGTGCGCTGTATTGTTCAAGTTCAGCAATATGTGTTTCATTTGGTTGATTCAGCGCTTTCGTCAGTAATGCAAGCTCTTCACATTTTTGCAGTGCAAATGCAAACCAGCTTTTCACTTCTGCATCTAAACGTGTCTCATCATTCAAATCTATTGGACTGTGCAATAATGAGCAAGATGAACCAATCCACAATGCACGTTTGCTCAGTAGTGGCTTAACGCGCAAGAATTTTTCACCTAAATCCCCTTTCCACACATTGCGACCATTGATAATGCCGAGTGATAGCACCCAATCAGCAGGAAGTGACTGATGCAGGGTTTCAATATCATCCGTCCCCCCCACAACATCAACATGTAGACCTTGAACTGGTAGTTGCTTAATTAAATCAAGGTGATGACTAATGCCATCAAAATAAGTAGTCAGTAATAATTTGGTTTTTCCTGACAATGCTTGATATGCGTGTTGATATGCTTGTTGCCATTCAGTCGGTAAATCCAATACCAGTGCTGGCTCATCGATTTGCACCCATTCAATGCCTTTTTGCGCTAAACGCGAAAGCACTTCCTGATACACCGGTAATAATTCATTCAATAACGATAAGCGGTCGAATGCTTCACCTTTAACTTTACCTAGCCAAAGGTAGGTAATTGGGCCGATTAATACAGGTTTTACCTTGTGCCCTAACGCTAGCGCTTCATCCACTTCATCAAACAATTGGGTCCAAGACAGTGAAAATTTTTGCCCTTTTTGAAATTCAGGCACAATGTAATGATAGTTAGTATTAAACCATTTGGTCATTTCGCCTGCTGCCGCAGGTTTACCTGTTGGAGCGCGACCACGCGCCACTCGAAACAGTGTGTCTAAATCAATTGAGCCATCTTCATTTTGATGACGAGGAGGTACGTTGCCCAGTAACAAGCTGGTGGTTAACACTTGGTCGTACCAAGCAAAATCACCGACAGGTAGTAGCTCAACGCCAGCATCTTTTTGCTGTTGCCAATGGCGAACACGTAACGCATAACCCGTTTCTAAAAGAGCAGTTTGATCAATCTTGCCTGCCCAATAATCTTCTTGCGCACGTTTTAGTTCTCTTTTCAGACCGACACGTGGAAAACCAAGTGTATGATTTATAACAGACATATTGACCCCTTAAAATATTTAGCCGTCTAGATGTTTACACATCTATAATCAACAGGTACTGTATAAAGCACAAGCGCAAATTATTCATTGTCACCGTGAAGGTTTCTCATGATCGAATTAAAACATTTAAAAACATTGCAAGCGCTCAGCCAACACGGCTCATTAGCCACTACGGCTACGCATTTGCATCAGACTCAGTCTGCTCTATCGCATCAATTTAGCGATCTTGAACATCGTTTAGGCTTTAAGCTATTTGTTCGTAAAAGCCAGCCATTACGATTTACACCTCAAGGGGAAGTGTTATTACAACTCGCACAACAAGTGCTACCCATGGTGAGGGATGCCATCCGAGTTTGTAATGAACCTGGTGTTTGTGCTTTACGCATCGCGATTGAGTGCCATAGTTGTATTCAGTGGTTAACCCCTGCATTACAACAATTCAGACAAACTTGGCCTCAAGTGAACGTGGAATTTAAATCAGGCGTCACCTTTGACCCTCAACCTGAATTACTTTCAAGAGAGCTAGATTTAGTGATGACATCCGATATCCTTGCAGATCAAGGTCTACACTATACTCCGCTATTTGATTACGAAGTGAAGTTAGTCGTTTCAAACGAGAGTCCTTTAGCCAAAAAACCGATTATTGAACCTCATGATTTAGCAGATGAAACGTTACTGATTTATCCGGTACAGCGTCATCGTTTTGATGTATGGCGTCATTTTTTACAGCCCGCAGGCGTTTCACCTAATGTAAAAACTGTCGATAATACGTTGATTTTGATTCAGATGGTGGCTGCGAAAATGGGTATTGCCGCATTACCACATTGGGCCGTTGATTCTTTTGAGAAGCAAGGATTGGTTAAGACGAAAACCTTAGGTAGTGGTTTATGGAGCCGACTGTACGCTGCATGTCGGGAAGGAGAACAGCGTCAGCCAGCTATTGAAGCATTTACCCAAACAGCTATTGGGCACGCCGTGGATAATCTTTCTTATGTGAAGCCGGTGAAAGGATCCAATGTCTATGCACCCATAGAGACGCAATTATCAGGCTCGACCCAATGGTAAAACTCAGCCAATCCGGGTGTTGTTGCCAGATAGCAAAGTTAACTAATAAACCAGCTGGAACCATCATGTTATTCATTATAGCAAGGGTTCCGGCATCCACCTTGGTTGCCCCATAATTCCACATGAAATAACCCATGCCGGATGCAGCCACACCCAGCCACAACAATACCCCCCACTGCACATTGGTAGTCGGCATCATTGATTTATTACCAAACAGCAGCCAACCAATCAGTGCAACCAATGTTGCGCCAAGATAAAACCATGAAAACGCTTGATGCTGCGGTATTGGATGAATTTCCATTAAACGCTTGTAACCAACTTGCCCGATAGCAAAAAAGATATTCGCCAACTGCACAAATAATAGACCTAACCAAAACGATTCGCTCAGATGATCATAGCGAATAATGGCGGCGCCAATCACGGCTAAAAGAGAACTAAATAAATAACCTTTACGTAAGGGCTGACGTTCCAATAAGTCATAAATTAAGGTGACATATAACGGTGTGAGAACGGTAAAGAGTAAAAACTCTGCAACAGTAAGGTATTGATAAGCATGAAAAACAAATAGATACATCACGCCAAGCTGACATGCGCCAACGAGCATATACAACATGATGACTTTAGCACTGAAATTGCGCCAACGTAGAAATGGAAGGAAAACCAATGCAGCTAAAGACACGCGAATTAAAACAGAAAACCAGCTATCAACCTGCCCTGCTAAATATTCACCAATTAGGCTAAAAGACGCTGCCCATAGCAGCGTCGTAATGACGAGTAACCACATTTTTTCAATAATCTCTCAAACAATAATTGTTGAGTAGAATACTCGGTTTTTAGTCTTAATGCTCTTTTTCGATCAGCACTGCTTCTAATAAATCGAGATCAATTAACAATGTCTGTAACGTTTCATTGCTTATCTTACGTGTTGCACGTAAGTGATATAATTCACCACGTTCAGCACGCAAAGCGGTTAATCGAAAGCGTCTTTCAAGCTCTTCAATCTGTAAATTACGATCAATTTCATCTTGTCCTGCGGTTCGACGCCGTAAATGGCCCGTTACCCTTGAAGCCACTTCAATAATATCCTCAGAATCGAGTTGCTCCTCAACATCCGCAGACAAACGTTCTTCCATCTTATTTAAGCTCACAATCGCCACTTCTGCCATTGCCGCTTTTGCCATCCGTATTTCATTAATATCCGCTTCTTTATCGCCGACCTTGAAATTACGCAATAGCAATGGCAGTGCAATAACACCAGCAAAAATGGATAATAAGATCACCCCTGCGGCAATGAAGACCAGTTGATAACGCGCAGGGAACGGTGACCCATCAGTTAAAAATAACGGAATGGAGAGCACACCCGCTAAGGTAATTGCGCCTCGAACCCCCGCAAATGAGGCTAAACAAAGCTCACGAAAGGTATAATTAGCGAACTGTAGTGGTTTTTTCTTCAAAAATAAATGGCTGAACTTTTTCATCAACCATAACCAACAAAAACGTAATAGCAACAGAGCAAAATAAATCACAATGACAGCCGTAAAGAGCATCCAAGTTTCAACGCTTGGATCAAGCTCGGCTTGAATAACTGAGGTTTCCCAAATACCCGGCAGCTGTAGCCCTAACATAATGAAGACTAAACCGTTAAAGACAAACTCAAGCATTCCCCAAACACTATCTGCACGCAAACGCATTGCCAATGGCGCATTACGCATCACGCCAGATTTAGTGATAGTCATACCCGCCGCCACTGCGGCTAAAATACCGGAGAAACCAATGTGTTCCGCTATCATATAAGAGGCAAATGGTAACAATAACATGAACACAATTTGCGTTGCAGGATCGTCACCACTCCAACGGCCCATGAGTCGTAATGATTTACTGTACACCCAAGTCACCGCGATACCTGATAACAAACCACCGATTGCAACGATGAAAAATTCAATAGTCACGCCGGAAACGCTAAAGACCATGGTGCCCATTGCGATGGCAACGGCAAATTTTAATGCCACAAGACCTGAAGCGTCATTCATTAACGCCTCTCCCTCAAGAACACTCATCATTCTTTTTGGGATGCGTCCTTTGCCCACAATTGAAGATAATGCCACCGCATCCGTTGGAGATAAAACCGCCGCTAATGCAAATGCCACGACTAATGGAATACCTGGCAGTAACCAATAAATTAAGTAGCCAATTCCCACTACAGTCACTAATACTAAAACGAGTACAAGAATGAAAATCTCACGCCCATTTTGGAAAAACTCACGCGTTGGCGTTTTCCAGCCATCAACGAATAATAACGGCGGAATTAATAACACCATGAAAAGTTCGGGATCAAACGTGACATGCAGCCCGAATTGAGGCCATGCAAGCAAAGCACCGATAGCAATTTGAATTAAAGGCAGAGGGATACGGATAGGGATGACTTTTGTCACCACACCGGAAACAGAGACTGCTAAGATCAAGATAAGAATGGTAAAGAAAATTTCCATGTTGCCCTTACTATTTGACAAAACGACGATAGACTAATTGCCTGCCGCCGCATAGTAAGAGATAGCACCGCTCAGACCCTAATTTTCAGTCAAGCCAGTCACACGCAGAAAATATGTATTTCCACTTAATTCACTGACCTATGTATATTCTATCCTTAACCCACTCTGTGACGGTGAAATAATTTACACTTTAAGATTAATCGCAACAATACGTTAAAGGGCGACTAATGCCACCCTTCTATTGATATGAAAATGGCTAAATCGCCAAATCAGCAGCATAAAACGCTACTAAAAGAACGGCAATAACGATAGTTCCAATGTTCAGCTTACGCCATTCACCCGCACATAGGCGACCAATGACCAGTGATGCAAAGCCCAACATAATACCTGTGACGATATTACAAGTCAGAACGATAAATACCGCACAAAGCAGACCTGACATCGAATCGACAAAATCATCAAAATCTAATTTTGAGACGTTACTTAACATTAGCAACCCAACATACATCAGCGCTGGCGCAGTTGCATAAGCAGGGACAAGATAAGAAAGTGGTGATAAGAATAAAATGAAGAGGAATAAAACACCGACGACGACCGCCGTTAAACCTGTACGCCCCCCCGCAGCAGTACCCGCAGCTGATTCAATATACACAGCCGCTGGGGACGCACCAATAACCCCCGCAAAAATGCTACTCACGGAGTCAGCTGTTAATGCTTTACCGCCATCAATAATTTGACCGTCTTTATCGAGTAAATTAGCTTGCCCAGCAACCGCGCGAATAGTACCTGTCGCATCAAATACAGCTGTCATCACAAGCGCTAATAGGCTCGGAAGTACCATCGGCTGCAAAGCGCCCATGATATCCATGCTAAACATAAGAGAAAGGCCATCTTCACCAAATGAAGGTAACTTAAAGAAACCTTGGTATTTTACTGTAGGATCAAAAATCAAACCGAGGATTGATATCGCGATAATAACCAATAAAACGCCACCCGGTACACGACGTTTTTCTAAACCAAAAATAACTGCCAAGCCCGCTAAAGACATCAACACAGGGAAAGATGTAAATTCACCGAGTGCAACAGGCAGTCCTGCATTTGGATTTTTAATTACTAAGCCAACACCATTAGCCGCAATTAATAATAAAAATAAGCCAATACCGATACCCGTACCATGAGCAATCCCCATCGGCATATTGCGTAAAATCCAACTACGGATGCCCGTGACTGAGATTAAAGTAAACAGACACCCCATTAAAAAGACGGCACCTAGCGCAACAGGGATCGTAATTTGTTGCCCAAGAACTAAGCTAAACGCGGTGAACGCGGTTAATGAAATCGCACAACCAATTGCCATCGGCAAATTAGCCCATAATCCCATCAACAAAGAACCAAAACCCGCCACTAAACAGGTTGCAATAAATACGGCGGTCGGTGGAAAACCAGCCTGTCCTAACATGCCAGGAACCACGATGACAGAATAAACCATCGCTAAAAACGTCGTTAAGCCTGCAATGATTTCGCGACGAACTGATGAGCCTCGCGCTGATATCTTAAAATATGAATCCAATTTACAATTGGATGAAGCCTGTTGGCCTGACATGGCGTACCTCTGCTGTTAGTGTCTAAAATCAATTGATTTAGCGATGTAATTTTTTTCAAAAATACCGAATTCTTTTTCTTAACTAATCGCATCAAGCAGACTTAGCAAACCTTACGTAATCGATTACGTTTTGAAAAAAATTGCATAAATTGAGAAATAATTCCCAATAAAAACAATAACGCAAACGTTTGGCTTTAAAAAAAGAGAACGGGATACTGTGAGGAAAGCAATTATCGTTTGAAAATGGGTCGTTAATCAAGTGTTTTTACGTTTTAGGTTAATACGATTGCTGTATTAATTCTGTCAATTTATTCGAAAAAACACCCAAAAAAGATATTCATAATGTGATAATAATGAGGAATATAACTGTTTTTACATATGGATTAAATATGAGTTGAGCTGTGGTGCAGTACAAAAATGTGGCTATAGATCTGTAGTTAACGATAAGAGCCCAACTACAGACCTACTGAATAATAAAGCTTACGGTGTGGCTTGCACTGTAACTTGAGCGCTATATTTTTCACGAGTGAACCACAAAAATACAGCCGCACCCAAAATTAATAAGACAGGTAATCCTAAAGGTGAAATAGTTGTCACCACACCCGCTAATAAAGGCCCCGAAAGATTGCCGAGTCCCCATAACATTGCGGCTGCTGCATTAGCGATAATTAACTCATTACCTTTAAAATATTGTCCAATTTGCACTAACGCAATCGTATAAATTGCACCTGCTGTCGCGCCTAATACAAATAACAATAACCAAATTAAATAAGTATTAGTGATCACCACGGGTAATAATATGCTTGCCCCCAAGGTCACGACACCACATATTCTATACAGTTTTTCTCGATTCATATGATCAGCAAGCCAGCCAAAAGGCATTTGCATAATTGCGTCACCGGCAAGTATTGCACTTATCATCAATGCTGCAACGGCTTCTGTATGCCCCATTCCCATGCCATAGATGGGAAACATAGACAGAATTGTGCCATCAAAAAAGGCAAAAAAGACAATTCCAGCGCAAATACCCGGTGCAACTTTCACAAACTGAAGGATCGAAAAATGAGATTTACTGGCTGTCTTAGCAATGCGATCGCCTATTTTTTGATCCATCAATAAAAAAAGTGCAACTGAAATAAGGTGAATTAACGTACAAATCAACAGTGGCGATTTATCTTCAACACCGTAATAAGCAATAAAAGAAGGTCCAAGTAACTGACTAACAGTAAAGACCGTCGTATATATCGCTAATATTCGCCCTCGTTTGTTTTCAGAAGACAGTTCATTAATCCATGTCTCCCCTAAACAAATCAGTACACCACTCGCTAGACCTGTAATTAATCGTAATGGAAATAATAACCAAAGCGGTAAGGAGCTCAGCAAAGGTAACAAACTAATCGCTGAAATAACGGTCGCAGCCAACATAGCTTTTCGTTTACCGCACCATTGAACAATACGTTGAACCACCGGGGCGATTAAAAACATCCCCAAAGCTGGCGCGGCAGAAATAATACCAATATACAATTCGCCAACACCATAATTATTTAATCTAAGCGCCACCATTGGAATACTTAAGCCAATAACAATACCAATCACGGCGATACTTGTTGTGATTGTAAAAATAGCAAAGGAAGGTGAACGTCGAATATTTTGTAAACGCTGATTATCAGGACTCATTTTGACATTAATCTGCTTACTTGAATAAAAGCAACAGAATTAAACTCCATAAAAACAATATTTAGTTGAGATTAAAAATCACGAATAATTAAATAAAAAGCATAATGCATGTGGTAATTGTAGCATAACCTATAGATTACCCCGCTAAATTAAATAAAAATAATTTATTATGTATTTGTGTTCTTAATAGAGTAATAAAAATTAAAGAACAAAAAAATAGCGATATAACAAAGCGATACCTGAAACTAATATAACAATATTAATTGTCTTCAAGAAAGCTTCTCGAGATATTCTTAATGTAATATGTCGTCCTGCCCATGTACCTATCAACATCGCGGGTGAAAAAGCAAGAGCTACCAATAAGATATCAAGGTTAAGGTAAACGCCCATCACTAAAAAGATAATCACTCGAGTTAAGGTACTAAAGCCAATTAATGTCATTTGAGTTGTACGAAACCGCTGTTTATCTTCAATTCGACTCGATAAATACATCGCGTAGATAAAACCACCACTGCCAAATAAAGCACTAAAAACCCCACCAACGAGGCTAAATGGCACAACATACGCTTTAGAAAACGGGGTTTTTTTCTTCTTTGAAAAAAAAGCATTCAACACATAACCAATAACAAAAATCCCCAGTAATAAAACAAGAATATCAGGACGTGTTTTTAATAAAATAGCTGCACCAATTAAACTTCCAACTACCATTAATGGAATAATCCATTTTATTTCCTGATAATCTGCATTTTTTCCATCTTTAAACAAATTTAAAACCGCCGCGGTTAAATCGATCAACGCTAATATGGGGACAATCATGCTTAAAGGTAGATAAAGTGCCAATACTGGCGTTGCAATTAATGCGGAACCAAAACCTGCCATACCAAAGACTAAATAAGCAAACAATAATGTGACAAAACAAATTGCCATATCAAGAGATAATAATTCAAATGGCATAGTCGTGAATTCCTTAATTTTTCAATTTTCCTACTATAAATTCTTCCAAGCACATTAAATAGTGTTATTTTTTTTGCAGTTAAAATATCAAATATTTATTATTAATAACCCTACATTATCTGCAAAATAATATGTCTATATCGGTGATTTTCTGACATTTCATTTTCATGATGGTAGAATTAACAGAATAAATTAGAGCTTAAGGAAAGATGAGTCATGGATAAAAGGATTAATATAAAGATTGGGCAAAAAGTGCGCCTCCTAAGGCAAGCTAGAAACCTTTCCTTAAATGAATTATCTCGCCTATCTGGAATATCTAAAGCCGCATTATCTAAATTAGAATCCGGCGGCTCTAACCCGCGCATTGATACTTTAGAGGCAATTGCGATTGCTTTACGCTTTCCTTTAAGTGATTTATTCACTCGCCAGCATGAGGCCTACCCCTATTTGGTAAAATCATCGCCTTCTGACGAAGATTACTCACAACAGTTTAAATTTCGCATTAATATGGGAAATATTTCAGAAATTTGGCAACTGAATATGAAACGAGGGGCTCTTATTAATAGCCCCGCACACATGAGTGGAACCCATGAACACATTATGTTGCATTCAGGTTCACTCATGTTACGTTTGAATGACTCTCAAACTATTGTACTGGAAGCAGGTGATTTTTATGCATTTAGTGGTGATTTGCCCCACGCCTACTTATGCATGGAAGAAGATGTACAAGCCACCGTTGTGATGACGTATTCCCATCTTAGTGATGGCATTTAAACCGCGATATGTTTTGCATCATAGCTAATGCGCAATACATTTTTCTTATATTTCATTGATTTTATAGAAAAATCCTCAATACATTCCAATGCATTTACATGCGTACCACCACAAGGCATTTCTTCCGTTTGATCAATATAACTAATGCGTAGTTCACCCTTTTGAATGATTTCTACAACTCGTTGACTGTTTAGGCTTTGATTAACAATTAATTCAATTTGCTGACTATCTAACTGTTCAAAAGGCGTCGCATCATCAGAGTACATGGTGAACTCAACGCGTGATTCATCAGGAAAATGATGTCCTTTTTGAGCCATCCAACCAAAGCGTCGCAATTCCCAGTTTAACAAATGCCCAGCTGTATGCAGAGCCGCATAGCGACGACGCTTTTCACCATCAATATGCGCTTTAACTTGTTCACCTTCATTCAGAACTAATTCATTCGGAATATAAGCAATAATTAAACCATTAAGCTGTTTCTTAATTCGAACAGGCTCATTGTTTATCCAAGCAGTATCAACGGGTTGCCCACCACCTTGAGGATGAAAAATATTATCTGTTAGAGCGACCCAGCGCCCTTCTTCATCTTCTCCTTGTGCTAGTAGTATCGTTTCCACTTCATATTGATAAGTATCAGTAAGATAAATATTATTCTGCATAAAAATCAGCCTTTATAAATGCTTTCCCCAATAAGTGACGTCTTTATGGAGATTCTTTTTTCAATGACCTTGTTATATCACTACCGTTCGTTTTAAGAAACAATTCAATCTAGAAACAAACAAATGTTGCAATTTTGAGATTCAATACCGTTTATATCACTATAAAAGTAGCGTACTCTAAAATAAAAATCAGCCTGTAATCTATGTTCATAAAAAATTGAACACAGATTGCAGACTGATTAAAAGGAAGAATTAAGTCTTACTGCAAATAATTTTGCATGGTCTCAAACAAACGTAAATCATCGCTAAAACGAACCTCTTTTACATCTTCAAGTTTTTCGACTTGATTAACCATCTGAGATAAACGTTCGTCATTTTGAACTAATAGCCAAATACGGCTTTCATCTTTACCTTTTATAGGCATACAGAGAATGCCGTCAACGTTAAATGCGCGGCGGGCAAACAAACCACAAATATGTGACATCACCCCCGGATGGTTACGAACGATTAACTCTAATGCAATTGGTTGATATTCAAGTGTCATAATTACGCTCCGATCATGTCAATATTAGCGGCACCGGGTGGAACCATTGGATAGACCTTCTGATTTACATCGATCAAGGCATGAATTAAACAAGGGCCTTTTCTATTCATCATGGCCTCAAGCGCCATTTCAGGATCAGCTTCATTATTTAAGTCACAAGTTTGTAAACCAAAGCCTGCCGCAATTTTAACAAAGTCAGTCTGATACGGATAAGCTGCAGCAAATATACGATTTTCAAAAAACAAATTTTGTTGCTGATGTACCATTCCTAAAGCTTGATTATTCATTAACACGATTTTTATATTGAGATTGTGCTCCGCCGCAGTTGCCAACTCCTGAATATTCATCATTAAACTTCCATCACCCGTAAAACAAACCACGGTTTTATCCGGATTTGCTAGCGCTGCACCAATGGCCGCGGGCAGACCGAAACCCATCGTGCCTAACCCACCCGACGTTAACCATTGGCGTGAGCGCGTCAAAGGATAAACTTGTGCGGCCCACATTTGGTGCTGCCCCACATCCGTGGTCACAATGGCCTCTTCCCCAGCAGCACGCGCTGTGGCAAGTACTAACCCATAATGACTAAGTGGATTATCTGCTTCGCTTAGATCTAAAGCATAATTTTGTTTTAATTCATTAACTTGCTGCAACCATTCTTTACGCTCATTTCGTTCGACAAGTGGTAACAGTAATTCCAATATTTGTCCTGCATCTGCATGGATAGCAATGTCTGGTCGCTTAATTTTGCTGATTTCGGCTTTATCGATATCAACATGAATGATTTTTGCATTCGGACAAAATTTTTCAGCGCGACCAATCGCACGGTCATCAAATCGAGCACCGATAACAATCAGTAAATCAGATTCTTCCATCACCATATTAGTACTACGAGCAGCGTGCATACCTAACATCCCCAGATAAAGCGGGTGCTGAATCGGTAACGTCCCCAAAGCCATTAATGTCATGGTAGTCGGTAATGAAGCTTTTTCTGCAAAAGCGATAGCTGTACTCGTTGACTCGGAACTAATAACACCGCCACCTAAATAAAGAACGGGATGCTTAGATTCATTGATCATTTTCGCTGCTTGAATGACTTTTTCCATCTCAAAGCTAGGTGGTTTATCTTTAGGCGAAATATCAGGCAATTCAGCTAATTCTATGGTTGCGGTTTGAACGTCCTTTGGAATATCAATCCATACGGGTCCCGGACGCCCCGATTCTGCGATACGAAATGCATCACAAATAACTTGTGGCAATTCATTGATATTACGTACCAAATAATTATGTTTAGTCACAGGAATGGAAATACCATAAGTATCCACTTCTTGGAATGCATCAGTACCGATCATGGAAGAAGGAACTTGGCCAGTAATACAAACTAAAGGGATAGAATCTAGTTTTGCATCGGCGATAGCCGTAACAAGATTAGTAGCTCCCGGCCCACTTGATGATATACATACCGCTGCTTTACCCGTTGTGCGGGCAATCCCTTGAGCAATAAAACCTGCGCCTTGTTCATGGCGTGCAAGAATGTGATGTATTTTTTTACTTTGCCCTAAAGCATCGTAGAAAGGTAATGCCGCGCCACCTGGTATACCGGAAACAAGCGTAATACCATGTTTTTCTAAGAGGTGAACAATTAATTCCGCGCCTGTATAACGGGTTTTCCGTGGTGATATTGTATCCGACTCGCTCATAATTTTTATCCTTCACTTGCCTGCGGGTCCAAGCGAAGAGTCATAAAAAACCCCGCTCGGTTTGCGCCGGCGGGGTTTCAAAATCTGCGTTGATTTGACCCGTTACGGCGCTAAGCCCACGACCACGACCACACGCACGACCACCGCGGCACATGGCGCGGTAAGTAGTAGTAGGTTTAAGTGATTAGTCGTCATATTCACGGGTTCTTCCTGTTTAATCTATCTTGTTTAAATTATTCATTTTTATTTTTTAACTGTCTTTAAGAAAACATAATTTTTTTCCCCTGACAATCCTTTTTTTTATTTTTATAACGTACACGCATTAAATGAGATCTAAATCACAAACCATTCTATTAGTTGAATACTCTGATATTATTTAAAATATAAGAATAAATCACCAATAAAAATAAAGTGAAAATATTGCGAATCCCTCTTGACTTAAAGTCAACTTGAAGTTGTAAGATTCGATTCATGACTTAAACCAAAATGATTGCAGTTATAAAAATAACAGCATGAAAACTCCATTTAATACAGCAATAACAATAACATTTATTTTTAATATATTGAGGATCTCATGCCAAAATCAGTTTGGTGGTTAGCCATTTCTCTTTCTTTGTTTATAACTGGAAATGCGATTGTACTTTCTGTTGCTGTCGTGATCGGAGAATCTCTCGCGACAGATCCGACCTATTCAACAATTCCCTTATTAAGTCAATATGTTGGCCTAATTATGGCCACCATTCCAATTGCTTATTTAATGCAAAGGTATTCAAGAAGGATAGGTTTTATTATTGGAAATATTGGCGGGTTAATCGGTGCTATTCTATCAATTATTGGTGTTTTAGAAAGTAATCTCATTTATTTTTCGATTGGCTTATTCTTTACAGGAATTGCAATTGGTACTGCACAGCAATTTCGTTTTGCGGCATTAGATGAAGCCCCTAAATACCTACATGCCAAAGCAATTGGGTTAGTCATGAGTGGTGGTATTGTCGCCGCGCTCATAGGGCCGACCCTCGCAATAACAACTCAAGGATTTTTTGCAAAGTATCCATTTGCAGGGCCGTTCACTGCGTTAATCGGTATTTATTTGATTGCATTTCTTTTGCTGCTCATCGTTCCATTGAAGAAAATCACTAAAACATCCGAAGAGAAAAATGCAGTAAAACGCAGTTATAAAATTTTGTATTCTCAACCAATATTAAGATTAACTGCCTTTGTCAGTGCCGTGGGTTACGCGATTGTCGTTTTCACTTTCGCTTCAATTCCACTGTCGATGAAACAGCATGACTTTCCTTTTTCATCAATCGCAATTGTTTTCCAATTTCATATTTTAGGTATGTTTGCCCCTTCTTTCTTTACTGGACTACTCGTACATCATCTCGGGGCTAAGCGTATTATTTTTTGTGGCGTCATTTTACTTATGTTATCTGCCGTCATGAACTTGATTGGTCATAGTTTTTATCACTATTTATTAGCGGGTATCTTTGTTGGTGTTGCTTGGAATTTAATATTAATCAGTACTACAAATTTATTACCTCACTGCTATGAACCTCATGAAAAAGCCAAAGTGCAAGGTATGACTGATTTTTTGATCTACTTTTTTGGTGGGGTTGGAAGCCTTGGTGCCGGTGTGTTATTTTTCACTTTAGGGTGGCAAAGCATGAATATTCTCTCCATCGCCATTTCGCTGCTAATTCTTTTAACCTACTGGCGGTTAAAAGCGCACATTCCTAGCTAAGCGATCACTAAGAGAATCATGTAAAATATCAGTTTTATAAACTAGTCGAATAGCAATAAGTCCAATTTACTGAGTTTAAAACACTTGTTGCTATAATTAAAAAGGGATTGAAAATGTTAGATGAAAAATCGGATTTCGATGTTAGCGGCTTAATCATAGAACCTCTTTCTGAGAACTCAGTTTTAGCATCGTCAGTGCTATTTTTTCAGTCTTTTGCTAATAAATTTAACAAACTTAAATTTTCGTCAAAAGCCGAACAACAATCTTTGTTCAATGAATTATGGAAATTACATTTTATTGAACAATCTGAGCAACAATTTGTTGCCTCTTATAAAGGCGAAATCATAGCAGCCTTTGGTATCTGCATGGCAACTGATAAGCCAGTAACAAACCTAAATTTTGCAAGTTCAGCACTCAAACTAAGTCGACAATTTGGGTTATTAAAAACAATAAAAGCCACATGGATCTGTTCGTTATTCAACCACTCACCGGATGATCATGAAGCCTATATCTCTTACATTGGGGTAAGTAACCAATTCCAAGGTAAAGGAATTGGTAAATATATTCTACGCTGGATTATGGAATACATAAGTAAAAACAATAATATAGATTACATCTCATTATATGTTGCACAGAATAATACTGGTGCAAAAAAGCTATATGAAAATTTAGGATTTACAGTAGATAAATATGAAAAATCGCTTATCACTCAACTTAGCATGAATGTTAATAGCTGGTTTTATATGAAATATGTATTTTAATTTACTTATTTTTTATAAATAAACTCGTTACTACATAATCACGATTTGTATTATACTTTGTTTAATCTTTATTTATTTTAAAACAACACAATGAGGGATATGCTGCAAATAAGAACCGTAGGAAATAAATTATGCATAAAGAAATATTAGTTTTATATAGCCAAAAACACACTCAATTCCAATCAATCATTATTAATGAATTAATTGATTGGATAGAAGTAAATTTAACTTGTTGTTTATTGCTTGATGATATTGCTAAAAAGTCAGGATACACAAAATGGCACTTACAACGTGTATTTCGAAAAATAGTTGGCATGCCGCTTGGTGAATATATTCGCCGTAGAAGGATCAGTGAAGCAGCAAAGGACCTCTGCTCAACAAACCTTCAAATCATTGATATAGCTTTAAAATACCAGTTTGATTCTCAACAATCATTCGCGAAACGATTTAGAACATATTTAGGTACATCACCATCCATATATCGAGTTTCGGGTTTTAGACACAATGACCCATTGTTGCTAAGGTCCAAGGTAGCTTGATAGTTCAATATGATAAAATATTATTTTAAAATCGTAAATTCTCTCAATTAAAGTAAGCTCTATGTAAAATACCACTAGAGCTTAATCTATTTAAAAATTAAAATTAATAAACTCTTAATGTTCTATTTTTTATTTTTGATATTATTAGAATAAAAAATAAATTTATAATTTTGTTAAAGTAATAATTAGGATTTATTATTATCGTTTTTTTAGATAACGTCGCTAATCACTAATCCCGTAAGATAAAGTCCAAGACCAAATGCACTATGAGCCAGAAAACTCATTAAACGGACTTTATTTGGATGCGGCGTTTTACACCCCATAACCCCGAAACCAAATCCTGGTTGCATCATAAAATAAGGTGCCGAAACTGTAATAACACCCCAAATATAAGCGGGCCAAAATGTAGGTTGAGCAAACCAACTATCCCCTACAAAATAGATAAAAATAAATGAAAAAATGATACCAATACCGTAATGAGCAGCCCAGCCAAGCGCACTTTCACCATATATCGCGTCACTTTTCATAATAGGATAGTGAAAAAAGCGTCCTTTAAATAAATAACCGACCCATCGACCAATCATAGACATACCAAGAGTTGGTATTTTGAATAATTTCAGTACTAATGACCAAATATCCATCACTATCGTAGCACCAATACCGAGAATAATAGCTAAAATGATTGTCGACACTTGTTTTTTCCTTTAATTAAAACTCAGTATTTTATCAATGTCAGATGACATTATATTTATCTGTATGTTTAGCCATACTAGCAACCCTAAAGCATTCAGCGTCAATTCATACGTGCTCTTTATGTCACTACTTCAAACCTTCCTTACTTAAATAATTAAAATGAGTTCTAGTTTTTCCACCGTATAAAAATTGGAAATTTAAAATTCCGTCAGTGAGCTATATCACATGGCAAAAGGTAACATGTTACTTTTAAAGTGATATGTTTTTAAATCAATTAGATAGCTTGATTTTGATTAGTCGGCGACGCAAGATGCTGAAATGGTATTGAGTGTGAAATAACAATAACGAGACACTTTATGAAAAATATTATTAATGCCTTGCAGGCTTTTGGTAAATCACTTTATGGCCCCGTACTGATCTTGCCCATTGTGGGATTGTATATTGCACTCGGTAATCTATTTGGTAACGGTAATCTTGCTGAATACTTACCTTTTTTAAATCACCCTATTATCCAAGGAACCGGTCAATTACTCGCTAAATCAGCGGTATCCCTTCTCAGTAACTTAGCGCTCATTTTTGCCGTTGGTATCCCGGTAGGACTGGCTAAAAAAGATAAAGGTTATGCAGGACTTATTGGTCTTGTCGCATTTATCATTTTTATTAATGCTATGAATATCATACTAACCCAGCAAGATAAATTACTGCCTATAGAAACAATGAGAGCAGCAGGTCACGGTTTAGTACTTGGCGTACAAGTGCTAGAAATGGGCGTTTTTGCAGGCATATTAACGGGCGGATTTTCAGGTTGGCTCTATAACAAATATTCAGGCCGTCAATTCAACGGCATCATGGCAATCTACTCAGGCCATTGTTTTGTCTCTATTATCACCATTCCTTTTATGATCTTACTTGGCGTGCTGATGAGCGAAATTTGGCCATTTGTTCAAGCCGGGATCACCAAACTGGCTCTTGGCATTCATGGTGCAGGTGCTTTCGGGCCGATGATTTATGGCTTTCTCGAACGCATACTGATCCCAACGGGCTTACACCACCTCGTTTATACCCCATTCCTCTATACCGAGCTTGGTGGCGTACAAGAAGTTTGTGGCACCGTATACCAAGGCGCACGCAATATTTATTTTGCTGAAATGGCGTGTCCGTCGGTCACTAAGCTTAGCCCTACCGTGGTGTGGGATGCCCGTGGTATTTCAAAAATGTTTGGCCTAACCGCTGCCGCAGCAGCAATGATTATGTTAGCTAAGAAAGAGAAAAAACAAATCGCCAAGGCTATTTTGATCCCCGCTGCTGCAACGTCCCTTTTACTGGGTGTCACCGAACCTTTAGAATTTTCATTTCTCTTTGTCGCCCCAATCCTTTTCTTTGCTCATGCCATTTTAACAGGCATCGGCATGATGCTGTTCTACCTATTCGATGTCCATGCTATCGGCGCAAATGGCGTCATCGATTTTGTCTTATATAACCTGCCATTAGGCATCGAAAAGTCAAACTGGCCTATGTATATCTTAGTCGGTGTGATTATGGCTGCGCTCTATTTTGTCACCTTCCGTTTCCTAATTTTAAAATTCAACCTTAAAACACCAGGACGTGAAGCGGATGACGAAGAAACGCGCCTCTATAGTAAAGCGGATTATCAGCAACAACCGCAATCTACTACACCGTCCACGACACCGCTTACTGAAACCGGACCTGTCGGTGAGCAAATTATTGCAGGACTGGGTGGAAGAGAAAATATCGACAGTGTTGACAACTGCTACACCCGTTTGCGAGTCACTGTAAAAGATGCTGATGTCATCAATGAAGAAACGTTAAAACAAACAGGTGCCAAAGGCGTTGTGCGCCATGGGAATAGTGTACAGGTAGTCTATGGACTGCATGTCAAAAAAATGAGAGAAGCGGTTGAAGCCGTACTTTAATAGGAGAAATAACATGAATAAACCCCCATTCATTCTGAGTATCGCGGGTGGCGGCAGTACCTATACGCCAGGAATTGTAAAAAGCCTAATGGTGCGCTTAACTGACTTTCCAATTGCTGAAATTCGGTTGTACGATATTGATGCTGATCGCCAAAATGTTATCGCACCAGTAGTCGAAAAAGTAATTCGCGATCATAGCGAAACCATTAAATTTACCGTCACCACAGATCCAGAAACGGCATTCAGTGGAGCACATTTTGTGTTTGCTCAAATGCGCGTAGGCCAGTATGCCATGCGTGAACAAGATGAAAAAATCCCACTGCGCCATGGTGTTGTAGGTCAAGAAACTTGCGGCCCTGGTGGTCTAGCCTATGGACTGCGTACCATTTTGCCAATGGTTGAGTTAATTGATTTTGTAGAAAAATATGCTGATAACGCATGGATTGTGAACTATTCTAACCCTGCGGCTATTGTGGCAGAAGGTGTTCGCCGTTTACGCCCTCATGCAAAAGTACTCAATATTTGTGACATGCCAGTCGCTGCGATGCGTAATATGGCAGCGATCCTCAATGTTGACCGCCATGACCTTGATGTAGACTATTTTGGACTAAATCACTTTGGTTGGTTCACATCTATACGCGTTAAAGGTGAAGAGAAACTGCCTCAGTTACGTGAGCACATCGCAAAATTTGGCTTATTAACGGAAGATGCCGCACAAACTGATCCACAACACTCAGACCCTTCATGGGTCAAAACTTGGCGTAATATTCAGCCTCTAATGGAAGCATTCCCAGATTATATTCCTAACCCATATCTGCAATATTATTTAATGGCTAATGATATGGTTGAGCACCAAAATCCTGAGTATACTCGTGCCAATGAAGTGATGGATGGTCGTGAAAAGCGTTTATTCGAAGCGGCTCGCGTTTATAAAGAAACCGGTATTTTACCTGATGCTTTCCACGTTGGTGTCCATGGTTCCTTTATCGTTGATGTTGCTTGCTCATTAGCCTTTAATTTACGTCAACGTCATCTAGTGATTGTTGAAAATAAAGGGGCAATTGCTAGCCTACCTTTCGATGCAATGGTCGAAGTTCCCGCTTACATTACAGCCCATGGTCCAGAACCAATTCGTATTGGTGAAATTCCACGTTTCCATCAAGCGCTGTTAGAGCAACAATTAGCCTCTGAACAACTATTAGTTGAAGCGACTCTTGAAGGAAATTACGAAAAAGCGTTACAAGCTTTTACATTAAATAAGACCGTTCCATCTATGGTTCACGCGAAAAAAATTCTGGATGATATGATTGAAGAGAACAAAGCTTATTGGCCTGAGCTGCGTAAACAATATCAAGAAGGTAAATTGATAGCGTAATCAGCGTCAAAGGTTGTGACTTAAATAGAGAAACAACTCTTTACTTGCACTTCATCTGAAATGGATAAAGAATGCTGATAATCTTAACTATCAATCAGCATTCTTTTATCTTATTTCTCAGATGACTTGAAGAGGGGAAAATCTCAGTGTCCAATCGATTAGCCTCTTTGGTTGCAAAGGCCGGTGATTTAACGAAAGCTGAATACCGTATACTCTCTTTTCTGACTCATCATCCTGAAAAAATAGGACAACTCACGATCCGAGAGCTTGCAACGCTCAACTATGTTTCTACCACTACCATTATGCGGCTGTGTAAAAAGCTCGATTTTTCTGGTTACAGTGAACTAATTTATTATTGTAAGCAACAACTTGCAAACCCACAAAAAGAGCGCCCTGCTTTATCATCCATTGAAAATCGCGATCCTTTATTTTCTCAATTTCAGCTCAATTACCAAAACACACAATCTTTAATACCTGATGTAACAAAACACGCCTTTATTAAATTAATTAATGAGCAAAATGCTTTTTTTATTTATGGAGCGGGGTTTTCGCATATATTTGCCCAATATATCAGTAAGCGTTTACAGTTATTAGGCAAAGAAGCCTTTTTATCTGGGCTCAGTGATAGCAAAAATATCTTTATAAATAATGCATCTCGCTACTCAGTATTTTTAGCGGTTTCGCGCTCAGGAGAAACTGAGCAAGTTTTAGAAAAAGTACGCATAGCAAAAACAATAGGTATGACGGTAGTAGCCTTTACCCGTGCAAGCGCAAACAGTTTAGCGTCCATGTCAGATTTGCATTTCCCTATCTATGACGATGCTGTGAGCTATCACAATGATACTATTGAAATATCTTCATTCGAATCAAATTTAGTGATGATGTTTGATTTGCTACTGTTGCAGGCTTTGTCTTGAGTAAAACTCAATGATAGGCGTTATTTTTAATGTTTTAGTTAAGATATAAGTATTTTTTTCATTGATGCATTTTCTAATACAACCCCATGTCGCACAGGAAATTTTCGCTCAACAACATAAAAGCCATTATGTAGAAAAAATGCCTCGGCGGTTTTACTGACATCTGCGGTCAGAGTGCTAATACCACGAAGCTTAGCCTCTTCATGAATATGCTTCATGAGTGATGTACCAACGCCTTGTCTAGCATAGTCCCCTGAAACAAAAAAATGGTCAATATAGCCATTAGGTTGTAAATCGGAATATCCAACAATTTCCTCATTAATAACCGCAACATAAGGCTTTAACGCTCTGATACGAGAGGTCCATAAAGCCATGTCGGTATTTTTAGGTACCCACGCATTTATCTGTTCCTGAGTATAATCCTTTGATGCGATATCATGTATTGCGCAGCTAAAGACCTTAAATAACTGCATTTCTTCCCCATTAATCAGGTTTCTAATTATCATGATATTTCTCTCAGCTAATATTGTTACCATATTGCGATAATAATACGTAAAAGCGGATGATTCACACTCTTTTGCAAAATCATTTATTTTAATACTGATGTCAGAATCTGTACCAAAACGAAAATTAAACAAGTTCAGCGATAAAAAAACACCCCAAAGTTGAATTCCAACGTTGGGGTGCATTATATAAGCTATGATCTTATATTTTCAGCTAAATGACTTTTAGGTCAATTATCAGAACGGAATATCGTCATCAAAGTCGATTGGTGGCTCATTAGTTTGTGGTGCTGGCGCAGATGAACGTGCTGGTGCACCACCGCCGCTAAATTGTTGAGCTGGAGCTTGAGGTTGCTGAGGTTGACCCCAACCACCTTGGCCACCTTGGCTTTGTGATGGCATGTCGCCGCCACGTCCACCAAGCATTTGCATTGAACCGCCAACATTAACCACAACTTCTGTGGTATAGCGATCTTGACCACTCTGGTCTTGCCATTTACGCGTCTGCAAAGCACCTTCGATATAAACTTGTGAACCTTTTTTCAGATATTCGCCAGCGATTTCAGCAAGTTTTCCGAAGATAGCAACACGGTGCCATTCTGTTTTTTCACGAGTTTCACCGGTTTGCTTATCGCGCCAGCTTTCAGAAGTTGCCAGAGTCAGGTTAGCCACGGCTCCGCCGTTAGGCATATAACGGATTTCTGGATCTTGTCCTAGGTTCCCGATTAGAATTACTTTATTTACGCCTCTGCTGGCCATTTAACACTCCTGATGCATTCAATTTAATCTTTGGATTAGTCGTGAAGTTTACCACGACCTGTCTGTATTGCACCACGAAATTGACAACAAGAAATTTAACTTGCGAAGCGCTTTCCAAATCGCAGCAAGATTTGTCGTGCTAATTTCAGTATAGGCACTAAATAATTAGAACGGTAGCCAACAACGCCGCGGCTTGAAATATAACCTAACCTTCATGACATATACTCTAAATAGTTCAAGTTGCAGCTAGGCGGCAATTGAGTTAATCCTTGGGAGAATACACAAGTATGTGACCGAGGTTAGCGAATGCAGCCAACAACGCTGCGGCTTGAAATATAACCTAACCTTCATAACATATACTCTAAATAGTTCAAGTTGCAGCTAGGCGGCAATTGAGTTAATCCTTGGGAGCATACACAAGTATGTGACCGAGGTTAGCGAATGCAGCCAACAACGCTGCGGCTTGAAATATGACCTAACATTCATGACATATACTCTAAATAGTTCAAGTTGCAGCTAGGCGGCAATTGGGTTAATCCTTGGGAGCATACACCAGTATGTGACCGAGGTTAGCGAATGCAGCCAACAACGCTGCGGCTTGAAATATGACCTAACATTCATGACATATACTCTAAATAGTTCAAGTTGCAGCTAGGCGGCAATTGAGTTAATCCTTGGGAGCATACACAAGTATGTGACCGAGGTTAGCGAATGCAGCCAACAACGCTGCGGCTTGAAATATAACCTAACCTTCATGACATATACTCTAAATAGTTCAAGTTGCAGCTAGGCGGCAATTGAGTTAATCCTTGGGAGCATACACAAGTATGTGACCGAGGTTAGCGAATGCAGCCAACAACGCTGCGGCTTGAAATATGACGAGTATAAATATGACGAGTATAGAAACACTGTATATCCAATCAGGAAAAACTATGAGATAATATCTGACTGAAGATTGTTCACTATCAAATCATCCGGGAAGTGGTAAATGGATAATATAGAAGTACGCGGTGCCCGCACTCATAATCTGAAAAATATCAATCTCACCATCCCTCGCGACAAACTGATTGTTATTACAGGTTTATCTGGCTCAGGAAAATCATCACTCGCATTTGATACCCTGTACGCAGAGGGGCAGCGTCGCTATGTTGAGTCTCTATCTGCCTATGCACGGCAATTTCTATCTTTAATGGAAAAGCCTGATGTTGACCATATAGAAGGTCTGTCACCTGCGATTTCGATTGAACAAAAATCAACCTCTCATAATCCACGCTCAACGGTGGGGACGATTACTGAAATTCATGACTATTTGCGTTTATTGTTTGCCCGTGTTGGTGAACCACGCTGTCCTGATCATGATATTCCGCTTGCTGCACAAACGGTCAGTCAAATGGTTGATAACGTTTTAGCGTTGACAAGTGATCGTCGTATGATGCTACTTGCGCCTGTGGTTAAAGAACGTAAAGGTGAGCATGTTAAGTTACTCGATAACTTGGCAACCCAAGGCTATATCCGCGCTAGAATCGATGGTGAAGTTTGCGATCTTTCCGATCCCCCTAAACTTGAATTACAAAAAAAACATACCATTGAAGTTGTGGTCGATCGTTTCAAAATTCGTGATGATATTGCCCAACGTTTAGCCGAATCATTCGAAACTGCCTTAGAACTCTCGGGCGGTACTGCCATTGTTGCGGATATGGACGATCCCAGCGCTGAAGAGTTAATTTTTTCAGCTAACTTTGCTTGTTCCATTTGTGGTTATAGCATGATGGAACTTGAACCACGTTTGTTTTCATTTAACAATCCCGCAGGGGCTTGCCCAAGTTGTGATGGTTTAGGTGTGCAACAATTTTTTGATCCTGAAAGAGTCATCCAAAATAGCGAAATTTCACTTGCAGGTGGTGCTATTCGTGGTTGGGATCGTCGTAATTTCTATTACTTCCAAATGCTTATGTCATTAGCGGAACATTATAAATTCAATGTTGAAACGCCTTATGATGAGCTGTCCCCTGAGATTCAAAAAATTATTCTTTCCGGTTCAGGCAAAGAGACCATCGAATTCAAATATCGTAATGATAGAGGTGATATTACCGTTCGCCATCATCCATTCGAAGGGGTGCTCAACAATATGGAGCGCCGTTATAAAGAAACTGAATCAACCGCAGTTCGCGAAGAATTAGCAAAATATATCAGTAATCGTCCTTGTATCTCCTGTAATGGAGCACGTTTACGTAAAGAAGCACGTTTTGTTTTTGTTGAAAATACCACCTTACCTGAAATTGCTGATTACAGTATTGGTCACGCAATGACGTTTTTCCAAAACTTGAAACTCAGTGGGCAACGGGCACAAATTGCTGAAAAAATCTTAAAAGAAATTGGCGACCGCTTGAAGTTTTTAGTCAATGTTGGACTAAATTATCTCTCCCTGTCCCGTTCAGCGGATACCTTATCAGGTGGTGAAGCTCAGCGTATCCGTCTTGCAAGCCAAATCGGGGCGGGTCTTGTAGGTGTCATGTATGTGCTTGATGAACCATCAATCGGCCTGCATCAACGTGATAACGATCGTTTACTTGAAACGCTGATTCACCTACGTAATTTGGGTAATACTGTCATTGTTGTTGAACATGATGAAGATGCAATTCGTGCAGCCGATCATGTCATTGATATCGGACCGGGTGCCGGTGTTCACGGTGGGCAAATTGTTGCTCAAGGTAAATTAGACGATATTCTTTCTAACCCTGACTCATTAACCGGTAAGTTTTTAAGCGGCGAACGTAGAATAGAAATTCCTGAAAAACGCGTGCCTATCAATAAAGATAAAACGCTCACGGTGTTTGGGGCAAAAGGTAATAACCTTAAAAATGTCACATTGAAAATACCTGTCGGTCTATTTACTTGCGTAACGGGCGTTTCTGGATCAGGTAAATCGACACTGATCAATGATACTTTGTTCCCTATTGCACAGCGCCAACTGAACGGTGCAACCGTCATTACACCTGCGCCTTACTTAGATGTTGAAGGATTAGAGCACTTCGATAAAGTGATTGATATCGACCAAAGTCCTATCGGTCGTACGCCTCGCTCAAATCCAGCTACTTATACGGGTATTTTTACCCCCATCCGTGAGCTATTTTCAGGCGTTCCTGAATCACGTACACGTGGTTATAATCCAGGACGCTTCAGCTTTAACGTCAAGGGTGGCCGTTGTGAAGCCTGTCAGGGTGATGGTGTAATTAAAGTCGAAATGCACTTTTTACCCGATGTATACGTACCTTGCGACCAATGTAAAGGTAAACGCTATAATCGCGAAACCTTAGAAATTAAATATAAAGGTAAGAGTATTCATGAAGTGTTAGATATGACTATCGAAGAGTCTCGTGAATTCTTTGATGCCGTACCAGCACTTGCTCGTAGGCTGCAAACCTTAATGGATGTCGGGCTATCTTATATTCGTCTTGGTCAATCTGCTACCACATTGTCAGGCGGTGAAGCGCAGCGAGTTAAGTTATCTCGAGAGCTTTCTAAGCGCGGGACAGGACAAACCATTTATATCCTTGATGAACCGACGACAGGTCTGCATTTTGCGGATATTCAACAGCTTTTAGTTGTTTTACATCAACTACGTGATCAAGGTAATACAATTGTGGTTATTGAACATAACCTTGATGTAATTAAAACCGCTGACTGGATTGTCGATTTAGGCCCTGAAGGGGGTAGCGGTGGTGGTGAAATTCTAATTGCAGGCACCCCAGAAGAAGTGGCTGAGTGTAAAAAGTCTCATACAGCACCTTTCTTAAAAGCTATCTTGGATCGTGGCTACTAATTTCTCGTATATCGAGAGTTATTTTTAGTTGAGACCATTTTTGACAATAAAAAACGCAGGAAAATCCTGCGTTTTTTTATAGCTGATAACGTATCAATTTATCACGTCATCAATAAGCTCATTATTGGTTTACCGCTGCAAACGCTTCAACAATACGTGGTACGTTTCGACGGTTAACACCTGCCATACAAACACGGCCTGTACCAACTAAATACACCGCAAATTCATCTTTTAAACGCGCAACTTGTTCTTTAGAAAAGCCCGTATAACTGAACATACCACGTTGTTTTAACAGATGATCAAAATTTTTCTCTGGTAGTGCTTTTTTCAATTCATCAACCAATACGGTACGCATCTCTAAAATACGCAATCGCATTGCTTCAACTTCTTCCAACCATTTCGCTTTTTCTGCACTGTCAGTTAAAACCGCAGCAACAATTTTTGCACCATTTGATGGAGGGCTTGAATACAGGCGACGTACTCCTGCTTTTAATTGCCCCAGTACACGGTCGCGTTCATCTGTATTTTTACAAATAACAGATAAGCCACCGGCACGTTCACCATAGATACCAAAAATTTTAGAGAATGAATTACTCACAAAGACAGGTAATCCTGCTTTTACCATTGTTCTAATGGCATATGCATCTTCATCAATCCCTTGCGCAAAGCCTTGATAAGCAATATCTAAGAATGGAATAAGTTTGTGTTCTAGTGCAACTTTGGTAACTTCATCCCACTGAGCAGGCGTCAAATCAGAACCTGTAGGATTATGACAACACGGATGCATCAAAATGATGCTATCTGCTGGCAATGTCTTAAAGGTTACCAACATTTCATCAAATTTTACCCCTTTGGTTTTCTCATCAAAATAAGGGTAATAATGGACTTTCGTCCCTGCACCAGAAAAAATGGAGGCGTGATTTTCCCATGTAGGATCGCTACACCAAACGTCAGAATTAGGGAAGTAGATACTTAAAAAATCAGCACCCAACTTTAATGCACCTGAGCCACCAATAGTTTGAACAGTAGCAATGCGTTCCTGTGCAAGTAACGGGCAATCTTCACCAAATACTAATTTTTGTAACTCAGTACGATAATCTTTAAAACCTTCCATCGGTAAATATAATGAAGCGCTCGCGGGCAGTTTTTGCAGTTTCGCTTTAGCTGTACCGACTGTACCAAGCTCAGGCGTTTTGCCCTCACCATCATAGTACAAACCGATACTTAAATTGATTTTGTTATCGCGAGTATCTTTATTAAATTCATCCATCAGCGATAAAATTGGATCGCCCGGGTATGCATCAACATGTTGGAACACAGGATATCTCCTACTGGATTGTTATCATTTTGCTTTGTATTGTGAAAATAACCCTTTGTCAGCTATTCGTCTACATATTCCATTGCAACTCGTGATGTCAGCTTAGTTAAGAGTTCATAGTTGATGATGCCTGTTTGTGCTGCAATTTCTTCCACAGGTAGTTCACTTCCCCATAAAATAACATTATCGCCCACTTTATCTTCTGCATTAGGACCTAAATCAACGACAGTCATATCCATTGAAATCCGACCAATGATAGGCACTTTTCGACCATTAATTAATACTGGTGTGCCTGACGGCACATTACGCGGATATCCGTCCCCATAACCTATTGCCACCACACCTAAACGAGTATCTCTTTCACTGCACCAGGTTTCGCCATAACCAACGCTTTGCCCAGCGAAATGCTCTCTGACCGCTATGAGTGAAGATTTTAATGTCATAACAGGCTGTAAACCAAAATCTTGGGCACTTTTGCCCTCTTGTGGAGATGCACCATACATGATGATACCCGGGCGAACCCAGTCATAATGCGCTTCTGGCCACAATAAAATACCCGCTGATGCGGCAATGGATTTAGCTCCCGCTTTGTTAGCAATAAATTGTTTAAAGCAGGCTATTTGATTCGCTGTAGTCGCTAATTCAGGCGCATCAGCCTGACAAAAATGGCTAACAATATTGATAGGCAATTCAACATTTTCGCAAGACTGTAAACGTTGATAAAATACTTCGGCATCTTTAGGTAGTACACCTAAGCGGTGCATACCGGTATCGAGCTTCATCCAAACATTAAGCGATTTAGACAATTCAGCATTTTCCAGCATTTCGAGCTGTTCAGTACAATGGATCACGGTATCAATATGGTACTTAACCATTAACTGTAAATCAGCAGGCTCAAAAAAACCTTCAAGCAATACAATGGGTTTGGTCACACCATGTTCTCTCAGTAAGATGGCCTCATTAAGGCGAGCAACACCAAAACCATCCACTAACTCTTGAACTGCTATCCCGACTCCAACTAATCCATGACCATAAGCGTTTGCTTTAACAACTGCAATGAGACGGCTATTGGGTGCCAATTCTCTAACACGTTGCAAATTGTGTCGCAGAGCGCGGCGGTTTATTAATGCAGTTGCCGCTTTCATTTGTTCCTCATTCGTTTTTCTCTAAACCCACTAAAAATTAAGCTGCACTATGGCAGCTTAGTCTGTTCTCTTATTTGTTATACGCTAAAAAACACCAAATTCCATTCGATATTGTTTCTTTATGAATAAAAAATTATTCCATAAATAATCCAATGACATTCTTAAAATTATTTAGTTTTAGTACGTTATTTAATTTTAATACTCTAAATAGTTTGAGTTGTGCCTAGAGCCATAGAATGAAGCCAACAACGCTACAGCTCAAAATATGACGAGTATTATGATGAGGAAGATTATTCATCATCGTTATACGCAGGCCCTGCATAATTATCAAACCGTGACCACTGCCCATTAAACGTCAGCCTCACACTGCCGATAGGTCCGTTACGCTGCTTACCTAGAATAATTTCTGCGACACCTTTAAGCTCACTATTTTCGTGATATACCTCATCACGATAGATAAACATAATTAAGTCAGCATCTTGCTCGATAGAACCTGATTCACGTAAATCGGAGTTTACTGGTCGTTTATCTGCCCGTTGCTCAAGGCTACGATTAAGCTGTGACAGTGCAACCACTGGAACGTTTAGTTCTTTGGCTAATGCTTTCAGAGAACGAGAAATTTCTGCGATTTCTAACGTGCGGTTATCTGATAACGAAGGCACCCGCATCAACTGTAAATAGTCAATCATGATGAGGCTTAGGCCACCATGCTCACGATAAATACGTCGCGCACGAGAACGGACTTCGGTTGGTGTTAACCCTGAAGAGTCATCGATGTACATATTGCGTTTTTCCATCAATATACCCATTGTGCTCGAAATACGCGCCCAATCTTCATCATCCAATTGACCTGTACGGATACGTGTTTGGTCTACTCGAGATAGTGACGCTAACATACGCATCATGATTTGGTTACCGGGCATCTCCAAGCTGAAAATAAGAACTGGTTTTTCTTCAGTCATTGCCGCATTTTCACACAAGTTCATAGCAAATGTGGTTTTACCCATTGATGGGCGAGCTGCAACAATTATTAAATCAGAGCCTTGTAAGCCTGCTGTTTTCTTATCAAGATCTTGATAACCAGTAGAAACCCCTGTCACACCATCATGAGGCTGCTGGTAAAGCTGCTCAATTTTTTCTACTGTTTCAGACAAAATAGCTTCAATACCTTTTGGCCCTTCATCTTTATTCGCTCTTGATTCGGCAATTTGGAAAACTTTACTTTCCGCTAAATCAAGTAAATCTTCACTACTACGCCCTTGGGGATCATAGCCTGCATCCGCGATTTCATTTGCGACCGAAATCATGTCACGAACAATGGCACGTTCACGGACGATATCTGCATAAGCGTTTATATTCGCCGCACTTGGTGTATTTTTTGACAATTCGGCTAAATAAGCGAATCCGCCTACACTATCTAATTCACCCTGTTGTTCCAGTGATTCCGAAAGGGTAATTAAGTCAATAGGTTTGCTTTGTTCGAGCAAAAATTGCATCTGCGAAAAAATAGTACGATGTGGTCGACTAAAAAAGTCTGCCTGAGCAACACGCTCAGAAACCGTATCCCAACGCTCATTATCAAGCATCAGTCCCCCTAAAACAGACTGCTCCGCTTCGAGAGAATGCGGTGGAAGTTTCAGTCCTTCCATTTGGTGATCTCGCGGCGCGCTTGCCTTGTAATCTGAATAGGGTTTTTTAGCCATTCTTCGTTATCCACGTCTATAATTAACCGACCGTTAGTATACGCCAATCTTGCGCTTGTTGCGGCTTTCTTTCTTCGTCCCTTAAAGGAAACTAAAGAGTACAATATGCTAACTCATAATTATTGTTATTGTGTATAGCGTTAAACTCATACGATTGATATTGTTAATGCATACACATGAAAATAAATGCACTTATACCCGTTGGAGATTGTCATGGCAAAACGTATTGAATTCGCACAAGCAGGCGGTCCTGAAGTTCTGAACTTTGTAGATTATTCCCCGAACGAGCCTACAGATAACGAAATACAAATAGAAAATCACGCTATCGGCATCAATTTTATCGATACTTATGTCCGCAGTGGGTTATATCCTGTTGCCAATTTACCCGCAGGCCTTGGCACAGAAGCCGCCGGTATTGTCGTAAAAACAGGCTCCCAAGTAACAGGCTTCAGACCTGGAGACCGCGTTGTTTATGCACAAGGCCCTTTAGGCGCTTACAGTGAAATTCACAATGTACCTGAAAGTGCAGTCGCCCATTTACCTAATGATATTTCATTCAAACAAGCCGCTGCCTGCTCGTTGAAAGGAATGACTGTTTACTATTTGCTCAATCAGACCTATCAGGTTAAGCGTGATGAGATATTTTTATTCCATGCCGCCGCTGGCGGTGTTGGTCTCATCGCTTGTCAGTGGGCAAAAGCACTCGGTGCCAAGATGATAGGAACAGTTGGTTCAGATGAAAAAGCATTACGAGCCAAAGATGCTGGCGCTTGGCAAGTGATTAACTACCAAACAGAAGATATCGCTGCTCGCGTTAAAGAAATAACAGATGGTGAAAAAGTCAATGTCGTTTATGACTCTGTAGGTCAAGCTACATGGCTAGCATCACTTGACTCATTGAAGCGCAAAGGTTTAATGGTCAGTTTTGGTAATGCATCAGGTCCCGTTACCGGAGTGAATTTAGGCATTTTAAATCAAAAGGGTTCTTTGTACGTCACAAGGCCTTCACTTAGCGGCTATGTGACAAATAGAGCAGAATTAGATCAAGCCAGCAAAGCATTGTTTGACATGATATTAAGTGGAAAACTCAATGTTGATGTACCTGAATCGCAAATATTTGCACTAAAAGATGCACAGCAAGCTCACCGCATCATCGAACAAAGACACACTCAAGGATCAAGTTTGTTAATTCCTTAAGTGATTAAAAGGGCGTCAATATTAAAGTTAAATGCATTGACGCCTTTTTGAATTTACTTATTCACCTTGAGTCACTAGGGCAAGTGCCTGCTCAACAACCGCCAAGTCAGCACCTTTTTTATGAGCATTCTCACTCAAATATCGACGCCACTGACGTGCTCCGGGTATGCCTTGGAAAATACCTAACATGTGACGTGTCATGTGCCCCAAATAAGCCCCTTTTGAGAGTTCATTTTCAATATATGGGTACATCTGCCTAACGGCTTCAATACCATTAACGACAGGGTATTTATCATCAAACAATTGGTTATCCACAGCAGTAAGAATCGATGGATTTTGATAAGCTTCTCGTCCAACCATCACACCATCCAGGTGCTTTAGGTGTTCTTTAGCTTCTTCTAGTGTTTTCACTCCACCATTAATTGCCATTGTTAAGTGTGAAAAATCACGTTTTAGCTGATAAACGCGAGGATAATCAAGGGGTGGAATTTCTCTATTTTCTTTCGGACTCAGACCCGATAACCACGCTTTACGTGCGTGGATAATAAACATCTCACAACCACCCTTAGTTGAAACCGTATCGATAAAATCACACAAAAATTCATAACTATCTTGTTCATCAATACCAATGCGCGTTTTTACTGTAACGGGAATTGAAACAACGTCTTGCATTGCTTTTATACAATCAGCAACTAACTGTGCATCCCCCATCAAACAAGCACCAAAACGGCCATTTTGTACTCTATCTGACGGACAGCCTACGTTTAAATTAATTTCATCATAACCACGTTCTTGTGCCAACTTGGCACACTGTGCTAAAGCCGCAGGGTCACTTCCCCCAAGTTGCAGTGCAACAGGATGTTCTTCCTCACTAAAAGCAAGATAGTCACCTTTTCCATAAATGATTGCACCAGTGGTTACCATTTCAGTATAGAGCAAAGTGTTTTTACTCAATAAACGATGGAAGTAACGACAATGGCGGTCAGTCCAGTCGAGCATCGGCGCAACGGAGAATCGATTGAGATTTTGATAGCCACGACTCTTTGTTAATGGCGTGGTTTGAGCTGTAACTTGGCTATGTTCTATAGTTTGATTTTGTGGCATGTTTATTTTTCAGGTCTATGTCGATTTTACGGCTACGAGACTAGCCCGAGCAGATAAAAGAATACAAATAATGAAGTATTGTAGCATAGAGATACCACAGTGCTATTGGTTGTCAGAATTGATGAGCTATAAACTCATTAACACCCGAATTGATACCGTTTAAATAAAAATATTTTCTTTTAAAAACAAATAGTCCCCAATATTGGCTATCCAATAATTGAGGACTATCACATGATAACAAATTAAAGCTGGCAAAATATCAAAGTAAGTTATGAGCCAAACATTACTGTTATTAAATTAGGTTTAATGACATAACAGTGATATTTAACTATTACACTTAAAATTACTCAATAAGTTTTTTATCGAAATAATTTCAATGACATTTCTGAGTAAATATAGTTATTTAGTTTCTGCGCTCATTGTGACAATATTACCAACTCGAGCACTAGTAATAGTATAGCTTTCTGCACCAATCGCTTTCGCTTTTGCTGCGATAACCGCTTCAGTAGAATCAAGCGTATCGCCTGTTGCAGTTAATGTAGCCGCAGATGCACCAAATGCCATCATGGATAATATAGAAGCTGCCATCAAAGTTTTAATCATGTTCATTCTCTTATTCCTTCATTGTATATTTAGGGAGGTAACCCTTGTTACCTTCGATGAAACTATCATACCCTCAAATACAGTTTAGGTTAAAGCTAATAAAATGACTGTTCATATTCAAATAAATTGAATAAGATTAAAGTTAATAGAATAGAAAAAATTGATCATTTAACTGAACAATAATTAATTCATTAAAACAGTAAATGAGTTTAATAAGTGTGAACCTACCAACTAGATAGGCTGATACATTGCCGTATTTGATCAACTAGGTGAAGATGAAGGGAGTTAATAGGGCTTACGCAGTTGCTGTTCTCTATTAATATTTTGATTTTCTTTAATGCTATTTAGCACACTATCTGTATAGGGATCTATTTTTACATCTTTTTCATTCGGCGTATTTGCTTGATTATTTGATGTTGTACAACCCGATAAAAATAGAAATAAAAACGTTAACATTGCCTTGTTCATCATCAACTCCTCTTGTTCGTGTCATTATATTAACCAAATTATCTTATCATCATAATTTCAGAGGATATTTTTTAAATCATTTAGATTTTTTTACTTTTTCTAGGTTGTATTCCAATGCATTAATTGACATTGAAGCTAAAAAATCATAATAATTTGAAATTAAAGACTTTTTATTCCACCCAGCCAATAAACCCAATATAAGATAATGACAATAAAAATATCACCATAAGGCGCTGTAATACTTTAAGCATTGCGATAAATCGTTTTACTTGTTTCATAAAATTTAAACCCGCCTATAAGAACTTCAATTATTTAATAATTATCTTATTTTTCGCTATCAGAATATCAATAGAATGGCATTTCTCAAAAATATATTTATTTATTTTGCATATTTCGTTATGTATTCATCATTTAGACAAAACAGATAACAAAATCAAAAAAACACATTATGGCAAAAGCCACTAACTCATACTGTGGCTTCCTTTTATGACAATAAAAACGGCCTCACCTTTTATGCAACTTATTTAGATTTTGCTTTTAAAAAATCCTCGTAATACATAATTTTGTTAATTTCTTCTTGCAACCTAGGTTCATTATTAACTTCCCATATATCAATGGCTTGCTGTAGGTTTATCCAAAACTGTAAGCTTGTATCAAAAGCTTTCGCCAACTTAAAAGCCATATCGATAGATAGCTTTCTATTGTTATTAACCAAAGAGCTTATTGTATTTCGATGAACACCTAACAATTCAGATAACTCATTGATCTTCATGCCAGTAGGTATGAGATATTCATAAAGTAATATATCTCCTACACTTGCTGGTTTTCTTGTTGCCTGCATGGTTAACCCCTTGTTTATGGCTTTAATATTTAATAATCAACGTTTCTTGTTATTGTTTTACAACATTTTCTTTTAATTTATACATCTTTATGAGGGTCTAAATATAACGCAGTAACAGCATCATCCCATTTAAATATTAATCTATACTGCCCATTCACGCGGATGGAATAATAATTATCTAAAGGTGGTTTTAGCTGTTTAAATCTGTTTCCGGGTGGGCTTTTAAAATCGCGTAATGTTGTCGCCGCATTTAACATATCTAACTTACGTGCTAGGACAGAATTCATTGTGGTTGGTATCAATTTATTTAATTTACCGTAAACATAGAACAATCTCAGATACTCATCCCTAAAATATAAACGACAATCACCCTTTCCATTCACACAAGCCTCCCTGGTGAACAATCCATGTTGATAGAGTTTACGAGAGACAATAGCATTGAAATAAAAAATGCACAATAGCACTGTGCAACTATGCATTCTTTTAGAATGAAAATTTACGTTCTCTTTTTAGGTTTTCACAATTTTACTGTATCAACCAATATTTTTTAGTGCATTAATAATCAACGACCAAAATTTATCGTGATCCAATTTTACTGCGACCTGTGTATGGCAATCTATTGGGGCAGGATGACGAAAATCGGCGACCGTCATCCCTAGAGTCAACGAGCCAGTTAGTTCAATATCAATAGGCACCTTTTGTGTTGTCATCACAGATGGGTCAATCACATAAGCAACCGCGCAAGGGTCATGTACTGGCGGCGCATCAAATCCTTGAGCCTGTTTGTACATTTTTCCAAAAAAGTCTAATAACTCAACCACGAACTGTGAGCAATTTGTATTAAGACTGGCAATTTTAGCCACAACATCAGGTGTTGCTAAAGCTTGGTGAGTAAGATCTAAACCCACCATAGTTAGTGGCCATTTTTCATTAAAAACAATATGTGCAGCTTCTGGATCTATCTTGATATTAAATTCAGCGACAGGGCTCCAATTACCGACATGGTAGCCACCGCCCATCAATACCACTTCTTTTACTCGCTCAACAATACGAGGTTCAAGTCTGGCAGCAAGAGCAATATTTGTCAGCGCCCCTGTTGGCACTAATGTGATGGTTTTCGGTGGGTGAGACATAATGGTGTCAATAATCAAGGTAACCGCATGTCGCTTATCAAGCGTTAACGTCGGGGTTGGCAATGTAGGTCCATCAAGCCCTGAGTCTCCATGAATATCTGGAGCAACCTCCACTTCTCGAACTAAAGGACGAACAGCACCTGCTGCAAAAGGAATACCGCGAATATTTGCCATTTCAGCAATAGCCAGCGCGTTATGTGTAACTTTTTCAAGTGTTTGGTTACCCACAACAGTGGTGACTGCGAGTAAATCAATGTCAGGATTACCGTAAGCTAATAATAAAGCGATTGCATCATCATGACCGGGATCGCAATCAAGAATTATCTTTTTTGTCATAACCTTACCCTTAACATAAAAATGGAGTCAGCTATTGTTAGGGACTGTTGATCTTTACTGCTTATTTTTACAACAAATAAAGAATGGCCATCAAAGATCAACAACTCCTAGTCTGACTCCAATTTAACTATCTGATAAGGTAAAATCTATGCGTTATGTCTGAATGCAAAAAATTTATTTTAAAACATGTGCATACACACGCTTAGGAGCATCTTCATCTTTAGAAATATAGACACCTTGTAACTCAGGTGCAAAGCCCGGTAACGCATTAATACCCGCTTCTAATGCCTTAAAGTAGCGCAATACAGGCCCTGACCATACTTCTCCTGGCACCACACATAAAACACCCGGTGGATATGGCAAAGCACCTTCTACCGCAATCCGGCCTTCTAACTCATCAAGAGGTAATAACTCACAATTACCGCGAATAAACTCTAAATGCGCCTGTTGTGGGTTCATTTTCACAACAGGGAAATGCTTTTTACGAAACATCTCTTTTTGTAATTGCTTAATATTGTCGTTCACACTTAGTTGATGCATTTCTTGGCACAAACGGCGCAATGTATAACCTTGATAATGTTCCTGATAACGTACATAAACAGAAGGTAATACTTCTTCTACTAATGCATCTTCATCCAGTAACTGTTCAAATCGTACTAAATGAGAAACTAGCAACTCCAATTTTTCTCTCGTTTCTGCCGGTGTGAGCAAAAATAAAATGGAATTCAGATCGCATTTTTCAGGAATAACGCCGTGTTCACGTAAAAAGTGCGCCAAAATCGTCGCAGGAACACCAAAAGATTCATATTCACCACTTTCAACATCAATACCCGGTGTCGTCAGCATCAATTTACACGGATCAACAAAATATTGATCTTGTGCATAGCCATCAAAAGCATGCCAACGTTCATGAGGAATAAAATTAAAAAAACGCTGCTGCGATGCAATTTGCTCGGTTGAATATTCATGCCACGGTAAACCGTCAACGAATTCAGGCACAAAAGGCCTGAAATAACGACAATGCTTAATAATTGATTTTCTAACTTCTATGCCTTGCATCACACAATCCATCCACATCATTTCCCCCGCTTCCCCTTGATGCATACGGGCATTAACATCTAGCGATGCAAACAATGGGTAAAACGGGCTTGTTGAGGCGTGCATCATAAAAGCATTATTAAGCTTTTTATGGGAAACAAAACGCTCTTGCCCTTTAATATGATTATCTTTTTTATGAATTTGAGATGCTTGTGAGAAACCTGCTAACTGCTTATGTACTGATTGTGTCACCATAATACCCGGATCATTTTCATTCAATTCAAGTAATAATGGCGAACATTGGCGCATCATCGGAATGAATTGTTCATAACCAACCCAAGCAGAATCAAATAAAATGTAGTCACATAAATGACCTATTTTATCAACTACTTGCCTTGCGTTATAGACAGTTCCATCATAGGTACCAAGTTGGATTACAGCCAAACGAAATGGTCTGGCAGCAGTAGATTTTTCAGGCATTACATCAGTTATCAACTGACGTAAATAATCTTCATCGAAGCAATGAGCATCAATACCACCAATAAAACCAAACGGATTACGTGCAGTTTCAAGATAAACGGGAGTCGCACCGGCTTGAATAAGCGCCCCATGGTGGTTTGATTTGTGATTATTTCGATCAAACAATACGAGATCACCCGGCGTCAATAAAGCATTAAGTACCACTTTATTTGATGAGGAGGTTCCATTTAGAACAAAATAAGTTTTGTCTGCATTAAATACACGAGCGGCGAATTTTTGAGCCTCTTTTGCCGCACCTTCATGGATAAGTAAATCTCCCATGGCGACGTCTGCGTTACATAAATCCGTGCGAAACAAGTTTTCACCATAAAATTGATAAAACTGTTCTCCCGTCGGGTGACGGCGGAAAAATTGCCCGCCTTGGTGACCTGGGCAAGCAAAAGTCACATTATGTCCCGCAGCATAATCCATCATTCGTGCAAAAAATGGCGGTAATAACTGTTCAAGATACTGATTTGCAGCATCAAGCAACTGTTGGCTATTTTCATCACGAGCAGCAACTGCGGGTAGCAATAATGCTGTCAAATATGGCGGTTTTTTTTCATTATTTGGTAGCTGTTTATCACTAATAATAAACAGCGGAATACTGAGCTTACTTTCAGCAACCCTTTTCCACAGCCCTTGATTAGCATCTTGTTCAGATAGCACTACAGCGGCAATATTGTTGAACTGCGCATCGCGAATGTCTACCCACTGAAATTCATCAGTGAAATAGGTTGCGACCCCCTGGCTACATGCCACATTGATTGTTTTCATAGCAGTCTGGCTCTTGGTTAGCTGAGGAAAAGAGGCGGTCAATATACTTGATAGATAACAAGATTGGAATTAACAGAATGAATGCAAAAATATTCAAGATTGATTAAGCGAATTATTTTTTATAAGCCTCTGGTTAATAGCATAAAAATCCTAAAAGCTATCACTCGTACCATTAGAAATAAATTTCATTAAAAATAATATTATCAGATTAACCGACTAATAAATAATTATTCAACAGTCTATTAGTCGGCTGATTTAAGGTGATTGGGACGTTAGTTGTTTTTTTCTATATACAGAGTCTGCGTAGGATAAGCAAAGTCAGCGCCATGACGTTTAACTATTTCAATAATTTTTAGATATACCTCTTGCTGAGCCGCCAACCATTCTGACCACACGGTGGTTTTTGTAAAACAATACACCATAATATTCAATGATGAATCAGCAAATGCATCGAAATACACTAATAACGTTTGCCCCGTATCAATATTTTCATCTTGTTGTAGCATGGTACGAATTTCATCTACAATCGCACCCATTTTATCGGCATCTTCGTAACGTAAACCCAGTTCAGTTTTAATACGACGATTAGTCATACGTCCTGGGTTTTCCACACTAATAGATGAAAATACCGAGTTAGGAATATAAAGTGGGCGGTGGTCAAAAGTGACAATTTTTGTGATCCGCCATCCAATTTCCACAACAGTACCTTCTATATTTCTATCTGGTGAACTCACCCAATCACCAATGTTGAATGGCCTATCAAAGTAGAGCATTAACCCTGAAAAAAAGTTACTCAGGACATCCTTACCGGCCATACCAATAGCAATACCGCCAATTCCCCCAAATGTCATCAACCCTGACAAGCTCATGCCAAAATGCTCACCAAACAATAAAATGATGAGGACAAAAACCGCGGTTTTAAATACACGAGCAACAATACGGGCAGAGGTAGGGTCGCTGCCTTTTTTAATCTGTTTTTTCTCTAACCGATTAGCGAGTTGAAATAGTTTTCGCATTAAAATCAATGCAATTAACGCAGTTGTCAGAAAATTAACTAGTGGTGTAGAAATAAAAGTTAAATCAAAATCACTAGAAGCCATATCCAAATATTGAGCAGCAACCACCACAATTGCACATAAAACAGCAGTTTGGATGACATGCACTAAAATACTTTTTCGTTTATGCTTATGTCTTTTACTCATCGCCTCGAAAACAACAAATAATGCGAGACCAACAGCAATAATCGTCATGCCCACTGCATATTTTTCGAGTAGTGTTTCTATCATACTTAATCGCCCTATGACTTCATTCTAATGGTATTATTTTAGTCAACTTACATTTGCTATATGCTGTAATTTATAAATATTGTCACTAAGATAACAATTATAAATATAATTTTCCCAATAATTATCAATAACGTTTTAGATCATCAATAAATAAGGCCACTTAGCAAATTATTTAACTTAAAAATGGCTAATCACTCATGAACAAAGCAGCAATAAAGCTAATCTCTTCATAAAATAATGTTAGTCTTTATCTATTGTTATCCACAATAGATACTATTAAGCATTAATAATATGACGCACATTATTTCTGTACCTCCGGCTATTCAAAAAATCATCAATAACCGCCCCTATCAAAAAAGCGAAGTTGGGCTATCAGCATCTGATTTATATCTTTTTTCAGATTGTGTGTTAAAAATTGAAACAATTAATGAAGAATCTCAGCAAGAATATAAGGTAATGAGTTGGCTTCAAGGGAAGCTGCCTGTCCCAAATATTATTGAAACCGCTTATAGTGATACTCATCAATACTTATTAATGAGTCGTTTGAATGGACAAATGGCTGAAGATAAACAATTTCTGCAACAGCCAGATGTATTAATTAAAACGCTTGCCCAAGGCTTAAAAAAATTATGGGTGCTCGATACTCAGGATTGTCCCTTTCTCTGCGATTTAGATTATAAGCTTGAACTGGCACAAAAACGAATTGAACAAGGTTTATGTGACATTGAAGATGCCGAAACTGGCACTTATGGCGAAGAGGGTTTTGCTGATCCAGCAGCGCTATTAATGTGGTTAAAAGATAATCGTCCTAGTGAAACATTAGTCTTTTCTCATGGCGATTATTGCTTCCCTAATATATTTATCGAGAACAATGACATTTCAGGTTTTATCGATTTTGGGAGAGCGGGTTTATCAGATGTCTATCAAGACATTGCACTCTGTTATCGTAGTATCTTACATGACCTTCCATCCAATAAATCCATCAATAATTATACAAATTTATTATTCGATGAACTTAATTTAACCCCTGACTGGGATAAAATCCGTTACTATATTTTACTTGATGAATTATTTTAATTCCGAGCAAACAAGCAGTTTATGACCATCTATTTATAACTACCTGTTTGCACAGAGAATAACCTTAACTTTCAACACCTGTTGTCACAGTAAATTGACGATTTTCACCAGCATCTAACCAAATTAATGTTTGATTATTTTTGGCAGCAAGAAAACCTTCAGGACGACAAGTCGCAGGAAGAACAAATGCACCCACTTTTTGGTCGCCATTATATAAAATCCAACGAGTCGCATAGTTCAACTCATTAGATTTAAAACGTGTCACAAAGGTATTACCTGCTGGTGATGTCATCTTAAACTCAGGCTCTGCGGTATACTGAGCCAAATTATCCATAAAAAAGACAATTTCAGGGTCGCACATCTGCGGCTGGTTGAGCTGATTTAATTTAATATCACCAGACTTCAATGATTCATTAAAATCTAACCACTGCTGAGTTGGGTGAACATGCCCCGGTATAGACTCACGCAATTTTATTGCGTTTTCTGGGATATTTTGACTCAGTGATGCGTTATCTACATAGGCATAATTCATATGACACATATATTGTAGCGGCATAGGGACAGACGCCAGATTAGTGACTGACATATGAATATCAAATAATGAACTACCCGCATTTAATAATACTGATGGTGCAGCACAATAGTGATGTCCAAAACCCATCACATACTCATATTCACCACAAATACGAATGCTAGTTTCATTAATCTCAAGCCATGCATTATCCATTGATGCACAAGGCATTTCGCCATGTAGTGGGTGGGTGTCCTCTGGTGATGGGCAGCCATTACTGATTAAACCTGAATGAAAAGCAAAACAGCCATAAGTTTCAATAACCGTTGGAACGCGTTTAGGCTCTGAAAACATATTTTCCATTTTCAGATTTTGGCCACAAAATTCTGCATCCCAAATCATTTGGCCTAAAAATGGTAAAATAGTTAAATAACCTTGTTGGTTTTCAATTCTCAGTCCTTCAACACCACTGCTATAAGTAAATGCAGTGACAGAAAACTGGTTATTTTTCAAAATTAATGACGACTTTTCCGTAAATAAGCGTTTGTGAAGCGGAATTATTGTATTCATTTTCATACTCACGGTTTAGTTAGGTGAATTTGGGCAGGTAAACCTACCCAAGATTTATTAAATCTATTATTTCGCTAATTGTTTTGTTTTGAAACGACGCTCACTAACAAAATAGATACCGACATAGACAAAACAGAACATAGAAACTAGGAATGAAAGTTGTAAGGAATGTAGTACATCGGCAACGTAACCTTGAATGGCAGGTACAACTGCGGCACCAACAATTGCCATCACAATCACAGCGCCGGCCATTTCAGTATGTTCGTTATCAACCGTTTCCAATGTGCCAGCGTAAATAGTTGCCCAGCAAGGTCCAAATAGAATACTCACCATAACCGCTGCGTATACCGCAGTAAAACTAGGAATAAAGGCAACATAAATGAGGAATAACGCGCCAATTACTGAGTAAATAATCAATACTTTTTCAGCATTAAAACGTGTCATTAAAATATTAGCGATAAACTTACCAATAAAGAAGCACGCGAAGCTATACACCATAAAGTTAGATGCATCACGTTCATTAATATCACCCATTTCGAGCGCTAAACGAATAGTGAATGACCAAACCGCTACTTGCATTCCCACATATAAAAACTGAGCAATAATGCCTTTTCTGAAACGGCTATTTTTTGCTAAATATTTTAATGTGTCCATGGCTGATGGGCGTTTATGATCTTTAGTCTCAGCAACTTTACATTTAGGGAATTTAGTGATTAAAAACAACGCCATTACGACCACTAGCACCATAATCATATAACGATATGGCTCAAGGGTATTTTCTAACATCTCCAAGCGAAATGCATGGAGTTGCTCTGGATTCATGCCCGCCATTTGGTTTTGCAGGCTATCCCCTTCAGAGAACACTAAATACTTACCTAACAAAATACCGCCCGCGGCACCAATTGGGTAAAAAGTCTGGCTAATATTAAGACGTAATGTGGCATATTCCCTTGGACCAATCATTGAACTGTATGTGTTCGCTGCGGTTTCAAGGAAACTCAAACCAATAGCAATCGCAAATATTGCAGCTAAAAACATGGTATAGGTAGCCATGTGAGAAGCAGGGAAAAATAAGGAACAACCTGCGATATAAAGAATAAGCCCAACCATAATGGCGTATTTATAACTGGTTTTTTTAATCACTAATGACGCAGGGATCGCTATCAAAAAGTAACCACCATAGAAGGCACTTTGTACTAACGCAGAAGCAAAGTTACTCAGTTCAAAAACACTTTTAAACTGAGTGATGAGAATATCATTTAGTGCCGCAGCACATCCCCATAGCGGAAAAAGGCAAGACAGTAGGATAAATTGAAATAGAGGTGTCTTACTCAGGTAACCATCAGGTAGCTGAGTGATCTTATTAATGTTCATAGGGTACCCTTATATACTTATCATACTTCCAGATGCTTGATCGTTGGCTGCACTTATCCCTCCGATTCACATACTTAATAATGTATGCTTATCGAATTGTTTCAATTGCCACCTACATGCATCCCGAATTATGTGTGTATAGTTATAATATTAACCCACTGAACCCTGCTTTATTGCTCTATTGGCAGCATTTGAGTTCAGTCGGTGTTTACTCAAAATCATTCAAGTGCAAGAAGTCGGTAAGAGATACCGAAATCTGCATCTGAAAGATAACGAATATCAGCTATTAAGTTGAACAAACTCACTAAACTGCTCAATACTTGGATAAGACGATTGGGTGCCTTTTCCTGTCACACTAAATGCAGAAAACATCACCGCTTTTTTCAGTGCTTCTTCAATATTGCCCGTGTGTACATAATAATGTGCAAAGCATCCGATAAAAGCATCGCCAGCGCCGCTCGTATCAATGGCGTTCACTTCAATCGCAGGAAGATACAACTCACTATCACGCGTCATCCACAACACGCCTTTTTCACCTAATGTCACAATAAGATTTTTCAACCCTTTGTCGAGAAGAGACTGCGCTGCACGACGAACATTATCCATAGTGTTAACTGGCATATTGGTTAAAATTTCCAGTTCAGTTTCATTAGGAACAAAGAAATCGCAACGGCAAGCAAAATCAAGATCTAAAGTACGCTGAGCAGGTGCAGGATTAAGTAAAACAGGAATACCGTTTTTATTGCCGAATGCGATAGCGTGATAAACAGTTTCAAGTTGCACTTCAAGCTGCAATACAATTAACTTACATTTTTTTAAGTCTTCAGCTGCACGTTCGATATCTTCTGGTGACAAAAATTTATTGGCACCTTTCACAATCAAAATACTGTTAGATGAGTTTTGATTGACAAAAATGGGCGCGACACCACTTGATGTACAAGGTACTTTTTCAACATAGCGCGTATTGATGCCATAGGACTCAAGATTACGAATGGTATTATCGGCAAAAATATCATCGCCCACTTTTGTTAACATAATCACTTTTGAGTTAAGCTTCGCAGCGGCAACCGCTTGATTAGCCCCTTTCCCACCACAACCAATTTTGAACGCTGGCGCTTCTAATGTTTCGCCTTCTTTTGGCATCTGATCGATGTAAGTGATCAAATCGACCATATTTGAGCCTATAACTGCTATATCCATAATGTCCCTCGTGTTAAATAAATCACATAATGATATGATAGTAACACTATCATGTTGCAATAATATCATTTGTGATTAAGATCTCGAATAACGAATGTACAAGTGTTATATCTGCAACATTTCATCATTCTTTGTTACCTAATCCACATTTATATAGGAAGGTTTAAAAATGCAAGATTTAGCAAAATATATTGACCACACTCTACTTGCTGCTAATGCTACCGTGAGTGACATCAAACAGCTATGTGCAGAAGCCGCAGAACATCATTTTGCATCAGTTTGTGTGAATACGGCTAACGTTCCTTTAGCGAGTGAATGCTTAAAAAATAGCGATGTTAAGGTCTGCTGTGTGGTAGGCTTTCCGTTAGGCGCTTGTTTAACAGAAGCAAAAGCATTTGAAGCTGCGGAAGCTGTTCGCCGTGGCGCTGATGAAGTCGACATGGTTATCAATGTCGGTATGCTAAAAAGTGGTGATTTAGAATTCGTTCGCAAAGATATTGAAGCAGTATTTGCGGCTTGTGGTAAAGCAACATTAAAAGTTATTTTAGAAAATTGTCTGTTAACTGATGAAGAAATTACACAAGTTTGTGAAATTTGCCGCACAATTAAAGTCGGTTTTGTGAAAACTTCAACAGGTTTCAGTACAATGGGTGCCACTGAGCACCATGTTGCATTAATGCGTAAAGTGGTTGGTGATGAAATTGGTGTTAAAGCATCAGGTGGCGTTCGTGACCGTGAAACCGCAATCAAAATGATTAAAGCGGGTGCTAACCGTGTTGGCGCAAGTGCGAGTGTCTCGATTGTAACCGGAGACAATACAACACCAAGTGATTACTAAACGGTGTGGCGCGGCAAGTCCGCGCCGTTATAAAAAGGATGGATCGGTGATAGAAACAAAACAAAAAGAACGCCTTCGCCGCTTAAGTGAATGTCTGAAACGTTCAGGACGCATTCATCTTAAAGAAGCGGCCCGCATACTTGAAGTCTCTGAAATGACAATCCGTCGAGATTTAGGTGCTGATACTGAAGGCCCTATCCCCATGTCTCTACTTGGGGGTTATATTGTTTCTGTCACACAACCTGGCACACTTGTCACCAATGAGCCGCAAGCAGATGTTTTCACGCCAGATCAAACTGAAGAATTGTATATACCCAATTTAGCCGCCAGTATGGTCACCGATGATGATGTGATCTTTTTTGATAACGGCATTGAAATGGCTACACTAATTTCGCTTATCCCTGATGAAATAAATTTCACAGGAATTTGTTACTCTCATAACGTTTTTCTTGCTTTAAGTCAGAAAAAAAATGCCACTGCCCTTTTATGTGGCGGTGAATATCGTCCTAAAAGTGATTCATTTTATAGCCCAACCTTGCCATCCCTTCTTGATTCAATAAATCCTAAAAAAGCATTCATCTCTGCATCTGGTGTACACAGTACCTATGGAGTCACCTGCTATAACATTGATGATTTACCAATGAAGAAAAAAGCGATGGAGAAATCCATTCGTAAAATATTATTAGTGCAATACAACTTATTTGATGAAGTAGCCACAGCCAATATGGGCGAGCTATCTCAGTTTGATGTCGTTGTAACCAATCGGCAGTTATCTGATGAATATGAAGCTTACTGCCGAAATGGTTTTGTGAAAGTCATCTATTAGAAAAATAATATGTGCGTTTTTAAGCTAATTTTCGACACGTTTTATTAATGTGTCGATACAATCGACATAACGTACAAACATGTACGTTTTAAGGCTCTTTTTCGACATGTTTTATTGATGTGTCGATACAATCGACATAATGTCCAAACATGTACGTTTTAAGGCTCTTTTTCGACACGTTTTATTAATGTGTCGATACAATCAACATATCTTTCAATTATGTACATTTTTAGGATATTTTTCGACACGTTAAATATAAAGTGGTAAATTCAACTTCATACTGTTTATATAAAATGATTGAGAAATATATTATGTGGAATCCTGCACAACCCTATAATAACCTCCCCTTATTACCCCCTTACCAAGCTATTGAAACAAAAAAAGTATTAAAAGCATGCATACAAGCAAGAACCGCGCTTGAAGGTCTTAGACAAGCTGGTGAATTATTACCCAATCAAAATTTACTCATTAATCTCATTCCCATCCTTGAGGCTAAAGACAGCTCCGAAATTGAAAATATCGTGACAACTACCGATAAACTTTTTCAGTATGTCAATGAAGATAGTCATGCAGACCCAATGACTAAAGAAGCGCTTCGCTATAGAACTGCGCTATACGAAGGTTATACAGATTTAAAAAATAGACCATTGTGCGCAAATACAGCCCTAACGGTCTGTAATACGATTAAAAATACACGAATGGATATCAGAAAATTACCGGGAACAGCATTAAAAAATCAAGTAACGGGAGAAGTTATTTATACACCACCACTAGGTGAACAAATAATTATCGAGCTTCTCACTAATTGGGAAAAGTTTATCCACCAAGAGGATGATTTAGACCCTTTAGTAAAGCTCGCGATTACCCATTATCAATTTGAAGCAATTCACCCTTTTACCGACGGTAACGGCCGTACAGGAAGAGTTATAAACATACTCTTTTTAATCGAGAAAAAATTAATAACCTTACCTATCCTCTATTTAAGTCGTTACATCATTAAAAATAGAAACGACTATTACTCTCACCTATTGAACGTCACTAAAGAGCAAGATTGGGAGTCTTGGGTTTTATATATCCTATCTGCTGTTGAGCACACATCAAGGTGGACAGTTGATAAAATAAATACAATTCGCACATTAATGGATCACACCGCTTTGCATATTAGAAATACACATAATGATATCTACAGTTATGAATTACTACAGTGTATTTTCGAACAACCTTATTGCCGAATAAAAAACTTAGTTGATAAAAATATAGCAAAAAGACAAACCGCATCTGATTACTTAAAAAAACTTTGCGATATTAATGTATTAAATGAAATTCAATCAGGAAGAGAAAAACTTTTTGTTAATCATAAATTAATTGATTTAATGAGCAGCGATCAAAACCAATACATACCCTATGACTAATAACAAAAAGCTCACATTGACATCCTCTCAATTCTGCAGAAAAAAATGTCAAATTTTCACGGTTAAATAATCCACTGCGATTTCTGTCGCGGGGAAAATAGCCTGACATTCGGCTAACAGCATAGGAATATCTTTTTCACTGTATCGACCACTGATATGGGTGGCGATGAAACGTTTAGCCCCTGCATCTCGTGCTAGCTGGGCTGCTTGGCAAGTTGTCGAGTGCCCCCGTTCATTAGCTTTGGCTTCAAATGCAGATTCAAGTGTAGTTTCGTGCACCATCACATCAGCATCTTTCGCTAATAATACTGCCTGCGCTGTTGGTTCAGTATCACCGAAGATAGCAATCACTTTGCCGGCTATCGGGTCGCCAAGGTAATCAGCGCCATTAATCACTCGGCCATCGTCCAAAGTAATGGTTTCTCCGGCTTTAAGCGCCTGCATCCACGGACCTCGAGGAATACCATCATTAGCCAGTTTTATCGCATTTAGCATGCCATTTTTAGGATGTTCTTCGATACGATATCCATAACACTCCACACGATGATCTAAAGAATATGCCGTAACAATCAATTCACCATCATCAAATAATTGTCCAGCTGTAATCTCTACAATATCCAATGGATAGGTGAGATAAGATGCACTAATCAAAAGTGCCGTCTCAATATATTGCTTCAGCCCTTTTGGGCCATATAAGGTTAATGGGTCAGTTGAGCCACTCATTGAGCGACTACATAATAAACCGGGTAGACCAAAAATATGGTCTCCATGTAAATGAGTAATAAAAATTTTATCAATTCTGGGTATTTTAAACTCACTATTCAATATTTGGTGTTGCGTACCTTCGCCGCAATCAAGCAGCCAATAACTTTTTCGAATACCGACTAAATTTAATATCATACTAGTGACATTACGCTGCTTTGTCGGTACTCCGGCACTGGTTCCTAAAAAAGTTAATTCCATAATTTCCTTCTTTAACGCATTGTTTTTATTTGAGTAAGATTTATTCCAATGAATAATCTGTCTATTTTATCCGCTTTATATTTAATATGTTACTGTTGTTAATTAAAGTTGCCAATTCTGAACTATTCCAAAGTTTCAATTTCCCTTCTCAATTAGTCCAACTAATTCCCAAGCTCTTACCTATATAAATATTCAACAATAGCAATGTTAATATTGATATCAGGAATAAATCCGATGGGCCCCTCTTCGTCAACATTGAAATTAAAACTATCAAATAGCTTTGTATTATTTACCGCTATCTGGTCTGCTGCTATTGTGCCAGCCATGCCGAGCTATGCCAAAATGCTCAATTTAGAAGATCTGCCTACATTAGGTAGCGATGCAATTCAATTCGAAGAGATTCAGCCTGAAGATAGCACTGAACGTTTTTTAGCTGAATATGGCCAAAATGCAGCAAATTTTTCCGCTGAAGAAAAAAACACCAAAAACTTAGCTGAAATGGCCCAAGAGTACGTACGCAATCAAGCTGCCAATGCTGCCACTGATGAAATTACCCATTGGCTATCTAAAGCAGGCAACGCCAAACTCAGTATTAACCTTGATAAAAAACTATCCATTAAAAACTCTCAGCTAGATTGGTTAGTCCCTTGGTATGATAAACCAGATTTACTACTCTTTACCCAACATAGTATTCATCGCACCGATGGCCGAGTACAGATGAATAACGGCATTGGTTTACGTCGCTTTAATCAAGATAGTATGATGGGGTTGAATGCCTTTTTTGATCATGACTTATCCCATTACCATTCACGCTTAGGATTCGGTGCAGAATATGCACAGGATTACCTCAAAATTAGTGCAAATAGCTATTTAAGGTTATCTTCTTGGCGCAGTGCATCTGAATTAGAATACGATTATAATGCCCGCCCTGCCAACGGTTGGGATCTACAAGCCGAAGGTTGGTTGCCCAGTTATCCAAATCTCGGCGCTAACTTAAAACTAGAACAGTATTACGGCGATGATGTGGCTTTATTTGGCAAAGATGAACGCCAAAAAAATCCAATAGCCGCCACCGTCGGAATCAACTGGTCACCCTTCCCGCTGCTTGAGCTCAATACGGAGCATCGCATGGGAAATGGAGGTAAAAATGAAACACATGCAAAAATTGCATTCACTTGGTTATTAGGCAAGAGCCTAGCACAGCATCTTGATACCTCAGCAGTTGCGGCCACCCGTCATATCTCCAATAGCCGCTATGATTTTGTTAACCGTAATAACAACATTGTTTTGGAATACCAAAAGAACACGCTGATTTCATTGTCCTTGCCCAAAATTATTCAAGGTGTAACTGGGCAAGAACTCCCTATTATTCGAAATTTAACGACCGAATATCCCCTTGAGAAAATCATCATAGAAGCTCCTGAATTAATTGCAGCGGGCGGGGTTCTGACACTTAATGGCACCACGAGCTCAATAAAATTACCCTCTTACAAAATCGCGGCCAATAAATTAGAGAATCAAAAACATAATCTTTATCGCCTCACAGTAACAGCTTATGACACCAAAGGTAATGTTTCACCGAAAGCGGAAACCCTAATAGAAGTCACCGATACAGGTGCCCTTTCTATCAGTCATGAAAGTGCTTTTAAAAAGAATAATGCAATAGCCAATGGAAAAGATGCCAATACACTCTCTGTGGTGATTAAAGATACACTTGGACACATTGTTCCCAATGCCAAAGTGACTTTTACCTTACCAAATGGCCTCAAATCCGTGAGCCAAAAAAATGATGAATATCGCTCTTTATTCAATCATTTCATGTGGAAAACCCAAGCAGCAAAATCCGTCTCAGAACAAAAGCAAAATATTGTCGCAAATAGTAAAGGGGAGGCATCTATTGAGTTTACTGCACTCATCGCTGGGGACTATATGATTAAAGCGAGCTCGAGCCATGGAGAAGAAATTGAAGAGATGTTCAACTTTAAGCCCGATATTGAGCAATCATTTATTAGCAGTACCCGAATACTGCAAAATAATTCAGTCGCCAATGGTATAGCGAAAAATAAAGTTAAGTTTCATATCGTAAATAACAATAGGCAAGCTATCAAAGGTGCATTCGTACATTTTGAAGCCAAAAACGCCATTATTTTCCCAACAAAATTGACTGATGAACAAGGTAATACAGAAATAGAAATCAGCAGCTTAGTCTCAGGTCCCATTGATATTATTGCAACTGTTAATGGCAGTACGACAACCGCTCAGGTTAATTTTATTTCTGGAACCTCAGTGAATACCCCTTTCACTGCCCCCCAAAAATACTCGCCGTGGAGTTTATTAAACCCGCTATTCCAAAAAATTGAATCGCGGTAAAACTAATAACATAGGCATAACTTATTTAATCTTTAGCCCCTTCATTGGGGCTTTTTTTCATCCAAAACTCACTTATACAAGGTTTCTTCTAACACCGACGAAATTGATTATCATACCGATGAAATCATTCATTTTAATGGTTATTTAAGACCATATACCTACATCGTTTTCAAACTTAAATCCATTAATTATCTTATTGTTTTTATTAAGGTCATATCTTTTCCCAAACGAATTAAATCTGTTTCAAATGCATTTTTATTGCGCGTTTTCACGCTTATCAATAAACGTCGTCAATTCCGCGTTATTCCTTATTGAAAATTTGGCTTCTGTTTAAGTCAAACTAATTCACAAGCTCTTACCTATATAAGCATTCCACAATAGCCACGTTAATATTAAAACTAGGAATGAATTGAATGAACCCCGCTACGTCAACACAAAAGCCAACACTGAAACAAAAGCTCTCAAACGGCTTTGTGCTATTTACGGCAATTTGGTCTTCGGTGATTGTACCAATCACACCGAGCTATGCAAAAATGCTAAGTCCCGATGAACTACCAACACTGGGTAGTGATTCAGCACCTACTGATGATCATAAAGTTGAGCAATTTATCGCTGAATATAGTCAGAGTGCAGCACACTTTATTGCAGATAAAAAAAGTACTAAAGACCTTGCCGATATGGCGCAAGATTATGCACGCAATAAAGTAACACATACTGCAACTAACGAAATCAATCGTTGGCTATCGAAAACAGGTAATGCCAAGTTCAGTGTTGACGTAGACAAAAAACTGTCCATTAAAAATACCCAATTAGATTGGTTAATCCCTTGGTATGACCAACCGGATTTATTACTCTTTAGCCAACATAACATTCACCGCACTGATGGCCGATTACAAACCAATAATGGTATTGGTGTGCGTCACTTTACTCCTGAGCGCATGATGGGCGTCAATGCCTTTTTTGACCATGATTTATCTCGCTATCACTCACGCTTAGGTTTTGGCGCAGAATATGCACAAGACTTTTTAAAACTGAGCGCCAATACTTATTTGCGCACGTCTTCATGGCGTAGCGCATCAGAATTAGATAAAGATTATAATGCACGTCCTGCCAATGGATGGGATCTACAAGCCGAAGGTTGGTTACCGTCTTATCCTAATATTGGCGGAAACCTGAAATTTGAGCAGTATTTCGGCGATGATGTCGCCCTATTTGGCAAAGATAAACGCCAAAAAGACCTACTCGCCACCACTGTTGGCGTTAACTGGACCCCATTCTCACTCGTTACCCTGAACGCAGAGCACAAAATCAGCGGTAAATTAAGTGAAACTAGCGCCAAAGTTCAATTTACGTGGGCATTGGGTAAAACCCTAGCTGAGCAGCTTGATCCGACCAAAGTGGGTGACTCACGCCGCCTAATGGGTAATCGCTATGATTTTGTTAATCGCAATAATAACATTGTGTTGGAATATCAGAAAAAAACGCTCATATCCCTCTCATTGCCTGCAAAAATTCAAGGACAATCTGGAGATGAGTTACCAATAATCAATGCATTAACAACCAAATATCCTTTAGATAACCTTGTGGTACAAGCCCCTGAATTTCTAAGTGCAGGCGGAAAAATCAACCTCAATGGTGCCGCAACACAAGTCAAATTGCCTTCCTACAAAGTCGCGATGACTGAGCAAGAAAGGCAAAAAATCAACCTCTATCGACTCACAGTAACCGCATCTGACACCAAAGGAAATATTTCACCACAAGCAACAACACTGATTGAAGTGACCAATTCGGGCGTGTTATCTATTCGTCAAAACGAAATCACTCAAAAAGGCAATACGTTAGCCAATGGTCAGGATGTTAACACCCTCACTATCGTTGCCAGAGATCCCCTTGGTAATGTAGCGCCAAATGCCAATGTTACTTTTACTTTGCCCCCTGAACTCAAATTAGTGACCCAAAAAGCCACCTCTTCAAGTATGGCTTTTAGCAACCTATTCAAAAAAATGCAGGCGGCAAAATCAACCACTAAACAAAAATATGACATTGTCACTAACATGAAAGGCGAAGCATCAATTCAGTTCACTTCTCTGGTCACAGGCGAGCATCGCATTCAAGCTACAGCGGGCAAAGGTAAGCCAATTGAGTCTATTTTTGTCTTTATCGCCGATACCCAACAAGCTCATATTAATGCTTTCAATATAATCAGTGATAACGCCGTTGCCGATGGAAAAGCAAAAAATAAAATCAACTTCCATATCACCGATAACAATAACCATCCTATTAAAGGGGTTATGCTGCATCTTGACTCGAAAAATGCCACGGTGACACAAGTTAATCCTAGTGATGAACAAGGTAACACCGAAGTTGACGTAAGCACCCTGATTGCTGGGTCAACCAATATCACAGCGAGCCTCAATGAGCAGAATGTCATTGCAACCGTCAATTTTGTCTTCGGTCAATTAGCACATGTTGTCATTACGGATATCTCGCAAGCCGCTGCTGGGGATGATAGTACTATTACCATTTCGTTAACGGATACCCATGGTAACCCTGTGTCAGGAGCTGATGGCACAGTCATGGTGAATATCGATGGTACAGAAACACCCGTTATCATTACCGAGACCCATCCAGGTAGTGGAATTTATATCGGCAGCTTGCCGGGACAACAAATGGGGAAACCAACAGTAACTGTAACCGTTGACGGCCAAGTCTCACCATCAGAAACCATGATCATTGAACCGCCTAAACCGATATCGCCGGCGAATCCTAACGGTACAGGTCCAAAAGGTGAACAAGGTGTTATTAACAACATCATTATTACCCCAAATAAAAGCCATGGTTTGCAATCAGGCGATACGCTTGAGCTCACGGTGACGATCACCGATGCATTTGATAATGGTTTATCTGGTTTAGATACCAATAATATCAATATTGGCGATCACAAAGGGGATTCTCTACATTGGACGGATAATAAAGATGGTTCATACACCACCACCTTACCGTTAACCGACGTTGGTAATAAAGATTTAACCGCCTCAATCAATGGCACTACTAGCCCACAAACTCAAGTCCAAGTTGAAAATGCCACAGGCACAACCAATGTGGATAAAGTCGAAATTACAAATATCACCAAACCTACCGCAGGAGCTGATAGCACCATCACCATCGAATTAACCGATAAAAATGGTAACCCTGTCGTCGGCGAAACAGAAATCACTATCAATATTGATGGAAAGCCTCACATCTTACCTGTGACAGAAAAATCCCCAGGAATTTATGAAACCACTATTAGTGGGCAGCATGCGGGTAACCATAGTATTTCGGCCACAATTAACGGTGAGGAGTCACCAAAAGAGCTACTGATTGTCGACAAACCGCAACCTATTCAACCTAAAGACCCTAGCGGTGCGGGGCAAAAAGGTGAACAAGGGGTTGTCGATAAAATAGAAATTACAACTGGCAATACGAGCAATCTACATTCAGGTGATTTATTAGACATCACAGTTTCTATTTCAGATACCTTTGGTAACGGATTAGTTGGTTTAGATACCAATAAGATAGATATTGGTAATCATAAAGGCGACACCTTAACATGGGTTGATAAAGGCGATGGTAAGTACACAACGACTATCACATTAACCGAACTAGGCATTAATGACTTAACCGCATCTATCAATAACCAGAAAACACTTCCTGTACAAATCCATGTCAACAATGCAACAGGTAAAGATAAGGTCAGCGAAGTTAAAATAACCCTCACAGAACAACCCGCAGCGGGCTCAAGCAGCACATTAATTGTCGAATTAACTGATAAAAATAGCCACCCTGTCGTTGGTGAAAAAGAGATTATTGTTGATATTGATGGCAGCAAACACACTCTGCCAGCGAAAGAAAGTAAGCCCGGTATTTATGAAGTCACACTGCCAGCACTGCTCGCGGGAGACCACAATATTAGTGCTAGCGTTAATGGCAAAGATTCAACTAAAAACACATTGGTAGTCGCACAACCCACCTCGATTAAATCGGAAAACGCTAACGGTACTGGTCATAAAGGTGAAAAAGGGGTTATCGATAAAATTGCGATAACCACTGGCAATATTACGCATCTGCAATCAGGGGATAAGCTTGAGGTCATCGTCACGTTAACTGATGCATTTGGTAATGCATTAAAAGATATTGATACTAGCAATATCACCCTAGATGGGCACAAAGCAGGCAGTCTCACATGGGTTGATAAAGGTGATGGTTCATACTCAGCCAATATCACGTTAACCGAAGCGGGCAGTAATAGCTTAATCGCTTCCATTAATGGTCATAAAACACCCATAGTACAAGTTCAAGTCGGTAATGCGACGGGTACAGATAAAGTCAGTAAAATCGAGATCCTTACCATCAAAACACCGCCTGCCGGTACAGAGGGTAATCTCACCATCAAGCTGACAGATAAATATGGCAACCCAGTGATCGGTGAAAAGGAAATTACCGTTAATATTGGAGGACAACCGCACAAACTAGCCGCAACGGAAAAAACTGACGGTATTTATGAAATCACTCTGCCAGCACTTCAAGCGGGTAACCACAACATTAGCGCTAGAGTTAATGGCAAAGATTCAATCGAAAATACATTAGTGGTAGCAAAACCCACCCCAGTTAAACCGAAAAACCCCAAAGGGACTGGCAACAAAGGTGAACAAGGGGTTGTTGATAAAATTACCATAATGACGGGCAATACCGCTAACCTACAGTCTGATGATAAGTTAGAGATTACTGTCTCTATCATCGATGCCTTTGGTAACGGTTTAACGGAACTCGACACCAACAACATCAAACTTGAAGGATATAACGGAACGTTAGTCTGGAACGATAAAGGTGATGGGGCTTACACGACAACTCTCACATTAACCGAGGTTGGCACAAAAGATTTAATCGCTTCAATTAATGGTAATAAAACACCTACAAAGACAATTCAAGTTAACTATGCCAACGGGAAAGACAAGGTTAGCAAAGTTGTCATCACGAAAAAAGAACAACCTGCCGCGGGCTCTAACAGCACGATAACCGTCACATTAACCGATAAACATGGTCATCCGATTGTCGGTGAAAAAGAAATCACTGTCGATATTGATGGCACCAAACACACCCTACCAGCAAAAGAAGGGAAACAGGGTATTTATGAAGTCACGCTACCAGCACTACAAGCAGGTGACCATAAAATTACTGCCACGGTGAATGGACAAAACTCCGCTAAAGATACTTTGGAGGTGAAAAAACCGGCCCCAATTAGCTCGAATAATTCAAGCGGAACGGGTAATAGTGGTGAACGTGGCGTTATCAATAACATTACCCTGACTACAGGTGATATCACACGCCTGCAATCAGGTGACAAACTGGATATCACGGTAACCTTAGTTGATGCATTTAATAATCCGTTAACGGCTATCGACACAAGCAATATCATTCTCGATGGGTATAAGACAAGTTCGTTGAAATGGACTGACAATGGTGATGGCTCTTACACTATCGCTTTACCATTAGCGCAAATAGGTTCGAATGACTTATCTGCGTCTATTAATGGCCATAAAACACCAATAACCAAAATTGAAGTTAATAATGCGACTGATTTCAATAAAGTCAGCAATATCGTACTTGATACAATCAGCCCTAGCGAAGCGGGCGAAAAGCAAACTATCACGGTAAAAGTCAGCGATTTATACCAGCATCCCGTTACAACTATCTCTAGCAAGATTGCAATTAAGATCAATGGAAAATTAGCAGCAATTACTTTAGTGGATTCATTGACTGAGAAAGGTAGTTATACCGCTGAATTACCAGCAAAAAATTCGGGTAAATATACCATTGAAGTTAATACCAATAACAAAACAGCATCACAAATTTGGATAATAAAAGCGACGAGAACGATCTCCGTTAATAAAAAGGATGGTAGTGGTGTAGAAAATCAACGTGGTGTCATTAAAACCATCGAGTTAACCTCTTCATCGACCAATAATCTCAAGTCAGGCCAATCATTACAGTTATCTATGGTACTCAAAGATGCCTTTGATAACCCTCTTGAAGGGCTCAATGGTTCCAATATTCAGTTACAGCATCAGCAAAAAATACCTGGCAACCTTATTTGGTCAGACCAACACAACGGTAGCTACACCACTCTTTTGCCACTAACAAAAATTGGCCAAGACAATTTAACGGTAAAAGTGAACCAAATAACAACTTCTCCACTTGTTATTAATATCGGTAATGCCACCGGAACCACCCAAATCAAACAAGTTAAAATTAACAGCATCACTACACCAGCCGCTGGTGAAACCAGTGCTATAACACTGGCACTTACTGATGACAACAACCAACCCATCACAGGGATAGATAATAACGTAATAGCCTCTATCGATGGTGCTGAAGAGTTGCTTAAGATCACTGAAACCGTCAACAAAGGAACCTATACCGGTACCCTTTCTGGCCAAAAATCAGGAGACCATAAAGTCATCGTCACGGTTGGTGGTGTTAAATCTGCTGAATCAACCTTAACAGTCACCTCACCAACAGCTATAGCCAACAATAACAGTGGTAAAAAAGGTTCTCGTGGTGTGGTCAACACCGCGATACTCACCGTTTCACCAAGCAAAGACTTGAAGTCTGGCGATACGTTAAAGCTAACGGCTACGTTAAAAGATGCTTTTGATAACTCACTAACTGGCGTCGATTTAGCGCAATCACTTACCCATAAGCAAACAGGTAAAGTCACTTGGGTAACACAAAAAGATGGAACTTATACGGCCAACTTAGCCTTAATGCAATTGGGACAAGACCATTTATTTATCACCGCAAATAAGATACAAAGCCCAACGATTATTATTGATGTCAAGCCACAGTTAGGCAGTAATGCTATCCATAAAATTGATATCAATAACATCGTACCAGCAGCAGCCGGCGCCGAAAGCACCTTCACGGTATCCCTGACGGATAAAAATGGTCACCCAGTCACTGGCATCACACACGTAGATGTTAAAATCGGTCAGCAACAACCCTTAAAAATTGCCGTTACCCAACAAGCAAATGGTAGTTATATCGGAACATTGTTAGGTCAGCAAAGTGGTTCACACAATATTGTTATCACTGCAAATAGCCAATCATCAAAACCAGAAACACTACAAGTTATAGCTCCAGATACAGTAACCGCAACGTCAAATGGTGCTGGTACATCAGGAGCTCGTGGTGTGGTAGACAGTGTTACACTCAGCACAAAACCAAGCACTGATTTTAAATCAGGTGACAATCTGCAACTAACCATCACCTTAAAAGATAAGTTTAGTAATCCACTTAAAGGTGTCAGTAGCGCCAGTATCATATTGCAACAAAAACAAGGTAATACGGTGACATGGACTGACAACAATAACGGCAGCTATACCGCTACATTACCGTTAAGAGTGTTGGGAAGTGATAACTTAAAAGCCACCGTTAACTCAAAAGAGAGTGTGCCAGTCACTATTACTGTGGCAAATGCCAACCTAATCACTCAAGTGGATAAAGTTATCATTGGCTCGATTACCGCTTCTGCGGCAGGTAAAACAGGTGCCCTTACGGTAAAAATGCAAGACGCCAATCAACTTGGTGTCGCCCAGATAGCTAATGACATTAAAATCACTATCAACGACATATTAGCAGACATCAAGTTCGCTGAAACTAGCACCAAAGGCACTTACACCGCGACGTTACCAGCAAGTAAAACAGGAAGTTACAACGTTAAAGTCACTGCTAATAGCCACACAGAGCAACAAAAGTGGATAGTAAACTCACCTTCAGCCATCAAGGCAACTCAAGCTGATGGCTCTGGCGCTCAAGATACTTCTGGTGTTATTAAAACGGTTGAACTTGCCGTTTCACCAAATAAAGACTTCAAATCGGGTGATACTATAAGCCTGACAGTCACCTTAAAAGATGCATTTAGCAATACGCTAACGGGTATCGCGCTCGATAAAATCACACTTGCCCATAACCAAAAAAATAAGGTGACTTGGGTAGATAAACAAGATGGTACTTATACAGCTAATTTAGCGTTAAAAAATCTAGGTAAAGACAGCCTAGTGGCGACAGTAAATAAAATACCAAGCCAAGCTATCCAAATTGAAATAACAACACAATCAGATAGTATGACTATCAATAACGTTGACATCATTAACATCGCACCAGTAGCAGCCGGCGCCGAAAGCACCTTCACGGTATCCCTGACGGATAAAAATGGTCACCCAGTCACTGGCATCACACACGTCGATGTTAAAATCGGTCAGCAACAACCCTTAAAAATTGCCGTTACCCAACAAGCAAATGGTAGTTATATCGGAACATTGTTAGGTCAGCAAAGTGGTTCACACAATATTGTTATCACTGCAAATAGCCAATCATCAAAACCAGAAACACTACAAGTTATAGCTCCAGATACAGTAACCGCAACGTCAAATGGTGCTGGTACATCAGGAGCTCGTGGTGTGGTAGACAGTGTTACATTCAGCACAAAACCAAGCACTGATTTTAAATCAGGTGACAATCTGCAACTGACCATCACCTTAAAAGATAAGTTTAGTAATCCACTTAAAGGTGTCAGTAGCGCCAGTATCATATTGCAACAAAAACAAGGTAATACGGTGACATGGACTGACAACAATAACGGCAGCTATACCGCTACATTACCGTTAAGAGTGTTCGGAAGTGATAACTTAAAAGCCACCGTTAACTCAAAAGAGAGTGCGCCAATCACTATTACTGTGGCAAATGCCAACCTAATCACTCAAGTGAATAAAGTTATCGTTGGCTCGATTACCGCTTCTGCGGCAGGCAAAACAGGTGTCATCACAGTAAAAATGCAAGACGCCAATCAACTTGGTGTCGCTCAGATAGCTAATGACATTAAAATCACTATCAACGACATATTAGCAGACATCAAGTTCACTGAAACTAGCACCAAAGGCACTTACACCGCGACGTTACCAGCAAGTAAAACAGGAAGTTACAACGTTAAAGTCACTGCTAATAGCCACACAGAGCAACAAAAGTGGATAGTAAACTCACCATCAACCATCAAGGCAACTCAAACCGATGGCTCCGGTGCTCAAGATACTTCTGGTGTTGTTAAAACGGTTGAACTTGCCGTTTCACCAAATAAAGACTTCAAATCGGGTGATACTATAAGCCTGACGGTCACCTTAAAAGATGCATTTGATAATAAGTTACAAGGCGTTGCGCTCAATAAAGGCACCCTATCTCATCACCAAACAAGTAAAGTGACTTGGCTTGATAAACAAGATGGTACTTATACCGCGAGTTTCCTGTTAGATACGCTTGGTAACGATGAGTTAATTGCTACTGCCAATAACATCAATAGTCAAACTCTCCGTATCCTAGTTGAAAAGGCCGTAGGCAACAGCAAAGTTACTCAAATTAAGATCCTCGCTATACTCGAACCTATAGCAGGGGCAGAAAGCACATTAGCGGTCTCACTAGCAGACTCAAATGGCCACCCTATCGAAGGTATCAAAGAGGTAACAGTTAAAGTCGGTAATAACAACACATTGATAATTCCCGTTTCTCTACAACCTAATGGTAACTATATTGGCACACTACCAGGTCAACAACATGGTAAATACGACCTTGTTGTCTCCGCCAATAATCGCGATTCAGTCGCTAAGCCATGGACTGTCAAAAAACCGAGCACCCTAGTTGCAATCAATGGTAATGGTAGCGGCGATCAAAATAAACGTGGTGTGGTGGCGAAAATGTTATTCACAGCTACCCCAACGGCTAATCTTAAAACGAGTGATAAATTAAAGCTCACCGTTACCTTAAAGGACTATTTTGACAATACCTTAAGGGGAATTGAGAGCACAAGTATTGTAATCAATCATAAACAAACCGGTTCCGTCGTGTGGAAAGACAATGCAGATGGCACTTACACCACCGAGCTATTATTGAAAAAACGGGGTAAAGACACGCTAACAGTGACAGTCAATAGTGTTAATAAAGAAGAAAACATTAATGTTGGCTCACCAGAAGGCCAATCTGCCGTTCAAAACGTGAAATTAGACATTCTTAACAGTAAATTATCTGTGAATGATTCAGTCGAACTACGATTAACACTGACTGACAGCTATGGCAATGGTGTTGAAAAGGTACAAACCAACGACATTCAATTAGAGCATAACAATACTCTTGTTTCTAAACTAACTTGGTTAGATAAAGGTACGGGTATTTACACCACCACGCTCCCATTGCATCAACAAGGGAAAAACACCTTTGTAAGTCGAGTTAACAACCGAGCAAATACACTACTGGAGATTAATGTCAGCGCACCAGTAGGTCCAACCCATGTTAAAACTGTCGAGCTCAAAACCAGTACCAATCAACTGATAGTGGGAAATAAAACGGAACTGACACTCACATTAACCGACCAATGGGGTAATGGCGTTGAAGGAGTTAATGCGAATGATATCGTCATTAATGATTCGCATACTAAGAAAAACCTCACAGGTTTAGTCTGGACATCAAAAGGAAACGGTATTTACACCGCCTCGACCATCATCACAATGAATGGCATGCACTCATTGAGAGCCACTGTAAATCTAATACCAAGCAGTAATATATTAATTAATGCGAAACCATCGGCAGGTAAAGACAATGCACACAGTGCGAAATTAACGACCAGCCTAAAAACTATCACCGCAGGTGATGACGTTATTCTAACCTTTAAAGTAACTGATATTAGTGATAATCCTGTTATCAATATCGACAACAAAACTATTATTCTTAGCAATGGTAATAACGAAATTTCAACAACTTGGAATGAAGATGTCCATAGTTTAGGCCTCTATACCACCACTATCACACTCAGTGAAGTTGGAGATCACAAACTCACGGCGAGTATTGGTCAGGTTAAAGATATGACCACTGTCACGGCCAATTCACCTATGGGTAAAAATGCTGTGAAAACAATCACCATTTCACCGATAGCCAACAGCGATGCAGGACAATCATCATCACTATCCATTAGCTTAACTGACGCTTATAACAACCCAGTTAAAAATATCAGCAGTGGCGATATAACTGTAACAATTGGTGGTAAAAAACAAGACATTATATTTATGGAAAAAAACAATATAAATAGATATGTCGCTCCGCTCCCTCCAGCCACAATGAGTAACTATAAAATCATCGTCGAAGTCAACGGCCAGTCAGAAACAGTCGATTGGAAAGTCAACGCACCAACAGAAATTCCTATTGGCTCTTATGATAAAGATGGTTTACGTGGTTCATTAGACACCCTATCTATCACTCATAGTGCAAAAAGCAACACAGTAAATTCAGCGGAGAAAGTCACCCTAACAGTAAGTCTAAAAGATAAGTTTGGTAACAAACTGACTGGGGCATCGTCGAACTTGACGTTATTGACTGACTTGCAATCGGCCTCCATATGGAAAGAACTTAGTGGTGGACTATACACTCAAGAACTCACCATGAATAAACTGCGTAAACAATCGATTCAAGTGGCGGCAGATAAAATACTCAGCGATAAATTTGAGTTAACGGTTACCCCTGCCAAAGGTGCAAGTAAGGTCCATAAAACCACACTTGAAACCAATGAAGGTACCATTGAGGCAGGCAAAGAAGTGCTATTGACATTAGCTTTAACTGATAGCGTTGACAACGGTGTTATTAATATCGATGCAAGTGATATTCAGCTCATCAATAATGGTAAAGCTATCAAAGCTACATGGGCAACTAAGCAAGATGGCATCTATACCACCAAACAACAGTTAGAAACTGTCGGTAATTACCAGTTTAAAGCCACAGTCAATAACCAACCAAGCCGCATTCAAACCGTAGAAGCCACCTACCCAAGCGGAAAAGATGTGGTGAAAGCCGCAACACTTTCCACAAATAGCAATACGCTTGATGCAGGTAAAAAAGTTGGATTAACTTTAGAACTGAAAGACCAATATGGCAACTTAGTCACAGGTGTTACTGGAGTTGATATTGCGTTAAAAGATAGCCATACCTCAGAACCTATCGATAGCCGCAGTATTGCTTGGAATATGGAATCGGCAGGCGTGTATAAAGCCACTTTACCATTAACTAAAGTGGGTAAACACACATTAACTGCAACGGTTAATAACAAGAATGTTAATGCAAAAGAAATTACGGTGAGTGCATTGAGAGGTACTAGCAATGTTAATGAGATTAAATTAACTAGCGCGAAAACATCAATGAATGCAGGTGAAAGCACCACATTAACTCTCACCTTGCTTGATAACTATGGCAATGAAGTGGCAGATGTTGCACCTAAAGATATTCAGTTTAAGAATACAGATAGCACTATTACCACTAAGGCATCGTGGGTGAAAACACCATTACACGATAGTGTCTATACCGCTCAAATCACGTTAGAGAAGGTTAAACAACACACTTTATCGGTTGAGATAAATAAACAGGTAAAAAATATCGAAATTGACGTGAAGCCACTAGAAGGTGCCAAAAATGTCACGAAAGTTGAGCTAAGTGTACCTGCAGTACTAGAATTTGGTACTAACGCCAATCTTCAACTCAACCTGAAAGATAAGTTCGGTAATGGCGTTGTGGCTGTTGATACTTCCGATATCACACTAAAACTTGCAAGCATACCAACACCAATCAACTGGACTGAAGGTAAAGAAGGTCACTACACATCAAGCTTACCACTGACGAAAGCTGGCGTACATTCACTAGAAGCTGAGGTTAATGGACACAGTTCACCGGTCTCAATCACTATTGAAAATCCAAAAGGAATTAAAAATGTGGCGGACATCCGCATAATGCCGTCAATAACTGCTGATAAATCAGGCAAATACACCACTAAGCCAGGGGAAAACTTCACATTAACATTCACGTTAACCGACCAATATGGCAATGGTGTCACTGAATTAAAAGCAACAGACATCAGTTTAATGGACACTCAAACATCAAGTTCAGTGCCAATAACTGCATGGCAAGAAAATGTACTGAAAAAAGGGGAATACACTATAACAGTAGCACTGACTCAAGCAGCACAACATGAACTGACTGCAAAAGTGAATACTATTTCTGAAGCAATACAGATATCTGTTACCCCATTTACCGATGTTAAAAACATTGCAACCATTGAATTAACGCTTAATAAAAATACAATAAAAATTGGTGAAAATGCTAATTTTAATTTAAAAATTAAGGATACTTATGGTAACGATGTATTTGTTGATACCTCCGATATTAAATTATTTGATACAAATAACTCTTTATTACAAGTTAGATTGGATATCAAAAAAGACACTTTCACTCATCAATATATAGGAATACTCAATCTTGCGAAATCTGGAAAGTACACAATATTAGCAAGTGTTGGTAAAGCTAATAGCCTGCAAAAAACAATTACTGTTGAAACTGGAGCGCCTGTATTTGGCTCAGGAAAAAGTGAGTTCTATCCAAATACGGATAACACAAACACCCAATATAAAAACGCCATAATATGGCTAATACTTAAAGACAGTAATGGCAACACAATTACGGGGAAAAAACCAATGTTACGCTCTAATCATTGGAACCAACCACAGGCAATGAACGAAATTGATCCAGGAAAGTATAGGGCTGACTTTAATAACAATGGCACTAAAGGGATTGTCAAAATCACATTAGACAACAGCTCAATTGGTTATAATGGTAACAACCAGTCTGTTCAAATTATCAATTATGGTGAAATGTCAATTACACGACTAGGGGTTGAGAAAACCTATGCTATCGATGAGCAATTTCCTCATACCGGATTTGCTGGAACACAATTTAAAATCAATCCTTCATTAGGTACGGCTTCGGACTATAATTGGAAGGTTAACCAAAATTGGTTATCTATTGATAGCAAGGGTATTGTGACATTGAATAAACAACCGGAAGACAGTTCCAAAGCAAAAGTCACCATCACCGGAAAAGCTAAAGACAATAATATCAAAGATATGGTCTATACCTTCACCTTAGAGTCATGGTATACCCACAATGGAAAAGGAACACCAAAAGAAGCGCTAAATATGTGTCAATCACCCAATAAGGTCATGTCAATAAAAAATATCAACTTATTAAGTAAAAACTGGGGACGGGATACAGCAAAAAAAATCATTGTAGATGATATATTTTGGGTTAGTGATTGGAACTTTTCCCAATATGTGATAGGTGGTACCGTTGGCGCAGTTAGTAATCAAATGGGTAGCTCTCATAAATTGCCTATTACTTGTGTTCAAGAATATTAATCGCCATCTCATTTAAATGAATACCGTTTTACCCCATCAGCCCCCTCTCGGGGGCTTTTGTTTACCCATTATTTCCCTTCACCCCATCCCAATCCAACTCAAACTTGGCGAGATACTTTCGCAGCCTATCTGCATCATTGGGCTGTTTTTTGTGTTGCCGCGATACCGCAAACAGCTCACGCCCCGCTTCAGACAAAGATGACGAACGGCGGCAAACTTCCAGTACTGTTGCCAGTTGCTGCTTATCGAATAAATCAATCTCACCGATTTGCTTTGGTAATGAATGGCTCGACTTTGGCTGCCATTGAGACTGCAAACGGCCAATTTCTTCCTCGGTAACCGCTTTAGTAATGCGCCCACGTTCGGCAAAAGTAGCCATCCGATTAATCGAGGCGCCAAGTTCACGGAAATTGCCACGCCACTGGGCTTGTGGGGAACAAGCAAACTTCACATAGACGTTACGAGCTTCACTATCAAAACGAATTTGGCTTTGCTGGTCTTGGCAAAATTTGGCTAATTCATAATCGATATTCGGTTCAATATCTTCACGACGTTCTTTTAACCCCGGCAAGGCAAAGGTCCACATATTGATACGGGCGTATAAATCTTCCCGAAACTTACCCGCCTCCACTTGCTCTGCAAGGTTGCGATGGGTGCCGGCAATCAGTTGAAAATCACTGTAAATTTCATTATCTGAACCAAAAGGAAAAAAACGTTTTTCTTCGATGGCTTTGAGTAACATCGCCTGCTCATCAAGGCCAAGTTCTGCAATTTCATCTAAAAATAAAATACCGCCATCGGCTTCTTTTAACAAACCGCCTCGTGCATTTAGCGCCCCAGTAAACGCACCTTTTACATGGCCAAATAGCGTCGACATGGCGTTATCACCCCGCAAAGTGGCACAGTTTACTTCAACAAATCGCCCTTTTACTTGATGACGGCTTTCCCGCAATTGGTAAATGCGTCGCGCCAAGAACGATTTCCCCGCCCCTGTGGGGCCATTGAGTAAGATCGGTGCTTTTGAGCGCAATGCCACCCGCTCGATTTGTTCAATCATGGCGTTAAATGCGGCATTTCGGGTCGCAATACCGGATTTTAAAAACGACACCTGCTGCTGCTGCTCTTTTTGGAAGCGGCTGGTAATATGAGTATAACGGCTGAGATCAAGATCAATCACCGTGTGAATACCTATCGGATCTTTCTCTCTCCCCTTTTGGCTCGGTGAGGTTTGAATTAATTTGGCAGGTAAATAATGAGCTTCCGTTAATAAAAACCAACAGATTTGAACCACATGGGTACCGGTCGTGATGTGTACCAGATACTCTTCATTATCGGTATCAAATGGATAATTTGCCGAAAAATCTAATAGCGAGGTATACACCTCTTCGAAATCCCACGGGTCGGCAATGTCCACTTCATGCAGCATCACCTCAGTATTAGGCGAGGTTTCTTCAATATCATCTTTGACCCGACTCGCCATTGAGTGGTCGTTGACCTGATGCAGCAATTCAACCCGATCAATATCGAGACCGGGTTGTTGGCACAGGCCTACCGTTGGGCGCCATTTTGTCCAGCGATTAGCTTTTTTACCTCGCCGATCAAGAACTGTACCCAATACACCAATGACCACTTTACGTTTTTTATTCATAATGAGTTTATATAAATTTATAAATGACGATATAGAAAGATAATAAATAGCCTAATTCATTTCTCTTGGTAATGTTAGCTAAATTCAACAATAAATATTTAATCTTTATTTTTCAATGCAATATAAATATTTATTGTCTCTTCATCAAAGTTGGCACGCTTCTGGCAATAATAAATTCATCCACTGCCGGAAATTGTCTGAACTTCGCGTTCAACCGGTGCAGACATGGTGACCCGAGTCACTACATGGTCTGTATGCCGCCGTCAGGAAGATACCTTATGGTAATAGCAACGCTATCAGGTTCGACTCCTGAAAAAAAATACAAATCCAACTGTATAAAACTAAGCTGAAGTTAAGCTTAAAGCCGCCACTCGAGAGCCACGCCGAGTGATGAGCAGAAATTTAGACAGCCCAGTCAGGCACTCTATTTTTCCCCTCACCACTTCGCTTTTTTCTTCAGTGGCGGATAAATATTAAAAAAGGAAAAATAATGAAAAAAATAAAAGTTGCTCAGGGACAAATCGCATTGACCGCTAAAAATGGAGATTTTAAACAATTACTGACTGCGGGTGAGCACCGTTTATATGATTGGTTTAACAAATTGACCGTGTCACTGTTCACCCTCGACAATGAACCTATTGAGGAAAAACTCGCGGAGCACTTGCGCCAATTTCACCCTGACTGGGTTGATGAGCACTGCCTTGATGTAGCGTTATCTGATGATGAAATCGGATTCATTTATTTACACAATAGCTTGAGCGAAATATTGCCACCCGCGACTCGTCGGTTGTATTGGAAAAATGGCAATAACTTAAAAGTAGAACTGCAATCAACAGAACATAGTGTAATTGAAACCGTGTTTGTGTCACGACTAATGGGTAAAAAACGTATTAAAGGCAATGAGTTGGCCTTGATTAGCCAAGTCCCTGCATGGCATGTAGGTATGTTAAAAATTGATGGTGAGATCCAAAATTTATTACAACCGGGAACTTACGGTTATTGGAAAATCAACCACAAACCAGAAGTTGAAATAATAGACACCCGCTTGCAATCCCTTGAAGTGAGCGGACAAGAGATTTTAACTAAAGATAAAGTGACGTTACGCATCAATCTTTCGGCTAACTGGCGTTATGCAGATATCTTAATGGCATTCTCGAAATTGACCCAGCCTGTGGATTATCTGTACCGTGAGCTACAATTTGCATTAAGAGAAATTGTCGGCACCCGTTCACTTGATGAATTACTGGAAAACAAACAATTAATAGATGAATTAATATTGGCACAAATTGCCCAAAGTGCGGCTAGCTTTGGTCTGGAAATCGACAGCGTCGGTGTGAAAGACATTATTTTACCGGGAGATATGCGCACGATTTTATCTCAAGTAGTTGAAGCAGAAAAATCCGCCCAAGCCAATGTTATTCGTCGCCGAGAAGAAACTGCCGCGACGCGTTCATTGCTAAATACCGCAAAAGTGATGGAAAACAACCCAGTTGCACTGCGTTTAAAAGAGCTTGAAACCTTAGAAAACATTGCGCATCGCATCGACCAAATTTCAGTTTATGGCGGTTTAGACCAAGTATTAAACGGATTAGTAAAAATTAAGGAATAAATAATGATAAACAATAAATTCAATGAATTGATTCAAGAAAATAGCGCACCAGTAAAAATGTGGACCAATGGGGTTCCTGTTGACCCGAAAGCTGTAATCCAGCTACAAAATACCGCCAAAATGCCGTTTATTTTCAAGCACCTTGCAGTGATGCCTGACGTTCACGTAGGGAAAGGGTCGACAATTGGGAGCGTGATCCCAACCAAAGGTGCGATTATCCCTGCGGCGGTTGGAGTGGATATTGGTTGTGGAATGATTGCCGTGCGAACCTCCTTAACGGCATCTGATTTGCCAGATAGCTTGCAAAATATCCGTTTTGCTATTGAGGCTGCGGTTCCACACGGTCGAACCACACATCGACATGGGCGTGATAAAGGCGCTTGGTATCGAACTCCAGATATTGTCGATACCCACTGGACACACTTAGATGAAGAGTTTAAACGTATTTGTGATAAGTACCCAAAACTACGCCAAACTAACCATTACAAGCACTTAGGAACACTGGGAACGGGAAACCACTTTATTGAGCTGTGTTTAGATGAGCAAAACCGCGTGTGGGTGATGTTACATAGCGGGTCGCGAGGTGTCGGAAATGCGATTGGTAATTTGTTTATCACACTGGCGCAAAAAGATATGCAACAGCATATTGCCAATTTGCCGGATAGAGATTTAGCTTACTTTGAAGAAGGAAGTGTGCATTTTAATGACTATATGCAAGCGGTTGGTTGGGCGCAAGATTTTGCCCGCCATAACCGTGAAGTGATGATGCACCGCGTGTTAGAGGCACTATCACGAGAGATCCCAAAACCTTTTACCACAATGCAAGAAGCGGTCAATTGCCACCATAACTATGTGCAAAAAGAGCAACATTTTGGTGAAGACGTTTTAGTGACACGAAAAGGTGCGGTATCGGCACGAAAAGGTCAAATGGGGATAATTCCAGGGTCAATGGGGGCAAAAAGCTTTATTGTCCGCGGGTTAGGTGACGAAGAGAGTTTTTGTTCCTGTAGCCACGGCGCAGGCCGTGTGATGAGCCGAACAGAAGCCAAAAAACGTTTCTCAGTCAGTGACCAAAAAATGGCTACCGCCCATGTCGAGTGCCGAAAAGACAGTGATGTGATTGACGAAATACCTATGGCGTATAAAGACATAGACGCGGTAATGGCCGCACAATCATCACTGGTAGAAATTGTTCACACCTTACGCCAAGTCGTGTGTGTGAAGGGATAAATATAAAAAAGTAATAGGAGAAAGCATGGAAACTGACCATGAAAGCGTATCCGTGCTAATGAAGGAACGGATACATAAAACACTCAAAGAAATAGAAGAGACTTATCACGTTAAAATACTGTTTGCGTGTGAATCCGGTAGTCGCGGCTGGGGTTTTGCCTCCCGCGACAGCGACTATGATGTCAGGTTTATCTATGTGCATAAACTTGATTGGTACCTAACACTGGATAAAAAACGCGATGTGATAGAAAAACCGATTGATGATGAGTTAGATGTGTCTGGTTGGGAGTTATCTAAGGCATTGAAATTGATGCGTAACTCTAACCCTGCATTAATAGAGTGGCTACATTCACCGATTGTTTATTTTAAAGATAAGGTATTTTTTGCTCAATTGGAGCAACTGGCAGCGCAATTTTATTCACCGTTAAAGTCACGTTACCACTACTTATCAATCAGTAAACGTAACTTACATACTGACTTTAAAGGTGAACAAGTTCGCCTGAAAAAATATTTTTATATTTTGAGAGCAACATTAGCTTTGCGTTGGCTAGAACTTGGCAAGAAAATGCCACCTATGGCATTTTCAGAATTAGTTGCAGCAACAGTTAATGATAAAGCAGTGCTAGATGAGATAAATGAGTTGCTCTTTTTTAAAAGCCAAGCGAATGAAAGCCAATACGGAGCAAGACGCCCTGCTATTGATCGATTAATAGCTGAGAGTATTGCAAAAGCAGAGCTACTACAGCTATCAGAGCCTAACTATCGGCATAGTCATTTATTAGATGATTTTTTATTTCAGACAGTGTTACAAAGCAGTACTAGTACTGCTTAAAATACATAAAGGCCATCAAAACTTGCTGATGGCCTTTATACAAAATAAAGTTCAAAAAACAAAAGTTAATCTAAATTAACGCCAACACGCATTTCGCATCACTGAATATTTACCCGCACCCAAAAATGCTAAAGCAATACCACTCACAAAGAAATAAACGAGGCTTTCGATTGCCCATGCTCCGGTTTTATCGAGTAAAAATGTTTTATCCATACCGATCATTAACCATGCTACAAACATGGTAAACGCCACCAGCAACGCTGACGGGCGCGTTAAAATACCCAGAATAATAAAGATAGGTGCAATTACTTCACCCACAATAGTACCGTAAGCAATAAATTCAGGTAAGCCATAAGAAGCGAGCAATGCTTTGATACCGCTCGCGCCCGTCATTAATTTGCTCATACCATGAAAAAGCATTAAGCCACCAACAGACAAGCGTAATAGTAATTTTCCTGCATCTTCATGAGATAATAATCGATTAAATAGTCCCATAACAGCACACCCCTTTTTAATTATAGATACCTACTACTAAGTAGTATGACTTAAAAAATGCATTATGGCTTAGAAAGGTAAAATAAGAATCATTTTAATTTGTATTTATTATAGCTAAATCAACTATTCTATAATTATTTGTATTTTACTTTTTTATCATTCAAATATTACGCTTAACTCATTAAATTTAATCCAAAAAATTTGAAAGACATTAACTACATTAAATACATTACCAGCGACATGATACTACCGTTGTGAGTGTTAATTTCGTCAATGCACTATAAAAAGGACTAACCGTAGCCACATTAAGTTGCTTAGTAAATTGTGGTAACCAGCAGCTTAAGTGATCGACAAGCAGCTCATTCAACGCCGTTTCTCTCACCTGTGAAGCCAATACTGCCGCTTGAAACAACATCAATCCAATATGATCTGAAGGCTCTGGGTATCGGGTTTGTACTTTTAAACGTTCCCGCTTTAAAAACTCACTCAATGCTACTGTTGAAGAGCCTTGTAAGACACCTTCAGGATCGAGATAAACAGACCCCCAAGGCGGCGCAGGTAGCGCCTCTGGGCCAATAAACAAATCTGTCCATTGGCGATGAAGCTGTTTGATATCGATATTAAGCGCTTGAGTTATTTCCCTGCTCAATTGATTCTCTATTTTACATGGCCACTGAGAAGCAAAATCAGGGGTTTTAAAAAAATTCATCGCATATCGGCTGGTTTCATCTTCTGGTGAAAAAAGATAACAGGTCCCTAATATATTAAATGCCGCGGCATAATGTGAAAAATGGATCATAAAAATAACTCTTTAATTTATTTGTTTTTAGCCTATTAAATAGGTAGCTGAATGAAGCCAACACCACGACAACAAGAAGTATGAACAACACCCAATACTCAAATAATTCGTGTTGTCGCTAGGCGGCAAAATAAAGTTATCCTTGGAAGCATACAAAAGTATGTGACCGAGGTAGCTGAATGAAGCCAACACCGCGACAACACGAAGTATGAACAACACCCAATACTCAAATAATTCGTGTTGTCGCTAGGCGGCAAAATAAAGTTATCCTTGGGAGCATACAAAAGTATGTGACCGAGGTAGCTGAATGAAGCCAACACCGCGACAACACGAAGTATGACGAGTATTAGTGAATAACGTAAAAACAGTACCTCAACATAAACTCCGCCACTAAAGCACAGCAACAGCCAGCAACTACATACTCCTGCCCTTTTGAACTGGATTTTATTTGACGAAATAAACCAAAGCCTAAAATAAATACCCCTAATATTCCGATAAGCCAGCTAGTGATACGCAGTGACCAAATTTCTTGGTAAGCATGAATAGAATCTATAGGAAATGTGATTGATTCATTATTATAACTTGCGTGTACTAGGTAACTTTCATAGACAGGTTGATAGACCAAACGAATAAATAAACTTATTCCTATGACGCCCCACAATATCCATAATCCACGAGTCGAAATTTGTGCCGCAGTGAAACTAGCATTAAATTTCAGCAATAAATTAACCAGCAAATAATAGCCCGCGGCACCTAGAGTTAACATCGTGCCATAGAACATCAAATAGGTATTATCATTCATCCACGTTAACATTGAGGTATAACGATAAATTGATGCCATAGCATACACATCACACAGCCCTGCAATAATGGCAAGCCCGAGTAACACATATGACAACCGTTTTTTAAACCATAACCATAAGAAAGTGAGTCCAAGAAGCGAAAAGTAGGTGGCGGTAAACACCACTTCACGGCTCAGCCACGATGAAAAAATATTTAATAAAGAGTTAGGCGCATTAAGTGGAACCCCTAAGTGAGTGATAGAGGACAGCAATCCAATCCCTGCAAAAATACAGGCAACAAATAAATACCACAGTAAAAAAGATGACTGATTCTTGCCTTCCAATACTACGGTTAATTTTCTAGTATTTAGCCCTAGCATCACCGTTAAACCAATAGATGCCTGCATTAAAAATGTGAATAACAATAATGACCACTCATTCATTTTGTGCCGCCTTGATGATGGTTCGAACTACGCCCTGCGCCTTGGTGTGGATGAATCACTAAATTCGGGTGAGTAATGGAAGAGTCTGGCAACCCTTTCACATCCGCTTGATGGCCATAACGCTGTCTTAACTCATCAATCGGTCCGAACTGAATCGCCCCTAAAGGACAAGTCGCCACGCATACCGGCTGCTCGCCCTTTAGTTGTAAATCAATACAAAAATCGCATTTCGACATTTGTTTGGTTTCTGGATTCATTTGCGGTGCGCCATAGGGGCAAGACCACGCGCAAGTACCACATCCGATGCATTTATCCGTATTGACGAGCACAATGCCGTCACCCTCTCGTTTATGCATTGCCGTCGTCGGACAATTTTTCACACACATTGGGTCATCGCAATGGTTGCATGAAATGGATAACGTATAAGCAAAAACGTTATTCACTAACCCGCCAGTGCCATTTTCGATAAATTCGCCCCCAGCAACTTCATAAACACGTCGGTACTTACGCCCCACATCGAGTTCGTTTTTATCTTTGCAAGAAACCTGACACGCTTTACAGCCAGAACAACGTGCCGAGTCAATATAAAATCCAAGCTGCTTATCGCTAATCCCTGGGTGAACAAGGAATTTACTCATGCTTTCGTTACCTCCACCAATAAGGTTTGATGCGCATTACCGTGTACCATGGCGGTACTGCGCGCCGAAGTGAGAACATTGGCACACCCACCTTGATCGATGCCTTTTTCATCTGGCATCCACCATGCCCCCGCCTGCAAGGCGACCACGCCAAGCATAATGCGCTGGGTGATTTTTACTGGCACCATAGTGATACCGCGGTCATTGTTCACTTTCGCGCTATCACCATCAGCAATATTTCTTCGCTTTGCATCAATAGGGTTTATCCAAAGCTCTTGGCGCTGGACTTCTTGTAACCAAGGATTGGCAAATTGGGTGGAATTGGCACGATTTCGCCCTTTCCAAGTAATCAGTTGCAATGGGTAACGTGAAGTTAGTGTGTCTTCAGGTCCTTCAATAGCAGGTACATAATGGGATAATGCAGGAATATCCACATCATGGCGGTCATGTAGACGCTTAGAGAAAATTTCAATTTTACCTGAAGGTGTTTCAAACGGATTATTGGCTAAGTCTTTGATATTCTTTTCAAATGCAACATGTCCAGTATGAGGCTGATGTTTGAGTAAGTGGCGACGCTTAACCAGTAACTCATCAAAGGTTGGAATGCCATCTTCAGGACGCTTATCATGAGCGTCGTTAACTAAATGTTCTATCCACTGTTTTTCAGTACGACCTTCACTGAATTGTTCGCCCACTCCGAGTTTATCAGCCACCTCACGTAGCCATTCATAATCACTGCGGCGCTCAAATTCAGGTTCAATCACTTTTTCAGATAAAATAATATAATTACCGGTTCCCCACGTTCCGCCCACATTCCAACGTTCCATAAAACTGGTTTCAGGCAGCAAAATGTCAGCATATTTCGCACTTGGCGTCATATAGAGGTCGCTGTAAACGATAAATTCAACCTTACTTTCATCTTCTAAAACTTTAGCTGCATGCAAAATATCTGGATTCTGATTAGTCATGTAGTTGCCCGCCAACGAGAAAATCATTTTGATTTCTGTGTCGAGCTTTTCGGCATTTTTTAAGCCATTATTAGGCGTAACAAGATCTTTATTTTCACAAGCTTGCACCCAGTTAGTGATATTGATTTTCGCCTTAACCGGATTTTCAAATAGGCTTGGCCCTGCCAATGTTTTGCGCAAATCAGGCGTAACAGCCATACCGTAACCTGCTGCCCATCCGCCTTTCACTCCGACATTACCAGTGATGGTCGCCAGTAGTGTTGCTCCACGAGCAGAACGTTCACCACAAATATGACGCTGTGGTCCCCAACCTTGCATTAACGCAGCAGGTTTGGTGCTTGCATATTCAATAGCTAACTGTCGGATAGTCTCAGCAGGTACTCTCGTGATTGGCTCTGCCCATTCTGGGGTTTTGGCAACTCCATCTTTGTGACCCATTAAATACGCCACTAATGACTCATTTTCTGGCACACCTTCTGGCATTTGGTGTTCAGCAAATCCGACGGTATATTTATCAATAAAGGCTTGATCATGGAGCCCTTCGCTGATGATCACGTACATCATCGCATCCATCATGGCGTTATCAGTCGTTGGTAAAATCGGGATCCACTGGTCGGCTAATGACGACGCAGTATCTGAATAGCGAGGGTCGACAACAATAAATTTGGTGCCATTTTTTTTCATTTTTTGAAAATAATGATTGGTATGACCAAAAATAGTTTCATTCGGGTTATGCCCCCATAGGATCACAAGTGGCGTATTTTCTAAAGTATCAAGAGTGCTACCACTAGCTGAAGTGCCATAGGTGTAAGGCGTCACCGCCATGGTGTTGCCGTTACTCACCGAATGGTAATTCTCCAGAAATCCACCTGTAAGATTAAATAAGCGGCGTAGCATATTGGCACCCGAGAAAATGCCACCAGTCACCCCCGTACTTAAGCTAACGAAACGAGAAGCAGGCCCATATTGCTGATTAATCCGTTGCATATTTTCTGCAATCAGCGTTGTTGCTTCTTGCCAGCTAATACGTTCAAAACGCCCTTCTCCCCGCTTGCCAACACGTTTCATTGGGTATTTCAAACGGTTAGGATGATAGACAAATTTACGGTAACTACGTCCACGTACACAAGCCCGCATGATTGGCATTTCTTCATCTAGATCAGCATCTGGTCTTGTACTTATACGAGTGACTACTCCGGCTTTTACATGAGCTCGAATATCACATTTCCCACCGCAATCAAAGCTACTACAGGTCGATACCACCCGTTCATCATCCTTTATGATTGTTTTTGTTGGAATGACCGAGGCGTCTTCTGCAATTGAAGCGACAGATTGAGACGCGATAAACGGGACAGCCATAAGTGCAGAGCTGCCTTGAATAAAGCGACGACGGGTGAGAGGTTCAATCAGGGACTCATGGGTACCAGCCTGATTAGTTTTATTTTTCATGATAACCCTACCTTTGGCATGCATTAAGTTGCCGCGCTAGGGTAAACATTTATGTGTTTGCCAACTTTCGAAAAACAGACAAACAGATCTGAATTTCAGCCAACCACTCTAATTGTAAGGTTATTGTTATCGAGATTGCCAAAATTCACAAATTAAGCAACAATATTTGAATATCAGCCAAGAAAGATCACTATGCGAAATATTCCACTTAAGACCGTCGATGCCATCGAACGCGATGTACTCGCTATCGGAACCGATTATTTGCCTAATGTGTTGCTAAATTCCCATGTTCATCGTCGAGCACAGTTTCTCTATGGAGCCACAGGGTTAATTGAAGTCAGTACCGCAGATGGCGAATGGGTCATTCCCCCCGATAGTGGTGTGTGGATACCTGAAAACACGCCACACGAAACACGAATGCTCAACGTCAGTACCCGCAGTCTCTATATCGAACCGAAAGCCGCGCCGCGCCAAAACCAGAAATGTGAGGTGCTCAGAGTATCGCCATTACTACGTCAGCTATTACTTGAATCCGTCGATATGCCTATCGAATATGATATTCACGGCCGTGATGGCATTATGATCCAACTTATTTTGCATGAAATTACCCAAGCTAAACCTTTACCTTTTTTCGCCCCCATTCCACGAGATGAAACCTTAGCTAAGCTGTGCCGTGAATTTCTTAAAAATCCGCAAATTACCTCTTTACCCCAAGAATGGGCAGAAAAAGTCCATAAGAGCGAGCGCTCATTTAGCCGCTTTTTTGGCGCTCAAACAGGATTATCATTTTCTGATTGGCGACAACAAGCTTGTTTGCTTAGCGCAATAACCCATATTTCAGCAGGAAAATCGATTACTGAAGTGGCTTTTGACTTGGGTTACAGCAGTGTGGGCTCATTTTCAACGATGTTTAAAAAATGGTTAGGGCAAACACCCTCAAGTTTTATTCAGCGAATTGGTGAATAAAAACAGGTTAATCAAAAGTCGCAATCAACCATGCAGATCCATGGTAATCCCCTGCATCTGCATTTTCCCCTTGAATACGACTACGAATATTGATCTCTCTCGACCCATGAATATCCAATCTGAAATCAGTACCTGATTGCCCCGTCAATTCATCTATTAGCACTAATTGGCTGTAAATTTTCTGATTGAGGTCATTGGTCAAAGGCAGACGCTTTTGTGGGTCATCATCTGTTGCATAATCAAGCCTCAAGTGAACTCTCGTCGATGAAACAAACTTACAACTGTAGGTAATTTTTTCCATGACGGTACTATCATAGTTTAGGCTATTTAATTGCCCATGACGTAAATTCACCGTACCTGCCTGCCCTGTGCTGGTCATTGTTGAACATAATGCGCCCACATTAAGTTGGGAAGCTGCTAATCGCATGGGAACAGTCGACTCATTCAGTGGCCAACTATCATAAGGTGGAACAGTTTTTTGTGCTGTAAATGCGCGAACGTATCCGCCAAGATCCATTTCCGCAATTACCAATTGACCATCAATAATTCGCTCATTAATATAAAAAGTAATCGTTATAGGAAATTGATTCGTAAAGTTCGATGCCGGTCTTGTCATGCCAGGATAGGAATATGAACACATTCCCGCGTTGATATTCAGCCAATTCATGATTCGGGTCTCAACAGTCATCATTAAATTACTGTTAATATGATAAGCCACTTTTCCTTCTATATTTGTTCCCAAGGTTGGCACATACATGAATAAACGATGAAATGCATTGTCAGAGAGAATCTGAGTATTACTGTCACCCCATCTTCGACCAACACAATCCACCAGCCCAGTCACACTCACTGATGAACCGCCTCCCTCCACCACAATTGGCTGGCCAACTCGATAATAATTTTTACCATCTGTCCCCCTATGTGAAGTTGGTTCTATCACGCTATTACTATCTAATTTAATCAAATAGCCCGCCGTTGGATTTTGGATTTTTGCTGCATAATCCGCGTTAGTTTTTACACTGTATAAAATAAAAAAGAGAAGAAAAAAACTGATTGGGTAAGTGCTAATTTTTGATTTAAGATTAAACATAGCGCCAATTTCCACTAGTTGTAAGTGACTAAAACCATCATGGTTGAGGTGAATTTTCCGACAGCTAACTGGCTCACTGGAACCGTATTCACCAGTTGAGCTTGCAAGTCCATTCGATACTGCGTTGCATCGATTTTTTCAGGGTAAACCAACTGTTTGATCCCTACATTCAATGAACGAACCTTACCGCCGGTAATATCACTGATATCAATACCTAGCCCATCCGTACTCGTCGCTAAAATGGCTTTCCCGTTATAAACTAATGAGCCATCATTTTTAGGCTCCAACATAATCGCCAAATCTTTATTAATATGACAACCCGATATATAGAGAGGAAAATTTTGCATCACGCTTAAATCACTAAGATTATCTATCTTGATAATACCAAAGCTAATTTTTAATGGTGAACTGCTGTCTTCACTGCGAATATCACATGCGGGCGAAATCATTGTGGCCGTGATATCGACGAGTACATCGGCTTGCCCCATGGAAGTCAGCAATAACAAGCACCAAGAATATTTAGTTACTTTATGGGTTAATTTCACTATTCATACTCCATCGCAAATGTCACTCGACCTGAAAAATCGCCAACATTCGCCTCACCAGATGCAGGTTTGCGTACCAATACCCCAAAGGCAATTTGTTGCTCGCTCCCGACGATAGAAACCGCGCCGATCTTCATTGCGGTGTTCCAAACAATGGGTTTTTCCTCACTATCCACCAACCCTAAAACGACGCCACTGGAACCTTGGGTGGAGATGTAACTGTTACCATTAATATTGACCAGCTGATGACTTTGCCAAGTAAATTTAATTGTTTTGTTTAAATCAGTTTGACTACAATTTTCAATGCCGATCGAAAATGGCGTAACCGCACTCGATTCATTTTCATTGATAAATTGCCACCGCAAATTATCTAACCGAATTTTTTTATTGATGGACTCAGCGGTCAATTGGCAAGAACCTCGCACAAGCACACCGCTAAATTCCACATCTAAGTGGCCGGAACTTGGTGCATGATGAGAAAACCCAATCATCATCAACAACCAAAACAAGGCAATCAGCTTATTCATAGATAACCTCTAATCGCAAAATGCTTCGCTTTGCGTCTAAAAAAGGTAGCTTTATTGCATTATTACCATTGAATAAACCAAGTGAATAACGACGAATAACTTGCCCCTGCCGTACATCATAAAACTGTAATATTACCGGTGTTTTAGCCGTTGCATGACGGATCGCCACATCATCAAAAACTTCTCCCGCTCCGCAATGAGTCAAGCTCAATCCTTGTTTTACAAGTAAATTGCATGGCGCATTAAACACACTGGCATTCACATTCAACCACCCTTGCAGTGACGATTCGTAATTCGATTCTTTTTCTGCGGTATTAATGACAAGATATTCTGCCATTGTGGAATAACTTAGAATTCCACCCATAAAAATCAGTGAGCACTTCATGATTTGGTTCATCATCCCTCCTTAGCATTTACCCGCAACAAGTAAAAATACTTATTTTTATATAACAATTACTGCTCTCCTGTTACGGTGCAGGTCTCTCCTTGGCAACTAAAAGCCAATGTAGGTTTACCACCATAGTCATTGATATAGGTAAGATAAGGCTTTGATATTGCATCGGATATAATATCTTTTGTCGATTTTGGAGCAACCATCATGACTTGAAAAGCGCTTTGCTCAGACTGTTGTTTGCTATTACCAAAACCAATCACAGTTAAATTAAATGGCGTAATATTATTGAGCCGATAACCGTTATGAATTCTTTGTAACGTCACTTTATGAGGCCACTTAGTTTCTGATTCAGCCAAGGTACTCGCAGGGCGATAAAACAATTTGACTCGTGATTGCAATGCAATCTGTAACGTGTTGTTTTCATTAGATTTCGGCGGAATTTCTCGTAAATTAAAATAAAATACTGACTCTCTATCTTGGGGCAATTGACTCAATAATGGCGTCGCACTTAAACGCACTAAACTTTGGCTATTAGGTTCTATTCGCTGCAAAGGCGGCGTTGCTAGCAAAGCGCCTTTCGTTAACTTATTCCCCTGTAAATCTTCTATCCAGCTCTGTGCTAAATATGCCTCTTCTGGATTATCATTGGCGACCCTGATATTGATTGAAGTTTTATCTCCTTGAAAAATAATGCGTGTTCTATCCAATGTCACTGCACCATAAGCACTAGCAGATACAGTAATTACGACAAATAAAGCTTTGGTAACGAAAAAAACTAACCCACTTAACTTGCCACCTATCTTTATGCTTAACATAACTAACCTCATAAAAATGTATTGAATCATGTAATTAGATGCAAAATATTACTTAGCTTTCGAATACTCGAGCCGGTGTGTTTTCTGGCGTGCAAGGTAACAAAAGCATATCTGACGTTGGATGGCGTTTTTCAGGTAAGACGAGTTCGCACTGTTTTTGGTTATGCCAATAAACAGACAGTTTTTCTTGTAAAGACACTCCAACTATCCATGTCACACCATCCTCCCCCACAATACCCAACTCTTGGTTTTCATCATTACGCACACTCGCACCAAAAGGTGGCGTTTTGCCATTATTCAGTCTCAAAATCGCAAACAACTTCTCCCCTTGCAGCACAGAAAAACTGCGATAACCAATCGCCCCTTTAGTGAGAGTGATATCAATAGTTGAATCTAGCGTTTCTATATTGTCGGGTAACTTACTGGTATTAATTGATGCAGTTGATTTACGATAACTATTCACATTAGGAATAACGGCTAGGCCAAAGGCATTGGTTTTAATCACGCCATTATCAAGAGGCACTCCACTAACATTTGGCGTATCGACCATCAAACGTGTGTCACCATTCGCGGAGCGATGCAGCGCTACGCCTTTAGAGGTCAATGTGATACCGCTATTTATTGATGCGCCGATACTGTGATATTGATGAGGAACATAGCTGGCATTAGCAGAAATATTGGCTTGGGATAAATCTTTTGAATAAAAACCACTGAAACTAGATTGGCTATCTATATTCTGCCCATGGTTATATCCCATATTGAGATTATAATTTTCTTGATCCCCATAACCGCTATAACCCACATTATGATTAAATTGGTTATTACCCGCTGAACGTGAATAAAGCTCAGAAAAAGTCAAACTATGACCGCTATACAAAGGGATTGTTAAATACAAATTAATTGCGTCATCTTCATAACCATTATCACGTTCTGTTCTAGTCGCCGATAAAGAAACATTGGCATTATGTTGAGATAACTGAGGAAAACTTATATTAGTATTGGCGTATAGACCATATTGAGTTTGAGGGTCACCCTGCCAATAAGTGCTGTATTGATAATTCATTGAGAGATTAAAATGATCAAAATACTTATTAAGATAAACTTGATAGTTTTCTTTCGCCGCCCGTGTTACTTGTTTGGTTCTATCTTCATCCATAAACTGATTTAATGTCCGATATTCTTTATCCGCAAAACGATAACCCGCAAAAGTAATATCAGTACGTACATCATCAAATGATTTTGCATAATTAAGCCGATAAGAACGGCCTTGTAATCTGTCATCTGTGAACTGTGCAAATGATTGCGTTATATCGATTGATACAGCTCCAACTGCAAATAAATCACGTCCAATTCCTAGTGCAACACTTTGGTAGTCAGTATTTAATTGGCTACCTCCATATAAAGACCACGCGTTTGATACGCCATAAGAAAGTTCGCTGCTAATAACAGGTTCACCGGTGAGATGACGATTATTGTAACGCGTTTTACCTGCTGCCAATTTATAGACTACCCGCCCCGGACGGGTTAAATAAGGCAATGATGCGGTGCTTATGCTGAATTTTTTTTCTTCGCCATTTTCTTCTCGTACCGTGACATCCAATACCCCCCTAACTCCGCTATCTAATGTTTGAATACGAAATGGTCCAGGCGGAACAGCCGTTTCTGAAATAACTCTATCTTGGCTACGCACAATCACAATGGCATTAGTATTTGCAACACCTATGATTTCAGGAGCATATCCCACCAATTTAGGTGGCAACATGCGATCATCGCTTTCAAGAGAAAGTCCGCTATATTGCCAAGACTCAAAAATGTCAGAATAAAAATAGTTTTCTCCCAATGTTAGGATAGCGGCTGACTCTTTTAATGAGGTGAAAGCATATAACCTTGTAAAATCAAATTGATGTGCTTCTTGAGGGTAATATCCACCCCGCTGCTTTTGATACGTTGCATTGAAATCACCCCGCAAACGCCAAGCACCTATATTTATCCCTGAAGTTCCATTGGTGGATAAATAAACACGCTTAGTTCCTTCGTTTTCCTTCGTTGCTGATGCGTTAACATTATAATCAATAAATCCCCCGTTCATCCCCTCTTCCCATAGTGCAGGAGGCACCCAAAAAGGGTCTCGATATTCCATCCAAACTTGAGGGATCGTGATTTTTAATGATAATGTGGCAAGTTCTACTTTTAACTGAGCCCCAGTTAATGCAGAAAAATCAAGGCATTTCCCTTCATGAGAAGTCATTAATTTTTCCATTGCACTACTTTTTAATCCCATTAAATCGCGTAAATCAGGGGAAATACAGATCGTCTGAGAAAATCCTGCTGTCGGCTGTTTTTGCTTATAAATTGAATGTTTTAAAACAGAGAGAGGATTAGCGGGATCTTTATAAACGGAGACCTCACGAGGAGCCCCTAAACGTAAGCCATTAACAAAAATAGTCAAAACATAGTCGCCGGGGGGTACATATCCCGCAACGGAAAACTGGCTCATATCAATATTTTGAATATCTTCGGCATCCAACATTTCCGTATTAAATTCAGTACCATAAACGGTCCATGAAATAATGCTAAGCGCGAACACAACAACCAGTCTGATTTTTTTATATTTGAAGCTAAATATGAACGTCATGCTCTATACCATCCCAAATACGATAAGAATGCTTCCCCAAAAAGAGAATTTCGCCAAAATATCTATATATGTTTTATTGATAATCGATGAAAAAACGGATTAGCCCTTGATAGCTGCCAGCTTCAATAGGTTGCCCTGTCAGCTCTAAACGTAAGAAATAGCGTAAAAAGAGTGTTTGTCCCGATTTACTTTGCCGTAATACATTGTTAGATAATGGGTAATTTTGCCCAGGAACGAGAATATTGAGCGAGTCATCCAGTACAGAAACCCCTAACCCTTGGGAAGCCCCCTGTAATACAAAAGCATGAATATATTCCGCGCTGTGTCCCATAAAACGTATGGTCCAAGTTTTATGATCCAAAGAAGAAAATGCGCTGCCACAATCACGTAGTTCAATGATAAAGGGCTGATTATGTAACTCTCGAGCAGTCTCAGTAGATAGCATAGTGAGTGTCAGTGATGAGAAATTAATAGTCTGATAACGATTTTCCATCACGATCGAACATGGCGTGGCAATAACACTCCCCATGATCAACGTCATCATATCGATACCTTGAAAATTTAATTTTTTAACTGAATGCGCAGTAGAACTCGTAAAAATATAAACAATGACTAACAGCGCTATGCGTCTCCCAAGATTTTGATAAACAATCATAATCTTCTCCATTCATCCGCTTATTACCCGCCAGATATAGACTGACGGGCATCCAACATCATTATTGGTAAGTAATGCGGAAATTGGATGTGGCATTAAATTTACCTTCAGCAACATCCTTAGTCGTATCAACCGCTTTTGCTAATGCTTTAAACGATAATGTGTTATCCCCTTTTTTATTAATAATCAGTGGTAAAACATCTTTCGCTTTACCGAATTCAAAACCATCAATGCCTATCCCAACATTATTAGTATTGCCCGCAGAAGTAGACAGTAATATATTGGTAAGATCGGCGTAACGTTGCCCTGTAAAAACTAGCTCCATCGATTTAACTACCATGGGTTTTCCGCTGGAATCTTTATTGAAATCAGTAAAGTCACAACCTGTAAATTTAATATCAAAATCAACCTCAGCAACTCTACCATTTTCAAGAGCTCGCCTAGATAATTGCCCAAAATCAATAACTTGCTTCAAGGAAGATTGAGCGATATTACAAGGAGAGCTCACGACCGTTCCAGTAAAATCAAGTGTTCCTGCATTTTCACTCATGGCACTGAAAGATAGAGTTGATACCGTAAAAGCTGTTATTAGCGCTAATTTAATTAATTTCATCCGTTTATCCTTTTAATTAAAAATTTGATTGAAAATAAATACACCATCAAAAAATTAATCGTGTAAATTTCATATTTATTTAACACTTCAATATTTAATAAATAGACATCATCTAAAATAAAAAACAGTAATCTGAATATTATTTAAAATAATATAATTCATTGAAATTAAACAAATTTAATTTAGAAAAATAAAATCATTTTGCATCTTCATATCGGCAATTTCTTCAGAGTAATTCGCCAAAACTTGGAAAAAAAAATCTGGCCAGTCTTTATCTAATACTGCCAATAAAATATCTAATGTCTCAATATTGATACTTGTTTCTCCTCTTTCATAGCGGGATATTTGTTGTTGACTAACATGTAAAATTTCGCCTAACTGCAATCCAGTTAGTGATTTATTTATTCTTGCAGATCTTAAAAAAGAACCAATATCTTTACGTAATAGAATATTATTTTTCATCATATTAGAAACCAATAAATAATAATTTAAAATCATTTAATAGCCATTAATAAACGATTAAAAATAAATTAAGAATAAATTTAATTTTTAAAAAACGAACAAACTTGAAATTAAAATAAATATAACCTTATCAAAATATAAAATTATCAATTCAACCTGTAAATACGTTTGTATCGATCGAATAGATATAATTCAATAGCCAATATCTATCGAATAATAATAAATAGACATATGGAAAAATAATAATACACATAAAAATCAAGGCTATAAAAAACAAATAAAAATCATAGCATAATAAAAAAATCATTTAATTATATTATTTAATGCGACCGATATCACAGTTACTATTCATTATCAAAAGGAAACTATTATCTTATAAATAATAATTAAAAATCAGTTTAAAATCTCAATGAAAATAAAAAATAACATTAAATGAATCATACCAACACAATATTTGAGTAAGAGTAACGCTCAGCTAAAGTTAAATTAAAAAGCGCAATACATCTATAAAATCAATTACAAGATATCATTATTTGATATAAAATAATTATTAACTGTTAATTAAGCTAATTAATATAATTAGTTATCCATTTAATGCTAAATCTATACACTGACTGCATTTTTCACTTTTTGACTCTACTTCTTATGTTGTTATCCATTAAAATAGAATAAAAGGAGAAATTAATGACAATTAAATTTTATAGCTACCAGCCCACCCTTGGCCATGGCTTGCCCCATGATCCAATCCCATCCCTAATTGCCCCTCGCCCTATTGGCTGGATATCGACTTGCGATAAAGCAGGAAGAACTAATCTCGCACCCTACAGTTTCTTCAATATTTTTAATTACTCACCACCGATTCTCGTTTTCTCAAGTGTCGGAAAAAAAGACTCCGTTACCAATGCAATTGAAACTGGCGAATTTGTTTATAACCTTGCAACACTAGAGCTTAGTGAGCAAGTGAATATGAGTAGCGCAACATTAGAACGAGGTGAAAGTGAGTTTGCTTTAACGCAATTATCTACCCTCCCTTCAACAATAGTTACACCACCTCGTATTGCTCAGACCCCAGTCTCGATGGAATGTGTCGTGACACAATACCAACAACTTAAAAATGCGAGTGGACATCTACTCGATACTTGGATGGTTATGGGAGAGGTGGTTATGGTGCATATTGATGAATCAACATTAGAAAATGGATTATATGATAGTGCGCAACAAAAACCCTTACTGCGTGCAGGTGGACCGGCAGATTATTATTGGATAGAACAGCAACAGAAGGTTAAAATGTATCGCCCTAAATAATGATTCACAGCTTACCCGTTGAAGCGACTGATACTATAAACATAGACAATCAGCCGCTCAAACTCATTATTAGCTCATTAATAAAATTTACACACGAGCTGTTCCTGACTATCGGGATAGGAAAAATGTTTGGTTATCAAATCAAATGCTGCCTCAGATGTTTTAAATGGGTTTTCACCCGTTAAGTTACGCGCCACTAATCTTTTTTTGCACTCATCATTATCAACCGATAATACGTGAAAAATATATGGAACAGCCGATACTTCTGCCAGTGATTTCAACCATTTCCGCTGTGTTGGCGTATTAGCAGGGAAATCCATTATCACGGAGAGTCCCGCACTGATAAGCTGTTTAATGTGATTTTCTAACAACGTTTTAATTAACGCGCTTTTTTCAACATAATGAGCGAGCTCAGTAATTTCACCCGGATATAATTTTGTCAGCCACTCATCTTCATTGAGTACGATAGTTTGAGGGCGCTTCGCCAACTTGCTTGATAAGGTTGATTTTCCCGATGCAATTTTACCGCATAAAAAATGCAATCTTGCATCACTGATCATTTGGATCATCTCCTCAAGAGTATCCGTTGGTTGTAGATTACACTCGGGGTCAGATGCTAATTTCTGGCCATTTTTCATTGAACACATAAATAACTCCTACTGACAATTAACCAGACAGGAACAAAAAACCCGCCTATCTGGCGGGTTTAGAATGCAGCTTATCCCCACCACTAAGTGATGGTAATAATCACAACTGAATAAGCGACAAACGATGACATAATTTTTCCTAAAAACAATTAACTAATACATTATCAATTCAATGTTGGTTGTCAAATTCAATTGATAATACGGATGAATTATAACCTCTAAAAGAGTCATAGTTGATACTTTTAATACTATAATAAGAAGATTAAATGACCAAAAATACCGCTTAAATAGTAAAAATATTAAATATGAACCCAAAATAAATTATAAATAGTGCAAAAAATCTCAGAAAGAATTATGTGAGCTCGTCCAATTAAAAAAGATTATTTGTAATAACTTATAAATAAAAAACGGCCAGAGCACAACATCTCTCTGACCGTTCTAATCATAAAACTCAAGACTAATTAGTGTTTATTATTTTTATGATGATTTAATGTTTCTTCTTTTAAATCAAGCTCATCACGCAAACGATGATAAACACGTTCATTAATATTTTTACCTTTACGCATTTGATATAGAGCATCACGCTTAGCTTTAAGCGCTGAACGAGACATATTGCGCTCCATATCAATCATCTTATGTAAATCAAAGACATCTGACTCAGTCTCATCTGAGTTATCTAATCGTCTACCATAAATCTCTAATAACTGAGCACCAACTTCTGTACGCATCGCGATTTCATCCATATCTTCCGACGGATGATTCATTAACTCGCGTAAATGTGCCATTGCAGCTTCATTTAGCGCCAAACGTGCACGAATTTCGTCATTATCATAAGGTAAGTCTTGTACTAATCCTTTAGTCAAAATAGGCAGTGCAATACTGGCAATCAGTAATGAACACAAAATAACACCCATAGCTAAAAAGATAGCAACATCTCGATTTGGGAACAAGGAACCATCAGGCATCAATAATGGCAGCGTTAAAATACCCGCCAAAGTAATTGCGCCCCGAACCCCTGCGGTTGCCATAATCGCCATCATGCGAATATGCATTACGTCAGCTTCTTTACCACGGCGGCGATTATGGAAGACGGTTAATGTCATTGAAATCCATACCCAACTGAATCGTAGTATTGCCAACGTAATAGTTATCACTGCAACATAGACAAACAACATCCATGGGTGGCTCGCTCCCGCGGCCTCAGCGACCTGTGGCATGTTTGTCCACATACCCGGCAGCTGCTCGCCCAATAAGATAAAAATCATACCATTCAATGCAGTTTGTACCGTATCCCAAACCGCTTTACTTTGCATACGGGTTGCCGCTTGCATACGACCTGCAATTTTTTCATAGTGCATTGCGATACCCGCAACCACCGCAGCTAAAATCCCAGAAACAAGTAAATGTTCAGCAACCAGATAAGCGGTAAATGGCATTAACAAGCTGATCATTATCTGAATAGCAGGTTCTTCACCCGTACGCTTAACTAAAAATTGATTTAACCAACCTATTGCCCAAGCGACCAATAAGCCCACTAAAATCCCGCCAACAGCCACCACTACAAACTGGCCCGCAGCTGAAACTAAAGAGAAGACACCCGTTGTGGCCGCTAACACCGCAAAACCAAAACATACTAGCCCTGTTGCATCATTGAGCAACGATTCACCTTCAAGAATATGAGCCATACGTGATGGAAGAGGAGAATTTACTGTCATCGCAGAGACAGAAACTGGGTCTGTGGGTGACAATATTGCCGCCAATGCAAACGCGACGGCCAATGAAATCGCGGGGATCAACCAATGGATGAAGAAACCCATACCGATAACTGTAACGACAACCAAACCAATTGCCAGTGACATAATGGGTTTGATCTCTTGAAATAGCGCTTCTTTTGGAATGCGCCAACCATCAAGAAAGAGCAGTGGCGGAATAAATAAAAATAGGAATAAATGAGGTTCAAACTCAACCGTAAATCCGAACAGAGATAACCCTGCACCCAACGCTATCTGAATAAGGGGTAATGGGATAATATCTTTTAGCAAGCGTGAGACAAATACGCTCACAACAACGGCTAATAAAAAAACGAGTACAAGTGTCACTACCGACATCGATTGCTCCATGTTTAGCTAATCATTGATGATCAGTAAATAGATAAATTGAATCAATGTAAAGTCGCAATTTATGAAGAGATAAAAAAAATAAAGAAATCAGAAACAACCATATCAATCATTGTGTTACAAGATATTATCCGCTCTACCCTCTCTAATATTATTTATTTATATCTTATTGATATTAAAAATCATATTCATTTTTTATCTTACAATCTAGCGAGTGCTATCAATAGTCGCACCAAACCGTCATTATTTGACTAGTTTGTCGCTTTCTAGAGAATCTTATTCAAGATCATTTTGCTCAGTTACATTTTTATCGGCCTTATTTATATCAACTGAATGACGTTCGATAAGCTCTTGTAGTACTTGTTTTAGCATTTTTCTTTTTCTAGCCCCTAATGGAGCAAGTACCGCCTGTTCATGTAGCTGAGCCTCAACCAGTAACCCTTCAACTAACTGCATACCACTTGAAGTGACACTCACTAAAGTAACGCGTCGGTCACTACCACTGTGATTATTATGTCTAATCACATGCCCTTGTTGCTCTAATCGCTGTAGCACTCGGGTAATAGTGGGTTGTTTACTCACTGTTTTTTGTGAAAGCTCAGTGATCCCCATAGAGCCATTATTGGCAAGGGTTGAAAGTACACGCCATTCTAAGACAGATAAACCATGTGCCTCAACAACCGCATGAAATTCAGATGAAACTAACATCCATGCCTGCCCCAATAGGGCAGGTAGATAATTATCAACAAAGACTTTTGAATCTGACATCTCGCCCTCTTGCCTCTCTTGATGCATTATTGCATTTGTTACTAGAAGAGTAGCAGAAGGAAACTTAACTCTTAACATAATTTAGTTAAAACTTTCCACTAAGTAACGAACCGAAACCATCAACTCGAGTGTCTAAACCTAATTTTTTCAACATCATGTAGGTTGTCGCAACCGATGAGGACAATACGGGTAAACCCACTCGATCCTCAATCAACTGAATTGAAGGTAATGATGGCATTTGTACGCAAGCAGAAGCCACGATGACATCGACGTTAGTACTAAGTTTCTTCGTAATTTCAACCGGTGCTAATGGGTTTTGGCGACCCACTTCCAGATTATCGGGGATCTCTAATGAAATACTATCAACAACTTCTATCCCTTCGCTTTCAATATAATCGATCACTAATTGCGTCAACGGCTTCATGTAAGGCGTCAAAATAGACACTTTTTTCGCACCAATCGCATGTAAGCCATCGACTAATGCACCAGCACTGGTCACAACGGGTGCAGGATGACCGTTATCTACAGTGCGCTGAAATAAGCGTTTTTCTGATACTCGGTGATACCCTTTACCCATACTCATAATCGCCACTAAACAAGCATAGCCAAGCACATCAACCGCAGCATCTGATAATTCAATCGCACAGCGGTCGCTGTCTGAGTCCATTTTAGCGAGTTCATCTTTTGTGACTTTCTGCATACGCATACGGCTAGAATGAAAAGTAAAACGCTCTGAAAACAACGCTTCACGTGCACGTAAAATGGCAGGGATCTCCGTTTCCATCGTGGTATTTGATGAGGGCACTATCTGCCCGATACGAAAAATGCGTCCGTGGCTCATAGGCCTTTCTCCAATGAATTATCATCTGATGGTGTAAATGGGTTAAGTTCATCTTCATCTTGTCCATCATGATGAAAACGAGCAGCCGTTAAAGGACGACGATTAACCTGTAAATCAAAAATATCAAAACGATTATAGTGTCCGGTAATGTCATGCATTTGGCGTGGTGCAATGCATTTATTTAAATCAATATCCGCATAAACAATACCTTCTTGGTCAATCAACGGCTCACCGATAACACGACCATCAGGACCAATAACGCCTGAAAATGCACTGTTAGGGCGCGCTAATAATTCACGAGACTCTGGATGTGTTGCCGCCATAGCATCAATAATCTCTGGCGAAACCGTAGAGCAGGAAACAATAGTGAAAACTTTCCCTTCAAAACAATGAGCAGAAGCACGCAAACGGATAGCCTCTGCCATATCGTAATCTTTCGGCGCGACAGGTAACGCAATATAGCTGGCGATATGGACGAGCTCACCTTGTGCAAGCAAAGCAAAACGTGCCAATGTATTGGTATTTTCGCCACAAGCCAAGGCACCCAAGGGGCCAACACTGGTTTGATGAACTTTCAGCGATGAAGCATCACCATTTGCCCAGGTTAATTTTTCAGCCCATGTCGGCACCAATTTACGATGACGCCCAAGAATTCGGCCTTCATCTGAGATAGTCACTAAGGTGTTATACAATGTGGCAATCCCATTAGGATTGCGCTCATTCACGCCAATAACCACATTGATATGATGGCGAGCTGCCGCTTGAGCCACCTTTTGAATTTCAGGCCCCGGTACTTCAATTGCTGACTTACACAGTTTTTCAAACCATGGGCTGCCATCAATCGGGTTCATGACCCAACTCCAATAAGGATATCCTGAAATAAACACTTCAGGAAAAGCCACTAATTTTGCACCGTTATCTGCCGCTTCTTCAATCAAGCGACAAACTTTATCTACGGTTGCGTCAGTATCGAGGAAAACGGGGGCGGCCTGCACCGCCGCAGCTTTAAATTGCGCTAAATTTAACATCAGTCACGCTCCTTGGTGTTGATACTGCAATTAGATTGCAACGACGGGATGGCGTAGCTCGCCAATTTTCTCGACGTATGCCTCAATCACATCCCCTGGCCACACCCACTCTTGTGGTGAACGACCCGCACCAACGCCTTCAGGTGTCCCCGTCGCAATAATATCCCCCGGCTCTAAGGTTATCCCTTTGCTGATATCTGCAATTAATGCATTTACATTGAATAGCATATGACGTGTATTTGAATCTTGTTTAGTCACACCATTTACTTTCAAACTGAGATTCAGTGTGTGTGGATCTGGGATCTCATCTGCTGTGACGATACAAGGACCAAAAGGTGCGAAGGTGTCTTGGCCTTTCGAATAAATCCATTGACCTGCACGGCGACAATCACGCGCACTCATATCAATCATTAAGCTATAACCAAAGACATAGTTCAGGGCATCATCATGAGAAACGCTTTTTGCTCGAGTTCCCATAATGACCGCTAATTCAACTTCCCAATCTAACTGTTGTGTAATTGCGCCGTTATGCTCAATCGCATCTCCAGGGCCGATCACGGTTGTTGGTGGCTTAGAAAAAATGACGGGCTCTTTTGGTAACTCTTTTGAGGTATCAAGCGTTCGGCTAGACTCAGCGACGTGCTCTACATAGTTAAGCCCAATCCCAAAAATATTTTTTCTCGGACGAGGAATTGGTGCCAAAATCTTCACATTCTGCACAGACCATGCCGTTCCCGCCGGAAATTGCCCTTGATAAATATTGAGTAGCTCAGTGCCTGCACGTACTCCTTGTGGACCTAAATCAATAAAATCCAACATGTTATCCGGTAAATACTGCCCTTGCTCTTCGGCCAATCTTGCTAAATCAACCACTTGTTGATCAACAATTGCACCTAAACGTGCGGCAGCAGTAATATCTGAACGGTAAGTAATAAGACGCATAATTCTTCTCCTTGAGTTAGGTTTACTGACCTAACAAATTTGTCACTTAAAGAAATTCTTTATGTAAATAATCAAAACATACCCAAAATAATTCGCGCCAAGTGGTCATCAATACTTGAAACACAACGGGTATAATGATTAGCTGATAATCTTCTGGTGCCCATCATTCTCAGCCAGCGCTTCTTCGTAATAGAGTCCAAGTGAATGCATAACGGGCAAATCGTTAAAGCAAAATAAACAAGCGTCATCATTGTTCGAAGTATTGACGTGTTCATGGAACATCCATGATGGCACGCAAAAAATATCGCGTTCTTGCCAATCAAAACGCTGCCCATTAATAATTGAATAACCTTGACCTTTCGCCACTTGATAAATAAAACTTCCCGTATGGCGATGAGCTTTCCCCACAAAGCCAGGACGTAAAAGTTGCATACTCGCGCCAATCGTTGGCATAACAGGCCCCCCGCTTAGCGGATTGGTGTAATGCATGAGAACATCATCAAAAGGAGAGCCATCCGCCACTTTTGCAGCACGCTGTAAAGCTTCATAGGTCGGTCCCCACTGATATTTAAACAAAGGTGAATACGGTTTATCCCAACCAATATTATGTGGGCGTAAAGCCGTACCTGCCCACATGCCAACGGGGTAATCAATGGGTCTGGTCTGCACTTGGTTTAAATCTGGATGGACTTTATAGAAACCCGCTTCCAGCGCATTAACTAATGGAATATCTAAACCATCTTGCCAAATACACGGTAAACCATCATCGGCAACGCCATGCTCATGCCAAGTACCATTAGGCGTTAAGACAAAATCGTTAGCTTCTAACATCATTTTTTGCCCTTCAACGATGGTATAAGCCCCGCGACCCTCCATAATGAAACGCAATGCCGACGATGAATGCGCATGAGCAGATGCGGCTTCTCCCGGATGCATTACTTGTAAACCGGAATAGAGCCAGCCCACTGCGGCAGCAACATCTTGGCGCCCCGGGTTATTTAAATAAATCACTCGGCGCCCAGCTTTTTCTGGCGTAACCAGTTCAACAGAGCGTAAAACATGTTCACGTAACTCACGGTAGCGCCATAGCACAGGTACTGATTGCGATTTTGGCTGCCATGGCTCGATTTTATTAGCGACAGTCCATAACGCGCCTGTTTTTAATGCATCAAGCTCTTTGTAATACGCCACCAGCTCGGGAGTGTCTTCAACATCAGCACGTCCAGCGACACTTTCTCGGTATTGATCATGGGACTGAGTACTCATAAGGTTTTCCTCCTATCCGGCTAAGGCGCTTAGCGGTTTTTTGATTGTTGTAGTAATTGTTGGCGACCATATTCATAAGGTGCAGGCCAACTGACTGAATTCCACCCAAGGCGGGCACATTCATGAAGCAACCATGCCGGATCTGCCAGTAATGGGCGCGATAATGCACATAAATCAGCACGACCTGACGCGATAATGCTATTAACCTGATCGGCATCAGTGATAGCCCCAACGGCAATAACAGGTACTGAACCTTCATTACGAATACGGTCAGCCATTGGTGTTTGATACATACGCCCATAGATAGGCTGTTGTAATGGTGAAACTTCTCCTGAGGAGCAATCAATCATATCGGCACCAGCCTGATGCATGGCTTGTCCAATCAATACCGCTTCATCAACCGTGGTTCCGCCATCAACCCAATCAGTTGCAGAGATACGAACAGAAAGTGGTTTACCTTGCGGCCATGCATTTCTGACCGCACGAATCACCGCCAGCGGGAAACGTAAACGATTTTCAAGCGTTCCACCGTAGTTATCCGTACGTTGATTAGTCAGCGGTGAAATGAAACTTGAAAGTAAATAACCATGACCCGCTTGCAGTTCTAACCAATCAAAACCCGCGCTATCTGCGCATCTTGTTGCCGCAACAAATTGATCGATAATTGCAGCCATTTGCTTTTCGTTCAGTTCTGATGGCATCTGAGAAACATCAGGTAAATAAGGCAATGCAGACGCTGAAACCAACGGCCAATTATCTTTCTCTAATGGATAGTTTTCTTTTTCCCAACCGCGTTGAGTTGAGCCACGACGCCCCGCATGTCCTAACTGTATTCCGATTTTTGCATCCGTTTTTTGATGCACAAATTGAGTCACAGCTTTCCATGCGATGACTTGCTCATCATTCCAAATACCCGGGCAACCAAGAGTTGCACGCGCATCGGGTGCGATAGCCGTCATTTCAGTCATGATAAGACTTGCCCCACCGAGTGCTCGGCTACCTAAGTGCACCAAATGAAAATCACTGACTACGCCGTTGGTTGCGCAATAAAGCATCGTTGGCGAAGCAATAACTCGGTTTTTCAGTTCGATATCACGTAAGCGATAAGGCGTGAGTATGGGTGGGATTGGATTATCAGAAGAGATTACCCCCGATTGCTGTGCAAACCACTGTTCATAGGTTTTCAACCAATTAGCATCACGAGTACGTAAATTCTCATGAGAAATACGCTGAGAACGGGTTAATAATGAGTATGCAAATTGTTCTGGTGCTAAGTTTTCATAGCGGCTGACATTTTCAAACCACTCAGTAGAATTACGCGCAGCATTTTGAATTTTAAACACTTCAACGCTACGTACTTTTTGATAGTGTGCTAATCCTTTGCGCAAATCACCGTTGGTTGCCTTCAAGCTTTCACAAAGTTCAATCGCATCTTCTAAGGCTAATTTAGTCCCTGAACCGATTGAAAAATGCGCAGTATGTGCAGCATCTCCCATCAAGACAACCGGTACATCTTTACCATTTGATGGTGTAGTCCAATGTACCCAGTTATCACAAATGACTCGAGGAAAGCGGATCCAAATGGCAGCACCACGTAAGTGTGCTGCGTTGGCAATCAATTTTTCTCCATCAAGCCAAGGTGCAAATAGCTTTTCACAATAAGCAATGCCATCCTCTTGTGACATTTGGTCGATACCCGCCTTGAGCCACGTTTCTTCCGTTGTTTCAACGATAAAAGTCGATAACCCTTTTTCAAATTGATAGGCGTGGACTTGGAACCAACCATGTTCATTTTCAGCGAACAAAAAAGTAAATGCATCGAAGATCTTCTTAGTTCCTAGCCAAACAAAGCGGCAACGGCGCTGATCGATATCAGGCTTAAATACATTTTCATAGCGTGTACGTACTGCACTATTGATCCCATCGGATGCAATCAGTAGATCCGCATCATACTGAAGTGCAATTTCTTGATCGTCCGTAACTAAGGTTTCAAAGACGAGTTCAACGCCGACTTCAATACATCTATCTTGTAAAATATTGAGTAATTTTTTACGTCCAATCCCAATGAAACCATGACCACCACTGCGATTGCAGGTACCTTTGAAATGAATATCGATATCATCCCAATGACTAAATTCTGCGGAGATAGTTTCTGCGCAAACTGGATCGGCTTTGCGCAAGTTACTGAGCGTTGCATCAGAGAACACGACACCCCAACCAAAAGTGTCATAAGGACGGTTACGTTCAACGACCACCACACGGTTTTGTGGATTTTGCAATTTCATCAGCAACCCGAAATAAAGCCCTGCGGGACCGCCGCCAATACAAACGATATTCATGGAATGTCTCCTTTGTGACCTTGTGCCGTTACACCGGTTGCTGGGTTAAGGCGTTATAAAGCGCTTCAGGTATCGCTATCGACTGATGCGTTTCTAATGAAGTTGTGACATAGGTTTGCGTAACTTGCATACGCAATTCACCGCTTAAACTGGTACAACTTTGGCGTAACGTTATCGATTTACGACCAATACGTTCTACCTGTAATTCAAGCTGCACGTTATCGCCCATGCGACTAACCGCTTTAAATTCAGCTTCTAGATGAACCGTAGGTAATCCAAAGCGTTGATCAAGGATGTATCCAGCAAAACCTTCGGGGATCAACTCATCAATCCAACGCTCTAATAGATTGTTAAACATCACGAAATATTGTGGATAAAACACAATTCCCGCCGGATCACACTCAGAGAAATGAATTTTATGTGGTCGAGTAAATTTCAGCAGACTCATGATATTTTCCTTATTCCATCGCCAAACGTTGGCGGCATTTTTTTAATTCGTTGCCATGTTCATCAGCAAGTGCTGCTTCACGTAGTTCTCGCAAATTAATGGGTGAAAGTTGGCTACCTTGGCGTTGAACAATTTCCATTAAGGTTTGAAAGTTGCGCAAACCTCGTGCGTGAGTATCGCTATAGCCCTTAACCACTCTCTGGCACTGCACGATTTCCGTGGCTAATGCAGGATTAGTGCGAGCCGCTTCGACAACGGCGATTAACCAGTTATCAATGCGTTTATTTTCCAATTGATAACGTAAAGTTGAACGTCTTCCGCGCCGCCAAGCCGCCAGCAGGTACAACTGTAAAAACCCACCGAGAGAACTGGTAGTGATAGTGCGGCCCTTTTGTGCAAATTTGCGAAGCGCTTTGTGAAACCAATGTGGACGCATAAGCCAGCGACCTAAATTATTGGGAAGCGTCTCGCAAATTTCTTCAATACGTGGATGCATAAATTCATTTATGTCCAAAAGTTGGTTATCTTTTGCCTGTACCTCGCTGCGTACTCGGGCAAAGCGGCTATCACGAATTTTAAGATCAGCAACACGGATAGTGTCTTCATAAGACATCCAAAGTGCCAAATGACGAACAAGAGCACGCTGCAAGCGCTCATCTTGGCCGCCTTCTTGGGCAAATAGTTTTTTGAGCCGCTCTAAATAAAAAGTGGCGTATGCAGGGTCTTGGTAATCAATCAACCTGCGAACCCCTTCAATCGCTAAATAGTGAACATGAGGAGAAAATTCGGTTTCAATACGAGCCAATAATGCGGCAACGAGTTTATTTTTGGGTGCATGAACAACCTGTTGCGCAGCAGGAGACACATAAGCCTCTTCAGGTTGCGCTGCTTGTTCAGCGCCAAGCGTGAAAGCACGTAAACTAGGTTTTACACCGACACCACCGCGTACAATGGTTTCTTCAAATTGTTCACGGCTAAATGGCAATACACCAGAACCAAACAAGGCACCAAATAAGACAGCGCTGATCACGCTGCCACTGTCTTGCGCCGCTTGAGCCATATCGAAATGAATAAATTGGCGAGCCGCTTGACCTGTATGACGTATTAAAGCTTTGCTATCGACACGCCCGTCGCCCATCGCTGATTTTTCTGTGATGGAATAAACACGATGTGTCGAACTAATTAATGTGGTGCGCTCTGGTGTGACAAAACCACGTTGCACCGCTCTACCGGCTTCCATTAATTCAGAAGCAAGGACAATATCAACATCACCGGGCATCGGCATTTGCGCCAAGACAGGGGTAGGTGTTTGCGGATTATCCGCACCCGGAAATAACTCAACATAATAAATAGTGGCACCCGTACGCTGTGCTACACCCGGCACGGAGGTCGTTTGCGCAAAATAGCCGTTTTCTTCGCCTAAATTGACGACCCAGTCGGCGAGTACACCGCCGCCTTCACCGCCCATGGCTAAAATAGCGATTTTTATTGGTTGTAATGCGATCATCGACTGCATTGTTGACGATGAATGTGCCGTTGATGAATTTATTGTTGATGAATAAGCAGTCATATAGGCCTCTTTAAAAACTCAATTGTTCACGACGACGTGAATCACGACGTTGTAAATAGCCAATGAACCAACCGCGAACTCGGTGGCGCAATTTGTCCCAACCATTTGGATTGGTAATAATTTGAGCTTTAAAAAAAGAAGGACACAACACTGCGGCGTGAGAAACTTCACCGCATAAACCACAGCCAACACAGCTGTCCATCACCGTTGCGACCGGATCTGTTCTGAGTGGGTCTTGACTTGGTTTAATCGATAATGATGGACAACCCGATAAACGAATACAGGAGTGATCCCCCGTGCAAGTATCAGGATCAATACCAAAACGTTCACGAACAACCCGCTTACCTGCTGCAATATTATTACGAACGACTTTCTTTTCACGTCGCTGCTTATTCAACATGCATTCACTTTGCGCAATCAGTACTTTCGGCCCACTTTCATTGGTGGTCAGTGCTTCGCGCAATGTTTTAGTCATGGTTTTAAGATCATAGGTGTGCTTAATTGTTTTCACCCAATTAACACCAACCCCTTTCACTGCTTTTTCAATTTCATGACCTGTACTACGAGTTGGGTTTAATGCAGTCGATGACAAAATATCTTGGCCACCAGTTGCTGAGGTATAGTTATTATCAATAACGATAGTTAAGTTATCACTACGGTTGAATACACTATTGGCAATCCCACTGGTTAAACCGTTATGCCAAAAACCGCCATCCCCCATAACGGAAATTGCTCGTTTGCTAGCTTTTGCATTCAATGCCGCTGCACCCGCCCCACCAAGGCCATAACCCATAGTGGTATTACCTAAATTAAATGGAGGAAGAATCGAAAATAAATGACAGCCAATATCAGCACTGATGTGATGTTCACCAAGTTCGCGTTCTACCAATTTCATGGCAGTAAAAATAGGCCGCTCAGGACAACCGGTACAAAACCCTGGTGGGCGCGCATGGACAGTCTCATCCAAAGTTGGTTCAGCAGCATTGACATACTCAGGTTCTAAATCTTCAATTAGTGGTGCTGCAACATTAATAGTTGGAATACGAATTTGTTTTGCTGCGGATTTAACTTGTGGTGCAATTTTTTCATAACGTTCAAAAAAGGAGCGAATACCCGCCAAGACGGTTGCGGTGTTATATTCTCCCGCCATCGGTAGCATATCTTTACCGTGCAATGCCGTGCTAATTTCGCGCTGACGCAAAATATTAGCGACATTCTGCTCAACAAAATTTGGCTGACCTTCTTCTAGGACTAATATGGCTTTTTTATTACGGCAAAAACGTTCAAACTCATCATCAACTAATGGGTATGCTACGTTCATGACATACAATGGAATTTGGCTGTTACCAAATACATCCGCCAGCCCAATTTTATTCAACGCGCGGATCAGTGTGTTGTAACAACCACCTTGTAATGCTATCCCCACATCATCGGCATCTTCAGAAAAAAACTCATTCAGCTCACGCTGTTTAATGAATTCGATTGCAGCTGGCCAACGAGATGCAATTTTCTCTTTTTCGTGTAAAAAACTCGCAGGCGGTAGAACTATCCGACTGACATCACGAGTTGGATTTTCGAGTGCATCTTTAACTGTATATTTAGGATGTTGATTATCAGCACAAACAAATTGACCATGCACATGGCAAGAGCGAATACGCATTTGCAACATAACCGGAGTATTACTCGCTTCAGAAAGGTCAAAACCATCTTTTACGGCTTGAACAATCGACGGTAAATTGGGGCGAGGGTCTAACAACCACATTTGAGATTTCATGGCAAAAGCATGACTACGCTCCTGCATAATCGACGATCCTTCACCGTAGTCTTCACCGACGATAATCAGCGCGCCGCCTAATACGCCACCAGAAGATAAGTTCGCAAGGGCATCCGACGCCACGTTGGTACCGACAGTCGCTTTAAAAGTCACAGCACCACGTAGCGGATAGTTAACAGAGGCGGCAAGTGTTGCCGCAGCAGTCGCTTCACTAGCACTATTTTCAAAACGAATACCGTATTCAGATAAAATATCTTGTGCATCAGCTAAAACGTCCATCAAGTGAGATATTGGTGCACCTTGATAGCCGGCAACATAAGAGACACCTGATTCTAGTAATGCTTTTGTTACAGCAAGGATGCCTTCACCGCTGAAAACGTCACCTTGCCCTTGTCGTAATTTTTGAACTTCTTGTACAAACGAACGCTCAGCCATTTTAACCTCACCAATCAACATCAGAATGTTTTTATCTTTTTTGTGTTTCTTATTTGTATCTTTTTTGTTACGCATAGGTCAATCCATGATTAATCATGGATATTAGATTTATGCAGAGAGTGGATAGGACATGCATATAACGGACAAATAGACTGTAAAATAAGGGAAATATTGCAATTTGCTAAGGATATGCGTTGAGGTGAGAAGTAAAATTTAATAAGCAAAAAACACTATAAATCATCACTTAACCATTATTAAGCCCTACAAATATAAAGGTGATAGTTGATAACGCTAAGTAATCACATGCAAACAGTTTATTAAATGGTTTCCTATATTAACTATTAGATGAATATATATAACAATATGATAAATCATGGATGTTTTGCTATTTTTCAAAAAAATAACTTTATTTTTTATATTGTTAGTGACATCACAATAACCATACTCTTTCTGTATTTTTGCATTTTTTGGATAGTTTTTGCACATATTCGGCTAGGTAAGGCAAATTGTTTATGTTATGTTCAAATCACAATTAGTTACAAATAGTTTAATGAAATGTTAAATAATGAGGCTAGGTTAAAATTAACAACTCACTCAAACCAAACATAAAATTATAGACATAAACTAATTCGCATCATCGATAATCAATAGACTAAAAAATAACTACAACACATTGATTTTATTAAAATAACAATCTACTAAAAACATAAATTTTATAAAATACCCTAAATAATTCGGATTGCAGGTAGGCGGTAAGAGAATATATCTTGGGGAGCATACACAAGTATGTGACCCGAGTAGCTGAGCGCAACCAACACCCCTGCAATTCGAATTATAACGGGTATGGAGGTATCTCCGATGCTGAGCAACACAACACCCATAGAAAACCAACTCTGTTCTTCAGAACGGTTACTCTTTACCTCTGCTGACCCTGAAGAAATAAAATCGATGGTAGGCCGAGTCATGAAGCCCCATCAGTTTCATTTACTTAATCCACATCAACGCCTTGATGCGCGTATGCACTATATTCCGATGGGCGATATTTCCCTTAGCCGTTTAAGATATGGCGCTGATGTTTGTATTGTCCCGGGCCAACTTCAAGATTTTTTTCTCGTACAAATGCCCCTCTCAGGAAGTGCTATTATTGAAAGTGGGGGAAAACGTCTAGAATCCAATCCACAAATGGCGTCAATACTCAGTCCTGAAGAATCCACAGCAATGCGTTGGAATAGCGATAACGACCAATTCATGCTGCGCATTTCACGGTCACTACTAGAACGTTCTTTGGTTGGACAACTCGGTCATACCTTAGATAAGCCTTTAGTCTTTGAACTAGGATTTGCTTGGCAGTCTTGTATCGCATGGCGCACATTAATGAATTATTTGATTGAATGCGCGACAAAAACGCCCGATCTACTCCAACACAAATTGATCGCTACTCAAGTAGAACAACTAGTTTCAGTCACATTATTATCTACTCATATTCATAATTACGCCGAAGACTCGGGCTTAAGAAGAGCGACAATTCGTCCTCGCCATGTTCGCCGTGTCCAAGAATATTTAGAAGCTCATGCCCATGAACCTATTACGGTTGAGCAACTTGCACATATTGCAGGGGTCAGTTTACGTAGCTTATATGCTGGATTTAAAGAGTTTTTAGATATCAGTCCGATGCAATATTTGCGTGATTTACGAATGGAACGAGTACGCGCTGAATTGTTATCTGGGGAAGCCACAAATGTCACTGGTGTCGCATTGCGCTGGGGCTTTGCACATATGGGCAGATTTAGCGCCGAATATAAACATCGTTATGGCGAAACACCAAGCCAAAGTATGAAAAAAGCCTAATTAATCCAAATAGCTAATTATTATTAATACAAAATATCCATAAGCTAATTAACAAATCATTAAATTATTATTAATCAGAGAAACTCTTCACCAGAAAGCACCGCACCATGATCATTTACTGGGCGGTGCTTTCTCATTAATAACTGAAAATAATTAGAATGGAATTGAAGCCTTTAGATAAATTTGTGAACCTTCTGGACGATTTCTTACACCAAAATCTTTCTCCCACTTAGCCGTAAACAACCAGCCTTGTGGATTCGCATAGCGAATTGATGGTCCAATCGCATAGGCTCGAGCCTTACCTTGAGCTGAATTGTCACCGCTATCATCCGTTGTTTGCCAGAAGGTATAGCCACCAATACCCGCCACCCAACCATTACCAAATCCCCAACCTAATGCATAATCGGTATGAAAGGCCTGCCCTGAGCGGGTTTTCGTATCATTGTTTTTGAAATTAAAGTCATACATCATTTTTAAATCGGCATTGATTCCAACGGGTGGAATATAGCTAATTGCCCAAACTGGCTGTAGCGCCCAGTAATTCTTACCTAAGCTTGATGGGTCTGTTTTACTGTATTTTCCTGTTGGCGCATAAGCATCTAAGCCAACCACATAATGTAAATCAGCGGATGGATGAAAACCCAATGCAGGACCAAAAGTAACATCCCCCAAGCCTCGACTGGTATCTTTTTTCCCTGCCGCTTTTGCGGTCACATCTAACAATGGGACGATAGTATGAAAAGCCAGATCGCCACCCAGTATCTTTTGATCAGTAACCCAAATTAAACGCGGCGCTAAAACATTCACATTCACACTAAAACCCGGAACAGGTATTTTATCGCCTTTGTTATCTCGCACACTGTCATAGTGCGCATTACCGCCGTACATCAATACATGAACTCCTGGCGGTGGCAGCGCACCTGACATAAAATTCTCTAATCCGTCAGGATAGATCCCTAATCCTCCCCCTTCGGTTGCAACAGCACCCAATGAAAGTGCGCCGAGACACGAACCTGCTACCAGCTTGCTGATTGTTTTCTTATTCATCATTTTTCCTGCCATAGTGGGTTGTCTTACTGTGTGTGCTTTGCTTGTTATTGTGCATTTCCATTGCTTATTTGATTATGTTCTACGTTTTACAGCTAATTTCTGAGCAACTAAATATCCTGAGCCGCCACCAAGACCGGGACCTGGGTGAGTTGAGGCTCCAATATGAAATAGATTTTTCACTGCGGTTTGATGTGTTTTTGTTTGCCCTGATGCGGCAAAAGGACGTAACCAGAAAAATTGATCAGGAGAGCAGGTTCCTGAGTAAGGATCCCCGCCAACCAGATTACAGTTGTAATTCTCTAAATCTGCTGGAGAAATTGCTTTTCGTCCAACAATTAAGGAAGTAAAACCAGGCATGACCAACTCTAAACGTTGCTGGATTCTATCCGCGACGGCTTCACGGACAGTTTCATTCCAACGACCATCCGCTGGAACTGTAATTTCCCCTGCCGCATCACCTTTTAATTGACGAGGTAATTCTTGCATCTGGATCCATAAGATCCACCCACCATCAGGAGCTCGACTTGGATCTAATGCGGTTGGCTGGCCAATACCAAAAGTCGGCCTGTCAGGTAAATAACCATTATTCGCTTGTGTTACCGATAGACAAACTTGTTCCATGCTTTCCGTAAAATGCACTAAAGGCACATTGCGCAATTCAGAGTTACACCATGGCGGCGGCGCACTCAATGCAAAATGGATTTGCATACCTGCTCGCCCATAACGATAACCTTTTGCGCTTTGCATCACTTGGGGAGAAACATCATCAAGTAATGAGCCATACAACTGAGTCGGGGTCACATTGCACACCACACTTTCAGTGGCATTGAACACTTCACCATTTACGATGACACCCGTCGCTCGACTATTTTTTTCACTGCCTTGAGTGATAATTTTCTCAACATGCATTCCCGTTTGTAATTGACCGCCGTGCTCTTCAATGACTTTGGCAAACGCCTCGACAATACGGAAACTTCCCCCTTTAACAACCGGCATTCCACCTGCAACAACCGCGGCAAAAGTAAGCTTACCAATCAACGCTGAACTAGCTTCATCAGGCCCGAGTCCAGTGTGCAACACCCATGGAGCCATCAGCGCGCGACTAAAATCATGCTGTAATTCACGTTCAGACCAACGACGAAAACTTTCAACACCCGACTTAGCGAAATCAAGCAACCCATCAACGCCGCGTTTACGCCACTCGGAAAACAATAGCTTTAACATGCCACCGCTATACGGATTCTGTCCTAACAAACCAAAAGTTAGCGCCGCATCTTCTGTAAATAATTTATCGGCCATCCGACGAAAGACCAAACCATCACCAGGAGCAATACTATCGAGTTGCTTAGCCGCTTCAGCAATATCACGTTTTAAAGCAATTGATTTACCATCCGGTTGAACCAATCCGGTTGAATAATCACATTGCGCAAATTCCAAACCCTGTTTTTTTAAATAGGGTTCGAGCTCTTGATAGCCAGGACTGCCCACAAATAAGGAATACCAGCAAGAAAGCAGATCATGGGTATAGCCTTCAAATAAATTTTCTGTACGAATACAGCCACCTAAGCTTTCATTTCGCTCAAGCACTAAAACCGATTTTCCGCGCACTGCCAATAAGGCGGCACACATTAATGAGTTCATTCCACTGCCAACAACAATGACTTGAGGATCGGAGAATGTCGCCATACCTCACCCCACGAGTGCGAGTACACGCAAAGGACTACCAGAACCGCCTTCAATTTTCAAAGGCGCAGCCACAATTACCACTCCTGTTGCAGGCAGTTGATCGAGATTTTTCAAACATTGCAGGCCATATTTGTTATTGCCATGCATTAAAGTGTGGCATGGATAAGGCATAGGCCAAGCGTAGGATTGCCCTGCGTCGGTATTGATAGTTTCAACACCAAAACCTTTTACATCACGCTGATGAATAAGCCACTCGACCGCCTCTTGAGAAGGCCCCGGCGTATGAGCGCCATCTTCACGCATATTGACATACGCTTCTGGATTATCTGATTTTTTCGACCAATCAGTTCTAAACAAAACCCAAGCATTTGATGGAATTTTTCCGTGTTTAACTTCCCACTGTTGTAGGAAATCGACAGTCAGTACCCAATCCGAATTTTGTGCCACTTCTTTACTCGCATCAACAACCACTGCTGGGGCAACAAAGTGGTGCACAGGGATGGTATCAACGGTGTTATTGGCTTGATCTTTACCACTTATCCAATGAATCGGGGCGTCAAAGTGGGTGCCAGTATGCTCACCACAACTAAAATTATTCCAATACCATGCTGGGCCATTGTCATCATAGCGGGAGATTTGCTCCATACTAAATGACCATACCTGTCCGAATTGCTCCGGCAGTTGCAGCGCAGGAAAAGACGGTGATAGTGTCTGTGTCAGGTCGATAACCTGAATATTGCCTTGTTGTAATTGCGTGGCAAATGACATTAATAATTGCTGATCCATAGTGTCTCCTGCGCCTAGAGCGCGTCATGTAAAGCAGTAAAAACACCGCTATGAAAAACTAAAGGTTTACCCGTTTCACTGCCAATACGGCGAACATGTCCAACCATTAATAGATGGTCACCGATGTGATCCTGTTTGTGATTTTCACAAACTAAAGTGACGATAGCCCCATGTAATGCAGGTAAACCTTCTGGCGTAATATGAATGGCAACATTCTCAAATTTATTTTCAATACGAGGATTCGCAAAACGCATGGCTAGCTCTTGGTGATCCTTACCCAAAATATTAATAGTGAAATGCTGGCAATCACGAAATGCTGCTAAGTTCGGCGAATGGTTAACTAAACTCCATAACACTAGCGGAGGATCGAGTGAAAGGGATGCAAATGAGTTAATGGTCAACCCAACATCACGACCATCCGCAGTACGCGTCGTGACGATTGCTACCCCTGTCGGGTAGCAACCAAGTAAATTGCGCAACGTTTTTGATTCAAATTCGGTATGACCCCATTGGCTGTCACACATTAGCGTATCCTCTGCAATCATAGACATACTGATTCCTTCCCGTTAAGCGCGGGCTTCTTCCATCATTTGTGATTGAATATAGGCTTCGCAGGCTTGCCCATCTTTCCACCATGGGAATAATACTGGCGGATAGTTAAAAGCATTAGCGATAGTATGGGCGAGTGATGGCAATTGTTGCGCCGCACCTAATAAGTGCAAAATATGAGGCTCTGGCGGGGCTAATAATGAATTAGTCCATTCCACAACATTGCGGCCGTATTTCCAGAATTGCTCGAATGTTTCAGTCATCCACTCCGCGGTATAAGCCTTGTCTCCATGCGCTAAAATCGCGTCATAATAGACTTTGCACGCTTTGGTGGCATTGTTAGAACCTTGTCCTGTGAGTGGATCATTGGTCACTAATGCATCCCCTAATCCGAACACTACCTTGCCCGATGGCAATGTCAGAACAGGTTTACGTACCGTTGGTGCAAAACGACCCGCCAGAATACCGTTATCATCGGTCAACTCGATATTGCGGCAACGATCCGCTTCCCAAGGTAAATATGTGTTGAGGATCTTTTTGCTATAAGCCAAATGTTCTTGTGGAGTACGCGCTTCATTCCATTGATCCATCGGCCCCCCCGGAACGCCTTCAAATACCATGATGTGACAATCGCCACTATTAGTAAGTGAGGGAAACACAAAATATTCGCCAATACCGGGGATCAAATTAAAGGAGACTTGTGAATATTCTGGCGTTGGTAACATGCCATGAACATAAGTCAGCGCTAATGCACGCTGTGGCTTATCATAGGGTGAGCGAGATGCATCACGCTCGAGAAGTTTGACTATCTCGCCTTTACCACCTGCGAGTATCACTAAATCATGAGTTTCAGCTAAACGCTCAAGCTCAGCAACACCCACATCTTCGATGCGCAAATTACCGCCACGAGCGGCAAATAGCTCCATCCAGTAAGGCATTTTGATTCGTTGATCAACTGCCTGTGCATAGTTATCTAAGCGAGAACGCCATGTGATCGCTTTTTCACCCGGTTTTTCTGGGTGGGGAACGGTAAAGCCAATACCTTCAACGGGTGGACATTCGTCTTCCCAAAAGTTAATTCCTAGATCACGCTCAAATTGCAGTGAAATATCAAACATACATTGGCTAGACATCACGCGACCATTTTTGACATCATCCGGTGTGCGGTTAGTGGCGACGGTGACTTCATAACCTTTGTTCAAGAGGCCTAAAGCCAATGGCATACCCGCTTGACCACCACCTACGATTGCAATACGACGCATAGTTTATTCCTCAATGAAATTAAAATGATGATGTCTTATTCAGCAAGACGGGGAATTGCGGGTTTAGCCTGTTCAGGCCCCATAGCGGAGTAACCGCCATCGACAGCGTAATCTGCGCCAGTAACAAAACTTGCCAGATCAGAAAGTAGGAAAGCCACCACCTGAGCAATTTCTTCAGGATCGCCAACACGTTTTAATAGGTGATAATCAGCCGCAACGCGGTCTGTTTTTTGACGATCGCCACCCGTAATTTCATCCATCACTCGAGACCATGTCCAACCGGGAGATACCGAATTCACTCGTATTCCCTCGGCGGCATAATCCATCGCTTGGCTACGTGTCACTTCAAGTAAGGTTGATTTTGATGCGGGATAAAGCCAACGGCCTGTCTGGGCGACAGAAGATGAAATACTGGTAAAATTAACAATCGCACCTTTGCCTGCTTTTACAAAATGCGCTTTAGCAAATTGTGCCGCCATAACAGCACTAACAACGTTAATATTCAAAGCAGTGAGCCAATCCTGCCTTGTGGATGACTGGCCTTCATCAAGATAAGTGGCAGCCAGATTAACTAAAAAATCGAGTTGACCATATTTTTGCGCAACTCTATCAATACCTTGTTTGAGCTGTTGATCATCAGTAATATCAACCGCTAAAAAATCGATACTAGGCTCAGACTGAGCGACTTTTTCGCCATTAATTCTATCGATATCAAAAATGGTGACTTTAACACCATAAGAGCTCAATATTTTCGCCACTGTTGCGCCAATCTTAGTTGCGCCTCCGGTGACAATTGCAACCTTCCCCTGCAAACCTTTCATTTTTGTGCCCTCTTCTTGCTCACTCGAAACAATGTATTCACAAATAATTAACATGACTTATCATTGCGCAAAAAAAGGAAAAATCGGTAGCCGCTATACGCAAAGATTATCCAATCAGCGCGGCAATTTGAGAAATAAAGTGATGATATAATTAGACAAATAGCCACATTAAGCAGTGGCTATCCAAAAAATGAAAAGTGTGAGTTATCACTATGAAAAGAAAAAGGGATAAAATATTGCGCCATAATCGCTTTATGGGCGTTCTAAAATTTGCGCCCCAGGGCCTCTGCTTCCTAAAAAATCCTCAGGGTTGCGCAATGGGCAATCGCTGAGTGAGAGACAACCACAGCCAATACAGTGATCTAACTCATTACGTAAACGAGTTAACTGTTTGATTCGTCGATCTAAAGATGTTTTCCATTGCGTTGACATCTCTTTCCATTGCTCAGAAGTTAGCTTACTGTTAGCCGGAAAACGTCCCAGCGCATCTTGAATCTCCTTCAAAGGGATACCTGTACTTTGGGCGACTTTAATAATAGCGATATAACGCAGCACAATAGGTGGGAAACGCCGCTGATTTCCTTGTGTTCGGGTACTTTGAATCAATCCTTTTGACTCATAAAAATGCACCGTGGATACCGCTACTCCAGAACGACTCGCAACCTCACCTACCGTTAAAGCCCTACTAAAATCAATGGGTTCTTCTTTGACTTCCCTTATTTTTATCGTTTTTGTGTCTTTGTTTTCCATTTTCATACACCTTTGCTTGACCTCAACTTAACTTAAGGTTTTATAGTGCCCCACTCTGCACTTGTCAATTAAAGTTATTTTTAAGGGGGAGGTACTATGTCATCGATAATCAACAAAATTTTAGAGAGCAACAAGTGTGGATTATTACTCAGGTGTTGATCTTAGTTTTATTTGCTTCAATCAGCTTAGCCAAAATCACAATATTTTGGGCAATCGAACATGTGCACTTATGGGTGAGTTAATAGTGGTGGCTATTACTGAACATTTTCGGCGTCTGTATTTCACGCAAACTGCGTAAAAGTAGTAGGAAACTAGAATGACTAAAAAAAATATGAATAAAAAAACAATAATAACCTTCTGTGTAACATTACTCACAATAGGTAGTGGCGCAGCCATCTATTCGACTTATGCACAACATGATGAAGATAAACAAACCGCTTATCAATACCCTCCTGTCAAAGTAGCCTTAGCACCTGTCACTTTAGCGAGTGCCCCTCGTACATTTTATGGCGTAGGCGAATTAGAAGCTGGCAACCAAGTTTTTGTTGCTGCGGAAACTCAAGGTCGTATTACTAAAATCTATTTTGAATCTGGTCAGCAAGTTAAAAAAGGCCAACTTTTAGTTCAACTCAATGATGCCGTCGAACAAGCCGATTTGACTCGCTATCAAGCACAAATGCGCAATGCAACACGCTTGTATGATAGAACACGCTCACTAGCAACTCAGCACTTAGTAGCAGAGGCTCAAGTTGATAGTACCCGAGCAGAACGAGATATCGCCCAAGGACTTATTTTACAAACCCATGCCTTGATCGCCCAAAAAGCTATTCACGCCCCTTTTGATGGCGTCATTGGTATTCGTCAAGTGCATGATGGACAATATTTAAGCCCTGGGGAAGCCATTGCTAGCCTCGTTGATACTCAAACATTAAAGCTCAATTTTTCATTAGACGAACAAGCTTCACCTGAACTACACCAAGGACAACTTGTTGATATTTCTGTTGATGCTTACCCCGGAAAAGTCTTTCCCGCTCGCATTACCGCTATTGACCCACTCATTGGCAAATCACGGACTATCGCCCTACAAGCCACATTAAATAATAGCGATGGCACATTAAAATCAGGCATGTATGCCAATGTTAATGTTGTTCGCCAAGTGAGTAATGAAGTGCTGACGATCCCTGAAACAGCAGTGACGTATACCGCTTACGGTGACACTGTTTTTATTACAAAGGGGAGTGGTGATGCCATGACTGCAAAACGAATTTCAGTCAAAACCGGTCAACGCTGGAATGGAAAAATCGAGATAGAACAAGGTTTAAAAGCAAATGATCAAGTCGTCACTTCAGGGCAATTACGTCTAAATGATGGTTCGCCAATCACGCCTATAGCGCAAGATACATTGTCTCAACCGATGATAGATACGGCTCAAGGTTCATAAGGAAGACGCTATGAAATTTACTGATATTTTTGTTCGTCGACCTGTTTTAGCACTCGTGGTCAGTGCATTAATTGTTTTACTCGGGTTATTTGCATTAAGTAAATTACCTATTCGCCAATATCCACAATTAGAAAGTGCCACTGTTACCATTACAACTCAATATCCTGGTGCTTCAGCAAAACTCATGCAGGGATTTGTCACTCAACCTATTGCTCAAGCTGTCTCTTCTGTTGAAGGCATTGATTATTTATCTTCTTCATCAGTACAAGGAAGCAGCCTTGTTACTGTACGTATGGCGCTAAACCGTGATTCAACACAAGCGCTTACTCAAGTCATGGCGAAAGTGAACCAGGTCCGTTATAAATTACCAAAAGAAGCCTATGACCCTGTGATTGAACTCTCCTCAGGAGAATCAACTGCTGTGGCCTACATTGGTTTTTCCAGTACCAATTTATCCATTCCAGCCTTAACAGATTACATTTCTCGCGTCGTCGAGCCAATGTATTCCTCTATTGAAGGCGTTGCTAAAGTACAAGTTTTTGGTGGGCAACAACTCGCAATGCGTTTGTGGTTAGATGCCGATAAACTTGCTGGCCGAGGACTTTCTGCCGCTGATGTTGCTGAGGCGGTACGCAAAAACAACTACCAAGCCGCTCCCGGTAAAGTAAAAGGCGAATACGTGCTTTCTAACGTTTACGTTAATACGGATTTAACTAACGTTAACGAATTTCGCGATCTCGTCATACGCAATGATGGCAATGGTCTGGTACGTTTAAAAGATGTTGGCACAATTGAACTCGGTGCATCTTCAACCGAAACCAGTGGTTTGATGAATGGTGAACCCGCGATTTACTTAGGATTATTTGCCACCCCAACAGGAAACCCCCTTGTCATTGTTGATGGTATGAATAAATTAATGCCTGATATCATCAAAACATTACCACCCGAAGTGAAAATTGAGATGGCATTCGAAACATCTCGCTTTATCAAGGCCTCCATAAGCCAAGTGATCAATACCTTAATTGAAGCATTACTTATTGTTATTGTAGTCATTTATCTATGTCTGGGTTCAATTCGCAGTGTCATTATTCCTATTTTAGCAATTCCCTTGTCCATGCTCGGTGCCGCAGCCCTAATGATGGCTTTCGGCTTTAGTATCAATTTGTTAACGCTACTTGCGATGGTTCTAGCCATTGGGCTAGTTGTGGATGACGCTATTGTAGTGGTCGAAAATGTACATCGCCATATTGAAGAAGGGAAATCGCCTGTACTTGCGGCATTGATAGGTGCCCGAGAGGTCTCAGGGCCGGTAATTGCCATGACAATTACATTAGCAGCAGTCTATGCGCCCATTGGCTTGATGTCGGGTTTAACAGGCGCTTTATTTAAAGAGTTTGCACTGACTTTAGCCGGTGCCGTCATCGTTTCCGGTATCGTGGCATTAACGCTTTCCCCCGTCATGAGCTCATTTATGTTGAATTCACAGCAAAATGAAGGCCGAATGGCACGAATAGCAGAAAAATTCTTTGCTACGCTTGCTCGCTATTACACTGTTGTACTTAATTTTTCCCTCAATAATCGTTGGATAACGGGTATTCTGGCGATTGCTGTCGTAATCAGTTTGCCATTACTTTATCAATCAGCCCCTCGCGAACTTGCGCCCGTTGAAGACCAATCCAGTGTACTCACTGCAATTAAATCACCGCAACATGCCAATCTTGAATATGTTGAACGCTTCTCTCACAAATTACATGATGTTTTCATGCAATTACCTGAGACCGAAAGCACTTGGATCATTAATGGTACCGATGGCCCATCGTCAAGTTTTGGGGGAACAAATTTGTCGTCATGGGAAAAGCGTGAACGCCCAGCATCCGCAATTCAGTCCGATTTACAGGGTATGGTAGGGGATGTTGAAGGAAGCAGTATTTTTGTCTTTCAATTACCGGCCTTACCCGGCTCCACAGGGGGATTACCGATTCAAATGGTATTAAGGAGCCCGCAAGACTATCCAGTGTTATATAAGACAATGGAGGAGATTAAACAACAAGCTCGGAAAAGTGGCCTATTTATGGTGGTCGATAGTGACCTTGACTACAACAATCCAGTAGTTGAGATCCGTATTAATCGTGCCAAAGCAAATAGCCTAGGTATTAGCATGCAAAATATTGGTGAATCACTCAACTTATTAGTTGGTGAAAACTATATTAACCGCTTTGGTATGGATGGCCGTTCTTATGATGTTATTCCACAGAGTATTCGCAGCCAACGCCTAACACCGGAAGCACTATCACGCCACTATGTAAAAGCTCAAAATGACACCATGATCCCGCTTTCAACGGTTGTGGATATCAATACACAAGTTGAGCCCAATAAACTTACTCAGTTTAATCAACAAAACGCAGCCATTTTCCAAGCAATTCCTGCACCAGGCGTTACTCTAGGGGAAGCTGTTAGCTACCTTGATACTATCGCAAATGAATTACCCGCAGGATTTAGCCACGACTGGCAATCCGATTCGCGCCAATATAAACAAGAAGGAAACACCCTCGCCTTTGCCTTTATGGCGGCGCTTCTTATCATTTATTTAGTTTTAGCAGCACAATATGAAAGCTTAGTCGACCCACTGATTATTTTGATTACCGTCCCACTGTCCATTTGTGGCGCCTTGATCCCACTCGCTTTGGGTTATGCCACCTTGAATATTTATACTCAAATAGGATTGGTCACTCTAATAGGACTTATTAGTAAACACGGCATTTTGATGGTGGAATTTGCCAATGAATTACAAGCCCATGAAGGGTTAGACCGACGCCAAGCTATCTTAAAAGCAGCACAAATTAGGTTACGCCCTATCTTAATGACCACTGCGGCAATGGTTATCGGTTTAGTGCCTTTACTGTTTGCGACTGGTGCCGGAGCCAATAGCCGCTTTGGATTAGGCCTCGTTATTGTAACCGGGATGTTAGTGGGTACTTTGTTCACGCTATTTGTTTTACCAACCATTTATTCACTACTTGCCCGTAATCACAGTGCTACTGCACTGACACCAAGGCGTTATGAGCTTGCAGAAGCCAATCGTCTGATTAAACACACTGAGGAGATATCTTAATGAGAAGTTCTTTAACAAGTCATCAAAGGGATAACCGTATAATCAATGAAATCGACGTCAATGAGATGAGCAATAGTATGGCAATGCTATTTATTTATCATGGTCCTGCTGCGCCAACAAAGAATAAACAACTTGCAGACAGAAATGAAAATAGCATACAAAAAATAGTTCGCTAGTCTAACTACGTCGATGTGTTTAGGTTAGAAACCGCATAATAATTTATTATGCGGTTTTCTATTTAAAGCCCTTCGTAGAAAGCAAAAACCAGTTTACCTTCTTTAATAATGATGGGATTGCCGGGTAATGCATCGAGTATCGTATCTTGAGAGCTATCAACCACGACAGCAACATCACGATAATGATTATCTTCCAATAACTTAGTCAGTTGGTCTAAGCGATAAAAACGATTTACCGCATCAGGATACTTCAATCCATAACCTAACTCACCCGTTTGATGAAGCATCGTAATATCACTACGTTTTAATACCCATGCTAATGACGTCCCGAGCCCTACATTGTTTGTCAACAAAACAGCTCTTTTCGACAACTTGTCTTGGTACTTAGCAATCACATTTTGCGGAGTATTGTTACTTTCAATATACTTTGGAATAACATGACCAACACTCAAGCTCAGCACCAAAGTGCACGCGGCGGCGAGATACCAAAACTTTGGTTTAAACGACACTAAAGCCACAAGCGTCCAAAATATAAATGCACCTGCGGCTAACCATAGCTTATTGCTTTCATCTATTTGATAAACATTAATTTTAGGGAAATATGGTGAAGCAATAATGGCAATAGTGGCTATCAGGCCAAATACGATATTGATACAGGCATTTAGACGCACAGTACCCACTTTTTTCTGCAAAAAAGCACTATCAATATAAGCTGCCATTAAAATAGCAATAGGTGCAATGCAGGGTAAGATATAGGTAAGTAACTTTCCTTTTGTAATACTGAAAAAGAGGAAAGGTATGACTAGCCAGAGCAGAAAATACAGATGAATACCTTTTTGGCGCCATGCATGAGCAATAGAAGCAAATAAGTATCCTAACCAAGGAATAACAGCGGCTAATAAGATAGGGATGTAAAACCAGATTGGCGATTTATTTTGAGCGTCGTTAGACATAAAACGCTGTACATGTTCAACCCAGAAAAAATAATGCCAATAATCAGGCTCACGGCTCGCGATAACAAAAGCCCAAGGTAAGCAGATTAGAAAAGCCGTAAATATAGCGACAAATGAAAAGAAAAATATTTCTTTAAACTGTTTAAAATAAATAGCCGCAACCGAACATACCAATGTAGGTAATACTAAAACTAAAAAACCTTTGGTTAATACCCCTAAGCCACACGCAATACCAATAAAAATAAAGGCGATAAGTTTATGAGAAAAGTACTTTGTGGTTAATCCCCATTGAAAAAAGAAGATAATCATCGTAATAAATGCTGTTACGATGGGGTCTAGGATATTATAAGTGCCAATGGTGAATACCATTAACATAGAGAGATAAATAAAAACGGCATTAAAAGCGATATTTTCTTTTTTCCAAGCCATTTTTGCACTGAGGTAGACAAAAAAACCACTTAATAATGTACTAAATACTGCACCTAGCCGTACTGAGACATTATTTTCACCAAACAACATTTGAAATACGGCACCAACCCAATAACCAAAAATAGGTTTTTCAAAGTAACGTATATCAAGCAGTTCCGGTACACTCCAATTATAACTACGGATCAATTCACGACTTATTTCTGCGTAACGTAGTTCGTCTGGCTGCCAAAGCAACCGACCATTAAGTGGGATAAAATAAGTTACTAGTACAAATCCAAATAACAGACACCATTTTAAATAGGCAATTTTATTATTTGCCATAATCATCTCATCTCAACCATTCTTTTTATGAATATCTAATAATTAGGGACGCTTTAACACAAGATTAATGCTCATGATCTTCCAATCATTTCCATTATCGTTGGCTTTACTAAACCCCATATAAACAAATCAACAATTTATTTTTAGTAACCTTGCTGTGTATAAACAATCAATAAATGAAAACAACATTTACTTCGATAAGATGAAGATAAGAATCAACATATCAGACTCAACCTAAAAAAAATAGTTCAGCGCTCCTGCTGCTATTTTCACTCAATTCATATAAATGCTCATTTCTATGTCATATGAATATCATATTAGTTGTCATACATAGTCAAAATAAGCGTTAAACACCTAAGCCCCATATAATAGTGCCCATAAAAAACTGCTATTGATAATAAAAATCATCTAATAGCAGTTGTTTAATTGATGGTTTAAAATGAAAAACCAACTAAATTTTGAGCTTAATCTTTATTTAGCAGCATCTAACGCTTGTGCTAAATCGGCTAAAATATCATCAATATGCTCAATACCAATCGATAAACGGATCATATCCCGCGAAACACCCGCTTGTGCTAACTCGGCATCATTCAACTGACGATGCGTAGTTGACGCTGGATGACAAGCCAAAGACTTGGCATCACCAATATTAACCAAACGCACAATTAATTTTAGTGCATCAATGAAACGCCCACCAGCCTCTTGCCCACCTTTAATACCAAATGACAAAATACCCGCTGGTTTGCCATCCATGTATTTTTGCGCCAATGCATGTTCAGGGTTACTCGCGAGGCCTGCATATTTAACCCATTCAACTTGTGAATGTTTATCTAAATAATTCGCTACTTTTAATGCATTTTCAGTATGGCGATCCATTCTTAACCCTAGTGTTTCAAGCCCTTGAAGAATTAAAAATGAATTGAATGGTGAAAGTGCAGCGCCAGTTCCACGTAACGGTGCAACGCGACAACGGGCAATAAAAGCCGCAGCGCCAAAATGTTCGGTATAACTTACGCCGTGGTAAGCAACATCAGGTTCAATTAATAGAGGAAATCTATCTGGATATTGTGCCCATGGGAATTTACCCGAATCAACAACCATTCCGCCAAGAGAAGAGCCGTGCCCACCAATATATTTAGTTAATGAATGAACTACAATATCCGCACCATATTCAAACGGGCGACATAAATAAGGCGTTGCGACGGTATTATCAACAATTAAAGGAACACCATGACGATGAGCAACTTCGGCTAGTGCCTCAATATCAACGATAAAACCAGCAGGATTAGAGATTGTTTCACAAAATACTGCTCTAGTTTTATCATCAATCAGCGCTTCAAGCGCAGCTAAATCATCATGCTCAGCAAAATGTGTTTTAATCCCTAAACGAGGTAACGCATGGGCGAGTAAGTTATAGGTTCCACCGTATAACTTAGCAACGGAAACAATATTATCCCCTGCTTGTGCCACTGTTTGAATCGCATAAGTAATCGCAGCCATTCCTGATGCAACAGCAAGCCCCGCAATCCCACCTTCTAAAGCAGCGACGCGCTGTTCCAATACATCATTAGTTGGATTCATAATACGAGTGTATATATTCCCCGCCACTTTCAAATCAAATAGATCAGCGCCATGTTGTGTATCATCAAAGGCATAGGACGTAGTTTGATAAATTGGCACTGCAACAGATTTCGTTGTTGGGTCTGGAGAATAGCCTGCGTGAATCGATAATGTTTCTAATTTCATTTTTTATCCTTGTTATAGCGCACCAAAACGGTACTACTCACTACAAGCCGATTTAACTAAGCTATAAGGCGACCATTATTTGTTACTGACTGTTATATACCAATCGATATTACCTAAGCGTAATTTTCAAACAACTATCTTCACTTGAAATTATTTCATCTAACCTGCTTCTCTCAGTTATACATCTAGATGGCTACTTTGAATACCAATAGCACTATTTATTTCTCGGATTATTTCTTATATGTCATAACTTATAGATATAAAAAAACCTCACACAGCCAAATAGGCGATATGAGGTTGATACAGAAAAACAAAAGCGATTACAAGAATGCACCATAAATAACGGAAGTTATTGATGCTAAACCACAAAGCAATGTAAATGCTTGAGCCAACTTAGATGTGCTGAACTTTTTCATCGCAGGGACAATACGCATTGCAACCACTGGCAGGATGAATAGGATAGCCGCAATCATTGGCGCCCCCATAGTTTCAATCATCCCTAAAATACTTGGATTACGAATAGTGACTATCCACGTTGTCAGAACAATAAATAGCATAGAGGCTAATTCAATTTTCTTCACTGAGAACGATGAGCGAGATTTAATTAAGCCAACTAAGCCTTCATGCGCACCGAGAAAATGACCAAAATAGCTCGAAACAATGGCAGCAAATGCAACAATAGGCCCTAAATAAGAAATAATAGGTGATGGATTGATATTCGCAATATGGGATAACACGCTGATATTTTCTCTCTTCGCAATCTCTAATTCAGCAGGATTAAGCGATAAAACAACAGAGAAAACAAAAAACATCACAAAACCAGTTAACATGATAGCCGCACCACCGGTGATCATATCCGTTTTAATGATAGCTTTATCACCAAATTGTTGACGTTGGTCTTTAGTAAATTGGCTAATAATTGGGCTATGGTTAAATGAAAATACAATTAATGGAATGGCCATCCAAACAACTGTTGGTAATGCCGCCCAATCAGGCGCAACATCTAACATTGACGTATTCCATTCTGGGATCAAATACAGTGATAATGCTAATAAAATGAAGACTAAAGGATAAACCATTAGAGATGTCAATTTCAGCATCAAATCTCTACCGAAAACAACCCCAGCAGTCATTGCAAAAATCAGCACACCAGATAATAACCAACGTGGAATCGGTGCCCAACCAATCTGATTAACGAGGAAAGAATCTACCGTATTGGTAATACCAACCCCATAAATTAAGACAATCGGGTAAATCGCGAAAAAATATGCGAACGTAATAATATTCGCGCCAACTTTACCGAAATGTTCTTCAACAGTATCGGTAATATCTGCATTTGGATTTTTAGCTGATAATACAAAACGTGCTAACCCTTTATGAGCCAACCAAATCATGGGAGTTGCCAGTAATGCCAAGATAACTAGCGGCCAGAAACCACCCGCGCCAGCCTTAATTGGTAAAAAAAGTACGCCTGCCCCCACAGCAGTACCAAATAAAGATAAAACCCAAGTAAAATCCTTATAGGTCCATTTACTGACTGACGTCTCTGCAATACTTAGTGGTTTTTCTATTGTGCTCATAAAGTAATTTTCATCATTAACATTGTTGTAAAAAGATGAGCGGATTCTGCATTAAACCAAGAGCACTACCTAGCTTAATTTAAAATTTTGTTGCACTTTTTGGCACAGATCTCATAAATGATGTTAATTAAATGATATTTATCGAGGTAAGCAGAGAAAAATTCATCATTCGTTTAAAAAACCCCGACTAAAATAGGGATAAAACGTATTAATAAGGTTTATTCGCTTTTTAATTTCAACGTTAATAATTAAAAACAACTAATTAATAGTTAAAAAAATGGCTAGGATTTAAATTAACCCTAACCATTTATATCTGTATTAATATTTAATTAAATATTAAAGATAAATCGGCACCAAGATCTCTGTCGCGATGACCACAACGACCAACCCAACGAGTACAGGAACAGATGTTCTTTTCACCACTTCAAATGGCGAAATCTTCGCCATCCCCGATACGGCAACCACCACACCAGAAACTGGAGACAACGTCCGTCCCAAATTAGAAGCTTGTAGCATTGGAATAACCAAATAGGCAGGATTCACACCCATTTGCTTGGCAAGATGCGGAATCAACTCAACGAATGCATAGAAAGGTGCATTACCTGAACCTGTGGTCATTGCTGCTAACATTGTAATAATTACCAAGGCAATCATCATGATAATAGCGCCTGAGCCGAAAGATTGAGCAAGGTCAATTAGCCCTTTAATAAAGCCAATCGTACTAAGACCTTGAGCAAATACACCAGCGGCCACTAACAGCATGACAACGGTGGCAAATGCATCTGCCATTCCCTTGTAGCAAACCTCTAAACCACCATAAACGTGCTTGGCACTGAAACTACGAATAAACTCAATCACTGCGGCTAAAATAATACAGCCAACAATAATCGTCACTATGTGTAGTTCAGGCGCCCATTTACCATCAAAGACCAATACACCAATAATTGGCGTGAATGGCAAGATTGCATAAAATGCCGGTGCATGAGTTTTGATTTCATTCACATCAAGCATTTCAGTTTTAACATTTTCTTTTCTATCAAGATAACGCTGCCAGAAAAAGTGTGCGATAGACATCGCCACAATTGCCGCGATTGAAATAGGTAATGTCGTTTTGAAGGCGAAATCAATCAACGGCATTTCAGCGGCTTTCGCAGCTAAAATAACATCACCCGAAGTTGGTGCTAAAATAATCGCAGCCGGAGATGCACAAATTGCAGCTGCGGCACCTCGACTAATCCCCACATTAACCATCACAGGGAATAATGTCGCCATCAACAACACCCCAAGACCTGTTGCGGATGAAACTGCCAGTGACATTAAGCAAGCGATAATATATGCCGCAACCATCAAGATATAAGGCGAGTTGATCATTTTTAGTGGTTTTGATGCAATTTTAACCACCACATCATTAGCACCTATGTGAGTCATATAAGTTGCAAACCCACACAACACCATGATCATCATGCCAAGGTCGCCACCTCGGCTCATTAATAGGAATTTAATGTATTCCAAAATATCTGTTACGCGCCACCCCGTCGCTTTCACAGATTCAGGTAATACACTTTTTCCCATCATTGCAGTAATGATCAGAAGTAAAATACCTCCGGTCATTAGCACACCCGTTGCTGAATAGCCTTTTATAATGTAGCGGCCAACTCCAATAGCGACGATAACGCCGATTAAGAGCTCAATCATTTGTTTCTCCTGCCCTGTCTCATTTTGTAATTATAGAAAAATACTCTGCCGAATAATTAAGCTAAATTCACTGATATTAATCATAACAGCAGATGGTTTTAATATATAAATAAGACAAAGTACAAGAAAAAAAATAATAATTCTTTTTTTGAAGACAAAACGAGGTTCATTTCCCTAGCAATAAGTACTCGCTAGGGAAACAATAATTATATTAGAAAAAATATTTGAAGCGGGCACGAGCACCATAACGGTCGTTATCGTGGCTATTAATCATATTATGGGTATCAGTATTAATTCTAGAATAATACGCCCCCAAGTAAATTTTATAGTTATCTAAGTCCAATATTTGGGGTAATTCATAAGAAGCATAAATAGTGTGGATATCGTATTTACCCGGTGTTGAGTTCAATACAGAGTTTGGATCAGACGATATCTTATCTGAGTTAAAATCTTTAATATCATTATGTGCAAAGATATAGCCGAGCTGAGCACGACGCCATAAACCAAAACCGCCTATCGATAAATCTTTTTCAGAAGTTGCATCTAAATAAGCAGTGCTCAATGTCAGTTGAAGTCCATTATCAGGATCTTGTGCTAACGTATTCCAGCCTACCGTCATGCCGTAACCATTACGTTTTGACATGTCTTTCCATTTACCCTCTACCGTATCGCCATAAGCATTATTGATAACTTGAGATTCCATTGCGACTGCAACTTTAAAATCATTAGGCTGCCATGCAATCACAGGCCTCAAATAAATCACATTTTTTTTATTATCCAATTGATAGCCATGATACGTTTTGTCATCAAACAAAGAAGTGCCATCTTCAACTAACGCATTAATTTCAAAATACCAATCATCCAACGATTTAGATAATTGGACACTGCCACCATCCCCTGAACGACCACGGCCTTCTTTCATCATATAAATATAACCAAAACCGTCACCATAAAGATCATTCGCCGTATTACCAGAATATTGAATAAAGGTATCTTGACCTAATGAAAACATATCATAAGCTTCATAGCGCCCTAATTTAGCTTCCCAACTATTTTGTTGCCCAAAATAAAATGCCGCATCATCTAAATTCATTTTCCCTGTCATATCTGCCAGCGGCTGTACTGAAAAACCAGCATAGTTACCGTTATCTTTCATATGTTTGCCATCAAGCCCGATTAAGATACGTCCATTAATATCCCAATTATCACTTTTATTAGGCTCATTACCTTTACCAAGCGCTGTACGAACCGACGTAATCTGCCCTTTGCGACTCGCAGCATCCATATTAAATTCAACATCACCATAAAGTTTCAATTCACCAAAATCGTTGTTGTATTGCACTCCTGGGGCTGATTTTTGCGTTTTTTTAGGTACAGTTTCTGCCGGTAATGAAGTTTGGCTAGCTTGAGGTACAACGTTCTGAGTCATCATGATGTGCTCAAGCTCTTGCGCTTTACGTTCTGCTGTAGCTGCACGCTGTTCTGCTTGTTCAGCTCTTTTTTCAAGTGCTTGTAATCTTTCTTCAATACGACTGAGATCTGTTTCTGCTTGGCTATTGATAGGAAGAACTGCAACCAAAGCCACTGCAATGGCGGACAAATAAAACTTCTTCATATTGATACCTATTTGAATTAACCCGATAAGCTAAAATTGCAGCTCAACTGACATTGTTTTTATATAAAACAAAAATATTGTTTAGATTATGAACATGAGTATACAATCAAATTACTGTTAACGTTAACAGTAATGATGAAAATAAGAGTTTTCGTATCATTATTTGATGTAACTCAATTGAAGATAATGACCAACAGCCGTTAACGAGAAAGGATAAAAAGAAAGAAAAAAGACCAATTACTAATAAAATGGCTTAATTTTTGAATTGTTCATAAATCATGTCACCAAAGAAACCTCTGGACTGTAAATACCTAACTTGTTTACTTTTTTCTTTAAAATCAGAAGGCAAATCATCGCCAAATTTCTTAGTTCGTACTTCAATGGCTTTTTCGAACCAATCGACCTCGACATTTTCAAGATGGGTCTCAACTAATGCTTCAATGAATCCTTTTTGCCGCAGTTCTTGCTTAATGCGCAATGGTCCATAGCCCTTGCGCACGTAACTCTGCATCAACAAAGAAACAACACGATCATCATCAAGAAAGTGTTGTTCATCCAGCTTGGCAAGCACTCTTTCAATTAAGAGTTCATCAATAATTCTATCGTTTTTTTCGTACATACGGCGCTTCATACGGGCGAATAGTTCAGCCCTTCCGTAATCACGACGAGAAAGTAAGAAAAGGGCATATTGATAAAGCTCAAGGTCATTCATATTGTTATCTTATTGTCGTTAATTTTATGGGCACATTGATTTTTCAACGTAACCTGTGCCCAACCAAGATTAATGAACTTGAGCACCACTGAGTAATTTATAGATTGTATCAGGTGTATAACTACCATCTTGAAAATAAATAGTCCAATCCGTAATATCATCTCGTGTTAACGGATAAACTTCCCCTTCTTGCATATGCTGTACATAGAACGGATGGTTAATTAAACGCCCTTCAAATTGCTCACCATTCCATGATATCGGTTCAAACCACATATGTTCATGACCATCATAGTCTTCTTCTTCATCATGATAACCAATACCGCATTTTACTAAGAAACGCCAATCTGAATCCGCTTGTTCTTCCGATTTCCCCATAAATTTAGCAAAAAAACCTTTTTTCTGCACAACCGGCTTTGGCCCATAATTGTCTAACATATGCGTGAAATATTCCCAGCGTAATTTGGCCTTGCGGGACATATCAGCGGTTTCTTCATCAGTGCGCATAAACATCATGGCGTTTTGATCTTCAAACCCTTGAAAAAAGCTTTCAAGGGTCGGATTTTCTTGAGTGACACGAAATAACATCACGGAGGGATGCTGGTGAGATTCATCACGATCATGCCAATCCCCCATAAAACGTGCTGAATTTGTATCACCAAACTCAAAATTCATCTCTTCAAGCGGTTTTAAATCATCAACTAATGTCGATTGCCCTACATGCAACAAACCTTCTTCAAACGGTACCGCAACCAAATACTCATGACCAGTTTGTGTTTGCCCAATAAAAATAGGTTCATTAAATACAATCTTGCTCTGAGTAATACTGTTATTCACAAAACTCCAAAATAATTCAGGAATACCATAATAAGAAGCAATCGGATGTGGAATAATAATTTCAGCTTCAGAAAGGCCGCAACGGGCTAAACCATGCGTATGGAACCAATACATGGTTGGTGCTCGCTCCTCTTCCGTTTGCTCCTCATTTTCATCTTGGTCGTAAATGGCATGAACCACATATAAAGAGTCCACACTTGGCATCAAATCATCCACTAATTGGAAGTTTAGCCATTCCCGTGTAAATACTTTACCTGCCGCAGAAAGATCTAAACCCAATAACAAATCAGGTACGAGTATTTGAATAATTTTTAATTGTTGAAGATAGCTAACAAGCGGTTGCTCTTGGAACATGCATTCAATGATAACCGCTTGCGGTGCAGAGCTAGCCTCTGCATATAACTCAGGGCTAATTGGATCGGTAGCAAAATACGGGTTAATTGAATATTCCGGATCGCTATCAACAAGAGAAATATAAAAACGTAACTCTTGTTCATCTTTTTTACATGAGAAAAAGAAACCGCCATCTTCTGGGATATAATCAACCTCACCTTCAGTAAAATACGTTTGTTGCTCTAAACGTTTCTCAAGTAATGAAGATGTCAGTTCAGATCCAGGGATCGCCACCATCATAGATGCTTCTTTTTCGCCTTTCCCTGCCGCAATATCAAGGTATTGTTGTTTATTGTTCATTATTTTGACCCATTATTTATTTACTTGAGGATATCAGCTTAAATTCATTAAGAATATTGTGATTATTCTTAACAATTTTATATTGTGATTTAATACTTTGCATTTCGTCTAAGCTAATGAATTATCATTATTCGACAATAATTTATTCTACTTTTCATCCCGTATTCACTAAGGCACAATAGTGCTCTATTGATTATCGGTTCAATGATATTTAGTCGATAAAATAATTCAATTGCATCAAAATATAGGTTATGAAATATGTCTAATTTAACTCACGAACAAAAAGAATACGTTGATGACCTTGCTATGCAACGCGTATTTGACATGAATAACGATGATGTACTCATCAATGCATTAGAGCAAAAAGTCCACCAGATGGAAAACCACTTAAAAACCTATTTCCATGAACGTGTTCATTTTCATCAACAGAATAAGAAATAGCGTTTAATTTCATCGCTTATGCTAATTATTGTGCCGATTATAATGAATAACGGCACAAACCTTGAACTTAGCCACAATATTATTAACCTTAATTAACTATCAACCCTTGTTATATTCACTAATAGGTGAATATAAAATAGCATCATGAGCCATCAAAAAAACCAAATCCTATGCTAATATTCTACGAAGAAGAATGAGCTTTGTAGCTTATTCTGTTTTTCTCTTCTTTATTTTTCGTATATTGAGTTCACCTATGACACGCATATCATTCAGCGCTGTGCTGATCCTTTCATCTTGTATTTCTATTCCTGCCAGTTTTGCTGATAACGATCGTCCTTTATTTTCCATGACCATGAGTGAGTCTGGTGCGCCGAAAAGTAATAATGAAGGGGGTATTACTCGTTCTTCTGCTACAGAGTCACGAGTACTGCCTATTTGGGGAGACGAAGCGCGCGCCCGAGGCTATGATTTACCTGAACCATTTGGGGCAAGTTATGGTTATATGAATATGCGCCAAGATATTGTGGTGGATAAAATTGGTTTCATCATGCCTAAAAACCCAGAAACAGCAGATGCTCTGAGTATAGATGCAGGACATACCCGCCAAAAAAGTGAAACCCACACATTAAAAATAGACTCATGGATCTTTCCATTTTTAAATGTGTATGGTTTATATGGCCATACCAAAGGTAAATCCCATACTATTTTAAAAGGTGGTAGCTTTGATCTTGGGTTTGGAAAACTCCCTTTGGACTTTTTAAAAGATCAACCATTTGATTTAGATTTTAAAGGCAAAACTTATGGTGCTGGTTTCACCCTTGCTGGTGGCTATGAAAACATATTTACGACACTTGATCTTAATTATACCCGAACAGATTTAGATATCCTCGATGGTAATATTAAAGCATTGATCATCTCACCACGTATTGGTTATCAGTTTACTCTCGATCCGCTTATTGAGGGCCAAGGAAATACTAAAATTCAAATTTGGACTGGTGCAATGTATCAAGATATTACCCAACGTTTTAAAGGGGATGTAAATAATCTCAGTTTACCTCCGGCTTTTAAAGGTTTTGTTGATGCATTAGATGATCCTGGAATGAAATTCGACGTCAAACAACATCTTGCCCATAAATGGAACAACACTGTTGGAGCACGTGTAGAATTCACACGTAATTTTAATGTGCTCACTGAATTCGGTTTTAATAACCGTAATACCTTTTATGTCTCGGGAGAGTTCCGTTTTTAATGTTAAAACTGAATATTCTTCAAAGGCTGACATTGCTCAGCCTTTTTATTATGCCAATATCTCAGGCACAAATTTTACCTGAACGCCAACAAATTGATGGCTGGCTCAATGAGCTTGGTGGTAAAAATAGCTTTGATGAAAGTAAAACGGTTGATTGGGGAATATTACCGGGACCTTTCTATACCCCTGAAATGGGACTGGGAGTCGGTACGGCTATAGTTGGACTGTACCGTATTGATAAAGAAGATAAAATCACACAGCCCTCTTCGATTGGCTTAAGTGGTTTCGCCTCTTCAACAGGGGCTTTTGGTATTAATTTTACCAATTATAATTTTATTGATAACGACCAGTGGCGATTATTTATTTCAGGTACATTAAACAATGTACCCACTTATTATTGGGGCAAAGGTTACGCCGCAGGGAAAAATGATAATAATAAAGAAAAGTATCATTCCCAAGAATTCAAAATTACCCCAAGAGCATTATACAAACTCACTGATGCAACTTATTTTGGATTAGGGTGGCATTTTTCATCAATGAACGCCAGTGACCCAGATGCAGGTGCACGAAAATACTTTTCACAAACCATTGGTGGACGCTCAGTAGTCAATTCAGGTATGAGTACTTATTTTAGCTATGATAGCCGTGACTTCTTACCTAATGCACACCAAGGCCAAGCCTTTGAAGTAATCTACACCTATTTTGCACCTAGTTTTGGCAGTGATACGCGCTTTCAAACCACTCAACTCCAATATGCTTATTACCATGAAATAACTGACAAGACCGTTTTTGCTATCGATAATTATGTCCGTTTTACAACGGGTAACGTTCCTTGGGATCAACTATCTCTGCTTGGTAATGGCAACCGGATGCGCGGTTATTATGAAGGACGTTACCGTGATAATAATATTTTCACCAGCCAAATTGAGTTAAGACATAAGCTCGATTGGCGACACGGTGTCGTCGGCTGGCTTGGCACTGGTACCATGAGTGACTCCCCCTCTTCATTAGGTGAAGGGCACTGGCTACCTACGGTTGGCGTTGGTTATCGCTTTGAATTTAAACCGAGAATGAATGTACGCCTTGATTTTGGTATTGGTCGAAATAGCACCGGGGTTTATTTTCAGGTGGGTGAGGCATTCTAATGTATAAATCTATTATTATCTTATGCATGACGGTATTTTTAGCGGCTTGCCAAAATACCCAAAAACAGAACTTATCAATTATTGCCCCTGTTTTAACGAGCGATAGCCAAGAAGAAGCCTTGCAAAGTTGGCCTGTCGTTAATGAATTAGAGCCGCCACAAGGTTTGAGAGCTTGCTGTGCATTTGGTTATGACTTACAGGCACAGCTTTGGGGAGTTCCTGTTCCTTTTTATACCATCGACAATATCGTTGAGGCCGATAAACTCGGCGAACATCATTATAATGATAGCTTTGTGGGCGCAGCTGCTGCGTTGATGGGTGTCAGTCATGAAAAAGTCGGATTATTATACACAGATAAAGGCAGTTTTATTGATGTCTCCCATGTCCGAGACACCGCCGATTATACATTCTATTTATTTAGCCAAATTTATCCACGCCTTGGCCAAGAATGGTCGCTAACACTCAGTAATGAGCTGACAAGCAGACAAATTCATTTTAGCGCATTTCATGCGCCACAATCCGCCAAGCAACGCTATACTCTCAGCGCTTATTTAGCCGCAAAACTTGCATTCCAACTTGCCGCATGGCATGAAATAGCCCAATGGTATGGTTACCAATCTGTACCAGGTTTCTCTGAAGGTATTTCGGCATTTTCCCCTGAAGATTTGTATTCGAACTTATTGGGGGCAAGACTTTCGATGACATTGATTTTACAAGGTCGAGCACAATCATTACCTATGTACGCTCAATCCATCACGCAAATACTCCCTGTAGCATTACATCAACTCGGTGATAAAAAGAAGCAAGATTCCCGTAAAATGTTTGATAAAGTAGATGGTATTTGGTGGAACAGTTACCAACGCGTTCCAGAAAAGTTTCTTGTGTTAACCAGAGACTATGAAACTAAAGATAATCGATTGCCTTTATTTCCAACTCAAATGATCCCCTCGGAAGGTTTGCGATTAAGCCTGCCAGATAGCTACCTTGGTTATTCACTTACACAATTAGCTGAATTACGCTTATTGCCAACAACAAATATGGGGCAGCTTCCCACATCGACACATTATTGGACAGTTTCTGACTTTTCACTACTGGCTGAAGCGGCCAAAGCGCAAGATGCACAACAACAAATTTTGCGCCCTTAATAATATAATCTATGCCGTGAACCTTATTAATTCACGGCATAGATATCAAATTTAAATCATTCGTCTATATTGCTAACTAATGGCAAAAATTATCACTAAAATTAAGCGCCTGACTTTCCCATTCCGTTAACAGTTGCATAATCTCTAATGAATCTTGTAAACCCACCGCTGGACGCTTTGCTTCGAGCTGTTTTTGCATTAACGCATTTCCAACCGCTTGGACTTGATAATAAAAAGCATCACCCTCAGCTGAAATTTCAATCCGTTGAGCTGGTTGTTCATAAGGTTTAACAGTTATCACATTTCCTTGAACCTCTGGTAACCAAGGGTTACTTTCAATGCGCAAGGTTCCAGCGCTACCTTGAATACTAAAATCCCAAAACATGCCATAATCTTCTACACAATGTAGATGTGCCACAGCAAGCCCAGGCCAAGTTAACAGCGCTGAAGTTTCTACGATATTAGTATCTGCACCTCGTCTACCGTTTGCCGCGATTTGATAGCGATTTGCCATTTCACCATAACTAAGCTGCATGACTAAGTGAATTAAAGAGGCGGGATAACAACCAAGGTTATAAATCGCACCTCGACTGTCTGGATTAACAAATTTTACAATATCAGCACCATAACGTGCAGTAATTGAGCGAACTTCGCCCACAACACCACTTTTCAATTGAGCGACTAACTCAGTAATCAACGGATGGTGCAAATACATCAATCCTTCAAGAAAGAAAACCTTATGCTCTTTTATTGCTGCTAATGCAATTTGTGTTTTCTCCATATCAACAGAGAGTGATTTTTCACACAAAATAGCTTTTCCTGCACGAGCAGCCTGAAGAATATATTCATGATGTACATGATTAGGTAAAGCGATATAAATCACATCGACTTCTGGGTCAGCAATTATTTGTGCATAATCATTAAACACATGTTTTGTTGGATGCTGCTGACAAAAGGCAGCCAGATTGGCACTTGAACGCCCTGCAACACCATAAACTTGATGCCCCGGTACACCGGCAATTGCATCTGCCATCACCCCAGAAATGAAACTTGTTCCCAAAATACCCCAATTAATCATCGAGTAGGCTCCTTGGGCTCATCATCAGATAACGTAGTTTCAAATGCACGGATCAGTTTAACCCAACCGGCTTGGATAAAGGCCTGCGTATGAGGTAAGGTAAAATGTTGCTGATGAGCAGCAAGGCTGTCATAGCGCTCCCATAGAATAAACCGACTAGGATCAGCATTATCCTGCCATGCATATGCCAGTGAGCAGCCAGGTTCCTGACGCATCGCTAAGCAAAATGCATCTATTGCCACCTTTGCTTCTTCAACTGACCATGGTGAATTGACATAAACCTCAGCGGTAACAAAATGCCCCATCTCTTCCATACACACTCTCTTATGAGCTGATTTAAATTTGCACACACTGTTGCATTAACTTTCGTTGAATGACCTATAAAAAACATCTTCTACGAGCTAGTTAAAATACAATTAATGATTTATCCAGTTGTCACATGCCAATTCAGCCACTGCCATTTCAATATCATAAGGTACCGGCTGAGGTATTTTAGCTAATGACTGACTCGCTAAAGCGATACGCTCCAGACTCAAGGTTTGTAACGCTAATCCCAAGTCCATCACTTCGATTGGATTACCATTTCCGGCAGACAAATTAACTAAATTTGCATCCGACATCAGGTACAGTTGTTTTTTATTTTTCAATTGATATAGATTGATTTTCGGTATGATTTCTTCTTTATATTCGGCAAGTTCATTTAATGCTTCAACATCAACTTCTCGTTGAAAATGGCCTGCATTAGCAATAATAACTTTGTCTTTCATTAAGAGAAAATCTTTAGCTGTTAACACGTTATCACGACCCACGACACTCACAACAAAATCTGCATCAGGAATAGCATCACTCAACTGTGCGGTATAAAAACCTTCCAAGTGAGCCTCAAGACGTGTTAACGGGTTAGTTTCAACAACAGTAACATGTGCCCCCATCCCTCTGAATCGTTGAGCAACACCGGAGCCACAATAACCATAGCCAATCACAACCACTTTTTTACCGTGGATCATGACATTAGTCGCGTGAGCAATACTTTCAACCACTGATGAGCCCACACCATAACGGTTTTCAATGATCCGCTTAGCTTGAGTATCATTAATAACTAGCGTCGGCCAAAGATTTGCAGAGAAATCTTCGCGTAGACGATTCGCTCCTGTCGTGGTTTCTTCGGTTGCCCCTAATATTTTAGTCTGTAAATGGCTAAACTCAGGGTCAGTGAGGATCAATTCATGTAAATCAGCCCCATTATCAGCAATGATATCGGGCCCTACGCGTAAAATTTCTTTGCAATAATTAATATGGTCAGCGAAATCTTCTGCTCGTTGTGAAAAAACCTGAGCACCGTAATACTCGACTAATGCAGCCGCTGTTTCATCTTGCGTTGAACCCGGAGAGCCTGTTATTGCAATTTTAGCGCCGCCTTTAGTTAGCGCTTCAATCCACACACCCGTTTTAGCTTCGACATGTAGACAAATACTGATAGTCAGGCCTTTAAACGGTTGCTCTTTTTCAAGGCGGATCATTAAGCTTTGCATAATTGGCATATGTGCTTTCGCCCAATTAATACGCTTCATTCCTTGCGGCGCTAGACTTAAATCTTTAATACGGTACTCAGTTTCGTTCAACATCACTTTCACCTATTATGTTGTTGCGTTTTCACAACTAACCACATCTATTTCTAGTGGTTAACAGTTTCACCTTGTGAATCTGACGGTTTTCTAAGCAACATGTAAATTGAATAAAGAATGGTGAATGAGCCGGTATAACAGGCAAAAACAATCCAGAACATGTGCCAGTCAACAACGCCATTAACCGTATTTAAATCAAGTACCCAACCACTTAACATCGCACCAAGGTAAGTACCAAAACCATTCACAAAGGTCGTAAATATCCCTTGGGCAGTTGAGCGATATTGCAATGGAATTTCTTTATCTAAGAAAAGAGAACCTGAAATATTAAAGAAATCGAACGCACAGCCATAAACAATCATTGATAACAGAAGTACGAAAGTACCAATGGTTGAGAAATCACCATAAGCAAATAGGCCAAAACGTAAAATCCACGCCAACATACTGAATAATAAGATGGTCTCTATTTTGATTTTCTTAAGTAAGAAAGGAAGTACTAAAATAAAACAGACTTCTGAAAATTGAGAAATAGACAAGAAGATCGTTGGAAAACTTGCAAATAATGAACCTTCCGCCTCTGGATTTTTTGCCAGATCTTGCAAGAAAGGCACACCCAGTGTGTTAGTGATTTGCAAAACCGAACCCAACAACATCGCAAAAAAGAGGAATACAACAACATTATGTTTTTGAAAAACGAATAAAATGTTTTTCATATTAAAGTTAGATGTCGTGACAGCTTCTTTCTCAGATTTATCAATAGCTTTAGCCGCTGGCAAGGTGAGCGAGAAAATGGCAAGGACAACAGAAGCACCCGAAGCGATAAATAACTGATAATGGCTCGTTTCGAGTTTTAACAGGCTTATCGTCCACATAGCAGCGATGAACCCGACAGTACCGAATACACGAATTTTAGGAAAATATTTATTTGATTCTAATTTTTGCTGTTCTAGTAACTCAAATAGGATGCTATTACACATCGATATACTTGGCATATAAAACATTAAATTCAATAATAAAACTAAAAATAGCATGGTTACGCTGGTGCTATACGCCACTAAAATTAAGGTAACGGCTGAAAGCAAATGCAGGGTAATAAATACCAGTTTTCGATTATTAATTTTATCTGCAACCATACCAATCACTACAGGTGCAAAAAGTGAAGCGAGACCCAATGAACTAAAAACTAATCCAATATCACTCCCTTTAAACTGCAACGTATTAAATAGATACGATGCCAAGGTCACGAGCCAAGACCCCCAAATAAAATACTGTAAAAACGACACAACTTTTAATCTAAATATTGTACTCATTTAATCACCCGTTAGCTGTAGGATGCCATTTATGTCACCGCTATTATCGGCCAAACTATAAATTACTGACCAAACTATAGTACCGACCATCGCATCATACATATGATTATTATTCCCTAATGTGAGGTAATTCACAGTAAGTCATACGTATTACTTATTTAATTGGCTTAAATAAATTTACTTTACTCATTCGCTTTACTCATATTAATAGTGCATATTTTCACCCTATAAATAAGACGAGGTAAAACAAATTAATATCCACCTTATTATCCTAGACCTTTGTTACACTTGCTATAAAAAAAGGTATTTGCGTTATGACTAAAAAAAAGAATAGTTCGACATATCAACCCTCTATTAATAGTAAAGATGTCGCTAAATTAGCAAATGTCTCACAATCAACTGTTTCACTTGTTCTTAGCGGTAAATCAAAAGGTAGGGTTTCTGAAGCCACTCGATTACGCGTTTTAGCTGTCGTTGAAGACTTAAATTATCAACCTAATGTCAGCGCTCAAATGCTACGTAATGGTTCATCAACCAATATTGCCTTTGTGGTACCTGATCTACAACAACCCTATTTTGGAAAAGTTATTTACGCCGCAGAGATAGCGGCTGCTAAATCAGGTTATTCTGTTATTCTCCTCGACAGTATCGCTAATGATGAATGGTGCGATAAACTCATTTCCCTTTTTCAAAGTAAAGTAATAAGTGGCTGCATTATATATGCTTGTAGTGATGAATTTACGCTCAAATTAGCCAGTTATAGAAAACAAATCGTCTATATTGAGCCCGATAATGAAGACAATATTGATATTGAGCTTAATATCACTGAAACAACGAATAAAATCATCGAATACATTCAGCAATCAGATCGTTATCGAATCGGTTACTTTCGCGCTGAATTCCCTAGAAGGCATTTTCTTAGACGACATCGCATATTCGAAAGTAAATTTAATGCACTAGAACACCAAAATAAAACACTGCATCTTGAATATTCGACTTTCTCTGTTGAAGAAGCGACTTATCGCGCAGAAATATTACTCCAAACCCAGCCTAATCTCGTTATCTGTGATGATGATTTACTTGCAGGCGCCATTTATCGTGCGGCAAGAAAACATAATATTGAGATACCCCAAGACATCGCTGTTATTGGTTTTAATGATACAGACCTTTGTCATTATTTATATCCTGAATTATCAACGGTACAGATCCCTGCCGAATATATAGGTGCCTTAGCAATCAAAATGCTTATAGATAGGGCAAATGATATTCAAGTCACTGAGCAAAAAGAACTCATCGAACTTATTTATGTTCCCCGCAATTCGACCCGCTAATTTATACTGGGTGATCATTCTTCAATGACTCATTATTAAAATAGTCACTCATTCACCCTTTCCAGAGACATTTAACTAATAGGTAATATTAACATTATCAACATTACAATTTATCACCCAAGAAAGAGATTATTTAATCAAAATATGTCACCTCCCACTCCATTTTTACGACCTTTTAAAATGATTTTTTTCGATAAAACCTATGCTAAATTTACTTTTCTTTTATTGTGTTTTACCCACCACTTTCTTACTCATTACTAGGACATGTAAACATTCCTAAAAAGATGCATTTCTCAATTCGATTAAAAAACACACTACCAACCGCTCATTTATTAACCAAAATAACCTTTCAATAAGTACATGTATTGACTGTATTTTAATCAAATTTGACTTATGTAACGCCAACATCAAGGCAAATAAGTAATAATAATTTATAAATAACTAAAAGGTACTATAAATTATTTTAGCTAACCACAAAAAAATAAACATAAATTTAATTTACCCTCAAACCATAACAAAACAATACAGAAATTTAGCTAATGTCAGCCGGATATAAGTAGCTCATGAAAAATTATTCTGCTACTATTCGGTCGAATTTTGTTCAGAGATACTTAGGAGAAGCAAATGCCCTCTCGAACGATGAGGACAAAAGCCGTCTTCGCTTTCTTATTTTTACTATTATTTTCGAGTCTTAGTTTAGGCTCTACCAGCACCAGTACCATGCTCAAAAAAGAGTATTCTCACAAGGCAGTGCAGAGCACAAATCAAGCTCAAACATCGTTGCCTGATTTGCGAAAATACCCAACTGGTACACCACGTAAGAAAGCGTTTTTGAAAACGGTTGTCCCCGTGATTGAAAAAGTCAATCAACAGATTATGGAAGAGCGAAACTGGCTCCTTTCAGTGCGTAAAAACAAGAAGTGGAGCGCACAAGAGCTACGCCAACTGGCTCAAATATGTGATAGCTATGGTATGAAATGTAATAACCCACAACGTATTAACTGGGATAAATTACTCAGTCGTGTGGATATCATGCCGACACATTTAGTGGCGACACAAGCTGCAACAGAATCAGGTTGGGGTACATCTCAACTAGCAACACAAAATGGTAATTTGTTTGGAATGCGCTGCGGAAGCGGGTGTCAGGCTAAACAAGGGAAAGTTAAAGGTTATTCTGTATACTCTTCAGTTGAAGGCACCGTAACTGCCTATATGAAGAATATGAATACCCACAATGCTTATGAATCACTACGTAATTCAAGAGCGAAACAACGTAAATCAACTGATGAGTTAGATACCACAAAACTTATCAATGATATGAAAGGCTACTCAGAGTTAGGTTCTACTTATAACCGCTATTTACAAGAGATGTACGCGAGTAACGAAGAATTGATTACACAAGCTCAAAAAAGAGCAATAACTCGCATTTAATTTTGTATCACCAGGTACAAGACACTAAAAAATCCACTCTCAATAGAGTGGATTTTTTTATTGAGCCAACTAAGATAAATCAGCGCCTAAAAAAACGCATCAATATAGAGAACAGACATAAGTATGTGACTTAAGTCGTTGAGAGAGACCAACAACGCACCTGCTTGAAATATGACGAGCAATAATCTTATTGCATAAGGCATGATAATAAATATCATAGGGCATCTTCTTACTACTAAAATAATTAACATTTTGAGTCCAACATGAATTTTTTCTCGTTTGAGTTTCTTGGCTCTTTTTTAGTGTTTTTCCTTATTTATTGGAGTTGTCAACCAAGCGCAAAGTTACAAAATGGCTTACTTATTACGGCAAGCTACTTTTTTGTTTATTCATTTAGCCCTGACTTTGCTTATATATTATTCGGCTATACCTTTTTCATTTCTCTATTAACTAACTGGCTAACAAATTGGCTCACTAATAAATGGATTTATGTCATTCTAGCCACAGGAATTATTGGCTGCTTTACTTTATTTAAATACTATTCGTTTTTCCAAGAAACCATACAACAAACATTAGACAAATTCGGTTTCAGTGTTGGGCTGCCTATTATTGAGTTGCTCGCGCCATTAGGCCTATCCTTTTATGCTTTCCATTCCGTTAGCTACACAGTCTCGGTTTGCCGTAAGGAAATAGCTAAAGCTGACTTTTTTGATGTCACTTTATACCTTGCCTTTTTTCCTAGCATCGTCGCAGGCCCAATTAACCGAGCAAAAAACTTCCTACCGCAAATACAAGCTGAAACTCGGACAATATTAGATACCCGAAAAGCAATACTGCTTATCTGCTTGGCATTAGTTAAGCTATTTTTATTTAGCTCATTTCTTGCCGAGAACTATGTTAATCCCGTATTCGATGCCCCTACTGGATACAGTGCGGGAGAAATCTTAGTGGCAACCTACGCCTATGCTTGGAATATCTATTTTAATTTCTCTGGTTATACCAACCTAGTCACAGGTATTGCGCTATTACTTGGCTATAGAGTACCCGTTAACTTTAATGCACCTTATATAGCCGCTAACCTCAAAGAATTCTGGGCGCGTTGGCACATTAGCTTATCAACCTTTATTCGCGATTATGTTTATATCCCATTAGGTGGCAACCGTAAGGGATTTAGTCGAATGAATACCAACGTTTTTCTCGCAATGGTAATTTCAGGGTTATGGCATGGCGCCGCAATGACATTTGTGGTGTGGGGAGCAATACATGGTTTAGGGATTGTATTACTCAACCTTAAAAGTTTCTGTATGGAAAAATTAGGTTGGACAAAAACATTACCAAACAAAACACTCTCGACTCTAGTGTCGCGTATTATTACCTTCCACTTTGTGTGCTTCGCTTGGATATTTTTCCGCAGCCAAACTTTTGATGATGCAATCATGATGCTCAATCAAATTATTGCACCTGGATTTATTGCCTCTGTCAGTGCCAGCCTTGGATTAATTATCGCTTTTTGGGTGCTACTACTTGCTTACCCTTGTTTTGTTCAAAGTTACCATTACATAGCAAAGAAATATCAACAAATTCCTTGGTACTACTACCCCATTCCATTGGCTATCGTTCTTACCATTATGTTTATGCTTTCTCCATCTGGAATGCCAGGATTTATTTATGCTAACTTCTGAGTTTAAAAATACCCTGATAAAAGCCGGGCAAGTACTCTTTATTGTATTGATTGCAGGTTTATTACTTATCTGGTTGAACCAAAGCTCATTAGAGCGCTTCTGGCAGCAGAAGTATCATCAGGATACCCCATGGTCAAATATGGCAGGAAACGCCACATGGGACTATGGCGCTCATTTAAATGAGGGTATACAAGCAGCGGGGAGCTCTTTTGCCTACCATGCTTCTGGACAGAAAGCGAAAGAAGAGAAAGCAGCGGAAGCTTTAGCCAATCAGCACAGTAAACTCAATTTTCCTCATGATTATCGTGTTGGGCTAAATTTCCTCAATGGCTATGTTTATCCCGCAGAAACCTTATCGGTCACTTTTCCTGAATTACTTAAGCGCCCACAAGCAAGAACAAATAACACCAAAATTCATTTTGGCACGTTTACAGCTAAGCAAAACATCCCCATCGTACCGAAGCATATCGCCAATATCGCCACAGGGGATCAAGTACTCTTTGCAGGGGATTCGATGATGCAAGGCATCGCACCCCACGTTAAAAACATGCTCTTGAAAAAATATAATATCGATAGCATTAATTTAAGTAAGCAAAGTACAGGGCTTGCCTATCCTCGCTTTTTTAATTGGCCACAAACTATTGCCAAGGCGTTGAATGATAATCCTAATATTAAAGTATTAGTGGTCTTTTTAGGGCCAAATGACCCATGGGATATGCCACCTCAAGCAGGCTATAAATATGTCAAATTTAAAAGCGAAGGCTGGGAACAGGTGTATCGTGAGCGTATTAGTGATATATTATCGACCGCTCGCCAGCACAATGTCGATGTGATTTGGATTGGCCCCCCCAATATGCGTAAGAATACGCTATCTGATGGTATGAAATTCCTAAGAAGTCTTTACCAATCCGAGGTCGAGAATCACGGTGAAATTTATTTTTCCGCGAATGATGTCTTAAAATATAAAAATGACACTTATTCCGACTATATTGGGGATGAAAGCAGCACAATTAAATTAAGAAGTGGTGATGGGATCCATTTCAGCACAAAAGGACAACAAGCCATTGCTGAAAAAGTTTTTTCACTCATTCATTTCGAAGAGGAAGCAAAGGAACCTCATGAAACTGAACAATCTACGTCAAGTTAGTCGAAAATTAGCCGCAGCTAGCGTCATTACGCTACTGTCGCTTGGGCTACTTTCTTGCCAAAATACAGCGGATAGAACCACGACAGTTTCCCCATCAAAAGGCCAACCAGCCACTGAACAAGGGCAACTGATAAATAACGCAGAACCCAATCTGGGCCATTTTGCCAGTAAATTGCGCCAAGGTAACCAACAGGTTCATATTGTCCAATTAGGCGACTCACACACTGCGGCTGACTTTTTTAGTGGTAATCTGAGAACATTATTTCAACAACGCTATGGGGATGCGGGTCTTGGTTTTGTACCACCAATCTCGGTTCCGGGGCAAAGAACTGCCACCATTAATCGCGTGAGTGATAAAAAACAATGGACACTATTTTCAAGCCGTAAAGATGAACGCTTTGATTACCCCTTGGGCGGCTTAATTGCGCAACCTGCCGCCGCAAGTAATAGCATATTGTTAAAGCCATTACAGCCCGCACAAGGAAACTATCAATTACAAGCGCTTTACCAGACAACCTCTGATACGCAGATGAATGTTTCTCCTGCGGCATCATCCGTACTTTCTTTGCCTGCAACAGGTAGTAGTTGGCGCTTCTCATCACCAATTAATACTCAACTACCCGCACAAGTTTCAGTGGGTAAAGAAAATAATTTAAAAATTGGCGGTTGGTTGCTGCGTTCAACACAACCTGGCGTGATGCTTTCTGCGCTCGGTTTAAATGGCGCTACTCTGAGTATGGTTGATAAATGGCAACCACAATGGAGTGAAACCTTGGCACAAATGTCGCCCGATATGGTGATCTTAGCTTACGGTACCAATGAGGCCTTTAACGATACCTTAGATCTAGTAGCTTATGAGCGAGTTTTAAGCGAAAAAATCCGCTTAATCCGCCAACAGGTGCCTAATAGCGTAATTTTATTAGTTGGGCCAAACGACTCAATCAAATTCAGTAACGCCGCAAGCTGTCAGGCACAAATGCCAGTTAACTTAATGAATGTAATTCAAATACAGAAGAAAGTAGCAGCCCAAGAAAATACGTTATTCTGGGATTGGCAAGCCTTTATGGGAGGGCCTTGTTCAATTCGAACATGGGCGGCTCAAGATTTAGCGCGTCCTGATAACGTACATTTGTCTGTTGATGGTTACAAGAAAAGTGCACAAGGTTTATACAGCCAATTGAACCAACTGCTAAACTAATCGCTTTAAATATTATCAACGAGAACGGCAGGGATATGCATTCCTGCCGTTTTTATATTCTATTCCTGTTAGTTTTCCTGCGCATGTTCTCATACTCTAAGGAATTTCCCGCCATTCCACTTTGGACTTTTCTGACTTTTTTATTTATTGCCCCATGAAATTCTGCCATCGCATCAGTAATGCCAACAAATAACTCAAATAAAAACATTAAGTTAAACCATCAAAAATATGAATATGTCTGACTTTTTTCGACTTTATTTTACGCCCCAAAAAACATAAAAAATCGTGACCATTATTTAAATAAATATTCACACCATAAAATTAGTATCACCTATGTTCAATCGAGAAATAGCATCGTTGTCAGTCGATGTTTATTGAATGAGAGTCAGATAACAAACCATTTTCCAGACAAATAAATATCAAGGTTTGTTTTTGAAAAAAAACCGTGAACCACTCTTTGCGATACCCAGAGTCATTTTACGGTCTGCAATCATGGGTAATACTTTATTCAGGTTTATTTTATGTCGATTACTTTTTGTGAAAAAACGTTTCATACCTATATTGAAACACTATCCAATAAAACAAAAAATAGCTTTTATCTTACTCACTCCCTGTTACTAAAAATCAGTATAGGTGAAATTAAAATACGAATAGAAGAGGGACAATGGCAAACGCTAACAACCTCAAATATTTGCTTTCTACCTAAAGGCGGATCTATTGAGATAATCCGCAGTGATAAATATGACTCATTGGCAGTCGATGTAATCCCGATAACCAGCGAGATGCTAAAATGCTTTTACCAACAACATTCTTCTTTGTTTCTCAATAAAACAAAATCAAAATCTGTTAATAATATTTGCTACACCGAATTACAACAAAATCCTATTATTGAAAATGTATTTTATTCTGCTACGAAGGAACTACTTCTACTTTCCAATAATAATGTCATTAACATCCACTTAAGCTTTATACTGTCTTTTTTCCTATTTGTGGATGGATTTATTCCCGCACTGCATGCCTCAATGAACATATCAGTAAAAGATAAGGTCTATGACTTGATTTTTTATGGTGCAGGAAAGCAATGCTGTACTTTAGATACAGTTGCTAAAAAACTTCATATGAGTGCATCAACACTAAAACGTCGTCTATCGAGTGAATACACCAGTTTTTCTAAAATAAGTTTAATGTCTCGGATGAATAAAGCCATGATGTTATCTAAAGCAGATAATATGCCAATGACACGTATTGCACATGAAGTCGGTTATGATGATGTTTCTTATTTTTTACTTGCCTTTAAAAGTTTTCATGCACAACCAGCGGCTACATTCCCATTATTCAAATAATTTATTATTTAACACATTGAACCTCACCATTTATTATGCTGAGGTTCAACTGTTTTTTCTAAAATCGCTTTGCTAGAAATAGAGATTATCAATATCTATTTGAGATATCGTATTATCAACTGGTGGAATATCAATTGGCATCACCACTTTATTTTCTACTGGTACTGGTGCAGGACTAACAGATGCATCGGGTAAGGTTGAATCTATCGTAATTTTGCCTACTATAATTTCCTTATTATCTGCCTTATCTTTCACTTCAATCGTGTATTTATGGGAACCATCAGCCAGTAGCTTGGTGACAGGAATTATCCATTTACCACTTTCATCAGCCTTCCCTTGATAAGTCGCATTAGCAATCTTAAGCTCGACTAACGCATCAGGCTCTGTTATGCCACTGAATTTTGGTGTGTTGATATTGGTAATATCATCACTTTTATCCCCAGAGTTAGTGGAATTTTCTAAGGAACCAGAAAGTTTAGGAGCTTTGGTATCAATAGTAATTTGCCCTGTCATCTCCTTCGTATTTCCCGCTGCATCTTTTACTTCAATATGATAATCATGGGTTTTATCAATCAAGGTATCCGTAACAGATATCGTCCATTTACCACTTTTATCAGCCTTCCCTTGATAAGTCGCATTAGCAATCTTAAGCTCGACTAACGCATCAGGCTCTGTTATGCCACTGAATTTTGGTGTGTTGATATTGGTAATATCATCACTTTTATCCCCAGAGTTAGTAGAATTTTCTAAGGAACCAGAAAGTTCAGGAGCTTTGGTATCAATAGTAACTTTGCCGGTTAAACTTTCTATCCCTAGATTCCCTGCAATATCTGTTATCCTTATTTGATAATCATGTTCACCATCTATTAGTGGTTCTGATAACGTAAAGCTCCAGTTTCCGTGCTTATCAACAAGGATACCCTTATAAATATCTTGACCAACTGTGATTTCTAAATAAGCATCTGGCTCTGCAATCCCCGCAAAAGTCGGTGTCGTAATACGAGCTAAAATGTCCTGTTTAGTCGTAAAGTCCGTAGGGTCCACTGCACCGCCAATGAGCAAATCGGGGGCTGTCATATCAATGGTTAACTGCCCCTTAATTTTACCATTAATGCCTTGAATATTATCAATCGCAAAAATCACATAATCATGGATACCATCACTCAATTCGGTATCCACATTGATCGACCACTCTCCTCTTTCATTTGCTATGCTTTCATAAGTTGATGCCATTTTATTATTGAAAACGAGCCGTACAGTGGCATTTGGCTCTGTTACTCCCTTAAATACTGGCTTATTTACGTTGGTATGATTATCTTTCTTCTCCCCAGAATCTGAATCAGGGTCTAGCTCACCATTAATGGAGGCAATTGTTTTTACCGTAAAATCACCTGATAATTTATTTAAACTAATTTGGCCAAGAATATCATGAGCTTCGATTTCATATTTATAAGTGCCATCATTTAACTCTTGTTTATCGTCTAATTTTATTTTCCATTTACCATTAGCATCCGCTATGGCTGAATATTTTTGTTTACTAATAGTTAACCATACCGTGGCATTTGCTTTTGTAATCCCACTGAATGTGGGTTGATTAATATTAATAACACCGCTATTTGAAAGTAAGTCATCTAAAGTTGCAGTTATTTCTGGAGGGGTAACGTCATAGAGTAAGTCAAAATCAAACTGTGTTTCGCGGCCAATTAAATCTTTTGCCGTAATCGATAGAGAAATATTATTGCCATCCTTTATATCAATGGGAACAATATTATTAGGCAATGTTAATTCCCAACTTCCTTTATTATCTGCCTTAGTCGTACCAATGGTTTTTCCCGTCATGTCTTTTAGCGTAATTTGGCCTGCGGAAGTTGTTATCCCTGTAAACTTAATCTCGTTTTGATTAAATAATAACTTGCCATCTTTTGTAGAAATACACTGTTTATCATTAATACCAAATTCAATATTCGGTGAAGTAATACCTTGTTCATCACTAAGCACTTTAATAATGACTTTATGCTCTGTTTTATTTCCCGCAACATCAAACGCTGTAATTTTAGCGGTATGCTCACCATTTGATAAAGTTAACTCATTAGCAAACGTCGTTTTAGAACCATTATATTTAGTTTGTAGTTTATTATGTCTTGTGGTTTTGCCATTCACCGTTATCAGGTAATAATCCATATTTCCAGAATAGGTAAAAACCAGTTGTGGATTAATTACATTAGAAACTTGAGTGCCACTATAAAGTTGCTTATCCACAATATGAAAGTCATTAAAGACCGGATCAGTAGTCAGGATATTTAGTGTCGTTTGTGCAACAGCAAGGCTTCCATCATCTTGAATAAAACTAATATGATAAGCTCCGTCCCCGCTAATAGGCACTTCGAAACGCCATTCCCCTTTCTCATTTGCTTGAATGGAATAATCCTTACCATTCACCTTAGCTGAAATCGTGCCGCCTGCCGTGATTTGACCTTTATATACGGGGTGTTTATGGTTAGTAAAGTTGTTTCCAACTTCTCCAGAGTCCGTATCAGGGTCAAGATAAAATTTAAAATCACTGATCACTACAGAGAAAGAAGCCTCCCTTACCGAACCATAAACATCTTTAAATGTTAGGGTATAGGGGACTTCACCTAAAGGGAGTTGAACATTATCAGGGACTTTAAAATGCCATGATTTTCGGCTTTTACCAAAATCTACTGAATATGTTTTACCTCCGATATAAATGGTTCCTTTCAATTCATCCCTATCTGAACTCCCTTCAATAGAGCCTTGTAAATAAGGTGAGCGACTAGAGCTAAGACGTTCATTATTTTCTCCTGTACTACTAGATTCGGCTGAAACTTCACCTGTTATTTTCAATATACAGTTTTTTATCTGCAATCCAGGCTTATAAAATGCTTTTTCCGAAGAAACTCCCGAAGAAGACGTTGCAACAACAGATATATTATCCACATCATAACGACGATCATTGTCAAATATCCCTTCTGGAATAGTGAAGCTCCAATTTCCATCTTTATCTATTTTAGTAATAGGAAACAAATAGTTCTGTTTCTTATTTTGATAAGAATAAGAAAACTTAAACTCTAAACTAGAATCATCATTTATTTTTCCCCGAAACGTTGGGGTAAGACTATTAATTGATTTAGCTTTATTAAATTTTCCCAAATTTGAAGGATTAATAAGATCTATATCTGAAAGCTCTGGTTTATGACTACTGATAACCAATTTGGCTGTTCTCTCAAATATATTGCTCGCCGCATCCGTGACATTAATTTTAAAATTCCCAGTAAAATCTTTCGGTAATTCATTAGGTAAAGTTAAGCTCCAGACACCATTGCTATCCGTCGTCGTCGAAACTAATTCATTATTTAAATGTAACGTAACTTTGCATCCAGGTTCACCTTTCCCAGTAAATACTGGTTTTTGATGTGCGGTAATAAAGTTACCTTTAGAGCCAGTATCTGTTTCTGCGGTTAATTCGATTGAAGATACTGGTGCGATATTATCAATAAAAATGTTCCCAGATATCTCTTTTAATTGCCCATTGGTTGGGTGCTCTGCCATTACAACATAATGATTATTTCCCTCAGGCTGCTCATTAACGGTAATGTCCCAGTTTCCAGTTAAGCTATCTGCCACTGTCGTAAAATCTTCACCATTAATCGATAAGGTTATTTTAGCATCCTTAGTCGCTGTTCCCGTAAACTTAGGCATTTTTATATTAGTGATATAATCGCCTAGCTTACCACTATCGCTACCAACATCTAATACCACTGAAAGCATCGGAGGATGGGCTTCTCCCGCCCCTCCTGACGAGGGTAAATATGAAAAACTCTGTTCCACCGTTTTTTGGTTACCGGCAGCATCTTTCGCCACTATCTTATAATTGTTCTCTTTGCCCACTTCCGCATCAACATCAAAACTCAGTGACCACTTACCTTGGTTATCAGTATAAACCGTTTTAATTTGTCCTTTAAACTCAGCAATAATTTTACTATCAGGGTCAGCTGTACCGCTAATTTGTGGACGCTTTAATTGCGTTATTGAGGCATTCGAATTCTCTTGGCTCGCTAAGTCTAAGCTCGCTGTCAATGTAATTTGGGTATCAACCGTAAACTGCCCGTGGAATACCCCGACATTACCTGCGTTATCCGTTACCTTGACTTGATAGTCATAAACTTTATCTTCCGTTACGGCGGGCAAAGTTACCTGCCAAGCCCCATCCTTACCCACCACTACCGGATACTCCTGCCCAGCAAATTCAACCACTGCCGCCGAGCCCGGCTTAGTTTTGCCGACTAAGG
>NZ_JBCPSS010000009.1:0-63514 GCF_051129765.1 Providencia sp. Je.9.19
GGATGTGGACGGGGCGCAGGGCACGCTGTATGTCCAGGGGGCTTTAACGGAAAGCGCATGCCGACTGGAGATGAGCAGTGCCCGGCAAGACATTGATTTGCATGAAATTGGCACCGGTCGATTGCGGGCTTTTGGGGCTGCCGGTGATCCGGTCAGTTTTGAGTTACGTTTGGCTGATTGCCTTGACTCAGGGGTCGGTTTACAGGATGTGCGGACCGGAGAACGGGTGCATTCAATAGGGCAACCGGCGGTGCGGGTCAGTTTTCGCAGTGTGCGGGATGCGGACTCTCCGCAGTGGGTCAAAGCGCATGGGGTCTCCGGTGTGGGATTACGCCTACTGGATGAGTACGGACACGATGTGCGTTTGGGTGACCGAGGGCAACCATTGCAGCTGAGTCAGGGGGAAAACACGTTGCGTTACACCGTCACCCCTATGCGTACCGCGGCGCCCTTGAATGCCGGGGCTTACCACGCCGTGGTGGACTTTCACCTGAGTTATGAATAGGAGGGTGAGCATGAGTATTCTGCATGAACCTAGTCTACCGCTGTCCCGAAAATCCCCGTTTCGGTTCGCGCTATTTATGGGGCTGTTGAGTCTCGTGGCGCCGTCGGCTTTTGCCGAAGGCGAGATGAATTTTAAAGGCACATTAATTGCGCCGCCGCCGTGCAAGGTGGATGACAGTCAAAGCATCGAGGTGAATTTTGGTGACCGGTTAGGGGTCAATAAAATTGATGGCGTGGCTTACGCTAAGCCACTTGAATACCGCTTGGAATGTGACGATACCAGCCCGCACGGGTGGACGCTTACCTTATCGTTGAACGGAGATATTAGCCCTTTTGATGGGGATGTGTTTCACACCACAAGCTTGGGCACAGACAAGGCCAATGAGAATAACTTAGGGGTGCGCATTTACCAAGCGAATGGGACGGTGTTTAAGCCCAATAGTCAACTTGATATCACGGACGCCCAAAACCCGCCGCAACTGATGGCGGTCCCGGTGAAACGGCCTGGCTCCACATTGGTGGAAGGGGGCTTTGAAACGTTAGTCACCTTGCAAGCCCACTATCAATAGGCGAGGACGATAATGATACGGAATCAAATTAATGGATACCTGTTGAGCGCCCTGTTGTTGGGCAGTCTCAGTGGTGCGGAAGCGGCGCCGAATGTGCGGTTGTTCGGCACGTTAGTGACGGAGCCGTGCACGGTGGTGACAGAAGACATCCAGGTCGATTTTGGGACGATTGTAGATAAGTATTTATACCAAAATGCACGAACCTTGGGTCAGCGGTTTGCGATTGAACTGGCGGATTGTGACTTATCGCTGGGGAACACGGTGAACGTGATGTTTATCGGGACTGAAAGTTTGGCCTTACCGGGATTGTTGACGGTAGGCGATCAAAATCGTGGGGTAGCGATAGGGATAGAGACATTGAGTGCGCAGGCGGTGAAGTTTAACGAAGCGACGGATGCGTTGGCGTTGTCCTCACCGAATTCGCAATTGGAATTTAAGGCGTATGTGCAGGGTGAGCCGGAGGCGATAGCCACTCAGACGATAGTGCGTGGGGCATTCAGTGAAACGGCCACCTTTACGTTGGAGTATCCATAATGAAGCAACAAATAGTGGGGAGCGAACAGCTAAAAAAGAAGGGGGAGAGTGTGCATAATATACTGGCATGGAGAAGGATTTATAAATCAATATTGTTGAGTGGAGTTTTGATTATGACGCCCTGGTGGAGTTATGGTAGCCTCTCACAAGTGACGGTAAAGGTAACTGTAGTTTCTTCGCCCTGTTCAATTAATAATAATCAACCATTATTAGTAGAGTTTGGGGATGTGTTGATCACACGAGTGGACGGGGTCAATTACCGAAAACCTATTCCTTATACTTTAAATTGCCCAGCAGATAAATTAAATAACAATATGTTAAAACTACAAATTCAAGGAACAGGAATTACTGTATTAGGACCAACATTGGTATTAGAAGTACCTAATGTACCGAATTTTGGGATACAACTACAGCGAGATAATACTCCATTGGCACCAAATACGTGGGTGAATTTCACCTACAACTCTCCGGCTGATGCCCCAAAATTATATGCAGTACCAGTGATGAAACCTAATACTACATTAAATGTGGGGGCATTTAGGGCCTCATCTACAATGAGAGTAGAATATCAATAATCACCTCTAACTATGAGGTAAAGAGGATGAAGGAATAGTGTGATGATAAAGCAAATTTCATTAGGGGTATTTTTATTGCTGCCAATTGTAATACCGAAAAGTTATGCAACTATTGTATTAACGAGTATAGAAGCTAGAGGGGGGAAAGGACTTAATTCGGCTTTCCGTGATTATAAAATTACTTGGATAAGGGTACCTGGCCCGCTTGATAATGAAGTTATCCCTAGTCAGGTACGATATTTTGGTGCTTATGAATTTCATGACTTTGAAAGTTATTTTTGTGATAACGGCGTTAATGGTTATTATTCCGGAGTTGCTGCTACTAAATGTATTAGTACATATCCTACCGATACTTGGAAACAGGTCGAAGAAAAGTGGATAACTATAAATGGCAATACTGGACCAGGAATTGTAGGGCATCAGAGTGCAAGTACTGGACCCGTTTCAGAATGTGTGGTTGTAGCTGGTGCGAACAGTGCAAGGGCTGTTATTCATAACCGGTTATATAATAATGGTGAATTAGTCTGTACTTATGCTCCTCCTACACCTGATCCTCAATGTTATATTGATAGTGATGTTACTTTTGATTTTGGTGCTGTTGCTATAGGTAATAGTATAGATAAAAAATTAACTAAGAGTGTTTCCTTAATTTGCAATTATGCTGCAAATGTTAGGTTAAATGATGCAAGAGGAAAAGAAGGCATTATTACTTTCCCTTGGGGAGAGGCTCATACTACAGTTAACGAACGTAAATTACCAGTAGATATAACTGCTTCTGCCGGTAATACAACAATTACATTTGAAGCTAGCATTACTGGAATTCCAAATATCGAAGGGGAATTTTCAGAATTTTACCCCTTAATTGTTGGATATAATTAAGGCTATTCTATTATAAATAAATGAATAGCTACCAATTCAGTAGACACTAACTAATCTTTCTGTATATCGTTTTTCATACTCTACAGGCGACTGTTGATTATCGGAACCGTGCCTTCGTTTAACGTTGTAGAAGAAACTGCTCTAATTCTTGTGTAAGTACTCCTTTGGGATTATCTTATTGATTAAACTAAAGAAGGAGCTTAACTTAAATGGACAAAAGTATTATCAAAGCTCTCGCGTTAGAGTTGGCTAAAAATATTAAAAATGAGAAGGATCTCAGCGAATTTTCATTTCTGCTTTCTCTGCTTAAAAAGTTCACTATCGAAACCGCATTGAATGCTGAGCTTTCTGAACATCTTGGATATGACAAAAATCAGCCAACTGTGGCGGATAATTCTAGGAATGGTTTTAGTCAAAAGGCGCTAAAAACGGAGAAGGTACCCTATTAATTGAAATTCATCGAGACCACCAATCTTCTTTTGAGCCACTGTTTATCAAAAAGCACTAAACAACGTATGACTCATATGGATGAGCAAATATTTTCTTTATATGCAAAAGGTATGACTAACCGAGAGATTGTCTTTTTTTTCAAAGAGATGTATGATGCAGATGTTTCCGCATCGTTAATTAGTAAGGTGACTGACGCAGTTATTGAACAAGTCATTGAGTGGCAAAATAGACCTTTAGATCACTCTATTCTATTGTTTATTCAGATTGTATTGCTGCTAAAGTTCGTCAACATTCAACCGTAATCATAACCACCCGTATAACGGGTGGTTTGCTCTTGATGGTTAGGGATCTCAATCAATGAAGTAACGTACGAATCGAGGGTTTTGAGTGCTATACTTTTATTAAATTCTGATTATTTATTCATTGATTAGCCATAAGAACAGTCATTCGTTTAAATTATGACCTAAAAGCCTAATTATAGGCACACTGATCATAGGCTGCAGTTTGTAACCATCGTTTTTGAGCCATTTTATCTCGTCTGTCTGATAATTAAGTGACGGCATGAATACCTTTTTCCGCACTCATAAATCGCAGTCGGTTTCCACATAAAATGCATTGATACAGATCTGTGTTTAAAAATCCTTTAATCAGTGCCGCAAACCCCGGTTTTTCTGGAACATTAGGATGGTTCGTATCCAACGCGTCATAGACTTTGGGTAATAAGCGCCCACGCTTGCGATTGGCTAAAAAACCGTAATAGCGGATCATCTTAAAATGTCGCGCTGGAATATGGCTGACATAACGCCGTATCATTTTGTCGGTAATCCCCCCGTTTTTAACCGAGGTTATAAGTAGAATCAGGCCATTCGTTGTAGATGTTGCATTGGGGTTCTGTCGCATTAAGGCGTCTTCCGGTAACATGCTGTTTTTTTTTGTGATGTTGCCTGACCATGTCGCTGATACGAAACGCCTTCAAACGCCTACATTATCCCGTTGATGTTATTACCCAGTGTGTTCGCTGGTATCTGGCTTATGCCCTGAGCCTGCGCAATCTCGAAGAGATGATGGCCGAGCGCGGCATTCTTGTTGACCATTCCACACTTCACCGCTGGATTATCCGCCTGGTGCCGTTGCTGTATAAGGCGTTTCGTCGGCATAAGCGCACTGTTGGACGTCGGTGGCGAATGGACGAAACGTACATAAAAATCAAAGGTCAGTGGAAATATTTGTACCGCGCGGTGGATACAACAGGCCAAACCATCGACTTCCTGCTGACCGCCAAACGGGATGCTGCCGCTGCATTGCGCTTCTTTCGCAAGGCCATTCGTCATCACGGCGAACCCGAGGTGGTTACTATTGATAAAAGCGGTGCCAACGCGTCCGCCCTGACGACACTCAATACCAACAAACCAGAAGAAGAAAGGATGCTCATCAGGCAGAGCAAATACCTGAACAACCTGGTTGAGCAAGATCACCGGAATATCAAACGGCGAATACGACCGATGCTGAGATTTAAATCATTCCGCCGGGCGCAGACGATACTGGCAGGTATTGAGTTAGTGCATATGATACGTAAAGGGCAACTTCAGCATCTCGCCGGAGCGGATTTATCACCGGCAGAACAATTCCATTGGTTGGCTGCTTGAAAAACAGGCAGCGCAACTTTTTCTGACTTACCTCCGCTAATGCGACAGAACCGAATTAAGTTGACGACCGTAAGGCTAGGTGAGGTTTACCGGACGCTTACGATTAATGACTTTTTAGTCAGAAAAATCTTGATGTTCGACATCCATAGATTGATGAATAACACGCGCTATCAGTATTTTATTTTCTTGTTCAAGATAATAAATCGTATGTTTTTTAAAGGTAAAACTGCGAATCCCCGCTTTTATCCAACTGCATTCACACCCAATTTGAGGCGTATTTGACAACAGTGTAAGCGTTTCGGTTAACTCTCGCTGATACTTTTCTGCTTGGTGTATCCCAAAATGGGTTATGGTATAAATTGCGATTTGATAAATATCGTCTTCCGCGAGTGAGGATAAGCTATACATTGATATCCTTTTTCGCTTTTTCAAAAATTGCGTCAATGCTATTTTTACTTACGGGTGAATCCAGACCTTCGCAAACCATACGACGAACATTATTAACGCGTTGCTCTCTTGATTCCATCATGCGAAGAGCATCACGGATAACCTCAGAAGCATTACCATAACGACCAGATTGAAGCAATTCATTCACAAAGTTGGTGAAATGATCGCCTAATGTAAAACTACTCACTCTAGACATAATATTTTTCCTTTGTATTACTCAGTAATATAATTCTAGCAATGAGGTATGAATTATGCAAAAGATAATATTAATATCAATTTTGTTATTTGCGTGTACTAAATGGTTCGGTTCCGTACAGTGGTAATTAATAATGTCCGAAACTAAGCTTAATTTATTTCGTACACATGCTATAATTCGTACATCTATTTCGGATGGATAATTACGTAATGTCACGAGTTTTTGCTTATTGTCGCGTATCGACGCTTGAACAAAATACCGAAAATCAAAAAAAAGAAATTGAGGGGGCTGGATTCAAGGTTGAATCACATCGAATGATTGAAGAGCATATCAGTGGTTCTGTCGCGGCAAGTGACAGACCTGGATTTTCGCGGTTACTGGATAGAATGGAAAACAGTGATGTACTGATTGTGACTAAGTTAGATCGCCTTGGTCGCAATGCGATTGATATTCGGAAAACTGTCGAAAAACTCTCAGAACTCAATATTCGGGTTCATTGTTTGGCGCTTGGGGGTGTGGATTTAACTAGTCCAGCAGGAAAAATGACGATGCAGGTGATTTCAGCCGTTGCTGAATTTGAGCGAGATCTGTTAATTGAGCGAACTCATGCGGGTATCGCGAGAGCAAAAAGTGCGGGTAAACGCTTTGGTCGCCCTCCTACTCTCAACGATGAGCAAAAGCAGATTGTGATTGAACGCCTAAAAGATGGAGTTAGTATTAGCGCTATTGCACGAGGATTTAATACCACACGTCAGACGATACTCAGAGTGAAAGCAAAAATAGGTTCATAGTACAAAATATACTTTAGGGGAATTATGGCTATTTCAGCAGAACGTCTGTTAGACCTATTAGGTCGGGGCTGCTATATCGCAACATTTTATCGATTATCTGCAAAGGTGACCTCTCAATCTTTAGTGCGGGTTCCTGAAGGATACCTCTTGATGTCAAAAACAGGAGAAGAAGAATCTATTTTAACCCCTCTGGAATTCCACGCCGTTAAACACAGCCTTATCGAGCTAGATACATGGCAAAATGTAGTGGGACCTATATTGTACGGTGGAAGTAGTTGGTTTTTAAAGGAAAGTTAACTCTAAAAGAGGCGTGGTTTGCTTGTAAATAAGGGATAACCCTTGCAAAGAGACTGTATCGATTCTCAATGTAATGGTTCAGCATCTGGTATTGGTATTTGATTAAAGTTTTTTAGATAAATTTGTATGTACATGTCACCTTGAAATTATTTTAGTAAGAAGAACGATTATAAGTTATTTCATCAGTATAAAATCGATAATGTTGGCGTATATCGTTGGGATATACCTTAAAGCTATAAGTAAATGAGCATAAAATGAAACACTAGTATTGACTATCCCCATTATGGGGATATACTAATGATAACAGCAAATCTAGGTACAAGTATGAAAGCATTGTTTGTGGAATTACCCGCCTTTGAGCGACATAGGGCAAGTTATCTAACGGACGATGAGTTTCGAAGCTTTCAGCTTATGTTATTAAACGATCCATTATGTGGTGATGTTATTCAACACACAGGCGGTTTACGGAAAGTTCGATTTTCTGACTCTAAAAGAAATAAAGGAAAACGGGGTGGTATTCGAATAATTTATTACTGGTATTTGGAAAAATCGCAATTTTTGTTATTCACAATTTATGGCAAAAATAGGCACTGTTGCAAATAGAATCGTGAAGCTGAGCTTTTCCGCTCAAAGTGGATTAAAGTCCGAATACTCTATTCACGAGGCGCACTTCTCCTAACGGTTGGCCATAGTAAAAATGTTCAGCTTGACCTTTGCGAAGCGCACGCATCACCTCAATTCCTTTAATGGTCGCATGTGCTGTTTTAAGTGATTTAAACCCTAAGGTGGGATTTATCACGCGCTTCAATTTTCCATGATCGCATTCAATGACATTATTGTGAAATTTGATTTGTCGATGTTCTACATGTGTAGGGCATTTTCCTTCTTCTTTGAGAAGGTTAAGCGCTCGGCCATAAGGTGCGGCTTTATCTGTATTGATAACCTTGGGGATTTGCCATTTTTTAACGCGATTGAATATTTTTCTTAAAAATCGATAAGCCGCCTTGGTATTACGACGAGGCGAGAGATAAAATTCAATGGTGTGCCCTCGACTATCGACAGCTCGGTAAAGGTACGTCCATTTCCCATTCACTTTGATATAAGTTTCGTCTAAATGCCAATTGTTGAGGTCGGAGGGATTACACCAATACCAACGTAACCGCTTTTCTATTTCTGGTGCATAACGTTGAACCCAGCGATAGATTGTCGTGTGATCTACATTTACACCGCGCTCAGCCAACATTTCCTGAAGTTCTCGGTAACTGATACCGTATTTGCAGTACCAACGCACAGCCCAAAGAATGATAATACCAGTGAAATGACGACCTTTAAATGCATTCACCAAACGGACCTCAGTAATGAAATAGTTAATTTAGCATACCGGCTACTTAAACTTTGCAACAGTGCCAAAAATATTCAAAGCAGCAAAGCATCCCAAGAGTTTCATTTCGTTGGGTAAGGCGGATCACCTTCTGACTCATGCTCAGGATGCTGAATACGTTGCCGATATCATTATATCGTGGAGCGAATGTTACCTATAAACAGAGTAAATGCGTTCAAACTCGTAGCGCAGAGGGCGATTTTCTGCAGAGATCGGACGCTGTTTATGCTGGACTGATTTTGCGATAAAGGCTTAGGCCGATGCATACAGGCGGGGCTGAATAAGGGTGAGGCCCTTGGGCGAGCATCCTTCATGCACCGGCTGAATGAAATCAGGGATCTGGGGGTGGGAGGATCAGCGTTACCACGCCACCGGCGCTGACACTACATACGGCGGCGATAACACTCTGGAATACGGTTTATATAGAAAGAACCATTGAGCCGCTTAAGCAAAAAGGAGTCCCTGTTAATGAACTGCTGGTCTCTCATCCTTCTCCACTGCTGTACAAAATATAGTCTTAGCGTGGGATAATTTCCGTTTTCCAAGCGGACCCCTAGTAGGCAAATGGATTATAAAAAGTAACCCCATGCTCATATGTGTAAAAACACATCAACACATAAGTGGTTATGTGACCATCCACACACAAACACACATATACACATACACACATACACACAAAAGTGTTTATGTGTATAATTAGTTTTGCCATGCGCTATATTATTATAATAAGCACTAACACTAGGGTTATAACGCCACATTGTGGCGTTTTTTTTAATATGATAGGTGTGGGGAGTTCGATGTGCGCGATTGTATTCACTTTTTTATTCTAAAACGAAAGGTGTAATCCAGTATATATGCGATGATAGGAATAATAAAAACGAAGTGTAAAATATAAGATGTAAAGAAAAAATCAGAAATCATTACTGAATTATATTTGTAATTAATAGTTTGATATCCATTAAAATACCATACAATCATATTGATTAAATAAGGTATTAAAAAATATAAGATAAAACGGTTTTTTTTATTAAAACTAATCTTTTTAATAAAAAATGGCATAATCAAAGCAAGAGCAATCAGATAAGAAAAAAATGAAAGTGCGAGTAATTTTTGTATTTCAATAACTATTTTAGAATCTACAGAGTGGGGATAAAGTTTAAAAAAATATTCATGAACTGTTTCTAAGTAAAAACAAACAATACTTATAAATAGTGATATTAATGTGATAAGAAAATTCGATTTAATAAGCACCTGATATGACCCCCCCACGTTTTGGGTAGTGTAGGTCAATTAATTTCTCTCTGAGATTCCAAGGATCTTCGCGGAAGAAGATCTTTTTATCCAGAGAGTTAAATATACCACCACTTTCTTTAAGTATATAGAACACAGTTTCTGAACACATAGCCCATCCTGCTCCTCCATGTTCATAAATTAGCTCTTTAATTTTTTCAGCTTGAGCTCTAGGCACTACAAATTCAATTATCTGAACGTCTGGACCATCCCACAATTGAAAAGAAAGGTAATCATCCCAATTAAATTCAGGATATTCGAAAAATTCACCTGAACTACGTGGAGCCCGTAATTCTTCAATATTATTATAGCACTCTCTGGAAGGGCACTCAGAGTAACCTCCTGATGGGTCATATAAAAAAGCATCTTCACCTTCTCCAACCACCATGCCTGTGTGCCCAATTCCCCAATTGTAATTAACAACAATAAAGATTTTAACAGGGTCATCTATTAACGAATCATTGTAAATATTTGGAGAACTTACTATGGGAACATCGAATCTATTAAAGTACACATCATTGATTTTCATTGTCATACCTACATGACTGATTCGTTTCTGATGCTATAACCTGAAGTGTTTGCAGTATTATGTGTGCAAGTAATACTTTCGTATATAAGTGACACTTTTTCAAATGGTTGCATTTCATTTTCAGTTAACGAGTTCGGTGACTCATTTGTAACACGGATGATGGACGCTTTAGTGAGTCGAATTTTTTTGTAAGGGATCATTACCCCACTTTTATCGACACGATAATATTCAAAAAGGCAGTCTAAAATCTCATTATTTGAAATTGCTGTTACCAAAAGGGGGGAGGATTTGTCATCAGCTTTTATCATGATAAATGGCGCGTGAGATATATTTTGCTTTCGTGCTAGATCATAGGTTGTTGAGTAGACAAGTATCTGATCTTTATGACCATCCTGATACTTATTACCTATTGAATCATAGCTAGAACAACCCGCTGAAATAAGCCCTTGCTTGTTTCCCTTTAGCGTTAAGTAAATCATTTCTGACATAGATATTCCATTTCATATGTTAAATTTACCTTAATTAATGCATTATTTCCTAAAATTTGCAATAAGGGGGTCGGTTGTGTTGAGCTAAAAGCTGCTACGTTCTGTACCTAACTAAATTGTTGTGGGGCTATCAATCTGGCATATGCCAGAAACTCATAGATAGGTAATAACGCCGCTATACGGCGTTATTTGGTTACGAATCGGTAAGAAATCGATGTAAAAGAAGAAATACAGTGACTGTGTTAAAGATACGCTACCGCTGGAGATTTTGGGGTGTCACGAACTAAATAGGCTTATTTACCAATGGTTCAATTCTTAAATTGGCTCGTTCAAGCCAATTTAAGCTGTCAATACAGTCCTTCTCATTAATAAGGATAGATAATACTTGATTATATACATCATTATTTAGCATGAATTTCATACTGTTCAGATAACCATATAAAGGGTCCCTAACTATTACATCGTCTACTGTGACTGACTGATTACATGCTCGATACCTGATATCTATAATGTCCTGTGCAACACTTATACACACCGAACAGTTGGCTTTGTATTTCTCTAAGTCAGAATATCGTTGCCCTTCAATTCCTTCCAATGCGGAATAACCGCTACCCAATACTGGTATTGAGATCAGAGAAGTTATCAGAATGAAGGGCAGGGATATTGTAAGTTTCATTTTGTATTCTTAGTTGAGGTTAGTTTTCTGATCACATAGTAGCTGGAGTTCAGACCATACTTCAGCTTCTGATTCTTGTAATACCTCATCCAACTGAACCTGAGTTGTGGCTTCTAATATGGCTTGTTGCTTCTCACCATTTAACTTGCCAGACAGGATTTGTACACCTGACATGATCATAGAGTGATACAAAGTCTGACGCTCTTTTTCATCTGATGAAAATATACTATCAAGCATATCCAAAACACCGTTATAACGCCTTATTTCAGTTTCACTACATTGTGATATATTGATGAGGTGCTGGAGCTCTTGGAGCTTCTCACGCGCTTTAAACAACGCATAATTCAGCACAGTTTGATCTCTTTTCAATTCCGACATCGCATAATTATGATTTTGCACATTACAATTTGAAACCTGATCTAATTTAGCCATTTTGCGCTCCTGCATTAGAATTCTTGCTAATTGGTAATACTCTGAATACACCCGTGTGGTAATTCATAATTATCGAACAACCATTACTACCGGTACTATTATTGTTGGGTTGCAGCCTTCCCTCGATGTATACAAGCTGCCCTTTCTGACCGAAATTAGCCGCAATTTCAGCTATTTTTCCGTATGCACTGATATTGAACCAATCAGCAATCGAATTCCCTTTTGAGTCATGCCGGTTAATAGCAACAGAGAAGTAGGTCATAGCCTCGCCGTCCCGTTCTGAGTATTTCAGGTTATCTTTGGGAGTCGTACCTAATCGTGCTATTAGTTGCACTTTGTTAAGTAATTCCATTGTTATGCCTGAATATCTTCAGTAATAGATTCAGCCACGGTTGGTTCGTTTTCATCATCGTTAGATGCGCCGGACTCGTCATTTGCAAACTTCTGAAGTACATCATTTAGTAGGGTTATAATTGTAACCGGCATTTCGACAGTGACAGTTTCATCATTCTCTTGTAGATCAGCTACTTTGTCATGAATCGTTGTGCGAATTTCACTTAACTGTGAAAATACAGAATGTATTTCTTTTTTGGAAAAAGGTACTTTCTTCGTTGAAGGTACAAATTTTCTCGTAACTTTATTTTTACCGCTATCAGTTGCTTTATGTAATCCGGAAATGATCACATCATATGCCTCTTGATTAGTTTCTTCACACTCAAGCAGTATTTCGATAGCCAAATCAGATGTAATCAAGTTCTTTCTAACGAGATCAGTGATTCGGTAATCAGCTCTGAACAGCCGTAATAAACGGTTAATCGTAACAACACTGGTATTTGTATAGCGTGCTATTTCCTTTTTTTCCCATCCCATACTGAGTAAACGATGGAAACCATCGGCTTTTTCCAACGGGGCTAAAGGTTTACCTTCGGATGATGTCAGCATGTTAACGATTTCGAGTTGCTGACTGCCTGAAAACTCGGTGACGTATACACCTTTAATTGAGCAGCCTTCCTCCATAGCCATACGTAGAGCACAGTATCTGTGATGACCGTCAATAATCTGTAAACGAGGGAGATTATCAATTGTTGCTACTTTCACAACGATTGGTGGTACATAGACACCAGTTACATATGAATTTTTGATACGTCCGGCATGTTCAGTATCGATCTCGCGCAGGTTGAACCCTTCCTGTACGTACAGTAATTCTACGTTGATTCGATAAATATCACCACGCGTACACACCTTTTCTTCAAAGGCATCTGACATTTTGCGTAATGTGGAGATGTTGTGCGCTTCAGTACTTTTTTTCAGCGTAGGGTAGGGTAGGTCATTGAGAAGTACCTTGCTCATATCAGAATTTAGTTGACTGCCATTCGTAGAAATTGCTGCGTTAGTATTCATAGTCCTCGCCTTGTCTTTGTGTAACTAGGTATTATTTTTATTCGACGTAAGGCTATCACACAGGATTTTCTATTTTCCTTAGTTACATAGGTAAAACGGCATCATTTCAATTTATGTGCATTGTTATCAATTGGTTAAATAGAATTAGTTTAATGACGGGTATATAATACTCAATACAGATCAATCATATATGGCAACAATCATAAATTGATAATGAATGTTTCAATATCTGAATAATGATTAATTAAGTATATATAATTCCAAACGCAAGGAGTTATCAAATCAGTTTCTTCCTAACCTAATTTCTAAACCTTTACCACAGGCAGATCTGTAATTTTTGTAGTGTATGCAGGTGAAAGCATTTCTCGTTTCATACGCCAACTTGTGTCTATTCCCTTTCCTGCAAACCATACTTTTCTAATGCCACGATTACTTATCAGGTCCAATGCTTTCATCAATTGCTCACTTCCTTTGAAGGGCTTACTCTCAGAAAATAAGTTCAGTTGAACAACTGAAGTATCTGAAAAATCAGTGAGCATTATACCAGCCTTATGATACCGACCCCTGATTTCCAGATGGTCTTTAATGAACGCACTGCTGCATTGATTATGTCTCTTGTATCAGAACTTGGATATTCTAAACGTTCTGAATTGTGGTTGTGGTATTGAGGTCCCCTTCCGTAATGACTGGTCTGGATAAAAATAGAGACAATAGAACAGAGTTGTTTTTCAGTTCGAAGTTTCTCTGCTGCTCTTTCTGAATACTCACAAATAGCCTGATGCATATGTTCATAGAGCTCAATTTTTTTCCCAAATGAGCGTGAACAAATGATTTGTTCTTTAGTTTTTGCGATTTCTTCAAGCTCGATGTAAGATTCACCATTCAGCTCTCTCACCGTACGCTCGACAACCACACCAAATGTTTTACGGATCATGGTTGTTTCAGCGTTAGCCAAATCAAGAACTGTAAATATCCCCGTAGTATTAAGCCGGCTGCTTATTTTTCTACCCACTCCCCACACTTCATTAACCGGCAAAAGAGCCATAAGCCGTTTCTGACGTGAAGGAATACTCAAATCGACTACACCACCGGTTTTGGTCCATGCTTTAGCTGCAGGGTTTGCCAGTTTAACCAGTGTTTTAGTTTGAGCGAAACCGACACCGACCGGTACATGAGTAATCTGCAAAATTTTTTTTGTACCTGCTGACCGTAATTTTCTAGTCATGCCGGTCATATCAAGGAATTGTTCATCAATACTGGGAGCCGCTTGGAATTTGGAAATTATCCTACGTTAAGCGTTTTAAGCTTAACTGGTGATTTCGTTCCATGAGCAGAAACCTCTGAACGTAAGGGATGTACGGAACGTTCAGCCTGTCCGCTTTTGGTTTTGCTCACTTTCTGACATCAAGACAAAGTGGTGTACTTAATCGTTTGGTTAAATTTCAGACCCTATTACAGTTTCATCTTGTCCCTTGCATACTCATAACACAAAGGCGGAGGATAGGCAGACTATACGCCTCATAGAGGTCATACCTAATGGCAACACCACCGACAAACACACGTTAAATTTTAGTTCTACCATAATATGCCTCGTCCAGTCCTCCCTAAGAAACCCATTTTTGATCAGACAATTGCATAACTGAACAGCCTAATTCACCCGTACATAAAGCCCATTATCAGCTTGCGCAATGATGCTGCATTGCAGAGTTCGCCAAGGCGAGCGCAATATTTAGTAGCGCCATATTCATCCCTCTTAATTTGCAAGAAACCTTGTCAAGTTTAATCATAATTGAACTCTGTGATCCACGTTAAAACATTAAATTTGATGAATATAATTAAGTTAAATCTACAATTTAGTTAATTAAATTCCAAAAAAAAATTAAATATTAGTATTTAAAGATAAAAAATTTCTTACTGATATTGATAGTATAAAAATGAAATTAATTTCCAAAAAACAAGCAAGAAAATTTAATTTTAAATAAAAACCAGAGGTTAATATGACATATGATTTTGATGAAATTATTGATAGAAAAAACACTGATTCATTAAATTATGATGGATGGAGACAGTACATATTTAATGACAAAAAAAATTCCAAATATAATTTTAAAGATGAGGAATTCATCAGAATGTGGGTTGCAGACATGGAATTTTCAACTCCACCTGAAATATTAAATGCAATAAAAGAAAGGCTAGATAGAAAAATTTTAGGTTATACAAAGATTTATAGCGATGACTATAATGACATTTTTAAAGATTGGTGTAAAAGAAGATACGAATGGGATATTGATGTAAATGATATAGTAATATCACCAGGTATTATTCCTGCTTTAAATAGATTAGTTCCATTGGTGATCAGTAATGATGAAAGAATTTTAATTCACACTCCATCATATACTCCATTTAAAAATGCTGGGGACTATAACTCTAGAGAAGTAATTTATTCCGACCTTAAATATAAAAACGGAAAATATGAAATTGATTTTGCTGATTTTGAAAAAAAATTAAAGGATAAAGAATTAAATATTAAATTATTTATCTTATCAAACCCACAAAATCCTACAGGTCGAGTTTGGACAAAAAACGAACTAATGAAAATGGGAAATATATGTATTGAAAACGATATATGGATTATATCTGATGAAATTCATTGTGATTTACTAAGAAATAATGTGCAACATATTCCTTTAGCTAAACTTTTTCCTAACGAAGAAAAAATAATAACATGTATGGCTCCAAGCAAAACATTTAATTTAGCGGGTAATTTAATGTCTAATTTATTTATAAAAGACAAAAACCTGAAAGATGAATGGTTAAAATTATATGATGAATTTATATCACCACTTAGTTTAGTTGCAACTAAAGCTGCATATAAAAGCTGTGATAATTGGCTCGAAAAACTAAAAGAATATTTAGATGATAATTTTAAATTAACATTTGAATTCTTTAATGAATTTTTCCCAAAATCTAATTTTGAAATCCCAGAGTCAACTTATTTGGCGTGGATAGATATAAATAAATATTTACCGGCTGATTTCGATAAAAATAATTTATCGTTATTCTTTGCTAACAATTCTGGAATATTATTGGAGGGTGGAAATATGTTTGTAAGTAATGGTGATGGATTTATAAGATTAAATTTAGCCTGTCCTAGATCAATATTAATGGAAGGTTTAAATAAAATAAAACAATCATTATTATCACTAAATTAAAGTGAATTTTAATCATGAAAAATAATCATAATAATAAAATACCTTTTACCCTATATGATTTTGGTTGGGTTGTATTATGTATTGGAATGGCAATTGGTTCTGGAATTGTTCTTATGCCAGTTCAAATTGGATTAAAAGGAGTATGGGTATTTTTATTTTCAATAATACTTTCTTATCCAGCCATATACCTACTACAAAATCTTTACCTAAGAACCTTATCAGAAACAAAAGAATGCGATGATTATTCTGGAATTATAACTCAATATCTAGGAAAAAATTGGGGGATAACTTTAGGTGCTATCTATTTTTTTATGCTATTAACAGGAATACTTGGGTATTCACTTGCAATAACGTACGATGGTGCATCATATTTTAAAACATTTGGATTAACTAATGATACTCTTTCAGATACATTTTGGTTTCCTTTATTATTAATATCATCATTAGTATTTATAGCTTCTCAAGGCGAGAAGATTTTATTTAAAATATCGGGTCCAATGGTAGCTATAAAATTTGGAATTATTTTGGTTTTGGGGTTCTTTATGATACCTCATTGGAATTTTGAAAATATTAAGGCTATGCCAAATTTTTTATCATTTGTACGTGATGTATTTCTAACTTTACCTTTTACATTATATTCGATATTATTTGTTCAGATTTTAAACCCTATGAATATCGCTTACAGAAAAATAGAGGAAAATAGAGAAACAGCAACATATAGAGCAATAAGAACAAATAGAATAGCATATGCTGCATTAGCAATTGTAGTGCTATTTTATGCATTTTCATTCACATTTTCAATTAGTTATGAGCAAGCTACATCTGCATTTGAGCAAAATATTTCAGCTCTAGCAATCGCAGCACAAGTTATACCCGGATCAACCGTAAAAGTAATGGCAACAATGTTAAATGTTTTTTCACTTATTACAGCATTTTTAGGGATCTACTTAGGTATTCATGAATCTTTGAAAGGAATAGTTGTTAATATAATTTCACGTTTTATTTCTAGAGAAAAAATTAATAATAAAATATTAAATATCTCAATAGGTGTTTTTGTAGCCCTATCATTATCCATTTGGGTTTCAACTAAATTCCCTGTCTTATTAGTTTTTCAATTAGCTGGACCTCTGTACGGTATTGTATCATGTTTAATACCAGTTTATTTAGTTTACAAAGTCAAATCTTTACATAAATACAAAACATACTCATCAATTTACATTGCCTTTTTTGGAATATTACTGTGTATATCGCCATTTTTAAAATTCTTTGAATAAAATTTTTTTTAAGATTGATTAAGTTTTAATTTATACATATATTAAATGGAAAGTAGTGCCAACACCAAGGAACTTGATAGTATAATGCGGGGATGTAATTTCCTATCAAATACTAATTTTTATTAAAAAGATAAATACAATTAGATTGGTAATAATAAATCATATAAAACGATAAGGAGAATAGGCTTGCTGGGAAAATAAATTTCAGCAAGCCTTAATATTATAAACTAAACAATATATAACTATGTTATTGGTAAACCTTTAAATGATTTTATTTCTCTAATACCAAAACTAGTATTCATTTCTTTAATGTTACCTATTGCCCTGATTTTCTCCATTGATACGTGATGAAAATCGTCCATATCTCTAATAACTAATTGTAAAAGATAATCATATCTACCAGAGATATTATGACAAACAATAACATTATCAACTTTCAAAATTTCTCTTTCAAATTGCTTCATGGTTTCTTCAGAATGAAAGTCTAGAGTTATATTCATGAAGGCGTAAAAATTATACCCTAAACTTTTAGGTTCAATAACTGCTTGGTATTTTTTTATAACCTCTTGTTCAAGAAGTTTAAGTCTCTTCCAGCATGCAGGTGGCGATAAAAAAACACGCTTAGCAACCTCCGCATTATTTAAACGACCATCTGCTTGCAAGAGCTTAAGTATTTGCATATCAACTTTATCAAGCTTCATCATATTAGTAACCTATGGCATTAATCATAATTAGGTAATTTTAATAATTATATCTTGTTTTTAAATATTAAGGCCTGTAAACAAAATGGTTTAATTGGTACCTTTTAAATCGAAAAACAGCACGTATACTGTTAAGCAATCTCAGATGAAAAAACAATAAATTGTACCAACATCGATAGAGATTAGTTAGAGGCATTAATTAGTGAAGAACAATTCTTGTGCATTGTACTCTCTTTCTGTTTCAAGATTGGTTGTCAATATGGCATAAAATTGCTTTCATAAATCAGCGACGAACAGCCATAATTCCAGCATCAACGTCCCAGATAGCACCAGTCACCCAAGCGGCTTTATCTGACAACAGGAACATAATGGTGTTCGCTACATCTTCCGGAGTACCCACACGTCCGAGCGGATGGAAATCGTTCATGGCCTTCATTGCCTCTGCAATATCATCCTTGTCCATAAAACCTTCGTAAATAGGCGTATGTACAATTCCCGGTGATACAGCATTAACACGGATACCTGTGCTAGCTAGTTCTATAGCAAGATTACGAGTCAACGCGTGCAGACCCGCCTTCGCCATAGAGTAGGCTGAAGCAGGTGAGTCACCTAGAGCGGCTTGAGCACCAATTGAGCCCACATTAACAATAGCGCCTTCGTACTTTCCAGCCAGCATGTTTTTCACCACGTCTTGGGTAATAAAAAATGTAGCTCGATTAAGTGAAAGATACATGTCATAGTCCGTACCATCGTGTTCGATAAAACTCTTTGGAATGAAGATACCCGCAGAATTGACCATCAGATTAATATCACGATGATGAGTGTTAATTTCCTGTCGGATAAAGTTCATTCCATCTTCAGTCATTAGATTGGCCGCAATGACCGAAACGTTCCCGAACTGACTTAACTCTTCTTTAACTGCCTCCGCTTTGTCTTTTCTATTACCAGTCAGCACTACACTACCGCCGGCTTTCAGTACCATACGGGCGGTTTCAAGCCCCATTCCGCTTGTGCCGCCAACGACTAAAAGTTTTTTACCTTTGAAAAAATCGCTCATTTCTCACTCCATTTTTGCAGGTTATATTCAGCCAATACTTATACTGTCGATAAAGGGTATTTAAATGCTACAGCCATCAATGCCGCATGTTTGGCCGTTCGTACTGAGTAGAGCTTCCTGCTTTTCATCCCAGACCTGCAGCAAAGCGCTGAGAAAATTCTCTGCAGACTGAGCACCGCTAATAGCATACTTCTCATTCAACAGAAAAAGCGGTACGCCACTGACCCCCAATGAACGAGCATAAGTTTCATCGTCATGCACAGAGGCTCGTAGGCTCTCGTTATTTAAAGCGCTGCGTGCATCAGATGCATTCATACCAACTTCTTCAGCCAGCTTAATCAACTCTGAAGAGTCAAAAATAGAGCGTCCTTCTGTGGTTCCGGCCAGGTATAAACGTTCAGCCATCATATCGCCCATGCCTTCCTGATGTGCAGCAGCCAACAGGGTCAGCGCATTTTCAGTATCACCAAATAGCATGGTGTCAAAATTATACTGAAGACCTTCCAATTTACCGGCCGTTTCCACTTGGTTCATCATTAATTCAGCATCGTGCTGCCCCCCAAATTTTTTATACAGAGCCTCCCGAAAGGGCAATGGAGGACGATCGCCTGAAATACGAAAACCATGATGGCGTATCACGACACTATCTCGGTGTTCAAATGCGGCAAGCCCTTTTTCAAAGCGTTTTTTGGCTATCCAGCACCATGGGCAGACTAAGTCTGACCAAATATCGATAGTGATAATAGGTTTAAGAATTTCCATTTTTATTCCTAATAAATATTAAAATTAGTTCTTCCGGATGCCGTTACATTGGGATACCGCCGCATAAGACTCCGGAAGTAATGTCTTATTCAGCGGCCCAAAAAGGATAATCGGTATACCCTTTTTCAGGATTGCCGCTAACACCGTAGTAGGTAGAGCGATCGCTTTCTGCCAGTGGCCAGCCATTCCGCATTCTTTCAACCAGGTCCGGATTAGCAATGTACGGAACACCAAAGGCCACCATATCCACTTCATTGTTTTTTAGCGCCATTTCGGCAATATCACGGTTGAACCCACCCGCGGCGATTAACGTACCGGTGAAAGCCTTCCTGAAAGCTGCTTTGAATCCTTCAGGTGTCAGTGCTTTGGTATACTCTGGTTGATAGTAAAGATGCACATACGCCAATTCGCGTTGACCCAGCGCCGCTGCCATTTCATTCCAAGTTTCGTCTTCCCCCTCATAAGGGGCAAGATCGTAGATACGGCCATACGGAGAAAGCCGGACGGCAACTTTGCTGTTACCTATAGCGGATGAAACTGCATCGATAGTTTCCAGCAGAAAGCGTTGACGATTTTTAACAGAACCACCATAACCATCCGTACGTGTATTTAGTTCACTACTGAGGAACTGGTCAAAAATAAACCCGTTAGCGGCCATGATCTCAACGCCGTCAAAACCAGCATCCATTGCTAATCGAGCTGAGCTGACAAAATCCTGAGTAACACGACTAATTTCGTCTGTTTCCAAAGCGCGCGGGGCACTGGGTATGACAGGACCCGGTTCACCTGAATCTGTCAGCGCAAACACCGTCGTGTTGATTGCCTGCACAGTGCCTGAAGAAACAGGTACCATTTGATTTGGTAACAAAGAAACGTGAGACATTCGACCAACATGCCACAGTTGGGCAAAAATACGACCTCCCTTCTCATGCACAGCATCCGTCACTTTACGCCAGCCATCGACATGAGCATTTGTGTAAATTCCTGGCGTGTAGAGATAACCGCGAGCTTCTTCTGAAACTGGCAATCCTTCCGTTATAAGAAGTCCTGCAGACGCACGCTGCGCGTAATAAAGTGCAACAACATCATCCGCGACATCATTCATTGTGCGAGTACGGGTCATGGGGGCCATCACCACACGGTTTTTTAACTCAAGACCAGACAGGTTGTAAGGCGTGAATAACTTACTCATCGAATACCTCATAATTTGTTTATTTTATATAACACGGGCTAGGATGCAGTTGTGTACTGAACAATAGTTAACTAATGACACCAATCCACTTCATCCTCTGGAAAGTCGATAAAGCATATCACACCTATCTACTAGTTGATAGATTGACGTGAATTATTTATACTGCTACTTAAATCCAGTTACAACTGCAGAAAAACATAAATATCAGGAGAGTAAATCGTGCATGAAATAATCCATTATAACGAAGATAATTTTCGCGATATTGAACGCTATGAAGGAGTATCAGTAGTGCGCTTCTCTGCGCCTTGGTGTCCACCTTGTCAAGCAAGTGAGGCGTTTTTTAACGCATTCATCAATCAGCTTGATAATGACGTACAGGCAGGTAAGGTGAACGTTGATTTGGCGCCGGTATTAACAACAAAATACGAAATCTGGGGACTACCTTCAGTTTTGATATTTAAGGAAGGTCAGCTGATAAGGCGTATACCCGGTGTGAAATCAGCTGCTTTTTATGCCGGTGCGATAGACGATGTTAAAAAAGGGCTATAATGCCCTTTTTTATCAAAAATGATCTATTTTGCATAAATTCCGGTCTCATTTATTTTATAAATAATAAGACACCTAGTAAAGTTCATCAGATGCCTTATGCCTGAAAAATTATCAAATTATATCAGGATCATAACATCTATCAGCTTCTCATCTGGTTGATAGCATCTAGAGTACGAGCAGAATATACAGCGGCAGCACCGGCATTAAGATTAATTGCCACACCTAGAGCTTCTGCAATTTCGTCATCTGTTGCACCTGCATTAATCGCGGCTTCAGCATGAAAAGCTATACAACCGTCACAGCGGGTAGTGACTGCACAGGCGAGAGCGATAAGCTCACGAACTTTAGCACCGAGCAAATCAGTTTTACTACCTGCGCTACCCAGCGTCACCACGCCTTTCATAGTATCAGGTGCTAATTTGCCAAGTTGGCTAAGGCGTTGCATCAGTTCTGTACGGTAACTATTCCAATCTTGCATGGGATCCCCCTTTGTTTTTAAATTTTAAGAATCTGTAATATATGCTTCAAGCTACTACCGAATACCTCTGGTCTTCCGGTTGCCCTCGCCACGACACTGGCACCTTCGCATATATTGATAATCAGCAAAGCCGCATCGACAGCGGTCAGGTTTGAAGAAAACTCTCCTGTACTGTTGCCTTGGTCAACTATGCTAACTAACCATTTGATTTGCATATCAAAATATAACGACGTCTGCTCTGTAATGTTTTGAGGTAGATTAGCCGTCTCAGCTGAAAGTGCACAGCATAACGGCAGCAAAGAAGCTCGATAACTTTCTGTAAAAAGATCTACATATGCCGCTATTTTTCCAGCTGCCGAATTTTCTGTTAATTCGATCTGGTCAAATAAGTTACGTGTATCCAAAAATGCTTGCCTGACCACCTGTTCGCCGAGTATGTCTTTTGTCGGAAAATGGTGATGTATGCTAGCCTTAGTGATACCAATACTCTTAGACAGGTCAGCATAACTGAAGGCTGAATAGCCTTTCTCTCTCATCAAGTGCTCAGCCTCACAGAGAAGGCGTTCACGTGTCATTGTTGTCATGATATACCTCTATAATCTACTAGTTGGTAGATTATATTGTTCTCTAAATGATATCGCAAGACTCCACGCCACAGAAAACGGACTAAGGCGTTAACGAAGATAATTACACTAAGCGAGTTTCTATCAGCACAGGATTTGCGAGAGTATCATGGATAGGTGAATTTTCCGGTAGAAGCCTAACTAGCTCTTCGAGCTGCTCACGGGTAGCGGTATTGCTGTCTAGGCGTACGTTGACACGAATACTTTTGGCACCTTTACGTACATTTTGATCTAAACCAAGAAAGCCTTTCATATCAATGTCGAAATAAAGATCCAATTCGATTCCTTCTAACTCTATACCTTTTTCTGCCGCCATCAAGGTTAAGGTAGCGGTATAGCAGCCCGCTAAAGCCTGTAGAATATACTCCGTCGGACTCATACCAGTATCCGCCCCCAGAATTCCCGGAGGCTCATCACCGATATTTGAAAATTTTCCAGCGCGACTGTTATCCTCTTTACCATTCTGAAAAGATGACCCTGTTTCTACGCGAACCGCTAAACCACCGTGTGAGCGTGCTTTTACTTGAAACGACATGTTGCCTAGGCCAGGCTCTGCGCGTACGGCTTCGCGAATATTGCTGATAGCATTAGCCGATGCTTGGGGTTTCACTGCGTGAGACATATTCACTCCTAATAAAGGTTGATGACGATAAGTCACAATAAACTACCTACTAGTTGATAGGTTAACTGAATAAATATGTATTGTCCAGCCCCTTAAGCTAGAGCCATGGTACGGATCTACTTAAAAGACGAAAAATAGCCTATATCAAGGCAATTTTTTAACAAAACCATATACGATAAAAATATTTATTGTGGGAGATGAGCGAAGGCTAGGCAATCTAATTTCGATCGATACACTTCGACTAAAAGAGGGGTCATGCAGCAGTTTGATCAATCCATATAACAAGAAATGTATACAAGTGGCAAACGCATTAAAATAGATTTTACCTACACATTCGAGGCTAATCATGACAAACATAGCACGCAGCGAAACAAAGCTTCTGATGCGTGAGAAGTGCTACCACGGCCATCTTGAACGTAAACACCACCTTATGGAAATACATTGAAGATATAATATTATCTGGTACTACAGAGCCTGCATTATAGAATCGTATAAAATACTCTGACCTATTTCCCTCTAATGAGCATATCGTCAATACCTACATCACCAAAACGGAGAGATAACGATAAGTAAGTGAGGCGTCACTATTCAATACTTTAAAATTAACATGTTATTACCGTTGTATATTTGGAGACCTCAGCAATCGCCTCTTTATCAGCAATGTCATTGGTTATTAGCGCGGTAATCTCGGACCAGTCACAAATCTTAAACAAGCTACTTCTCTGGAACTTAGTATAATCCCCTAGAATATATTTCTTTTCGGAGTGAGCGATGATTGTTCTGTCTATAAATGCATCAGATGAAGATGGAGTGGATGGACCGGCCATATTACTGAAACCATCTGTTCCGATAAAACATAAATCAACGTTAATGTCATTAATCATCGATACAGCCCAACCACCGAAGACGGAGGAGCTTTTCTTCCTTAGTTCGCCACCAAACAGAAAAACTTGGTTATCCGACTCAATCAGAACACTTGCTACTGGCAGAGAATCTGTGAAGATCTTAAATCCCGATTTCATACATAGCAGATTAGCCAATTCGTAATTAGAACTCCCTGTGCCGATGATCATTGAACTATTCGGGGGAACAAACTCAATAGCTTTTCTAGCGATGGCTTGCTTAAAGGAACTGTTTTCTTTTTCTCTAACCTGAAAAGGATGTTCTATAGCTCCTTGTTTTAAAGTTGCGCCTCCATGGCTTTTAACTAGTAATCCTTTCTGCTCAAGAAAGGTCAAATCTTTTCTGATAGTTTCATAAGTAACCCCATATTTTTTGGCGAGGTCACTGACGTACACGGTTCCTGCCGAAATAATTTCCTCAAGGATCAATTTTCTTCTTTCTTCAACTAGGTACATCCTTCCTCCAATCAACCATTGAATATCATGTAAGTACAAATCATATCACAGAAAATACAAACTAAAACAAACCTAAAAAAAATGGAAAAGTATTTTTAATATGATATTTATTTTCTAAATAATATTAATGAAAAAATTAATTAGTTGATTAATAACAATATTTGATTTTTTTTTACATATTTTAGACCATTTTATTATTGAATATATTTTATGGAAAAACATCTAAAATTGGCTATTAGTTGTTTTTGTTTGTATTTATTGGTATTTAATTCATTTAAAATCAATGAGTTGTAAATTATGTGAGATTGATCTCAGTTGACAACCAATATTTACCAATCATATACTTGGTATAAATTATTTAACCAGGTTAATTACGATGAAAACTAAAATTGCAATCGCGTGTGATGATGTGGGATTTGAACGTAAGGAGGAGATTAAAAAATATCTTGAGAAAGAGAAGAATGCGGAGGTCATATATGATCCTGTGAAACGAAAAGAAGATGGCTTCAATAACTTTGCTCGTCTTGCGGATGAAATGGCCGAGGTTATTCAACGAGATGAATGCCGCCTTGGCATTTACATTTGTGGTACCGGTATTGGTTTCACTTGCCAGATAAATAAACACTGGGGAATCCGCGCTGTTGCAGTCACTAATCCTTACTCAGCAAAACGGGCAAGGCTCAGTAATAATGCGCAAATAATTGGACTTGGCTGCAGAATTAATGATCTGGAATATACAAAAATGATTGTTGATGCATGGTATGACAATGCATTTGACTTTAATACAGCAAGATTAAATTCCAAGAAAAACCTATTGGAAGCTGAACGCAGTGACAATACGTTACTGACGAAACCTGCTCACGTTCGATGGAATATGGGTTTCAAGCCAGATAATGAGAAATCTGAGGACTAAAAAATGGAACTGATTACGCAGTTTATCAATGATCTGGGTAACTTTATTTTCATCCCATTAATTTTTCTAATTTTGATGAAGGTCCTCGGGAGACCACTGTCAGAGTGTATTTCATCAGCCATTAAAGTTGGTATCGGTTTTATTGCGTTAACCATGACTATCAAGCTGATGCTTGAAAAAATGCAACCTGCCGTAACCGGACTTGCTGAAGCCACCGGTTCCTCACTGAATGCCATTGACGTTGGCGGCGCAGCGACCGCAGTTATGGGATTTGGCTCAAGCATGGGGGCTATTATTATTCCTCTATGTGTGGCCGTTAATATTGCCATGCTATTTGCACGCCTGACTGACTGTGTAAACGTTGACGTTTTTAACCTGCACCAGAATGCTTCAATGGGAGCTATCGTAGGAGTGTATTCAGATAGCTTCCTCTATGGTGTACTTACGGCAGCTTTATTTCATGTCTGGGCGCTTATTGCAGCTGATTTGGGGGCTAAAAATAACGAAAAATACTTCAACTTACCTAAAGGTGTTGCCATTTCTCACCCAGTTGCAAACACTTATTTGCTGTTCGCATATCCATTTAACTGGATTTATGATCGTATCCCAGGTTTCCGTAACTTAAACGTCACGGCTGAAAGTATTCAGAAGCGCTTTGGTATCCTAGGTGATCCTACAATGGTTGGTTTTATCATTGGTATTCTTCTTGGTTTCTGTGGCTATGGCTGGAAATCCCCATACCACACCATTATCGCCAGCTTGCAATTAGGCATGTATCTTGCTGCTGTTATGCTTTTGTTACCACGTATGACCTCTATCATGATGGAAGGTCTTGTACCACTGTCTAACGTCGCACGTAAGAAACTGGTAAAAAGATTCCCAGATCGCGAGATTACCGTTGGGATGGATACTGCTTTAATTGTTGGTCATCCGTCAGTGATTGCTCCAGCCCTACTACTTATCCCTGTAATTGTGATCCTTGCAGTAGTATTGCCAGGCAACCGAGTGATGCCACTTGGTGACCTGTCGCAGTTTGTATTCTTTATTGCATGCATGGTACCCGTTTTCAATGGCAATATCATTCGTACCTGGGCAACGTCCATCATCTTATTTGGCGGTGGTTTATATATCGCATCTTGGATGGCTCCCTCAACTAATGAAGTGTTCCAAAAATTCGGCACTAACCCTGATGCGAGTGTAATGTATTCATCACTTAATCCGTCAGCTAACCCGTTCACAGGATTCTTTGCAGGCCTCAGTCATATAGGTCTTGCTGGCTATATTCTCGCCGCTGTTTTGCTGTTATCCGTAGGATACTTACTTAAACAGAAATCTCGCCGTCAGTTAAACGTTGAACCTGAATCAGGAAAAACGGTTTAAACCATTTAAAAGGTAATTGAAAATGAAAAAAATTTTAGTTGTATGTGGAAACGGTATTGCATCTTCTTCCATCATGGTTTCTGTTCTACAGGACTATCTGAAAGAACAAAATATAGAAGCTCAAGTTGATAAATCATCTCTGATGGCTTGCACTACAGACACATTTAACGGATATGACCTGATCGTATCATCCACCAAACTGAACAACCCAGGCATATCCACTCGAGTGATCGTAGGGGCAGGCTTGTTAACTGGGCTAGGTGAAGATGAAATTTTTGATGCTGTTAAAGAAGAAATACTGAAGTAGGTAAATAATGATATTTAAGATTCTGGTAAATGACGTTGAAGAAGCTATTGATGACTGGTCTGCGGCCATTCAGTTTGCAGGCCAAAAGCTACTGGAAAAGGACTACATCACACCAGAGTACATCCAAGCTTGTCTGATACGCGAGAAGTCCTACCCAACTGGCTTATTAATGGTTAACGGACAGGGCATTGCGATCCCACACGCAGATTATTCCTTAGTTAAAATAAACAGTATAAGTATCGTGCGTTTTGATAAAAACGTGGTTTTTGGGCAGATGGAGGACGCTGACCTGACGGTTGAATGCAGCATCATGTTTAATCTTGCATTTGCAACCAGTGATCAGCACATGTCTGTGTTACGCCGCCTCTTTACACTTTTCCAGGATATTTCGTTTATCGAGTCATGTCGTAATCTTAAAACGCATGAGGTTGGGAAATACGTTGAAGAGATGCTTTCAGCATCCTAATACACTGAGGGCAAATACGCAGGTATCTGCCCTTTTTTAATAGAAGAATTGTAACTATGAAAAATTACGCTCTCGTTTTAAACGAGCTATCATTACTTGTGGATAAAATTAATGAGAAAGAATTTAATTCGCTCATCAAATCCATCACCGCTGCTGGTCATATTTATCTTGCCGGTGCAGGGCGCTCAGGGCTGATGATAAATGCCTTTGCAAATCGATTGATGCATCTAGGTCTTTCTGTCAGCGTAGTTGGCGAAATTAGTTCACCTCACTCCCAAAAAAATGATCTCATGATTGTAGGCTCAGCCTCCGGAAAAACATTGCGCCTTATTCATCAGGTAAGAACAGCTAAGAACAATGGTGTCAAAATTGCACTGATTACCACCACTTTAGAGTCACCTCTAGCAAATCTTGCAGATGATATATTAATCATTCCTGTAGAGCATAGTATCCAACCCATGGGCACTCTTTTCGAGCAAGCTTCATTACTTACTTACGACGCTATTATCCTGTTGCTAATGGTTAAACTGAACGAAACAGGCAATACAATGAAAGAGCGCCATGCTGATATTGAATAATAAGGGCTTGTTGCAAAAATTGGCTATGTGAGGAACACAAAATTATTCAACTATTCCGTTAGGAAAAAGAATGAGACCGTATGATTTTAGGGTTCTTCGCTGGAACCCAAAATATTACATCAAAAAATTGAAGATCTTCTAATGGCAAGGAAAAGCTATAGCCAGATAGAAAATTTGATAAACTGCCCGAGATATACTATTTCTAAGGTATTAAAATCGATGCAAGCAGCAAAATAACTGGTTTAACTATCAAACTACTACTCTTCTGAAAACCTTAGTATCACAGGAAGACGCGCAAACTTTGAACTTTTCGATTAAATGAGTGCGAAACTCCAACGTGCCACGGAAGAATTGAATGTGAGTGTCAGAAGCTATAAACGTCATTAAAAATCACCAAAGGTCACTAATCTCATTGAGTTAGCGACCTTTGCGTTAAGCGTAAAAATGGAAAGAGAATAAATTCAGTCTATTGCAGGGAAATGAGCTCTTCGCGGCTTAAACCGGTACTTACAATAATGAGTTCAAGGCTCACACCGTTTTTAAGCAAGTTACGCGCCATCATAATTTTAGCATCACGTATACCTTCTTCACGACCTTTTTCCCAGCCGATTTTCTCGCCTTTGTCTTGTTGTTCACGATAATATCCTGGTGTTTATCTGCCTATTCACTCAATTGCTGGACAATATGTTCAGGTGGCCAAATTCATTAAACCATATATGGACGTCCCGTGTTGTGCAAGCTCTGAGTTGATACGGTTTGCTGCCATATATTCGGCGTCGTTAGTGGATCTAATGACCCGCGCCATGATGTCATCCGCACCCTGTTTCCTTATCACTACATCGGTATGTTACTACCATGGCATAGTTCAGGCTATTACAGGGTCGGTTTACCGTTTTCTCATCAGTACCTGCAAACTCAGGATAAATTCTCTTCTCTGGATACAACTACGGTCAGTTCATCGCAAAAGCCCTGTCGATATTAAAACTTGTGGATTCTGTCAGTAACCGCCAGACAATGCGTGTCATCTTATTAGCCAGCGCAACCGTGGCTTTCATTTTTCCTCTTCGTTCAATAAGCCGTTTCAGCCACATTCCCAGCGCGTCATCGCGTTTATGAGCCCAGTGCATAACAGACCGCGCACCATGAATGATCAATGTCCGGAGATCACGATTGCCATTTTTGGTCATCGCAGAAAGGCTGCTTTTTCCTCCAGAACTGTGTTGCCTAGGAACCAGACCACACCAGGCTGATAATTGTCGTCCGTTAGTAAATTGCTCTGCGTTAACTTCACTCAAAAAAGCAGCTGCAATAAGTGGACCGATACCCGGTATTGTCATCAGTACTTTGTATTTGGGTTGTTGCTGACAAAGAGCCGCAAGGCTGTGCTCTACAGTAAGAATACGTTCATTAAGTGAATGAATATTTTCTAGCAATGAGAACAGCAACTGGCGCAGCACGGGAGAAATTAACTGTTCTGCATCTTCAATAATATCGGGCAGTCGTTGCTGTAAAATATGAATCCCGACAGGGATCTCAACACCTTGTTCTGCCGCCAGTGACCGGGCCTGATTTGCCAGTGCAGTGCGTTGTTCAACCATCAACTGGCGGGCAGCTCTGAGGGCTTTAATATCTTGTTGTTCAACAGTTTTTATAGCGACAAAATGAATACCTGGGCGAAAAGCTGTCTCACAAATAGCGAGAGCATCGTTGGCATCATTTTTCTGGTGATGTGTTAATGCTTTTACGTGTTGCGTGGGTATCAGTCTGACTTGAAAACCGATTGACTGAAAAGTACGCCCCCAGTAGTGGGAAGTAGCACAAGCCTCCATTGCAATCATCGACCCAGGAGGGAATTGACGAATAGTATCCAGCAATTTAGCCCGAGAAACCTTGCGGTTAGATGCAATATTCCCATCACTCATCCAGACGCAAACCTGAAAGACAGATTTTGCCAGATCGATACCGATAACTTTAATCTCGTTCATGATGTAGTACCTCTGTGAATAAAATCGCTCAACATAAGTATGGCAAAACTTACATAGAGGGACGTCCATCACATCACTACAGAATAAGATGCTAATAACAGTATAGGATTAGCTAACGTTTCTCACCACTCAAATCGTGGTTGATAATACAATAACCGGCTTATTGGCAATGTCTGGGCGAAAAATCCGCTTACAACTGGCGTAGAAACTGTTTACATCAACTAAGGCAAACATTATCTTGCCTTGTGAATTATGTAGGTAACAGTACCGAATATACTCAATTCTTCATTTTCTCCAATGTAGATAGGTGAGTAATTGTTGTTCATAGGGATCAGAGCAGTAACAGGGCGAGTTTGTAACCGTTTTATCGTGAACTCTCCATCCAGTGAGGCAATGACTATATCTCCGTGTTTTGCATCAATCGAACTATCTATGATGACTAATATCACCATCAAGAATTTGTGCGTCCATCATAGAAATACCAGACACACGTAAAAAGTATGTAGCTGAAGGATGCTTGATCAGCAAAGAGTTTAAATCAATACGGTCCTCTAACTAGTCACTCGCAGGGGAAGGAAATCCGGCAGGGACCCGTTCTGCAAACAAAGGTAATGGAAGTGATTTATTAACGTTGCATAAGGTTAATTTCATACTCGCCTCAACGCTGTACAAATAGACAGTAGTACTGTAGGCATCCGAGTTAGAAAATTGCAAGTTAAGTTCAGGTATATTACATCAGAAATATTGAGTGATTATTGTACTATGCAGTTATCGGTGGCTAAAGCTCAGTAGAACGAAAACTCATGCTTAGCACTTAAATTAATGACATGGGCAGGTAATTCCTATAGATAGAATACAAAGATGTTGTTTAGAGTGCTTGATTTATCGGAAAAAAGAGGCATAACGTAATAAACCATTCCGTTGATCGTCAAACCCCTAATAGGATGAATCCATAGAAATTATGGTATTACTCGATATAAACAATATGAGTTTACTAATGCCAGAAAATTTGGTTTAAAAGACTTCTTATTCATTTCTGGGTCCGGAAGGTTATACAAGGTGAATGCAGGATCATAGGTGTATTTTACATGCTGGCTCAGTAATTCAATTATATATCCGCTTGGTTGATCCCAATTATATTTAATTAAATCAATGATATATTCATGCCCCTTATCCTCTTTACTCAGATGTTTAGTTTGTCCATTGAAAAATAGTTCCATATTATTAATAGCTTTAAAGTAATCTTTAGCAAACGGTGAAAAATTTGAGTAGTTCAATATTAGTCTGTTATTTTCATCACTAAACAATACTATACTGTTACTCAGTTGGTGTTTATGTCCGTCAATTTTTAAGCTCTTTTTTGGTGAAATGCCCATTGCAAAAGTTGCATAATCACCTTTACCAGCTCCCCAATATCCCTTTCTAAATAATTGTTGTCCATTGTTTCCTTCTATTTCACCTAAAAAACCATAGGTATGTTTTTTTCCATCAGAAACAATAAGTAACAAGTCTGAATATGGAAAATTATTAAAAGCTGTATGAATAGGATATGTGAATGCTTGATATTTATTTTTTGAACTACCTAGAAATTTTGGATTTATAGGTGTTATGACCTTCACATCAAATGAATTATCTAATTGTAACTTATGGTGAATACTGTCCTTACCCATTTTGTATAAATTCAGATACTTGTATTCAAAATCTGTTATACCGTACTGAAATAAAAGGTTATTAACTAAAATGTCTCTTGTAGTAGAACCATATTCTGAGCACAACAAATCTATCATTAAATATTCAAAAGCATGATTTTGTAGATTACTACTAATTCTTGCTAAATAGTTTGAAGGCGTAGAGAGATCCCCTCTGTGTGATTTAGGTGATTGTTCTCCAAGTGGGTGCAACATGTTGGTTTGATAAGATAGAGCTTTAAAAATAGCTGCATAAAACATAGCCCAATAGGAGGTAGTATTATTGATGAATTTTGGCTCTATAAACACTACTGGTATAGTCACGTAACACTCTTATATATTTGGTTATTTTTAAATTAGTAGTAAGCTTTTGTTACTTCATGTTTGCCGTTTAAGTCAATCATACTGACGAATAATGGCATATAATTTTCACTCTTGAGGAATAATTTTCCTTTTAGAGCATGATAATATGTATCTATTCCACTCGCCAAAATTATTATTATATTTCCTACTTCATAACCAACTCCATACCCATAGGTTTTACTATTGGGTCGCAGGTCCTCACTGTGGCTATGAATTACGGAATGAGGTTCACCAGTCAAAATATTGATGATAATAGGCAGAGGGTTTTCGAGCAGTTCAAGCAGACCTGATGGTGACAGTTCGTTAATGAACGCCTCATAACCAGAATGAATTTTTTCTAATGCCAGTGTCGCTGTAACTCCAGAATGGGTTATAAATTCTGAGCCTATGTGTTGTAACAGCGCTATGTTATTCATCACTTTTTATAGGTCCTCCCATATTGTTTGAAATATTTGTTGAGCTCTTTGTCACGCTGGTAAGTAGCCGTATCTGCCGCTTGTTTGGCTTCATCAACCTGCTTTCTTTGCAGTTCTTCAGCCAGCTTCAAATAAGATTGAATGTTTTCCTGATTAGGTTCCCGTGTTACCAGCTCAAAAGCAGTTCTTTCACGTTGCTCCAATGAGGCGCAACCAATCAAAGATAACACGGCAACTGAAGCACAAAAGTAAAAACGAACGATTGAAAATCCCTGTTGTGTATTTTTCTTCATCATTTTTCCAACCTAATTATCTGTTGCCCCCTAAAAACACCAAGGAGAGTCGTTTTGTGTTTGTCAGAACGTTCCTGTCGGTCAGCTTCAGCAGCGAACAATGGTAGGGGGCTGACTTTAAATTGCTTATCCTGAACTATCAAAAACGGCACAGGAGCGTTTATGCACCGTTTTTTACCACTGGCGAAGGTTAAGTTGCAGATAGGCTGAGGCGTAACGCTACGCTTTGTTCTGAGTCTACTAGCAGGGCACTCTTGAATTTTATCCATTAAGTCCTGTAACTCGGAGTTTCCTTTTGCTATATCAGCTATGAGCTGATACAGCTTAACCGGATCAGTTTTCTGCATAAGCCCTTTTAAGCCCCATGTATAAGAAGCATGTGTGATTACGTCGTCTGTATTAAATATGGGAATATTCCGGTATAGATGCAGTGTCATTACATTACTCAGGTGTTTACGCAAAACACTGAAGCGCTCCGATTTTGGGAGTGCAACAATAGAGGTTCTGATATTGTTTTTTACGGTATTAATTTTGATTATATGATCGGAGAGTTCCATATTCGCAGTTGATACCTGTACATATCCGGCTGTACGTCTCGCAAACTTTTGAGAATACAACGGAGATATGTATAGGTCCTGCCAACAAGAGATAACCGATGTGTAGGCATGAGGACCCCAATTTACAACAGGTTCAATGCATTTACCTATATCATCACAACCATTTTCTACCGGTGGAATGACACAGGTAAGGGCTGAAATTACCTTTGTATCTCGAAAAAGTGAGTCAAGCTGGTGGAGGTACTTCAGCAATGAACCAATATAGCTATCAAGCATGACATGAAACTCCTGTTCTTAGAAAGAAAGCATCATAATCAAATATGCCAACATACAAATGAGAGTCTAACAAATATAGGAGCGAAGCTTACACATCTGCGCCCCTGACTCGCGCTTTTTTCTCTCTTTTTCTCTTTTTTTCTCCCCTTTATTTCCACAGCACAGCTTCTCAGGATGGAGCTCTCATGTAGCACAACTACTTTTGTATGTTGGCATATTTTATGGGGACTTTTACAACATGAAATATGACCGGTCATTCAATCATCCTTGTTCTCTAGCTTTCTTCAAAAACGTTCTGAAACAGGTATCACTGACAATCAAGCCGTAAGCTGGTAAAACGTCCATAATCGCATTCCAAGACATGCCTGATGATTTCATTTCAAATAATTCATCCTGAATATGACACAAAATCGCATTTTTTTTGTAATTCTGATTCAGCGAAGCAAACTGAGTAATTTTTTCTTGTAACTTTTTGTTTTTATGCATTATTACTGTAATAAACCTAACTGTTTTTCGATAGCGTCTAATTCTTCATCAGTTGGAAAAGAATTAGCAGGGCTCTCTTTTATGACTGAATAAGATATCCTTAATACTGAAGCCTTACGAACTTTGCGAGACTCAATTGTAATAGTGATGTCTTTAATGTTTGTTTTTTCACTCAATCCCCTAGCCAATTTCTTGAGTAACTGCCCTAGATCCTTGTAATTCTGGTATAAATACTGCTTATTCTCCTTCTTATCGAGCTTAAATAACCACATCTCATCTTTCAGTTCATCAACACCAATCGTAAAAGATGTGTTGTACTCACGAACGGTATTGCTCTTTGAATACCGCTTCATAATTAATTGGTAAAAATTCGTCATGTTAACATCGGATAATCTAGCCACATGGAATAAATTCATAGTGGTAAATTTCTTAGATAATTCAAAGAAATAAGGGAAAACCTTTTGGTTGAAGTAAATCGTACAATATCCTTCATCAAAGAAGTATTTTGCACCTGAAGTGATGTTCGTTTTAAACGCTCGTTTAAAACCTTCTTCACTAAGATCCTCATAAATATGTGATGATAAAAGAGTGTCAACTGCATCAGGTAAAGCGTTATATGCTGTTTTAATATCCACACCGCATATCTCGGCAAACTGTTTTGCAGTCACATCAAAGCTAATTTCTTCATCTTCGACTTTTTCTCTCGGATCGGAAATCTGTGCAAGAATTAAAAACAAGACTCGCTTGGCAGATATTGGCAAACTGGCAAGTGACAGATTGAAATCATCAGAATGACGAACATTCGTGAAAAGTGTGAGGTTACTAAGCTGTTTCTTCTTCATAGCAACATACAATTTTTAAAATAAAGGAGAATATATGATGAATATACATCAAAGGTTGATTTAGGTAAATTTAAAATCAACCTTTTGCTGGTGGTTGCTATCAATATCCAAAAAATAATTCTAGCAATCTGAAACATAGAAACAATGATATTTTAACATCCCAACAAACATCAATTTTTATTAGCTAAAATCGACAAAGCAGGCAGGTTTCAGATCCTGTCTCACAGGCATCAACCTTTCAGACCTCAGAACCCGTACCAATAGTGAGTTGCCATTTTTGTCTCACAGGCATCAACCTTTCAAGCCCTCAGAACCCGCACCAATAGTGAGTTGCCACTTTTGTCTCACAGGCATCAACCTTTCAAGCCTTCAGAGTCCCCAAGACTTAGATATTCCAGATTCTACCTCGTAAACATCAAACTTAACAGGGTCACATCCGAAAAATACCTTTTCGATGATTGTCTTGCAAACGTCAACCTTTCAGCTCAGCAATCACTTATCCCATTGATATTAATAAATTAAATTGAATTTCATTACCGCACCAGTGTCTTGCAGACATCAACCTTTCAGACCCACACCAAAAAAGTATCTTTTTTGCGGTTGTCTTGCAGACGTCAACCTTTCGGCTCAATAATTACTTATCACATTGATATTAATAGATTAAATTTGATTCCATTACCGCACAGATGTCTTGCAAACATCAACCTTTCAGACCCACACCAAAAAAGTATCTTTTTTGCGGTTGTCTTGCAGACATCAACCTTTCGGCTCAGTAATCACTTATCCCATTGATATTAATAGATTATACTGAATTTCATTACCGCTCCGGTGTCTTGCAGACATCAACCTTTCAACACCTCACCGGAAAAGTATCTTTTTTGCGGTTGTCTTGCAGACGTCAACCTTTCGACTCAGAAATCACTTATCCGATTGATATTAATAGATTAATTTGAATTTCATTACCGCACCGGTGTCTTGCAAACATCAACCTTTCAACGCCCCACCGGAAAAATATCTTTTTTGCGGTTGTCTTACAGACATCAACCTTTCGGCTCTGAAATCATTTATCCCATTGATATTAATAGATTATACTGAATTTCATTACCTCACCGGTGTCTTGCAAACATCAACCTTTCAACGCCTCACCGGAAAAGTATCTTATTTGCGGTTGTCTTGCAAACGTCAACCTTTCGGCTCAGCAATCACTTATCTCATTGATATTAATAGATTAAACTAAATTTCATTACCGAGCCGGTGTCTTGCAGACATCAACCTTTCATCGTGAATTTGGAAAGTACCTTTTTTTACACTATAATAATAACATCAACATTATAAAGTTATCATATTGATATATAACATATAATTACCAATTATCGATCTTAGTGTTTGTCTTACAAACATCAACCTTTTGTGATCAGCACCACAAATAAACTACTTGCAGATAAATAAATAGTTCACCAGCTTCAAACTCATTAAGTTTATGATGATTATTCATATAAAACATCCATTTATCCACAGGAAATTTTTAATTATTTACTAATAAAATCAAACAATTAAATCGTATTTGTACACATTACAACCAGTGAGCATAAAGTGAGCGGTTATATCTTGCAAACATCAACCTTTAGTCTTGCAGACATCAACCTTTAGCCTTGCAGACATCAACCTTTAACCTTGTAAACATCAACCTTTCGTCTTGTAAACATCAACCTTTCGTCTTGCAGATGTCAACCTTTAAACTTCTAATATTATGAAATTAAAGGAATAAACTAGCACCCTAAGTTTTTAAGGTTTTAAGATAAATCAAGAAAAAAAAGATTTTAATATATTGAAATACCCGCGAGTGTGAATAACTAGACCCAAATTGCTAACGCACTCACTTCGCTCGTTTGTTCAACAGCGAGAGACACGAAAACAAGTTTTCATGTCTCTCGCTGTTATAGATGATTAACAAAATTGAACTCAGATTGACCAACAAGCCTAGATCAGTAACTATATCAACCACCTTTAACTATTAAAAAGAAATGATAATGCGATACACAATAGAAAAGCTAATTTCCGCTGATACTGACATTCTTTCCTATTACAAAAAAGCACTTGAATTATGGGACACCATCTTAGAACCCAAACCTGATTATTTAGAACTTTCAAAAGTGCTACCCGCGAAACAATTTGCATTTGAACACCAATGCGGAGGACGCTGGATAGGGCAAGAAATAATGGTCATAACAGGAATCACTCAATTTTATAAAATAGAAGATGGTTTTGGAGAGAGAAAAGACAGTGCAATTCTAGTTTATAAAGCAATATCAAATAGTTATTGCAGTATGGAAGTAAAATCTGTTACTGAACAAGTAGCTAAATACTACTTTCTAACAGAGGTATAATTAATGTCGGAGATCCCAAAGCAATATCAGAAAGATAGCTACATTAATTGGCATCAGTAAACTCTAAAAGAGCTAGATTTAGAAAGAAACATTACTGAATTCCGTGAATCACTAAAGGCTAATAGCGTTGATAAGCTGGCTGTTTTAGGTCAATTATTATTACAGATTAAACAACGAACAGAAGGAGAATGCAAAGTTCAGTTTGGTGGTTTTTTAGCTGGTGAATTTGATGTGCCGATGGACGCATTTATTCCTGAAACTTATCCAAAACTGTATGATTTACTATTTAAATCAACAGCATCAATCATAGAAAAGTGTTGGAGAAAAAACTGTAATCGAACGGATAATTTTGTATGTTTACAAACATTATCTACCGAAATAGCCGACTTGATAAGAACATCCGTAGTATGCCCCACACTACAACACGCAAGGATGTTCACTGAACGTTTGGGTGCTTGGAGAGAACTGTTACCTGAAGAAGATTTAACTGCACAATTTAGCTCGATTGACAATATACAGGTGGATCAAGAAGCTAAATTAGCAAGTGGCTATTTTGCCTATCATACTCTAGTTCGTTTTGTAGATGGTACAGTAGTTGAAGTTCAATTTTACTCCCTGCTAAGTTCTGCTTGGCGAAACATGTCACATAAACTATATGAAAAAACGCGAGTTGATTCTTCAGCTTCTCTAGGATTAGGTACACCTGAAGCCAGACTCATTTCATTAGGTCACATGTTATATTTAGCTGAATACGAGTTAAGCAGATTAACTGAAGAATTTAGTCCACCTAGACGATAGGTATTTAATTATTGTAAATTTAAATTGTATTTAAAAAGCCTGAAGTGAACCCACTCAGGCTTTTTATTTTAATTACAATCAATACAATACAGGTTTTTAAGTGTTACAATTGTACATGCATAACTTATTTTTAACGCTGCGGATAGTTGCTGTATGATGAATACAGCCAGTTCTAGGCGTTGGTATTGATCTATGCCGTGTTCTAGCGTTTGACCAGCTTCAGAGATCTGTAAAATCATTCCTGACTTGATGGTTAGGAACCTCAATCAATAGAGTGACGTATTAATGACGGTGTTTTGATGCCTGTACTTCCATTCAATTAAAGTTATTTTATTTTTTCTTGCTCCTGAGATTATCGATAGGTTAAATTTTCATCTGAAAACCAAATTTTAAGTACACTGAGCCTAGGCTGCCGTTTGTAACCATCGCTTTTTCTCCATTCTATCGCGTCTTACTGATAGTAACTCAGTGGCATGAGCCCCTTTTTCCGCACTCATAAATCTCAACCGGTTGCCGCATAAAATGCATTGGTACGGATCGGTGTTTAAAAATCCTTTGGTCAGAGCGGCAAAGCCCGGTTTATCGGGTATCGAAGGGGCTATCATGTCCAACGCGTTATACACCTTCGGTAATAAGCTGCCGCGTTTGCGGTTGGCTAAAAAACCGTAATAGCGGATCATTTTAAAATGACGGGCAGGAATATGGCTAACATAACGGCGTATCATCTCTTCTTGGGATAAAATTTGTCGCCGATGTTGCTGGCTGTGGTGATCATAATAATGATGAACTACTGCACCACCGCTGTAATGTTTCAATTGAGAGGCAGAGATAGGCGGTCGTTTTAAGTAACGTCCTAGATATTTGACGTTGTGCCACGCGCCTCGGGTTTTCTTAGCAAAATGCAGTTTCCAATAGCGCTGAAATTGGGCATTAAGGTAACGACACCAGGTCGGATAATCGCGAATATGCCCGAAGCCGGGTAATGTGTTGGGTTGTAATGGAAAATAGCTGTCGCGAAGTAATCGAATAACGGCACTACGCCAGACTTTTTCGACGTCTTTCTTTTTGAAAAAAATGGGTTTCCAGGTGTCATATTTCGTAAGTCCGCCTCGGGTCACCGATAAATGAATATGCGGATGTTGATTGAGCTGGCGACCGTAGGTGTGCAGTGCACAAAAGATACCGATTTCGAGCCCAATGCGCTTTGCGTGTTTGAGCATGGCGCGGGTGGCGCAGCGAAAGAGTTGGTTGAGCAAGGGCCAGTTATTGTTGAAGAAAGGCCAAAGCAGGTGGGGCATAGTGAGGGTGATATGTTGCCACTCGCAATCTGGCAAAATATGGCGCTGTTGCGCGATCCATTGTTCGGTACCTTTGAGTCCACATGCGCTGCAGGCTTTGGATTTACAGGTTTGACAAAAGAAGCGGGAATGAGTGCATTCAGGAGAAGAACAGCAATAACGGCGAACGCCCATAGTACAGGTGCTACAGGCGAGCATCTTTTCGACAGAGAGCAGTTGCCATTCATCGACGGGGTTGTTATCAATGAAGCGGTTCCATCCGTCATCGTATTGAAATAGTAATTTAGCGGGTCTGGGAATATACATAGAGCAGAGTATAAAAGACGGGAAGGGAGTTGCCTAGAAATAGAGCGGCTTAGCCGCGATGCTCACGCCAAAGGCGTGCTTATGTTCTATTAGATCAAAGAAAATTTACTTGCGTAGAAGCTTATGATATCGATTCAAGATATCTATTTTAATTTCTCTGAAATGTAAGGAGCTGAGCAAATAAGGCTTGCAATTAGTAGTCAAATTAAATTAAATTGAAGCTGTCACTATACGCACTCAGGTTGTTATTTTGAACATGGTTAGCAAATAATTTTTTCAGAGCATTAGTTGTCGTAATGTAATTGATTTTCTTACAAAAAGTAAGATAAATCATAATTTATATTTTTGAGACATTCATTAACTCAATATATCGTCGTATTATCAATACTGTTCTTATTCGAGGCCCTATACGATTTTTCTATGATGTAGTTAAACTTATTTTATCTCGGACTATCCGTGATGTACTCATTTTGACACTATACTATAAACCCTATTCTGATTTGTTGGTAAAGTGTTCAATAAGAGTAAACTTCTTCAGTTATAGTACTTTAATTGTGAATAAAATGAACTACTTAATAAATGATCGTGTTACATATGATAGTCTTAACGGGAAATTGTACATTCTCAATGATGGAGAAGTGGTTAGATTATCTAAAACCTTAAATCGGTTAATGTTAGTTTTTGTGCAAAATAGCAATAAAATTTTAGATAGGGAACAATTATTACTATCTGTCTGGCAAGGGCATAACCAAGTTGTTTCTGATAATAATTTAAACAGTAATATATCTGTTTTGCGACGCTATTTATCTTCATTCTTTGATGAAGATATGATTTTAACGATCCCTAAAATTGGATTTAAGTTTTCTGCACAGGTTGTCGTTGAAGAAAAAATAAATCTCGAACCTCAAAACTTAAATAACAAAAAAAATTTATTAATTAATAATAAGTCTAAGAAAAAATTATGGTTTTTTTTAGGATTGACTATTTTTAGTATTGTTTTTATTTTGGGCTTTGTTTACATTAAACATAAAAATTATAGTGTAAGTTACCCTATAGTGGGAAAAATCGATCAATGTATTGTTTATTATATTAATGATGATTACAAACTCGATGTGAAAAACTTTTCTGAAAATACGCTAAAAGAAAAAATTAGTTATTTAGGCATAAATTGTAAGCTCCCTGCTAAAGTTTATTATTATGTCTCTTCTATTTCGATGAGAGATGATGATAAGGGAACTTTATTTTTATCATACTGCCCTGAAACTTCTAAAAATCAACCAGTGATGAGTTGTGAGACCTTCTATGAAAAGTAAAAATATAAAAAAAATATTGTTTTTTATGTTTTTTTTAATTTTGTTTTTTTGTGTAATTTATTTTTTCTTTAAAAGAAAGGAACCTTTAACGATATCAACCTGTTATTCAATATTTAAAATAAAAATAAATGATGGAGCATCTACTAGTGAGGGAGGTTATTTATTGAATTTCATTTTTGATGAGGGCAATGAACATAATTTTTCACTTGTTATGAACGGTAATCTTCGTCTACATGATAAAAATTACAATATAGCACGTAAATATATATTTAGTTATAAGATACAAGGGAATTATTTATTTTCTAAAGTAGATGGCATTTTTATTGACCCTGCCGATCAAGTAGGTGAAAAAAATAAAATGTATAAAATACCAAAATTAAATCAGAGATATATTTTTAAAATTATCAAGTTAGATAGTAATAGGTATCTTTTTATGGAAAATTTAGCACCTGTTTTTATTTGTAGTAGTAAATAAATTAAGATATCATTACTAATTTACTTCTTTAATTATAATCGAACAATAGGATGGTGGATAAACCTGTAGTGTTCACTCCCCATTAATTAAGAAACACCACCTTAGCGTTTTCTAACTGTTTACGATAGGCCTCAGGTGGGAGGTGATTTAAACTTTCATGAGTCCTATTTTGATTATAATTTTGCAGTCAAAATCAAATCATTTCATTTCTCTGATGATTTGAGTTTCAGTAAAATGCGCTTTTTTCATCATAACCTCTGCAATTGTTAGGGCAGAAAATCTAATTATAGCTGTCTTATTTTAGGGAGAGTGGATAATTATAATCTACATTTCTTGGACGAACATTACAGTATTTCCAGCTGGATCATTGAGCTGCGCAATCTTTATAAATCCTAGATCCTGTATTTCGCTAACGGCAACACCAACGTTTTGACAAATTATTTTTTGTGCTTCAATATTGCGAACACAGCAAACTACAAATGATTTACCTACAAGGTTTAAGTCAGGAGTAACCGAAATTTGAATCAAAGCATTTTCAACTAGTTTCCATTCTGCGATTCCTTCATCAGGTGTAACATCTGGCTTGCGCCCAAGCCATCTGCCGTACCATTCAACGGATCCTTCAAAATCATTTACGTGAAGAACGGAAACAATACTCGTAAAGTTATTATTTATCATTTATTTACTCTCCTAATTAAATTGAAAAATTCGTTTTTTAACTTTCTTACGACTCCAAATTTATTGTTAGTTTTGAGATTAAATGTAAAAGAAATGTAATCTCAATTACAGATATGATATCTCATTTAACAATGAAATTATTGGGTTTCGTATCTAGCCTTGACCCAGATTCATAATATACATAAAGCAGAATATAAAAGGTGAGAAGAGAATTACTTAAAATAGAGCTGTTTTGTAACGATACCTAATTCTACGGAGTGCTTATGTTCCAACTGGAGATAAAATGATTATTACCTCTATAATTGATGAAGGTTAAGTTGTAGTGGTCAACATAAAAGAGTAATGGATTACTGGTTCTGGTAACTTCACCTGCTGATAAATGCTGTAAATTCAGTAGTCAACTTTATCAAATCAAGATTTATAAAGCCTAAATTCTCCATAAATAGCCAATAAATTTCGAGTTATTCATTTATTATTTTTAATAAATGGTTTTGGTTTAGTAGTTTTCCTTCGATTATACCAATGATACTTTGCTCAGCTATAACCTCGTATAATATTGCTACATTTCTATTGGATAGTTACAAAATTTAGTATATCTCGAGCCATTTTCAGTACTTTAGCATTGGTATTGCATCTGATTAAGATGTAAACATCCCATTAACTCGTTTTTATGCAAATAAATTACGTATTGTAGCGATATAAGTCCTGCGTTTTCCTTGCTTAAATAAATAGCCTGCATCATTAGCTTACACTGGATTGACCTTTGTGATTGATAACTGACGATTAAGTCATTAATGTGGCTAGTCTTCCTTTAATTTTTAGTATAACAAGAGATTATGCAACTCATTTAAAACACTTTAAAAGAGTGTTTGTTGTTTTTTTTTGGTTTAATTTTCCTTGGCGAGTCTTAAAATGATTTGTAATTAGATTAATAATTTTAATTTCCATTGTTTACTGAAATTTAATTCTGATTTGGTTTTTTTTAGGTAGAATATGTTCCATCGGTGAGCTGTGGATATAAGAACAAATAGGAATTATGAAAAACACTATTTTAGTAGAAATCTATTCATATGTAGCTATATGGCTTGACGGGAGAGTCAAAATAATAAAAGCATACTTATGATTAGTAAATATAACATTACTAGTAATATATTGTTACAAAAAGAGTAAAACTTTAATTGTTATTAAAATGTTAATTTAAATTTTATGTATATTATTGTTTAATTTATTTTTTATATATTCATTACGCTATAGAGTTGTTTTTTTTTACGCCGTACAGTTGAGTTTTTTTTTTAATATAAACATCTTTTAAATTCTAGCTGTATTTAGTATTGAAATAACAACGAATAATTGTATTATGAAAACGGTTGGAGGCAAGATGATTGCTATACTTTTTCTCTTTTATAGGGTCATCAAGGTGTTAAAATGCTTAGTGAAATTAAATTTGTATTGCATGATAAATCTGCTATTAAAAAAATAATTGCTAAAAATGTAGGGATAAAAATAAAAACAATCAGGAAAACATATAAGGTAAGTGGTTTTATTTTGGCTGGATTTATTGGTGTGTCACAGCAGCAACTATCAAAATATGAGAATGGCCATAGTGATATCCCTATATCAAAAATAACACTAATAGCGCTATATTTTAGCGTGGATATTAATTATTTTCTTACTAAGTAAATGGAATTTTTATATTTTTTATTATCATTTTATTTGGTGAATATATTATGAAAACGGAAAAAAACCTTCGAGAAGATATAGGTGGCTTTATACGTAAATCTCGTCAAGAAAAAGCTCTATCTGCTAGCCAGTTAGGAGAATTAGTTAAACTAAGCCAACAACAAATTTCTCGTTATGAGTGTGGTATTACAAACATTAATGTTGAGATGCTAAATTTATTTCTAACTGTTTTAGATAAGACTTGGACTGATTTCTTATTTAGTGTAATCGCTTACCATTCTAAAGAAGTTGAAAGATTAAAAACACAGTTATATTAATAACTCGAATTAATTCAAGCAGAACGTTAATTTTCTGTTTATTAATTGCCTTATCATTATGATCAGGTGAGTGGGTTTACCCCCTACTAATGAGTGGCTGTTGCCATTCTTGCTTTGTAGTTTAAATTTTAGAAATAAATTTTTATTTCTATTGTTATCGTTATCTATATTAAGGATTTTAGTATGAAATTAAATAAATTATCTGTTGCTGTTTTATTTGCTGCGTCAACATTGTCTAGCGCTGTATTAGCAAGTGGTAACACGGGCGAATTACATTTCAGCGGCCAAGTGGTTAATGCACCATGTAATATCGAATCCGAAAGTATTAAACAAGAAGTTCCTTTTGGTCAACTTTCTCGTGCTGCTTTAGAAGCCGGTAATGCCGCGGAAAAAGATATCGCGATTAAACTTAAAGGCTGTAATTTTGATGAGTTCAGCAAAGATGCTGACGATAAATGGGTTGCGGTTAAAGACATTAAAATGACTTTTGGTGGCAAAAACTATGTTGGTACTAACAAGGAATTCTTAGGAACAACAGGCTCTGCAAAAAACATCGGTGTTCAGATCAAAGACTTTAAATTTGATGAAGCAAAATCTGTGATGAACCAAATTCGTAATAAACAAGGCGAAAACGTTTTAGAATTTACCGCATTAGCAAAACGCGTTGATGGTGCAACAGCCGTTACTGAAGGTGAATTTAGCTCGATTGCTGATTTTAAAATCACATACGAGTAATATTTTTAAAGGGAGGGTTATTCCTCCCTATAAAAAGGTTCATTATGAAAAAACACATTTATTTATGGACGACGTTATTATTCAGTCCGCTGAGTGCTTATGCAATAAATTCTAACGTGGGGCATGTGCAAGATGGGCTCCGTGGTGAGGCAGTCATGCAAGGCTATATTGTTGCGGCACCCTGCTCTATTGAAACAGACAGCCAATATCAATATATCAACTATGACTATATTTCTAATTTTAATATTAATGAAATAGGAGATAGAAAGATAACGCGAAAACCCTTTTATATCAAACTGAATAACTGCATCAGCGAATATAATAATAATAACCACAAAGGCATTAAAATTCGCTTCTTTGCTCCGCAAGATAAATACAGCAACGCCATAACACTTTCAGGCCCCAAGCCCGGTGTTGTTTTATATATTTACGATAACAATGACAGTTTATTAATGTTAAATAAACTCTATTCCATATCCGATAACTATATTTATTTCGATCGTAAAAGTAAAGAAAGCTATTTGAAATATGAAACAGAACTAGGCACAAGTAATAATGAAATTATCCCTGGGGATTATTTTACCACGATTAAATTCAATGTTACTTACGATTAATAAATACACGCATAATTAATTTGATGAAAAAACCATGGTTAAACTGAATATTTATTCCTACCTTATTGTGACGTCTTTTTTATCGTCGGTTTCGTCAATCGCCTATGCGGTCGAATTTAATACGGATATGCTAGATACCGAAGATTCACAGAATATTGATTTTAGCCAGTTTTCTCAGGCCGGATTTATTATGCCTGGCACTTACCATTTAACAGTCAAAGTGAATAATGAAAGTGTGGGCAGTGCGCAAGATATTACGGTGATCGCACCACAATCCCAACAAAGTCACTTATTCAGCACCGTGTGTGTGCCTTCCAATATTCTAGACCGTTTAGGGCTAACATCGGATGCCATCCAATTAGTCCAATACCGTGATGATGGAAAATGCTTGGATTTATCAGCGCTTGAAGGCGCATCCTTAAATGTGGACTTGTCCACACTCACGCTCTCCATTTTAATTCCACAAAGCTATTTGGAATACACCGACCCGAGTTGGGTGCCCCCTTCCCGTTGGGAAGAAGGGGTTAATGGCTTTTTATTGGATTACAACCTAACGGGTTCTTTAACGCGCAGAAATTCAGGCTCACGTGAGTCGTATCTTTCAGCCAACGGAACTACGGGGCTGAATATCGGCGCATGGCGCTTACGGGGTGATTACCAAGCTAACTACCGTAAATCCACGGGGAGCTTTGAGAACCAATACAGCGATGTCGCCTTTAGCCGACTCTTTGCGTATCGCTCAATTAAATCCATCGCGTCTATTTTAACGCTGGGTGAAAACTACTTTTACTCCGCTATTTTTGACTCTTGGCAGTACACCGGTATTTCCCTTGAAACCGATGAAAATATGATGCCGCCAAAATTAACAGGCTATGCCCCTGAAATTATTGGTATCGCCCAGACTAATGCGACAGTCATTGTCAAAAGCCATAACCGTATTGTATTAGAAACTACCGTGCCTGCGGGGCCGTTTCGTATCCAAACACTCGATAGCTCCATTCGTGGGACGCTAGATGTCACGGTGCGTGAAGAAAACGGTGAAGAACAACAGTTTAGTATTACCACGGCCGCGTTACCTTACTTAACAAGGCCGGGGCAAATTCGCTATAAATTTGCCGCAGGGAAACCTCGTTTTAATGGCCGAGAGCTTGAAGGGGATTTAACCGCGTCAGGCGAGTTGTCCTATGGGTTAAATAACCTGTGGTCTGTTTATGGCGGATCGGTTTTATCAAAAAATTACCAAGCCTTTTCGGCAGGTTTTGGCCGTGACTTGTTTAGGTTCGGCAGCCTTTCCTTTGACGCCACGCAGTCACATGCACAGTTAATTGATAAAACATTAACTGGGCGAAGCTACCGTCTCAGTTATTCCAAATCGTTTGACGAAGCCAGAACAGATATTACGTTCGCAGGGTACCGTTTCTCGGATGAAACCTACCGCTCTTTGCAGCAAACCTTGGATGAGCGCCGAACAGGCAATGAAACCCAAGCACAAAAAGAAAGCTACCAAGTCAATATCAACAAATATTTTGATGATTTCTCGCTGGGTGGCAACTACCAATACAACACCTATTGGAATAGTGAAACTGAAGAACAGTACAGTTTATATCTGAGCACCCTGTTAAATTGGGCGGCGGTGGGACTGAAAAATATTAACCTCACTGCATCGGCAACTCGTTCAAAAAGAGCAGGCTACCAAGATGATGCCATCAGCCTATATTTTACCATTCCCTTATCCCAAGGCAGCAGCTTTAGCTTTTCGGAGGGCTACACGCGGGATCAAAATGGGAAACATAGCTCAACCCACAATATGGGCTACAGCGGGTACAGCGATCAGCGTAGCTATAACCTGAATGTGGGCTACCAAACTGGGAGCAACCAAGATAACCAAACCAGCTTCAGCGGCTATTTAAGTCAAAACCTCCCGTATGCCTCTATTTCAGGGAATGCCAGCTATGTGCCCAATGAATACCACAGCGTGGGGGGCTCAATTAATGGCGGGTTCACCTTAATTAAAGAAGGGATCGCCATGCACCAAGCAGCCTATGGAGGCACTCGTCTCGTCGTCGAAACGCCGGGCGCCGCGAATGTACCGCTCAGTGGTGGGGTGTATCAAACGAACCACTTTGGCCTTGCGGTCTTACCGAATGTGAGCAGTTACCGAAAAACCAGCGCATCGATTAATACCAGTAAGTTACCAAAAGATGTGGAAGCATTAGAGACCGTCGCAGATGCCACGTTAACTCGCGGTGCCATTGGCTATCGTAGCCTAAATGTGATTCAAGGTGAAAAAACTTTTACGCGCTTAAAACTCGCGGATAACAGTTACCCGCCATTTGGGGCCAGCGTGCGTAATAGCAACAATATTGAGCTCGGCATTGTTGGTGAGCAAGGCATTACGTGGATTGTCGGCATTCGAGCCAAAGAATTATTAAATATCTATTGGGGAAATAAACTTCAGTGCAGTGCACACGTTCCTGACGTCATTAACCCTCAGGACGTTTACCCCACTATCATTTGTCGTTAAGAAGAGAACTAAGATGAAATTGAACCGCCCTTTTTTATATTTGACTACAGCATTTACGCTCACGGTCAGTGTCTTGAGCACGGCTCACGCCGCTGTCACGCTTGACCGTACGCGTATTATTTTTGATGGTAATCAGTCTTCTATCAACATTACCATCCGCAATGACAACCCTGAACTGCCTTACTTGGCACAGTCCTGGTTAGAAAATGACACAGAGCAAAAACTCGAAACGGGCCCGATTATTGCCACGCCGCCTATTCAGCGTATGGAGCCCAAATCCACCAGTTTAGTGCGTTTAAGTACCGCCCCTGACGTGGCGAAATTACCCCAAGACCGAGAATCGCTGTTTTATTACAACCTGCGTGAAATTCCGCCGAAATCATCCAACGCCGGTGTGTTGCAAATTGCATTACAAAGCCGCGTAAAACTGTTTTATCGCCCTGAAAGCATTGTGGCACAAAGTAAAACAGATTGGCCAAAACATATCACGCTAACACCTACGGCCACGGGCTACACGTTAAATAACCCCACACCGTTTTATCTCACAGTGATTGGGATTGGCAATAGCCAAAAGCAATCGGAAGAGAGTGATTTTGAAGCCATCATGGTGCCACCAAAATCAAACCAAATCATTAAATCGGCAAAATTTTCAACCCCTTACCTGACCTACATTAATGATTATGGCGGGAAGCCGTCACTGGCATTCAAGTGCCAAGCGTCACAGTGCCGTGTCACGGAATAATGTGCCAAAAAGAGAAAGGAGCAGGACAATGAAATTAAGTTACTTCGCGCTATGGGCTTTTGCAGTTCCTACTTTTGCACAATCCACTGCACCCGTCACGACGGGCACCGTCTATGTCAACGCCCGTATTGTGACTGCTCCTTGTCAGCCTGTGATTTCATTGAAATTAAATGAAAAAATGTTACTTGCACTAAATTATCAACTGGAAATGAATTTTACTCATTGCCGCAAATCAGGGCAGCAATCTACTTGGGTGCCTTTTACTTTGACGCTAGGTACTCAAAAGTACATGTTCTCACAGCCTCTGTCCAATAACACTTTTGTGTTATCGCTTCCAGCCAATAAAGCGGCTCAACGTTTGGAAATAAATTATGACTAAGTACACAATCTTTTTATTTAGCCTTTTATTCCTCACGGCGAATAACACTTTTGCCAACAGCCTCACAGTGTATTTTGGAGGGGTACTCATGCCATTGGGGTGTCGCCTCAGTGATGATGATGCCCAGAAAAAAATATATCTTTCTGGGCTGCGCTTTTCATCCCTCGAAACCTTGGGGCGCTCTGATATGCAACCTTTTAAACTGGATATCGTGGATTGTTCCGAGATGACATTAAATAAAACCATCAAAATCACCTTAAACACCCAAAATACAGAAGTACACAATGGTATTCACTACCTGAAAACAACCGGTGAATCCAATGTGTTATTAGCGCTGACCGACAGTAATGGCAAAGAGCTCGACCTAAATACAAAAATAGATGTCAGTACCGTCACTGAATCAGGAAAGGGGTCAATTAACACCCTGGCATTTGGGGTGTATGCGCAAAAACCCTTTAATGCACGTTTAAAAACTGGCGGGTTTGCCTCGATCGTGACGTTCAACCTGGATTATCAATAAGGCAGATGAACATGAAACTGACACGCTTTATTTTCCCTTTCATGGGGCTATTAATTTCCTTTGGTACTCAAGCCGATATATTGCTGTCCCTGTCTGCCAAGTTAGTGCGGCCAGCTTGTGTGTTAACCGCCGAAAATGGTGAAAAAGCGCTATCGATTAATTTCCGAGAAGTGGCCTTAGATAGATTAACGGAAGAAAAACAATCGTTTGGTATTTTGATTAAGCAATGTGATGTTCGTAAGAACTTACAGGTTTACCTTTCACCAAAGGAAGGCAATACCCTGACCGTTAATAACGAAACGGTACTGGCGACCTCAATTAATGGGTTAGGTATTCGTTTTTCAGAAGAAAATAAAAGCACCGCACTGAACTTACACAAATGGGAAAGGATCGCCCCCACTGTCAGTGGAGATACAGGGAAAATCGTTATTCAGTCGCAACTGGTGACTAACCAAGCCTTAGAAAACCTGACCGCTGGGCCATTTAGCGCGGCCTTATCGGTGATGATTGATTACCTGTAATAGTGGGAAACCGTATGAAAATGTTAAGAATGTATTCGCAATTGCTTTTATTATTACCGCTGTGTTTAAGCAGCCTACATGCACAGGCCACCCGCTATGCACCCGCGGGGGGGGGCTACAAAATGAATTTAGTTTCAAACAATTCGGTTGTTGCGAGCACCCCAACAATGGGCACAGATAACAATGAATATTTCCTAATTGCCCCACCTAACAGTTCGGGGATTGTTATTGATCAATTGACAGCAGCCGCTTACGGCGAAACAATATGTACTGTTAATTACCTTGAGGGAAATTATGGGAAAGGGCTAACTCAATTTTCAGCTTATCATCGCGTTTTTGCTTATATGCCAGAAGCCGGGTTTTCACTAAATGGATTAAAAGCCTATAAAATTAATTCAAATACTTTTTTCACCCTTTATTCTGAAAATGGTATTACTAGCGGGTGGCGAAATCTCGCTGCTACAGGATGTTCATATACCGAAATGGGGCCACATAGCGCTGGTTACTTTAACGCGCAATTTCCGTTTGAAGTGAGGGTTTATGTTAAAGAAATCCCTGTTGATGGCAAAATTATTATTCCTGATGCGATGATTGCAGGTTATACCCGTATATTCCAAGACCCAGGGACTCCGACTCTTTACGTCCCTGCAGATAAAGCTACTATTAAATTAGACCTCACGACATCTGTGGTTAATTACCCGTCAAATTGCCGTTCCAATATTGATAATCTCAATATTGACCATAAAACACTGGATGCCTATGAATTTAACAGTAAGGAAACACGCACCGTTACGTATACTTGTGAACGTGTTCAGCCCGTGAAGGTAAAATTAAAATTAGATTATGCCACTGACAGCGACCCAGAAAAACGCGTTCCGTTAAAATCAGGCAATAATACCATTTACTCTAAAGTCATGCTTTATGATGAACAAACCAATAAAAGTGGAAAAGAAATTGAAACGACGATTGATAAAGTCAAAAGTATTCGTATTGAAAGCCAACTCTCGGGGTCAAAGGCAGAGCCAGGGGACTACAAAGGCAATGCTTGGCTGATTAGTACATTTATATAATATACAAATTAATTTCTTAAGTTAATTTTTAGCCTTAAAGCGTATCCTAATATAGTAGTGATTGAATCAGTAATGTTATAGTCTGAAAGAAACGCATGTTAAAAGTATCCCCTTAGTTATCATGAATAAAGAAGAAATAACATGAGTTATACATACTGACATCTTTCTATCGTTTGGGCTAGGCATAGGCTATGCTATATTAGCCTGAAGCCAGCCCTAAACGGGACTATTAACTGGAGTCATATGTACAGGCTCAAGAAAAGGATAACCTATAAAATCAGATGATTAAATTTATACTGCTTATTATTCAGATTTTATTTGTTCTAAATATTTCTATTGAACGAGTTTGATGTTTTATTAAGGCATCGATCATATCGTCATTATTGAGTGTGTGTTGAGGTTTATTTTCTGTATGCCTTCGAGATGGTTCATTACCCGCTAGAACATCCTGAGAACGTGTATTATCACGTTTATCATGAATCACTTTTAGTCGTTTAACATCTTCCAAGGTAAAAAACTCCGCTCTATAAGCCGTCATGTGAACCCCTTAAATGGTGAGCCTACGTGACGGACATATTAAACTTAGCCCAGAGCGGACATTACAACTTTGCTACTACAACTTAAGTTCGCATAATCTAGATTATGTTAAACGGGAAGTAATAACCAATAACTTCATGAGATGGATCCTTTCAATGATTTAGCTCTTTAAAGCCCTACTGATTTGTTGGCAACCCCCGTAGCCCGATATACCTGCTTCATTGAGCGACTTGGTTGTAATATTTATCAACAAGATAACGATGCATTTCTGATACTAAAAAATAAACTGATAATATAGCGTAGGTTGAGTTTTACTCTTGTTTTCTTTCTAACTAAAGTTGACTATTTACCTCCCCTTTAAGTTTAATCGGATGGGGAGGATGTCAATAAACCAATTAAACCTCGGTTCTTCCTATAAAGTTTTCTTTCATTAATGAAAGGTTGATAGCTATATCTAATATAGGTGATGGGGGTAAATAATTTGCTTTACCTAATTCTTGCATAGAATGAATTAGTGGGTTTTCATAATCCATCGCATAATCAGCGAGTAGTTTTCCTGCGATTGTTTGTTTTGAAATCCCTGCTCCATTACATCCTCCTACTGCGTAAATGCCTTTCATTAATTTGCCCCAAATTGGGCAGCCATTTCGGGTTACACTAATAGTACCAGACCAAGTATTGGTTAATGAAACATCAGATAATTGTGGGTAGATTTTATAGAACAATTTTTTATGCTGTTCATAAACTTGATAAGTTTTTTTTGCGTCTACATGGCCATCTAACGCAGGAATAACATGTTGACGAATTAAAAATCGATTATCTTGAGTATAGCGAAGAGTGGCACCTGCAATGGCATTGACTGGCGTTAGGCCCCAGCTATCCATTTTAGGTAATTTTGCTTTTTGCTCATCACTCAGTGGCGCAGTAATACTTGCAAATGTAGCCATGGCTGCTTGATGGTTTTTTATAGGTGTTAAATCTCGGGATAGAGCATTAGTGCCAAGCATGATGTTTGGTGTTTTAATGGTACCGTATGGTGTTAGTATATTATGAATTGTTCCTGCCTGTATTCCCATAACAGGAGTATTATTATAAATAGTAATGTTCTCAGGTAGGTTATCGACTAAACCTATGATTAGATGAGCCGGATTGACCAAAATAGAATTGGGCGTATAAATTCCTTTGGAATAAAAGCTAGAACCTAATTTTTGGTAAAGTTCTTCTTTATTAAGTACTTTATATGCTTCATTCATCGAGCTTAAACTATCAATATATTCTTTTAGTACTCTCTCGTTTTTCGTACTTACTTGGCAATGGTATTTACCTGCATTTTCCCATTCACATTCAATCTTGAATTTTTCTGTTAAGGTTTTTAACTCATTTATACCCTCTTCTAATAACGTTCTATATGTTTGAGCTTTTTTCAATTCAGTTGTTGAACTACCTATATTATGAGGCAATCCAATAATAAAACCTGAGTTTCTAGCTGAAGAACTTTCAGCCGCAGTAGATGAGTCTAGAAGAATAATTTTATAATGTGGATTATTTATCGCTAAATTTCTAGCAAACGATACGCCGGCAAAACCTGACCCAATGACGACCCAATCTGCACTATTGTTATTATTTAATCTTGGATAAACCTTCTTTTTGTCACTCTCTTTTAACCATCCATTTTTATTTTGGTTAAAAGGTATAGATGCATGTTTCATTTATTAGTCCCTTTAAAATTCATCAAATAGCCCTCTGTAGATCTCATTCAATCGAGCGTTAGGAGAGCAGAAGATAACTGAATTTAACACAGTATCCTTTTAAAGGGCATTGTTGTTAAAGTTTAAAATGATTCAATTGGATATCAAAAGCATTATCTATTAGCTTTGTTTCTTATAAGATTTTTTATTAAAAATAATGAGTTAAATTAATTTTATATTATAAGCCCCTCCCCTGCTACCTTTGGCAAAAATGCTCTGCCTCTTCAGCTTACGGGGACGAAGTTTAAGCCAATTTGACTATAATGCTTAATATTCTCTACATGAATACAAAGTTTAACAGTGTATTGGGTAAAATAGATACGTTGTGATTTTTGGCGAACAAGGGGGTTGTTTTATCACGTAAAATTAAAAATTAAATTATAACTATTTGTTTATATTTATTTAATTTTCTGAATTGTTTTGGCGAAATAGGGATGATTTTGACAATAAACGTTTAGGATGTGCATTAGAGTTTGTAAAATTAGTACAGAATAAACGTAATAATACATGCTTTCAAAGTGCCTCTGTGGATAAAGGGTTATCTCGAAAGTATAAAGAACCGACAGAAAAAAACACAACGTTAAGGTATCAACTCAACAACACACTCGCTTTGAGAAAATATTTGGAACAAATAAAATCTGAATAGTTAATAGCAGGTTTTAGGTCAATGTGGCATAACTTAGCCCACAGGAGCGTGTGTGACAGAAAGATATCAGCTAAAGTGAAATAGTCGCCAGTTACCCATTCGTTATTTTCATAAAAAAGTACCTATATTAAATTTTGATTCGTTGATGCACTCTATATGTAGAGAGAAGTAATACGTAAAATTACCTATTTTCAATTTTGAGTGGGTAGCGTCATAAACTCAATGAATTTTCTTGCTTTCAAAGGAATATAACACGCATATGGATAAATTAGGATAAACGGACGTGTTGTTCCGGCATATTCTTTCAGTACCTCCACTAACTCCCCTCGTTGTAATTCGTGCTCAACAGTAAACCTATAAACCTGCATAAGTCCGACGCCATTTTTAACTAATGTCAGTGTCGCTAGAAAATCTTGTTGGCATAATAAACGCCCTGTCGTTTCCACTTTAACAACGTTTCCCTGCGTACGCTTCTGAACAGGATTTTGTTTCCGTTATCATTGAATGGACTGAAGGGATGGGGGTTGACGTTGCTATTGATAATTTAGGTGGCGATATTCTTCAAAAAACAATTAATACCGTGCGTCTTGAAGGAATTATTGTCTCTATGGGTTTTATGGCGGGCATACAGGCGACAATTGATGTTCGTAATTTCTTTTTTTCTCAAAAATAGTTACGAGGAACATTGGTTGGTGATATTGAAGATTTTTCAAGATGGCTTCCTGCTATTAAAAAAAAACTTATCAAGCTATTGATTGACAGTACGTTACGATTATCCCAAGCAGCTTCTGCTCACAAGCGAATTGCAAACCACCAAGCTCGTGGAGCAATTATACTTATTCCTTGATGCTATAAAAACTTATCAAATAGCCTTCTGGAGACTATGGACAATCGGGCGTGGAGGATATCAAAAGATACCTCCCCTACCCTATTGTCTCTGGTAAGAATGTCATATCTCTAAGCCAATTTGACTGATATTCCTAATATCCTCTACTTAAATACACTGTTTAATAGCGTGTTGGGTAAAATAGAGGCTTTGTGATTCTTGGCGAACAAGGGGGTTGTTTTATTACGTGAAAATGAAAATTGAATCATAATGTATTGTTTATGTTGATTTAATTTTTTTTGTTTTTTTGGCGAATTACGGTTGGTTTTGATATATTATTTTATGGTATATCAACCTAGTAAATAGAGCGCCTCACCATCTACGGCGAGGCGTAGTCACATTATTTTGTTTATTCTTTACTTTTTTCTTGAACCATTTTAGACAATTTTAGCTTTATCAAGCGTTCGAGCTCTTCAATAACAGTTTGATTAAGTCTATTAAATTCAAAACGTACTTTTCTGCCGTTTCCGTTGTAGCTAATACGGGCATACTGATCCTTGTTATTGAATTCGACAATATCAGAGGTTTTCCATGCTGAAGCGGGCTTAGTTTTGTCTGTCATCAACTCTAAAATAGTTGATAAATCGTCTAATATACTTTTTTGTGTTTCTTGGATATTTTTAATTACGAAGCCTTTACGATTATCTCTGACCTCTTTGCAGAGTACTGCTAAATCTATGCCCTCTTTGTTCGCATTACTTTGGAGTTTAGAAAGACGGGCATAGAATGTGTTAGGTATTCCTTCACAGTCAGGAAATAAATTGACTAGGCGCACATCAATTAATGCTGCTTGAATACGTTTACGAACTGACTCAGTGCTTATACCAATATGTTGGGCTAATTGTTCATTAGTTGTGAAATTATTATCTTCCATTAGTTTCTGATACTGTATGCCTACCTCGCGGTAAGATAGTTTTCGAGAACTTTGCGCAGCACTAATGATAGAGAAAATATCTTCATTGGATATGTCGTTTGGTAAAACCCATAATGGTAGGTCAGTAGATAATCTTATGCAGCAATAGCGACGTCGACTACCTTCAATTAAATGATAAATACCATCCATTCTGACAGCAATACCTTCAGTATCCACTCCCCGTTGTTTAATTTGTTCCAGAATATCGCCCATGGAGTTTTCATCCAATGCTTCCTGGTTACGTGGATTGAGAAAATGAACAACAGTTTGCTCAGAGACTTTATCCCCTGGGACTATGACGTGTTCAGCATCAACTTTGCGCCCGTCTTTCAGTGTAAAGACTCTTTTGGTGATATTTCCCCCTTTTAAAGAGGGGAGTCCATTTCTCTGCTCAAAACCTGTTTTCTTCGGATTTCCTAAATACATCTCTTTGTTTGTGCCTCTTTCTACATCAGTCATGCGGATTACTCACTTTTTGCAGAGAAACTTTTGATTTCATTTATAAATTGTTGATATACCGAACTTACTGACATTTCAGCTATATCAAACTGTTTTGCAGGACATAAATCCTCTGATTTTTTTATATCCAAGACTGTCCTGCCCCTTTCTGCCGCCGCAACAAAAGCTTCTGAATGTTTTATATTAGTTGTCATGAATTTATCTTGTACGGTGCGTACAAGCTTGTTTAATGTTCGAACCTCATGTTGACTTTTGTCATCGACATTAACAGCGAGTACCTTCATCCATTGGATATTTTCACCCCTAGATGGCAGTTGCTGTAAACGCGTACCAATCGTTAACATATAATTTGTTGTGGAGGCAAAGTCATACTCGCGCGGAGTTATTGGCACGAGTAGTGCGTCAGCAGCTTCATTTGTTGACCATATGATTGGAGAGTCTTGTGGAGGGGTATCGATAAAAATAAGGTCATAATGCTCTTTTAGAACAGGGACGACAACATCTCTAAAACGAGTGAGAAGCTTATTTCGTTCATCCTTACTTAAGCGCCAGTACAGGTCAGTGAATCTATCATCTGTGGGAAAGGCTGTAATGACATCCATATTCGGAAGATGTGTACTGAATGGGATATTGGAGATAATATCCGCTTCAGAGTAACCTGCAGATATATACTGAGAATAATCTCCATCAGGTTCGTATTCAGCCAGCAAAACATCGGTAATTGTCAGATAAATATCATCATCATTAGTGGCTCGGATAAGATTATTTCCGATTGAGCCTTGAGGGTCTAAGTCTACGATGCAACAGCGAGCGTTTAGGTTTAGATCTAATGCAGCTGCTGTTGCAATTGTTGCTGTCGTTGTACTTTTTCCTGTTCCACCTTTGTGGTTTTCTATGACGATGACTCTTGGCTTATACATATCTGAATAACGATGAGCACCTAGTTCTTCCATGATCACTTGAACGTCGAACCGAGTATAAAGATGGTTTTTATTTTGAAAAATAGGCTCTCCAATGATTTTCTTAGCCTGCATTTCAGTTACAATCTTTGAGAATGTATTACGAGATTTTCCAAAAAAATCAGCCAGAGCTGTTTTGTTTAAACAGTGGTTATATATAAGCCTGTCCAGACCATCTACTTGTTCATCAGTAACTTTTATTGTATTTACTTCAGCGATAGATTCTTTTAGTGAAATTTGTTCAGCTTTCATTCGCTGACCAATTATTAGTATTTGATCTAAAATTGACATTGGCTACCCCTTATTTGTTTTTTTATATTATCAGTGTGAATTGAGCGTATAACAAGTCAATATTGCACTTTAATGCACAAAAAGGAATTTCACGCTTGATTTTTGACAGGGATATCTTGGCGAACCAGGGGGTTGTTTTTTTATAAAGGATAGAATTTTTTAAAAAAAAGCCTGTAATAGCAAGGGATAGCGATATGTCTAGTTATAAAGAAATGATGGCGAATTACTTATATTTATCACTTTGATACCGCCTCTATTTTTTGACTTTATTTTTCAACAAATTTAAATGTTGAATACAACGGGGGTATAACTGTGATACTTGAGGGTGATATACCCCACAAGATTTACTATCGAATCCGATACGCCATAACCGCTTACGCGGGTCTCGGCAACCCTAACTAAAAGCAAATATCTGTGTTTCCATTCATTACAACTTTTGGGACTCCGTCCTGTTTCACAAAGTGTGAAAGTAAGGGAGGATGTTGCTCTATATAGCAAAAACTAAGTTCATGGTTAGGATATTGGATGAATGGTTTAACGAGTCTATAACAATATATTTCGGTATCAGAGTCTGCTAAATGGTCTCTATGGTATTTAAATCTAACCATGATAACGTGTAATTGCGCCATTTTTAGTCAAAAAATGAGATAATAGGCATACTGCTCCTAGGCCGCGGTTTGCAACCATCGTTTTTTTGCCATTTTATTCCGCCTTTCTGATAGTAAAGTGACTGCGTGTAGCCCTTTTTCCGCACTCATAAACCCCAGTCGGTTTCCACATAAAATACATTGATACGGGTCAGTATTTAAAAACTCTTTGATAAGGGCCGCAAACCCCGGTTTTTCAGGCACGATAGGATGTATCATATCTAACGCGTCATACACTTTGGGTAATAAGCTGCCTCGTTTGAGATTAGCTAAAAAACCGTAATAGCGGATCATCTTAAAATGTCGCGCTGGGATATGACTGACATAACGTCGTATCATTTCTTCTTGGGTTAAGGTCTGTCGGCGGTATTGTTGGCTATGGTGAGCATAATAATGATGGATCACTGTGCCATCGCTGTAGTGTTTCAATTGATAAGCGAGATAGGGGACGTTTTAGGTATCGGCTCAGGTATTTCACATTATGCCACGCACCGCGTGTCTTTTTAGCAAAATGCACTTTCCAATACCGTTGAAACTGGGTATTAAGGTAACGGCACCAGGTCGGATAATCCCGAATATGTCCGAAGTCAGGCAATGTGCTGGGCTGAAGTTGAAAATAACTGTTTCGAAGGAGTCGAACGACGGCACTGCGCCAGACTTTTTCGACGTCTTTCTTTTTAAAGAAAACGGGTTTTCAGGTGTCATATTGCGTGAGCCCGACTCGGGTTACCAATAAATGAATGTGCGGATGTTGATTGAGTTGGCGACCATAAGTATGTAAGGCACAGAAAATGCCAATTTCGAGCCCAAGACGCTTGGCATGTTTGAGCATGGCACGCGTGGCGCAGCGAAAGAGTCGGTTGAGCAAGGGCCAGTTATTGTTGAAGAAAGGCCAAAGTTGGTGGGGCATCGTGAGGGGGATATGTTGCCATTCGCAGTCTGGCAAAATATGGCGCTGCTGTGCGACCCATTGTTCGGTGCCTTTGATACCACATGCACTGCAGGCTTTGGATTTACAGGTTTGACAAAAGAAGCGTGAATGCGTGCATTCAGGTGAAGAGCAGCAATACCGACGAATGCCCATAGCACAAGACTGTATGCGAGCATCTTTTCGACACAGAGGAGTTGCCATTCATCGATGGTGTTGTTATCGATAAAGCGATTTCATCCGTCATCGTATTAGAATAGCAATTTAGCGGGTCTGGGAATATACATTGAGCAGAGTATAAAAGACGAGAAGGGAGTTGCCTAGAAATAGAGTAGCTCTGTCGTGATACTCACGCCATAGGCGTGCTTATGTTCAAAACTGAACCTGTGGAGTGCTTGCGCTCTATCACAATAGAGTGGTCGGGATATGAGCAGCGCTTGATAACAACGGCATCGCATTTAGCGCTAATGACGGAGTCAAAAACATAAACTTTCGTTCTCGGCTTCAGGGATGACAATGTACCCTGACTAAAAAGCCGCTGAAATCGGTCTTCTTCGCATTGTATTTCAGCGACATCACTTTCGCTAAGGAAAGTCATGGCGCTTACCTTTGCGCCGAGTTTTGGTATTGCGGGTGTTATACGCCAACCCGTATATGTGTTTTTTATACGCCTAAGCGTATATTTTATTTTTATACTTCCTAGCGTATATATTGACATTATACGCCATGGCGTATATATTAATTTTATTCGCTATGGCGTATATACTTGACAGGGCGATTATCACTGTGGGAGGGAGGAGTGAAGATTACAACACCAAAGATGCTTGCTGCTGCAATGCGTGAGCAACGCAAAAAAAACAAATTAACCCAAGCGCAAACCGCAGATCAAGTCGGTCTAAGGCAAGCAACAGTTTCTGAGTTTGAGAGCACACCTGAATCAACGAAACTCGAAACATTTTTCAAAATTCTTGCCTCCTTAGATCTGGAACTACATGTAGTAAAGCGGGGTTCTACACTAAATGAAGGTAAGGTTTGGAACAAGGAGTGGTAGTGATGAGGACTCGGGTACTTTCTGTCGCTATGAATGGTGATTTGGTTGGCAAACTCACCAAAAATACTGATGGTGGGATGTCATTTCAATACGCAGAAGAATGGTTGGCAGAACCAGGGGCGCGGGCAATCTCATTATCACTTCCTTTGCAACGTGGACGCATAATCGGTAGCGCGGTTTACAATTTCTTCAGCAACCTTTTGCCTGATTCTGAGGCGATTATTGATAGAATGCAGGTTCGTTTTAAGGTAAAAACAGACCATCCTTTTGATCTGCTCGCCGCTGTGGGTCGTGACTGTGTTGGCGCAATCCAGTTATATTCTCCTGATACTGAAATTCCATCGGTGATGGAAACTCATGCCGAACCTCTAAATGAAACCCAAATCGAAGAACTTTTAGACGGTTATCAAACCGCACCTCTTGGAATGGGCGAGGATGTGGACTTTCGGATCTCCCTCGCAGGGGCTCAAGAGAAAACAGCATTACTTTGGTATCAAGGCTGCTGGCAGCGGCCACAAGGTAGTACCCCGACAAGTCATATTTTCAAATTACCCATAGGCCTGATTGAACACCATAACATTGATCTACGCGAAAGCTGTGAAAACGAATGGCTATGCTTGTGTATAGCAAGAGAATTTGGATTTCCAGTCGCCAACGCTGAATTGGCAATGTTCGGCCAAAAAAAGGTACTGATCGTAGAGCGTTTTGACCGAAAATGGTCTTCATCTGGAGACTGGCTGTTGCGCCTTCCTCAGGAGGATTGCTGTCAGGCTTTGGGTATTGCACCTGCATTAAAATATGAATCTAATGGGGGGCCAGGTATTGAATCTATCATGACGATGCTTTTGGGGTCACAAAAAGCAATCGTCGATAGAGAAATGTTCTTTAAATCACAAATCCTGTTCTGGATGCTGGCCGCGATAGATGGGCACGGGAAAAACTTTTCCATCTTCATTGAATCAGGAACATCTTTTCGTTTAACCCCTTTGTATGATGTACTGTCCGCTTTTCCTATCTTTCAGTCCAGAGGCATAGAGACCAAAAAGGCAAAAATAGCTATGGCATTACAAGGGAAAAACAAACAATACCATTTTTCTATGATCCAACCGCGTCATTTTATCAGTACCGCTACACAGGTCGGGTTTTCTCCGAAAATGGCAACGCAACTGATGCTTGATATGGCCGAAAAGACAGATGCTGTTATAACTGCCATATTACCTCAGCTGCCTGAAGATTTTCCTGAGCACATTAGCAAAGCCATATTTGCTGGGTTATCAAAACAAGCTGATAAGATTAAAAGATGGTCCTCCTCACAAACTAACTAAGACTGAATAAGAGCCCAGATCTGAAGTGACCCCCTGTAATTGGTTGTCCAACTATTGGGGGGCACTTCACTAATCGGACTATGGATTCCCTCACAAGCATGCTGTTTCCCTGCAAACATCAAGCGTGGGCGAGCATTATTTACTTATGAATAATGTTAGCGTTTATTCGTGTCCATTATCTGTTCATGGTTAGGAAAATGGATGAATGGTTTAACGGATCTATAACGATATGTTTCGGTATTAGAGTCTGCGAAAGGGTCTCTCTCGTTTTTAACCTAACCACAATAACGTGTAATTGTGCTATTTTTGGGCTTGTTGCAAAAATGACCTAAGTGAGAAACACTCACGGTATTGTTCATCGCTTTAGGATAAACGCATGCCTCCAAACGAGTTTAAATGGAAACATTTTGCGCCAACCATCATCCTTTGGTGCTTACGTTGGTATGGTTCTACACCGTTAAGTTATGCCAACGTCAGTGATATGCTCGCTGAACGGGGGATTTCGGTTCACCGTTCAACGATTTATCGTTGGTTTATTGAATATGCCCCCATTCTCCGTAAAAAACTCAATAAATATCAATTCATTCGGGCTGTTTCCTCTTGGCAGCTTGATGAAACCTACGTCAAAGTGAACGGAAAATGGTTTTACCTTTACCGTGCAATAGATAAATACGGAGACACACTGGATGTTTACTTTTCACCCAAACGTAACCGTTATGCTGCTTATGCATTTCTCAAATGCGTATTAAAACCTTATCGCTCCGAGCGACAACCAAAAACCTTAAATACCGATAAGCATGCCGCTTACGGTTACGCCATCGCTCGTTTAATTAAAGAAGGGAAACTTCGAGCTGACGTGAAACAACGGCAAATCAAAACCCTTAATAATCGGATTGAATCAGATCACGCCCCGATAAAAAAGTTGATTGTTGCCACAGGCGGCTTCAAATCCGCGAAGCGAGCGTGGTCAACTCTCCAAGGATTTGAAACGTTGCGAAAACTGAATAAAGGTCAATTTGATGACTGGCTACGTCGGTATGAACCCGAATTTCGGGTGCAGGAGAGATCTGCCTTTATGAATCGATTATTCAATGTAGAGACCGTTTTAGCTTAAAATACTCGCTTAGTACTGAGTGAAAAATACGCAAATTTATTATTTGCAACAAGCCCATAAAAAGCGTTCCTTTCATCACGTTGATGCACCGATATAAAACGGGCGGTTTTAGTTGACAAAACCGGCCCGTTTATAGCGTTGTCACGGGGCACTTTTATGATTAGCCCAGTTGAAACTTATTGTTTGACTT
>NZ_JBCPSS010000010.1:0-57996 GCF_051129765.1 Providencia sp. Je.9.19
AAGAATGTGCGCCCTGCCCAAGTGGGGTTTGAATATCTATCGACCAATTCCCCTTTTCATCCGCGATGGTCGAGTAAACTTGACCGCCAATGGTGATTTGAATATCAGCATGCGCTTCCGAGTGCCCTGATAATGTCGGGGTGGTTTGATGAGTGAGAAAGTCGGGTCGACCATTTAGTTGCAGGGTTGTCGGCAACAATGTCGTTTTAATCTGCACGGACTCAGTTAATGTTTTGCTGTTGCCGGCCACATCCGTAGCCGTTACTTGATATATTGCCTCTCCATCTACCAGTGGCTTTTCAACACTAATGCGCCATATACCTTGCGTATCCGTAATTGTCTGTAATGTTTGCCCTGCAATGGTTAATGTAACTCGACTACCCGCTTCTGTTTTTCCTGAAAAAGTAGGGAGCTTATTATTGGTTAATTTATCCCCTAAAACGCCACTATCCGAATGCTCATCTAAACAAACAAAAAGGCTATCTAACCGCGTATCAACCGTAAATTTGCCGCTCACCGTAACGGGTTTATCCACTCCGTTTGATGCCATCAGTGTATATTCATAGAGATCATCTTTTAAAGGGTGGATCATCTTTAGTGACCAATTACCATCTTTATCTGCTTTGATAGGGTATTTCACGCCATTAATCGATAAGTGAGCCTGGCTATCGGGAGAAACAATTCCGATAAATGTTGGGGTGCTAGTACTCGAAATATTGTCGTTTTTTTTCCCAGACTCTTCGCTTAATTCCCCTCGAATAAAAGCCTGAATCTTTGGATTAACGATCAATGGAGTGATAGGTGAATTATTTGCAGGTTGAGAAGAAGATGATGATGAAGAAGAATTGCCTTGGGTGGTCGTGAGTACAGAGGGCGAAGAAAAAGAGATATCATTTGAGGTATCTTGATTTTGTTTTTCTGATTTTTGATTTAATTGTTTTTTCACTTCCGTTAATTTTGTAAGTGACGAGCTCAATAATGCCTCTTGTTCAGCTTTTTCTGATGACAGCATATGAAGTGTTTGCTCGAGTTTTTGGTTCTGTTGATTTAGCTCTGCCAGCTTATCCCCAAATACTTTCTGTTCGTTAACCCCTTCATCATTATTATTTGACATATTCTGGCTATCAGCAAACTCAACAGTATCACTCGTAAACTGCTCTTTGATATAAACCGCATCAGCACCGACATTTAATGTTATAGATGATAAAATTTCATCTTGTGAAAGAATAGTCCCTTGCTCAGTCGATAAGCTCATATTACCTAAAATAATTTCAGACAATCCATTTTTAATAACTTCAATGGAGCCGTCAGGCTTCGTTACGATTAAATCAAGCCCCTGTACTTTAAATTTTTTAATTTCTATATTTTTTGATTCAATCGAGCCAATTTCATTAATCATATTCTATTTCATTATGTTAAAAGTGGATTATTCAGCTAATAATAGTTAGCCGTCATCAATGAAATTATTATATACCTTTAATTAACGATAATATTTCAGCTAACAGAAATTGGTCTGATACTCCTTTCTTTTGAGCTTAAACTCAAGTGAGTTAATTTAAATAGCGATTATAATATAAACCTAAATTAATAATGGCATTGAAACTATAATGATAGAAGAAGATGATGATGACAGCTCAGATGAAGAACTAGCACCTATGGTTGATGGGTTAAGTGGAACGCTATGTATCATAATTTTAGTCTCCATGGTATTTATTTTTAGCGGAATGAAAACCGCAGAAACCTATATTAATTATGGTGAATTAAGATTTGAAGAGACTCAAATAGACCTACAAAAAAAACGAATTTATTTCAAGGGGGGAATTCATTTATCAAACAGTGAAATATCCTTGCTAAACAATGAAATAATAAAATCAAAGAATGAAAAAATAATAATAAGCAGTTATATAAATGATCGAATAAGCCACAGCAAAGAAAAAAGCACCTATAACCTTCTTTATATGGCATCACTAATTAAAAATTTGGGAATTAATAAGGAAGTTGTTCTAAAACAAGGAACAAGTGAATATTGCCCAGGTTGGAACTCATGTATTTATTGGGATTATAAATAAAATGTATTATCTTGGACTATTTTTTTATGCCGCAACACTTCTCGCTTGTTTTTTATTACAATCAGTACGAGAAATGATTCAGCAATGTTTACTACTCGCTCCAGAAATAAGCTACACTATGATTGGAATTTATATTTACCCTCTCATTATTTTTTTATTTCATCGCTTATGTAATAAAAATAAGCAAAGTAACTATATACTCCTTTCAAACCAAACAAAGCTATCCGCATCGGTAACTGTGTCATTAGGATTAATCGGTACTTTTATTGGATTAACAGGGATGATCACTGCTATTTCAGCATCACTTGGAGGGGATGGAGATATTTCAGAGAAAATGAATGCCATGATTTCATCTATCTCTATGGCGCTTAATTCAATGTCTTTTGCATTCTTAACATCCATTCTTGGCGTCTCTATTTCAGTATTGCTACTAGTAAGTTTGAATTTCTTTCACTTTTTCTATCAAAAAGAAAGTAAAAAAATAAAAGAAAAAACAGCAACATATACAGAAGAGCTCAATAATATCCAAGAAACACTGAATACATTACAAAAAGTGAATATAAATATAGCGCAAAAAGTGATTTCCACATCTGAAAATAACGATCTAGCTAGTGAAATTTCAGAACATCTCTTAACTTTATGCACCACAGCACAACAAAATTTATCGGTTTTAAAATCAATAAAAACGGCTGATGACGACTGGAAAATAAAATTAGCCACCTATTTATTGGAAGAACAAATAACTCGAAAAACGGAGAATGAAAAAATATCAGAGGAAATGTCAAGAATTGAACACACCACGCAATGGCTAAAAGAAAACACCATTGAAAGCAGAAAAAAATTATTAACACTATTATCAATGGAGTAGCACATGCGTACTAAGAATATCACTTTAGGGTTATTATTTGGCCTATTATCATCAAGTTATAGTATAGCTACTCAGGATGTTGAAAGCTTTCACTCCTTCATTAATCGTGTATTAGAAAACTCAAACCCGATCAAAATAAAAACATTAGAGTTGGAAGCTGAAAACCTCAAAGCCAAACAGACAGATTATTATTACCTTCCGAAAATATCAGCTTCAGGAAAAATAAAAAATAGTGATAGCAGTGTAAGTAACAACATTACTGCAACTTCGTTGGTATATGATAGTACATTAAGTCATCGCTTCAATGAAAAAAACCTAAGATTAAAAGTTTCAGAGCTATCACTAAATAAAGAAAAAGAAGAGCTTTATGCATCTACAACTAATAATCTAATTGGAATTTATTATCTCAATGAGCTAACTAAAACAACAGCTAATCTAAATAGTGATGCTAAAAATATTTTCAAGCTAATTACTCATCGATATAAAAGTGGTATAGCTAAATACAGTGATGTAGAACAGGCTTCTTTGTTAATCCAACGAATTGAAGCAGAACTACAAAATATAGAAAGAGAAATTGAACAATATAAATCAAATGTTGAACTTTCATCGGGAATTATTTTTCCGCCTGAAGGTGTTAAAATTCCAAAAGTCTTACTAAAAAACCTAGAATCTACCATTATTGATAGTGAGAATACTCAGCAAAATACCGAATATAATATGCTACGTATGCAAGCTGATACCATGAGAGAAAATGCTTATCAGCAAAACTCTTTCTTTAATGTTAGTCTCATCGCCGAAGAACGGTATCTTGATCAAACCAGAAATCGTAACGAGTCTTACATGGGCATGGAGGTAAAGTTAAACGTTTTTGATATAGATAAAGTACTCAATGAAAAATCTCAACTAAAATTATATGAAGCAACAAAAACTAAAGCTGATTATAAATATAAGGAATCAGCCGCAAAAATTAAAAATCTAAAATTGATATCTAATTCAAATACAGCAGAGTTATCCGGATTGCAACAGCAACGTAAAACGATGCATTCTATTATTAAAAGTCAAAAAAGAGAATATGAAATATCGCAATCTTCTTTCTATGAAATGGTAAATACTTTATTTGATATGCTAACAATGGAGAAACGCATTGCTGAACTTATGATCGAAGATATGAAAAATAAGATGGAATACATCCATTTAACAGGGAAATTAATCGAAATTGAAAATTAATTTTAAAAAACCGTATCAATTATCTAAAAAAGTAAAAATACTAATTGGTATAACATCTATATTTATCGGTTATATACTATTAGCTAAAATTGAAATTTCTTCACCAGGGGAAGGTATCATCTCTGGGGTATCAAATAGATTAGAGATAGTAAGCCCTGCATCTGGATTTATCAATCAATTTAATATTAAAACAGGGGATAAGGTAAATAAAGACCAAATTTTATTTTCCTATACAAATTTAGATGTATTTCATCAAGAAAAAACATTAACTAATTTAGTCGATTTTTCTAATGAGCAAATTAATGAGTTAGAAGAAAACAAAAATTTGTTGAATAAAATTCTTGATGGGGAAATTAGTAATGAGTCTGAATATTTTTCAGTCTCAAGTAGCTTAAAAAGCAAAAAATTAAGTGCATACAGAGAATTATATGAATATATTCTATTACATATGGAAGTAAACAATTTAAGAGCTAAATATATTGCACAAATTAAAGAATCAAGTGAATTAGAAAATCAAATTAATATTTTGAAAAAAAAAGAGATTCTACTAAAAAATGCACATGCTCCTGAAATTGAAAAATTGAATAACAATGCAGATATCAGTAGAACGAATGCCCTTATGACAACTGGCGAATTAAATTCTCAAGGATTATTACGAGAAATCGCACTGTCCGAAAAAAAATATACTGCTCGTCTTATCAATGAGATTCAAGAAAATGAAACTCAGCTCAATAGACTCAAAAAAGAGAAATTAGAAAATAGTGGGCAGATGGAACTATTGAGAAATAAGATAAGGGCAAACAGTGTGTTATCGCCAGCCAATGGTATTGTATTAAGCATTGAAAAAGATTTAGAAAAAGGCTCATATGTTGAAGCATCAAATTTAATAATGGTTATTAAAAAACAACAAAATGCTAGAGTTATTGAAGGTAAAATACTGGCAAAATACCGTCCTTTTATTACACTTCAGCTCTCTGCAAAAATAGTTGTGAATTCCCCTGGATTTAAAAAAATCATTCACGGAAAAGTGACTAAAATTAGTGCTGACTCCTTTAATGACCGTGAAAAAATGAATCAAGAACGTTTTTATTCCGTACAAATTACACCAGAGCAGGATACGATGATCTTGCCGGAACACGATGGCTTGCCTGTCATGATCTATATATCAAGTAAAAAAATCTCTGTTCTTAATTATTTAACCGCATTAATTAGCGATAACATTACATTTAACGTTTGGTGACCCCATGCTAGGTTTTATCTCTGCATTATCCGCTGCTGTGGCAACCATGACCTTATTGATGGCGGTACTTCTTGCCAATGTATTATCGAGCACCATGGCTGCCGAACAAAATAAAGGAAAAGCTACATTGATGGGAATTGAAGACGATAAACTAGAAGATTCCACAGAAATCAATAATAGCAATAACGATAGTAATAGCCGTAATTATGGAGGTGGCAACGGTAATAGCATGATAAAATCATTAACATTTAGCCATGATACATTAAAGCTAATTGATAATAATAAAGTTAAATCTATTGATGTCTATTGCAGCTATGGCAATAATATATCTTTAGATGCCGCGATGACTTACACCATTTATAATACGATCTTAATTAAAAAAAACACACCGAACATTTCGATTAAAGCCTTAAAACCTGTTGAAGATAGTGACGGTGTTAATGCTTGCTTCCTTAAAAGTGAAGAAAATGAAAGAAAGTAATTTCCATGATATAATTAACCAATACTTTAAGATATTAGGAGAGCCTTTTACCACTCCTGCAATTTCGTATGATAATAAATATATTCTGAATCATATCAACGAGTTTATTGATAACGATTTCTTTACTTATCAATATATCCAAATTATTGATTTCAGTGAGAAAAAACTACCTTTACTCTTCATTATGGAGATAAAAGATGGAAAATATATTATCATCAAAAATCAAAGTGGTCAGTTGACTAACTTAACAACCGAACTAGCTATAACACCACAACTAATTGAAAGTAAAAATTTATTTTCATTTTCTTCTCATGAAAAAAAACTTAGTGAAGATAGTATATATCAATCGCTACTCAACCTAACACCAAAGTCTAGTTTATTCTCATTACCTTTAATTGTGTTTGCGCTGCTACTGCCATTATACTCAAACCTTTTTAACTCTCGGTTAGTCTATAGCGAATCTGTAAGTTCTTTATTGTATATCAGTTTTATTTTCATTTTCGTTATTGGCTTAGAATTTTTTATCAAACATATTATTCACGAACAAAACATTAAAAAAATAAAGCTTAACATTGGTATTTTTAATCGCTATTTTGTCAATTTATTAAAACAGGCTAGCTGTAAAAGTGCCTCCATAAAAATCAGAACAACAGAAGCCTCTATTTTACAATTATGGGAAATCAAGCCTCAAATAATTTATGATGTTGGATTAGCCATTTTATTTTCCTTTTGTATTATTGGCATGTTAGGCCTATATTCGCTATTACTACTCGCCTACTATGCAGGGTTTATTTTTCTATGTTTGCACATTCGTTTTCGTTCATATAAAAATATGTTACGCGCTAATAGTCTTAACTATGAAAAATCAGCAATGTACTACTCCTTAGAACAAAAAAAGCACGAGCTTTGTTTTGCTAATAATACTCATTTTAAACAATATATTAATGTAAAAACTAATGAAGATGAAAAAATAAAATTAAAGCTTAACGAAGCTAATCATCATTGGATGGAAGTTATCAAGGTAAATACATTTTTGTCCATGATAGTCATGTATATAGCCAGCTATTTGGCTATCGGAGATGGTAGTTTAAGCTTAGCTTCGGTGATTGCTGTTATGATAATTAATGGTCGTCTTTCAAGTTCCATTACAGGCGCTATTAACCGCTTATTTATGGTAAAAACACATCTATTTCACATTAAATCGAGCATTAATCAATTAACAACTAACCCACGGGTCCACTTCAAAGTTAATGGCATAACAACAGATTCTGTGGCGCATTTCAGTGCAAAAAATCTTACGATTAACATTAACGGTAAGACCATTATTAATCAGCTCGATATTGAAGCTCATTCAGGCGATATTATTGGTATTACGGGTGTCTCTGGATCGGGAAAAACATCATTAATAAAAGCACTTTGTGGCACATCAGCACACTCATCAGGTGATATTACGATCAATGATGTCAATATCGATGAAATTTCTCAGTGCTTTTTCGCAGAAAAAGTTTCCTACCACAGTGGTGTCTCGACATTTATTCATGGCAGTATCCGTGATAATTTTAATTTCCACGGTGTTTTTGATAATTCGATGATTATTCATATCACCAAGTTATGTTGCCCAACCTTACCCATTAGTAAAGAAACTTTGGATGATACCTTAATTAATGATGTCGCCGCCTCTACTGGTGAAAAGCAAAAATTACAGCTTGCACTTACATTACTCAAGAAACCAGAAATTATCTTTCTCGATGAGTCTACTTCATTTATGGCATCCCATGATGCACTCGAATTTCTTAATTTAATGAAAAAAGAATTTGAACTAGATAATGCGATTATTTTCTTTTCTACCCACGACGTAGGATTAACGCCATTTTTTACACGGCATATTGCGTTATCCTCATGCAACGTTAAATCCATTAATATTGCACAACGGTACAATGAAATTATTATTCCTAAAATCACCCTAGGGTAATAAGCAAAAAACGCCTACTTAACAGTAGGCGTTCTAATTTAAAGAGTTTAACTCAGCTAATTTTTAATACTCTCTAGAACAGGGTTATAAGAATGCAAAGAAAATCATTCCCACAATCGCCCCCGTAGTACCTAAAATAGTTTCCATTACAGTCCAAGTTTTTAATGTTTGAGCCTCAGTTGCACCTGTAAATTTACCAAACAACCAAAACCCTGAGTCATTAACATGACTGAGGATCAAAGATCCACCCGAAATACAAATAGCTAAAGCCGCTAACTGAGCACCAGAATAACCTAGCTCACTAATCACAGGTAAAACTAAACCGACCGTCGTTAAACAAGCCACAGTCGCAGATCCTTGGATGACACGGACAGCCCCCGCTAATACAAAACACGCGATAGCAATTGGTAAACCTGCACCAATCAACGAATCCCCTAACGCAGGGCCTACGCCGGAGTCCACTAAAATTTGTTTAAATACGCCACCAGCACCGGTAACAAGCAGGATAATACCAGCAGGTTGAATTGCAGCTGAACAAATCTCCATTACTTTTTCTTTGTTCAAGCCGTAACGGAATCCCAAACCATAGATAGCTAACAAACAAGCTAATAATAATGCAGTAAATGGATGACCAATAAACTCTAGCCAATGTTCTAGATTTGAACCTTTCTCAACTAAATGTGTACCAATCGTTTTTAAGCCAACTAACACGAGTGGGAATAGCACTAAACATAAGCTGAATGCAAAACTCGGCATTCTACCTTGTTCTGTTTTTGGTGCCTGATAATCCGCAGGAATATCAATATGAACAAATTTACTGATAAAACTACCGAAAAAAGGACCCGCTAAAATCATACTTGGGATCGCAGCGCAAAGACCAATTAAGATCATCCAACCATAATCAGCACCCATTTGTGAGGCCACCAACATAGGCGTTGGTCCCGGCAATAGGAATGCCGCAGCCGCCGCAACCCCAGCAAATAGTGGTATCGCAAGGCGAACAACGTTGTGACCCGTACGATTTGCTACCGCAAAAACAACACCAATCAATAAAACAATTGCCACATCGAAAAAAAGTGGTAATGCACAAATTAATCCAGCCACACCGACCGCATAGTGCGCTCGCTTCTCACCAAAAAGATTCAGAAGCTTATTTGCTACCTGATCAAGCGCACCAGTCTCATGTAAAATCTTACCAAACATAGCACCGAGTGCGACAACAATAGCCAGAAAACCGAGTGTACCTGCCATGCCTTTTTGCATTGTTTCAGTGATATCTTGTACTGGCATACCGGAAAATAGACCCGCACCGATAGAGACTATCATTAATGCAACAAATGCATGTAAACGCGCGTACATCACTAAAAATAAAAGTAAAACGACCGAACCTACAGCGGTCAATACCAATGTCATGGTGCTTAATGTTTCAACAGTTGTGTTCATGGTCAGCCCTCAGTCATAACATGACGAATTGCAGAGCAGGTGTTCGCAATCACATCTTCTAAAGATGGACGAATATCAACAGCATGAACATCTGTTTCTTCTGCACTTGGTTCTTGTAACGTATCAAATTGGGATTTCAACATTTCAGGTTTAAAAAAATGCCCTTTACGCGCTTTCAATCTCTCTTCGATGACAATCGCATCACCTTTCAAGTAGATAAAATAAAGATTTTTATTATCTTCTCGTAAAATATCGCGATAACTTTTTTTCAACGCAGAACAAACTACTAAAGAAACTGCATTGGTTCTTTGCATCGCGAAAATCGCGCTATTAAGCGCAACTAACCAAGGTTTACGGTCATCATCATTTAATGCCTGTCCTGACGCCATTTTTAAGATATTCGTTTTAGGATGCAAAAAATCGCCATCTAAAAAAGCCGCATTTAATTGTTGTGCGACACCGTTAGCAACCGCGGATTTACCGCTACCCGATACCCCCATTAAGACAAATGTATAGTTTTGATTTTGGGTATCACTCATAGGAAACTCCTCAGGTATTAAAATGGTCTTATCTATTTTTATTTATAAACCGATACAAATGTTACCGGTAACAAGTTACGGGTAACATTATCATCAGTAGGGCATTATTTAGCAATTAAATTGGCGAAGAAAAAAACAGTTCTGTGATAGTTATCGCAATAATATAGAGGATGCCAAGATATGCGTTTTTAACAATTTGAAGTTCAACAAATAAAGCTATCGTAAATAATTCACGCCACAACGCGAAATATGACGGATAAAACTACCCTAAGTAATATGAATTAATAATTCATATTATAACCTGATCTTTATCCTAAATAATTCATGTTCTAGCTAGGCGCCAATCGAGCTAATCTCTGGGAACATACATAAGTATGTGACTAGAGTTAGCGAGTGCAGGCAACAACGCTACAGCGCGAAGTATGACGGATAAAATTAGATGCTTTCGCCTGTTAGAAGAAAAAACCCCACATCAAAATGCGTCGCCGCCACCTTCTTACCTGACATTCTAGCCAACAGCATTTCCGCTGCTTTGCGACCCATTTGGTCACGAGGGGTTAAAATACTGGCGAGCTTTGGCGTCATAACTTGGCCGACATCATGGCCGTGAAAGCCTGATATTGCTAGATCCTTCGGAACATTTATACCTAAGCGTTGGCATTCAAAAATTGCCCCGATTGCAAGGTCATCATTGGTACAAAATAGCCCATCGGTATCGGGATACTTTTCTTTGCAACTGTGTAGTAACTGCGCGCCCAACGAATAAGAAGAACTCTCTTGCGTCATCACATTACGCGGCTCAAGCTTGGCATCAAGCATCGCTTGTTCATAACCTTTTAGACGAATAAAGGTTCTTTCATCATAACGTGCACCTATATAAACCACTTTTCGACAACCACGAGCAATCATGGCATGCGTCATTTGGCGAGATGCTTCAAAATTATCAATCCCTACCGCAATGTCTAAACAAGGAGAGACGCTATCCATGATTTCGACAACAGGAATACCTGCGGTTTTTAACATCCGAAGTGTGCGGTCGGTATGCGTTCGCTCTGCTAAAATAACGCCATCAATATTATAAGAAAGTAACGATGTTAAACGTTCTTCTTCTTTTTCTGGCAGATAACCATAGTGAGCCAACATTGTTTGATAACCATGTTTGTCGGTAACAGCTTCAATTCCGCGGATCACTTCCGCAAAGACTTGGTTAGTCAATGAAGGAAGCAATACTCCAATGGCATGGCTAGTTGCATTGGATAAAATATCGGGCGCTTTATTCGGAATATAACCAAGTTCATCAACTGCTTGGGCAATTTTACCACGCAGTGATTCAGAAACTTGTTCAGGGTTTCGTAAAAAGCGACTCACAGTCATTTTGGTGATACCGACACGATCGGCAACATCCTGCAAAGAGGGTCTTCTATTCTTCATATATCCAATATAATCAACAATGCACCATTTCTATCGCTATGGTCTGCTATCTTTTTCCGGATAGCAATCTTTGTTCCTGATTTACATCACATAACTGTCGATTTTTTCTAACAACCCCACTTTTATAGTTGACTCTCAGCCATGACTCCGTTAATTTTCGCGCTATATACCAATAAATACAGCGCAATGATAATCACGTACTATGGCAATCAATCGAAGACACTTTATTAAGTCCTGCGTTACCCTTAGCGCATTTTACTGCTTACCTAGTTTTGCCAAAACGCATAGCAAAATCGAAGAAGCTTTCTTTGGTAAGCGCCCTATTTCTATTGAAATTCAGCGTGTTATCAGTGCGGGACCTCCATCTGACTTGCTTCTTTTCGCTCTCGCCCCTGAAAAAATGGTTGGGTTTTCCTCTATTTCACTGAAAAAAGGCGATACAGGGTTCTTTGCTCAGCAATGGCTTAATCTTCCCATTTATGGTCGACTAGCAGGGCGTGGCAGCACACTTTCCCTAGAAAAATTATTGTCTTACCGTCCAGATTTAATTATTGATACTGGCAATATTGATGAAACTTACCGTTCTCAAGCACAAAAGGTCGCAAAACAGACTGGTGTTCCTTATTTATTAATCGCGGGTAGTTTGCAAGATTCCCCGCAGCAATTACGCCAGCTCGGTGAGATACTCGGCGTGGAGCCGCAAGCTGAAAAGCTCAGTTTCCTTGCCGAGCAGTATTTATCTGATGCCACTCAATTTGCACAACAGAATCAATTGCCTAAAACTGAGCAAACTAAACCCCTCAGTTTTTATCTTGCAAGAGGGGCGAAAGGGTTACAAACAGGCACTAAAGGCTCAATTCATACTGAAGCAATTGAAATCCTCGGGTTACGCAATGTTGCCGACATCCCTGGTTTTAGTGGGCTCACTGAAGTTTCTATGGAACAGCTGTATGACTGGAACCCTGACATCATTATAACTCAATATAATGAAGCCGTTGAATTCATCAACACCTCATCACTATGGACAGGTTTGAATGCCATCAAATCTCGTCAACTATATGTCTTTAGTGGCGTTCCTTTTGGTTGGATTGATGGCCCTCCTGGCATAAATCGTCTTTTAGGTATGCGCAGGTTACAAAGCCATTTTGATAAAAAAATCCAAGAAACAATTCGGCAAGATATTCAGCAATTTTATGACTTATTTTACCATTCACTACTGACTGATGCACAAATAACCCAGCTAATGGAAATGTCATGAATGGCACAGTAAAACGCCTATTGCTGCTGATTATTTTACTTATCAGCCTCACTATTGCACTGACAAATGGCAAATATTCGCTCTCCCTTGAAGAGCTATATCATTTATTTACCAATGAGTTTACTGCATCAGCCACAAGTGATGACCCGCGCAACGGAACCGTTTTTTGGCAAATTCGTTTTCCGCGCACACTTGCGGCCATTTTAATTGGTGGCGGATTGGCGATTGCTGGAGCGGCTTATCAAGGTATGTTTCGTAACCCGCTGGTCTCACCGGATATTTTAGGGGTTTCAGCAGGTGCAGGCGTGGGGGCGGTGATTGGCATTTTCTTTGGTCAATCCTTAATTTATATCCAACTCGCTGCATTCGTTGGTGGGCTTATTACTGTTGCTCTGGTTTGCTTTATTGCTCGATTTGCCCGTCAACATGACCCTATTTTGTCGCTTGTTTTAGTCGGTGTCGCTATCAGCGCCCTTTGTGGCTCCGCGATTTCACTGATGAAAATATTAGCCGATCCTTATACCCAACTTCCTTCAATTACTTTTTGGTTATTAGGGGGATTATCTTCAATTACCCAAGAAGATTTGATTGCGGTTTTACCTCTAATGGTTATTGGTATCATTCCATTGCTTTTATTACGCTGGCGAATGAATTTACTCAGCTTATCCGATGAAGAAGCCAAAAGCCTCGGGGTTAATGTGAGCTTAATCCGCGCAGTATTTATCGTTTCTGCCACACTAATTACCGCCAGTGCCGTTTCTATTGCCGGTATCATTGGTTGGATAGGATTGATCGTGCCACACATCACCAGAATGATAGTGGGTGCTAACTTTCGCTATCAGCTGCCCGCATCAATGATTATTGGTGCAATCATGTTGCTTATTACCGATACACTGGCTCGCACCATTGCTTCGATAGAGCTTCCGCTCGGAATTTTGACCTCCGCTGTCGGCGCCCCCTTCTTTTTAGCTATTTTATTGCAAACAAGGCGGGTTAAATGACGATTCTATCCCTTAAAAATGTCTCTATTGGCTATCATCACCAAGCCATTATTGAGGGAATTAATCTTACGTTGCCCAAAGGTGCGATTACTTGCCTATTGGGTGCTAACGGTTGCGGAAAAACCACATTAATGAAGACCATTTTAGGCCTTCTTCCTGCCATTTGTGGTGATATTTATTTAAAAAATAAATCAATTAATTCGCTAAAACAGCTAGACATCGCGAAAGTGATTGCTTACGTACCTCAAGCTCACGATACCCCATTTACGTTCACCGTTATTGATATGGTGGTTATGGGACTTACGCCGCATATTTCTTTATTTTCACTACCCGGCGAGAAAGAGAAAACCTTAGCCATCCAACAACTCAATAAGTTAGGTATCGAACACCTCTCTTCACGCCTATATAGCACACTTAGTGGGGGTGAAAAACAACTCGTATTGATTGCTAGAGCCTTAATCCAAAACCCATTATTGTTGATTATGGATGAGCCAGCAGCAAGCCTCGACTTTGGTAACCAAATTCGCCTACTCAAGCAAATAGAACAATTAAAAGCCCATGGCATCACCATATTTATGTCCACCCATCACCCGCAGCACGCTGCGGCCATTGCTGATAATGTTATTTTGCTTGATAAACACCAACAAGCTAGACAAGGTACATCAAAAAGTATGTTAACACTCACTAACTTGTCAGCACTCTATTCAGTGGATGAGCAAAGTATCATGGCTCATTTCCAGCTTCCATCAACCTTGATTTGTGAAGGCCAAAAATGATGTTAATTCACCAGTTAAATTTTGCACACATGTACCAACAACATATGCAGCAAGCTCAGCGCTCGCGTAAAGAACCTGAACATTGGGATAAAAAAGCGCAGCAAATGGCACAAAATTGTGCCAATCCAAATGATCCTTATTTATTACGTTTTCGTGAATTGATGGACTTTACTGGCGCACAAACTTTATTGGATGTGGGTTGTGGACCCGGTTCAGTGAGCTTATGTCTCGCAAACCAATTTCAATCAGTTATGGGTATCGACTACAGCGGTGGCATGATTGAAATGGCTCAACAGCGCGCAAACGAAATGGATATCCATAATGCGAGCTTTAAGAAATTAGCATGGGAAGACAGCTGGGAAGCGCTCCCGAAATTTGATATCGCCGTCGCTTCACGCTCAACATTGGTTGATGACTTAAAAACAGCGTTATTAAAACTTAACCGTCAGACTAATTTACGGGTTTACACCACCCACACGGTCAATCCAACCTTTATTGATGAAAATATTATTCGCGAAATTGGCCGTGAAGTTATTAGGCTCCCCACTTATATTTATGCCGTGAATATTCTGCATCAGCTAGGTATTCATGCCCGCGTCGATTTTATTAAAAATCCCACTAAAAGTGGCTTCGACAGCTTTGCCGCTTTTGCCGATAGCGTAAATTGGTCGTTAAAAAACCTTACCGCTGAGGAAACTGAAAAACTCCGCCATTATTACGATGCGCAAACTGCTTCAGGCAAACAAATCCCCTACCCATCTCGTGATTGGGCAATGGTCTCTTGGGACGTTATTAATGAATCGGAACTCACCTTATGATTTATTTACCTGACTCATTAATTGACCAACTGCTCTTGGATGATATTCAGTATGGGGATCTCACAACCCGTTCCCTTGGATTGCATTCACAACAAGGCACCATGACATTTACCTCAAAAGAAGGCGGCTGTGTGAGTGGCATTGCGATTGCTGAACGCATGTTGGCAAAACTTGGTATCAGTACCCAATGCTTCTTTCAAGATGGTCAAATTGTCGAGCCTCAAAGCCTGTTGATCCGTGCGTCAGGTACCGTTGAAGCTCTGCACCAAGGCTGGAAAGCAGTACAAAATATACTAGAATGGTGTGGTGGCATCAGCCACTATACCCATCAAATGGTCAATATTTTAAAGCAATATCAACCTGATGGACAATTAGCTTGTACTCGTAAAACTATCCCTAATACCAAACCTCTTGCACTCACTGCAATTATTGCAGGTGGCGCCATCATACATAGGGCTGGCAGTGCAGAAAGTATTTTGCTGTTTACTAATCATCGAAATTGCTTAACGGAACCAAATGATTGGCGGTCTCATATACAAACTTTAAAAACAGCCGCACCAGAAAAACAAATTATTGTTGAAGCAGATAATCGCGAGCAAGCGGTGTTAGCTATTGAAGCTGGAGCCGATATTATTCAATTAGATAAGTTGCCTACAAAGCAAATTGAGCAATTACAATCGATTATCCGAGCCCAGAATAAATCATGCCGTCTTTCGATTGCTGGCGGTATCAATCTACAAACTATCGCTGAGTATGCACAGACAGGCGTTTCTCTGTTAGTAACTTCAGCCCCTTACTATGCTGCGCCGAGAGATATAAAAGTTCATATATTCAAACAATAATTACTAAAACACCATTTGAAAAAATAGCCTAGCTAACAGAGCTGGTTATTTTTTCATTTATTTAAACGCACAACTCGTTATATATAAAATTATACATCGATATCATAAGTAAAAAACAAAACTGGAAATCAATAATGAAAATAAAACAAATAACCTATTTAGTCGGGATGGCTTTATTCACAGCACAAGGTCATGCTGCAAGTGATGTAAAGACCGAAACAAATCGTGATGTCATGTCGGTGTGGAGTACCCCTCTCGCAGCTGACGCAAATGTCATCACTGAATCTAAAATGAAACAGCTTAATAAAACAAACGTTGCACAAGCGCTAAGTACCTTGCCGGGTGTGGCTATCCAAAAATCAGGGAATCGCAATGAAACCCAAGTGAATGTCCGTGGTTTTGATAGCCGCCAAGTTCCAATATTTTTCGACGGCATCCCAACCTACGTACCTTATGACGGTACGCTTGACCTTGGTCGTTTCATGACCAGTGAGTTATCCAGTGTGGAACTTTCTACTGGCTATACCTCATTGCTACAAGGGCCAAATTTAATGGGCGGTGCAATTAACTTAACCACAGCGACGCCTAAAAAACCATTTGAAGCTGACATCAGCCTCAATCAAGGCTTCGCTCGCGGTGCAGACAATGCGCATAACGTCAGCGCACGTCTGGGTGGGCGTAATGACCTCGGTTTTATCCAAGTCAGCGGTAGCCAATACAAACAACGCTTTATGGGACTTCCAAGTAGCGAAAATAATAATCCATTAGCCGGCAGCGATGGCCGACGTACCAATTCAGCCACAGATGACAAGCGCTTAATGTTAAAAATGGGCTGGACACCTCGCGAAACAGACGAATATGTAGTCACCTACATCAAACAAGACGGTGATAAAAATAGCGCTCCTGATGTAAACAACACCAAGCAACAAATTTGGCAATGGCCTGCATATGATAAAGAAAGTATTTACTTCAATGGAACAACTCAGATCACAAACGACATCGCACTGCAAAGCCGCTTGTATCACGATTCATTTAAAAATACCTTACACCAATACAAATCAGTAAAAGATTACAAAAATGGTACCTATAACTACAGTCGTTATGATGACTACAGCAATGGTGCCGATATGCGAGTTGATTTCACTGTACGTGAACTGGATATGCTGTCATTTGCAGGACATTGGAAAGAAGATGTTCACCGCTCTCGTAGTAACAAAGTTGTCCCTTTTGACCGCTATAAAGACCAAACTTGGTCAGTGGCGACAGAATACCAATGGGTTGCAACCGACAAACTCGATATTATCGGAGGAATTGGCTATGACTGGCGTAGTAGCGATGATGGCAGACGCTATCTATATAATAAAAACAATATCGTCACGGGTGTTGAAACCTACGATGATAACCGTCAACGTGCCTTCAATTGGGAAGTTATGGCCCGCTATCACTTAGAAAATGATGATACTGTACAATTTTCTGTATCAGATAGAAGTCGCTTCCCAACCCAGAAAGAACGCTACACGACTAATAAGATGAAAAACAATGATAGCTTTATCATTAACCCACATCTTGATGCTGAACGAGCACTTACCTATGATTTAACCTATAAAGGTCACATATCTCCACTATGGTCATACACCACCAGTGCTTACTATAACCAAGTTACAGATGCCATTATGGCCCATCACATCGGTGATAACCCCAAAGGTGGCGATTTACTACAAAATCGTAATAGTGGAAAAGTTAATTATGCTGGAATTGATGTAGGCACGACAGGTCAATTTACGGATTGGTTGGAAGCGGGCTTAAACTACAGTTATATTCACGCAGATCCAAAGCATGACAGCGTCCGTCACGTCTCCGAGTTACCCACTCATAAAGCCTTCGCATGGATTAAATTCACACCTTATGAACCACTTAGCATAACCGTGACTGAAGAAGCAAGAAGCTGGGCATTCAATTATATTGATAGTGAAGACAAAGTTCGCGGATTTTCAAAAACAGATTTGCGTTTAGATTATAATTTAGGTCATGGCTTATCTGTTAATACCTCAGCGAACAACTTATTTGATAAATCATATGAATATACTGATGGATATATTGAAGAAGGCCGAAACTATTGGCTAGGTTTAGAATATAAATACTAAAGCTTAATTAAGATAGGTAAGGATTCTTTTCCTTACCTATCAGTACACATAATAGAGAAAAACATTATTAAAATAATAGAAATGATGTAAACAAGAAATAAAGCAAGTACAATTACCTAGGATTATTCCCATAATCAACATTTCAAACGAAAATACTAGCCATTTATAGATTATTATATCTTTCTCACCCAGAACGCAATCAATCGCATCAATTAAAAGCTAACAATAGCAAAATATATAGATTAAAATAACACTAAACCATTCAATTCAATAAATTTGCTACTAGTCTACAAAAAAGCTCATCGCTCAATACTTGCAGTTAATCGGTTCCCTATTTAGACTATATAAATAACAATAAAATATAAAAATTAATTTATCAAAAAATAAAATTTAACTTAAACTGAGCACTAGGTTTTAGTGACTCTGCTATGCCATTTTAAATTAGAGAGCACACAAAATTTATGATTGAAGAACATGATTACACTATCGATAATAAATTTGTTTTTGAACAAAAAACAAGTCGTATCTACCTGAAAGATGACCAAAATCAAAACATTGAATTATCAAAACCTGCCGCTCGATTATTTAATGAGATTATTTTATTAAATATGAAAAAAGGAATTGCAACTCGAGATGAGCTTCTCACAAATGTATGGGAAGAATATGGACTTGTCGGCTCAAATAATAATTTAAACACTTATATCAGCGAGATACGAAAAAAACTCGAAATTGTGGGTATTGATCCTAAATCTATTGTCACTGTCCCTAAAAAAGGATTTCGTATTGATAGCCATCTCTCTAAATTTGAGATGGAAGATAGTGATAACACAATTCTATGTGAAGAATTTAATACCCAGCATGATGATAAATTAGATTTTTATGATAATCTTCCACCCCCTCCACTATTAAAAGCAGAGACACCCCCCGTACATTTATTGATTGAACCTGAAACACATAATGCGGAACAAAATCCTACAGAACAAAAAATCATAGAAAATCAATCTATTAAAATTAAAAACGCCTCACATGAAAGTATTGAAAACGACAATATTTTTTCTGATGATAAACAACACGTCATCATAAACAGTAACAAGAAAAAAATAGCCCGAGCTCTATTATTAAGCTTTTCAATAATAGTGATTTTAACTTCAATTTATATGTTATTCGATTCACCAGTAGAGGATAATATTGTAGGGAAAAGTTATCTTACTGTAAGTAAAAGAGATAATTGTATAATACAAACCCCGACTGACATGGTAGGAAAAACAACAAGCGATAATATAAATTTTGTTAATAAAAAATTAGAAAAATATAATATATCTTGTGATGAACCAAAACGCGTTATTATTTTATCTGATTTAAACTATACTTACTCATTTGATAAAAATATTGCTATCAGTATCTGTAAAGAAAAAAACAATAAATATGATTGTGTATCAATTAATGACCAGAGAATTTAAATGAAAAAATATATTGCCGCATCCATTATTGTTGTCACCACTGCTTTAGTTTCAGCTGCCGTCGTCAATAAAAGAAATGACAATATAAAAATTTGTCATTCTGAAGTTGTGTGGATTAAAGATAATGGCACGCCAAACGGCATCAGTTTAAAGTCAAAAATGAGTATACTGACATCCAATGATAATCAAGGCAGAATCAATGTTTACGGCTATATTAAAGATAAAGATGCAACCTACCGATTAGATAGAGCAATTTACTTTAATTATCAACCTGTTGATAAAAAAGGTAACTATGCAGTTAATTTCACCTCTTCATCAATTACAACCTCTGATAATACTCCCGATGATTTATTCTCAAACTTCATTCAATTAGAACAAGATAAAATAAAGTACTATGTCAACATTACAAAAATGGAAGACAATATTTATATTCTAAAAGATGAAGCTTATTCTTCTTTTACATGTCATGTAGAAAAATAACATCAAAATAAATTGAAAAAAAAGCCTACCAACAATTACGTTTAAGTAGGCAAAACCGTCAACATGGGAAAACGGATGAATACAAAACTTTTCTGCTGACTAGATCATGGAATAGTCATAACGAGGGTAATACGACCACTAAATTTACCAGGTGCTACTGAGCCACTTGTTCTTAATATAGATTTAACTATTATTGGCGTACCTCTGTTAGCTTGAGCGGAGACAAGAACACCAACTGATGCAGGTTGATCATTAAGCGTAACCATAGACTGCAATTCATTATTAGGACGTAAACTCACATAATTTTGCTGTAAGTTTGAAGATACTCTCACGCCCATATCCTTATTACACATAATACTAAACATACTTGATACCGTATTACCATTGAGTTCATCTGCATTTAAACTGCCATGGTCCAGCTCAAGTGTATTATTTCCGACGGAAGCAAAATAACATTTACCCGCAGGTGGTGGTGCAATACCACAAATTCCTCCTGGTAACATTTTAGCGCTACCCTGACGTTGTTTTCTTGCAACGAAAATCCCAACACACTCATCTGTTGTAATCGCTCCACTATGTTGACTCGATCCTTTTTTAGGGAAAGTTAACCCACATCTGTCTCTTGCATCGCCAATAATAGCTTCCATTGTCTTGTAGGTTGCAAAATTAATATGACAATCCCAATCTATTCGAGAAGCAACACCGCCTTTGTCTTTACCTGAGTGCAAATGATTTATCGTAAAGTAACAATTTTTAGCACCAGCACTCCCTAGTAGAGCGACACAGGGATTCCCCTCCGTTGGGGAACTTGCCTTCCAATAATCAAATTGATAATGGTAAACGTTCTCATTGTGTTTTAATTCCTCAACTTCTTCCACGTAAGAAAAATAAGTTGAAGCGTAGCTAAAGAAAGTGATAAAAAATAACGGTACAAATAGTAGTTGCTGTATTCTTTTTCCCATTTCAGTTCTCTTTTTATTTAGTTAAACATCTAATTCCAACACGACATGGAATGTTGAGAATGAAATCATTCATATTCAAATAAAAAAGTTGCTGTGGCGACAATATGCCCAGCTTTAATTTGCTTATTGCTAATGGACTCTGGTGTTGCCTTTAAAAAGGTATTAAATTTCAGTTCATTTTTCCCTGCTTGAATTAACGGTAGCAAAGAAGAAAACTGATTAATTTTAACGGCTGTTCCATCGACTAACTCAACACCAATGCCTAAACCTTGATTATCAGCACCACTTAATGCTAAAAAACCTGATAGTTGATTATGTTCAGAACCTGAAAATTTAACTTTCATTTTCTTGGCAATAGTTAAATCACAGTTAGACAAAACTAGAGTAAGTTCCTTTCTTGGAAACTGAAAGCTAGAGTCATAAATATCTAACAATCGAATATCGCCAAAATCGACTTCCACATTCTTATCTGCGGGCATCACGACACAAGGTGCATTAACCAACGATCCTTTCACTTTGACATTATTGGTGGCGGCTAAAGAGAAATGACTTGCAAGAAATCCGAATAGCGCAATAAACAAAATTTTACTTTTCATTATTGATACTCCACAAGTAATGTGGCATTGGCGACAAAATCACCCGTATTTAATTCGCTGTTACCATTTTTAACTAATACGGCCCAAAGAATACCTGGAGAGCTTGGGTTAATTAGATATTTTTTGCCAAGGTCTAATTCTTTATCCGCTAATTGAAACTTAACCGCTAAATTATCAACACCTGTACTTAATCCATTAATATCAAAAGTGCTTTTAACACCATTAAGCATTAAATACATCGCCCAGTTATTTTTGTTTTCTTCACATTGAATCTGATAATTAACTTGACGTTTTTGATCGTTACCTTGAATTGATTTTATTGAAACATTGCCAAAATCAACTTCAATTTCTTTGCCATCATCAATACGACATGGTGGTGGTGTAATCAAATTACCTTTAATTGTAATAGCAGTTTCGTTATCTTTTGCTAAAGAGACAAATGATAAAAGTATCAATAAGACTGTACCAACAATGTTAGTCATGTTTTGCATATATCTCACCCTTATTGATATTCAACTTTAAGTGTTGCATTGGCGGTAAAGCTTTTTGCAGGCAACTCGGCACCACTTTTTTTAACTAAAACAGCAGCTAATGCAGGAGGATTAGCAAAACTAAAACTACGCCTACTCTTAAGTGGAAAATCATTAGTATCCGCTTTAAAAAGTACACCTAATTCATTCACACTGGTTTTTAATAAACGCTGATCAAACGTTGCTGCTACTCCGTCAACGAAAATATTAAGCTTAGGCTTGCTACCATCCTTGCAGGTAACAGTATAGTCAAATGGTTGTTTATAAAATTCATCTTGGACACGTGTTGTCATAACATCACCAAAATCAATTTCAATTGTCTGCCCACCATTAATTGAACATGGTCTTGCTAATACTTCCCCTTTGACCTCAACATATAAAAACCCTGAGAATCCAAATGCACTAGTGGCATTTAAGGCCAGTAAAAACAAACATACCTGAGTTAATTTCTTAATGGGCATCATAACGTCAACCTTATTTTCTCGGTATCACAGTGCACTCAGTTGCACCACAGTTGAATTTCAAATCAACGGTGCCACCAAAATCATTGAGATAAACTAAAGTAGGCGATGCACCAATATCACCTGCAGATTTTCCTAAACTTATTTCACCACGAGGCGGAACCATAATAGGTTCAAAGTTTTCAGTATCCGTAGCGCCTTTTTTCAATTTAGTTATCGATAAAAAGAAAGGTGATGGGTTTTTAACAATATAATTGCCACCTTGCTTCGCAATTTTTATATCATTTTCCTGAGGGATAATATCCATTCTTTCTTTTATCGAAATGGCAGAAGGACGATAAAAAAGTTTAATTTTAGTTTGCAAAGCAATTTGCAAAACATTGGCTTTATCACTACGCGGTGGTATTTCTCGTACATTTAAGAAATAAACACTTTCCCTATCTTTTGGTAGTTGTGCAACCGCAGGAATAGCTTGAATTTTAATCTGACTCTTTGAATTAGCTTCCAAACGATGAACCGGAGGCGTAACAATAAAAGGTGAATTTACTTTTTCGTCTTTATCATTTTCTATCCATGTTTGCGCTAAATATGGGCTTGTTTTGTGTTCATTGGTTAAGCCAACACTCACAGATTTATCATTTTCATTATAAATAACACGTGTTCTATCGAGTGCAATCGCTGAATAAGCAGATTGAACAAGTAAAGAAGTACTTATTACTGTTATTATTCTGACTTTATTTAAAAGTTTCATATTTTCACCGTTGACGTTAAAACATATTTATAATTATCGACATGGCAGTAATATAGTATTTGCCATTGTACTATCTATTTTTTCAGGCAGTTGAATATGGCATGTGGTTTTATCACCCCAATTCACTTCAAGCGCATCTGATGGGTTAATACCCGCTAAATAAACAAATCCATTATCTGAAACAATCCCTACTTCAACCTTTTTATCATTCACAACTGAAGCACCAAATGGTGGATAACTATTATCTGCAAGACTGATTGTCCCTAATAATTTTTCACCTTGTATCACATTAAATTTGCGATAACCGATGGCACCTTCAGTTAATGTTGCATACTGTGTTGACTGTATTGCTTCTGCGTTATCTGGCACATTTTTTAAATCAATTTTTAAGTTATTACGATTATAATCCATAACACTGGTTATCACCGCTTTACCATACCGATTTGTTTTTACTGGTGTCACACCATTTTGAATAGGGATGCCTTCAATTCCATTTGTATCAACTAAAATTCTTGAGCCGCCGCTAATCGAATTATTACGATGTAGTGCACCACCTTCTGGGGTCATCGTAAAACCACCTTTTAACTGCATGGATAGCGTTGATTGGTTATCTTGAATATAGGTTCCGTTGACATTCACCTGAGTTGTATCCCCATCATAGTTATACATACCTGATGTGGTGATTTTTTCTTTATCCCAAGTCCCTGTTGAAACAGAATAAGAGCTACGATTATCAATACGATTATAGTAATTTACATTATTGCTATGGTTGTTACCGCTATAAGATCCTGAGTAACTAATACTGGAGTCATTATTTTCTAGTGGTAAATTTAAATTTAAATAAATACCATCATCATCACTATCGCGTGATTTGGTTTTATAAGCCGTCAAACTTAAGCTAATATTTTTCATCTTACCGAAATCAAAATAATTAGAAATTGTCACGTTATACTGATTCGTCGAAGCTCTATTCCAAAAAGTTTGATGCGAATAATTTAAATACATATTGGTATTATAATCAGGGAATGCCGTACCAAATATAATTGTATATAACTCTTTACCACTATCAACCGTATCACCATTATAGCGACGACTAATAAACTGGCTCATATTCATATAGTTTCGTTCGGAGAACCGATAGCCCGCAAAAGTAATTTGACTGTTAATTTCATCAAACTGCTTGGAGTAAGTTAAATTATATGAATTACCTGTTAGTGTTCGGTTATTATCTAAACTCCCCATTACAGCTCGAGATATATTCAAGTTCGCAGATAGCACACCAAATGGGGCAAGATCACGACCAAAACCAATTGCCATATTTTGGTAGTCAGACGACCCTAAAATACCGCCATAAAACGTTGTATTATTTGTTGCACCCCATGATAAGGAACCTAAGCTAAATGCCGGACCTTGAGTGCTATGCTCACCTTTACTTGGCTTACCAACAACAAATTGATAAATAAGCTGTCCTGGGCGCGTTAATGTACCCAATCGAGAGGTCTCTACCTGATAATTTGTAGTACTACCATCTTGTTCTTGAATAGTGACATCCAAAGTACCGCCACCAAACGAGTTTACATCCTGAATACGAAATGGTCCCGGACTCACTTCAGATTGATAAACTATGCGGCCATCCTGCCTAACAATAATAGTTGCGTTAGTCTTAGCTACACCCGCAATTTCTGGTGCATAACCTTGTAAACGCGGTGGCAACATAGATTCATTAGTTTCTAAACTGGCACCAATATAACGAATACTGTCAAACAACGTTGAGGATAAGTATTGCTCACCAATGGTTAAGCGTGAATTCAATGCACGGATAGCGCGATATAAATAAAGTTGGTTCCAAGCCCATGACTGGTTACCTTTATTTAAATCACCTTGTTGAGCTTGCCAATCTGCTCTTAGGCGCCATGCACCAAGGTTAGCACCCATGGTACCTGTTGCTGTTACGCCAGATTCCGTTCCTTTATCACCTTTTTGTTTATTCACTACACGGCCTGTAGCATTGTAATCAATAAAGGCACCTAAAATACCGTCATCCCAACGAGAAGGCGGATCCCAATCAGGGTCTTGATATTCCATAAAAGCTTGGGGAATGCTAATACTCACCACATTCTTCGCTAAATCGCCTTGAATGCTCATTTCAGGAATAGTACGGATATCCAAACATTTTCCATCATTTAACCATTTTATTTTAGCGCTCCAATCATTTTTTAATCCCAATAATTCATAGATTTCGGGCGTAATACAGGCTAAAGAAACCTTATCATCGTAATTAGGATTAAAAAATATAATTGGTTGTTCAATCGCCACCTTTACACGGTTAACTTCAATAGCAAGAGAATAATTTCCAGGCGGGACGTAATTAGCATGAGAGAATTTACTGAAATCAACATTTTCTGTGCCTTCAGCTTCTAAAAAGTCTGTATTAAAATCGACAGATTCTTCAGAAAATGCAAGCATAGGCGTTAACATTAAAAGCATTAATTTTGTAATTAAATTGATTTTCATGCTTTTCATTAAATAATGCCGCCAATTAAAAACAACAAAATAAAAAATAAGCTAGAAACATATGGCGTAAATAACGCCACATGTTTCAATCTAAATAAGCTTAAGCTTATTGGTAGATGATTTTGAAGTTAGCAACAGTGTCAAAACGACCAGTAGTTGCTTTTGCATCTGCAGCTTCGTTACCTTTAACATAAGCAGCGAAATGCAAAGTTGTTTCTGAGCCATCACCATTGTTTAAAGCATAACCAGTACCAGTTCCTGGGAATTCTTTACCAAATTCAACAACTTTGTCAGAACCATTAGTGATAACAATACCTGCATTTTTCACTTTTCCGCCTAAGCCTAATAAATCACCTGTAAAGCCAGTGAAACCAGAAATAGTAGAACCTGTGAAAGTGATTTTCGCGTTTTTGTAAGTTTCAGTTGAGCAATTTTTTAATACGATATCAAAATTTTTGCTATCTGAACGGAATTGGTTAGAAGTCAGTTCATGTAAAGCAATTTCACCGAAATCAACAACTTGTTTCAAGTTATCGGCATCAATTGAGCATGGAACATCATTAATAAAGCCAATAAAACGAACTTCACCTTGTGAACTTTCAACTGTTGCAGGTACAACTGGATCTTCTGCTAATGCAACACCAGAAACACCGACACCAAAACCAAGAGCTAGAGTTAATGCTAATTTATTCAGTTTCATAAACGTTACCTTTAAATAAGTAGGAAGAAGCTTCCTCTTTACTGATTTTTATTGGTAAATAATTAAGTTCATTTACTTAATCGATTTAACCTTGAAATTATTCCAGCAATCCGACTTTGTTAATTTCACTCAGGTTAGAGGTGTATATATAAATAAGATCCATCTTATTTATCGTTTTATTAAAAAGACCAGAACTCATGAAGCCAACATTCTCATTTATAATAATTATTAAGTTTCTCTCATAATTATTGAAAATTGATATAGAACACTTAATGAGTTTTTTACATATACCGTTTGATATTTTCTGATGTCAATTCTACAACTTCGATATTTATTGTCAAAAAAGACACACGAAATGAGTTTATACAGCTTTAAATTTCAATAAAAAACACCATGCCAGAGTTACAAACTAGAAACATGATAAAATACATAAATCAAAGTAGTTATTTAGAATAATTTATATAAAACATTCTTTTTTATTTATAAAAATTTCAAAATATTTCAAAAAAACACAAAAAATAAAGCAATATTTAAATCTATATAGACAGTAAAACTTGAATTAAAATTCCAATTAAAATCAAACATCAAGACCAATAGATAAAAACAGTCGTATAATGAATACTTATAGTTTGTTTTATAAAAATTGCTCAGATAAGTCTCAATTAGAAATTGGTTCAAAACGTAACATAACATTTCTATCAAATGTTTATTAAAAGTTAAATATTTGGTGCGAATTGTTTATCGTATGTATCACCCAGATAAATAATAGATAAATAATAGATAAATAAAAAAAATATAAACTCTACCCTATATTATTTTTTATATTTCTTTCTATTTTCAAATATACTTATTATTACTTACCGTTCACCATGAGTACCCTTTGTTGCTTTCAGTCTCTATCACTAACAAAACTATGGTAAACTTGTTAGTAACAGACGTTTCAGTTTTTCAAGGTTGGGAACAAGTAAGATGAAAAAAATGAACGAAGAAATGTTGCTTGTGATGGCTGAAAGAATTTGCCAGTCAAGAGGTGTTAGATTGACACCACAACGAGAAACCGTTTTACGCCTAATAGCGAAACAGCACGGGGCTATCAGTGCCTACGACTTATTAGACCTATTACGTGAAGTTGAACCTCAAGCAAAGCCACCTACAGTTTACCGTGGCCTTGAATTTTTAATGGAACAAGGCTTTATTCATAAAATTGAATCAACAAATAGCTACGTTATTTGCCATCATGTTGACAACCCTAGTCATATTTCAGTCATGCTGATTTGTGATATCTGTGGAAGTGTCACTGAAAGTGATTGCACAACAATTGAAGCTGCGATTATTAATTTAGCAGGAGAGAATAAGTTTCATCTAAGGCATACCGTAGTAGAAAACCATGGATTATGTCATGAATGCTATGAAGTGAATGCTTGTCAAGACCATGACCATTGTGAGCATAACCATGAACAACAAGCCATTATAAAGAAGAAGTGAGTGCTGTTATAAAAATATACCGATAGAAAACGCGCCTATAACGGCATTGGTATAAGAGTGTTATTATAAAATAATTGCTATAAAACCCTTGTTGAAAAACTAAGTTCAAGATTTAAAAATTTCACTTAATATCTAGCCAACTGTTCACTTTATGTAAACTAGATATTAAAGCAATAAAAACACGCGGGCAGACGCCACTAAGAAATAACTAACATCAGAGTGAAATCTGCCAGCCAAAATTCAGATACTTAAAGCAAAACGAATACAGTCTACTAATGCCAATCACTATTACGAATCACCCCAACAGCAAGGCCTTCAATAGTAAAGTTTTGCTGACGTAAATCGATAATAATAGGTGAAAAATCAGAGTTTTCAGCCAGCAATTCAACTCGGTTACCTTGCTGCTTAAAGCGTTTTACCGTCACTTCATCTTCAATACGTGCAACCACAATCTGACCATTATGAACGTTTTGTGTTTTATGCACTGCAAGTAGGTCGCCATCCATAATACCAATATCTTTCATTGACATGCCGCTGACGCGTAACAAAAAATCAGCATGTGGTTTGAATAACTCAGGATCAACCTGATAATGACTTTCAATGTGTTCTTCTGCAAGCAAAGGTTCACCTGCTGCAACTCGGCCTATTAACGGTAAGCCAGGGTTATCATTAGCTTCTTCCATCAGCAAACGAATACCTCTGGAAGCACCAGAAACTATTTCGATTACACCTTTACGAGCTAAGGCTTTTAAGTGCTCTTCTGCCGCATTAGGTGAACGAAAACCTAGGCTTGCTGCTATTTCAGCACGTGTAGGTGGCATGCCTGTTTGCGCGATGTGATCACGCACCAGGTCATAAACCTGTTGTTGTCGAGCCGTCAGTGCTTTCATTCCGTTCCCCTGTTTGTTTATACAGTCAGACTGTGAGTATATACAGGTAAATTGAGATTTGAAACAGTTAAATCACTGAACTTAGGCATTTACTATCTATTTAGGTTCTTTTGTTATGTTTCAGGGCCTTTCAAGACTAGATGGTAAAATAACGCTGCCATAAAACAATTACCCAAACAAATAATGCTAAACCAATACTGATAAAAACAGCCGCAGAACCGATATCTTTTGCTCTACCCGAGAGTTCGTGATATTCACTCCCCACACGATCAACCACAGCCTCAATTGCGCTGTTAATCAACTCAACAATTGCTACTAACACAACAACACTGACCAATAAAATTCTATCTATATAGCTAATATCTAAATAAAAAGCGATAATAATCGCAATAATTGCTGCGACCGATTCTTGCCGAAAAGCAGCTTCATTGACCCATGCGGCTTTTAGACCTTTAAGAGAGTATCCCGCAGCTTTTATTACTCGGGTTAAACCCTTATCTTGATTCGCCATATTTATTCCTTAAAATTTGCAAACAATAATCGTTTTTTGCGGTCAAAGTGAATTCTCAGTAACAGATTTGCCAGTTGATTTCTGGTATGATTGCGAAGCATTGTTAACAAGAGGCTATAATCATTTATGTCACTATGGCGTAAAATATATTACAACATGTTGAATTTACCACTTAAATTATTGGTAAAAAGTAAACTAATTCCATCGGACCCAATTACTGAGCTGCAATTGGATACAAATAGGCCTACGCTTTATGTATTGCCATACCACTCTAAGTCCGACCTCCTAACGCTACGTCACCAATGTTTAGCCATCGGTCTACCTGACCCGTTAATTGATAATGACATCAATGGTATTAAATTACCTGCCTATGTATTTATCGATGATGGCCCACGTGTTTTCCGTTACTATTCTCCGGATCCACGTAAAGAGTCAGTGAAAATATTCCATGCTTATTTAGATTTGCATCGTAATAATCCAAATTTAGATATTCAGATGCTACCTGCATCCGTGATGTTTGGTCGCTCGCCAGGACGTGAAGGTCATACACCAACACCGCCGTTAAAGCTGCTCAATGGTATCCAGAAATTCATTGCCATTCTTTGGCTCGGGCGCGATAGTTTTGTTCGTTTATCACCGATTGTCTCAATCGGAAAAATGGCGCAAGACCACGGTACCGACACCATTATTGCCAATAAACTTGCGCGAGTTGCTCGGATCCACTATTCACGCCAACGGTTAGCCGCAGTAGGACCTAAGCTTCCTGTACGCCATGAACTGTTCAATAAACTGCTCACGTCAAAAACAATTGAAAAAGCGGTTGAAGATGAAGCGCGCAGTAAAAAAATTCCACTCAAAAAAGCGCAACAAAATGCGGTTAATATGATGGAAGAGATAGCGGCAAATTTTTCTTACGAAGCTGTTCGCTTATCGGATAGAGTCCTAAGTTGGACTTGGAACCGACTCTATCAAGGGATAAACGTTCAACATGCTGAACGAGTCCGCCAGCTTGCGCAAGATGGCCATGAAATTGTTTATGTTCCATCCCATCGTAGCCATATGGACTATTTACTGCTTTCCTATGTGCTTTATCACCAAGGGCTCGTTCCACCCCATATCGCGGCAGGTATCAACCTCAACTTTTGGCCAGCAGGACCTATTTTCCGTCGTCTAGGGGCCTTTTTTATTCGTCGCACATTCAAAGGCAATAAACTCTATTCAACAATTTTTCGTGAATATTTGAGTGAATTATTTGCCCGAGGCTATTCAATAGAATACTTCGTTGAAGGAGGTCGCTCACGTACAGGTCGCTTATTAACGCCTAAAACAGGTACGTTATCGATGACATTGCAAGCAATGCTGCGTGGAGACTCACGTCCAATCACTATTGTGCCTATTTATATTGGCTATGAACATGTGATGGAAGTCGGTACCTATGCAAAAGAGCTACGGGGCGCAGAGAAAGAAAAAGAAGGTTTCCTTTCGATGATTCGAGGTTTGCGTAAGTTACGCAACTTAGGACAAGGTTATGTCAACTTTGGACAGCCGATTTCCCTATCTCAATACCTGACTCAACGCGTACCTAATTGGCGTGATTCCATTGACCCTATTGAACCGCAACGCCCATCTTGGCTAAACCCAACAGTTGGCGCACTGGCAGATAATATCATGGTCAATATTAACAATGCCGCTGCGGCGAATGCCATTAATCTTTGTTCAACCGCTTTGCTTGCTTCGCGCCAACGTTCTTTAACCCGTGAGCAACTTATCGAACAAGTTGAGTGCTATCTGCAACTATTGCGCAATGTGCCTTATACTGCCGACGCGACTACGCCGAACAAAACGGCGGAACAGTTGCTCGAACATGCATTGCAAATGGATAAATTCGAAGTCGAAAAAGACAGTATGGGGGATATTATTATCCTCCCTCGTGAAAATGCCGTCTTAATGACATATTACCGCAACAATATCCATCACCTACTGGTATTACCTTCGTTGATTACCAGTATCGTTCTGCACCATGAGCGCATTAGTCGCAAAGATATCCATTTTCAGGTAGGGCAAATATACCCGTTCCTTAAAACTGAACTGTTTATGCGTTATGACAGTGAGTCTTTAGCAGAAACCGTGGATACCTTGATTAATGAGCTAAGTAATCAGAAACTTATCGGCTTACGTGATGACGATATGGTAGTACTGAATCCACGCCGTATTCGACCATTACAATTGTTAGCGGCAGGTGTCCGTGAAACACTACAACGCTATGCAATTACACTTTCTCTACTCAGTGCTAGCCCAGAAATAAGCCGGAACACTTTGGAAAAAGAAAGTCGTATTTTGGCTCAACGTTTATCTGTTCTTCATGGTATCAATGCACCTGAATTCTTTGATAAAGCAGTATTTTCTACACTGGTTGATACCTTAAAAGAACAAGGCTATATCGATAACGATGAAAATGACATTTTCACAGCAAATGCGAAGAAACTTTACGCCGTCATTGCCCGTTTAATGTCACCAGAAATTCGTTTAACGATTGAAAGTGTCGGCCAAACGGATGAGCTTTCTGAACCTAAAAAGATACCCGTTATTGAAAGTAAAGTTACCGAACAAACAGCTGAAGTGAAACCTGAACCAAAAGAATAACGTGATTTTTAGTCTGTTATCTTGTTAGATAATTAGAATAGCAAAAGGGTAATGCGTCATGGCATTACCCTTTTTTATTGTCCGTTTATTATCTTCCTAATACTGCTAGAAATAACTCACAACAATACCGATAAATAAAATAAGGCCGACATAGTTATTATTCAAAAAAGCTTTGAAACAAGGAGCACGTTCACGATTAACCATTAATTTTTGCTGATAAATAAACAGCGCTAACACAAAAACTAATGATATATAATAAGCCGTTCCTAAGTTTGCTAAAGAGCCTATTACAATCAATGAGCCAATCATTAAAAGCTGCAATCCACCAATAATGACCTTGTCATAACGTCCAAATAAAATTGCCGTCGATTTCACACCAATTTTTAAATCATCGTTACGGTCAACCATCGCATACTGGGTGTCATAAATAACCGACCAAAGAATATTAACTAAAAACAATAACCAACAAACTAAAGGCAGCGATTCACTGACGGCAGAAAATGACATTGGAATCGACCAACCAAATGCCGCACCTAAAACAACCTGAGGTAAATGACTAACACGCTTAACAAAAGGATATACCCACGCTAATGCAAGACCCGCGATGGATAACCAAATAGTCATTGAGTTTAAGGTCAATACCAGTAAAAACGAGAGGCCAACTAGACCCACAAATATGATTTTGGCTTCTTTTTCGGTGACATCACCACTCGGTAAAGGCCTGTGTTTTGTTCTTTCCACATGCCCATCAAAATGGCGATCGGCAAAGTCATTAATAACACAGCCAGCAGCGCGCATGAAAAATACACCTGCGGTGAAAACAATTAAGATATGCAAACTAGGTGTACTTTGAGCCGCAATCCATAGTGCCCAATACGTCGGCCACAGTAATAACAGTGAGCCAATGGGTCTATCAATACGCATTAAACGGCTGTATGCATGCCATTTACTTAGCGTCATACTTCCCTCCACTTTGTCGTGCTCCTTTCTTACTTATTATTTAATAATATATGCAGGTGATTCAGGTAAAAATATTTCTGTTAATAATAAGGGTTTATCTGACAGTCTTAGCAAGGAACGACGAACCCAACGACTCGCACTAGAGCCAATATGAATATAATCTCGAGTGAGATTATCACGACTAAATAAATAACGCCCTAATGGTACTCTGCCGATATCAACTAACTGCTGGTCATCATCGGTGAGTGTTTCTTCTGGGATAAGCGTTCTTCCTAACAACCATGGGATATTATCCCCATACATGATCACTTCTCTTAACCAATAACGCTGACTTGCCGGTAAACATTTAGCCTCTTCTGCACTCAACATTTCAGGTGACACATAGCGTTCTAAATAAGGAATCACAGTGACTTGTCGGCTATGTTGTTCAAATCGTTGAGTCATAGAGCCAAGTTCTAATAACCAATTAAGGGTATTGGCTGGCACTAATTTATCATTATCTTTATCATCCTCTGGCAACCAATGAATCGGGTGAGAGGTAAAAAGCGTTTCATCCATTACTTAAATTTCCACCATAAAATACATGGTTTAGTTATCTTATTTCTTATTAAGTAGGATATCACGTTGTTTTGCTGCAAGGTTAAAGTTAGCTAACAATTTATATAAAAAGTCACATATTCAACACGAATTGTAAAAAACAAGTTAATATAATATTAATTAATAATGAGTTAGAGATATAAATGAATCATTAATATTGAAACAGCCTGTGTTTAAACAGACTGTTTCAGCGAAAAATCTAACCCATTAACGCCAGATTTTATAGCGGTTAATCAAGCCATTTGTCGAACTATCATGACTCTCTACAGCATCACCATCTTCTAACTCAGGTAAAATACGGCTCGCCAGTTGTTTACCTAGCTCAACGCCCCATTGGTCAAAGCTGAAAATATTTAAAATAGCGCCTTGAGTGAAAATTTTATGCTCATACATAGCAATCAATGCACCCAGTGAATAAGGCGTAATCTCTTTTAACAAAATAGAATTTGTCGGTCGATTACCTTCAAATACTTTATATGGCGCAACATATTCCATCTCTGCAACATTTTTACCTTGCGCTGCAAACTCTGCATCAACAACTTCACGCGTTTTACCAAACGCTAACGCTTCTGTTTGGGCAAAAAAGTTAGAAAGCAGTTTTTCATGATGATCGCCCAACTGATTATGCGTCACTGCAGGTGCAATAAAATCACACGGGATCACTTTTGTACCTTGATGGATCAACTGATAGAAAGCATGTTGGCCATTAGTGCCAGGTTCGCCCCAAATAATTGGGCCCGTTTGATAAGAAACAGGGTTGCCATCACGATCAATATACTTACCATTTGACTCCATATTACCTTGTTGGAAATATGCCGCGAAGCGATGCATGTACTGATCGTATGGCAGAATCGCTTCAGTTTCTGTTCCAAAAAAATTGTTATACCAAATGCCAATCAGAGCCAATAACACTGGAATATTATTCTCAAGCTCTGTAGTCATAAAATGTTTATCCATAGCATAAGCACCGTCCAGTAATTGAACGAAGTTGTCATAACCTACAGATAAAATAATAGACAGGCCAATAGCTGACCACAGAGAATATCGACCACCAACCCAGTCCCAAAACTCAAACATATTGTCAGTATCAATACCGAATTTTTCCACTTGCTCCGCATTGGTTGATAACGCAACAAAGTGCTTAGCAACATGCTTTTCATCTTTTGCGATCGCCAATAACCAATCACGGGCAGAGTGCGCGTTCGTCATTGTCTCTTGTGTGGTAAATGTTTTAGAAGCAATCAAAAATAACGTGGTTTCTGGATTAATATTTTTCAATGTTTCTGCGATTTGAGTGCCATCAACATTCGACACAAAATGCATATTTAAATGATTTTTATAAGGACGTAGTGCTTCCGTTACCATGAATGGACCAAGATCAGAGCCACCAATACCAATATTCACTACATCAGTAATCGCTTTACCGGTATAACCTTTCCACTCGCCACTAATGATGCGCTGACTAAACTGGCTCATTTTTTCCAACACCGCATTGACATCTGGCATCACATCTTTGCCATCAACGTAAACAGGCGTGTTATCACGATTACGCAATGCCGTGTGTAATACTGCTCTATCTTCCGTACGATTAATTTTTTCACCATTAAACATACTTTTGATTGCATCTTGCAGCTCAGTTTCTTTGGCTAATGCAATAAGCTTATCTAACGTTTCTTGGGTAATTCTATTTTTGGAGAAATCCACCAACATTTGGTCATCAAATGTCGCTGAAAATTTAGTGAAGCGGTCTTTATCTTGGGCAAATAAATCACGCATATGAACTTCTTTCATTTGGTCGAAATGTTGTTCTAACGCACGCCATGCTGCCGTCTGGCTTGGATTAATACTTCTCATAAATAACTCTCTCCAAACAATTTTAAATAATAATAGATTGTAACCCGTCAATGAAACGAGACTTATCGGTTTTCTGCGTTCTAGTGATATTCCTCAATTATGGCCTATTTAGCCAGACCTAATTACATCTAACCCTAAATAATTCAAGCTCAGAGTCATCAACAGCTATGTGACTTGAGGTATAACGAGTATATCGAGAAAACAAATAATTAATTACCTATCATTAGAATTACTGATTTCCATCGATTCTTCATTGACTGAGCCCATAGAACCCGATATTTCTATACTTAGAGTCTAAGCGCCATTTTAAATATATAAAGCATAAGAACACGTTTATCTAAAGGGATTGAAATCATGAATACTGCCGTACCTTCACCAGACAATAGTCAGTTTGTTATCGCAAAATTTGGCGGAACTAGTGTCGCAAATTTCGACGCAATGAATAAAAGTGCCGATATTGTTCTATCCAACCGTAATGTGCGTGTAGTGGTGCTGTCTGCATCCGCAGGCATTACCAACTTACTGATAGAACTGGCTGAAGGTTGTGATGCAGATAAACGTAACGAGCTACTGCAAAAAATCAAAGAAATTCAATATGCGATCATTGATAAACTACAAACCGCAGATATTATTCGTGAAGAAGTAAATCGCTTATTAGAAAATATTGCCCATCTAGCCGACTCCGCCTCACTTGCCACATCTGATGCCCTAACAGATGAAATGGTCAGTCATGGCGAGTTGATGTCAACATTGCTATTTGTTGAGGTTTTACGTCAAAGAAATACTAACTCACAATGGTTTGATGTCCGTAAAGTGATGAGAACCGATGAAAACTTTGGTCGCGCAGAACCAGAGCTTTCCCAATTAAAAGCGTTAGCTCAACAACATTTATACCCTCACTTAGCCGATGCAGTAGTGATCACTCAAGGCTTTATTGGCCGTGACCAAAAAGGCAGAACGACTACTCTCGGCCGTGGCGGTAGCGATTATACGGCAGCACTACTTGCTGAAGTCCTAGACCTTTCTCGCGTTGACATATGGACCGACGTACCCGGAATCTATACCACAGATCCTCGTGTCGTACCGAATGCAAAACGTATTGATGAAATTGCCTTTGATGAAGCAGCTGAAATGGCCACTTTTGGGGCAAAAATTCTTCATCCAGCCACATTGCTGCCGGCCGTAAGAGCAGGTATACCTGTGTTTGTTGGCTCAAGTAAAGCACCAGAAGATGGTGGAACAATTGTATGTGATAAAACCACCAACCCGCCACAATTTAGAGCATTAGCATTACGCCGTAAACAAACACTACTCACATTACATAGCCTAAAAATGTTGCATGCGCGTGGTTTCCTTGCTGAAATTTTCACCATTTTACTACGTCATAACATCTCAGTTGACCTCATCACTACTTCTGAAGTCAGCATTGCACTCACGCTTGATACGACGGGTTCAACAGGCACTAACGGCAGCTTATTAACCAATGCCTTAATGACTGAACTATCCGCACTATGCCGTGTTGAAGTTGAAGAGAATCTTGCGTTAGTTGCCATCATCGGTAATGAACTTTCACAAGTGAATGGACTTGGTCGACAAATATTTGGTGCTTTAGAATCATTTAATATTCGCATGATAAGCTACGGCGCAAGTAGCCATAATATCTGCTTATTAGTGCCAGGGGATGATGCTGAAGAAATTGTTCGCACACTGCATAGTAATTTGTTTGAGTAATAACGATTTAGTATTCCTAAAAATATAGACGGTATTCATGACCGTCTATATTTAAGTCTGCCACTGCCTTAAAACCAAGCCAATACACAGCCTTATTGCATATTCAAATATGAGGTAATCATTATGCTAATTTTAATTCAGATTAAACTTTATTAGATTTACTTTTCATCAAAATTTTTTGTAAATCATCGGTATATTGCAATTCATTTGCTTTTACCTTTGTTTCATTTTTGAGCAATGTCAAATTCTGTTTTGCTTTAGTATTGCCTAACTTTTCTGCACGTTCAAACCACATTACAGCGCGAAAAATATTTTTATCGCCCCCAATACCTCTTGCATACATCACGGCTAAATTATTTTGAGCGTCACTGTTTTCTTTAAAAGCCGCTTTTTCCCATAACTCTCGCGCTTTACGTGGATCTTGCGAAACCCCAGTACCCGTTAAATAAAACACCGCTAATTGATTTTTTGCATCAATACTATTTTCTTCTGACAATTGGAGCCAATCGACAATATTCTTAATATCAATGTCTTTCAAACCTCCCGCTAAATAAAGCGATGCAAGCTTAAGCTGCGCCGGCGTAATATCGTCATCTGCCATACTGAGATACCATTCAACGGCTTTAGCATTATCTTGTTTTACTCCCCCCAACCCTTTTTCATAGAACTCAGCCACTTTCATGCCTGCTTCCGATGACTCATTGAGAGCAGCACGTTGATACCATGCAAAAGCTTCCACTAAATCCAGACCAACGCCATCACCATTCTCATACGCTTTTGCCATCGCTAGCTGGCCCGATGTATCGCCTTGCAAAGCCGCTCTTTTATACCAATAAATTGCTTGATAACTATTTTTTTCGATTAGAGGATGGCCTTTTTGATAAAAATCACCCATGTTTGTTTGAGCAATTGCCGAGCCCATATTGGCAGCTTGTCGATATAAATAAATGGCAGTTGCATCATCTTTTTCAAGCCCTTCACCATTCTCATACATCACGGCAAGATTATTAAAGGCTGCTGATATGCCATTTTCAGCACTTTTCTCATACCATTCACGGGCTTTTTGATAATCAACCTCGCCCCCTAAACCATCATGATAAAACATACCTAACGCAAATTGAGCGTGCGCTTGCCCTTGCTCTGCCGCTTCCGAATACCATGCCTTGGCTTGCTTATCATCTTCTTTGACCCCTAGACCACGTTCATATAAAAATCCCATGGCATATTGGCAATAGGCGTCACCTTTCTCTGCACCTTTGCGGTACCAATTTGCGGCTTCAGTGTATTTCTTCTGGTTTTGTAATAACATACCGAGGTAATAATCACCATCCGTGTTATCTAAATCAGCGACTTTTTTAAACCAACGATAGGCGATTTTATCGTCAGCCTCTAAAAACTCAGTCCCATCCATATAAGCAATGCCGATATCAATCATCGCATTCACATCGCCATTAGATGCCTGTGTCATTTTCTTTTTAAATTCAGCAGGAAAATCATTCTGTTTTGTTTGTACTAAGAGGGTCTGAGATTTTTCTTTTATTGAGTCCCCTTTTACCGATTCAGCTTGTGTAAAAGGGATATAGCTAATACACAGACTCAATAATAGATGGCGTAATTTCATCGATTTAATCCATTAACTAGAATGATGTTATTAACATAACACCTCAATAAAAAAATCATAAGGGACTCAAGCTTAAAATAATGAAATTGAGCAAGAATAGCGGATAAAAATTCAGGCAGCTAACCACTCAATACTCCAAGAGCTTAGCTGCACTGAACAGTCATATTTACAAGTAAGAAGCCAAATCAAAAATAAACACTATCGATTAATTAACTCGATAACCACCATGTTTACTGGCAAATAAATTAAACTTGCCCCATTCGATGAATATCACTTCTAGTTTTGGATGGCTAATATTACACAAGCTTGAAATCTGAGAGATCACAAAATGATTTTCTTTAATTAACTCAGGCGAAAAAGTCTCTGCAATCAATCCACTTTCTTTAGATGTCACTAACCAGCCATCATTAGTCGAAAACTTATGTACCGGTATCATCCCATCTTTAGCACTTTCTTGAGATAACAGTTTATCTTCATCTTTTTGTGCTTGATGAAAAGCCGTAATTTCCTCATCAGAAGGTAGAGGTTCTACTTTTTCTTGCTCTTCAAGAAATAAATAGATTTCTTCTGCTCTCGCCGGAGTTAACTCACTTCTTAACCATATCTGATTAAAACAGTGTTCATTGAGTGAATCATCTGTATCAAGCTTATCCATAATTTGCAAAATACTCATCATGGCGCTCACAGCATCTTCACTCAATATGAACGTTTCTGGCGCGGCACTATTTTGAATCTGATAAGGAAAAACTGACGCTGATGGTAGTTTTTCTTCAATAATAAATTCATAGCTCATCATTTGGCCCCTTTGAATGTCATAGCTATAAGATGGTGCCTAATGCATGAAAAATCAATCCACTGATCCATTAGTCCTCCGGGTCATAACCTAGATTAGGTGCTAGCCAGCGCTCAAGTTCAGTCACTAACATCCCTTTACGCTTTGCATAATCTTCGATTTGATCTTTCTGTAATTGCGCCACCGCAAAATATTTACTATCAGGATGACTAAAATACCAACCCGATACCGAGGCTCCCGGCCACATCGCAAATGAGCTCGTCAATTTCATGCCGACCTGCGTTTCAACGTCCAATAACTGCCAAATCTTTTCTTTCTCAGTATGTTCAGGACAAGCCGGATACCCTGGAGCAGGCCGTGTTCCTTGATAATTTTCACGAATGAGCTCTTCATTACTCAAATTTTCATCTGCGGCATAGCCCCAATAACGCATTCTTACTTGCTGATGTAAATATTCTGCAAATGCTTCCGCCAATCTATCTGCTAATGCTTTAAGCATAATTTTATTATAATCATCATGCTCATTTTCATATTGCTCAGCCAGCGCGTCTTCTTCTAAACCACCAGTCACGGCAAATGCACCGATATAATCGGCCTTACCACTCTCTTTAGGTGCAACAAAATCCGATAAGCAATAATTTGGAAAATCAGTTTTCAATGTTTGCTGACGTAAATTAAGCCCAACAGCCTGAACGCTATCACGCAATGAAGAGTGATAAATTTCAATATCATCCCCTACACTGTTTGCTGGAAATAAACCAAAAATACCTTTAGGCGTTAGCAGTTTTTTCTCTGCCAACATATCTAACATCTCATTGGCATCAGCTAATAACCTACGAGCTTCAGAGCCCACTATTTCATCATCTAAAATTCGTGGATATTTACCGGCCAAAGACCAAGTCATGAAAAAAGGAGTCCAATCAATATAATGGCGCAATACCTCAATAGAGGCCTCAATTTCTTGAACACCTAGGAAATTAGGTACAGGGGGCTGATAATTTGCCCAGTCAATTTTGACCGAATTCGCTCGCGCTACATCAAGAGTCACTGGTGGCGTTTTCGGTCTACGACGCCCATGTTGCTGACGGACGGTTTCATATTCGCGACGTGTACGTTCTACAAATTCTGGTTTTTTTATTTCAGAAAGTAATGCAGAAACAACCCCAACGGTACGAGAAGCGTTAGAGACATAAGTGGTTGGCCCACGAACATAATTAGGTTCAATTTTAACCGCAGTATGCGCTTTAGAAGTTGTTGCACCACCAATTAATAATGGCAACGAGAAACCTTGCCTTTCCATCTCTTTAGCGACATGCACCATTTCATCAAGAGATGGTGTAATTAACCCAGACAAACCAATAATATCGACATTTTGCTCACGGGCAGTTTTTAAAATAGTTTCGCACGGCACCATAACGCCTAAATCAATGATTTCATAATTATTACATTGTAAAACCACACCAACGATATTTTTCCCGATATCGTGTACATCGCCTTTCACTGTCGCCAGTAGGACTTTACCTGCACTGGTACTCGACTGTTTTAATTCATTAATATACGGTTCTAAATAAGCAACAGCTTGTTTCATGACTCGGGCGGATTTCACAACTTGTGGTAGGAACATTTTTCCTTCACCAAACAGGTCTCCTACCACGTTCATTCCGTTCATCAAAGAACCTTCAATGACTTCAATTGGACTTGTTGCACGTGCTCTCGCCTCTTCCGTATCTTGAACAATAAATTCAGTGATACCTTTAACCAAGGCGTACTCTAAGCGTTTTTCAACATCCCAACTTCGCCACTCTGCTTGCTGTATTTGTTGTTCTTCTGACCCTGTCGAGCGATATTTTTCCGCAAGCTCTAATAAACGCTCAGTACCATCATCCCGACGGTTTAAAATGACATCTTCAACTGCATTTTTTAACTCTGAGGGTAAATCATCATAAATGGCTAATTGCCCCGCATTTACGATCCCCATATCCATGCCATTTCGAATCGCGTAATACAAAAAAACCGCATGGATAGCTTCACGAACAGCATCATTTCCTCTAAATGAGAATGATACATTGGATACACCACCTGAAATCATCGCATACGGCAGTTGTTGCTTAATATCTTTACAGACTTCAATAAAATCAACCGCATAGTTATTATGTTCTTCGATACCCGTCGCTACCGCAAAAATATTAGGATCGAAAATAATATCTTCAGGTGGAAAACCAACGGTTTCAGTTAATATTTGATAAGCACGGCGACAAATCTCAATTTTTCGTTCACGAGTATCCGCTTGCCCAATCTCATCAAAGGCCATAACAACCATTGCAGCCCCATACTTACGTACTAATTTAGCATGTTCGATAAAAGCAGTTTCTCCTTCTTTCATCGAAATAGAGTTAACAATTCCCTTACCCTGTATACACTTAAGACCTTTTTCAATAACCTCCCATTTAGAGGAGTCAATCATAATCGGCACACGAGAAATATCAGGTTCACCGGCAATCAAGTTCAAAAATCGCACCATTGCAGCATGAGAGTCCAGCATTCCCTCATCCATATTAATATCAATAATCTGTGCGCCACTTTCAACTTGTTGACGAGCAACATCTAACGCTTCTTGATAGTTTTCTTCTTTAATTAAGCGTTTAAATTTTGCTGACCCGGTGACATTAGTACGCTCACCCACGTTAACAAATAATGATTTTTGCCCAATATTAAGTGGCTCAAGGCCCGCTAATCGACATTCAATCGGTAATTCCGGGAGCTGCCGTGGTGCCAAACCTTTGACTGCCTCAGCCATTTTTTGAATATGCAAAGGCGTGGTTCCGCAACAACCCCCGACTATATTCAAGAATCCGGCTTGCGCCCATTCATGAATTTGCGCAGCCATATTTTGTGCATCAAGATCATATTCGCCAAACGCATTAGGTAGGCCTGCATTTGGGTGAGCGCTTACATAACACTCAGAAATTCTAGATAATTCAGCAATATATTGACGTAGCTCATCAGGGCCTAATGCACAATTAAGACCAAATGATAATGGCTGTGCATGACGTAAAGAGTTATAGAAGGCTTCGGTCGTTTGCCCAGATAGCGTTCGACCTGATGCATCGGTAATAGTGCCAGAAATCATCACGGGCAAATAAATATTGAGTGCTTCAAATTCACTTTCTACCGCAAAAATAGCTGCTTTGGCGTTTAACGTATCGAAAATGGTTTCGATCATGATTAAATCAACACCACCATTAATTAAAGCGCGCGTTGATTCACGATAAGCATCCACCAGCAAATCGAAGGTCACATTTCTAAATGCAGGGTCATTAACATCGGGGGAGATCGAGGCAGTTCGGTTAGTTGGACCTAAAACACCCGCTACATAACGTGGCTGCTCTGGTGTTTTGCGCGTCCATTCATCAGCACATTCACGCGCAATCTGCGCAGCAACCTGATTAATTTCAGCGGAAAGAGCTTCCATTCGGTAATCAGCCATCGCGATTGGCGTCGAGTTAAATGTATTGGTTTCAATAATATCCGCGCCAGCTTCAAAATATTGGCTATGGATCTCACGGATAATATCCGGTTGCGTCAGTACGAGAAGATCATTATTACCTTTTAAATCGCTAGGCCAATCAGCAAATCTTTCACCACGAAATTGTTCTTCGGTTAATTTATGGCGCTGGATCATCGTTCCCATAGCACCATCGAGGACTAAGATGCGCTTCTTTAATTCTTGTTCTAATTGTTTGATTTTACTGGACACTGCACTGCCCTCCTGAAATCGGACACCCAAATAATAAGTTAAATTTTTCGCTCTCACATCCTATCACAACTTTCAGTTAGAAAATTTATCACTGTGATGAGAGTTTCTCAGGTTGCCTCCAGATTTAATTTCTCACTGATCCGATGAGTATTTTCAGGGGAAATCATTCATAATAGAAACAAAAATACATTCCAGTCAGGAGAGACTTAATGGCGACTGCACCAATTACAAAAAAATTAAAAAAGGCAAAAGGCCCTGCCAGTGGAGCTACAGCAGCAGGACAAGTCCAATCATTAAGTCGTGGACTGACACTTTTGGAATATATTTCTGAATCAACTGGTGGTATTGCATTAACCGATATCGCTCTTCAATCAGGTTTACCTAACTCAACTACTCATCGCCTACTGATGACGTTAGAACAACATGGTTTTGTACGCCAGACAGGCGATTTAGGACTGTGGGTCATCGCATCTAATGCATTTATTATCGGCAGTAGTTTTCTTGAAAGCCGCAACTTACTCGCACTTGTACATCCAATATTACGTCGTTTGATGGATGGATCTGGTGAAACGGTTAATTTAGCCATTCTCGATCGCAGTGAATACGATGCCGTGATTGTTGATCAGGTTCAATGTAATGCTTTGATGAGAATGTCGGCACCGATTGGTGGCAAGCTCCCATTACATGCATCGGGAGCAGGTAAAGCTTTTATTGCGAACCTTACCGAAGAAAAACTATTTTCGCTACTCAGTAAAAAAGGCTTACACGCCTACACGCCTCATACATTAACTAATCCTTCTGCATTAAAAGAGAATCTACAACAAGCTAAAAAACAAGGATTTTCTTATGATGATGAAGAACATGCCCTTGGTTTACGATGTATCGGAGCTTGTATTTACGATGAGCATAAAGAGGCCTTTGCTGCTATTTCAATTTCAGGCCCCCTATCTCGTATCACTGATGACCGAATTACCGAGCTCGGCGCTATGGTCATCAAAGCAGCAAAAGAAATTAGCCGTGAATATGGTGCGAACCGTTAATTAAATATTCACAGAGACTTAAATGGATCACTAAGATGATTAAACAGTTATGAAAAATGCGAACTAATCCCCATGTTGATTAGAAAAGCTTTCTTCTGACTGTTTTTTCTGCTGATATGCCTTAAATCGTGACATATCGCGATATTTTTCAATCAACGCAAATACAATAGCTTCAGTTTCTGCATCTGCATGTCCGTCAATATCTCGAGGCCGGAAATGTAACTGGAAAGCGCGAAGAGTACTTTGTGTCTCCCTATCAAGTTTTCCTGTTAATGGTATTCCAGAGTAGCCATAAAATTTTAATGCTTTTTGTAATTGTAAGATATTCGTCGGCTCATTCACATTTCGACCCGCTAAATATTTAGTGACCGTTTTAGGATCAGGCCAAGCGCCAATGCCTTGTTGTGATAGCCGCTGCCACGGAAAAGCTCTTCCTGGATCTTGTTTGCGTCGCGGAGCAACATCACTATGGCCAAGAATATTTTCTGGAGGAATATTGTAACGCCGCATAATATCTTTAACTAACGGGATAAGCGCTACAATTTGAATATCATTAAACGGAGCCCACGTTTTATTCCCTTTTTTATCATCAGAGAAACCTCCGTTCACAATCTCAATACCAATTGAGCTATCATTCATACTAGTATGATAAAGCCAACGACTATCTCCTGCATGCCACGCCTTTAACGATTCAGGAACCAATTGTAATACAATAGGTTGATTATTTTTCTGTTGCGGCTGACTTGGAATAAGATAATGAGAACTTACTTTGCCTTTTGTCAGTATCTTAATAGATTGCTCATCATCTGAAACAGTATAGTGCAGCACAACATACTGAATTCTTTCACTGGTATTTTTTGACGAGTAGCTATGGTCGAGGTAATAACCTGTTTGTGATGATGGGCTTGAACACCCAATAAGTAAGAATATAATAAATATCCCTATTCCTTTGTACATCTTATCGTACCCTATTCCATTTCTATTAGTTGTTTATTTAAACATACCGTGCTAAATAACACTATAAAAAGGTGATATACCTTAGAAAAGGGTTTTCATAAAAACATCTGATACTATTTTTATACAACAATTATATATTCACCCCTAATGACCTAAAACAGTATTAGGTGATTATTTTAAATTTATACTTGTTAATTTAAAGCCTTATACTTCTCTAGTTTAAAGAACAACTTTTCTTTAAACGTTAAAAATAAAGGCTTATTTTTCAATCTCTGTGTGATTTTTATTTTAAAGATCACAACATAAACATCCAGTTAGTAATGAGTTATAGTAACAATACTCACTTTATATTATGACGACTTAATAATATATTATCTGGCGGTTATACTGTGATTACTACGATAACTTAAGGAAAATTAAATAAGATTTCTTATCTACCCCATTACACATAACAATGGTAACTCATGTCAAGATTTCGGTTGTTATTTATAATTATACAATTTTATTTTTTAAAATTATAAAATATCGACAGGCTATTTAATCAGCAAGACATACTCCCTTTTCATACTCAACCTGTTTAGATATAAGACTCGTAATATCATCAATATCTATCTCTAAAAAAATAACAATTTCAATGAGTTTATCTAAACTTAACTTATTAATTCCAAGCTCATAACGAGAAATTTGTTGCTGACTTAAGTTAATAATTGCGGCTAACTCATTTCCCGATAAGCCTTTACCAACCCTAGCTTTACGTAAATGATTTCCTAATAATGCATAAATATTTTTTTTATCCGGTATATGCATACCTTCCCCCAAAAAAATAAAAAGAAAGACTTAGCTAGTATTATTCATTATAAAATTAATCCCTTACATTTAAAATAGTTATGAACAATCAAAAATTAAAAATTGATAGGAATCAACCTTACTTTTCAATGAAGATAAGAGACATCCGTATTATTTTTAAGAGCAATCTATTGCTTTATAAATGAATTTTCCAATCACCTTAGTTTTATAGATAAAATAAAAAATCATTTATTATTCCGATAATTTAATATTCATTTACACTTTAAATAACACCAGAAATAATTAGTAACTAATACAAATAAATTCAATACATTAAATTTAACTTATTTTTATTTTTTAAAAATAAAGATAAGTTAATCTTTAGATTATGAATAACTTATAGAAACTTATTAAACAAATGTTTTCATATGAAAATAATGACTAAAGTATTAAATAATAGGCACTCAGTTAGTTTATGTCAGAGTAATAATCTAAACTTGACCTAAAAACAATAATTCCCACTTTATCATCTAAGTAATGCCTAAGCTCTACATCACTCACTTTTAAATTATGACGTAATGATGATGCATTTCTAAATACAACTTGCTTGTTTTCTTTAATCACAATACCAACATGGGTAACATCTAACCCCTGATTTTTAGAATATATCCCAATATAATCTCCCGTTTTTAATAATTCGATTAAACCTTCATCTACATAACGTGTCGGTATGTAGTTTATTAACCTAGCCTTAACGCCTAAACCAGAAATGAATGAACCTCCATTACCTTTCCTATTTAGTTTTTTCTCAATAGGAACTGCATGTGAGCTAATCATTGTAGTGATATCAACGGCAATGGGTTTAGATTCTTGAGCCCAATCAGTAAAAAAATGGCGTCTGTTACTAAAAGTAACTTCTTGGTCTATATAACGAATATTAATAAGATTAGAAATAAATTGTTGATAATTTTCAGCACGCCTAAACGCTTCCGTGTATTCAATGAAAGTCATGCAATCCATCGCATTCAAATCCACAATTAGCCGTTCTACTGATAATGGATTCATATTCAATGTACTCTTGCTATAAGGCGTGCTTAGCAAGGTCTGTGTGATAGCTTTAGTTTTCAGCTCTTGTCGGGTATTTTGACTCTCTACTAGTACATTTTCTAAAATTGAATAAGAACCCGATGTAAAAACCACATCAGCACTGACCCAATGAGAAGCTAAAAAGATAACCACAGCACCCACACATTTATACATCGTGCTTTTTTCCTCTTTTCATTACACATATTCCTCATCGTATGACAGATCAATAGACCTTAATTTTATGAATAAATTCATCTATTCAATATGAACATTTAATAATAAAACCCAATACTATTTTAAAAAACACTAAAAATTAATTTTGATACAGATCACAGATAAGTTGGAATGATCATTTTTGTCATTGCAACATTTTCATTTTCATTCAACAATGTTACCGGTAACATTTTGAATACATTTATACCTGTATTGATTTATTAACAAATAAAATATTCATTAGTCACAACAAACACCCGTTTTGTAGACATATCATTTTTTAGTGGCATGGAGCAATTATTATGAGCAATAACAACCTTGTAGCGGAAGATTCTCCAGTTGTAAATAACGACATAATACGCATTACTCAACGTGTAATATCTCGGTCTAAGAAAACGCGAGAAGCTTATCTCAACAAAATTAAACAAGCTCGTAGCTCAACAGTACATAGAGCTGAACTTGCTTGCGGTAACCTAGCTCATGGTTTTGCTGCATGTGAAAGTAACGAAAAAACAATATTAAAAAGCCTGACCCACTCTGATATTGCCATTATCAACTCATACAACGATATGCTTTCTGCCCATCGCCCCTATGATAGGTACCCTGAACAGTTAAAAACCGCTCTACTTGAAGCTGGCGCTATTGGGCAAGTCGCCTCTGGTGTGCCTGCAATGTGTGATGGCGTGACTCAAGGACAAGATGGCATGGAGCTCTCACTGCTCAGTCGCGATGTGATTGCCATGTCAACCGCGATAGGCCTTTCTCATAATATGTTCGATGGTGCCTTATATTTAGGCATTTGCGACAAAATAGTCCCAGGCTTAATGCTTGCAGCACTGTCATTTGGCCATTTACCTGCAATATTTATTCCTGCAGGGCCAATGACCACGGGGCTACCAAACAAAGAAAAGGTACGTATCCGCCAGCTCTATGTTGAAGGGAAAGTTGATAGGAATGCGCTATTGGAAGCTGAGGCCGCGTCTTATCACGGCATAGGAACATGTACATTTTACGGCACAGCAAATTCAAACCAAATGATGATGGAAGTGATGGGGCTACACCTTCCAGGTTCATCATTTGTTCAACCAGATACCCCATTACGAACAGCATTGACGAATGCTGCTGCACACCAAATTACGCGGCTAACTGAGCAATCAGGTCACTATTTACCCGTAGGACAACTCGTTGACGAGAAAGTCATCATCAACGGTATTGTTGCACTACTTGCGACAGGTGGTTCAACTAACTTAACGATGCATCTCGTTGCAATTGCTAGAGCAGCAGGCATTATTATCAATTGGGATGATTTTTCTGATCTTTCTGCCGTCGTACCGTTGATCTGCCGCATATACCCTAACGGACAAGCAGATATCAATCAGTTTCAAGCCGCAGGCGGTGTATCACTACTCATCAGACAGTTGCTAACAAAAGGCTTATTACATCCAGATGTACATACTGTTGCAGGTTTTGGTCTCTCTCGCTACACCTTAGAACCATGGTTAAATAATGGGAAATTAGAATGGCGTGAAGGCCCAGAAACATCCTATGATAATAAGATCATTTCTGATATTAAACATCCATTTTCTCCTCATGGTGGCACTAAATTAGTCTCAGGTAATTTAGGTCGAGCAGTGATAAAAACATCAGCAGTCCCAGAAGAAAATCTAGTTATTGAAGCACCAGCTATCGTATTTAATAACCAAAATGATATTACACCTGCATTTGAATCCGGTGCGCTCAATCGTGATTGCATCATCGTTGTACGTTTTCAAGGCCCCTCCGCTAATGGGATGCCTGAACTGCATAAACTGATGCCACCCCTAGGCGTTTTAATGGATAAAGGCTACAAAGTTGCCTTAGTCACTGATGGCCGTTTATCTGGAGCATCAGGTAAAGTACCTTCTGCCATTCATGTCACACCTGAAGCTTACAATAATGGCCTTTTAGCTAAAGTAAAAGACGGTGATATTATTCGTGTAAATGCATTAACGGGCGAATTATCATTATTGGTCGATGAAAAAGACCTCATAGCCCGTCAACCTTATCAGCCAGACCTCAGTAATGAACGCATTGGCTGTGGTAGAGAATTATTTGGTGCATTAAGGCGAAACTTATCTGGCGCGGAAGAAGGCGCTTGCTGTATCGAGTTCTAATCTATTTTATTAATAGGATAACGTATGAATAATTGGAAAATGACCGCTAAAAGTGTACTTGAACAAGGCCCTGTTGTTCCTGTCATTGTCATCAATAAACTAGAACAAGCAGTGCCCTTAGCTAAAGCTTTAGTTAAAGGCGGAATTAAGGTACTTGAAGTCACATTACGTACTGAATGTGCTATTGATGCAATCCGTTTAATTGCTAAAGAAGTACCTGATGCAATTGTCGGTGCCGGTACAGTAATTAACGCTCAACAGCTTATTGCCGTGACTGAAGCTGGTGCGCAGTTTGCTATTAGCCCTGGCCTTACAGATGATTTATTAAGTGCAGCGACGCAAGGAAATATTCCTTTGATACCTGGAATTTCGACAGTATCAGAGCTCATGCTAGGTATGCGCTATGGCTTAAAAGAATTTAAATTTTTTCCTGCTGAAGCTAATGGTGGCGTTAAAGCACTAAAAGCCATCGCCGGACCATTTTCACAAGTCAAATTTTGCCCTACAGGTGGTATTTCACTTGCCAACTATCGTGACTATCTGGCCCTAGATAGCGTGTTATGTATTGGTGGCTCTTGGTTAGTACCTGAAGAGGCTCTAACCTCTGGTAACTATGAAAAAATCACTCAATTAGCACAAGAAGCAATTTTAGGGACTAAAGCCTAAACTTTAGATCATCATAATATTAGATATTTAATGATTACGTCAAAAATCATTAAATAGAGGAGTTGTTAATTTTTACAGGTCGTTTTTTTATAGAAAAACGTTTGAATTGAAAATCTTCATCTAATAATAAAAGTAATCAAGATGAGAGGTTCACCACCTAGCCCAACTAGGTAAGAGCCTCTCAATGTAGAATAAAATAAGCAAAACATTTTTTAATCAAATGGATTTCAATCAAAAATTTCTTAATCTTTAATATCAAATAATTATCACCAATAAGAATAATCACTTCCTAGCTATAATCATCATACGATAAGGTAGCATTAAAATTGAGCTCTAATCACTTAGATCACATTATGCATATCCAACAATTTAGTCGATGCCTGTCAGCTTTTAGCTAACTTACTCTCCCATACTCAGCAGATTAATTAGCTTATGAGTTTATACATGCCTAGCGCAATTGACGCCCGTCACTGACATTCATCTAACACTTTTTTATTTTCATTTTTAATCGCATACCGTCTCAGTAAAACGGTGGCAAAAACGTAATGACTCACTATAAGCAAAAACATCTTCTACATGACCATTAATAATTCTGTTTTGTAATTCTTGCCAATAATTAGCAGAAAAAAGATTATTATGGTGCTGATATAAATAATCTCTAATATTGGGATTTTGACAGATAAATGATGCAAATTCTTCGGGAAAAACATCATGTTCCCCAACGCTGTACCAAGGCTCCGCAGAGAGTTCTTGCTCAGGATACAAAGCCTCTGGAATATGACGAAAATTAACCTCGGTCATATAGCAAATTTCATCATAATCATAAAAAATTACTCGCCCATGACGCGTTACGCCAAAATTTTTAAATAACATATCGCCGGGGAAGATATTTGCTGCTGCTAGCTGCTTGATAGCACAGCCATACTCTTCAAGTACGTGATTTAGCTGTTCTTCATTCGCCTCATCCATATAAATATTAAGCGGAACCATTTTTCGTTCCATATAAAGATGACGGATCAATATCTTGTCACCAAGATCTTCTATTTTTGATGCTGCCTCTTTTTGTAATTCATTCATTAGCTCATCACTAATGAAACGTTTCTCAATAATAAAATTCTCAAATTCTTGAGTGTCAGCCATACGACCAACCCTGTCATGCTCTTTCACTAAGCGATAACACTCTTGAACCCGCTCTTTAGTCACATTTTTTTGTGGTGCAAATTCATCTTTAATTATTTTAAAAACGCGATCAAATGATGGTGATGTAAAAACCAACATAACCATACCTTTGACACCGGGTGCAATGGAAAATTGCTCACGAGAGAAATTAATATAAGCAAGATATTCACGGTAGTATTCTGTTTTACCATGTTTTTGACAACCAATTGCCATATATAATTCAGCGATAGATTTACTGGGTAAAATTTCTCGTAACCAAAAAACTAGCGCAGCTGGAAATGGCGCATAAACCATAAAATAAGAGCGAGCAAAGCCAAACACAATGCTTGCCTCATCAAATTCAATTAAGCATGTATCAATGTAAATTTTACTTTCATCATCATGATGTATAGGCAATAAAAAAGGGTGAACTTCATCATCAATATAAATTTTCCCCACTAACCAAGCGGCTTTATTTCGATAAAATAATTCATTGGCAACATGTAAGTTAATATTTTTATTTTCTATATGAGGAAATCGCCCTTTTAACGTTTCCATGATGCATTGAATATCAAAAGCTAAATCACGCCAATGTAACCTCAAAGATAAACCATTCAATATGGAAAACAGTAAACTTGATAAATTACCTTTAGACTTATATTCACGAGATAATGGGCGAGGTAAATAACGAAAACGTCTTGCAGGCTGCGAGGTAAAAATGAATAGATTCTCCTGCGTTAGTTTTCGATGCTGAAATAAACGGCAATAAACTGAATTAAAAAAACTTTCTGCAATTTCAAAACGAGGATAATCAGGCAAGAGTGTCACATAAACCTGCTTAATCTGTGACAGTCTATTCGGTGTCAAAGATTGAGCGAGTCCCATGCACTGCAATTGTGCAACAACTAAACCAACATGATGATCATAGAGTTGTATTCTTTGTTTCATCGCATACTGAACGCCATGCCAATCCGCATGTTCGAATCTCTCTTGCGCCCCAGAGGTAACTTCTAAGAATCGGCCATATTGAGCATCAAATCCTTGCAAGATAGTTTGGGCAATTATCTGTTCCGTTGCTAATGTCATTTTATCTCCCAATAAAAAAACAGGCACCGTGACGTGCCTTAAAAATAAACAGATACACCAAAACAACAGAGATTCAAAAATCAAAATAAAACCGATATCTCATCACTAAAACTAGAATTGTTCTTCTTCTGTCGATCCCGTTAATGCCGTCACAGAAGATGTTCCACCTTGGATTACTGTGGTCACTTTATCAAAATAACCAGTTCCTACCTCTTGTTGATGCGAAGAGAAGGTATAGCCTTTATTCATCGCAGCAAACTCACATTCTTGAACTTTATCAACATAATGCTTCATTCCTTCACCTCGAGAATATGCATGAGCAAGATCAAACATGTTAAACCACATGCTGTGAATACCCGCTAAGGTAATAAATTGAAAACGATATCCCATCGCGGAAAGTTCATCTTGAAAACGAGCAATCGTGGCATCATCTAAATTTTTCTTCCAATTAAACGATGGAGAGCAGTTGTAAGCCAGCAACTTACCAGGAAACTGTTCATGAATAGCTTCGGCAAATTGACGAGCCGCATCTAAATCGGGTTTTGACGTCTCACACCACACTAAATCGGCATAAGGGGCGTAGGCTAAACCACGGCTGATTGCTTGCTCAATACCTGCATTGGTACGAAAAAAACCCTCAGACGTTCGCTCACCCGTGACAAATTCAGCATCATAAGGATCACAATCAGAAGTCAATAAATCCGCTGCATCTGCATCAGTTCTTGCAATAAGAAGTGTTGGTACGCCAGAAACATCAGCCGCTAAACGTGCAGCAACTAATTTTTGAATAGCTTCTTGGGTTGGAACTAACACTTTTCCCCCCATATGACCGCACTTTTTAACCGCTGCGAGTTGATCTTCAAAGTGAACCGCTGCCGCACCTGCTTCAATCATATTTTTCATCAATTCAAATGCATTCAATACGCCACCGAATCCAGCTTCAGCATCAGCTACAATCGGTAAAAAGAAATCGATATATTCTTTATTGTCAGGTCCAATTCCATTCGACCACTGAATTTGATCTGCTCGACGAAAAGTATTATTAATTTTTTGTACTACAGACGGAACCGAATCAACAGGGTAAAGAGATTGGTCAGGATACATACTCGATGCTGTATTCGCATCCGCAGCAACCTGCCACCCAGACAAATAAACGGCTTCAATGCCAGCTTTAGCTTGCTGTAAAGCTTGCCCCCCCGTTAAGGCACCTAATGCATTTACATAACCTTTTTTAGAACCACCATTTAGTTGCGCCCAAAAGCGTTCTGCTCCTTTACGCGCCAAAGTATGCTCTGGATTCACGGAACCACGTAGTTTAATCACTTCTTCAGCCGAATAAGGGCGTGTGATGCCTTTCCAGCGGGGCTTCTTCCATTCATTTTCTAATTGAGAGATTTGCTCTAAGCGCGATGTTGTCATGGTTAATGTCCTTTATAAGAATATGTAAGGTCTATCGGATTATATTTACTGAATGATTAATCTATTAATTGGTAACCAGGTATAGTCAAAAACTCGATAAGCTCGTCTTGTGTCGTTATCCTACGCATCAAATCAGCTGCCTCACGAAAACGACCACTTTGGAAACGCTTATCACCAAGCTCTTTTTGAATAACCTGTAACTCTTCATCTAGCATTTCTTCAAATAGAAACTTAGTTACCTTTTCGCCATTAGATAAAACCTTGCCATGACGGATCCATTGCCAAATTGAAGTTCTTGATATCTCGGCTGTTGCAGCGTCTTCCATCAATCCGTAGATAGGCACGCAACCATTACCCGTAATCCACGACTCAATATATTGCACCGCTACTCGAATATTAGCTCGCATTCCAGCTTCCGTTCGTTCACCGGCACAAGGCTGCAATAACTGCTCTGCGGTTACTTCATCATCTGATTCACGAGATACCTGTAACTGGTTTTTATTTCCACCAAGTGCTTGATTAAAAACATCCATCACCGTATCGGCAAGTCCTGGATGCGCTATCCATGAACCATCGTGTCCATTTTTAGCTTCTAACTCTTTATCTGCTTTTACTCTAGCCAAAATTGCTTGATTCTCTTGCGCATCCTTACTAGGAATAAATGCAGACATCCCCCCCATAGCAAAAGCACCACGGCGATGACAGGTTCTAATCAACAAACGAGAATAAGCGCTTAAAAACTCTTGAGTCATAGTCACAACCTGACGATCAGGTAATACTCGGTCTGAGTGTTCTTTCAATGTTTTGATATAACTGAAAATATAATCCCAGCGGCCACAATTTAAACCCACAATGTGATGGCGCATGTGGTACAAGATTTCATCCATTTGGAATACTGCTGGCAACGTTTCTATCAATATAGTGGCTTTAATTGTCCCTCTTGGTATGTTTACCATATCCTCCGCCAAGCTAAATACATCGCTCCACCACAGGGCTTCTTGCCATGACTCCAATTTAGGAATATAAAAATACGGACCACTTCCTTTTTCTAATAAGGCTTGATAATTATTGAAAAAATAAAGTGCAAAATCGAATAACCCACCAGGGATAGGCACACCGCCAAAAAGTACATGTTTTTCATCTAAATGCAGCCCACGTACTCGTGCAATCAAAACAGCAGGATCAGATTTAAGTTGATAAACTTTCCCATTATCATTGGTATAAGAAATATCGCCTTTAATTGCATCAGTTAAATTAATTTGGCCATCAATTAATTTTTCCCATGAAGGCGAAAGAGAGTCTTCAAAATCAGCCATGAAAATTTTCACATTAGCATTCAAGGCATTAATCACCATTTTCCGTTCTACAGGGCCAGTTATTTCAACTCTACGATCTTGTAAGTCTTCAGGTATATTCTGTATTTTCCATTGTGAATTTTTAATGGAATTACATTCCGAAATAAAATCTGGCAACGCACCTGAATCAATTATTTCTTGCCTTCCGATTCTATCTTTCAGTAATTGTTCCCTACGAACAAAGAAACGGTCAACTAATTCCGATAAAAAAGCAATAGAATCAGCATGTAATACCTTTTCATCTTGACGGGTAATATCTTTTATAAATGTTAAATCAGATATAGATAACTGCTGTTCCATTGGTCAATCCTCGCTCATGGCTAACTATGAATCAAGGATAGAATTAAATTCAAAATAAATCAAAAACGATTTCCATTTTAATTAAAAAATAGATTATCTAATTGATAAATAATAAATTTAATTCAATTAAAAAATTGACTTAACATTCCTTTACTTAAAATAGAAATGTTAAATATTCGTTAAATCAAGCAATTACGAAGGGAATTTTATTTTTGATAATTTATCTTAAAAATAAAAAAGCAGCTTTTTATTAGCTGCCATAACTCGGAGGGAATTAGTTAAATCAAACTTATAAACTAGTATAATTTAATTTATAAAAATATTACCTAAGTAATAACAATTGAATTTAGAATTTAATATTGATTTCAATCTAATGTTGGTTGCATATGAGTAAGATCAAACGGTGTGATCTGGTACACAAAATAGTTTAGCCAATTTGAAAATAATAAATGCCCATGGCTACGCCAACTAACAATTGGATCTTTATTTGGATCATTATCTTTGAAATAATTACAAGGTAACTCAGGAGAGATCCCTGCATTAAAATCACGCCAATATTCTAAAGCGAGGGTATCTCCATCATATTCAGGATGCCCTGTCACAAAGGCTAAACGTTTATCTTTTGAAGCAAACAAATATGCACCAGCTTCCTGTGAGCTCGCTAGAATATCTAAATCAGTGTACTGGCGGATAAGATCTTCGGGAAAGTCAGCATAGCGTGAATGTGGTGCGTAAAATGAAGCATCAAACCCTCGAGTCAACAGCGAATATGGGGCTACTGTATCATGCTGGTAAACACCTGATAATTTCTCTTTCCTTGTCCATTTAGGTAATTCATATAAAACCTTTAGTGCAGCCTGTACAGCCCAACAAACAAATAGAGTAGATGTGACGTGCGACTTAGCCCATGCGATCACTTTTTCTATTTCTTGCCAATAAGCAACATCTTCAAATTCAACCAATCCTAAAGGAGCACCTGTAACAATTAGCCCATCAAAATTTTGGTCTTTAATATCTTCAAAGTCACAATAAAAATTATTTAAATGTTCTGTTGGCGTATTTTTAGATTCACGCTGATCAATCCGTAATAATTGAATATCAACCTGTAGCGGAGTATTTGATAATAAACGTAAAAATTGATTCTCAGTTTCAATTTTTTTTGGCATCAAATTTAATAATAAGACTTTCAAGGGGCGTATCTCCTGAAGACTAGCCCTTGTCGTGGTCATGACAAAAACATTCTCTTCACGTAAGAAATTCACTGCAGGTAGCTCGTCTGGTAAACGAATTGGCATCGTTCATCCCCTTTTATATACATTTATACGTTTAGACTTCTAGAATGCTAAATAATTTAACTAATGTTACGCACCTTGTCGAGCATTTCAAGGTCAGTTGAAAAAATTTCATACTCATAGCCTTGCCCTATTAAGAACCCGAGTATATCAAAATTATATTCAATTGATTTTATACGTTTTTTATTCATCCATGATAATTTTTGTATAAACGATTATCTTAGACTTTTTTTGTATGAGATATGGAAATAAAAGCAGTATAACGATTAGCATTGAAATCTATAGATTAAAAAACAAGTGAGCTGTTACTCACTACTTTATATTGCACATATCCATTCATAACAGATATGTACCCACATTCAAATGTAACTAACATCTTCATCCAAACGTATTAACCGATTTCTTCTGAGGGTAAAACGGCTCAGTTTTACCTGTGCATTTTGATGGAGTCATTATCAATGTTTAAACGGCCATCGACTCTCCCTCAGCGAAGGCTTGACTGTCATTGCGGTTTGTCCGCGATTCAACATTTTCGCATCGGGTTACCAAACCCCCAAACGCAAAAAAGCCACCCATTGGGTGGCTTCTCGGCTTAATTAATGTCTGGCAGTTCCCTACTATCTTCATCCAAACGTATTAAGCAGATAAATATTCATTTTTACCCTAAACAAGTGAGCTGTTACTCACTAGTTTATATTGCACATATCCATTCATAATAGATATGTACCCACATTCAAATGCAACTAACATCTTCATCCAAACGTATTAACTGATTTATTCTGAGGGTAAAACGGCTCAGTTTTACCTGTGCATTTTGATGGAGTCATTGTCAATGTTTAAACGGCAATAGATCGTCGCTCAGAAGAGACGGCTTGACTGTCTTTGCGGTTTGTCCGCGATTCAACGTTTCCGCATCGGGTTGCTCAAACCCCAAACGCAAAAAAGCCACCCATTGGGTGGCTTCTCGGCTTAATTAATGTCTGGCAGTTCCCTACTCTCACATGGGGAGACCCCACACTACCATCGGCGCTACGGCGTTTCACTACTGAGTTCGGCATGGGGTCAGGTGGGACCACCGCG
>NZ_JBCPSS010000011.1:0-32503 GCF_051129765.1 Providencia sp. Je.9.19
ATGATTACATGATTACATGATTACATGATTACATGATTACATGATTACATGATTACATGATTACATGATTACATGATTACATGATTACATGATTACATGATTACATGATTACATGATTACATGATTACATGATTATGTGATCATGTGAGTGTAAATAACCGGAGAGAGATATGAGTAAAGTTATTTCATTATTAAATGGGAAAGGGGGGGTTGGAAAAACTACTTCCTCTATTAACATAGCTACAGCTATAGCAAGAAAAGGTCATAAGGTCGTTGTTGTTGATACAGATCCTCAAATGAGTATTGGTAACTGGTTTGAAGATAACAAGTGTGTATTTGATGTGGTTTATGCAAGCTCTGAAAAAGAGGTTTATTCTATTAAAAAATCCCTAAAGAACTATGATTTTATAGTGATTGATGGTGCGGCCGCAATTTCTGCTATATCTTCGGCAGCAGTAATGGTTAGTGATTTGGTTATTATTCCTGTCACCCCATCTCCATTAGATTTTGCTGCTAGCGCTGCCATTTTAGCGGTTATTGAAGCTAGAAACGAATTACAGCCGGTTAAAGCAAGGTTCCTTATTACTAAAAAAATCAATACAGCAAAGATGTTACAGCTTCTTAAGGACTCGATTGCATCAACTGGAGTTGAAACATTAAAGACAGGAATAACACAACGGCAATCTTACATCAAAACTATGTTGGATGGTGGAACAGTCTATGATACTCCTGATGGGCAAGCCAAAGGTGAAATAGATCTCATTACAAATGAGATAATGGAGATTATCAAACAATGAGTAAGTCGCCTAAAATAATGAAATTAGGGAATAACGCTCATTTAAATAAGGCGTTAAGTGAGATAAAGCAACCTTCTCTACCTACTAAAAAATTGCAAATGAATATGCCAGAAGAATTACATAAAAGGTTTAAGCTGGCATGTTTATCTAATGAAGTAGATATGACAAGTGTTGTTATTGAACTAGTTGAAAATTGGCTACAAGAAAATATTGAACAATGATATTAAAATAAGCAAAATAATTTCGTGGTGTGAGATTGTTATCCTAATGCTATTTATTTATCATTTATCATTTATCATTTATCATTTATCATTTTACACGATTACATGGTTACACGATTACATGGTTACATGATTACATGATTACATGGTTACATGGTTACATGGTTACATGATTACATGATTACATGATTACATAATATTCCGTTGGACTGCTAAGCAGTAAAAATACGTATTTGAAATAGTTGATTGATTTTTGCCTGTTAAACCTAAGACGTGAAATATAAACTGGAAAAACGCTTAAATTAAAGTGGTATTGAAACCGGCTTGGATTTAAGTCGATTACCAACGTTCCAGGCACGTAAACTCTATTCCGTGGTAGTAGAGCGAACAGTGCGAGAATTGAATGGCGAATCGTGTCTTCAGCTGGAAGAAATCGCCCCCGCGAAGCAACAAATTATTTGTTCGCGCTCATTTGGCCATAAAGTGATGGATTATGAGTTGGTTCGCCAGTCAGTGTGTGCGTTTGCTGAACGCGCGGCGGTTAAGCTACGAGAAGAAAAACAATACTGTCGTATGGTAACCTTATGGATAGAGAGTAGTTATTTTACGACCCAACAACCTCATTATCATGGACATGAAACTCAGGCATTGGTTTATCCTTCTCAAGATACTCGCGATATTATAAAGGCAGCGGTTTCAATATTAGAACGTTTATGGCAACCCAATGTAAAATACAGTAAAAGCGGTATTATGCTCAGTGAATTTTCCCCTTCAGGGCAAACTCAACTCAACTTATTTGAAAGTGGCCCGCATTTTCGCCATAGTGGTGAACTGATGCAAACCATTGACCACATTAATCGAAATAAAGGGGCAATTTGGTTTGCAGGTCAAGGCATTCAATCTCAAGCGATGCCCTGGAAGATGAAACAGCAATTTTTATCCCCACGTTGGACGACAAAATTCACCGATATTCCACTTGTCCGTTGTTAGCGATAGATTAATTATTAATCAATCCAAAAGTTCTTCGTATAATCACATCATTAAATGACTTATCCACATAAAAAATATAGGTTATCCCCTGAATTTGTGGATACCCCTTTTGTGTGTTTACGTGTGCCGCCATCGCCTTTCGCTGGGTATTGAACCCATCGAATGTCGAACGCCGGTTATTCCCGTTGACCCACAATCGGTGCGGGTTTCCCGTACACTTTCGTTCACCCAGCTTTTTTGGGCTGGGTTCACTGGCTCACCTCATGTGGACAACCGGAACAACCGGCTTAAAGGTCAACGGCTGCGCCTTTTTCCGTTTTCAACGTGGCGCAAAGGGCAGGGGTGCAGCTCCCTGCGGGACCGCCCCTGGTTCACTGCTTAGCTTTGCTAAGCGTTAATGACGACTTGCCGTTCGCTTCTCTCGCTGCAAGTCGGGTGTCGCCATCTTCATCCCCTGTGTGATTAATCTTCCATCGTGTTCACCGCTTGGCCTAGAACATAGCCTCACCTCGTCATACAGCAAGGGTAGATAAACTCCACCAAAATTCTTGCCGCGTTGCTTACCAACAATTTTGCCTCCGCCCTTGCTTGCTTCCTCGTCTCGGCTCTGTGTGGCCTTTGCAGCGGGGAACTCGACGAAAGAAATCATTAACACAAAGGAGGATTCAAATATGTCATCACATCAAAACCTTGCAGCAAAAGAATCTAACGAAAGAAGGGGTAAAAAAATACTGACTGACAGTCAGAAAGCGGATTTGTTGCACTACATTGCGCCGTTAACACGGTTATTAGAACTGTTTGAGGGGGATATATCACCGGAGTTATACGATGAAGAAATCACGTTGCACAGCGATGCGTTCGATTCCAACAGTATTTTTATGAAAGACGGTTATCCAATCGGCTTTAGTGACAATTTAAACAACGTGTTCTATCTGCGTCCTGAGCTGATTCAGGCATTTTAGGTGCTAAGGGAGTTGTTGAGCCTCCCTTAGCTTAGACACAAAATAACTAGGAGTTCATTATGTCTACATTAGAAACTATCATTAACCCGAAACAACGTAAAGGCAAAAAAGCGGTTCAAGCCGAAGCGATTTATCAGGCATTGGACAGCATGAAAGCGCATGTATTACCGTTATCGTCCTTGGTTCAAAGTGAACTGAATGTCCGTAAACGCCCTGTGGATGAAAAAAGCCTGTCTGAATTAGCAGACAGTATTCAAGCCGTCGGGGTATTACAAAACTTGGTGGTTTACCCGATGGACAATGACGTCTATGGGGTTGCAGCGGGTCAACGCCGTTTACTTGCTTTGCACCAATTGGTGGAGAAAGGGCATATTGCGTCAAGCTTTCCGGTTCCTGTTAAAATTGTGCCTGAGTCGGATGCGTTGATTATTTCATTAACAGAAAACAGTCAGCGTGAAGCGATGCACCCTGCCGACCAACTTCATGCGTTTATCGAACTGCAAAAAACAGGGCAAAGCACCGCTGAAATTGGCGACTTATTAGGATTTAGTACCCATCACGTTAAAAAATGTCTGCGTTTAGCCAATATGGCACCCGAACTGTTAATGGAGCTGGATGCGGACAATATCACCCTTGATCAACTGCAAGCTTTAACCGGCACCACCGACCACGAGCGCCAAGTGATGGTGTGGAATAATGCGTTTGGTTGGAAAAAAGAGCCGCGCCATTTACGTGAAGCGGTCGAAGAAACCAAAACCCCTGTCGAAAATAATCGACTGGTGAGCTTTGTCGGTTTGGTCGCTTACGAACTTGCGGGGGGAACGCTTGAAATTGACCTCTTTACGGAATCCGGTTTCATTGAAAATGCTCCATTATTAGAAAAATTGGCGCTCGATAAACTTACGGCATGTGCTGAACTGTTAGCGGAAATTGAGGGTTGGCAGTGCGGCATTGCCCGTTTAGAGCGCCCGAGTTTTTACGGTAATGACGGGGAAATCTTTTCTCTCAGTCATGCACCCGAGGCGGTCATTTCGCCTGAATTTGCGGATTTACTGGCTGAATTGCGTGCTCGTGAAGCCGATTTACGGGAACAAGCATTAAACGCTGAGGAATATCACGAACAAATCGACCTTTGGCAAGCGGTTGAAAATTGTGAACAGCAAATCGAAAGCATTAAACACCGCACCAAAAATCAGGCGTGGACAGCCGAGGAAAAATCAACAAAAGGCGTGGTGATTTATCTCGACCGTGATGGGGAGCCATGTGTTATTCGTGGTGTGCTTGACCAAGCGCAGCAGGAACAACAGCGCATCGAGGATGAAAGCCACTCAGAAAGTGTCAATGACCCATCGACTGCATCGGTTGTCATCGAGTCTAGCTACAGCGCGGCATTGTGGAAAAGCCTATCCTCGGAGCGCACGTTAGCGGTACAAGCGGCATTGACCCAACACCCGAATGTGGCTCTGGCGATTTTGGTGCATGATGCGTGTCTTCAGGTGTTTGGTTCACCGTATGCTAAAACCGCGTTTAACATTAAATTTTCACGCTCTCAGGACGAGTTACTCAAAAATGCCCCGACAGCCCAAGACAGTGAAGCGTTGCAGTCGTTAAATACGCAGTTTGAGTCTTGGTCAGTCCGTTTACCTGAGCAGTGGCAAGCGGATTTCACGTGGTTATTATCATGGGAACAAGCGGATTTAGTGGCGTTACTGGCGTTATGTGCAGCGCAAACTTTGAGTGAAGTCAATCAACATGCCCCACTCGATAACACGTTAGCGAAAGCCTTACTTCCGATTGAACAGGCGATAGCCTTTGATTTTCGCCAGTGGTGGCAACCGACCAAAGCCAATTTTTTTGGGCGTATCAGTAAAGACCAAATCAGTGACTGTTTAGCGGATGCAGGGGCATCGGATAAAGCCCTTGAAGCCGTCAAAATGAAGAAAGGGGATGCGGCGGAATTAGCTGAAAACACCCTTAAAGAAACACATTGGTTGCCTAGCTGTTTTCTCGATGTAAACGCTGACACTCACCACACAGATAACGCTCAATAATCACACTGGAGACACTGCCCTGAAAAGGGCAGTGTGCATAATCATGAAAACTATTCCAAACCATTTAGCCCTTGTACCGTTTAATGATCGTCAATATGCCGCTGCAAACGCCATCCTTTATGTTGAAGATAAAACTGAAAAAGGACAAACCCAAAAACGGTATCCGTATGCGTGTACGTTAATTCGATTTTTCACGGGTAACACGGCGGCGATAACGTGTCACGACCTGAAATATACGTTGGTATTGGCGTTTGACAATAAGCGCAAAATGCCGTCGAAAAATCGTTACCTTGCCGCCCTCGATACGTTTATTCAGTCCCGTGGATTAATTTGTCCGTTGCCGTTATGCGATCATCATGTCCGTGATTTTTTTCCTGAACTTGATTATCGTGACAATGAACGGCTAGAACGTAAAATTCAATCTCATGTGCAGGTCGAGAGTCGCGCGCGTCAAAAAGCCCAGATTAAAGCGGAGCAACAGCATCAAAATCGGTTAGCGCAAGCTGAAATAGCATTAGCCTTTATTACCCCAAGTGAATTTAAATCGTGGTATAACCGGTTTAATCGCGATGGGATTGAAGAGTATGATTTGATTGAATTACTGGTGAACTGGACAAGGCGATTTAAAAATTTAGACTTGAGAAAATACCTCGATTTTGCGCCGTTGTGGTCGGCACTGTTAGATTTCAATGAGGATATCGATACCCGATCATACGGTGAACAACTACTGGATAAGTATGCGATCCCCAATAAATTAAGTGGTCAAAAGGGCGTTTATGATGAGTGAATGGAATGTGATTTTGCTGGAAACTGAAGACAGTTTGGTGCTAATGATGCGCGGCGAGCACGCAAAAGAAACCGTCATTAACTCAGCAATTGCCGCTAATGAAATTTCTGAAAGTGACCGCGAAACGTGGTTAGCCTGTGAAGATATTAATGTGGGCTATTACAAGGCGGTGCCTAGAGAAGGGTATGCGACCTATTATTACCCCGTCAGTCAGGGAGTTAAAGGGGCATTTTTAGCCACATGTCTTGTGCTATTTTAAAGTTGTAAAACGAAAGAGAGTTGACTATTCGTCTGAAAAACAGACGGACGAAGCGTCGATATCTCATGCTTCGGTAACATTGAAAAATTCTGGTTTATAATGGGATAGGCGCTATTCAGAATTGGGTTTAATTGTGAATAACTTAGGTTTACATACCCTAGATAGGTAACTTTATGGATATATTAAATATTATATTCGGTGTGATAACCGCCATTAATGCAGTTGGGGCAATATTTTTATTCATCTGCCATTAATACCTGTTTCTATTTTAGACATAATAACAATGAGTAAATGTATTTCGTGCTTCCTAATTGATTAAATATTTGGTTCACGAAACAAGGTTATCGGTGGCGCTCAAAGAGGTCGAAACACTGGCCTCAACCCGCACGATGGTCGACGGTAAAAGCACGATGGAAATGACGGGTAACTTGGCCATGGCCACGTTTAATCACGATACTTCACGCGAGCACGACCCGCAGGTTCATACCCATGTATTAGTGATGAACATGACTGAACTGGCAGGGCAGTGGAAAACCCTGTCGAGTGATACGCAACAAAAAAGCGGTTTTAGTGAAGCAGTTTATGCTTTGCAAGTCTCATTGGGGCAGATTTATCGTCATGCTTTACGTGACCGCGTTGAAGGGTTTGGCTTAAAAACACATGAAACGGGCAAAAATGGGTTATGGGAAATCGTTGACGTGCCCGTCGTGCCCTTTTCTCAGCGCCATTCCCAAATTATGGATGCCGTTGGGCATGAGGCATCCCTTAAATCCCGTGATGTGGCAGCCTTAGATACGCGAAAAGTCAAAACAACCCCTGATAAAAGTGAGTTGTTAACCGACTGGTATGACCGTTTAGATAAAAATAGTTTTGGGACCGAGGAACGCAAAGCGTTTTATGCCCAAGCTGAACAGCGGGTTGCTGCTGGTGACAAAGGGTCAAGCCAACCGACGATACAGCCCGATATCACGCAAGCTGTGACGGGCGCGATTGCGTTACTCAGTGATAAGCAGTTAAGCATGACCTACAGCCAAGTGTTGTCGAAAACTTTGAATGGCCTCGATGCCAAAGCCGGCATGATAGGGCAAGTTCGTCAGGCGATTGATAAGGCAATTTCAGACCATCAATTGATCCCACTGGATGAAAAAAAAGGGCTATTCACGTCCTCCATTCATTTAATGGATGAGCTGAAGCTACAACACATTGCGGTGCAAATGAAGCAAGAAAACCGCACCGTGAGCTTTGAGGCGCGTAGCGAAGCGCTGAGTCCGGTCATGGAGAAAGTCGCGGATACACTGCCCAATATCGCGATTGTGGAAAGTAAAGGGTTGGGGAAAGGTCAACGGGACAGTGCGTATGATGCGGTTGCCATGGCGCGTGCACAAGGGCGTGACGTAGCCGTGGTGACAGTAGATAAGGCCGGATTGGCAGCATTTTCACACGACACACGATTCGCTGCTGTTCCCCTTAAACCGCTCAGTGAGGTTGAAAGCCTCAAGCCCAACAGTACCCTTGTGCTCGCGAATGCGGAAAAGTTGTCATTAAAAACAGCGTTATCGGTGTTGGCGCTGGCTAAAGACGCCAATGTCCAAGTGCTCATGATGGACAGTGGCGGGCGCAAAGGCACCGGTAACGTGCTGGCTACCTTGCAAGATGCGGGCGTGACTCAATTTAGTGCGAGCACGCCCACGGTTTTGTCAATGCAAACGCACCACGTGGGCGATAAAAATCAACGCTACCAAGGGTTAGCGGCGCATTATGCCCAGTTACAGGCCGAGTCGCGTGAAGTCGTGGCCCAAGTCAGCGGCGTTCGGGAACAAAAAGGGCTCACAGATGCCATTCGAAACACACTCACCGAGCGTGGCATGCTCAGTGAGAAGACCGTTACGGTGACACAGTTAAAGCCCATTTGGCTCGATAGTCACAGCCGTAAACAAATTGACAGTTACCAAGAAGGTCACGTGATGGAGCGCTGGAACAGCGATAAGCGCGAAGTCGAGCGCTATACCATTGACCGCGTGACCCCCGAAACGCGCTCGGTGACGTTGCTTGATAGTCAAGGCAACAAGCAGGTGATGAAACCCCAGCAGTTCGACGGGCAATGGAGTTTGTACGAAAAAAAGCCGCTTGTGGTCGCTGAAGGGGAGCAATTGATGATGTTAGCCAAGCAATCCAAACTCTCTGCACGTGACAGCGTCACGGTAACGGGGTTCATGCCCAACGCGATTATGGTTAATCGGGACGGCAAAACGCACCGCATTGATGTGCGTGATGGGGTAAAAGCCGATTATGCGTATGTCACTGCCCCGGGGCAACGTGCCAGTGATAATGCGATGGTGTTATTGGCGGCATCAGCACGTGACACTCAACCGACGCTACTTAATACCGCCGCACGTAGCGGGGAACATATTGCGCTGTATACCCCGTTGGACAAAATGGAAACTGAACGGCGGATGGCGCGTTCACCGGTTTATCAACAAGCGCGTCAATTAGCAGGTGTTGTCGGGGCGGATGTGCAGTCGATTGATGTCGCCAGCGATAAGGCGGCAAACGCGTTGTGGTCAGTACCGGAAAAAGCGTTGCAACAAGGGATGGTACTCGCGCAAGAAAGCCAAGTACTTTTCTCCCGCATCGATGCCATTGCTAAAACGTTGCCATTATATCCGACGTTGGACAGTCAATCGGTGGGGAAAGCTTTTGACCGCTTAGTCGCTGAAAAAGTCATCATCCCCGTGACTAGTGGGAAAGGTGCCGCCCAACAACACTACGTCACGGCTAGTACGTGGGAGATGGAAAAACAAATTCTGACCACTATTTTAGCCGGTAAAGGGACACAAACCCCACTAATGGAGTCTGTGCCCGAAGCTTTACTGGACGGTTTAACGGCCGGGCAAAAGGCCGCCACCCAATTAATCTTAACCAGTCGTGACCAGTTTGTCGGCATACAAGGCTACGCAGGCGTGGGGAAAACAACGCAGTTTATCGCCGTGTTAAAAGCGCTCGAAACGCTCCCAGCAGCGCAGCGACCCGAAGTGATAGGGCTTGCGCCGACGCATCGCGCCGTGGGTGAAATGGCCGCAGTCGGGGTGAAAGCCCAAACCCTCCATGCTTTTTTGATGGACGCTAACCAACGTCAGCAGCAGGGTGAAGTCCTCGATTTTAAAAACACCCATTTTTTGGTGGATGAAAGTTCGATGATAGGGAACCAAAACTTCAATGAAGCGCTTTCCATTATCGCCAAAGGTGGGGGACGAGCGCCGTTCTCAGGCGATAGGGCTCAGTTATTATCCACGGACAGCGGTACGCCGTTTGCGTTGGCGCAGCAGCGCTCTGCGTTGGATACCGCATTGATGAAAGAAATTGTGCGTCAAACACCCGAGCTTCGCCCCGCCATTGAAGCCGTGATAGCCGGTCAGGTTAAAGACGCGCTCGCTTTGCTCAATACCGTTACGCCGGCGGTGGTGCCGCGCCGTGAGGGGGGCTTTGTGCCGGAACAGTCGGTGATGGACGCGGGCGACAAAGTCATTGCGCAAATCATTGAAGATTACCGTGGGCGCACGGCAGAGGCGCAAGATAATACCTTAATTGTGGTGCAAACCAATAAAGATAAGGATTTAGTCAATCAAGGTATTCATCAAGTATTAGCCGAGCAAGGGCGGCTTCAAGGCAAGATGGACGTCCCTATCCTGGTACGCGAGAAAACCCGTACCGAAGAACTACTCTCAACCGCGGGCATGGCCAAGCATGACGGTAAAATTGCGCTCATCCAAGAGCAGTATTATCGCATTCAAGCGACCCGAGAAGGCGTTAACGATGGCGTGGTTAATCTGATTGATGAAAATGGCAAAGCGCATCTACTGTCGGCGTTTGAAAGTAGCTTACGCAATGTCGATATTTATCGCCAAGAAAGCCGTCAGATTTCGGTGGGTGAGCAAATCAACTTTACACGTACCGATAAAGAGCGGGGACGGGTGACGAACAGTGAATGGCGGGTCAGTGGTCTGAGTGAAAATGGGCAGATTGAAATTTCCAACGGGAAAACGACACGAGAGCTCAACCCTGCGCGTGAACTGACCGACCAACACCTTGATTACGGTTATGCCGGCACGGCGCACAAAGCGCAAGGGGCGAGCAGTCTGTATGTCATCTTATTGGGCGGTGTGACGGAGGGGCGTAAAATGTTGGCGTCCCTGCGGGATGCCTATGTGGGGCTCTCGCGTACCAAAGAGCATGTGCAAACCTACAGTGATGATTTAGAAAAATGGTCAGGTCGTATTCAAAACCCGCAAGTGCGTAAAACGGCGCATGACGTGTTGCTTGCCGACCAAGACCGCGCAGCAAAAACAGGCAATGCCTTGTATGAACGGGCACAGCCGCTCAATGAAACCGCCATTGGTCGTGCGCTCAGCCGCCAAGTGGGCCTCGGTGAGCACCATGAGGCTAAGTTTGTGTACGCCTCGGCAAAATACCCCGAACCGCATGTGGCATGGCCAGCTTACGACCCACACGGTAAATCGCAAGGCGTGATGTTGCAAGTCATTGACGTTAATCAGGATAACCAATTGCAGGGACTCAGGCCGGAAGGGCGCTTACTGGGCAGTGAGCAAGCGGCATTTTTAGTGGTGCAAGCGAGTCAAAATGGTCAAACGTCGATTGTGTCCTCGCTCGATACCGCGCTCAAAGCCTTATCCGAAAATCCTGATAGCGGCGTAGTGGTACAGCTTAATGCCGATGAACGCCTGCACACCGCGATGATTGAAAAAATTACCCAAGGGGAAGTGGATAAGGCCTACACTCATCCCGGTACGGGGCAGGATGATAAAATAGCCAATGACCCGATGTCACTCAAAACGCCCGAAGAGCAGGCCGCGGAGAAAGCGCTTAAATCCGTGGAAGCCGAATTACGTCAACAGGCTGAAGGCGATAATCCGCCAATGCCTGAGCAAAAAGAAACCGCACTTAATCAGGTGATTGAACAGGAACGGGCGGTGTTACTCAATGGTGAGCAGAGCCTAGAACACGCTAAAACCCACGTGATGGAAAAAGCCACACAAATGGAAAGGCAACATCAACAACGCGATACCCTGCGCCAACAGGAACGCGAAATCGTGATAGAAAAAGACCGCGATCGCGAAATGGGCGATTAGTCGGGCTTTAAAACCGTTTTAACCTCGATTGTTAACAAATTCCGCCAGATGATATATGGCACTCTTCCTCATTAAATACTTTCGTATTATCACAAATTTTGTGATTTTAACACGTCTTTATCGTGTAGACGTTGCTTGAATGGGCTGGGAGTGCTAAATTGACCGACAATTGATGTGAATTTTGTGGTCGCCACGCCGAAAGGTGGTAGAAAATGGGAATAGGTCAGAAGTTTAAGATTGAACCCAAATAGAAAACCCCTGAAATCTTTCTCAAACTTGGCGGAATGGTAAGATTATCAGGGGCTCAACTAGCAAATCCGTTAGGGCATTGTTGACGTCCTAGTGGGGAGTATAGAATTATGCAGAAAAAAATTCAACTCTTTCCGCACAACATAAGTGTGGAGATACATGAATGATACCAGCCTCCTACAGCCAAATCCTTGTTCTCATGGCAAAATCCATCGACATTATGCGCCTAAATTTAGTGGGGCCTTACCGCAATTAGTGCCCGTGCGTCGCTTTGCCGCGGCGTTAAAACGCCACGATTGGAACCGTAACCCGCAAATCTACCAATTACGTTGTGATAGAAAGCAGCGCATTTCTGTGCGCTCAGAGCGTCGTGAAACGTTTGATGCCTTAGCATTAGCCATGATTGCCTACGCCGATTATAACCCGGAAAGTGACACCTTATTTGAAGTGATGTGCTCGGTGGAGAAACTGGCGCAGTTGTGTGGGCAATTACACCGCTATGACAGTGGGCGTAAAAGTTACGACCCGATTTTGCATGCCCTCCATGACTGGGAACAAGCTCAACTGATTATCATTGATCGTGATTTTGATGTCGACGCCAAGCAATACAAAGCCATGCGGATTTGGATACGACCGGAGTTTTTTCACGGACTCGGCTTTTCCAAAACCGAACTGCGTGACGTGGTGACACGCTTTCGTCGTTGGATGGAGCGCAAAGGATTACGTGACAGCTACCAAAAACGTTATGCCCAGCATGTGTTGCGGTTGACGCGTTCGAATGTGGCGTCACTGGATAATAAACACGCCCTCAAAAACCTGCTGAAGAAGCTCAAAACGTTGGTCATTGGTGAAGATACGACGCTAAAACAAGAGAAAGCCCACCTTGAAGCTGCGCTCAAACATAAACAAGCCTTAGCCAAATCGACACAAGCGCCTGAAAGTGAAGCTCACGCGGCGTGGCGACAGTATAACGCCTGGAAAATGAATCAACCGTTTGCGGTAGTACATGCGTTTGAGCAAGACATGAAAGCGCGTTATCCGAACGTGCACGGGCAAGCCTGTTATCTCTATTACGTGAAACATTTGCCGGACCAATAACCCTTAACTGGAATTTTTTACCGCCTTGACTGGCGGTGTTTGTGTTGGTTTTTTTCGTGATTTGATGCTTTTGTTGGTATTCACACCGCTATTTTTTAGCGGGATACACAGGGATTGACATTACTGATGACGCTTTTGCTGATTTATACTTCATTTAACTTCGAATGGGGTTTAAGGCATCAATTAACTTCGAATTCGTTAATCTTAACAGTGTTAACTTCGTCCCTAGCTTCTGAACTAAAACGACCTTTTTATAAAAGGAGATGCGGCGCTGTTTTCTTCACGCCGCGCACTTAAAGATAAAACAAAAAACAATAATGCCTTCGCTTACAAGCCACTCCGTGGCTGCCGCTCAGAAAGACGTTGCAAGAGCGTGCTCTATCCTCCGTAAGCGCCGCACAGCGTCGCTAACGCGCAGCTACAGCCGTTCGGCGGGTCTACGCCCCTTGCCCGTCTCACTGCGTTCGTTGAAGAGGATAACAACATCTGTATCGCTGAATGTCCGTGGGGCTTAATCAGGACGAGGGGGGTAATGAGGCATTAAATACATTGTGACCGCTAACGCGGGTCTCGACGGCCCTAACCTCATTGCGTTCTCTTTGGCAGGGTTTGCCGTCTGATGCCCTACGGGCAGGTGATTTTGCTTAAATTTCGTGATAATCTTGTATTTAATCAGTTGAAAGAACACGCCTTTTTGATGTGAGCGCTTATGGAACGAAAAACACTGTCGTTAAAACGCCCCTCGACCGCTGAAAAATCGGATAGCCCATCAACCCCGGTGGTGACAGCTCGGCGCAAGCAAGTAGTGATTAATACGACACGACGCCCCCCGAAACCGGCTAACGTGTCTCCGACTAAAAACGTCGCCCTTAAAAAAGCGAAGCCCCCCGTTAAGCCGGCAGAGGTCATCAACGAAAAAAAAGTGGTTCCGCCGACACCGCCGAAAAAACACCTGCCTTTAGATGAAGCGATGTCCGAGATTTCAGCCTATTGGCCTGATTTATTTCCGGCAGGTCAATTGCGTCCGATGGCTATTGGCACAAGGGAGATGCTGCTTGCGGACAAAGAAGCCAAAAATCTCGATATTTCGGTTAAGAAACTGAAACGTTGTTTATCGGCCATCAGTTATTCACTGAAATATCGTACCACTCTCATGCCTGAAGCTGTCCGTTATGATAAAGACGGTCAACCGGCGGGCAGGGTTACCGATAGTGATGTCGCGGATACGTTAAGCCGTATTCAGCGCATCGCTAAGCAACAACTCAAGGCATTATGACAAACCCGATACGCGCTACCGTCACGGTCGAAGAAAAAAATCACTGGTTAGGCAAGCTGGCTTTCAGTCCCCTTGTTACGCTCAATTTGGTTTAAGTAATGAATGCTAACACTAGACCTCATACGGAGAGGTCATTCTATGTAATAGTTAGCTAAAATCGCGTTTATTTTTCCTTTTTTAATTTTCATTGCGCGGGGATCCTCTCACTTTGAATATATTGTCAGTAATTGAGTGAACTGGCAGAAAAACACTAGGAGGTCTTCGTGAATATTGCACAATGCTTGCAAGATAAAGGCGAAAGTGTCGCCAACACGCTAAAGGCAGATAGCGACTGTGACTCGAGGTTTGTTGCTATGATAAAGCGCCAATAGTTGACAATCCCATACTGTGTTCAAGTATGCTAAGAATACGACTATCCGTATTTTCGTCAAATTTTCTCGCAAATAAATTCTGGCTATTTATGAGCATTTCTGAATCTTTAGTTAAAAAATCACGTGGGCGTAGTTTAATGTCACTGGATCCAACCCAGTCAATTTCTCTTTTATCATCATAAATTATCTTAGATTTAAACGTGGTATTCATTAATACGGTCTGAAAAAAACTTTCATCTGGAATTAATGTATTACGGTAAAAATGTTGAGTTCCGCGCTGTAAGTAATAAATTCGCAAAAACGTTTGCTTAATATCATCCACTGATTACCTATATACGGCGTCATACCCGTAATAAAAGGCCTTTTAGCGGTAGTAGAAATAACCAAGCTGCCTTTTATTTCTTGAACATAATCTTTTATTCTGTGCATGGTTTCTGGCCTAACCAAGTCTTGATTAACGATTTTTATAAATTCGTAACTATTAAATTTACTAAGATAGTCCATGATGATGGATTGTTTTTTTAATGGAAAATCCTGTCCACTCAGATTTATGAAATAATCCCATTTAGCACCACTGGTAACAAGTTTTTCAATACCACGTAACTGGGCGTCGACTAAACTATACCCGCCCCATATTGCTTCTTTACTTTCTAATACTGAAGTATTTTGATAATTTTGTAAAAATATACTTATTTCATTAAAAATATTTTTACCAGCACGTTTATCTATATGCACTACATAATGATTTTTTTCGGAATAAATTGATTTAAATAAACGTTTGAATTGGTTCGGATAACGGTGGATCAACATGAAGTAGGCAATCATATAAAATACCTTAGCATTTTAATTTAATATGTTTTTAATATTAAATTTGAGGTTGGCAAATGATAAATAACTTCAGTTATAAATCGCATTTGATTGTTTTACTATTCTATTTGTTTCATGATAATTAATTATCAATTTTTGGATGTTAACAAAATTTGATAATTTTAAATATCAATGCTGCTCTTTATTTTTAAAATAATAACCACAATGAGGACAAATCATTGTTATGTTTTTTTTAATCTATGCAAGCTTTGCTGCATTATGCGTGAACATTTAGGGCATGTGACTTCTACTGATTTATCATGAAACATCGTAAAGCCATTAAAGATAAACATATCTTTTATCCAGCAGTGACGTTGAACTCTAGTGTATGCCTAAATATACTAAATAGCTTGCTATTCCTTGCATTTTCTCGCTTTAAGTGGGAGTAAGGGAGCATTTAAAAAGAAAAATGTTATATATCAACCTTGATTTATAAAGAAATAATTTTTAATTATTTTAAATGTAAAAAATAAACAATCAATAGAATTTAAGAGGCTTTTAAATTAAAATAGAATAACGAAATTAATGATGAAGTTCAATGTTAGCATGGATTAAATAGTGATATATATGATATAAAAACCACGTTATTAAAATAAGATTATAAATGATTGTAAATATTAATTAAAATTAACTATCGTTGTTGATGATTTTAATCCAACATATTTCACTCAACTTCTAAAAAATAATTTTTATATTTTATATTTTATATTTTATATTTTATATTTTATATTTTATATTTTATATGGAATTACATAACATTGAGTTGGGTCTTAATCTCAGGTTTAGTTGATTTCTATCAATATTCCTCATCGATAAAATAGCCCCAAAAATTAATTACTGAAAATTTGATAGCTATAGCTAAAATCCTTGATAGTTCTACACGCTAAAACGCCTCATAATCTAAAGAAGTAGCTGTTAATATCATCCTCGACTAGCTTAATAGCATCTGAGAACGCCGATATCGGCTCTTTGGCTGCAATAATCCATTCTTGTGATTGATTCATGCGATATAGATTCCAACGTGTATGGGGACGATTTAGTACCATTTTAGCGATAGGTGATTCATATTTTTTCTTATTGATATAATTAACTCGGCAAATGACTACATCATTACCCCAGATTCGATATTCTAAATCTATCTCATCCCTAATGAAGGCGGGAGGGCGGCGCTTATTCATAAAGAGTCTCATGTACCGCTTGATTTGTGCTACTTCTATGTCATTAAGTGCCAAATTATCTCCTAAAAGAGGTTAACTATCGGCGGAACTAGACTTTATTTTTACGTTCGCTCACTTTTGTTGATGTATTCAATAACTGCAACATAATATATCTCACTTCGTGAGTTATTACCTGATGTTATTGGTTTATGTGCATTACTGATACTAATAAATTAATAATCTAGTCCCTATCTCTGGTTTTGTTGAATATCTTGATGGTTAGAAAACTGAATGTCACTTTTACCTTTATATCCTAACCAATTACACATAATGCCGAGGTCAGAACACTTATTTTATCGATAAGCGGCTGCTTATACTTTATCATTTAGGCCGTTTTGTATGCGATTATCTGAATTTTAAGCGGATTTTTCTTATAGGTTAGGGTTAGTTTGAATATCTAAAATTATTGTACTTAAGACTATTTTTAGATGTGAAATGCTTTATTAATTCCTACCCATAGGAATGCCCTAGAGTATTTACTTGAGTCATCAAATAATCAGCCTTCATAGCAGGGTTCACCGGTAGATAAAATAAATAGTAGTGCGTGTTAATACCTTGATGGACTTAATAGCGATGTAATCGCGGGCATTACCTAAGAGGCTCTACCTCACTATTCTCCAGCCTGTCGTCATGTAATTTTGGTGTGTCATAGAAAAAAGTTAGCGCTACACGTGACAGAATAAGTAGTTGAAACACATGAGCGAATGCTGAATAGCCTTTATCAGTAAAGTTAAAAGAATACGGGCAGAGCGTATTCAGCAAACCGGAAAATTGATTCAGGTGGTTTATATTTTTGTTTTTTTTAATACTAAGGGTGTTAATATGTAATAAATAATAAACTATAGGTTTGCTATTTATATCATATTCATACCTAAGGTGTACAAATGTCCTCTAAAATAAACTGGCTGATTACTCATACATCTCCTGGCTCGATTGTTTTACAGCAATGGTTGACTAAGAACGGAGTGAGTTACTCCTTAACCCAAAAGTATACGCAAAGTGGCTGGCTGAAAAAGCTATCTTCGGGTGTTTACTACAGGCCTGAAACCAAGCCAGATTGGGTCGATGTCTTGCAAGCGATGGATATTCAGTTGTGTACTCCTGTTCATTTGGCAGGATTAAGTAGCTTAAATTATCAAGGATTGAGCCATTATTTACAGCTAAGAAAAGAACAAGTTTGGGTTGGGGTGAAATGTAAGCAATCATTACCCAAATGGTTTCGAGAGTTTCCTAACCAAGATTGGTTTTATTGTGGTAATTCTAAATTTCAAATAGCCCCTGAAATGGATTTGAAATTAATTACAGTTAAAGGGAAAGAACTGGTCGCCAGTCGCCCTGAACTTGCTGCTTATGAAGTTGTTGATGCAATTGGTAAGCAAATATCTTTTGGGCATGCAGCAGAGCTTTTCCAAGGGCTAGTAAACCTTAGTCCTAAAAGGGTGCAATCTTTACTTGAACGAAGCCATGCTATTCAAACCAACCGAGTATTCTTGTTTCTTAGTCATCATTGTGGCCATCAATGGGTGCAACACCTTAATGAAACAAACATAGAATTAGGTTCAGGAAAGCGTCAGGTTGTAGAGAAAGGTCGGTTTGATGAGCGTTATCAAATCACCGTGCCAGAATCACTGAATACAAAATAGGAAGAACAAAAAAATGGATAGAGACAGTCCTTACTATAAGCAAGTTTCGCTGCTTATTAAAATGTTGCCCGTCATAGCAACAGAGTCAGCATTTGCACTTAAAGGCGGCACGGCTATAAATTTATTTGTGAGGGACTTTCCTCGTTTATCAGTAGATATTGATCTCGCTTATATTCCATTAGAGCCCAGAAATGATGCGCTCGCAAATGTTAAAGCCGCGCTTATACGGATCACTGATTTAATTAATACTCAAGCTGAGACTCGAGCTGTATTACAAGATCATAAAGTCGATGAGCTTCGTATTATTGTTACTAGCCCTAGTGGCACAATAAAGGTTGAGGTATCTCCTGTTGCTAGGGGAACGGTATATCCCGAGACATTTTTGTTGGGTTTTTAACTTATGTATTAAGTCATCCAAGGCCTATTAATGAGGTTATGGATCCTAACTGGAAGCCGCTTGATAAGACATTTCAAACAGAATTTGATGGAATGACCTTGGTCAACATTGAACTTGAAGATTTGATAGCGGTAAGACCTGCCATGATGACTGCATTACAGACGCATTTCACCGAAAAAGATCGTGCATTTTTGTTATCCTTTAAGCAAGGAAAACCTAATTGGGAACTATTTGACTATCCTAGTGCTGAAGGGTTGCCAGCAATACGTTGGAAATTACAAAATATCGCGCAATTAGCTAAAAACCAGGACAAATATACAGAGCAGCTATCTAAATTAGAGTTGGTGCTTGATATGTGGTTTCATTCAGCAGATAAAAATTAAAATAATAACAAAGGATAAGTAACTAATTGATTTAACATTTGGTAATGATATTTTATCCTTTGGAATTAGAGTTTGATAAAGATGTTAATACCTGAGGGTTTTGATGCCCTGTATCGTCAATATAAACAATAACAATATTTTCATTAAATATTTAAATGATTTAAAATCAGCTACTGAAACCTAAAATTTCAGATAAACATTAATTCTTAGGTCTGATTATTTATATAATGCATTGATGATCAGACTACTTTTCATTAAACCTTTTTCAACTGTTTGTTCTTGGGCATAAGGCTTTGCATAAAAGCTAATATCAAATTGATTATTCTGATTGGCACTAAAACGTTTGTTTACGCCTGATAAGTCAATTGGAGTAGCATCTAACCAAGATAAATAAATTCCGACACCCGATAAATTGGTTTTAAGTTCGCCCCCAAGGCCATTATGTAATGCGCCTTGACTACCAGGAGTCACTTTGATATCAATATAATTAGGTTTAAATCCACTTTTCTGACAGTCTATAATAAATTGCGTTTTCACCGCAGGTTGTTTACCAGACAGTAAATCTCCTTCATTAATAACGTTAAAATCCACTATTTTATTAAATCCTTTTCCATCATTAATATTACAAGTGATCGTAACGACATCCAGAGAAATGGCCAATACAGTCTCAGGGAGAGCTTCATCTGACAGCGAGAGTGGTGAATAAAAACTTAAGCAAGAGGCCATAAAATACGCGTATATTTTTTTGTTCATACAAAGACTCGCATCAGATATATTTTATTTTGATGGTGATATGGGTGTTCCCATTGCCTAAGCTAATGGACTGACCGCCCAACGGAAGCACAACCGGTTTTATTTGCAATTTAATTTTCATCAGTGAGGCCTCCGGTTTTTTTAAAAACAGCTCTTTTCCCATGGGGACACCTTCGCTAATGGAACCTATTTGTTCATCTTCCCAAGACACGAGATAGCCAAGAGTAGGGTTTTTTGAGCCAATATAACCGGATACCCCTAGGGTTAAATTGGGATTGGCAGGTTCAAAGCGTATTGAAATCCGCTGGGGCTTAATCGTGCCCGAACAATCCAGTGAGAGGGTCGAGTGCCCTTCAATTTCACCTGACAAAATAGTAGCCGTATCAACTGGCCCAAAAGCCACATTATCTACCGTAGCCGGTAAGCACGTGGCAATTTGGACATTCATACTAAATTGCGATTGAACAGCACCGCCAACGATGGATGCCGGTTTTAGCTCGGCGCCATAACCTCTCGTTGTACTGAATATTAACAGGCTGATAAGCAAAATAGATTTGAACATAGCGACCTCAATTAATTGAATGTCAGTTTAATATTTAACGCGGTATTAGCCGCTCCCGGAGATACAATTTCACCGAGCGCAACGGGTTTAACTTTAATTGGGATCGTAAAACTTGCCGCGTTGGGTTTATTGGTTGGTGTCACGGCGGTACCGTTAACGGTGATGGCAGTATCCAGAGGTTTTACTGTCGAATCGCCCCACCGCAGTTGATAACCCACAGTCGAATTGAGCTTGGTATTAATAATGCCATTCGCCACGTCTTTAACACCATCTGCTGCTGTAAATGTGAGTGTGTAATTTGCCATTGTTGTATCACAAGCAATCGCCAGTGACATTACTTTGTCGGCGACCGTTCCTTTTTTAATATCACCTGCGGCTTGGTCACCAAAGGCGATATCTCCCACTGTTGCACTACAAGACGCCTTGACCGTCATGCTTAAATTTGAGGTTACGGTACCCCCGGTAACATTTGAGGTAAAGCTTGTAGCACCGGCATAAAAGGGAAATGAAAATCCAGCGAGAATGAACAGTGATTTCGTTATCATAGTTAGTTCCATTTAATTTAATTTCACATTAATCGTTAATGCGGTATTTACGAGTCCAGGAATAGGTTGTGTTGACAATGCAACTGGCTTAACGGTTATAGGGATCGTAAAACTATTGGTTGTTGGTTTTGTGTTGGGGCTTATTGCAACGCCATTTACCACAACAGCACTATTTACGGGTTTAACCGTGTTATTACCCCACGTGAATTGATAGCCGACAGAACTATTATCTTTCACATTAATAATTCCACTGTTGGCATTATTCGCGCCATCTCGACCAGAAAAACTGAGGGTGTAGGCCGGCAGCACGCCATTACAAGTAAAAGCCACATTAATGGTTTTGCCCGCTATCACATTTGCTTTCACGTCTGTGGCGGTTTGGTTACCAAAAGCTACATCATTAACCGAAACTGCACAGGAAGCATTATTTATCAATGTCATTGATGTAGGTGCACTAAATCCAACAGTTTCTTTTTGTAATGTATTACTGTATTCACCTATGCGAGAGTAAAAGTTTCTCGTTAGCATATAGGTGGGGTTAACAGTTATTTTTCCTGGAGGGGGTTTTTTTGCTAAATATACAATGCCAGAATCAGTGCCGCCGCCAGGTCCAGCTAGCGCTGTATATCCTGCTCCTACTTTTTTATAATCAGCTAAGAGTAACCAAGCGGTATTATTGCAACTCGCTGTTGATCGATATCTAAGATAACCATCAGGAGAATTTTTATCGGTAGTGCTTTTAGGACAGGTAGCAGGTGAGGCTCCAAACTTATCGACGATATAGATGAAGTCTCCATTAGTATTACCAGCACCGCTTGTTGCACGTAAGCATTCACCTGTAAAGCTTATTGGTGATCCAGGTACTCCAAAAGTATACAATTGGTCGCCTACATTTTTACTCGTAATATCTATTTGAGCTGGAAAATTGTATTTTAATGATACATTTCGGCATCTGGCCGCGGATGCATCAAAAGAAATCAGTAATACCCATAATATCATTAAACAAAAGGCGTTCTTTGCCATTTCAATGTCCTCACGGCAGCTCAATAATACGTCGGGCACCATAGTCATCAATGGCTTCAATGCTCACTTTGCCCGATAAAGGGCGCTGTAAATTCACCTCACTGAAAGGCGGAAATAAGCTGATGGACTGCTCAATCTCTTTGGATAACGGTAATGGACTGTTATTCACCGATACTTGAGTTAAGGCAAAATAATACGGGGTGGGGTTCTTTAATATTGAACCGCTGTACGTTAGGCCTTTTTCGGCATCTTCTCGGCTTTCTGCCAAAACTTTAGGCCGATAAATCAGTTTAACTTGGGTATTTAAGGCAACAGCAAGGACATTACCTTCATCAGCAGAGGCAACGGGGGGAATTTCCTGCACATTCAACCAAAATAATGATTCTCGGTCTTTGGGTAAAATATCATTTACGTACAATAAACGGATTAATTGCTTTTCTTCGCCCCCGATTTTAAATAAATTCGGAGCCGGGACAAAAAACACGTCATTACCCTTAAGATTATCAACCCAAACTTGACCCCCGTATGTTTTATCGCTGTTATTTTTGACCTCAATCGCGATATTTTTCCGGCCTTCATCATAAATAAAACGGGTGCCATTAAGTGTAAATGCAGAGTATGCATTAAAGCAGGTTAATGACGATATCATTAAAATAAAAATGGATATCAGTTTACTCATTGCATTCAATCTCCGTGATTTTATTATCATTTGATTCTATTTTCTCTAAATTCAAGGTGCACTGTTCCCCTTTCGGGGATAAGACAAAGATTGTCTTAGGTTTATTTAATAAATTTAATAATAGAACACCACTGTTCGAAACGAATCCCACGTATTCATTATTTTCTGTTCTCACCGAACTCCCTGCAGAAACAAACTCGCCATTTTTCTTTTTCAGTCGCAAAATATAGCGATGAATTGTTGAATATTTAAATTCACGGTAAATAATGGCTTTATCTGTCGGGACAAATTGTTGAACGGAGTCCAGTAATTCAATATTATTGGGCACTTCTTCGGTATTAATTTTTAAATTATTCTCAATATAGGGGGAGATCCCAATAACCGTATTTCCCTTTCCATCAGTAGGCGGGGAATCATTAAATGTGACATTTTTAATGTCTTTAATTTTTGCAATTGCAACGGTATCTCGTCTCACATTACTGAATAACAATCCCGTTTCTTGGGTTGCCAATAAGCTTCCCGATGCATTAACTGATCCGGTTGTTTGGTGCGCATTTTGAGAAACAGCAAAACCGGTATTAATCAAGCGCTGGTCAACGCCGAAATAAGCGGAATTTGACCAGTTATCCCGATCTTTATTGGTATTTATACTGTAGTTAACTTTTTCGTTAATACTACCAGAAATTCCAGAGTTAAAACTGGCTTTGTTTCGTCGGTCGTAGTTGACGGAATTTGTCCAAAAGTGATTTTTATCAAAGACACTAAAGGGAATATTCACCCCGACAGAAAAAACATAATTATCACGGCTATAATCGTTTAATTTTTGATAATCTGCCGAAAACGATAAATCGATACCTTGGAGCGCGGTATTATAAGTAATGTTGGCGCCTACCTCGTTGCTGATAGCATTGCGATAGGTTTGTATCCAGCCAGACAAGCTTATAAAGCTCCCATCAAAATTTTGCGATAAGATAGTTTCATAACGTTCTTTACGGTTACTTCGGTGATACAAGGCATTCGGGTTAAAATCATTAAAATCAACATAATCTTTGCCGGTGTATCGGTAAGCCAATAATTGTAGATTTGTATTGTCTGTTAATGAATTTGCGTATTGAAGCATATAGCTGATACCCGATTGGCGAGCTTCTGGCATCGTTGGCGTTTGCTTTTGAAACGTACTCACGGCTGTATTGACGTTAAACGAGATTGCGCCAAATTGGCCTAAATCTTTACTTGCCCCTAAGGCGGCACTTTTATAATTGTTATGCAAGATACCGGCAGTATGGAATGAAAAATGGGTTAACCCATAGTCAAATGCACCTAAAAAAAACAGGCGATTTTCTCTTTTCCCGGCAATTTCTCGTTCACCAATGGCGACATTATAATTAGTTTCATTTGCCCGTAATAAAGACGAAAGTGTCGCAACTGGATAGTAACGAACGGTTTTCGTTCCATCATTTTCTTCCACGGTGACGGTGATATTTCCGTTACTGACGGGGGCAATATCTTTTAATTGGTAAGCCCCTGCAGGCACTACTTGAGAACTTAAAATATAGCCATTTTGAGATATCGTAATTTTGGCATTGGAATTTAAGACACCAGATATAACCGGTGCATAGCCACGCATTTCCCAGGGGCGCATATCCCGCTCAGAGCGTAATGCCATGCCATAAAAAATAAAATTGGGTAATATTGATAAAGCGGTTAATGTTTTACCGGCAATAAAACTCCCTTGTATTGGTTTTATCGCTGTGGATATTGTGGCTTCGGATGTTTCCGTGCCGGAATCTTTTAGATAACTGCTGCGAACAAAAGCAACCCAGCGGCCGACGTTAGAATATAAGTCAAAATCACCGTACATTTGTGTTTTTGACGAACTAGTTTTAGAAACATAGCCAGAGTAGTTAACTTTAACGCCCGTAATACCATAATCCCAATTTTGTTGATTTGTAGTTTCATCCAACGCGATTTGAGGAATACTGAAAGATAATGTTTGTTTAGCCTTATCAAAGGTCACTTGGGCGCCAGGATAATGGCTAATGTCATAACAGTTTCTCTCGGGATTAAAATAATTCTCAAATAAATTTAAATTAATCGGTAAGGCTAATTTCGTTATCCAGTCTTTATTGAGACATAGCGTTTCTTTATCTTCAGGTAAGATAATCAGCTCTTTTTTATTCATCGAGCGACGATTGAATATCACCTCAACAATATAATGCCCGGCGGGGTATTTTGCCTTCTCATCAAAGACACTTTTAGCTTGCGGTTGAACGCCTCCATGCAAGAAATCCATATTTAAATCAGCACAGACGTAAAATGGCGTGGCTAACAGGGATAACATAAAGGCATTAATTGGTTTTAAGCGCATTGATATTATCCATCACTATTGGTCATTAAAAATAAGGGTCAAAGACCCTTTAATAAGATTTTTATATCCGAATTAATTCTGGCGTACTTGATTTTTATTAAGTTCAATTCCAATTGATATTCATTTAGTTATTTTATTCACTTAAAAAAGTGAATGAACAAATATTAGGAATGAGGGTCAAGTACTAAAGAATAGGATATTATTTATAGGCTACCGCATAAGTTGCGCTTGAAATCACGGTACCTTCGGTGATTGTTTGCCCTGCGGTTGCCGCCATTCTGGCTTTAAACTTCATATTGCCAATGGCATCGGTGCCGTTACCGAAATCAACACTTTGACTGTTATAAGTCACATCTTGATTAGCCGTTGTTGAATTAACGGCGGTCAACTGAATAGAGACACCGTTAGCGGTTCCTTTCATATTTGCAAGACCGGTATTCGTGAATCCCGCACTCTGCCAACCTACTTGACCACTGGTTTTTTTCAAACATTCATCTGTACGCGGGACTAACTCAAAATTAACATAGTCACCGTGCGTATCTGCTGTTGTCATTTTGCCTAAATCAATCGTAGACTTAACTAATCCCCCGATTTCAGTATCAATGTCACACGTTTCTGACGTCACAGCGCCAATAAATTGAACTTCACCCGTATTTGCGGAAGCATATCCCCCAAATAACGCGGCACCGATGATGGCTGGTAATAATAGTTTTTTCATTGAATCGTTTTCCATTTTAATATAATTGAACATCAAAAATAATGATTGAATCACGCTATAAAATAATATGAATTAATATTTATCACTTAATCCATTATATGATAAAAATTCATCCCAAGATGTTTCTAATATGATTAATATGTCATTAAGTAAGGTGACAGTAATCTTTGTAATACCATTTTCATATCGGGAAATTTGCTGTTGACTGACATTTAGCATCATCCCTAAATCTTTACCTGTTATATCCATTTTCTTTCTTTTGTTTTTAATAAAACATCCTATTTTTTTATTAAAAACATCCAGTTTAATAAGATCAGAATGGTAATCTTTCACAGTTTTAACTCTCTTCGATTATTAAATTTAAATATCTGATATAACAGGATGACGAGGAATGTATAATAACAATGAACCTGAGTAAAAACGTTTATATCGATCGATAGGTCATTTGTTATAGGTTGCGCCTATCACAAGCTGGATATTGATCGTTATTGCCGATCTAAGTGGTCGGTGAAATTTATTCAATATATTGATATATAATAATTATTATTGTTTATGAGTTTTTGACGATAATATAATTGTTATATTATTATTACAGTTTTTAACATCTTAGGGATGGAATTTAATTGAATTATGATTAACATAGAAATATATAATTACACTTGGTTACATTTTTTATTTGTCAGGGATATACATACAAATAAATTATTATTATATATAAATAAATAACAATGATGGGAGTTAAATTGAGTTAGTAATTAATATATAAAATATCATAGGGAATTTAAATAATGCAGAATATTCTTATTTTAACGTATTTTTCATACGACGATTAAATAGTTATGGCTCTTTGATATTGAAAGAATAAAAAAGTTTAATAGGGAATATTAGCTAAATATTATCAGAACCCTCCCTGTTATTATTAGGAAGACTATTTTAGCGGCTGAACGGAGCGCTTTATCAGCCTTCAGAGCTAATAAGAATATGATGCAAAAATTAACAATAAACATTTTCCTATTAAAATCGGCGTTATAGAGCCAAAATAAGGCGCATCGATTGTCACGTGATTTTTTATAGAAAAATAAGAGCAATGACTAAATTCGCCCCCCCAATCCTATTTTAAGCGACTTTTTGATAAATCCATCCAAATACATTACTAACCATTAAAAGTCTTCTCAAAACGCATCCTGCGTAGTTTGTTTTTTGAGCAATTTGGTTTTTCTTAGTTATTGCGCTTTACGGTCATTTTCCGCAATTTTGGGTTTATTCCCTTTTTCGCTTATGTTGTATGATCGCTTTGAGGATCATATCTATATGTTGTGGAATATTCATGATTACCGTATATTGTTGAGGTAACGCATTGCGGTATAAAGGAAAAAATAGCGTAATACCGAAATTGAAAGGATCGAAATTAGGAGCGCCCGATGGCATTGATCGCCTTCATTTGGGGTGAGACTGAAAGTATACAGAAGTGATTATTGCGCTATTGATAGTTATATATATTATTATTTCAATTTGAAATAATAACTATTTATTACAATAATGAAAGGTGAGGGCTATGTCGGGTTTTTTCCCTATAGAGAATGAAACGGCGAGGGCGATTGTGCGTCGACAATCTCAGGCGCTTTTATCCGAAGGGCATTTAGAGCGTGCACGTCAATTACGCAGTCTCGCCATTACCGCAGAATTAGATTGCCCAAAATATTTGCTCTCACCAGAAGTCAATCAATTATTGCACTACATGCCGGATCTGCATCAGAGAACCTTGATAGATACATTGTGGAATACTGGGGCACGCATCAAGGAGGTCCTTGTGCTGACAAAAGGCGATTTTTATCTTGATGCTGAAACGCCGTTTGTGGTCTTAAAAACGTTGAAACAACGAAAACCGTCAAAACGAGATGAACTATCTAAAAGCCCAACCATCATAAAGCGCGCCGTTCCACTTTTTGATCGCCATTATGTTCAGCAAATGAAAAGTTACTTTGTGACTATGCGATACAAAAACCAGACACAAATTTGGCCAGTGCAAAGCGATAATACCGTTCGAAATTGGTTACGTACTGCGGTTGAGCAAGCTTCGAAAGATGGCATTTCTTTTGTTGTTGATCCCATTACGTGCCATACCTTTCGACATAGTTTTGCGATGCATTTAATTTTTAATGGTGTTCCTCTCAAAGTTATTCAAGCCTACTTGGGGCATAAAAAAGCCAGTTCAACCGACATCTATACTAAGATTTTTACCCTTGATGCAATGCTACATTTTGATATTTCTTTTCGATAAAAATACTCACAAAAAGTGTTTATCTGCAAAAGTATTCTTTTATTATTATCAATGGCGATTTCATCTTGAAATATTCAATTTAAAATGAATTATTTTTAATAAAATCAAATAGATAAAGATTAAATTTTTCTTGGTTAATTATTTTTTGAAAAAAGAAATTTAACTTCATATAGAGTAAAAATTACGCCTATCAGCTAATTTTTTGCTTTGATTGTGATCTATCAGATGTATCTTAAATTATCAGCACTGTTTAAATTAATTTTTAATCTATTAAAGATTATTCATTATTTATTGTAATTAAATAATGTTAATCATCAACTATTCGTTTTTTCTTTAATATTCGTAATCTAATGGCGATTTCAGTATGAAATTCGTATTTGTTTTATTTTTATTTGTTTAATTTCAATTGGTTACATTTGTTCTTAAAGTGGTGATAAATAATTTAGTAAAGAGTGTTTACAATTGCATCTTTATGTAGGATTATTTGGTTCAGAGAGAAATGTTGCATGTGAGAGGGAACGAGGATGGTCAAAATAAATAATCAATTTAATAGAATTGCGAGTCGATCTGTTCGACTGTTGCAATCCTTGACCGAGCAAGTTCAATCTCAGAAAGAAGAACTCAATGAAACATCCTATTATCAAGTCTACTCTAAAGCAGCCGTTGCTAAATTACCTAAGTTAACACGCGCCAGTGTGGATTATGCGGTTAATGAAATGGAAAGCCTTGGCTACCAATTTGAAAAGCGTCAAGCTGGATCTTCGTTAAAGTATGCGATGACGATCCAAAACATTATTGATATTTACCATCACCGTGGGGTGCCTAAATATCGTGATCGTTACTCAGAGGCTTTTACTTTTTTTATTGGTAATTTGAAAGGCGGAGTTTCTAAAACGGTGAGCACCGTCTCACTTGCGCATGCGTTACGTACGCATCCCCATTTAATTTATGAAGATTTACGAATATTAGTCATTGATTTGGATCCCCAATCGTCAGCAACTATGTTTTTAAATCACATGCAATCTATCGGCTCAGTAGAGGCTACCGCCGCTCAAGCTATGTTACAAGACGTCACACGAGAAGAACTCATTAATGAGTTTATTTTACCCTCGGTTGTTCAAGGGGTTGATGTTATTCCTGCTTCGATTGAGGATGCGTTTATTGCTTCTCAGTGGGAAATTTTATGCCGAGAACATTTACCCGAACACAATCTTTATACTGTACTTCGTGACAATATTATTGAAAAAGTGAAGTATGACTACGACTTTATTTTTATCGACAGTGGGCCACATCTTGATGCCTTTTTATCGAATGCGATTGCGGCAGCGAATATCTTGATGACACCTGTTCCGCCTGCACAAGTGGATTTTCATTCTACTCTTAAATATTTAACACGTTTGCCAGAGTTAATTGAACTGATTGAGTCAACCGGAGCTACTGTTAATCTCATTAGTAATGTGGGGTTCATGTCTAAACTTAGCAACAAAACAGATCATAAATTATGCCATAGTTTAGCAAAAGAAATTTTTGGTGGTGATATGCTCGATGTGGCTTTACCGCGTCTGGACGGCTTCGAACGATGTGGTGAATCTTTTGATACTGTTGTTTCTGCGAATCCTGCAACCTATATTGGCAGTACAGAAGCATTGAAAAATGCAAAAAGTGCCGCTGAGGATTTCGCGAAAGCTGTTTTTGATCGTGTGGAATTTCTGCGTATAAATAGAGGTTATTATGCAAGCTAAAAGAAAAACCATCGGAAGAACGCTAAGTGCGACCTCATTGACACACTTATCTATTGAGCAGGAACACGTACAGCGTTTTATTCTTAAATCAGGTAAATCAGCGCCGTTTTATTTGATCCAAGTCCCTGCAAATGAACTTGTAGAGCGAACGTTTGTTCGTTTTTCAGTGAATGGGCGCGATCAAAATGCATTAACTGCAGAGTCACTTATTGATATAACACGTACGATTAAGCTACAACAATTCTTTCCAGCCATTGGTCGTCGAATTGACGATAAAATTGAAATTCTAGATGGTTCTCGACGCCGGGCAGCAGCCTTACTATGCCATGTTGGACTTTCGGTGCTTGTGACCGATTCAGAGATTAGCAGTGATGACGCAAGACAGTTAGCCGTCGATATTCAAACTGCGAAGGAACATAATATAAGAGAAATTGGTTTACGCTTATTGCAGTTGAGAGAAAAAGGAATGACTCAAAAAGAGATTGCGCTTTTGGAGGATATGTCAGCCGCAAAAGTCACTCGTGCAATTCAAGCAGCTTCAGTGCCTGAGGATATCGTGGCGTTATTTCCGATTCAGTCGGAACTAAGTTATTCAGACTATAAAACCTTACTGACAATAGAACAACTTATTCAGACTAAAAGCCTTGTTCGATATGAGATTATTGATCAACTTAATAAAAAACTCAGTGAGCTTATTGAAAATCGAAAAATCGCGTCTGATGAGCTTAAAAAAGTAATTTTAACAACATTAAAAAATATTACAGAGCAGCTAGCATCTAAGAACAAACGTGAAGCCAACAGTGTGATCCCACTTAGACGCTTTGATGATAAAAACATCTATGCTAGAAAACGCGTAAAAGAGCGGGGATTTAGTTATGAATTTAACCGAGTGCCAAAACAGCTACAAGATGAACTTGATAAAGCAATACACGCTGTGATGGAAGGTTATTTTGATGGAGTACCTTCATTATAAAGATAATTTGTAGGTAAAAAATAAATCAAGCTACCACGCTATAAGGTGGTCATTTTAGATAACATATCTAAAAACAGTAAACCCCCGGAATCTTCTCTATCTTGGCGGAAAGCAAAAGATCCTCAGGGGCTTAACTCGTAATTCTGTTAGGAATATTGTTGACTTCCTGACTGGGAGTATAGAATCATGTCAAAAAAAATTCAACTCCTTCCGTACAACATAAGTGCGGAGCGAGATGGTTGATATAACGATTTCGCATCCAAGTATCTGTTCGCTTGGCAAAATCCATCGCCATTATGCGCCAAAATTTATTGGAGCATTACCGCAATTGGTGCCGGTACGGCGCTTTGCGGCTGCGTTAAAACGCCACGATTGGAACCGTAACCCTCATATTTACCAATTACGTTGTGATAGAAAGCAGCGCATTTCTGTGCGCTCAGAGCGTCGTGAAACGTTTGATGCGTTAGCATTAGCCATGATTGCCTACGCCGATTATAACCCCGAAAGTGACACCTTATTTGAAGTGATGTGCTCAGTGGAGAAACTGGCGCAGTTGTGTGGGCAATTACACCGCTATGACAGTGGGCGTAAAAGTTACGACCCGATTTTGCACGCGTTACACGATTGGGAACAAGCCCAACTGATTATTATTGACCGTGATTTTGATGTCGACGCCAAGCAATACAAAGCCATGCGGATTTGGATACGACCCGAGTTTTTTTATGGACTTGGCTTTTCCAAAACCGAACTGCGTGACGTGGTGACGCGTTTTCGCCGTTGGATGGAGCGCAAGGGACTGCGGGATAGCTATCAAAAACGCTATGCCCAACATGTGTTGCGTTTAGCGCGGTCGAATGTGGCGTCATTGGACAATAAGCACGCCCTCAAAAACCTGCTGAAGAAACTCAAAACGTTGGTCATTGGTGAAGATGCGACGCTAAAACAAGAGAAAGCCCACCTTGAAGCGGCGCTCAAACATAAGCAAGCCTTAGCCAAATCGACGCAAGCCCCAGAAAGTGAAGCCCATGCGGCGTGGCGACAGTATAACGCGTGGAAGGGGAATCAGCCGTTTGCGGTGGTCCATGCGTTTGAGCAAGACATGAAAGCCCGTTATCCGAACGTGCACGGGCAAGCCTGTTATCTCTATTACGTGAAACATTTGCCCGACTAATAATCGTAAAACTTAAAATTACCGCCTTGACTGGCGGTCTTTGTGTTGGTTTTTTGGCTTGATTGATGCTTTTTTCAGTATTCACCCCACTATTTTTTAAGGAGAAGAATGAGGATTGACGTCGTCAGTGACGCTTTTGCTGGTTTGTACTACACTTAACTTCGAATATCGTTTAAAGCATCACTTAACTTCGAATTCGTTAACCTTATGAGTATTAACTTCGTCCCTAGCTTCTGAACTAAAACGACCTTTTTATAAAAGGAGATGCGGCGCTGTTTTCTTCACGCCGCACACTTAAAAATAAAACCAAAAACAATAATGCCTTCGCTTACAAGCCACTCCGTGGCTGCCGCTCAGAAAGACGCTGCAAGAGTGTGCTCTATCCTCCGTAAGCGCCGCACAGCGTCGCTAACGCGCAGCTACAGCCGTTCGGCGGGTCTACGCCCCTTGCCCGTCTCACTGCGTTCGTTGAAGAGGATAACAACATTTGTATCGCTGAATGTCTGTGAGACTTAACCAGGGCAAGGGGAGTAATGGGGCATTAAACGCATTGTGGCCGCTAACGCGGGTCTCGACGGCCCTAACCTGATAAGCGCTCTCTTTTGCAGGGTTTGCCGTCTTATGCCCTGCGGGCAGGTGATTTCGCCTAAATTTCATGATAATCTTTAATTTAATCAGTTGAAAGAACACGCCTTTTTTATGTGTAATGGTCTAATAAAACTGTAGAGATTTATAGCTTATAATTGAGCAAAATCTTATAGGTATAAATATGGGTTCTGTCGCATTAGCGGAGGTAAGTCAGAAAAAGTTGCGCTGCCTGTTTTTCAAGCAGCCAACCAATGGAATTGTTCATGGTTAGGAAAATGGATGAATGGTTTAACGGATCTATAACGATATGTTTCGGTATTAGAGTCTGCGAAAGGGTCTCTCTCGTTTTTAACCTAACCACAATAACGTGTAATTGTGCTATTTT
>NZ_JBCPSS010000012.1:0-31985 GCF_051129765.1 Providencia sp. Je.9.19
TTAAAACAGCACATGCGACCATTAAAGGAATTGAGGTGATGCGTGCGCTTCGCAAAGGTCAAGCTGAACATTTTTACTATGGCCAACCGTTAGGAGAAGTGCGCCTCGTGAATAGAGTATTCGGACTCTAATCCACTTTTGAGCGGAAAAGCTCAACTTCACGATTCTATTTGCAACAGTGCCCTTAAAACTCAGGTAATTGTCTAAGAAGCAGTCTAGACGATGAAAATACAAACAAAAACCATTCGATGAAACTAATGATCGGTAATCAGCATAGAGAAGGGACGGTCAGGATATTTGAGAAAAATATATCCAACATCCTAACCATTAAATACTTAAAAATCAATATAATCAGTCTTTAATGCCTTATAAATATTTATGTTGGTTAAAGCCACACAAATTTACTACCTAATTCCCTCTTATTTAGCGTTCTTTCCAAATATCATTAAATCGCTTTTGATTACTTGCGGTATAAATTACTGTGTGTGAAATATTACGATGTCCTAAATAGTCTTGGATCAAACGAGTGTCACGTCCTAAATCCGCTAAAGCATATCCACACCCATGTCGCAACATATGAGGATGAACCTTAATCTCCAAGTTTGCTAATTGACCATATTTTTGAATTAAGCGATAAATTCGAGAGCGTGATAATGGCCGATGTTTTTGAGAAAGAAATAACCAATTATTATCTGTAGCTTTAAAATGTTTACGTTCTTCTAACCAAGCTTGAATGGCTACTGTTTCGTCTGAATGTAGCGGTTGAATTGTTGATAACCCACCTTTAAGGCGTCGTACATAAACAACGCTTTGAACTAAATCAATATCACTTACCCCTAAACTCCCCAATTCGCTGACACGAAAACCATGTAAAAACCCCATTAGTAGTAAGCAATAATCTCGTTCAGGGTAACGCCCTTGTTTTGTTGCCTCAAGCAATCTATCAATTTCATTACGGGTTAGAAATTTTCGCTGTTTCATTTTACGTCATCACACTCATAGTTAATTTCATTAGATTAATAACCAATATGGTAATGTTACAATGTATATAAACGCTTGTCTTGATGATAAAAATACAGAATAAACTAATAGGACAATATTCCATATTAAAACGTTGTTTTAATGATTGTCACTCAATAGGTCGTTTTTGTGACAATCAAAGCTGTTACTAAAGGGGTCCGCTTGGAAAACGGAAAATATCCTACGCCAAGCCTATTTTTTATACAAAAAGGGGATTTCAGTGGTTCTGGTGTAAACTCCTTAACAATTAAAATGTCGAGGTTATTTGTCTTGATGTATGTAACACTCTAAGAATACGGATGTTTGAATTTTCTTTTATGTAGGCACTGTTGCAAATAGAATCGTGAAGTTGAGCTTTTCCGCTCAAAGTGGATTAGAGTCCGAATACTCTATTCACGAGGCGCACTTCTCCTAACGGTTGACCATAGTAAAAATGTTCAGCTTGACCTTTGCGAAGCGCACGCATCACCTCAATTCCTTTAATGGTCGCATGTGCTGTTTTAATTGATTTAAACCCTAAGGTGGGATTAATCACGCGCTTCAATTTTCCATGATCGCATTCAATGACATTATTGTGAAATTTGATTTGTCGATGTTCTACATGTGTAGGGCATTTTCCTTCTTTTTTGAGAAGGTTAAGTGCTCGGCCATAAGGTGCGGCTTTATCTGTATTGATAACCCTGGGGATTTGCCATTTTTTAACGCGATTGAATATTTTTCTTAAAAATCGATAAGCCGCCTTGGTATTACGACGCGGCGAGAGATAAAATTCAATGGTGTGCCCCCGACTATCGACAGCGCGGTAAAGGTACGTCCATTTTCCATTCACTTTGATATAAGTTTCGTCTAAATGCCAATTGTTGAGGTCGGAGGGATTACACCAATACCAACGTAACCGCTTTTCTATTTCTGGTGCATAACGTTGAACCCAGCGATAGATTGTCGTGTGATCTACATTTACACCGCGCTCAGCCAACATTTCCTGAAGTTCTCGGTAACTGATACCGTATTTGCAGTACCAACGCACAGCCCAAAGGATGATAATACCTGTGAAATGACGACCTTTAAATGCATTCACCAAACGGGCCTCAGTAATGAAATAGTTAATTTAGCATACCGGCTACTTAAACTTTGCAACAGTGCCTGAAAAAGCCCATACGGTTGCAATTGTATTTGCAAAGGGTGCTAAAATAATATCATGCTCATCTTTTCTTGAAGCTCCACAGAAGAATTTTAATGAGTATAATCCGATTAAAAAAGTCAAAGAGCTTAACAACAAGAAGATGATTAGAGATTCAATAAATGATGCTCTAAAGAAGAAGTTCATAATTAGCCTGCTATATTTTCCTGAAATTTTAAATTACTCATCTATCTTAATTTAAGAAAAAATTTAATTAGTTCATTTTTTTGCTTTTGAATTCCCTACTTTCTTTTTTTTTGATTATCATTTTATGATTATTTAGTTTGGTTTTAATTAGTCATTGCGACTATCGTTAAGCGAAATCTGATTATTATAACGACTGATATAAATATAAATCTATAGTGTAATGATGTTATTGGCCATTATAAGTAAAGTTAAAATCTATGTTTTTTTACATCGTGATAAAGTGACGGATCGAGTATTTTTCATCCTGGGATGTTTCCATCCTTCATAAATAAAGTTATTAGATCTAATTATTTTTAATAAACTATTTTTGTTAATGTATCTTTGATATTTTTAAAACCAAATCATAATACGAATATTTTAACATTATTACGAGGCGTGATCATCATAAGTTGTAACTGAGTTACATAAAAACCACTAATCTTAACATCTTGATAAATTGGTATTATTTTATTTATAACGCAACAGTTTGAATCAATTTGTTGCATTGTTGATGATGTCGATAAGTTTAATGGTTAATAAAATAAAATCAAACGACGCAATCTCAGTAATGACAACAATTTGCGAGTAATTTACACATATTAATTGTGACTTTTATGTTGGGAAATTTAAAAAAAACAATTACCTAGGAAACCAATCAGTAATGGATGATTGACATGCAATGGTGTAAAATTTCAAATTAAGCTTAATTAGACTAATAAATAAGAGTAATAATCTAATATTTACACTTTTTAACACATTAAATGGCTTATTGGTAAGTAATGCAACAAATTGATTCATTTAGTTGTGTTTTCTATTATCTAAAATGGCGGGTCATCATGCGACATTCCAATACTGACAATTCTATATTAGAGGTAAAGCAACATTTCAGTTATGCAGTAGGTCGTCAAATTTATTTAATACGAAAACTTCGCGGATTGACCGGAAAAGAGCTAGCCGAAAAATTAGGTGTTTCACAACAGCAAGTTTCTCGTTACGAACGTGGTGTGTGTCGAGTTGATGTCGATATGTTAGTGTATTTATTATATCAGCTAGATACTTCTTTGGATGACTTTTTTATAAAAGTCTCTTTAATAATCAAAAATGAATCACCAAAAATATACGCAGAGTATCATTCACTATTTTATCCTGCTATGAATATGTCTCATGATAAATACTTATTTATTAATTAGAGTAATTATTTTAATTGAATTAATTATTTTTAATTTTTGAATGTATTTATTCTTTCCCAACTAGTGAAATGAAAAAAAACTCATTGTGTTAATGAGGGGTTTTTATTTATTTTCATTATTGAAAATAATGGTGTTTTTTATCAAGCATTATTTACATCGTGTCATTTTATATAAATAAATGGCTCGTTCCTATTATTTAATTGAGTTTCCTTTTTAGAGGTAAATATGAAAAAAGTTATTTTAGCAACCTTAATTTCTGGCGCAATGAGTGCATCTGCTTTAGCTGTTGATGCGGGTAGCGGTACCGTAACATTCACAGGTTCTATCATTGAAGCACCTTGCTCGATTGCACCAGGTGAAGAAAACCAAGAAGTGGAATTAGGTCAAGTTTCTAATGTGACGTTAGCCGCAGGTGGTGCTTCTTCTGCACAGCCATTCACTATCCAGTTAGAAGGTTGCAACTTGGAAGGTGATAACCAAGTGACTGTGACCTTTAACGGTACCGAAGCCGTTAATGGTGCAATCGATACAGGATTCCTGCAAATCACCGGAGATGCATCGGGTGCTGCAGTTAAATTAATGAACGCTTCAGGCGCTCAAATCAAAGTGAACAGCGCTAACACCCAAAACTACGTTGCAGGTGATAACACCCTGAAATTCCAAGCTGCATTACAAGGTCTGGACGGTGCAACTGTCGTTCCGGGTAGCTTCCAAGCAGTAACTAACTTCACCCTCGCTTATAACTAAGTCTAGAATTAACCCCTGAAGCAATCTTGCTTCAGGGGATTAATGGTGAAAGGGAGAACACGGTTATGAAGGCAATCTCAGTGAGCACACTGTTACTGGCTAGCCAACTTTTGGCGGTATCGAGCGTACACGCAGAGTTACCCCCTTTATGGGGAAAAGTCAGCATGAATGGCAGCATTGTGGACTCGGCGTGTGCCATCGATACAGGCTCCTATGAGCAATCAGTTGATATGGGAATATTACCCGTCGGCGCGATACGCCAGCAAGGACACGGTCCTGTTCAACCCTTTTCTATTGCATTAATTGGCTGCACGTTAACTCCGTACGATGGTGCTGATTGGCAGGCTTTTTCAGTCACGTTTGACGGTCCCGCTTCCGGTGATTGGTTCACCGTGTCGGGGGAAGCGCGTGGTGTTGCATTATTATTGCAAGATGCTGACGGAAAACCTATTTATCCCGGGAAGTCGACGCCAAAACAAGCCATTGTGCCAGGAAATTCAGTTTTGTATTACGGATTAAGGTTGGTATCGGATGACCGCCCATTACGCCCTGGACAATACCAGACTGCGCTGCGTTTTAAGCTGGATTATTACTAATAACAATACTTGATACCTTTTTCCTGAGCGACATTTTTAGGGATGTTATTTATGTCTTTATTACGACCGATTTTTTTTCGCCCTCGCGGGCTAAGCCTTGCGATTGCCCTTTCCCTTTACGGTCTTTCAGTGCCAGTTTGGGCGGCTGAAGTAATTGAATTTAATACCGAAGTATTGGATTTAGAAGATAAAAATAACATTGACCTAGGACAATTCTCTCGTGCGGGTTACATCATGCCGGGTTTCTATTCATTGACGTTAAAAATCAATGATGAGCAGCTACCTGAGGTTTCGGTGCCGTTTTATGTCCCCGTTGATGATCCCAATGGCAGTGATGCCTGTTTATCGCCCGAGGTTGTTTCACAATTGGGGCTTACTCCATCGACACTTAAAGAGGCAACATGGTGGCATGATGAGCAGTGCCTTACTCTCAATAGTATTCCCGGTATGCAGGTACGTGGAGATTTAGCCACTTCGTCCTTATACGTCAGTATTCCGCAAGCCTACCTTGAATACACCGCACCGAACTGGGATCCGCCATCTCGCTGGGATGACGGTATTACTGCGTTAATGCTCGATTATAACGTCAACGGTAGTGCCAATAATTCCTATAACGGCGGACATGATAGCTATGCTTTAAACGGTAATGGTGTTGCCGGTGTTAACTTGGGCGCGTGGCGTTTTCGAGCCGATTGGCAAGGACGATTAAATCATTCAACGGGATCAAGTGATGCCGTCAATAAAGACTTTGATTGGAACCGTTTTTATGTTTATCGAGCCTTACCAAGCCTTGCGGCTAAATTAGTTCTGGGTGAGGACTATTTGGTGTCGAATATGTTCGACTCATTCCGCTTTATCGGCGCCAGTATCCGTTCAGACCTGAATATGTTGCCTCCTAATCTTCGTGGTTATGCGCCAGAAGTTACCGGAATTGCAAAAACGAACGCGACCGTGACGGTAAGCCAACAAGGTCGTGTGTTATATGAAACCCAAGTCGCACCGGGCCCATTTCGGATCCAAGACTTGAGTGATGCCGTGAGCGGTAAGCTCGACGTGACGGTTAAAGAGCAAGATGGTTCAACTCAAGAATTTCAAGTGGATACCGCAAGCCTGCCGTATTTAACCCGTCCAGGCCAAGTTCAGTACAAATTGGCGTTAGGGCAACCGACCAACTATCAACGCCACAGCGAAGGGGACAGTTTTGTCACTGGTGAATTTTCGTGGGGGGTGAACAATGGGTGGTCATTGTTTGGTGGCAGCTTAAACAGTCAAAACTATAATGCGGTATCACTGGGTGTCGGTCGTGATTTACTGGCTTTTGGTGCATTGTCATTTGATATTACCCAATCTTTCGCACGTTTACCGGGCATGGGGCAACTCAGTGGTGGCTCTTACCGTATCAACTACTCGAAGCGGTTTGAAGCGATTGATAGCACCATCCAATTTGCAGGATATCGTTTCTCCGAACGTGACTTTATGTCGATGTCAGATTTCCTCAGCGCATTGAACGCGGGCGAACGTTACGGCGGTAGTAAAGAGCTCTACACAGTCTCACTGAATAAGAATTTCAGTGATCTCGGCATGTCGTTATACCTCAATTATAACCATCAGACCTATTGGGATCAGCCGGATAATGACTATTACAGTGTCATGCTGTCGAAATACATGGACATTGGTCCGCTGAAAAACGTCAGCATTAACCTGTCGGCGAACCGCAGTATCTATAACGGCGTGAAGGATGACAGTATCTATCTATCGACCTCGGTCCCGTTGAGTAATGGTGCCAACATGGGGTATTCGTTAAATAGCAGCCGTTACGACACTTCAAATCGAGTGACTTACTATGACCGCATTGATGAGCGAACTACCTACCAGTTAAGCGCTGGTAGCAGTAGAAATGGCAGTACAGGCAGTGCCTTTATTACCCATCAAGCAGATAGTGCGCGTTTAACGGCCAATGCCAGTTATATGCATAACCAATACAGCGCATTTGGGCTATCCGCTAGCGGCGGAATGACCTTAACGGCAGAAGGAGCGGGTATTCATCGGATTAATACTCAAGGTGGTACGCGTTTGTTGGTTGATACGGACGGCGTAGCCGGTGTTCCGATCAAAGGTTTTGGTGCGCCGATTACTTCGAATCGATTTGGTAAAGCTGTCGTTGGCGACGTTAACAGTTACTACCGTAGTAAAGCGCAGATTGATTTGAATGCCCTACCCGATGATATCGATGCACAACAGTCGGTGGTGCAAGCGACCTTAACCGAAGGTGCGGTGGGCTATCGTCATTTTGCTGTGGTGTCAGGACAAAAAGCCATGACGGTACTGCGATTACCCGATGGTAGTTACCCGCCTTTTGGGGCTCAAGTGCAAAATAGCAAAGGACAAAGTACCGGAATTGTTGGCGACGCTGGCAGTGCTTATATCAGTGGGATAAATCCACAAAACATCATGACGGTCTCATGGGGTGAAGATAAAGCCTGCGAAGTGAGATTCCCGGATAGCTTAGACATATTACAAGAATCCTTATTACTCCCGTGCATGCCGACCACATTGTCGGCACCCACAGAAATCGTCGCGCGCTAATTACGCACAAATAACAATAAAGTCCGCGCTCTATCTTGGTAGCGTGAACATAACATGAATACTATGTGGCCGGTTATGGCCACTCAACAAGGTGACAAACCATGAGATTAAAAACCTCTTATCAGGCATTGGCGAGCATCATTGGCCTGACACTACTCGGCAATGCAGCGCAAGCCGCAGTATCAATGGACAGAACACGGGTCATTTTTAATGGCGGCCAAAAATCAATTTCATTGAATATCACCAACAATAACAAACAGCTACCTTATCTTGCACAAGGTTGGTTAGAAAATGTTGAAGGCCAAAAAATTCAATCACCACTGGTTGTCCTGCCACCAGTACAACGCTTGGAGCCGGGTAAATCGAGCCAGTTAAAAATAGAGGCCCTGCCTGCGATTAGTACACTGCCACAAGACAGAGAATCGCTGTTTTATTTTAACATGCGTGAAATTCCACCGAAAAGTGATAAGCCAAACACCTTGCAAATCGCGTTGCAGACCCGTGTGAAACTATTTTATCGCCCGAAAGCTATTATCCCTGAGCAAAACAGCGCACCTTCGCAAGAAAAACTCACCTTAGAAAAGCAAGGCGACCAGTTTATTGTGAAAAATCCAACGCCGTACTATGTGACGATTATTAATGCAACAGCCAACGCAAAATCGTCGAATGGTAAAGATTTTACCCCCTTGATGGTGGCACCTTTTGGGCAAGACAAATTAGGTGTGAGTTCAACACAACTGGGTAATAGCCCTGTGCTGACGTATATCAATGATTACGGCGGACGACCAACCCTCACGTTCAGTTGCCAAGCAACAAGCTGTCAGGTTGTCCCTGAGAATAAAAGCTAATAAAGCCTGAGCCCGCCCGTCGGTGCACAGATTGACAGACTGTAAGGAGTGTCAGATGACTGAACTGCAAATAAAAAATCGGTTCCAACAGGGTTTTATCGCCATGATGTTGGGCTGTACCGTCAGTTTACCGACTATCGCGGCGGACAATAATGGCAATATTTATCGTCCTGTTGATAACTGGAATGTCGATGGTCAACATGGCGTCGTGTATGTGTCCGGCTCATTAATTGAAAGTCCCTGTCACTTGGCGATGACGTCCAGCTATCAAGCGGTAGAGATGGGGAATTTAGATACGGGCACATTGCAACGGATGGGAAAAGGGCTTCCCGTCCCCTTCCAAATTGAACTGGAAGATTGTTTAGAAACCCCGACGCGTTTAGAAAATGTGCAAACAGGTCAAACGGCATGGAGCTCAAGCCAACCCGCGGTAAAAATTCGTTTTTTAGCCCCAACGGTGCCTTTTATGCCCGATTTTGCACGCGTGAATGGTGCACAAGGTTTGGGGTTGGCATTAACCACACAAAATGGCGATTTATTACCTCTCGGTTTGGCAAGTCAACCCCAGCTATTACCATCGGGGCAAAGCAAACTGACCTATTACGTGACGCCAGTAAGAACCGGACAGTTAGAACCAGGTGCATATTCCGCCTTGATTTCGTTTGAAATGCTATACGAATAACCCTCAAGGAATGATGCACATGAATATAAAACAAACAACGTTTCATTGGCGCTCCGCTCAAGGATTGGCGAAAGGTCTTCTTCTGAGCAATTTAATCATGTTTTCAGGATTAGGATTGGCCGCAACCTACACCCTTACCGTCAAAGTGACTGTAGTGGAGAAAACCTGCGATATTTATGGTAACGGAGGCTCCGGCCAACCGATAAGTGTGGACATGGGCGATATTATTATCAAAAACATTGATGGTCAGAGTTATGCCAAGACCGATATTCCATACACGCTGAACTGTGAAGACAGTGCCGATAACCCTGCACTAAAGCTAAAGTTTGATGGCCCAAGGATGACAGGGCAAGCCGCGAATGTGTTGAAAACGTCAGAAAATAATATGGGACTGCGTTTATTGGCGGATGGTACCAATCTTAATTTAGCGACATGGCGTAACTTTAACTATGCCACCAAGCCGCTATTGTCAGTGGTGCCCGTGAGTAGTGGAACTGGCGGCGTCAGTGATGGTGTTTTTACGGCATCGGCGACTCTCAGTGTGGAGTACCAATGATGAAGATAAGCACATTTTTCAGCCGTGGACTATTCGCTTTCTGTGGAGTATTGCCTTTGACCACACAGGCAGTGGACGTCAATTTTTCAGGAAACCTGATTCAAAACCCGCCGTGTGATGTGGCGGGTCCTGATGGCGCGAATCAACCGATTAAAGTGCCATTTGGTGAAGTCGGTATCACCAAAATCAACGGTGTGAACTACCAACAAGATTTTACATTAACACTGAGTTGCGGAACAGGATTGGGTAATGCGGTGGCCTTGTATTTGGAATATCGCGGAATGCCAGCAAACTCCTTTGATAGCAAAGCGTTGCAAGCGAGCCAATCTGGGTTGGGTATTCGCCTCTACCACCAAGGAGTAGTTATCCCGCCGAATACGGGGACTTCAATCACGATGTCAGACAGTGGCACGTCAACTTTGCCGTTATATGCGGTGCCAGTGAAAGACCCAAGTGTATCGGAGACGTTATATGAAGGGGATTTTACGGCCACGGCAAGTGTGGAGATAAATTACCCATGAGCAAACAGGATCGCAGAATAAAAAACATCAACTTGATAAGTGCGGTGATGCTGCTGACCAGTACGTTATCATTGGGTTCACTGGCTGCCAATAGTAATGATATTCAATACAGCGGAACATTGATTACATTACCGTGCACTGTTGACCCACTCTATGAGAATTTTGGGGTTGATTTTGGCGACAATATTAATACCAAGGATTTAGCTAACGGGCAACGTCGTTACAGCAAGGAAGACCTTCTGTTTCATTTGACGGACTGTGATACGTCGCTGGGGAATACGATATCGGCGAAATTTAGTGGGGTGTCCATGACACCCAATGGATTATTAAACGTGGACGCGGGGAGTGAAGCGAGTGGCATTGCGGTTGGGTTAGAAACTCTAAGTGGCGTGGTGCTACCGATAAATAATGCACAAGTAGAGCCAGTAGTTGCGATAACGAATGGTGATATGACTATTCGACTACGGGCATATTTAAAAATAGTGGATGGGATATCCATTGAAGCGATAACACCGGGTTTTTTTTCGGCTACGCTGACCTACACCCTCGTTTATGAATAATTAAGCACTCATAATTTCACTTTATATAATATAAAAAAGTTGCGTATTTTATGAATAATAAATCAATGGTTACGGAAAAAATGAGAAAAATAAAAGTATTTGCCTTTATTTTTTTATCATGTTTTTCACTATATAGTCATGCAGATCAAGCATGGGCGTCGAGTCAATTTTGGAACTACGATTTTCCTGTTGAGAGTGGAATGAGTAAAGAATATTACGGTGCTTACCCTGTATTAAATGGCGAAAAAGGTAAAGTTGTACAAGGTTGTGTTTTAAAAACAAATAATACTTGCACTAGCTCTTGGGATACCTGGGGAGCTGGTTATTTTATTCCTGGAGGAATGATTAAACTAACTGTTAATAATACAATAACACCGGGTGGTAGCAATAATAGTAATGTTTGTTATTTTCGTGGAATTTGGTCGATTGCTAATTCGAATCGTAGGGAATCACGTATTCTGTCTAATGTTTATTCATCAATGTCCCAAACTGTTTCCAATAATAGTTGGACAACTAATACTGTTGTAATGATAACAGATCCTATAATAATTAATAAAAGTTGTAGTGATATAACGCCACAGTGGATATCTGAATCTGGAACACAACTATTAATTCCTGTTAGTAGCACTCCGCTTTATGCAAATATTACAGAATATAACAGTTATGGCGGCATGTTTGGTCCTAAAGGTGAAGGTTCGATTTCTTACATACGTAAATCATCCCCTGGTTATTTTCAATATTCGGCGCTCGTTTGTTCCTCGAATAATATTAGTAAATCCACATGTATTCAAAGCAATATACCTAATTCTGAGGATATTGGTGCTCCAGGAAGTCAAGAGCCAGTGATTCCAACAGAATGTGAAATAAATGGAAACAATATTATTGAAATTGGTAATGTTTCTAAAAAGGATTATCTGGGAGCTCGTAGCCAAACTGATATGAACGTTCAATGCTCTCGAAAAACAACAGTTTCATTAGAGCTAGTAGATGAAAGTCTTAATAAAAATGGTGTAGTTATTAAAATGTCTATAAATAAAAATGGTATTAAAGAGAGTATTCCAGTGAATGCTAGCCAAGCAGCCTCATTTTTTATTGATGCTGAAGTCATTTCTATCGCAGAAAGTACACCTGCGGGTTCATATGAAATGAGTAACATACTTATTGTTTCTTATAATTAGATTTAGTTATTAGCATATTAATTAATACTTAAAATAGGTTATAAAATAACTATAACCGATTAAACTGGAACATTAATCACCTTAAATATTTTGATAAATGGGTATTGTTCAATATTGAAATCGCATTGACCTCGAATAATGATAAGTTTATTGTTCATTATTCAAGGCATCGCGGTTATCTATTCTTTGATCGACAAAATAAGCATGCTCTAATAAACAGATGACAAAAGCAATTTGGTACAGGCATGTTCTGGATGTGCAAAGATTTGATCTACATCGTCCATCTCTACGACTTGATGGTTAGGAAGTTGGATATATCTTTTACACTAATATACTAACCGTCACCCTCTATGCCGATTACCGATCATCAGTTTTATCGAATAGCGGTTGTTTGTATTTTCATCGTTTAGGTTTCTTTTTATACGATCATCTGAATTTTAAGCGGAACATCCCTATGTTGCTTGTCGTAACCATCCTTCTGTTGAAAATTGTTGACGACGCATACCTAATAACGTTGCGGCTCGGAGCCCAGCCTCTGCACTATTAAAAACCATTCTGCTCCCACACAACACACATTGGTACGGATCCACATTCGTAAATTGCTTCATCAGTGACGCAAAGTTCGGTTTTTGCGGTTTATCTTTTATTTGCATGCCTAGCGCATCATAGATTTTCGGTAATAATGTCCCGCGTTTGCGGTTGGCGAGAAAACCATAATACCGGACCATTTTAAAATGGCGGGATGAGATATGGCTGATATAGAGCCACCGCATCTCTTCCTGAGTGAGCCGTTGAATACGATGCCGCCCAGTTCGGTGGTCAAAGTAATGATGGACCACGGCTCCGACGGTGTAATGATGTAATTTTGAGACGGCAATCGGTGGGCGCTTTAAGTAACGACCGAGATAATTGACGTTTTGTCGGGGATTTCGATTCTTTTTTGCAAAGTGAATTTTCCAGCGGCGCTGGAATTGCGCCTCAAGTAATTGGCACCATTCGCGATAGTCACGGATGTGTGGATAGCCCGCAGCCAGTAAGTTAAATGCGGCGTAATTTCTCCGTAGTAGAACAATGATAGTTTGACGCCAGTAACGCTCAACGATTTTCTTTTTGAAAAAGATGGGCCGCCAGATGCCGTGTTTGAGGCAAAGTCCCCCGCGAGTCACGGATAAGTGAATATGTAGATGGGAATTCAGTTGACTCCCATAGGTATGCTTGGCGACAAACAGGCGGATTTCCATACGGAGTTTTTTGGCCCATTTGAGCAGGGTATTGGCGGCGCAAGCGAAAAGTTGGTTGAGAAGTGGCCAATTATTGGCAAAAATTAACCAGAGTTTATCGGGTATGGTGAAGGTAATATGTTGCCATTCACAGTAGGGGAGGATGTGTTGTTGCTAGGCAATCCATTGTTTCGTGGCCTTCATGCCACAGGCACTACATCCTTTACTTTTAGCTTTGGCAGAAATACTTTGTGTGCGAGCAGGTAGGTGAAGCGCAACAATAACGGCGAATGTCCATGGCACTGGTCCGGCAAGCGAGCATCCGTTCGATGACGAGTTTAGTCCACTGAGGTATGGAATGACCATTTTTAACGAGTAGCTGATCCCAGCCATCATCAATCTGGAAAAGGAGTTTTGCGGGTCGTGGTATGTGCATTGAGGGATTATAGCTGAAGTTGTTTGAATAAAGCGCTACTCTGACAGAGCCTTAGCTCCCGCGATCGGCGGGCAACCGTTCAGATGTTCAATACAGATTATTTTTTCTCAAATACTCTTATATGTTACGTTTTATTTTCCTTTAAATTAAAATAAAGATGAATTTGTCATCGCATATTTATTGATATAAATTACCAAATCATTATTTTAAACTTGTTTTGTATAGAAATAACTTCAAATAGGAGTGTGGGTTATGTTATTGATTTATAATGCTTTGTGATCAGTAAAGGTCATTCGCCCTCACCAAGAAACACAAAATAAGAGTTAAATTCGTCATTTTAGTACTGGAATTTGTTACAGCTTGAATGAAGGTATTACAATTTATTAATTAAAGTTAAAAATTTTGTTTATTATGTGAATTAAGTTTTAAAGACTACTTTCATACATCCATTCTCGAATAGTCTCTATTTTGAGACAATTCTTAAACTTTATTATCTCCATGTTTTCATTGGATTAATTATCTTATGTAAATATTGTAAGAACAATGAATATCCTCTTAATTAGCATTTCTGATTATTTGATTTTAAAATTCTACTCTTTATAATTGTCGGCAGTTGAGCGATTAAACGCAAAAACAAATAAAATATTATTATTTTTATATATGAAATTTCATTATATAACTTTTACTATTTATAGGAATATAAAAATGGTTGGGGACAGCACCCAAAACAATTTATTTTCTTTTTATTGCGGAGTAGTGATAAAAAAATTAAGAAAAGAGAAGGGTATTTCAGGATTTAACTTATCCAAACAGATTAATATTTCACAGCAACAAATGTCTCGTTATGAAATAGGTGTTAATAGGCTAAGTATAGATACATTATTTAGTATATTAACAGTTCTTGATGTATCTTTTGAGCAATTATTAAGATTATTAATGACTGAAATTAGAAATAGTGACTCAAATGATGCTTTAATTTTAAAAAATAAAATATCTTTATTAGACTCAATTTACTTTTATTAAAACCAACCATTAATAAAATAAAACCAACCGATTAAATAAATTAATTTAATTGGCATATTAGTGTCGCTATAAATATAGCAACCCAAATTAACTCCATGAAGAATTTTAGTTTCAGGTATTATGAGTTCATCAGCTTTAGCAGTAGAGGCTGGTAGCGGCACCATAACATTCTCTGGTTCAATTATTGAAGCTCCATGTTCAATTGCACCAGGTTAAGAAAATCAAGAAGTTGAATTGGGTCAAGTATCTAATACAACTTTAGATAATGGTGGCGAATCATCAGCTCAACCTTTCCAAATTAAATCAGAAGGTTGTAATCTAAAAGGTGATAACCAAGTCTCTGTAACTTTTAAAGGAACTGAAGCTGAAACAAATACTGGTTTTCTTCAAATCACAGGTAATGCTGCCGGTGCTGCTGTAAAAATCATGAATGCATCTGGTTCTCAAATTAAAGTTAACTCTGCTGCTAAAAAAAATTATGTTGAAGGGAATAATACATTAAAATTCCAAAAATCATTAATTGGTCTTGAATTACTTGATGCTGACGATAAAGCTATCCCTGTAACTCCAGGTAAATTCCAAGCAGTAACTAATTTCACATTAGCTTATAACTAATAAATATTTATAATATGCAATTGCACTGAAAGTTAAAAATACTTGCAGTGCAATTGTTATGGCTAAAATATAAAAATAAATAAAAAAGGAATTAAATTCCTATTATTACTTTTTTTATTAGTGCCCTACTCTCAATATATTTACTCAAAAGACTTAATGTATTTAACCATGCAAGGTAGCATTATGGATACCGCATGTGCCATTGATACAGGATCTTATGAGCAATCTATTGATATGGGTAATTTACCTATTTCATTATTGCGAAATCAAGGCCAAGGGCAGGAACAATCTTTTTTTATTACTTTAATTGGTTGCAAATTAACCTCTTATACCGGCGAATCTTGGAAAATATTTGAAATATCTTTTGATGGTTCCACAAATGGAAATTGGTTTGCTGTATCAGGAACAGCACGCGGTGTCGCACTTTCATTAGCTGATGCAAATGGAATAGCTATTTTGCCAGGAAAAAAACTTGCCCAACAAAATATTCAAGCTGGAAAACATATTTTGGGTTACCAGTTAAGGCTTGTTTCAGATAGAACACTCTTGCGTGTAGGCCAATACCAAACATCGATTCGTTTCAAACTTGATTACTATTAATAAATAATAATTAACTAATTGCTTTTAGGGATGTTCTTTATGTCTTCGCTATCTATTTATACACCACAACTAAAATGGTTGAGTATTATTATTGGGCTAACACTCAGCGGTATTTTACAGACTGCCAGTGCAACTGAACATATTGAATTTAATACTGATGTTTTAGACTTAGAAGACAAAAATAACATTGACTTAAACCAGTTCTCTCGTGCTGGCATATGTTATGCCCGGTGTTTATAACTTTACGCTAAAGGTTAATAGCGAACAAATATCTGAAATTAAAGTACCGTATTACACTCCCCCAGAATGATCCAGAAGGCAGTGAACCATGTTTGTCACCAGAACTGGTCAATAAACTCGGGCTAACTTCAGATTCATTGAATAAACTAACATGGTGGCATGAAGGACAATGTCTTAATCAAGAAAGCTTACCCGGATTATTAATAAGAGATGATTTAGCCACCTCGTCACTCTATATCAGTATTCCTCAAGCTTATATGGAATATACATCGTCAAATTGGGATCCACCCTCTCGTTGGGATAATGGTATTTCAGCATTACTTATTGATTACAATATTAATGCCAATACCACTCATTCCTATAACGATGCTCCAGATTCATCTTCATTAAATAGTAATGGAGTGGCTGGTGTAAACTTAGGTGCTTGGCTATTTAGAGCTGATTGGCAAAGCCGTTATGCCCATACAGCAGGTACTCAAGGCAGTACTCAAACTGACTTCACTTGGAATCGTTTCTATGCCTACCGAGCCTTATCAACATTAAAAGCAAAATTAGTGCTGGGTGAAGACTATTTAACTTCAAGTATCTTTGATGGGTTCCGCTTTATTGGTGCCAGTGTTCAATCAGAGTTAAGTATGATGCCACCAAATTTACGGGGCTATGCCCCTGAAATTACAGGGATTGCAAAAACTAACGCCACTGTTATCGTGAAGCAACAAGGCCGCGTTCTCTATGAAACCCAAGTTGCAACAGTGCCCGTTTATATCATTTAAGTATAACTATATGAAAGGTATAAGTGTTGGTCGAGCAACGTATCATTTTACTTATGTGCATTGACTAAATGATAAGGTATCGTTGAATCCACTTATAAAAGATAAATAAAATGTAGGTTAAATTATAATCTAAGCATCAATGTCATAGGGCTGATAGGGGATGCAGTAAAACCATAGTATTCATAAAATTGTTTTGCTTTATCATTCAAAGCATGAACGAGTAACGCACGAACCCCTGTATTTTCAGCAACAGCTCTAACTCTAACAACAGCATCCTGTAATAAAGAAGCACCAAGTTTTCTTCCCTGAGCACGTAAATCAATTGCTAATCTTCCAAGTACAATAACTGGAATTGGCTCAGGCATGTTTCGACGAACACGACCTGTAGCTTCATTATGTGAAATTGCTCCAGTCGCTAATGCATAATAACCCCAAACGTGTTGATATGAATCAGCAATAACAAAGGTTCGACTGGCTCCATTCAAATGGTTAGATAGAGCCCGACGCTTTAACCAATCATCTAAAGCTGATTCACCACAAAAAAAATCATCAAGTCTATGAGATGATGATAATGGTTTAGGAGCTGATAGTTGCAGATTCACTATATTTCCGTCCATGGTGTTTCTATTGACATTAAACGATCTAGACCAGGGTTAGTATTAACTGGAGCATCAAGTAATAAATTAAATTGCTGAAACTTTTCATTATCTAATTGAAAAAAAACTTGATCTAGTAATATTGCTTGTGCTCTTTCACAAGCGACTTCAAGCATAAAATCAGATCGATTCTTGCCAAGAAGACTAGCAGCCTCATCGATTAAGTCTCGTTGTTCAGGTAAAGCCCGAAGATTAATTGCAGCATTACGCATAATCGTAACTCCCATACACACAATAGATATACAATGGATGCACAATAATCCAATGTGTATCTATTGTCAACACGCGCACATATAGCATATAGGTATACCCTAAAGGCATAGGTGAATTAGCATAAAGTGCAAAATAAATATTGACTATCCCCATTATGGGGATATAGTGATGGTAACTACAAATCTAGGTACAAGTATGAAAGCGTTGTTTGTAGAATTACCCGCTTTTGAGCGATATAGGGAAAGTTATCTAACAGATGATGAGTTTCGAAGCTTTCAAATTATGCTATTAAAAAATCCATTATGTGGTGATGTTATTCAACACACAGGCGGTTTACGGAAAGTTCGATTTTCTGACTCAAAAAGAAATAAAGGAAAACGTGGTGGTACCCGAATAATTTATTATTGGTATTTGGAAAAATCACAATTTTTGTTATTCACTATTTACGGTAAAAACATTGCAGATGATCTAACAACAAGGCAGCGAGAGCAATTAAGTAAGATGTTAGATATGATTAAAAAAAGGAGTAATGATGACTAAACGTGATATTTTTTCTGAGCTCCAAGAAGGAATGGAAGCGTGGAGTGAGTTTAACGAAGGAAAGAAAACGTTAAAAACTCATCGTATCAACATGAAACCTTTGTCTATGACACCTACCGAAGTAAAAGCGATACGAGAGAAATTAAAATTATCTCAAGCAGTCTTCGCTCAGTATTTACATACAGGGGTTACGACATTGCAGAATTGGGAGCAAGGGCTTGCAAAACCTAATAAACAAGCTGTTTTGCTGCTCAAAATGGTAGAAAAAAGACCTGATACTTTAAATGAATTAGCTGGATTTTAATGATTAAAAGGAAGAACCATGACAACGGTTTTTCCTTTTTTTAATTATATTGGGGGGAAAATCGTTGTTAGCCTAATGTTTCATCTATCATCGGGCTTGCTCTGTTTGGCTTATTATTTTCGCTTAGACAACTGTATGTATAAATTAAATACCAAAATATGAGTGTTTCAATTTCATTCTTATTTTTTCATATAAAAAATCCCGCTTTATGAGAGCGGGATTTTTATCGCTATGGCTTAACTGCTCAGGCTATTTGCCCTCATCGCTATCGTAAGCTCTAGCAAATATTAGTTGTTAAAGCGCGAAAACATTACCAGCAGAAGGACCTTTGGCACCATTTTCAATGGTGAATTCTACTTTTTGCCCTTCATCTAAAGTTTTAAAATCGTTACTTTGGATTGCAGAAAAATGTACGAAGACATCTTTGCTGCCATCAGCAGGAGAAATAAAACCAAAACCTTTACCTGCATCAAACCATTTTACTAAACCAGTCATTTTATTAGACATAGATACTTCCTTCTTTAATTTTGAGCCATTAAATATGGCGAACATGGCCTGTTTTTCAGAGAGTTACTTATTGTGCACTTAGGAGGAGACTCATGAGAAAGGGTATCTATGGATAGCACTTGAACTGAGGACTGCTTTACTAAAACTGCTTTCATAAGGTCTGTGTTCCAAACCGATGAGCTATAATAGTCACGTGATGATTGATTTAGCAAGCATTAATTTCACTACTTTTTTACACGTGTATGACGCTTTAGCGTTTTGATTATGTATGTAGGGCGTTAGCGCCCCTTTCATCGAAAAGACCAAAGTTTGCTCGTATCCCTTTGATAACAAGGCTTTCAGAGAAGTACTGGTTTATGGGTAAATAATTTATTTCGCAACTTTCATCGATTTTGATATCTTTGAAATCGTATGCCTTGAACAACCTATCAAATTTTCTATTTAACTATAATTCTTCTTCTCCGTCAGGAGACCTACAATATTTTATTGGTCAGGCGATCTTTATACTTGCCTTCTTGTTTGGCACATTACCCGCCTTGTACTTGTCGACGATGCGTATCCTAGTCATCTTTTCTCGCAACGGCAGCAAACATTCACTCTGTAAACTCATCTGTGCGGCTTATAAATTGATAACTATTTGGAAGATTTAAAGAAACAACGTTTAATCTCCTATGTCGCATAAGATACGTCAATATCCATATTTATAAGGCTAACCTGATCCATCTATTCGGCCGACTCACACTCCTCAAACCAGCAAGCGAGTTGAAGACTCATTAAACGTTAACAAATCATTTTTTGCGCTGGAAAAATTTTGTTCATCCGCCGATGCTCGAAGGTATCCATAAATTCGTGTAATTGTTTTCATCGGTACACTATACGTTGGTGAGTTATACATCTATTTTTAAAACATATTACACTAGAATTTCCCTAGTATATTAAAGGTATACGTATATTGAACTATTAATTATCGATAAAAAAAATTAGTAGTCTTTGGGCTTATTCGCTACCGCGGGTAAAACGTCGATCCGCTATGCAGGCGAGCTGCATTTTAGACCAAAGTTTCAGTTTGAAAATGAAGTGCTTTTAATGGTGCGTTTAAAGGTGTTATAATGAGACTGAAATTATTACTTAGGAGATAAAAGAATGACATATCAAATTTTGAGCGATACGGCAGCGAGCATTACCGACTTGAAAAAAAATCCAATGGGAACGATTGCCGGAGGTGAAGGAAATCCTGTTGCGATTCTTAATAGGAACGAACCTGCGTTTTATTGTGTACCACCTGAATTATTCGCATGGTTTATGGAATTAGCTGAAGATGTTGAACTCAATAAAGTTGCAGATGAACGATTACAATCACTTGATGCGGTGAGTGTGAATATCGATGACCTATAAACTTGAATTCGATAAGCGTGCGTTAAAAGAATGGCAAAAATTGGCTCCCCCGATTAGAAATCAATTTAAAAAAAAATTAGCAGAGCGTCTTGAAAATCCATTTGTGCCATCAGCTCAACTGAGTGGTAAACACAATCGTTATAAAATAAAACTACGATCATTAGGTTACCGCTTAGTTTATGAGGTGGTAGATGAGAAAATTGTTTTGTTGGTTATTGCGGTTGGCAAAAGAGAGGGAAACGCTGTCTACTTTTCGTCGAATGAACGTTAATGTAAAAGCTCTCATTCGACTAGCCCGTTTATTAAAATATTTTAGAGTTGGTCTCATATTGTGACTTAATAGATAACGTATCCTTTAAATGACAAGTATAAGTCAAATGGCATGTAGTTCGCGTGTTAAGTTATACCTACCATATAGTTATACCCAGATGAGATGCTAAAGATTCTTTGAGTAAGCAAAAATAACTTTTTAAAAAATTTTGCATGCGAAATTTATTGCATATCAATATTGATATGCAATAAATTTATGGTATAATCCTCTTAAGATATGAATTTAGATTCATAGCTATCAAAGATACATGAAGTTGTGTCTTTTTAGGCGAAACGCCTGACTCATAGGAGTGGATATGAAAATTGATTTAAATATAAATATAAATATAAATATAAGTATATTCTTGCCACACCACACCTTTCTCAACATTTCGCATGCGAAATAAAAAGGATTCTAATATGGAACTCAAAACAGAAAAAAAACTTGGCAAGCTTATTGTAGTATGTAGTCAGAAAGGTGGTGTAGTTAAATCTCAATCTACAAATGAAATCTCTTTCAACTTGCAACAAATGGGATATTCAGTCTTAGAGATAGATGCGGATTGGACTACAGGATTAACAGAACGTACTTTTCCTAACGAATTACCGCTAGAGATAGAAAGGGAACCTTTGAAGCATGAGTTTACTCCCGGTGAAGCTAATACTTACCAACTGTTTTTTCCAAATACTGAAATTAAACCAATAACCCTTAGTGATGGTCGTGATTTTATTGGAACAACAAGTGAACTCAATGAGGTGAACTATAGACACTCTGATTGTATGTTTGATTTTAAGGATCGTATCTTAGAATTGAAAGAAAAATACGATTTTATTTTTATTGATTCAGCTCCATCTTATTCCAATGTTATGGTCGCTAGTCATATGGCTGCGGATTATTTATTAATTCCAACTTTATTAGAAAAACAATCGCGAAATGCCGTAGCTAAACAACTAGCATATATGCAAAAAATAAAGAAAAACTATAACCCTTCATTGCAATTCTTAGGGACATATGTGACACAAGCGACAGTTTCTAATTATTCCAAGCCACTTTTTGAAGGCTACTTAGGTGCTGTTGATACACATAATCTCAATATGCTAGTAGAGATACTAGAAGATAAAGGCTACTCCAAAGATTATATTCTTGCCTACATATCTTTTGCACAAGCAACTTCAAAGGAAGCAATAGAATTGGGACTGACATTTAAAGAGTATGAGCCTAAGTCAAAGCCAGCAATTCAATATGAAGAATTAGCCAAAAGAATTTTGAAACAGGTAGGGTAATATCGATGGCCAAAAAACAATTTATGAACCGCCTACGTGAACAAAATAGTAGGTCGGCACCAGAAACTATAAATAAAGTCATTGAAACAAAATCACCAAATGAAGATGTGAGAGATTCAGCTGCTCATCAAATAATGACTGATATTGCCCGTCCTGAATTAGAAGCTGAAGGGCAGATTATTAGAGTGCCAATAAATGAAGTCTATGCGGAGATTCAAGTTCGACCGGAAGATGATTTTGATGATTCAATAATTGAGGGTATGGCAAATACGTTTGATACAGTAGGGATACTTACTCCACCACGTTGTTATCCAAAAGATCGGAATGGCTATAGAATTTGGATGGGGGAAACTCGTTGGCGAACAGCAAAAAAACATGGCGATAGCTTTATTGATATCTATGTTGGTTCACCACCAAAGAACGAAAAATTAAGGATCATTGGTCAGCTTATTGAGAACTTACAACAATCGGGGCTTAAACCTTTAGCTACTGCAATCGCATTCAATGAGCTTAAAACCATACATGCTATGACTGGAGAAGAAATAGCAAAAACAGTTGGTAAACCAACGTCGTTTGTGAGCAAGCATTTAAAATTAATTAATGCTCCTGAAAGTGTAATCGCATTACTTAAAGACAAAGTAACTTTAGATGTAGACCTAGCGTACACACTTACTCAGATCAATGAAATTAATTCTGAAATTGCTGAAAAACTTGTAACCAAAGCTAGGAACGATGGCGTAACTCGTTCTGAAGCAAAAGACGAATTAAGCAAAATAAAAAATGTAGGCAAAGATAAAGTTTCGCATGCGAAATCTTTAAATAAAATAAATCCAGACCGAAAGTCTACTTTAAATGTTAATTCAAACCAAACAGGTGCTTGGTACGTTCAAGTTGAGTTTGATAATAAGGTAGGCATTATTGTTACGGATAAAAAACCTGACGGCGATGGTGTTGTTTGGGTGAAATATGAAAATAGGATTGATTCAATCGGCGTTGATAAATTAAAAGTAAAAGGTTTAGTTCAAATCCAATGATAGATACGCCATTTTCAGCTATGGCCACAGAATTTCGTGGCCAAATCATTAAAATCTGGTCACTAAAAACATCCGGTAATGCAACAGAAAAGTCGAGGATCTTATGCCAAAAGGCTATCGAGCTTGAGCTTGTTGAAAGATCAAAGCCTATGCCAGGTACAGCATTAATTCATTGGTCTAAGACGAATCCATCAAATACTCCGCTTTGGGCTGCTCAAAGCGCCCTCCTACTATTATTAGCAAATGGGTGGCAACCTAGTAACCATGCAGAGTGGTGCGGAATGGCTTCCTTATTTCAAAGATTGTATAAAAAGACGAATCTAGCTGAAATCTTAAGTTATCTACCTCAACAAATAAATAAAGATATCGCAGCTGGATGGATTGTGGCAGCTATAGAGGAAGACGTAAATTTCAGAAGGAATAAAAAAAGAAAATGAAATTTTCGGAACTAGAAATAATAATTACCTCTTCGGGCCGTCGTTCAATTGCCTCCATGTTGGTAGCTTATCTACTTGATGCTATTGATAATGGAACTGATGGTGTAGATCTTGATTTTTTTCAATCTGAAACTGGTTACATAAGAACAAATATTACTCATGTTGCTAACTATCTAAAAGAACAAGGTATCATTTTAATCTATTACTATAGAGATAATGTTGATATAAGTAACCGTGAGTACATTGAAGATAATATATTTGGTCGATGGGCAAAGCAGCATTATAAGCTAACTTCTGATGTACTAAATTTATATAAAAGAAATACAGATTTTATTTCGCATGCGAAATAAATGCGCCTAATTTGCAACTCTTTCTATTTGTATAACTTTAAAAATTAAAGTATATTTATACTGTATTTTTATACAGTATTGGTGAGCGATGCAAATCCCGATTTTTGAAAGCCAAATTGCCTGTGGCTTCCCAAGCCCCGCGCAAGATTTTGTTGAACGTCGATTGTCATTAGACGCGGAATTGATCCGCTATCCTGAAAGTACCTATTTTCTACGGGCGACAGGCGATTCAATGAAAGAGGCCGGTATTCTGGATGGCGATCTCTTGATTGTTGAAAGTCATTTAACCGCCCGCCACGGGGAAATCGTCGTGGCTGAATACAACGGTGAATTCACCTGTAAATACCTTCAAATACACCCCGTTCATGCACTGATACCGGCGAATTCAACATTTGAACCCTTGTTGATCACCGATGAGATGGATATCCAAATTTTTGGCGTCGTTCGCTACGCCGTTCATACTTGCGGTCGCTAAACATGTTCGCCTTAGTGGATGTGAATTCAATGTACTGTGCCTGCGAGTCGGTCTTTCGCCCTGATTTAAAGGGTAAGCCGATTATCTGTCTCTCAAATAACGACGGCTGTGTGATTGCACGTTCGGCGTCGGTTAAACCCTATATTAAAATGGGGGCACCTTATTTTGAAATCCAACACATCATTAAAGAAAAGCAAGTGACTGTTTTTTCTTCAAATTACCCCCTGTATGCCGATTTTAGCAACCGATTTATGGCTGTGGTCGCTAATCTAGTGCCTCAAATTGAGGTGTATAGCATTGACGAGTGTTTTGCGGATATCACCGGTATGGACGCCCTATCTTCCTGGTCTGAACTGGGGCATCAATTAAAAAATGATGTATTACAGTGTGCTCACTTGCCTGTGGGTGTGGGAATATCATCGACAAAAACCTTGGCTAAACTCGCTAATCATGCGGCAAAGACATGGAAGAAAACGGGCGGCGTGGTTGATTTGAGTTCACCCAGTCGTCAAAAAAAACTGATGGCGATATTGCCTGTCAGTGATGTATGGGGAATAGGACGAAAACTGGCAAAACGCTTAAATCAAAGTGGAATTGAAACCGCCTTGGATTTAAGTCGATTACCAACGTCCCAGGCACGAAAACTCTACTCGGTGGTATTAGAGCGAACAGTGCGAGAACTGAATGGCGAATCGTGTCTTCAGCTGGAAGAAATCGCCTCCGCGAAGCAACAAATTATTTGCTCGCGCTCGTATGGACATAAAGTGATGGATTATGAGTTGGTTCGCCAGTCAGTGTGTGCATTTGCTGAACGCGCCGCGGTGAAGCTGCGAGAAGAAAAGCAATACTGCCGCATGGTAACCTTATGGATTGAGAGCAGTTATTTTACGACCCAACAACCTTATCATCATGGCCATGAAACTCAGGCATTGGTTTATCCTTCTCAAGATACACGCGATATTATTCAGGCAGCGGTCTCAATATTAGAACGTTTGTGGCAACCCAATATGAAATACAGTAAAAGCGGCATTATGCTCAGTGAGTTTTCCCCTTCAGGGCAAATTCAACTTAACTTATTTGAAAGTGGCCCGCGTTTTCGCCATAGTGGTGAACTGATGCAAACCATTGACCACATTAATCGAAATAAAGGGTCAATTTGGTTTGCAGGCCAAGGTATTCAATCTCAAGCGATGCCCTGGAAGATGAAACAGCAATTTTTATCCCCGCGTTGGACGACAAAATTCACCGATATTCCGCTTGTCCGCTGTTAGCGATAGATTAATTATTAATCACCCAAGAAATTCTTCGTATAATCACATGATTAAATGATCTATCCACATAAAAATTGTGGGTTATTGGTACTGCTACTTATTGGTTTCTTTGTCTTAGAACCATTAGGTATTCCAGTGAGTGCAATTGCGGCTATTGGCGCCTTAATTCTTTGGGTGATTGCAGCCAGAGGCCATACGATTAATACCAAAAAAGTATTACGTGGAGCACCGTGGCAAATCGTCATTTTCTCTTTAGGTATGTACTTGGTTGTTTATGGTTTAAGAAATGCAGGGTTAACCGATTATCTTTCTGAAACGCTCAATTACCTTGCAGACAAAGGGTTATGGGTAGCAACAATTGGTACGGGATTTATAACTGCATTTTTATCCTCAATAATGAATAATATGCCAACGGTATTAATTGGTGCTTTATCCATTGAAGGGAGTGAAGCGTCAGGGCTAATTCAACAAGCAATGGTTTATGCCAATGTGATTGGTGCCGATTTGGGGCCTAAAATCACACCGATAGGGAGTTTGGCTACATTGTTGTGGTTACATGTTTTATCACAAAAGAACATGACGATTACGTGGGGATATTATTTTAAAACGGGAATTATCATGACGATCCCTGTACTCACCGTCACACTTATCGCTTTAGTACTTCGATTCTCACTGTTAAATTAAGGGTGATCCCATGAATGAAATTACAATTTATCACAACCCGAATTGCGGTACATCACGTAATACCCTTGCCATGATCCGCAATAGTGGCGTTGAGCCGACGATCATTTATTATTTAGAAACGCCTCCAACTAAAGATGTGTTAGTGCAACTTATTGCCGATATGAAAATTACGGTAAGGGCGTTATTACGAAAAAATATCGAGCCTTATGAGCAATTAAACTTAGAAAAAGATATTTATACCGATGAGCAATTAATTGATTTTATGTTGCAGTACCCAATACTGATTAATAGACCGATTGTTGTTACACCAGTAGGAACTAAGCTTTGCCGACCTTCAGAAGTCGTTTTGGATATATTACCTCATTCGCAACAACGTGAATTTATCAAAGAAGATGGCGAGGTTATTGTTGATAAACAAGGCATCAGAGTAAAGTAAATCACTGACGATATTTATCATGATGAGCGTACCGATGCAGGGCATCAGTACGCTCATGTTAATCCGGTACTTGCTTAAGGTCGTTGATATTGGTATTTTAAAAAAAACATACAATTCATAGGAACAGCTGATCATATTATGCGCCTTACGCCACCCTGAGATACCTCCTTCCTTTTAGGTTGATACTAAATCAGCCAATTTCCACATCCCTTCTTTGGGATAATTTCGTTTATTTAAAATATGCTCTCCCATCTTGGGATTGATAGATTACAAGGTAGTCTAATATGCTTTTGTCCTCATCTCGTCAGGACTGGCTGGGTAACATCCGTGGGGATGTCCTAGCCGGTATTGTTGTTGCTTTAGCGTTAATTCCTGAAGCCATCGCATTTTCAATTATTGCAGGCGTCGACCCCAAAGTTGGGTTATACGCCGCATTTTCTATTGCGGTAATTATCGCTTTTATTGGGGGGCGCCCCGGCATGATTTCATCGGCAACTGGTGCAATGGCACTTTTAATGGTCGTTCTGGTGAAAGAACATGGTCTTCAGTACTTATTAGCCGCGACGGTTTTAACTGGGATATTTCAAGTTATCGCAGGATATTCAAAATTGGGTAGTCTAATGCGATTTGTTTCACGCTCTGTCGTAACGGGATTTGTTAATGCGCTGGCTATCTTGATTTTTTTAGCGCAACTCCCTGAATTAACCAATGTGAGTTGGCATGTTTATGCCATGACCGCGGCAGGCTTAGGGATTATCTATCTGTTTCCATTAGTCAATAAAACCATTCCGTCTCCATTAGTGTGTATTGTTGTATTAACGATAATTTCAATATGGCTTGGTCTTGATATCCGAACGGTTGGTGATATGGGCGTTCTGCCTGACAGTTTGCCTATCTTTCTTTTGCCCGATATTCCCTTGAACATTGAAACGCTACTTATCATATTGCCCTACTCATTAGCTCTAGCTGTTGTTGGCTTATTGGAATCAATGATGACCGCAACGATTGTGGATGATTTGACGGATACAACCAGTGATAAAAATCGAGAATGTAAAGGGCAAGGCATTGCCAATATAGCCACTGCATTTATTGGTGGGATGGCGGGATGTGCGATGATCGGTCAATCCATTATCAATATAAAATCGGGTGGCCGAGGTCGATTATCGACACTGGTTGCGGGTGTTGTTTTATTGCTAATGGTGGTTTTTCTTAATGATTGGGTATCAAAAATCCCTATGGCGGCGTTAGTTGCTGTGATGATTATGGTGTCAATTGGAACCTTTTCTTGGCAATCCCTTGCCGATATACGAGTCCATCCGCTATCAACCAGCATCGTTATGATAGCCACCGTCATTGTTGTCGTTTGGACCCATAATCTGGCTTACGGGGTACTTGTCGGGGTGCTCATCGCAGCGCTTAATTTTGCCAATAAAGTCGCGAGATACATGACAGTTACATCAAGACTAGACAGAAAGGTACGTCATTATGAAGTTCGGGGACAAATTTTCTTTGCCACATCGGAACGCTTTGTTAATGCCTTTGATTTTAAAGAAGACATTGATAAAGCGATTATCGATGTGAATCATGCTCATTTTTGGGATATCACTTCCGTCAGCGCGTTAGATAAAGTGGTGATTAAGTTTCGACGTGAAGGCATTGATATTGAAATTAAGGGGATGAATGAAGCCACTGCAACGTTGGTTGATAAGTTTGGTATTCATGACGACCCGAAAAAAATTGAAAAATTCATGGGAGGTCATTAATTATGGCAGCAGATATCATTCAAAAAACTTGCGTAATTGGGTGTATAGACCGTTCGTCCTCGGCGATTACCGTTTGTCACGCCAGTGCTTGGATAGCCCAAACACTTAATCTTCCACTGACACTGTTACACATGAATGAAAAAATCCTAACATCGGCACACCATGACTTAAGCGGGATCATCGGATTTGACACCCGAGAAACCTTATTGAATGAACTTGTGGATATTGAAGAAAAACGAGCGCGTTTAACTCGTGAAGAAGGCCGACAATTATTGATGAGTGCAAAAAAAATCACTCAAGATTTAGGTCTTCTTGATGTTAATACACTTCAGCGGCAAGGGTCTTTAGCCGAAATGCTTAATCAGGAAGATACGCATATTGTTGTACTCGGTCGTCGAGGCGAGCAATCTGAATTAACGGGTCATATCGGCAGTCAGCTAGAGGGGATCATCCGTCTTCAAAAAAATTCAGTACTTATCTGTAAGCGAAATTTTGCCCAGCCTAAAAAGATTATGATTGCGTTTGATGGCAGTGAGGAAGGTGAACGAGTCATTCATCGATTAATACAAGTGAAATTATTAGCGGGTCGTGATTGCCATCTGGCGATGCACGGTAATCAAGACAGTCAACTCAAAAAAGCACAAGATATGCTTCATCAAGCAGGCATTGAGGTGAAAGCTAATTTACTTCAGGGTGGTGACAGCACTGTTGATGAGTTGTGTGGTTTTGCAGTACAAAACCATATTGACTTAATCATTATGGGGGCTTTTGGACATTCGCGATTGAGGCAATTTTTTGCAGGGAGTCATACGACAGAAATGATAAATAAAACTCCGGTATCATTACTCATCATCCGTTAGTTTTATCGTTTATTTTCAGTATTTGAAAAGAGGTGACTCAGGTGAGTCACCTCTCAATCAGAATAAGTGGCTACGATTTATCGACAATATGAATAAAGTGAATGTGTTTTTCATATTGATCGAGGATATCATGAATAATTTGTGCTTCACTCCATCCCATAATATCGTAGTCTTGCCCACCTTCCTTTAAATAAACTTCAGCGCGGTAGTATTTCTGAGATTCATTATTTTCATCATCATCCATACCCGCTAATGCAAAAGACGGCGTCAGATAGTCCCGTAATCGTATTTCATAGAGGAAATTGAGGTTCTCACCAAATTGCACTTCCAGTGTCACCCTATCGTCTTTCTCATTATGGATAGCGGCCTCGGTCCCCTGCTTTTCCAACTCCGTGACGACTGACTGCATAGCCGGCTCAATCACTTCCGCTATAAAACGTTTAACCTGACTACGTTTAGGGAAGAACGCTATTTTACGTAATCGACGCTCCCATGATAACCCTCCACGTCCGGTATTTGGAGCTAAAGTAGCAAGCTGTTGACTGTCTTTTTTATACACATCAATACGTAAGGCTTTTAGCAATCCGACGATAGCTGTCAATAAAATAATCGCAAAAGGGAGCGCGGTAGCAATCGTCATGGTTTGTAACGCCGTTAATCCGCCGGCCAGTAACAGTGTGATTGCAACGGCACCCATCAAAAAGGCCCAAAAAATACGTTGCCAAACTGGCGTGTGAATTTCACCACCTGAGGCTAACGTATCGACAACCATCGCCCCGGAATCCGCGGATGTCACAAAAAAGACAATGACCATCAGCATCGCGACAAAAGAAAGGACAGAGGAAAATGGAAAGTAATTTAAAAATTCAAATAAGGCGAGTGCAACGTCTTTTTGGACGACTTGCGCTAACATTTCCGCCCCATTATCGCGGATCAGATGGATGGCACTATTGCCAAAAAAAGTCATCCAAAGCAGCGTAAACCCGGCAGGGACAAACAGAACGCCGGTAACAAACTCGCGAATGGTACGGCCTCGAGAAATTCTGGCGATAAACATCCCCACAAAAGGCGACCATGAAAGCCACCAACCCCAATACAATAACGTCCATCCCCCCAACCATTCACTGGATTGCGGTTCATAAGCATAAAGATTGAAGGTTTTATTGATAATGTCTGAAAGATAAGCACCGGTATTTTGAACAAACGATTTGAGTAACAGTACGGTCGGGCCTAAAATCCCAATTAATAACAGTAACAGTCCGGCTAAACTGAGATTGATCTCAGAGAGAATTCGGATCCCTTTATCTAAACCACTGACGACCGATAACGTGGCTAATCCCGTGATCACCACAATCAAAATCACTTGCATCGTTGGACTCACGGGAAACCCAAAAAGGTGAGCTAACCCTGCATTCACTTGTAAAACACCAAAGCCTAATGATGTCGCCACCCCGAAAACGGTACCGACAACAGCAAAAATATCGACAGCATGACCAATAGGTCCATAGATCCGTTCACCAATGATCGGATAAAGTGCTGAACGTAAGGTGAGCGGTAAGCCATGTCGATAACTAAAAAAAGCGAGAATTAAGGCGACAATCGCATAAATCGCCCAGGCATGTAGTCCCCAATGGAAAAACGTAATTTCCATCGCCTCTCTTGCGGCTTGGACGGTTTGTGGATCACCAACGGGAGGGGAAAGATAATGCATCACAGGTTCTGCGACGCCAAAAAACATGAGTCCAATACCCATTCCGGCGGAAAATAACATGGCAAACCAAGAAAGATAACTGAATTGGGGCTGGGAATGGTCAGGGCCCAATTTAATTTCACCAAATCGAGAGAGGCCTAAATAGGCGACGGTCAATAAAATCAATGCGACGGCCAGAATATAAAACCAACTGGCATTCTCAAACAATTGCCCCTGTAACGCTTTTAGCCATATTTCAGAACGTTGAGGAAAAATAGCGGCTATCGTAACAACACATAAAATAATAAAAGCAGAAATAAAAAAAACGGGCGGGTTTATTTTTCCCCACGTTTGTGGCTTTTGTGGTGATAATGACATTCAATCTCCCTTTTAATGTGTATTCATGATTGTCATGACACGTGATTTATTGTGATAAAGCTAAGTTATTTAATTAAAAAGTAGCTAATCATGTGTTTATCCTAAAAAGCCTCTCTCATGACATTCTGCACAGCATGATAAATTATTAGTAATATATGAGAGGGTTTAGCTTGATACACAAATAGTAAAACATTTATAGCGTTGTAACAAAGTCTTATCGGAGATTATTTCTTAACCCCATATTGATATTTCAATGTGTCAACACACAATATCGTGTATTTTTATGAAAATTAAATGTTGGAAGAGTGCTCTGGCGTGGCAGGATAAGTGAAACGGCGTCAGGCCGAGCCAGAAACGACGAGGTCCCTCAAATCGGTATCGGTAAGCTTTGACGGAATTCATCGCTACCTTGCAAGGGTAAATTGCTTACAATTAGGCATAAAAATAACATGATTAAATGGGCGAAATAAAATGCGTTCCTTTCATCACGTTGATGCACCGATATAAAACGGGCGGTTTTAGTTGACAAAACCGGCCCGTTTATAGCGTTGTCACGGGGCACTTTTATGATTAGCCCAGTTGAAACTTATTGTTTGACTTTATGAATAATATCAATGTATTGCGTTTTATCCTCTGCTGATG
>NZ_JBCPSS010000013.1:0-30883 GCF_051129765.1 Providencia sp. Je.9.19
AATTTGTCTGGCGGCAATAGCGCGGTGGTCCCACCTGACCCCATGCCGAACTCAGTAGTGAAACGCCGTAGCGCCGATGGTAGTGTGGGGTCTCCCCATGTGAGAGTAGGGAACTGCCAGACATTAAATTTAAGGTTGTGTCAGAACTGACTGACCGCACCATATTGCTGATATGGCTCAGTTGGTAGAGCACACCCTTGGTAAGGGTGAGGTCCCCAGTTCGAATCTGGGTATCAGCACCATGAAAATATATATTTAAAGAATTTACCTAGCGGCAATAGCGCGGTGGTCCCACCTGACCCCATGCCGAACTCAGTAGTGAAACGCCGTAGCGCCGATGGTAGTGTGGGGTCTCCCCATGTGAGAGTAGGGAACTGCTAGGTTTTAAATAATGAAAAGCCACCTTATAGGTGGCTTTTTACTTTCTAGGATATTAATATTTCATCATTTCATCATTTCATCATTTCATCATTTCATCATTTCATCATTCAATCATTTCTATTTTATATACTCAGATCAAATAATAATCTTATCCGTTAGCTTACATAAGTAAGTTGATTGTACTTATATGATTATTTATAGATTGCTACTATTCTCTATTAAGCCTGACTGATAGACTTACCTCATCTTAGTTTTTTAGTATTGAAGGTAGTATGAACCTGAATTCTGAACTCAAATTATTTAATAGCTTTGGTATTGAGGCGAAAGCATCGTCTTTATCTATCGTGCAAAGTGCGGATGCTTTACATCAACTGTGGATAGAGATAACAAATAAAAAATTACCCATATTGCTACTTGGTAGTGGAAGTAATATTTTATTTATTGAAGATTTTGAAGGTGCCGTCATCGTTAATAGAATCAAAGGCATTCAAATAACGCAGACAGATGAATTCTGGCATATACAAGTTGGAGCCGGTGAAAATTGGCATCAGTTGTTGGAAATACTGTTAAGCAAAGGTATTTATGGTGCTGAAAATTTAGCACTGATCCCTGGCTGTGTAGGTTCTGCGCCTATTCAAAATATTGGCGCATATGGATTAGAATTAAAAGATATATGTGAGTATGTTGACCTACTTTGTTTAGCGACTGGAAATATTACTCGCCTTTCTGTTGATGAGTGCCAGTTTGGATACCGTGATAGTATTTTCAAGCATGCATATAAAGAGAATTACGCCATTGTTAGCGTCGGATTGAAACTTTCTAAGGTATGGGCACCAAAACTAACATATGGAGACCTCGCTAAGCTAGATCCCGCTATAGTGACTCCACAACAAGTCTTTGAGTCTGTATGCCAGACACGTAAAAGTAAATTACCCGATCCTACCGTAACGGGCAATGCGGGGAGTTTTTTTAAAAACCCCGTTATATCAGCTGAAGAAGCGCAGCAAATTAAAGTTAAATATCCAACTTGCCCACAATACTTGCAAATAGATGGGCGTGTAAAACTTGCTGCTGGGTGGTTAATCGATCAGTGTGGCTTGAAAGGCTATGAAATGGGCGGCGCTGCGGTACATACAGAACAAGCATTAGTCTTAATTAATAAAAATCAAGCAACAGGACAAGATATTGTTGAATTAGCTAAATTTGTAAGCCAGACAGTTGCAAAGCGCTTTGGTATTCTTTTAGAACCTGAAGTTAGATTTATTGGAAAGAAAGGTGAGATTAACGCTATGGATTGTCTTGTATGAAAGAGATAAGTATACCTTTACAGCTTGTTGATATTTTATCGGATGCACAGCTGCACTCAGGTGAACAGCTTGGCGATAAGTTAGGCATGACAAGGGCGGCAATTAATAAACACATTAAAACGCTACGATCATGGGGCTTGAATATTCAAACGGTGACAGGTAAAGGTTATAAGCTCCCTTACCAAATGAATCTATTAAACAAAGAAACAATTAAAAAGCAAATTGATGACGTTAATATCATCGTAGAACCTGTTATTGACTCAACCAACCAATACATGTTGGAACGGATCCCAAATCTTAAATCGGGTGATACTTGTTTAGCTGAATATCAAAGTGCAGGTCGAGGAAGGAGAGGCCGCCAATGGATCTCTCCATTTGGTTGTAACCTTTATTTGTCAATGTATTGGAAACTCGAACAAGGGCCTGCTGCGGCAATAGGGTTAAGTTTAGTTGTAGGTATTGTTATCGCTGAAACACTAAATAAGTTAGGTTCGAATAAAGTAAAAGTAAAATGGCCTAATGACCTTTATATGAATGATAAAAAGCTTGCAGGTATTCTTGTTGAATTAACCGGTAAAACTGGTGATGCTGCGCATATTATTATTGGTATTGGTATTAATATTGGAATGGATAAAAATAACGTTGAAGATAATAAGGCAATAAATCAGTCATGGGCATCTTTAATAGATGAAGTTAATGATATTGAACGAAATGAATTATCAATAAATATTATTCAAACATTAAGAACAGCATTAGTTTTATTTGAGAAAGCAGGTTTAAAACCTTTCATCGAGCGTTGGTTTAAGCTTGATAATTTTTTCAATAGAAAAATTAAGCTATTGATAGGTAATGATATTGTAGTTGGCGTTGAACGAGGGATTAATGAGCAGGGTGCACTTTTATTACAAAAAGAAAATGGAGAAATTGTGCCATATATTGGTGGTGAAATATCATTAAGATCAAATGAATAATAAAATTTCGGGCCGGAATTAAACCGGCCAATAATAATTAAAAAATAACTACTTTCTCAATCTAACACTTTGAATAGAATGATTTTCACCTTTGGTCATTATTAAACTTGCTCGTTCTTTTGTTGGCAATATATTTTCTTTTAAATTTAATCCATTAATCTCATCCCAAATTGAGCTAGCAATATTTATGGCTTCTTCTTCACTTAATTTAGAGTAACTATGAAAATAAGATCCAGGAGCAGAAAATGCACCTTGGCGAAATTTTAAAAAGCGTCCTATATACCATTGTTTTAATAGTTGTGGCGCAGCATCTACATAAATTGAAAAATCGACAAAATCTGAAACGAACACATGATGCGGATCTTGCGGGTAATCCATGTCACTTTGAAGAACGTTTAGCCCTTCAAGGATCAATATATCAGGTTGATCGATGATTTGTTGCTGGTCGGGGACAATATCATAGGTTAAATGAGAATAAACAGGCGCAGCAACATGGCGTGCGCCAGATTTAATCTGTGAAACAAAGTTAACTAGTTTTCTCATATCATAAGATTGTGGAAAACCTTTTTTCTTCATTATATTTTTATCTTTTAACACCTGATTAGGATGTAAAAAGCCATCAGTCGTAATAAGGTCAACTTTTCTGTGTTCTGGCCAGCGCGTTAATAAGGCCTGAAGTAAACGGGCTGTCGTGCTCTTACCTACTGCCACGCTGCCGGCAATGCCGATAATATAAGGAACTTTGGCCCCATTAGTCCCTAAGAATTGTTCTAAGACAGCTTGGCGACGTAGGTTAGAGCTTATATAAAAATTAAGTAAGCGAGATAATGGTAGATAGATTTCGATAACATCCTTCATCGAGAGTTCTTCATTGATGCCTTTCAATTCAAGAAGCTCACTGGATGTTAGAGTCAACGGGACTGAATCACGTAAAGTTGACCAATGTTCTCTATCAAACTCTAAATATGGAGTGTTAATAAAATTTTCATTCTGTTTCATAAACCAACATCTGCCTATTTTATGCAGGTTGGATAGGTTGCCTAAACATCCGTATCCATAAAATTTGATAGCATCATAGCGAGTGAAAGATTGTAGGCGTAGAACTTTTTATGTTTTATATGCTTTTTTTTTGACGGGTGCAGTAAAAAAGACATTAACCGACTAAAAAACACTCTAACAATTAGAGTGATAGAAGTGTGATAGTGGCTATAAAATAGACATTTAAAAAATGTAAACCTATTAGAGCTCTTTACTCATGAATTAATAATGGATTATAGTTAAAGGCTGCTGTTGATGTTTTAAGCGAGAAAGAGTTAAAAAAACAGCAAAAATGCAATAAACGGATAAAAAGTGAGCGAACGAACAAAAAAGTTAATTTTTTTGTTGCAACATGCGCTCAGTCTTCCTAGAATGCGCAGCACTTGATGCCGGCATAGCTCAGTTGGTAGAGCAACTGACTTGTAATCAGTAGGTCCCGAGTTCGACTCTTGGTGCCGGCACCATTAAAAATTTGGATAGGTGGGATACCCAAGCGGCCAAAGGGAGCAGACTGTAAATCTGCCGTCATCGACTTCGAAGGTTCGAATCCTTCTCCCACCACCATCTCCTTGATAATCCTCAATGGATAAATCAAGAAAAGTTTAGCAGCTGATAACTCAGGTAGCCGAGTTCATTGCGGGCATCGTATAATGGCTATTACCTCAGCCTTCCAAGCTGATGATGCGGGTTCGATTCCCGCTGCCCGCTCCAAGATGTGCTGATATGGCTCAGTTGGTAGAGCACACCCTTGGTAAGGGTGAGGTCGGCAGTTCGAATCTGCCTATCAGCACCACTTCCCCTATGTACTCAATAATCCCTGATTTGTCTCCTGTAAATAATACAAGCAAACTTATTTATGCTTGGTTGATGTGGTCTGACCACCGATTCCGTGTCTTAGAGGGACAATCTAATGTCTAAAGAAAAATTTGAACGTTCAAAACCGCACGTTAACGTTGGTACAATCGGCCACGTTGACCATGGTAAAACTACTCTGACAGCAGCTATCACTACTGTTCTAGCAAAAACTTACGGCGGTTCTGCTCGTGCATTCGATCAAATCGATAACGCACCAGAAGAAAAAGCACGTGGTATCACTATCTCTACTTCACACGTAGAATATGACACTCCAGCTCGTCACTACGCACACGTAGACTGCCCAGGTCACGCCGACTATGTTAAAAACATGATCACTGGTGCTGCGCAGATGGACGGTGCAATTCTGGTTGTTGCTGCGACTGATGGCCCAATGCCACAAACGCGTGAACACATCCTGTTAGGTCGCCAAGTTGGTGTTCCTTACATCATCGTGTTCCTGAACAAATGTGACATGGTAGACGACGAAGAACTGTTAGAACTCGTTGAAATGGAAGTTCGTGAACTTCTTTCTCAGTACGATTTCCCAGGTGATGACACTCCAGTTATCCGTGGTTCTGCACTGAAAGCACTGGAAGGTGTTCCAGAGTGGGAAGCGAAAATTGTTGAACTAGCTGGTTTCCTGGATAGCTATATCCCAGAACCAGAGCGTGCAATTGACAAACCATTCCTGCTGCCAATTGAAGACGTATTCTCAATCTCAGGTCGTGGTACAGTAGTAACAGGCCGTGTTGAGCGTGGTATCGTTAAAGTTGGTGAAGAAGTTGAGATTGTTGGTATTCAAGCAACAGTTAAAACAACTTGTACTGGCGTTGAAATGTTCCGTAAACTGCTTGACGAAGGTCGTGCTGGTGAGAACGTGGGTGTTTTACTGCGTGGTACTAAACGTGAAGAAATTCAACGTGGACAAGTACTGGCAAAACCAGGTTCAATCAAGCCACATACACAATTCGAATCAGAAGTGTATATCCTGAGCAAAGATGAAGGTGGTCGTCATACTCCATTCTTCAAAGGTTACCGTCCACAGTTCTACTTCCGTACAACTGATGTAACCGGTACTATCGAACTGCCAGAAGGCGTAGAGATGGTAATGCCAGGCGACAACATCAACATGATCGTGACATTGATTCACCCAATCGCGATGGATGATGGTTTGCGTTTCGCAATTCGTGAAGGTGGTCGTACTGTAGGCGCCGGTGTTGTTGCAAAAGTTATTGCATAATATCTGTTAGCTTACCAAGCGGTATCTTCTCAGAAAAAAGGCATCTTTTATGATGCCTTTTTTATATCAAAATATTAATTATTATTTCCCTCATTCAAATACTTCAATGTTGTAATCTAGTCATACAATCAATCCTAAAAGCCTTAATGTCACTAGTTTTGCCAAATGGCAATAATTAATGATAATTGAAATGCTAATCATTTTCATTTAAACTTATCGTATATGATTTATACAGGTAAGCTATTATGTACGTATGCCTTTGCGAAGCCATTACAGATAAACAAATTAGAAATGCTACAAGGAAGTATCAAGTCACTTCTTTAAAGGGGTTACGCCAAATATTACCTGTGGGTCGCGAATGTGGGAAATGCATAAAACAAACGCGAGAAATTCTTGCTGAAGAGCTTTTGCGTTTAGAAGTGTTATGTACCGTTGATGTTGCATAGTAATTTCAAATACAGCTAATTCTCCGCTAAATCAATTCACCGCTTAAAATTAATTACTTTGAATTTAAATTCAGTGTGTAAAAATCACGCAGCTATCGATTTCAGGTCTACACTTAAAGAACTGGAAGCGATGGAGGGTAAAAATGAAAGGCGATAAAAAAATGATAGCCCACTTGAATAAATTGTTGGGCAATGAGCTAGTCGCAATAAATCAATATTTTTTGCATGCACGTATGTTTAAAAATTGGGGGTTAGAACGCCTCAATGAAATGGAATACCATGAGTCAATTGATGAAATGAAACACGCTGATAAATATATTGAGCGTATACTTTTTCTTGAGGGGCTACCAAACTTACAAGATCTTGGTAAGTTGAATATTGGAGAAGATGTTGAAGAGATGCTTGCCTCAGATTTAAAGCTTGAGTTAGATGGAGCTTTAAATCTTAAAGAAGCTATCAGCTATGCCGACTCAATACATGATTATGTTAGCCGTGATTTGATGATCGAAATACTCGCAGATGAAGAAAATCACATTGATTGGATAGAAACTCAAGTTGAACTTATTAATCGTGTAGGTATTCAGAACTATATTCAAGCGCAGATAAAAGACGCATAACTCTATGTTGATTTAATCTTAAAGGCCCGGTGCTATTACACTTGGGCCTTTCTGTCATTTATTCAGTTTATATCGTATAAAAGCAGCACATATTTTCCTCGATTGCTTGCGTTTCGCCATAGTTTCCGTATAATGCGCAGGCTTACTGATGAGTAAGCCCTAAACTTTAGGACTGAACAATCAGTATTGAGCGGCGATATGTTGCTCATTTAGACAATACTCCCGATATGGGGGTTACATTGAGACGATTACACTCCCCCATCAATCGAAATGGGTGTGAGGAGTAATCATTTACGTTTATAAAATAGTTGGAGCTCTGGTCTCATGCAGAACCAAAGAATCCGTATCCGCTTGAAAGCTTTTGATCATCGTTTAATCGATCAATCAACTGCGGAAATCGTAGAGACTGCTAAGCGCACTGGTGCGCAAGTTCGTGGTCCTATCCCGCTACCGACACGTAAAGAGCGTTTTACTGTTCTGATCTCTCCGCACGTTAATAAAGATGCGCGTGATCAGTACGAAATTCGCACTCACAAGCGTCTGGTTGACATCGTTGAGCCAACCGAAAAGACTGTTGATGCTCTGATGCGTCTGGATCTGGCTGCCGGTGTTGACGTGCAGATCAGCCTGGGTTAATCAGGTGTCAAAAGATTGAGAGGTTGAAACAATGATTGGTTTAGTCGGTAAAAAAGTGGGAATGACCCGCATCTTCACTGAAGATGGTGTTTCTATCCCTGTAACTGTTATCGAAATTGAAAATAACCGCGTTACTCAAGTTAAAACTAAAGAAACTGACGGTTATAATGCAATTCAGGTCACTACGGGCAGCAAAAAAGCTAACCGTGTAACTAAGCCTGAAGCAGGTCATTTCGCTAAAGCTGGCGTTGAAGCTGGCCGCATCTTACGTGAATTCCGCCTTGAAGAAGGTACTGAATTTAACGCAGGTCAAAGCATTAGCGTTGAAATTTTCGCTGACGTTAAAAAAGTCGACGTTACTGGTACATCTAAAGGTAAAGGTTTTGCCGGCACAGTTAAGCGCTGGAATTTCCGTACTCAGGATGCTACGCATGGTAACTCCTTGTCTCACCGCGTTCCGGGTTCTATCGGTCAGAACCAGACTCCGGGCAAAGTGTTTAAAGGCAAGAAAATGGCAGGCCAACTAGGTAATGAACGTGTAACTGTTCAAAGCTTAGATGTAGTACGTGTTGACGCTGAGCGCAACCTACTGCTGGTCAAAGGTGCGGTCCCAGGAGCTACTGGTAGCAACCTGATCGTCAAACCGGCTGTTAAGGCTTAACGTCAAGGAGATAGGAATGGAATTGGTAATGAAAGACGCGCAAAGCGCGCTGACTGTTTCCGAAACTACCTTCGGGCGTGATTTCAATGAAGCGCTTGTTCACCAAGTAGTTGTTGCATATGCAGCTGGTGCTCGTCAAGGTACTCGTGCTCAGAAAACTCGTGCTGAAGTTTCTGGTTCAGGTAAAAAACCATGGCGTCAAAAAGGTACGGGCCGTGCTCGTGCAGGTTCTGTTAAGAGCCCAATTTGGCGCTCTGGTGGTGTTAGCTTCGCAGCTAAACCACAGGACCACAGTCAAAAAGTTAATAAAAAGATGTACCGTGGTGCTTTAAAAAGCATCCTATCTGAATTGGTACGTCAAGATCGTCTGATCGTTGTTGAACAGTTTTCTGTTGAAGCACCTAAAACTAAGTTGCTGGTACAAAAACTGAAAGATATGGCTCTGGTAGATGTACTGATCATCACTGCTGAATTAGATGAAAATCTGTTCTTAGCAGCGCGCAACCTGTATAAGGTTGACGTACGTGATGCAGCAGGTATCGACCCAGTTAGTCTAATCGCCTTCGACAAAGTGGTTATGACTGCTGATGCTGTGAAGCAAGTTGAGGAGATGCTGGCATGATCCGTGAAGAACGTCTGCTAAAAGTACTGCGCGCGCCGCACGTATCTGAAAAAGCTTCTACAGCGATGGAAAAAAATAATACCATCGTTCTCAAAGTTGCGAAAGACGCGACTAAAGCAGAAATCAAAGCTGCTGTGCAGAAACTGTTTGAAGTCGAAGTTGAAGGTGTTAATACTTTGCTGGTTAAAGGCAAAAGTAAACGCCACGGTCAGCGTGTTGGTCGTCGTAGCGACTGGAAAAAAGCTTACGTGACGCTGAAAGAAGGCCAAAATTTGGACTTCATTAGCGGCGCAGAGTAAGTCGGAGGAGTAAAGAACAATGGCAGTTGTTAAATGTAAACCTACGTCTCCGGGCCGTCGCCACGTAGTTAAAGTGGTAAACCCAGAGCTGCATAAGGGAAAACCTTATGCTCCACTGTTAGAAAAAATGAGCAAGTCTGGTGGTCGTAACAACAATGGCCGTATCACTACTCGTCACATTGGTGGTGGTCATAAGCAGCATTATCGTTTAGTTGACTTTAAACGCAACAAAGATGGTATTCCTGCAGTTGTTGAACGTTTGGAATATGATCCAAATCGTTCTGCGAACATCGCCTTGGTTCTATATAAAGACGGTGAACGTCGTTATATTCTTGCACCAAAAGGCCTGAAAGCTGGTGACCAGATTCAATCTGGTGTTGATTCAGCAATCAAAGCTGGTAATACTTTGCCGATGCGTAATATCCCCGTTGGTTCTACAGTTCATAACATCGAACTTAAACCAGGTAAAGGTGGACAATTAGCGCGTTCAGCAGGTACTTACGCTCAGATCGTTGCTCGTGATGGTGCTTATGTCACCCTACGTCTACGTTCTGGTGAAATGCGTAAAGTATTAGCAGATTGCCGTGCAACCTTAGGTGAAGTTGGTAACGCTGAGCATATGTTACGTGTTCTGGGTAAAGCTGGTGCTAGCCGCTGGCGTGGTATTCGTCCTACCGTTCGTGGTACGGCGATGAACCCAGTCGATCACCCACATGGTGGTGGTGAAGGTCGTAACTTTGGTAAACACCCAGTAACACCATGGGGCGTTCAAACCAAAGGTAAGAAAACTCGTAGCAACAAGCGTACTGATCAATTCATCGTACGTCATCGTTCTAAAAAATAATTAGAGGATAAGCCATGCCACGTTCTCTCAAGAAAGGTCCTTTCATTGACCTGCACTTGCTGAAGAAGGTAGAGAAAGCGGTGGAAAGCGGAGACAAGAAGCCTCTCAAGACTTGGTCCCGTCGTTCAACGATCTTTCCTAATATGATCGGATTGACCATCGCTGTCCATAATGGTCGTCAGCACGTTCCAGTTTTTGTTACCGACGAAATGGTTGGTCATAAACTGGGTGAATTCGCACCGACTCGCACTTATCGCGGCCATGCGGCAGATAAGAAAGCTAAGAAACGTTAAGGATAGGAGGAAGAGATGGAAACTTTAGCTATGCATCGCCACGCTCGTTCTTCTGCCCAGAAGGTTCGCTTAGTCGCCGACCTGATTCGCGGTAAGAAAGTGTCGCAAGCTCTGGAAATTCTAACCTTTACCAACAAGAAAGCTGCTGGTTTAGTGAAGAAAGTACTGGAATCTGCTATTGCTAACGCAGAGCAAAACGATGGCGCTGACATTGATGACCTGAAAGTTGCGAAAATATTCGTAGATGATGGTCCAACTATGAAACGCATCATGCCGCGTGCGAAAGGCCGTGCAGATCGTATTCTTAAGCGCACCAGCCACATTACAGTGGTTGTGTCCGATCGCTGAGACTCTGGAGATTAGCAATGGGTCAGAAAGTACATCCTAATGGTATTCGCCTGGGTATTGTCAAACCTTGGAACTCTACTTGGTATGCGAATACTAATGAATTCGCTGACAACCTAGACAGCGATTTTAAAGTACGCCAGTACTTGAATAAAGAATTGGCAAAAGCGTCAATTTCACGCATCGTTATCGAGCGTCCTGCTAAAAGCATCCGTGTGACTATTCACACTGCTCGCCCAGGTATTGTTATCGGTAAGAAAGGTGAAGACGTTGAGAAACTGCGTAAGAAAGTAGCGGATATCGCTGGTGTTCCTGCGCAAATCAATATCGCCGAAGTTCGTAAACCAGAACTAGACGCTAAGTTAGTTGCTGATAGCATCACTTCACAGTTGGAACGTCGCGTTATGTTCCGTCGTGCTATGAAGCGTGCTGTACAGAACGCTATGCGTCTGGGCGCTAAAGGTATTAAAGTTGAAGTCAGTGGCCGTCTTGGCGGTGCTGAAATCGCTCGTACCGAGTGGTATCGTGAAGGCCGTGTGCCACTGCACACATTACGTGCTGATATCGATTACAACACTTCAGAAGCGCACACTACATATGGTGTTCTAGGCGTTAAGGTCTGGATCTTCAAAGGTGAGATTCTGGGTGGTATGGCTGCTGTTGAACAAGCTGAGAAACCAGCTGCTCAACCTAAAAAGCAGCAGCGTAAAGGCCGCAAGTAAGGAGAGTCGCTGATGTTACAACCAAAGCGTACAAAATTCCGTAAGGTGCACAAAGGCCGCAACCGTGGTCTAGCGCAAGGAACGGATGTTAGCTTCGGCACTTTCGGTCTTAAAGCTGTTGGCCGTGGTCGTCTGACTGCACGTCAGATCGAAGCGGCACGTCGTGCTATGACCCGTGCTATTAAGCGTCAAGGTAAAATCTGGATTCGCGTATTCCCAGACAAGCCAATAACTGAAAAGCCACTCGAAGTTCGTATGGGTAAAGGTAAAGGTAACGTAGAGTATTGGGTTGCCTTGATCCAGCCTGGTAAAGTCCTGTATGAAATGGACGGTGTGCCTGAAGAGCTGGCTCGTGAAGCATTCTCTCTGGCAGCAGCGAAACTGCCTATCAAAACCACCTTTGTAACTAAGACGGTGATGTAATGAAAGCACAAGAGCTGCGCGAAAAAAGCGTAGAAGAGCTGAACTCTGAACTACTAAACTTACTACGTGAGCAATTTAACTTACGTATGCAAGCGGCAAGTGGCCAGTTGCAACAGTCTCATCTAATGAAACAAGTACGTCGCGATATCGCACGTGTGAAGACTTTACTGACAGAGAAGGCAGGTGCGTAATGAACGATAAAATCCGTACTCTGCAAGGTCGTGTTGTTAGTGACAAAATGGAGAAATCTATGGTTGTTGCTATCGAGCGTATGGTGAAACACCCTCTTTATGGTAAATTCATCCGTCGTACGACTAAATTGCACGTACATGACGAGAACAATGAATGTGGAATTGGTGACGTGGTTGAAATCCGCGAAACTCGTCCACTGTCTAAGACTAAATCTTGGGCCTTAGTTCGCGTTATAGAAAAAGCTGTTCAGTAATAGAATAGCCTTTTCTTACAAATAAACGGCTCTTTTTGTTCGAGCCGTTTATTTTTCCTGTCCATAACGAAGATGTGGTGTTATAATGCCGCGCCCTCGTAGTATGGGTATATTTGAACGGCCTCTTCAATAATGAGGTGGCTCAGTAGTAGTTGACATTTAGCGGAGCACTAAAATGATCCAAGAACAGACTATGCTGAACGTGGCCGACAACTCCGGTGCACGTCGCGTAATGTGTATCAAGGTTCTAGGTGGCTCGCACCGTCGCTACGCTCATGTAGGTGACGTCATTAAAATTACTGTTAAGGAAGCAATTCCTCGCGGTAAAGTTAAAAAAGGTGATGTCCTGAAAGCTGTAGTGGTGCGCACCAAGAAGGGTGTACGTCGCCCTGACGGTTCTGTCATTCGCTTCGATAGTAATGCTTGTGTATTGTTAAATAACAACAGCGGGCAGGTAATCGGTACGCGTATTTTTGGGCCGGTAACTCGTGAACTTCGTAACGAGAAGTTTATGAAAATTATCTCTCTGGCACCTGAAGTACTCTAAGGAGCGAATTATGGCAGCGAAAATCCGTCGTGATGACGAAGTTATCGTGCTAACTGGGAAAGACAAAGGTAAGCGCGGTAAAATCAAACAGGTTATTTCTTCTGGTAAAGTTATCGTTGAAGGTATAAATCTGGTTAAGAAGCATCAGAAGCCTGTACCGGCTCTGAACCAACCAGGTGGCATCGTTGAAAAAGAAGCGGCTATTCAAGTTTCTAACGTTGCACTCTTTAACGCGGCAACTGGTAAGGCTGACCGTGTAGGCTTTAGATTCGAAGACGGCAAAAAAGTCCGTTTCTTCAAGTCTAACAGTGAAACTATCAAGTAATTTTTGGAGTATACGATGGCGAAACTGCATGATTACTATAAAGACGAAGTAGTTACTAAACTCATGTCTGAGTTTAACTACACTTCTGTCATGCAAGTCCCTCGGGTCGAGAAGATCACCCTGAATATGGGTGTTGGTGAAGCGATCGCTGATAAGAAACTGCTGGACAATGCAGCAGCTGATTTAACAGCAATCTCAGGTCAAAAACCATTGATCACCAAAGCACGCAAATCTGTTGCAGGCTTCAAAATCCGTCAGGGCTATCCAATCGGCTGTAAAGTGACTCTGCGTGGCGAACGCATGTGGGAGTTCCTTGAACGTCTGATTTCTATTGCTGTACCACGTATTCGTGACTTCCGCGGCTTGCCTGCTAAGTCATTTGATGGACATGGTAACTACAGCATGGGTGTTCGTGAACAAATCATCTTCCCTGAAATCGATTACGATAAAGTGGATCGTGTACGTGGTTTAGATATTACTATTACCACTTCCGCGAAATCAGATGACGAAGGTCGCGCACTATTAGCAGCGTTCAACTTCCCGTTCCGCAAGTAAGGCAGGGTACTCATGGCTAAAAAGTCTATGAAAGCGCGCGATGTTAAACGTGCTAAATTAGCTGAGAAATTCTTCGCAAAACGCGTAGAACTTAAAGCTATCATCTCTGATGTTAAATCATCTGATGAAGATCGCTGGGATGCTGTTCTCAAACTGCAAACACTGCCACGTGATTCAAGTCCTTCTCGTCAGCGTAATCGCTGCCGTCAAACTGGGCGTCCGCATGGTTTTCTGCGGAAATTTGGTCTGAGCCGTATTAAAGTCCGTGAAGCCGCTATGCGCGGTGAGATACCGGGCCTTAAAAAGGCAAGTTGGTAATTCCATTTTGAATCACGGGAGTAAAGACAGATGAGCATGCAAGATCCCATCGCGGATATGCTGACCCGTATCCGTAACGGTCAAGCCGCAAATAAAGTTGCGGTCACCATGCCTTCCTCCAAGCTGAAAGTGGCAATTGCCAACGTTCTGAAGGAAGAAGGCTATATTGAAGATTTTAAAATTGAAGGCGACATCAAGCCAGAATTGGAAATTACTTTAAGTTATTTCCAAGGTAAGGCTGTTGTAGAAAGCATTCAGCGAGTAAGCCGACCTAGCCTGCGCATCTATAAGAAAAAAGATGAGCTACCACAAGTTATGGCTGGTTTAGGTATCGCTGTTATTTCTACCTCTAAAGGTGTCATGACTGATCGTGCAGCTCGCCAAGCTGGTCTTGGTGGCGAGATTCTCTGCTACGTAGCTTAATTCGGGAGGAAAGAATGTCTCGTGTGGCAAAAGCACCTGTCGTCATTCCTGCCGGCGTAGAGGTAACACTCAACGGTCAGGTAATTTCGATTAAAGGTAAAAACGGCGAGCTTAGTCGTACTATCCATAAAGCAGTTGAAGTTAAACATGAAGATGGCCACCTAACTTTCGGTCCACGCGAAGGTTTTGATGATGCTTGGGCACAGGCGGGTACTTCTCGCTCACTGCTTAACTCAATGGTTGTTGGTGTTACTGACGGCTTCACTAAAAAGCTTCAATTGGTCGGTGTAGGTTACCGTGCAGCAATCAAAGGCAACGCTGTAAGCTTGTCTTTAGGTTTCTCGCATCCGGTTGAACACGCACTGCCAGCAGGCATTATTGCTGAATGTCCAACACAAACTGAAATCGTACTGAAAGGTGCGGATAAGCAAGTGATTGGTCAAGTTGCAGCAGAATTGCGTGCTTACCGTCGTCCTGAGCCTTATAAAGGTAAGGGTGTTCGTTACGCCGATGAAATCGTGCGTACCAAAGAGGCTAAGAAGAAGTAAGGTAACACTATGGATAAGAAAGCAGCTCGTATCCGTCGTGCGACCCGCGCACGCCGCAAGATCCAAGAATTGGGTGCGACTCGCCTGGTGGTACATCGTACCCCACGCCATATTTATGCGCAGGTTATTGCACCTAACGGTTCTGAAACATTAGTAGCAGCTTCTACAGTAGAAAAAGCTATTAATGAGCAATTGAAATTCACTGGAAACAGAGATGCAGCAGTAGCAGTTGGTAAATTAATTGCTGAGCGTGCATTGGAAAAAGGCATCAAAGTTGTTGCTTTTGACCGTTCTGGTTTCCAATATCATGGTAGAGTCCAGGCACTGGCAGATGCTGCCCGTGAAGCTGGCCTTCAGTTCTAAGGTAGAGGTGTAAGATGGCTCACATCGAGAAACAAGCTGGCGAACTGCAGGAAAAGCTGATCGCGGTAAACCGCGTAGCAAAAACCGTTAAAGGTGGCCGTATTTTCAGTTTTACCGCACTAACAGTTGTTGGTGATGGTAACGGTCGCGTTGGTTTTGGTTACGGTAAAGCGCGCGAAGTTCCGGCAGCAATCCAGAAAGCGATGGAAAAAGCCCGTCGCAGTATGAAAACCGTTGCTCTAAACAACGGCACATTGTTCCACCCTGTGAAAGGTACACACACTGGTTCTCGTGTGTTTATGCAGCCTGCTCACGAAGGTACCGGTATTATTGCCGGCGGTGCAATGCGTGCAGTTTTAGACGTAGCTGGAGTTCGCAACGTCCTGGCTAAAACCTATGGTTCCACAAACCCAATCAACGTGGTTCGTGCAACACTGGATGCTTTAGACAGCATGAAGTCTCCAGAGATGGTCGCAGCTAAGCGTGGAAAATCCGTCGAAGAAATTCTGGGGTAATCGGCCATGGCTAAGACTATTAAAATTACACAAGTTCGCAGTTCAATCGGTCGTTTGCCTAAGCATAAGGCAACTCTGACTGGTCTAGGTCTGCGCCGCATTGGTCATACAGTAGAACGTGAGGATACTCCTGCGGTTCGTGGTATGGTCAACTTGGTTTCCTACATGGTTAAAGTTGAGGAGTAAGAGATGCGTTTAAATACTCTGTCTCCGGCTGAGGGTGCCAAGCATGCGCCTAAACGCGTAGGTCGTGGTATTGGTTCTGGTCTCGGTAAAACCGCCGGCCGTGGTCACAAAGGTCAGAGCTCACGCTCTGGTGGTGGCGTACGTCGTGGTTTTGAAGGTGGCCAGATGCCTTTATACCGTCGTTTGCCGAAATTCGGCTTCACTTCACGCAAAGCAATGATTACAGCCGAAATTCGTCTGTCTGACTTTGTTGCTGTTGAAGGCGATGTTATTGATCTGAACGCATTGAAAGCCGCGAACGTTGTTGGCATCCAGATTGAATATGCGAAAGTTATTCTGTCTGGCGAAGTGAATCGTGCAGTTACTGTACGTGGCCTTCGTGTTACTAAAGGTGCTCGCGCTGCAATCGAAGCTGCCGGCGGTAAAATTGAGGAATAAGTGACAGATGGCTAAACAACCAGGATTAGATTTTCAAAGTGCCAAAGGTGGAGCTGGCGAACTTAAACGCAGACTTTTGTTTGTAATAGGGGCGCTAATTGTTTTCCGAATTGGTTCTTTTATTCCAATCCCTGGTATTGATGCCACTGTGCTTGCCAAATTGCTCGAACAGCAACAAGGCACCATCATAGAAATGTTTAACATGTTCTCTGGTGGTGCTCTCAGCCGAGCTTCTATTTTTGCTTTGGGTATCATGCCGTATATTTCGGCATCGATCATTATCCAATTATTGTCTGTGGTTAATCCACGACTAGCAGAAATAAAGAAAGAAGGGGAAGCAGGTCGTCGGAAGATAAGCCAATATACTCGTTGGGGTACTCTGGTATTAGCAATATTCCAATCAATTGGTATTGCGATGGGTCTACCGAATATGCCAGGAATGCAAGGATTAGTTATTGATCCAGGTCTTCCGTTCTACTTCACGGCAGTTGTTAGCTTGGTCACTGGTACTATGTTTTTAATGTGGTTAGGTGAGCAGATAACTGAAAGAGGTATCGGAAACGGTATTTCAATTATTATCTTTGCTGGTATAGTTGCGGGTCTACCGCCGGCTATTGGCCATACCATCGAGCAAGCTCGGCAAGGCGATCTGCACTTCCTCCTGTTGCTGTTGGTTGCGGTGTTAGTATTCGCGGTTACTTTTTTTGTTGTCTTTATGGAGCGTGGTCAACGTCGTATTGTCGTTAATTATGCCAAACGTCAACAAGGTCGCCGTGTTTATGCTGCACAAAGTACACATTTACCACTGAAAGTGAATATGGCGGGTGTAATTCCTGCAATTTTTGCTTCCAGTATCATACTATTCCCGGGTACAATAGCCTCTTGGTTTGGTGATGGGACTGGTTGGGACTGGCTGACTACAATTTCTATGTACTTACAGCCTGGACAACCGTTGTATGTGTTACTTTATGCATCTGCGATCATCTTCTTCTGTTTCTTCTATACAGCGTTGGTTTTCAACCCTAGAGAAACGGCAGATAACCTGAAGAAGTCCGGTGCATTTGTACCAGGAATTCGTCCGGGAGAGCAAACGGCCAAGTACATTGATAAGGTAATGACGCGTCTAACGTTAGTTGGTGCTCTTTATATTACCTTCATCTGCCTAATCCCGGAGTTCATGCGTGACGCAATGAAAGTACCTTTCTATTTTGGTGGTACTTCCCTGTTAATCGTGGTTGTTGTTATCATGGACTTTATGGCTCAAGTGCAAACTCTGATGATGTCAAGTCAGTATGAGTCTGCATTGAAGAAAGCAAATCTGAAAGGTAAGTAATCGCTTACTGTGTTATGGTTTGCTAAGAAGTTACGGAGAGTAAAAATGAAAGTTCGTGCTTCCGTCAAGAAATTATGCCGTAATTGCAAAATTATCCGTCGCCATGGTAGCGTTCGTGTAATTTGTAGTGTTGAGCCTAGACATAAACAACGTCAAGGCTAAGAAAAAGCATTTTTTTCTTGCAAAGTTGGGTTGAGCTGGCTAAATTAGCCAGCCAATCTTTTTATCTAAGATACATTATTGTTTGAGTATCCTGAAAACGGGCTTTTCAGCACAGTAATGTATATTTTTAACTTAGGAGTGCATAGTGGCCCGTATAGCAGGCATTAACATTCCTGATCATAAACATACTGTAATCGCTTTAACATCGATTTTCGGTATCGGCAAGACTCGTTCACAGGCTATCTGTGAATCTACTGGTATTGCTGAACATGTTAAGATCAGTGAGCTGTCTGAAGAACAAATCGACAAGCTGCGTGACGAAGTTGCCAAATATGTGGTAGAAGGTGACCTACGTCGTGAAATTACCCTGAGCATCAAGCGTCTTATGGACCTTGGATGTTATCGTGGTTTACGTCATCGTCGTGGTCTTCCTGTGCGCGGACAGCGTACTAAGACTAACGCTCGTACCCGCAAGGGCCCGCGTAAGCCGATCAAGAAATAAGTCGGGGTATTGAATAATGGCAAAGGCACCAGTTCGTGCACGTAAGCGTGTAAGAAAGCAAGTCTCAGACGGTGTGGCACATGTCCATGCTTCTTTCAACAACACAATCGTTACTATTACAGACCGTCAAGGTAACGCATTAGGTTGGGCAACAGCCGGTGGTTCCGGTTTCCGTGGCTCTCGCAAATCAACTCCGTTCGCAGCTCAGGTTGCAGCAGAGCGTTGTGCGGAAGCTGTGAAAGAATACGGTATCAAGAACCTGGAAGTTATGGTTAAGGGACCGGGTCCGGGCCGCGAATCAACAATTCGTGCTCTGAACGCCGCTGGTTTCCGCATCACTAATATTACTGATGTGACTCCTATCCCTCATAACGGTTGTCGTCCACCGAAGAAACGTCGCGTTTAATTCGCCCCGTTTTTAGGACTGTTGGAGAAAGAAAATGGCTAGATATTTGGGTCCCAAGCTCAAGCTGAGCCGTCGCGAAGGAACAGACCTCTTTTTGAAGTCTGGCGTCCGTGCGATAGAGACCAAGTGTAAATTAGATCAAGCTCCAGGCCAGCACGGTGCGCGTAAACCGCGTCTGTCTGACTATGGTGTTCAGTTACGTGAAAAACAAAAAGTTCGTCGTACATACGGTGTTCTAGAGCGTCAATTCCGTAACTATTATAAAGAAGCAACGCGTCTGAAAGGCAACACAGGTGAAAACCTGCTGACTCTGCTTGAAGGCCGTCTTGATAACGTAGTTTATCGTATGGGTTTCGGCGCAACTCGCGCAGAATCACGTCAAATGGTTAGCCACAAGGCTATCATGGTAAATGGTCGCGTAGTTAATATCGCTTCTTATCAGGTTTCCCCGAATGACGTTATCAGCGTTCGTGAGAAAGCCAAAAATCAGTCTCGCATTAAGGCTGCTTTAGAGCTGGCTGAACAGCGTGAGAAGCCAACTTGGCTGGAAGTTGATGTTGCTAAAATGGAAGGTGTGTTCAAACGTATTCCTGAACGTACTGACTTGTCTGCGGACATTAACGAACACCTGATCGTCGAGCTTTACTCCAAGTAAAGCTTAGCACCAAAGAGAGGACACAATGCAGGGTTCTGTGACAGAGTTTCTAAAACCGCGCCTGGTAGATATCGAGCAAGTGAGTTCGACGCACGCTAAGGTGACCCTTGAGCCTTTAGAGCGTGGCTTTGGCCATACTCTTGGTAACGCACTGCGCCGTATTCTGCTTTCGTCTATGCCGGGTTGTGCGGTGACAGAGGTTGAGATTGATGGTGTACTGCATGAGTACAGCACTAAAGAAGGTGTACAGGAAGATATCCTGGAGATTCTCCTCAACCTGAAAGGGCTGGCGGTTAAAGTTCAGGGGAAAGATGAAGTTATTTTAACCTTGAATAAATCTGGCATTGGCCCTGTAACCGCCGCCGACATCATCCATGATGGTGATGTCGAAATCGTCAAGCCACAGCACATCATTTGCCACCTTACTGACGAAAGTGCGTCTATTAATATGCGCATTAAAGTTCAGCGTGGTCGTGGTTATGTGCCGGCTTCTGCCCGAGTTCATTCGGAAGAAGATGAGCGCCCAATTGGTCGTTTGTTAGTCGATGCTTGCTACAGCCCTGTAGAGCGTATAGCCTACAATGTTGAAGCAGCTCGTGTTGAGCAACGTACTGACTTGGATAAGTTAGTTATTGAAATGGAAACTAACGGTACAATCGATCCTGAAGAGGCGATTCGCCGTGCAGCGACCATTCTGGCTGAACAACTTGAAGCTTTTGTTGATTTACGTGATGTACGTCAACCAGAAGTTAAAGAAGAGAAACCAGAATTCGATCCTATCTTACTGCGCCCAGTTGACGATCTGGAATTGACTGTCCGCTCTGCTAACTGCCTTAAAGCAGAAGCTATCCACTACATCGGTGATCTTGTACAGCGTACAGAAGTTGAGTTGCTTAAAACGCCTAACCTTGGTAAGAAATCACTTACTGAAATTAAGGACGTCTTGGCATCTCGCGGTCTTTCTCTGGGCATGCGCTTAGAAAATTGGCCGCCAGCTAGTATCGCTGACGATTAGGTCACAGGTTAAGGTTTTACTGAGAAGGATAAGGTCATGCGCCATCGTAAGAGTGGTCGTCAATTGAACCGCAACAGCAGCCACCGCCAAGCTATGTTCCGTAACATGGCAGGTTCTTTAGTTCGTCACGAGATAATCAAGACGACTCTGCCTAAAGCGAAAGAACTGCGTCGCGTCGTTGAGCCGCTGATTACTCTTGCCAAGACGGATAGCGTTGCTAATCGTCGTCTGGCATTCGCCCGTACTCGTGATAACGAGATCGTGGCAAAATTATTTAATGAACTGGGACCTCGTTTCGCAGCTCGTGCTGGTGGTTACACTCGTATTCTTAAGTGTGGACACCGTACAGGTGACAATGCTCCGATGGCTTACATCGAACTTGTTGACCGTGCTGTAGAGTCTCAAGAAGTTGTTGCAGAGTAATCTGTAATTGCTTTCAAGAAAACCGGGTATTTATTGCCCGGTTTTTTTGTACCTGCTATTCTTACCCTTCATATTTGCATTTTACCCTTGAAATATTCTTTATAAATCCATACCTACTGGTGAGAAATTATGAATATGTATAAAATAGGCCAAATCGCTAAGCTTGCGGATGTGACTCCTGATACTATTCGTTTTTATGAAAAGCAGGGGTTAATGGGGCATAAAGTTAGAACGGAAGGGGGTTACCGATTATTTACGGAACAGGATTTACAACGGTTACGTTTTATTCGTTATGCTAAGCAACTGGGTTTTACTTTAGAGGCTATCACGGAATTACTTTCAATTAGAGTCGATCCAGAGCATCATACATGTCAGCAATCAAAGCATATTGTTGATCTCAGATTACATGAGGTTGAAAAAAAGATTCAAGAGCTTATTATTATGCGAGACTCATTAAAAATGTTGAGTTCCGTATGTTGTGGTGATGAACATGCCACAACCTATTGTTCAATTATGGAGATTCTAGAGAAGGGTGCATCAAAGATTTATTAAATTATAAATCATCAATTAACGTTAAAAGGTCTGCTATGAGCAAATATCAGCATAAACGCGGTGAGATTAAAGATAATGCAATTGAGGCATTATTGCATGATCCATTATTTCGCCAACGGGTTGAAAAAAATAAAAAAGGTAAAGGAAGTTATAATCGTAAAGGAGTAAATAATAAAAATGCTAACTGGGAGGCCAGTGGTAATCAGTTAATATACTTATTACCACTGGCCTTTTAATTATTTCTTATTCTGTTCTTTCAATAAATCACGGATTTCTGATAATAATACTTCTTCTGAAGTTGGTGCCGGTGGTTCAGTTGGTGTTGCTTCTTCTTTTTCACGGCGAACTTTATTCATTACTTTTATTGCCATAAATATTGCGAAAGCAACAATAACGAAATCAAAGACTGTTTGTAAGAAAATACCATAATTAAGGACTACCGCAGGTAAACCTTCATGTGCTTCTCTTAATATTATACTGAATTGTTTAAAATCAACCCCACCGATTAGCAAGCCTAGAGGTGGCATAATGATATCAGCAACTAATGATGAAACTATTTTCCCGAATGCAGCACCAATAATAATACCGACTGCCATATCCACAACATTGCCTTTCATGGCAAATTCACGGAACTCTTTTAAAAAACTCATTTGATGACCCCTTAACCTGAATAAGTAACTCAATTGCTACAAAGTATGTATGTGATTAACAAATTATAGTATCTAAAATAATTATGCTGCAAATATTTATTACTTTTTCTTATTACTATAAAAAGAAAGGGCTAGGTTGGAATAGTTTTTCGACATCGGGTACATATTTTTTATCTGTAATAAACATGATGACGTGATCCCCTTGCTCAATAATATGGTAATCACTAGCAATAATAACTTCATCTTCTCTTACTATTGAACCAATAATAGTGCCAGGTGGTAGTTTTATTTCTGATATTTTTTTACCAACAACTTTGGATGTATTTTCATCACCATGAGCAATAGCTTCTATTGCTTCAGCAACACCTCTTCTTAATGACGAAACACTTACTATATCTGCTTTTCTGACATGACTTAATAAGGCAGAAATTGTTGCTTGTTGAGGTGATACCGCAATATCAATTACGCCACCTTGAACTAATTCAACATAAGCAGAGCGTTGTATCAGTACCATTGCTTTTTTCGCGCCCATTTTTTTAGCTAGCATTGCTGACATAATATTTGCTTCATCATCATTAGTTACAGCAATAAACACATCCATTTGCTCGATATGTTCTTCAGTTAATAATTCTTGATCAGATGCATCACCATAAAAAACAATTGTGTCATGTAACAACTCGGCAAGTTCAGTTGCCCTTTGTTGGTTTCGTTCGACTAATTTGACGCTATAATCTTTTTCGAGTCGTTTGGCTAATCCCGCACCAACATTACCACCACCAACTATCATTAAACGCTTGTAAGGTTTTTCTAGTCGTTGAAGTTCACTCATAACGGCTCGAATATGTTGAGTTGATGCGACGAAAAAGACTTCATCACCAGCCTCAATAATAGTCGAGCCTTGAGGACGTATCGGTCTATCTTGGCGAAATATAGCGACAACACGAGTATCAATGTGGGGCATGTGTTCGCGTAAACTAGAAAGAGCATTACCAACGAGTGAGCCGCCATAGTAGGCTTTGACCGCAACAATACTGACTTTGCCTTCTGCAAAGTTAACAACTTGAAGTGCGCCAGGGTACTGAATGAGCTTGTAGATGTAATCGATGACTAATTGCTCAGGAGAAATTAAATAGTCAATTGGAATTTGCTCAGGCAGAAATAATTTATCGGCTTCACGTATATATTCAGTAGCTCTAATACGGGCAATTTTATTAGGCGTATTAAAGAGGCTATATGCAATTTGGCATGCAATCATATTTGTTTCGTCAGAGTTAGTGACAGCAACTAGCATATCAGCATCTTCTGCTCCTGCATCCCTAAGGACTCTGGGATGAGAGCCATGGCCATTGACAACTCGTAGATCAAATTGATCTTGAAGTTGACGTAATCGATCCGCATCGGTGTCAACGACAGTAATATCATTGTTCTCATCAACTAAATTTTCAGCGAGTGTACCGCCAACTTGTCCGGCACCTAGAATAATGATCTTCATTGCATATTCCTATATGTGAGAATTTATCGCCTGTTACTGTGCCTGTTTTACCAAGCGGGCATAAAAAAATCCATCACCACCAGTGGTGCTCGGCAGTATTTGCAATCCGGCTTCAGTTCCATCATTTAGGCACGCGTCTGAGTGTTTAGCGAGAAAATTTTGAATTTGTAGACTATTTTCTTCAGGGAGCACAGAACATGTTGCATAAAGAAGTGTTCCGTTAGGTTTAAGGTATGGCCAAACTGATTCTAAAATCTTAGATTGTAGTTGTGCAAGTTCATTTATATCAGAATCACGTCTTAGCCATTTGATGTCAGGATGACGTCTTATAACACCAGTCGCTGAGCATGGTGCATCAAGTAAAATTCTGTCAAACAGTTGTCCATCAGCCCATTGTTCCGGTTTAGTTCCATCACCTTCAATTACGGTTGCATGCTGTTTTAGTCGTTTTAGATTTTCTTTAACTCGTTTTAGACGAAATTCGTCAATATCGACTGCAAGCACATTGGCTTTGGGCGCTAATTCTAGAATGTGAGTTGTTTTACCTCCAGGTGCAGCGCAGAGGTCTAAAATATTTTCATTATTTTTTGGCTGAAGAAGCTCGGCGCAGCCTTGAGCTGAAGCATCTTGAACTGTTGACCAACCATCTTCAAATCCAGGTAATTTTGATACAGGGGTTGGTTCATCTAAGCATATAGCACTAGGGCGTGAAGGATGTAGTTGTGCTGAAATATCAACTTGTTCTAATAATTCAAGGTATTGCTTTGCGCTATGGTATTGAGAGTTGACTCTTAACCACATAGGTGGACGCTGATTGTTAGCATCTACAATTGATTGCCATTCATTAGGATATGCATCTTGTAAGCGTTTTAATAACCAACTTGGATGTAAGTATTGGCTATTATTGTTTTCATTGCGCTCTTCTAATTGTACTTGTTGGCGTAAAAAAGATCGTAGTACACCATTTACAAGTCCTTTTAACTGAGGGCGCTTTAGTGCAACCGCTCCATCTACAGTTTCAGCTAATGCAGCATGTGCTGGGATTCGGGTATAAAGTAGTTGATAAATACCAACCATAATTAAGTAATGTAAGGTTCTTTGTTTCCCAGTTAATGGTTTTTCCATTAATTGGCTAATAAACCATTCAAGTTTAGGTAGATATCTTAAGACACCGAAGCAAATCTCTTGTAATAAAGATTTATCTTTATCATTTATATTTCGTTGTAGCTCGGGAAGCACTGCACTTAGTGATTGTCCATTATCAAGTACTTGGCTAATGGCAGTCGCCGCAATACTGCGTAAATTATATGTATTTTTCATAAGAGAAGGTGTGTCTTTTAGTTTCTGAATGAAAATTGCCTGAGTTTATCTACAGGCAATTTTGTAGATAAATTAGTCTATCTGTTGTTCAGGAGTGAACCATTCGCGACGGGAATTTAATAAATCTTGTGCGCTCATCGCTTTTTTTCCCGGAGGTTGCAACTGGGTTATATTGAGAATTCCATTACCAGTGGCAATGCTAATTCCTTTTTTATCGGCGCTAATTATAGTTCCAGGCTGCTTATTATGTATTTCAGTAATGACTTCAGCTTGCCAAACTTTGATTAGTTGCTCTTGAACGATAAAATAACTCATCGGCCAAGGGTTAAATGCTCGGATACAACGTTCGATATGCTCTGCTGGTTGCCGCCAATCGATACGTGCTTCTTCTTTGGATAATTTTTCAGCGTAATTTGCTAATGAATTATCCTGTTTTTCTGGAATACAATGACCAGATGATAGCATTTCTACAGTATGAATAAGTGCTTTAGGACCTGTTATGGCTAATTTGTCATATAGTGTTGCACTTGTATCATCGGAGGTAATAGCGCAAGTTATTTTATATAACATATCACCGGTATCAAGACCTGCGTCCATTTGCATAATAGTCACACCCGTTTCATTGTCGCCAGCCCATATAGAGCGTTGAATTGGTGCAGCTCCTCGCCAACGAGGTAGTAAGGAACCGTGGACGTTAAGGCAACCAAGACGAGGAATATCTAAAACGGCTTGTGGTAAAATTAAGCCATAAGCAACCACAATCATTAAGTCGGCATTTCTATCTTTAATCCACTGCTGGTTCTCCGTATCTTTTAGCGTTATAGGCTGAAAGATGGGAATTTTATGTTCTTCTGCTAGCATCTTAACAGGACTTGGCGTGAGTTTTTTTCCTCTACCTGCCGGTTTATCATGACGAGTAAGAACACCAACAATTTGATGGTTTGTTTCAAGTAATGCAGCCAAATGTTTGGCTGCAAAATCGGGAGTACCTGCAAAGATAATTTTTAATGGTTCTGACACAGAATTTTCCCTGTTTATTTAATTAGCTATTCTTGGCTTCTTTTGCTTTTATTCTATCTAGTTTTTCAACTTTTTGACGGATACGCTGGCGTTTTAGCGGAGATAGATAATCAACGAATAACTTACCAACAAGATGATCCATTTCATGTTGGATACAAATAGCTAGCAGCCCATCAGCTTCCAGTTCAAATGAGTCACCATTGTAGTCTAGGGCTCGAACTTTTACCTGTTCAGCTCTTGGGACGAACCCATGTTGTTCTGGTATTGAAAGGCAGCCTTCCTCTATACCTGTTTCTCCTGATTTATCGAGCAGCTCAGGATTAATAAGTACAAGGCGCTCATTGCGTGATTCAGAGACATCAATAACGATAATTCGCTGGTGGATGTCAACTTGAGTTGCAGCAAGCCCTATACCTTCCTCTTCATACATAGTCTCGAACATATCATCGATTATACGTTGAATTGAGGCATCAATTTTTTCGACTGGCTTTGCAATAGTGCGTAAGCGTTCGTCTGGATAATGTAATACGTTTAATACTGACATAGATTTTTCGAACGGCTTCCAAAAATGTGAATGGGAATTAATGCCTATTCTAGACATTTATCTAGCATATTGACAGTATTGGTTATGATTTGTTCACCAAAGAACATGCTAATAAACAAGTCAGGATGACAAAATGAATGTGCAGGAAATTTGGCTAAGGATGTCTCAGGTAAATAAAGTATTACCCCAGTACGCATTACAAATAATTAATAAGCTAAAACAATTAAATAGAATGAGTTGTACGACTTTGCAAAAATGTGGTTTGAATGAAATGCAAAGCTTACAATTTTTGAATATGCCAACGCATCGAATTAACTTAGTTCTCAAATGGTTAGATAATAAAGAAAATCAGATGATTACATTTAGTAATCCTCAATATCCATTTTTATTGAAACAAATCCATAACCCTCCTCTTATACTTTTTATAGTAGGAAGACAGGAATTATTGGCAACAGCACAAATTGCCATCATCGGAAGTCGTCAAGCGAGTGAATATGGACAAAAATGGACAGAAATATTTGTAAAAGAGTTTGTGAGTTATGGGCTAACGATTACAAGTGGTCTTGCTTTAGGAATTGATGGAATGAGCCATAAAGCTGCAATTGCAAATCATGGTAATACAATTGCTGTATTAGGTAGTGGACTTGGAAATATTTATCCGAAACAACATATATCTTTAGCTGAACAAATCAAACAAGAGGGATTACTTGTTTCTGAATACTTACCTGATACCCCTCCTTTGCCAAAACAATTTCCACGACGCAATCGAATTATTAGTGGTCTAAGTAAAGCAATTGTGGTTATTGAGGCGGGTATGAAAAGTGGATCATTGATAACTGCACGTTATGCGATTGAACAAAATAGAGATCTTTTCACATTACCTGCGCCGCTAGGAAACACTGCATTTAGTGGTAATCATTGGTTATTACAACAAGGCGCTTACTTATTGGCTCAACCAGAGGATATCATACAGCACTTAGAGTGTGAGTTAAGTTGGCTACAATCAGAATTAGTGGGAGAAGATATACCCGTTACAGAGTTTAACCTGACAGAAAATAAAATTTTAGGTATGGTGGGATACCAAGCTACACCCGTAGATGTAATTGCAGAACAGATGCAAATGCCAATAACGCAAATAATTTCACTTTTAACTGAAATGGAAATAAATGGAATTATTACCTCTACTGCTGGTGGGTACATAAGGTTGAGTTAGTTAAGAGAAAATCATGTCAAAGCAATTGCCTTTTGATACAGAAAAAAATGAATATTGTCCTGATTGTGGCGCGTTACTTGTTATTCGTAATAGTGCTCATGGACCTTTTCTGGCTTGCTCTGGTTATCCAGGGTGCCAATATCTACGACCGTTACGTTCAGTAACTGAAAGCCATATTGTTAAAGTATTAGAGGGACAGAACTGCCCTGAGTGTGGACATGATTTAGTCTTAAAACAAGGCCGATTTGGTATGTTTATTGGTTGTAGTCATTATCCTAGTTGTGAGCATACTGAATTAATTGATAAGCCGGATGAAACTAAAATCCCTTGTCCTCAATGTCAAAAAGGCAATCTCCTACAGCGTAAGTCTAGGTTTGGAAAGACATTTTATGCTTGTGATAATTATCCTAGCTGCCAATTTATAATCAATAATAAGCCAGTTACTGGAAAGTGTGAGTTTTGTGAATATCCATTATTGATGGAAAAAAAGGGCGGACAGGGCGTAAAATTATGTTGTGCCAGTAAACGTTGTGGTAAGTCACAAGAAAAATAATGAGTTAAAACTATGCAAAATAAATCTACACCTGCAATTGAACGTATTATTACATCACTTGAACAAGAAGAAGTTATTGCGTATCCAACCGAAGCTGTTTTTGGCTTGGGATGTGACCCTGATAGTGAGAAAGCGGTTAATAAGCTACTTGAACTAAAACAGCGTCCATGGGAAAAAGGATTGATTCTTATTGCCGATAATTATGAGCAATTGAAAAACTATGTTGATGATAGCCAGTTAACCCATGCGCAAATGGACGTCATGTATAGTAGTTGGCCGGGACCAGTTACTTGGGTGATACCAGCAAAAACAACCACACCAAAATGGTTAACGGGAAAATTTGATACCTTAGCTGTTCGAGTCACGGATCATGAATTAGTTAAAGCGCTATGTAAAAGATATGGAAAACCAATTGTTTCGACAAGTGCAAATTTAAGTGGTTTAGAGCCTTGTAGAACAACTAATGATGTTATTGAACAATTTCACGGTAGCATTCCGGTCCTTGATGGATTAGTGGGTGGTCGACAGAATCCATCTGAAATTAAAGATGCTAAGACTGGGCAATTATATCGTAAAGGATAAATATTAAATGGGAATGTTTGCCGTTTTTGGAAACCCAATTGAGCACAGTAAGTCACCATTGATACACCAAATGTTTGCTGAGCAGACAGGCGTTTCCCTCGAGTACCAAAAAATCTTATCGCCGATAGATAGTTTTGAGCAGAATGTCGTAAATTTTTTCTCTCAGGGTGGGAAAGGCGCAAATATTACATTGCCATTTAAAGAAAGAGCATACCAGTTAGTTTCAGAATTGACAGATAGAGCTCAAATTTGTGGCGCTGTAAACACCATCATGAAGCTTGATGATCATCGTTTGCTAGGCGATAACACGGATGGAATGGGGTTGTTGTTAGATCTACAACGACTCGAGTTTATTCATTCAAATAGTAAAATTTTAATTATTGGCGCTGGTGGTGCAACCCGAGGTGCTTTGCTGCCTCTTTTAGAATATGGTTGTCATATCACATTGACGAATAGAACTTTTTCCAAAGTTGAACGATTAGTTGAGCAATTTTCGGGAATTGGTCATATTCAAGGTCGGGAGATCTGTCAGATCGCATCTGCTGAATTTGATCTTATTATTAATGCGACCTCTTCAGGTGTGAACGGAGAGATCCCAGAGATTAGCCCTGATATTTTTTCTTCAGAGGTTGCTTGTTATGACATGTTTTATCAAAACACGCTAACACCGTTTCTTTCATTTGCAGGTGAGCATAAAACAAAAATAGTGGCTGATGGGCTAGGTATGTTAGTTGGGCAGGCTGCATTTGCATTTAAACTATGGCACGGCATTCTTCCCGAAATAGCACCCGTTTTATCGATATTACAACGTGAGCTCAGGATATGAATCAGGCCATTCAATTTCCAGATAGAGAAGAATGGGATGCATTAGCACGCAAAGTGCGGTTTCCTGTACTTATTAGCGGAATGCTATCGGAGTGTATTATTTCAGAGTCGTTTCTATATAGTCGCTATGGTAAGCAAGAAACGGCACTTGCTGTATTCCAAAGTCACCGTTGGGATTTAGAAGAAGAGTTTGAGGCTTTGATTGGTCAAGGCCTCAAAGATGAAAATGACGTCTATATGTTGTCAGAGGACAAATAGTTGTTTTTCCATTCAACATAATTATTTGCTGAGTAACGTAAATGATTGAGTTCTTTGTCTGTGAGTTTTCTAACAGCTTTTGCAGGGCTACCTATATACAGGTAGCCTGATTCCAATCTCTTTCCTTGTGTAACTAAACTATTTGCACCGATGACAACATCATTTTCAATTATTGCACCATCTATAATGACAGAGCCCATACCAACCAATACTCGATCTCCGATTGTGCAACCGTGAAGCATGACTTTATGACCGATGGTGACATCTTCTCCAATAATTAATGGATTACCTTCAGGGTTATTTAAAGATTTGTGAGTGACATGTAAAACAGATCCATCTTGTATATTTGTACGGGCACCAATTGAAATATAGTTAACATCACCGCGTAATACAGATAAAGGCCAGATACTGACGTCATCTGCTAAGCGAACATCCCCAATAATTACGGAAGACGGATCGATAAACACAGTAGATGTGATAGTTGGATAAGTATTTAAATAAGGTCTTAGTAATTTATTCATATTGGTAGCCATAAAAGAAAATCAATCTATGAAGATTAATATCTTAGAAAGAAAAGAATAATACTATAAGTATAAAGGAAATTGAGCTTCTTTTATAACCATTGTGGTAGTAAAAAACACATAGTGATGATTTTATCCGCAAACAGTACTATTTTTTAAAAAAAAGGTTGTGTAATTTTAAGAGCTCCCTATAATTCGCATCCGTTGTCACGGCAAACCACTTCGGTGGTCAGGGTTAGAAAAAGAAAACCCTAAGCCAAACTTGAAAAAGTGAGTGACACTAAGGTGTGAAGAAAGAAAAAGTTGAAAATAACCACTTGACTTTCTAAAAGAAAAACGTAGTATACACACCTCGCAACAACGACCCGATTCACAGAATTTGGTGTCGACATCGAAAGATGAGTTGCAACGCTCTTTAACAATTTATCAGACAATCTGTGTGGGCACTCACAAGACACTATCAAAAAAGTATTATTTGAAGTTAAAGTCTTGAA
>NZ_JBCPSS010000014.1:0-17431 GCF_051129765.1 Providencia sp. Je.9.19
ACTTGGGTTTATAAATGAAGCCAACACCCCTACAATTTGAAAAATAACGGGTATCCATACCCTAAATAATTCGAGTTGTAGGTAGGCGGCAAATGAATGAGTCACAAGGAGCATACATCAGTATGTGGCTTGGGTTTATAAATGAAGCCAACACCCCTACAATTTGAAGAATAGCGGGTATCCATACCCTAAATAATTCGAGTTGTAGGTAGGCGGCAAATGAATGAGTCACAAGGAGCATACATCAGTATGTGACTTGGGTTTATAAATGAAGCCAACACCCCTACAATTTGAAAAATAACGGGTATCCATACCCTAAATAATTCGAGTTGTAGGTAGGCGGCAAATGAATGAGTCACAAGGAGCATACATCAGTATGTGACTTGGGATCATGAGTGAAGCCAACACCCCTACAACTTGAAGTATGACGGGTATGAACACAGAATTGACGAAAGGCCTCACCATCTTGATGGCAATCGCAACGGGACTAGTCGTTGCGAGTAACTACTATGCACAACCGCTATTAGAAACCATTGCTACACAGTTTAATTTAACAACCAATATGGCAGGATTTATCGTCACTGCTGCGCAATTGGGCTATGCTGCGGGCTTGTTTTTTTTAGTACCTTTGGGCGATCTATTTGAACGCAAACGCCTTATTTTAATCATGACTTCACTCTCTGCGATCGGCTTACTTATTACAGCGCTTTCTAGTCATGTCTGGCAGATTTTATTAGGGACTGCATTAACTGGATTATTTTCTGTTGTTGCTCAAATTTTGATCCCTATGGCGGCGTCAATCGCGAAGCCAAGCCAACGAGGTAAAGCCGTTGGTATCATCATGAGTGGGTTATTGCTAGGAATATTATTGGCAAGAACCGTATCTGGAGCTGTTGCAACTGTCGGTGGTTGGCGTGCTATTTACTTTGTTGCTTTTGGATTATTGATGATCTTAATGATAGTTCTTGCAGTCAAACTACCTCGATATCACCAAAAAACTGATCTCAATTATTTCCAATTAATTGGTTCTATTGGCCGTTTATTTTGCAGCACTCCTGTTCTGGTTACACGAGGTCTACTCGGTGCCCTTTCTTTTGCTAATTTCGGCCTATTGTGGACTGCAATGGCATTTTTACTTGCTAGTCCACCCTTTAATTATTCTGAAGGCACAATCGGCCTTTTCGGATTAGTTGGTGCTGCCGGCGCATTAATGGCATCACAAGCAGGTCATTTAGTCGATAAAGGTAAAGGAAAATGGCTCACAACCCTTGGACTTACTTTATTATTACTTTCTTGGATACCTATCGCTTTCGCAAAATACTCTCTGGTCGCTTTCATTATTGGTGTTTTAGTCCTCGACCTTGCGGTACAAGCTGTTCATGTCACCAACCAAAGTACTTTGTACCGTATTTTGCCTGACGCACGTAATCGCCTCACCGCTGGCTATATGACAAGCTATTTTATTGGCGGTGCACTCGGTTCACTATTGTCTGGCTATGCCTATGAACATGGTGGCTGGGAAGGTGTTGCCATTGCAGGTATTATTTTAGCGCTCATTAGTTTAGTCGTTTGGGCAATCGGTATCCGATTTGATCCAACCATATCCCCCTCAGATGAAACCTAAATTACTGTATTCAGATCAGGTCATAGCATCTATCGATAGGATGCTATGACCTAACTTCACACATAAAAAATCATAATATATTACTACTTAATCTCATACTTAAATTCAGCTTAAAACTATTTTTTTCATGATTTGAGAACTCAATTAATGATAAATAATTATGTAGTGTTATAGTTTCGCTAGCAAAAGTTAACAAATGACACAGTTAAACAAAAGATATGCCTTAATAAGACGCTATAATTATTACTTACTGACCTTATTGTTTCGATGAAAAACAATAAATACTCAAGTTAAATCTACGTATTTTCGCTTAACTTATAGTAAATGCCATCTGCATTGTAATACTTAAGTAACAAAAAAAGTGGTATTAAGTTAATGCAATGTGATTATATATTGTTTTATATGATTTTATTTGATATGTAAATTCTGACTATTTCATCAGTTTTTAACGCTATATGTGTGAAAAAAACAGTTTATTTTAATTACGCTATACTGAAACGTGTAATTTACATTCACAATATTTATGAATGATGTATCATTATCAAAATAAAATTGATGATATCAATTAAGTATAATTGCTAATTTTATCTTTTAATATACCATTTATATGGTTGATGACAGTTGTAATCTTACCAACTGAAACTAATAAGGTATCCAAATAATGGAAAGTTCATTTACACCGACTGAATCGCTATTAAACGCTCGTGTTGAACAACAAAAGTTACTCAACAAAGAAATTCCAGATAATGAAATTTTATTAACTCGTCTTAGTATGCATGTTCATGGCAAGCTACTTGATTCTCGTAATAACATGTTAAGATCTCAAGGTATCAATGAAACACTATTTATGGCTTTAATGATCCTTGATACTAAAGATACTGGCAGTATTCAACCGTCAGAGCTTAGTGCGGCTCTCGGTTCTTCTCGCACCAATGCAACACGGATTGCTGATGAATTAGAAAAGCATGGATGGATAGAACGCAAAGAAAGCCATAACGATAGACGCTGCTTGCATCTTCACCTGACTGAGAAAGGTTCTGAATTTTTAAATGGATTATTACCTCCTCAGCATGAAGCATTAATTGAAATTTGGTCAGTATTAGATGTAGATGAAAAACAACAACTTAGTAAATTAATGCGCAAGTTGCTTAACAAGCTCGATAACATAAAAAATTAATTCGACGATTAACCATTCATTTTATATGGTTAATGTATTTGAGCCTAATCTAGGCTCAATAACAAAAAAAGACTGTTCAGTGCCTAATATTTCATTATTCTTCTACCTTATGCTTTACGTTACCCCATCAAGTAAAAACATAATTTGTAGTCTCAGTTTCCAGTAGTTAATCACTAACTGCTGGAAACGTTTGTGATCCTTATCCATACATGGAGAATTACCAGAATGAGCGTCCGCGAGGAAATGCCAGAAACGCAACAGCCACAACGGAATAAAAAAAGGCAACGCAGAAATGCACTAGTATTCTTAACATTTATTTTTATTGCCATTGGGATTGGCTGGTCTGCTTACTGGTATTTAGTTCTTCGTCACCATGAGTCTACCGACAATGCTTACGTTGCCGGAAACCAAGTTCAAATCCAATCTCAGGTATCAGGTAGTGTAATGACGGTTAATGTTGATAACACTGACTTTGTCAAAAGTGGCACAATATTAGTTGAGCTTGACCCAAGAGATGCCGAAATTGCATTAGATAAAGCAAAGACTGAGCTGGCGAATAGTGTACGCCAAACACGTCAAAACATGATTAATAGCAGACAATATCAAGCTAATATTGATGTGAAACGCTCTGAACTTAGTCGATTACAAAACGATTTAAAACGTCGTGAAGTACTTGGGAATAGTAATCTTATTGGTAAAGAAGAACTACAACACGCGAGAGATTCTGTTATTAGTGCTAAAGCTGCCCTTGATGTTGCTATTGAACAATTCAATGCAAATCAAGCTATTGTGCTTAATACAGCAATAGAAAAACAACCCGCAGTCGAACAAGCCGCTACCCAAGTAAGAAATAGCTGGTTAACCCTACAACGGACTAAAATTGTCAGCCCTGTTGATGGTTATGTTTCGCGCCGCAGCGTGCAAGTAGGTTCACAAATCACCCTTGCAACGCCATTAATGGCCATCGTCCCCTCTAATGGAATGTGGATTGACGCAAATTTCAAAGAAACACAGCTTGCAGATATGCGCATTGGACAACCTGCCAAAGTAACCACTGATTTTTATGGTAAAGATATCGTTTTTAATGGTGTGGTTGTAGGATTAGACATGGGAACTGGTAGTGCTTTCTCTCTACTTCCGGCTCAAAATGCAAGTGGAAACTGGATAAAAGTTGTTCAACGCTTGCCAGTGCGTATTGCACTAGATGAAAAACAACTTGAAAACTACCCACTGCGTATTGGTCTTTCAACAGAAGTTTCTGTCGATACCTTAAATAAAGATGGCAAAGTGCTTTCAAAAGGTATGCGTGATACACCCGCTTACCACACATCTGCTTTAGCAATTGATATGTCTCCTGCGAACAAAATAGTTACTGAGATAATTAATAATAACTATGGCAACAAATAAGCAAAGAGGCCAATGTGACTAATGCACCGCTAACAGGATCGAAACTTGCATGGATGACAGTTGCGCTTTCACTCGCAACATTCATGCAAGTACTTGATTCAACAATAGCTAACGTTGCTATTCCAACCATATCTGGGAACTTGGGTGCATCGAATACGCAAGGCATATGGGTTATTACCTCATTTGGTGTAGCGAATGCGATATCGATACCGATAACGGGATGGCTCGCCCGTAGGATCGGGGAAGTCAGATTATTTTTATGGTCAACGGGTTTATTTGCACTAACATCATGGCTATGCGGGATCTCCGGTAGCCTAGAAATGTTGATTTTATTCCGTGTATTACAAGGGTTAGTTGCAGGTCCTTTGATCCCATTGTCTCAAAGCTTATTACTCAATAATTATCCACCAGCAAAACGGAATATGGCACTTGCACTTTGGTCAATGACCATTGTTGTCGCCCCGATTTGTGGCCCTATTTTAGGTGGATATATTAGTGATAACTACCATTGGGGATGGATATTCTTTATTAATGTTCCTTTTAGTGTTGCTATTATTTTTGCCATTATGAAAACACTCAAAGGCCGTGAAACCAATATATCTATCAGACCCATTGATACTATTGGCCTCGTTCTACTGGTCGTAGGTATTGGCGCGCTACAGATCATGCTTGACCAAGGTAAAGAGCTCGATTGGTTTAACTCAACTGAAATTATTGTACTAACAATTGTTGCTGTTATAGCTATTGCATTCTTAATTGTATGGGAGCTTACAGATGAGCACCCCGTTATTGACCTCTCACTATTTAAAGAACGAAATTTCACCATAGGCTGCTTATCACTCAGTCTTGCATATCTGCTTTATTTTGGAACCATTGTCCTACTGCCACAATTATTGCAGCAAGTCTTTGGTTATACGGCAACTTGGGCAGGACTCGCTTCCGCACCTATCGGTTTATTACCGTTATTAATTACACCGATTATTGGTCGATTCGGCAATCGTATTGATATGCGTTATTTAGTGACATTTAGCTTTATTGTCTATGCTATTTGTTATTATTGGCGTGCATATACCTTTGAACCTGGAATGAGTTTTGCGGCAGCAGCTTGGCCTCAATTTGTTCAAGGCTTGGCGATTGCTTGCTTCTTTATGCCATTAACCACCATTACTTTATCTGGATTACCTCCAGAAAGAATGGCGTCAGCCTCCAGTTTATCTAACTTTATTCGAACGTTAGCTGGGGCAATAGGAACATCTATCACCACAACTTTATGGACACAACGTGAGGCAATGCACCACGAAAACTTAACTGAATTTGTCAATCCATTTAATCCAAATGCTCAGCACATGTACAACGAATTGGCACAGGTCGGTATGAATGAGCAACAAAGTGCCGCTTATATAGCAAAAAGTATTACAGATCAGGGATTAATCATATCAGCCAATGAAATATTTTGGTTATCCGCAGGCGTTTTCATCTTATTAATGGTGCTTGTTTGGTTTGCGAAGCCACCTTTTGGGGCTGGCTCAAAAGACGGCGGCGGAGGCCATTAGTTAATCAAATGAAATGACCCTATAAAACCGATAATCGATGATATAGGGTCACATTTTTAATCACTAATAAAACTAAAGTATGAGTTTAATCTAAATTAAAAATTAATTTTCAATGTTGCATTAATACCACTAGAACTGACATCACTATTATATTGGCCTTGGTAAGAAACACCAAAAGTCGTTGATTTATTTAATTGCGCATCAACACCGAAACCTACGCCAAATAAATTATCCAATTTTCCGCCTCTCAAGGTTGCTTCACCTGAATTAGAAAGGAACAATTTAGCCTCAGGGCGATTATCACCAAAAATATGGCTAGCAGAAACATCCCCTTTTAATGCCATATTTATGCTACCTGCGGTAAATGGATAACCACCACGTAAACCAACTGTACCAACTTGAATATCTTGAGAGTCCGTTTTGCTAGTGAACTGCATATTCCCCACTTGCTCATGAATATTATCTGTTGATACTCGTAACCAATTGAATCCAGTATATGGTTCAATTGAATACTTATCGGTATTAAATTGTGTGTAAGCGCCTTCTAAGAATAACTGCGTAATTTTAGCATCATAACTGACAGAATTATTCCCCGAAGCTTGTCCTACCCATAATGTACGTTTAGCATCACGGTCTTGATTAGTATGAGTGATACCATAATTTAAAGAAGCAACATCATAAATATTGGATACACCGTATAAACCGATGTGAATATCGTTACTGTCTATTTTACCCTGTTCATTCGCTTTATATTTGGTTGAACCTGCACCAAAGAATAACCCAGCTTTAGTCTGTGAAGTCACATCAATTTCTGCGCCGACGAGTCCAGCATAGAAATCCACATCCATGTTACTATTACCATAATCTGCATTACCCCATTGACCGATACCTGTCATCCAAATACGGGCCTGACTATTTTCTAGCGCTGCGTAACGACCATGGCCAATACCAATTGCTTGATCTTTTACTGTTCGAGTTAACCCCAATACATTAACTACACTTGCATTATTCGCATTTAAATACATATCATTACCGAGTGATTGATAAGTACGACTCAAGTCGCTTTTATTCATTGGTAATACTGCATTAAATAATTCGCCACTTCCTTTATTATCTATCGCATTAGCAATAGCACGGCCATTTTCATTATTCGCAAATGTAGATAACGAGGTATCTGCTTTCTTACTTATAGTGCCTTTAATTGTATTATCTTTAACCGAAACATTTTTATCGAATAACGCATAATCATTATTTGTTTCTAGATTATTATCAGTTGCAGCCATTTTCATTTTAATACGGTTATCAACTAAATTATCCGCATTAACGATACCTGTCGCAACATTGTTATTCAAATAAACATCGCGTAGTTGGCCGACATTATCAGCGCCAACATCTAATGCAGCACCGTTATTTAATGACACATCACCGACATTAACATTATGTCCCGCCATTACTAAAAAAGTGCCTTTATCGTTAATATTAATATTGGCTTTATGACTTTCATTAGATGCTAGCTGGCCTTTTTGTGTAAATACATCATTATAACGATCGATAATACCGAATTTACCACCATTCACATTCACCGCTTCCAAACCAAAAGATTCAGTGAAACCATATAAAGTGCCTTGTTCAACCGTTGTACCACCACGATAAGTATTATCACCCGTCATGACTAAAGTACCTTGGCCTTTTTTCACCAATGTACCATCATATAAGCCTGCATCTAATTTAGCTTGAATGACATCCGCACGTTTTTGGTAATACTCTTGGCGCCATTTTTGTGCATCTTCTTTACTGACAATATGAGAAGTCGGATCTGAATTACCATCGTTAATAATAAAATCATCACCTAAGCTGTAATCGCCGCCAGCAGCGATGCCCTTATCTTTATAAGCCGCTAACCATGCAGTATCTTCTTGTTTACGTAAATCTAGCGCAGTTTGAGAAATATCATTAGTCCAAACATCTAACGGGACGGCATCAAGCTGATATTCAAATTTCCCTAAAAATTGGCCAGGCCCATACATCCCTTTCTCTAAATCGGGTGTTCCCCAGCCATAGCGAATGTCAGGTGTCCCTTCTGCTGATGTCCAACTATCATATAAAGAACCATCTGGGTTATAGCGGTTCGCCGTTGTAAACATCAAGTCACGCACTTGCATTGCATTCATGGCTTGATAGCGAGACATCAGAACACCCATAGCACCTGTAACGTGCGGCGCGGCCATTGAGGTACCACTAAAAGTATCCCAACCTGGGTTTCCTTCTTCATCAACAACGGTAGAGTAAATATTCCGACCCGGAGCAACAACCGTCCACCATTTTGCATTACCTGCTTCATTAAATACTTTTTCTAATTGATAGCCTGATTTATCCGCAGTTTGTTTAAGTCCCGCCACTGCAATCCAATGGTTTTCAGCCTCTGGATTAAAATAAGGATATAAAGGACGATAATATGGGTTAGCAAAATCACGGTTACCTGTTGTGAAAACTTGAACCACATTCGTCCCTTTCACTGCATCAAAAGCTGCATCGACAAATGAAGGCTTGTCACCATAAACTTTTTTGAAATAAAAATATTCATATTCTGTTTGTGCCGTCGTATCCACAGGCATATGTACGGTGGTATTACCGCCATCAGGACCTTTAGTTGGAATAGTATTAATAATGCGAGGGTTAGTCCCCCAGCTGTTATTAATTACCTGAGCGCCTGCATCAACCATTGCTTTCCAACCCGTATAAAAATATTGATAATCCTGATACGGGCCATAGTTATTGCTATCTGTTGCACCGGTATTACCTAGATAAATATCAGATCCCCAAGCAACCCCATGCATACCGTCACCATCACGATTAGCGCCGACAGTACCCGTTACGTGCGTGCCATGAGTGTCATTAACACCTTTTATCCAATTACCATCAACATCAAAAAGCTGGCCTTTTTCATAATGCCCACCCATTTCTTGGGGATAGCGCATACCCGTTGTGCCATATTCTCCTTTTGCCTTAACTGCATGAAAACGGGAACCACTCAGCTCCTGATGAGATAACAAAGCTCCTGAATCCATTACACCGATTTTTGCACCTTGCCCATGATAACCAAGGGCATAAGCACTAGATGCATTCATGGCAGAAAGTCCCCAGTCTTTCTGATATTCTTGGCTTTCCCAACTTTGTTTATCACCAAGTTGCCCCATTTCTGAATAAGAAATGGCATATCCAGAAAAAAGTAATGCAGAAGCAACAACAGAAAGTTGAAATCTATGTTTATTGATAAAATATTTTTTTATAGAGTGATTATTTTTTGAACTACAACGTAAATTCGACGCTATCTTTTTGTTCATTCCAATACCTTAGTTATATTTAAATTAATAACATTAATTAAGAATCAAAAAATAAAATCATGGAGATAATCTATTTTTTATAAAAATAAATATTTGAACAGCATCCCAAAAACATTATTTCAAAATGAAAATTAAGATAAATTAACTACTCACAGGTAATTAACTAGATAAATCTAACGACATAAGATCAAAGCAAGCTACTTTATAAACACTCAACGCTATATTTATCTTGCTTTTCGATACAATTATTCAAATTTTAAACATATTAAATAAGAAGGAGACATACTAAGAAACAATCGCTACAAACTAATTAACAAAAAAAACATCAGCATTTAGTAAAATAAAAATAAAACCTTACTTTAAATAATTAAGACTTTTCATCAATAACTAGAGCATTATTTTTAGTCACCACACACTTATTTATAGGTGACTGTTCTATAATAGAAGTACAATAAATTAAAAAAGAAATAGCCGAGGTCAGTACAGGGATTAATAATAAAAAAACCATACATTAATTAGCTGATTTAGCTTTTCATGTATGGTTTATCGAAGTTGATAATTTTATATTTGCTTACTTGGTTTTATTTTGCTGCCACCATTGAGCTAGCATAACACCCGTCGCTACAGAAACGTTGAGACTTTCAACTTTACCTGTACCACCAATATATACGCTCATATCACCTTCATCCCATGCGCTATCACTTAGGCCATCGCTTTCTTGACCTAACACCAGCACCATTTTGGCCGGTAACTGTGCTTTCGCAATGTCTTGGCTACCTTTATGGCTTGAAGTGGTTACGATGGTGTAACCTGCATCACGGAACTTAGTTAATGTTGAAGTAAAACCATCAGCATCAATCGCCTTAATATGTTCAGCGCCACCTTCAGCAGTACGGATCGCAGCACCAGACTCCAACATGCCCGCATCCTGTAAAATCACACCCTGCACACCAAAATGTGCACAACTACGCATGATCCCGCCAAGGTTATGTGGATTTCCCACATCTTCCAGTGCTAATACGCAATCTTTGTCAGTTGCTTCTTGTAAATAGGTCTCGACATCCATACCGCCGCGTTTTTTAATAATAAAACAAACGCCACCATGATGCTCTGTACCTGATGCTTTTTCTAACTCTTCATCATCAACCACATGATATGCTTTACGATTTGCAGCCATCCACTTCAACGCATCACGAAAACGCGGAGTGACAGACTTCAAAAACCATGCACGAACAATCGCATCTGGACGGTTTTTAAACATCGCTTGGCAAGCGTTCTCACCGTAAATGCGCGTTTCTTCCTGACGTTGTTTACGTAATTGCTCCGGATCAATCAGGCTTTTACCTGAAATGCCACCGTGGTCATTAATTAACTCTTCACTATCTGGTCGAGAAATTGTACGCCACGGGGAACGTTCGCGAGGAGCGCTATCTCTATCGCTATCTGAACGTCCTGAGCGGCCTGAACGTTCATTACGTCCACCGCTTCTATTATCAGAGCCTCTTCTGTCGCCACGGTCATCACGGCCACCACGATGCTTATTATCATTTTGGCGCTTATCGCTACCTTTATTGTCATCCTGCCCTTCACTGCGGACATACATCACTTTTACTTTGCCGTTTTTACCGCTAAAATCATTCGAGTCGTTCATCACTATCCCCTACTGAGCTTTGGCGCGAAGATTACATGATGTTTCAAGACTGCGCCACCAATTCACACGATTATCTCACTATAAAGGCTATTATCTCACCGAAAAGATATTGAATATACTTCTATCGTATACAAAGCGTTTTACGTACAATACACGCCTTGTTTTATAGCGGCTCACATACCTTACTCCCATGACTCAAAATGCAGTTTATCACTTACGTCAAAAACGTCTTGCCCTTTCAACTAAACCTTTCAAGGCTAGGGGTTGCCGGGTAAAGCGCTGCCAATATTGCTTATTACCCATTCGACAATGTTTTTGCGCACAAACAGTACCAATGAATGCAAAAAGCCAATTTTGCCTCATTATGTTTGATGGAGAAGTATTTAAGCCCAGTAATACAGGTAAACTTATCGCCGATATTTTACCGAATACACTTGCATTTCAATGGTCACGAACAGATCCTGACACACAGTTATTGTCTATCTTACAAGATACAACAAGACAGCCTTACCTTATATTTCCCGAAAGCTATGCTCAAAGTCAGCGTATTGTCGTCAATCAACCCAATATTTCAAACAAACCCGCGCTATTTATTTTATTAGACGGTACTTGGCCTGAGGCCAGTAAAATGTTTAGAAAAAGTCCTTACTTAGATAATATTCCCCTATTATCCATCAATACCAAAGCAAGAACCGATTATCTACTGCGAACGCCTTCAAGAGAAGAGCAGCATTGCACCGCTGAAATTGCAGCAACTGTACTTGAACTTGCCGGAGATATGGATGCATCTAAGCAACTATTTACTCACTTCAACTTATTTAGACATAAGTATCTTGAAGGAAAACCATCTCACCCTATTGCACAGCAAATTTTAGCTAAAACGACCCAATAATTATTCCATAACAATTTAACCTTTCGATAATATCCTTTTGGATCAGCCTTCATTTCTTTAGTGAGGTCAAAAGTGATAAATTTCAGATAACCTTCATCATAAAACGTGAACATGCTTATATAATTCAGTTAAAGTCACAGTCTAAACTAGCGTAATCTAAAAGATGAGGCATATTATTGATACAAAATGTCGTTAGATCGATATCGTATCAATAAAGATATTCATTGAGCGAGCCCCCGCTCATCAAAGTAAAAGGTTATCTGCCATGGGTTTAGTGAGTCAGTTAGAATCTTTGTTCAGACCAAAATCAATCGTTGTTATTGGTGCCTCTGAAAACCCTAATCGTGCAGGCTCAGTTATGATGAGAAACCTGTTAGGTAGTGGCTTCAAAGGTCCGATTCTTCCCGTAAATCCAAGCAGAAATTCAGTCCTTGGCGTTCTAGCTTATCCTTCGATTGATAAACTCCCACTAAAACCCGACCTCGCGGTTATTTGTACCCATTACTCAAGAAATATAGATTGTTTACGTCAGCTAGGTGAAGCGGGCTGTAATGTCGTTATTATTCTGTCTTCACCCTCAATTCAATTCAATGAACTAAAAAAAATTGCTCAACAATACCAAATTAGGCTACTTGGCCCAAATAGCCTCGGTTTTCTAGCGCCATGGCAGGGGTTAAATGCCAGTTTCTCACCAATACCGATTCTAAAAGGTAAACTCGCATTTATTTCTCAATCAGCAGCGGTTTCTAATACGGTTCTTGACTGGGCAAGGCATCGTGATATTGGCTTTTCATATTTTATTGCTTTAGGCGATAGCATCGACATTGATATCGATGATTTACTTGATTATCTCGCTCGCGACAGTAAAACCAGTGCTATTTTGCTCTACCTTGAAAATATAAGTGACGCTCGACGCTTTCTATCATCATCACGCAGCGCCTCACGTAATAAACCAATATTAGTAGTCAAAAGTGGTAGAACCCGAAAAGCGCAAGAGTTACTTGGCGAAAAACCAAGTCTTGATGCCGCCTATGACGCAGCAATTCAACGGGCAGGATTACTGCGAGTACAAGATACCCATGAAATGTTTTCTGCCGTAGAAACTCTCAGCTATATGACACCACTCAGAGGTGAGCGATTATCTATCATGAGTAACGGCTCAGCACCTGCGGCAATGGCACTAGATGAACTTCTGCAACGTAATGGAAAATTAGCTAAACTCAGCCCTGAAACTGAAAATGAGCTCAGTGCATTATTACCTCTAGATTTATCAACGCACAATCCTATTGATCTCGGAGATGATTCGACGGTTGAGAGGTACATCAGTGTCTTGAATAAAATGCTTGATAGTCATGACCATGATGCGCTACTCCTCATACATACCCCAAGCGCAATTACTGAAAGTAAAGTCATGGCTGAAAAAATAATAAAAGCCATAAAACAGCATCCTAGAGGTAAATGGCTAACGATTTTAACTAACTGGTGCGGTGAATATTCATCCCAAGAATCGCGACGCTTATTTAGTGAAGCAGGTATTCCAACCTATCGAACCCCAGAAGGTGCTATCACCGCTTATATGCATATGGTGGAATATCGTCGTAACCAAAAACAACTCAAAGAAACACCTGCGCTTCCTATTGGTATTACAGCCAATACTCAACAAGCTCATGAGTATATTCAGCAAGCCTTGCAAAATAATAATTTGCATTTAGATACTCATGAAGTTCAACCCATTTTGAAAGCTTATGGCCTAAATAGCCTACCCACTTGGATTGCTCACTCTAGCCAAGAAGCCATTGATATTGCGGAAAAAATCGGTTATCCCGTCGCATTAAAATTACGCTCTCCTGATATTATGCATAAATCAGAAGTTCAAGGCGTTATGCTATATCTACGTAATGCAAAAGAGGTCGAAGAAGCCGCTAAAGCAATAATCGAACGTGTTTCTGTTAATTATCCAAATGCACGAATTGAAGGATTATTAGTTCAAAGCATGGCCAACCGAGCGGGTGCTCAAGAACTAAGGATTGCAGTTGAATTAGATCCTGTTTTCGGTCCATTGATCATGCTAGGCGAAGGTGGTATCGAGTGGCAACAAGAAAGCCAAGCTGCTGTAGCTTTACCTCCATTAAATCTAGCCTTAGCCAGATATCTCGTGATAAATGCGATTAAAGGCTATAAAATCAAAGCTCGAAGCGCACTCGAACCACTAAATATTCCAGGTCTAGCCAGTTTATTAGTACGTGTATCCAACCTTATTATCGACTGCCCTAATATATCTCGTTTAGATATACACCCGTTACTCGCCGCTGGGGACGAGTTCACTTTACTCGATGTGTCAATGACATTAAGCGAAACGAGTGGCACAGCAACATCCCGATTAGCCATTCGCCCCTATCCAAGTGAGTTAGAAGAAACAATCCAGTTAAAAGATGACTTAACCTGCCTGCTACGTCCAATTCTTCCTGAAGATGAGCCACTTTTAAAATCATTTATTGAACGCGTCACAAAGGAAGATCTGTATTACCGATATTTCAGTGAAATTAGCGAATTTACCCATGACGATCTCGCTAATATGACACAAATCGATTATGACCGTGAAATGGCATTTGTTGCTGTTAAAAATCAAAATACGATACCTGAAATTATTGGTGTGACACGAGCAATGGCCGATCCTGACAATCAAGAGGCTGAATTTGCGGTTCTCGTCAGATCAGATATGAAAGGGCAAACATTAGGTTATCAGCTAATGCAAAAGCTATTAAATTACACTCGCGCTCATGGTATTAAAAAACTGACAGCAATTACCATGCCTGAGAATCGTAATATGATAAGTTTAGCTAAAAAACTAGGATTTAATATTGAGGTTCAATTTGAAGATGGCATTGTTAACCTTACACTCCATCTTTAAAAATGCATTAGGGTAAATTTGTATATTGATTAAACAGGTATTCAATTTATTCCTAACGACTTGGCTAAATATGCTATCATCCGTAGATCATTCGCTAAAATATTTGTGCAAAGCGATTTGCTATTGGACTAATAAGAGAAAATTCAAACTGTGATGTTGTCAAAATTAAAACAAGCAAAACATCAACAATATTTGGCAAATTTACCTAAATTGTCTCAATCCATTGCTGATGTTAGAACGCTATATAAAACAGAAGATTTTCGTGATGCTCTGCTTGAGCTAATCTCTCAAGCACAAAAAACCATCTACATTACGGCTCTGTATTTAGAAAAAGATGATGCAGGTAAAGACATACTTCATGCTTTATATGCAGCTAAGCAAGCTAATCCATCCCTAGAGATTAAAATCCTAGTTGATTGGCACCGCGCTCAACGTGGTCGAATTGGTGCTGCGGCAAATTTAACCAATGCTGACTGGTATTATGAAGTCGCGCAAAGCTACCCTAGTGTAGAGATTCCTATTTTTGGTATTCCGGTAAATACTCGTGAAGCATTAGGTGTTCTCCATCTTAAAGGTTTTTTGTTTGACGATACTCTGCTCTACAGCGGCGCAAGTATTAATGATGTATATCTGCATCGTCATGAAAAATACCGCTATGACAGATACCAAATTATCAAAAATGGCCAATTAACAGCCACGATGAAGCAATATATTGACAACACGCTGTTAGAATCAAATGCCATTCACTTACTAAATACGGCCACACGACCGAAAACTGCAGAATTTAAGCATTTAATTAAACAATTCCGCCTATCATTAAAAGATGAGTCTTACCAATTTCTAGGTAATGCATCTAATGATGAATTTGCAGTAACTCCATTTGTCGGACTTGGTAAAAAGAATGATTTAAATCGCGTGATAACTCATTTAATGAGTTCAACGACCAATAAACTGACTATTTGTACACCCTATTTTAATCTTCCCGCGGTACTTGTTAGAATTATAAGTCGGTTACTACGTGAAGGTAAGCAAGTAGAAATTATTATTGGGGATAAAACGGCCAATGACTTTTATATCCCGCCAGAAGAACCATTTAAAATAATTGGTGCGCTACCTTATCTATATGAAATAAATTTACGTAAATTTATCAGTCGATTACAGCGTTTTGTTGACTCAAAACAGCTCACAGTAAGACTATGGAAAGATAGCGATAATACCTACCACCTCAAGGGTATGTGGGTCGATGATAGCTGGCAATTGATCACCGGTAATAATCTAAATCCTCGAGCATGGGGCTTAGATCTTGAAAATGCAATCCTGCTACATGACCCCAAACAAGAGCTACAAGAACAACGTAGCCATGAATTGGAATGTATTCGCACTCATACCAAAGTTGTTGGTCATTACCGTGAGCTAGACAATATTCAAAGCTATCCAGTCAAAGTGAAAAAACTTATTCGTCGATTACGAAGAATACGTGTTGACCGTCTCATAAGCCGTATTTTATAAATTAACGCCAAAACGTCACTTCTGTGGCGTTTTCCCCCTAATTCACGACAAGTTAGTGATACCAAAATGCTAATTAACCGCTCAAATCCTTTAATTATGTTCTCTTTCATTTCTGTGCTCACGGGGTGTACTGGATTTCATTGGTCAAATGATAATTGGACCGGTAAAGATAAAGCACAACATTTTGCTTTTTCTACAGCTATGGCCGCTGCAGGTAATGCATATGCAGATAGGCAAAACATGTCACATAGAGATGCAGCGCAATTCGGTATCTTATTTTCTTTATCATTAGGAGCAGCAAAAGAATTTTATGATAGTCGGCCAGAAGGAATGGGTTGGAGTTGGCACGACTTTGCCTACGATGTTGCAGGCTCTATAGCAGGTTATAGCTTATATCAGTCCTTTAAATAAAAATGATACTAAAAATAGTATTAATTATATTTAATATCTCACGACTCATTATGTAGTTAAATTTTCCGAAATAAGTACTACAAGCTCCCCCTCATTTCAATACTATTTAATCTAACCTTAAATAAACTTAAAAATAGCGCCTAACATACTAAATAAGTGTTATCACTCACGGCCTTACATTCTATACAACCATTCGCTAAATTAATTTACAGCCCAAAAAAGCTTAATACAGCCTAAAATAAGACCAATAATAACCCTGTGCCTCAACAAAAGTGAGCTGTTACTCACTACTTTATATTTCGTACAATCATTCGTATAACTAATTTAATAGTATATCTAACACGATTTAATACAATCTAAAATAAGACTAACAATAACACCGTGCCACAACAAAAGTGAGCTGTTACTCACTACTTTATATTTCGCACAATCATTCATATAACTAATTTAATAGTATATCTAACACAACAGCATACAATCTAAAACAAAATTAATAATAACGTCGTACCACAGTATAAGTAAGCTGTTACTCACTACTTTATATTCTGTACAATCATTCATAGAACTAATTACACAACTGAATATAATCTAATACAACACTAATAAAATGTGCTTTGCTTACTATCCTTAGATTGGATAAGATCATTTACTATATTAACTAAGCCGAGTTTTTATTTAAATAGTTAAATAAGAAATTAACTATTTCATTCTAATAACCTAAGTGAATAAGATGGAATTAGCTGAAAAGGAATAATTTATAGAATTACAATGATGATTATTGATAGATATAAAAAAACCCCGTAATTTTCATTACGGGGTTTCTTATAAGTGGCGGAACGGACGGGACTCGAACCCGCGACCCCCTGCGTGACAGGCAGGTATTCTAACCAACTGAACTACCGCTCCACTTATTCTTTCGCCTTTCGGCTGCTTATCATTGTCTCTAAAGAGA
>NZ_JBCPSS010000015.1:0-15851 GCF_051129765.1 Providencia sp. Je.9.19
GCCCGTCTCGTAACACATCTGCAAACGGAATAACGTCCATATCAATGACTTGATCACGGCTTTCTACCGCAATGGCGCAGGCTGTATCGATAATGGCTCCTTGCATGTTGACTCGCCCGTGACCTGCGTCGTTTGCGGCAACCGCAAAGGGCGCAACCAGGCAGGAAAAAATGCAAGGAAACACTGAAAGGGAAAATATCTTGCTGAGCATAACGCACTCCTTATACCGCCGTTAATCGCCACGGGGTTAAGAAAAAGGCATGCAAAAACCAGTTCACATGCCTGTTCATTCCCCTAAATCACCAGAGGACGCATTGGCTTAGTTGTAGCTTAATGTAAAGTCCGTCACGGCTTGGAAGGCCCCTTCAACAACCGGCGTGCCCGCGGCTTCACCTTGCATGAACGCAGCAAAATTTAACGTTTGGTTACCATCAGCCAGAGTTTGGGGGGCAGTTGGGGTACCCAGCACAATCAGCTCAGAGCCGCCTTGCGCCGTCATGCCCACACCCGCCCCTTGGGCTGAGCCGGTAATGCCGAGTAAATCAGCGTTAACATCGGATGCCGCGCCAGTGAAGGTGACCGTGACTTTATTTTTTGCGGCCGGGGTACCAAACTGGCAGTTTTCTAAGTTGATGGCAAAATTAACGGGGGTCGATTTTCCGCCATCTTGCAATGCCACGTTAGAGACTTGACCCAAATTAATCAGCTGCTCTTCATCACCGGCTTTGATTGAGCAAGGGGCATCAATGATAGCGCCGTAAAATGTGATTTTACCGTGACCTTCATCAGCAGCCATGGCGGTTGAAATAAGACCTAAAGAGGTGATTGTAGCCACTGCAAGTGCTTTTAATTTCATGAATGAGATTCCTTAATAATAGAGACAACGCATTTAAATTATAACAACCGTCATAATCTCCCTTTCGGGGGTGACTTCGACACCAATACGATAGCGATTGATGATGAAGATAATTTCAAAAGATAAGATAATGACACCCAATCTTTTTTTAATTATGTGTAACGTAAAAATAAAAATAAAAATAAAAATAAAAATAAGAACAAATAGACATAAATTAAAAACAGTAAAAACCCAATAAACGCATTTCACGTGACAGCACCATAACAATGAAACGTGTTATTCCGTACACAGTTTAATGGCCTGAATATACAGGTCAGACGCTAGAACCATTAAACCAGAGATAGCCGCGTATTAAACACATCGGTAAATAACTGTCTTAGTTTTATGTTTAGTTTTATATTTGTTCTTATGTTTAGTTTTAAAGATAATTACAATCGTGTGTACAGTGCCAGTTCAGTGTTTAGATATTGAATATTCTTGTCGGCAGTTATATTGTAATGGGCATTAACGCCCTCCAATATATAATTAAAGAAGTCATTTAAATTAAAGGCATACGAATTTAAAAAAAACACCATAACACTGAGTGGAATACTTGTTACACCGCGTTCATAGCGGGAAATCTGTTGTTGACTGACACACAAGAGTTCCCCCATTTGTTTTCCAGTCAAACCACACTCATGACGTTTACGTTTAAAATAATGGCTCACTAAAGTATTAATTGTGTCATTAACATATTGTCTTTCCATGACCCCTCCATACTTTAAACTTTCAATGCGTAAATTTAACTAAAATATGAGTATTAAGTAAAATCGTTTTAAACGTTTAATAAGTTAAATTACAATAGGCAATACCTATCAGTTGCAATTCATTGATCGCTGTTGTCGATCATAATGAATAAGGGAATAGGCAACCCATTGAAATGTAAGTTATTAAACAAACAATCAAGCGGCCGTTTATTTTACCTGAAATGAGCGTAATTACACCAATTAAGTGTAAATACAGTGTAAATGAATCTGTTTCAAGATAGGTTTTGAACGATAAAAAATAAAGAATGTCGGATGAAAAGATTTAATATTGGTATTATTAAAAAGAAAAGATAATTGCGTATTTATTTTAAAATGAATTTTAGATGAACTTATTTTTGAGATATAAATCATATATAAAGAACACATATAAAGAAGTGACGTTTAAATATAACTGAGGAATGACGTATGAAATTAAAAACAATTACGACGGCTATTTTATTACTCTCCACAACAGTTGCTTTTACTGCTCAAGCTGAAATGTCTAAATCAGCTGAAGAAACAAAAGTTATGAGTCAAAAAAAGAATAACGAATATGAGAAAATGGTGATTGATAAGGTTTGGATCACCACGCAAGCCTTAGACCAAAATAAGCAAGAAATCCCTGCAACAAATGACCAAGTGGCTAATTTTTTTGGGTTAGCTGAGTATTTCCCTGATGGAACCTTTAACATGCTGACCGTAGAAGGGGAGCCTAAAATGCAAGGTGATTGGTCATTTAGTGATGATGGAAAGTATCGAACACTGACCGCTAAAAATGATAAGGGGGACATTTTATTTACTCGGGTTGTCGACAATATTACGGTCACGCCTGATGAGTATACTTATCGTATTTACCCATCAGCAGAGGATAAAACGCAATACATTGATATTATTCATAAAGTCAAACAATAAGTTTCAACTGGGCTAATCATAAAAGTGCCCCGTGACAACGCTATAAACGGGCCGGTTTTGTCAACTAAAACGGTTCTGTCGCATTAGCGGAGGTAAGTCAGAAAAAGTTGCGCTGCCTGTTTTTCAAGCAGCCAACCAATGGAATTGTTCTGCCGGTGATAAATCCGCTCCGGCGAGATGCTGAAGTTGCCCTTTACGTATCATATGCACTAACTCAATACCTGCCAGTATCGTCTGCGCCCGGCGGAATGATTTAAATCCCAGCATCGGTCGTATTAGCCGTTTGATATTCCGGTGATCTTGCTCAACCAGGTTGTTCAGGTATTTGCTCTGCCTGATGAGCATCCTTTCTTTTTCTGGTTTGTTGGTATTGAGTGTCGTCAGGGCGGACGCGTTGGCACCGCTTTTATCAATAGTAACCACCTCGGGTTCGCCGTGATGACGAATGGCCTTGCGAAAGAAGCGCAATGCAGCGGCAGCATCCCGTTTGGCGGTCAGCAGGAAGTCGATGGTTTGGCCTGTTGTATCCACCGCGCGGTACAAATATTTCCACTGACCTTTGATTTTTATGTACGTTTCGTCCATTCGCCACCGACGTCCAACAGTGCGCTTATGCCGACGAAACGCCTTATACAGCAACGGCACCAGGCGGATAATCCAGCGGTGAAGTGTGGAATGGTCAATAAGAATGCCGCGCTCGGCCATCATCTCTTCGAGATTGCGCAGGCTCAGGGCATAAGCCAGATACCAGCGAACACACTGGGTAATAACATCAACGGGATAATGTAGGCGTTTGAAGGCGTTTCGTATCAGCGACATGGTCAGGCAACATCACAAAAAAAAACAGCATGTTACCGGAAGACGCCTTAATGCGACAGAACCCTTAAAACGACCGCCTATCTCTGCCTCTCAATTGAAACATTACAGCGGTGGTGCAGTAGTTCATCATTATTATGATCACCACAGCCAGCAACATCGGCGACAAATTTTATCCCAAGAAGAGATGATACGCCGTTATGTTAGCCATATTCCTGCCCGTCATTTTAAAATGATCCGCTATTACGGTTTTTTAGCCAACCGCAAACGCGGCAGCTTATTACCGAAGGTGTATAACGCGTTGGACATGATAGCCCCTTCGATACCCGATAAACCGGGCTTTGCCGCTCTGACCAAAGGATTTTTAAACACCGATCCGTACCAATGCATTTTATGCGGCAACCGGTTGAGATTTATGAGTGCGGAAAAAGGGGCTCATGCCACTGAGTTACTATCAGTAAGACGCGATAGAATGGAGAAAAAGCGATGGTTACAAACGGCAGCCTAGGCTCAGTGTACTTAAAATTTGGTTTTCAGATGAAAATTTAACCTATCGATAATCTCAGGAGCAAGAAAAAATAAAATAACTTTAATTGAATGGAAGTACAGGCATCAAAACACCGTCATTAATACGTCACTCTATTGATTGAGGTTCCTAACCATCAAGCGATGACATTGGTCCAATGGGTTAATCTTAACCATAGTGGATTTATTTTACCCATAATTAGCCATTCTGTTATATAGTATATGTGCTTATTTTAAAGAGCTCTTTGCTATAACTATAGATGTATTAGGTGTTTTAATTAAAAATTAAAAGCTTGTTGTAAATAAATAATAAACTGATTAAATGTTTTTAGGTAATTTACTTACTTCGGGTAAAGTAAAAATTCCAATATAATATTTAGCTCCAAGAGCCATGTATAGTATAGGTGGATATATTAAAAATAAATTATTGACTGCATTCCCATTGCTACTTCCTAACCATCATTTCACTATAAATAGATTTATTTTATTTTTACGCTCAATAATTAGAATAGTATACCATTCTAATTTATTAATAATAACTCTTGTTTTATCAAGAGTTATTATTACATTGACTACTAAATTCATCATAAACCAAGCTATTGTTAACTCCATGCAATAAATAACTTTATTATCCATTGTAGTGATTTTATTTTACCCACAGTAATTCTATAAAATAATTTAATTTATATAATAAAAACAGGTGTAAACTTTTTATTTTCAATAAATCTATATAACTAGCTTTGATTTCTTTCATCCTCTTTTAAAAAAAAATCGATTGGAACTTTAAAAAAAAATGATAATTTTGATAAAAAATTTATATTAACCCCATTTATTCCTCTTTCATAACGTGAAATTTGCTGTTGACTAATATTAAAAACCTCACTTAACTGCTGTCCTGTTAACCCTTTTAATTTTCTTAATTTTTTTATTTTCATACCAATTAAATAATTTAATTCTTCATTTTCAAACTCAAATTTTTTCATAATATATATTTACATTTAATAGATTACTTAAAAGTAATAGAATTTTCCGAGATTTATATTATCTAAGCCTTCATATTGAAACCCAATTCCAAAAATTAAGCTATCAACCTTAGTATCTAAACAATCTGCAATATATTTAATTTGACTTACATTTAATCGTACACTACCACTTTCTATTCGTGAAATATGTTGCTGAGAGCAGCAGATTATTGAAGCTAAATCAGATCCGCTAAAGCCTTTGTTTCGTCGACATTCTCTTATATTTTGTCCAAGTATATCCTCAGGTTTTAAATTAGACATAGTCCCCTCTCCATTTTACTCAATGATTGTTAATAATTCAACTGTTAGGCGGTCATCTTCTTCACTGCAATCTATTTATCAAGAAAAATAATAAATTAAAAATCACAACTTTATTTAAAATAACTTACAGTTACCTTAGCTATAAATGAAATTATGAAATTAACATGTTGCTTTCAAGAACATTAGTTAGCTTTATTTTTTATAATAATTCTCAATTTATATATTGAGGTAAATAACTATAACTAAACTTTATAACTCTATTTTTTTTGAGTGGCAATAAATTAGAATGATTAATTTATTCATAAGTCATTTCAAATGTAACTTCAGTATTAGCACTACCTGGTTGTACTGAATTTCCCGTAGCTACATACTGAGCATAAAATTGTAAAGGTATTTGTACTTCGTTTGTTATTACATGTGGAATACTATAAGACTTTGGTGTAATTCGTTGATTATTTTTATCTAAAATAGCAATGCCTACATTTTCAGCGGTGCTATTAGAATTAAGAGCGAATAATTCATTATTTTGACTATCTGTATTTCCATCAAAAAAAAGTTTTACTTCGCGTGCCGCTGGACCACAATTTTCTAATAAAATAGTAAAAGGCACTGGGGTTGTTACTGGGTTAATACCAGAAAAAAACTGACGTGAAGCCCATACACCCAAATCTATGGTTTGATTTTTAGAACTTAGATTAACTGTACATGTATTAGATACAATAGTTGCATTTATTCTTAAATTAATACTTCCTATATCCGCTTTAGATGCATTATTAAAAGCATTAATCATTAAAATACCATAACTTATTGGTATGATGATACTATTAAATAATTTTATTTTCATCTATTAGTTTCTCATCGATTAATTAAGGAAAATCTATTCGTAGAAATGCTTCTGAGGTTACAGGACCTTCTTGTGGTCGTATCCCAGTAGTACTAACAGGATAAACTTGAAAATCAACATTTGCTTGGCCATCTTGTAATAAAAAATTAAGCCTACTAGAAAATACATTAGGTACAAGTAAATTACCTAAAGTATCTGTAACAGCAAATCCAACATCAGGATTATTTGATTTAAGGAAGCTACCTGATACGTTACTAGCCTCTAAACGTAAAGTAAGCGCTGCACTAGTATCAATATTGTCGCACTTAATACCAATTGAGCGAGTAACTGGACTAAAACCTAGAGAAGGAGTCCCTGCTGTCGTAAATGAACCTGAGGAAATAGGTCCTAGGTTAATAACTATTATATCACCTGTATTTAACTCACAAGATTGAGGTACCGATAAAGTCGCATTAAGTATTCCTTCAGATAAGCCTTGTCCAAATCCCCCACCAAAAGTATTATTTCCATATAATGTAAATATCTTTAACCCCGATATATATGCATTCCCAACGAATCTTTTTTTAATTTTTAATGAAATAGATACAGTTGATCCTGTTGTTGCACTACCACCACAGGCGTCCGGTCTTGAGTTACAGTCATTCGAAATATTGTTAAAAGGAACTGAATATTGGCGGGTAGTACCACTATTTGCATTCCATACCGCGATTTTACTAGCAATCTGTAAATAGTCATGATCGCTGATATCATACCACTGGTCATTACCATCATTAGTCGCTATTTGTAACCTTGGTCCAGCCACCGCACTATAGTAAGTAGTCTCTTTCGCAGTACATGGCGGTCCAATTGACCAGCTGCCTGGTGCTGATCTAGTTATAGGACCTGTATTATAACCTACTGTATTTTGGGCCTGCCCAAATGTTGTATTAAATGTATATATATAAGGGGCGCCAAGGGTTGAGCTACAACTTGCAGCGTAAGATATATGTGAGAACATAAAAAATAATACTACCCCAGCGCCTCTATAGAGATTAGCATTATAGATATATGAGCTTAGTTTAATTGAAAACATTTCAAACCTCTTATGGCTCTTTTATTTAAATTTTATACTTTATGTTGTTTTGTTTACTCACATCTAGCCTTTGCAGAATATAACCCGACAGAAAATTCTTGCGGCAATAATTGATATGTTACAAAACATTGTTGATGCACTTCAGTACCCCAACTCACTTGTAATTTTCCTGTAGGTTCTAATCCTGATAAAAATACTTGTCCATTGTCACCAACAATACCCATATTCCCGTTTTTATTAGCTTGTACTGTTGCTCCAAAAGGTATTGCTTTCCCATTTGATTGCAGTAAAGTTAATAATGCACGGCTACCAATTTGTGTTGTAAACTCTGCACGTACCACGGCTCCAGATGTTGGTACAACTTGAGTAACTGCACCTACTATTTCAGTATCATCACTTAAGCTGTTAGTATTTAATGCCACTCTATTTTCTCTATATGGTGTCGCATATGGCACTACTGCATATCCACGCCAGTCAGTTTTTACACCTGTTATATTCTCAACACTCACATTTGCTGCATCAGGTGCTTTTATTAAAATATTAGTTTCACCCAATGGCTGGCTTAACGTCAGTCCATTTTCATGTAATAAAATACCACCACTAACCCCATAGTTTAGCTGTTGCCAATTTTTAGCATAACTATATCCAGCATTTACATTTCCAGATCCCCCTTTATATTCAAGAGTGGCATTTCCGGAATTACCATATCCCTGATTTATATATCCTTGCTGTACGCTATAATTCAGATTATTACCTTCTAACAAGGACCCACTGACCCCTACTTGTTGACTAGCTTTGTTACTTTGGTCATATGTAGTAGTATATGTTGCATATGCAGTGTTATTAGTACTTGTTATATCGCGAGCTTTACCACCGCCTGCAGAAAACCATTTATCTAATGGAATAGACATTGATAATGCTATTAGTTTATCTCGTTGGTTTATACCATAACTTTTATTTAGAGAAGCATTAACATTAAAATTAATGTCATTAAAATTGCCATTGTAGCCTATTTGTAATAGTTCATCTTTTTGATTAGTATTCCAATATGATTGGTAGCTTCCTAATACATAAACTGAGCCATAGTCTCCTAATTGCTGGCTAATGTTAGCTTGTATGCGCCCTTTTTTTGTGTAATATAAATTATGATAATTTATGAGTTCCGGAGTAATATCAACCAGTCCATCTTGTGTTTTTATTTGATACCCATTCATTTGTTTATATGTAGTCTCTGCAAATGAATAAAAACCTTCTGTTGAATAACGATATCCTAGTAATTGAAAATTTGTTCCCATTTCATTCAAAGATTTTGCATATAAAAATCTTAAAGACTGACCTGCTTCTCTACTATCATCTGGCAATTTACTATTTGCATGTGTTATATCTGCAGAAAATGCTCCAAAAACACCTAAATTCTTACCAACACCAATAGAAAATGACTGATGATTTTGAGCAATTTGAATTCCTTCATAAATTGTCCATCCATATCTTAAACCTAATAATAATGTGGCTTGGGCAAATTTAGGTTGTTCTTGATTATCTGACCCCGACCGATATTCTCCAACAGTAACTGCATATTTTAGCCTATTTTCTCTTTGTAATAAGGGAACAGCAGAATAAGGTACTGTAAATTGACTGCTACTGCCGTTAGCTTCTTTAACTATAACTTTTAAATCCCCGCTATTAGAAGTAGGATATAGATCCTTAATTTCAAAAGCGCCAGGTGGTACATAAGTTTGATAGATTACATACCCATTTTGCTCAATAGTGACCTGAGCATTGCTATTTGCAATCCCACGAACAGTAGGTGCGAAGCCCCGTAAACTATCAGGTAACATTCCATCATCTGAATTTAATCGCATTCCCCGAAACCCGATAGAATCAAAAATATCGCTATCAGTAAAGCTATCTCCTAGAGTTAAATTACTTTTTAGTGGAATGATAGCTCTTTGTACGTATGTTCGAATATTATTCCAATCTTGGTTAGTTTCATTTTTTGTTTTGTAATAATTCCATGATCCTTCATTACGTAATCTCCACGCCCCTATATTAAGCCCACTGGTTAAATTAAGAAAATAATTAGTATCATTACCGGAGTCAGAGCGTTTCAGATTACTGCCTGAAAACCTATAATTCAATATTCCAGTAACTATGCCTTCATTCCACATTTCAGGCTGAATATAACCTCTGTAATTATTTTTTAATAGCGCTTGTGGGATGGATATATTCAAAGTTTGACGCTCGAAATCGAACTCAGTTTGAGCTTGACTTATTAATGCTACAATATCAACACACTCATTTTCACTATACGAAGCTAATGAAGGAATAGCTAAAACATTGACACCTTCTTTGCTTAGCCAAGTACGACTCAAACAAGGGGATAATCCACTTTTACCTTGCCCTTTTTTTTGAATATCAAAACTTATATTTTGTGTTCCTACATGCCTTTTATTTAGATAAATATCGACTAAATAAATACCAACCGGTTGTCCTTCACCCTTATCATAACGAGATAAATCAGCAACGGCATCAGGGTTACCAGATAATAGCGCAGGGTTAAAATATTCATCTGCAAAGCTTAACGACGAAAACATTAATCCACTTAAGACTATTAAGCATGGTAAGGGTTTATTTATCGTATAGTGCAGCATTATCAGCTTTTTTCTTTTCTTATTATTTTGCTGCATATATAACTCCTTTCATACTTTATTTGTTTACCGATCTTATATGGCATTAGTTTATGTTCATACTGCTAATTGGGGAGCTTCCACCATAATCATCAATTGTTTGATATGAAACTGAATTCGAATTCATTGATGTTGTAGTTATCGGGGTTTTAGACATTGGTGCTACCATAATATTATTTAAAGGCTGAGTCCCTAGTTTAAGATTAATCAATGTCACATAATATGGTGATGGATTATTAATTATTAAGTCTTTTCCTTTTCGAGAAAAACTTAATGTTCCAGCAGCATCTCCTGATGATGTTGGTAAATTAGCTGGTCGGATAAAAATTTTAATCCTGGATAATATGGCAATCTGTAATACATTTTTATCTTTAATATCGTTACGATCTACCGAAGGAATTGCCTTAGTATTTAGCCAATATAAACTTTCTCTATCTTTCGGTAAATTACCTTCATTACGAATTATACGTAAAGTATTTTCACTATTAGCATTACTAACAAATAATGGTGGCGTTATGATCAAGTCTGTTGTTTTTTCATTTTTATCATTTTCAATCCATGATTGAATTAAAAAACGATTTTTTTCATCACTATTAGTGAGTGCTAATGAAGTTTGTTTGCTATCTAAAGGATAAATAACTCGCGTAGCACCCAAGGCTACCCCTCCTGCTTCTACAGGAAATGATACAATTGAGAAACCTAAGCATATTATAAAAATTAATATAGATTGATATAATCGGCCAATATATGGAAATAAGTAATATAATTGTGTCAACACGAAATACCCTCTAAGGTTCGTAAATATTTTATTACACAACTTTAAATATCATATTCAAAGGTAGGTTAAAGAAAACCATGCAGTAGCCCTAGCTACACCAGGCTTAATTTCGATTGATGTAGCGCGATATTTAGCCATAAATTCTAATCGATTATCTCCGTCATGTAACATTTGAGCTTCAGATAATAAAGTATTAGGTAATATTAATTCATTGGATGAACTAAATAAGGCTATACCAACGCCTTTTGCATTAACGGTATTTATTTGTTCTATTGGTGAATTAATCTGAAGAACATGAGGATTTCTTTTATCTACTTGTCCTAAAAAACTAACAATTACACGTTGGCTTGTTTCTCTAGAACAATCTGTAAGTTTTATAAAAAAAGGAACCGGTAACGCATCACTACCAACTTCAGAGAAAAAATTACTTCGTATCTGCCCCATATCTACAATTTGCGAACGGCTTTCTGTTGCAACTGTACATGCGGGTGCAACAAGAGCCCCTTTAATATGTACAGCTCCGCCGTTGATAATAGTATGGTATCTATTATTAGTAGTAGCGGCATTTGAGTAAAATGGATAACTAACACAGCTAAAAAGAAGTATTAATTTGGAAATATTCCATATACACATAACCACCTCCAAGGCTGGGGAATGGCCCCATAGGGCCATTATATATACAATTGTAAATTGTAATTTTAATTAATTATATTGCATCACAAAAGTAGCATCTGCATCAGCAGAACCTGGGGTCACATCAAGAGTAGTTGATTTATAACGTGCACTAAAATGTAATACGTTTGAACCAGTATTTAATGTTGTTGGTGCAGAAAATACAGACCCATCTGGTTTTAAAATGTTACCTGTATTGTCCGCAATTTGAATACCAACACCTGAAGCGGCACCAGTAGCACCACCACTGATGTTAGTTACTGCTAATATTGTATTGTCGATAGAATCAAGGTTGCCACTAAATGATACAGCAGCAGTTGTAGATACTGTAGTATCACAACCTTCTAAGTTGATTGTAAATGGCACTGCACCAGAAAGAGCTCCAACCGAAGCAAATTCAGCAGTACGATACTGACCCATATTAACTGGCGTACTTATAGAATCTGCACTCACAGCACAAGCTGCGTTAACAATTGATCCTGTAAAATGTACTGTGCCGCCAGGTACTGTTGTAGCAGCAGATGCTGTCACACCGACAGAAACTAATGCTAACCCTAATGCTGCTTGTACTATATTTTTTTTAGTAAACATACTGAATACTCCGACTATAGATGAATGATATATAAACTGCATTAAATGTATTAACGTCCATGTTATCCCTTTCCTATAAAACTTTACAAAAATACGGATAAATAATTTAACTTAGAATCAAGCATTAATTAAATTAGAATCGCAATTTCATTAACATATTAACAAATATTTTAATTTAAATTGAAATATAACTAAAATTTAATGTGGATTTATTTTTAATATATTAAAAATCTAATTAATAAGATAATTCTTAATCGATTTAAATTCTACCACATTAAAAAAATCAAATATTAACAGTTTAGGAATATCAAAAACAATTCAAGATGATTTTTTATTTAAATTATTAACTCAAATTAAGAGTACTTAGATTAGCAAAAAAAAAAACACCTGTAAATATAAGTAAAATAATTAAATCAATAATTGAAAAACAAAATCCATAAACAATTAAAAACAATTAAAAACAATTAAAAATAAACTTAACGCATTGAAATATATAAGAAAAAATAAAAAATATATAATAAAAATGCAAGTGTGGCATATTTTTATTTTTAAGCAAAAACAAGCAGTTAGGTTGAACTATCAAAAAAACAATTATTACACTTTCAATTTTTTCAAAAAAATTAAATTTTAAAAAAATACATAACAGGCTCATTTAATATCTTGGAATGTAATTTAATTAGACAATAAGCCTTGTTAACTCTTATTTTGAGTTAAAAAAGATATAAAATTCGATAATTTGAATTTACTTGGGTTAATGGTGGTTTTCATATTTTTTTTTATTACACTCAATAGAAATAGACTAGAATATTATATCAAATATAAAAATGTCACTTTTAATTTAATTTTCAAATATAAAAATGTCACTTTCAGCTCAGGATTATAAATTACACTCAATAGAAATAGACTAGAATATTATATCAAATATAAAAATGTCACTTTTAATTTAATTTTCAAATATAAAAATGTCACTTTCAGCTCAGGATTATAATATGGAAATGTCACTTGTTAGATTTAAGATCATATTCATTAGCTATTTAATGAATAGTTAAATATTTTAAGTTTAGGCGCTGAATTTAACGATTCTAAAATGTCACTTTTTATTAAAAAATTATAAAATATGAGCAGTTTATAAATTTAAATTTTAAAAACACATAAAACACGCAAGTAATAGCAATAAGGACATATGAAAATTAATGACTATATCGCATAAAGAAATGAATAGGGCTGATATTGTTCAGGCTATTTGTGATAAACGATTGAAACGACGCGATGGCGCCCTTCAGCTTAATTTAACCGAACGGCAGGTACAAAGACTGGTTAATCGATATCGAGAGCATGGGATTTCAGGACTCATTCATGGTCAGCGTGGAAAAAAAAGTAACCACAGTTTTTCAGAGCCAGTTAAGCTTAAAGTGCTAACATTACTTCGCGAAAATTACAGTGATTTAGGTCCAACACTCGCAACAAAAAAACTTAAAGAGAAGCATGATATAGCTATTTCTGTTGAAACTATCAGAAAATGGATGATTTCTGATGGCCTTTGGATTCCTTATATCCAACGAAAACCTCTCGAATAATCTGGCACTGTTGCAAATAACGTGGTGGGGTTGGGCTTGTCCGCCTAGGGGCGGCTATAAACCAAAGACTCGATTCACCAGGCGCACTTCTCCTAACGGTTGGTCATAATAAAAGTGCTTAGCCTGACCTTTGCGAAGCGCACGCATCACTTCAATTCCTTTAAGCGTAGCATGTGCCGTTTTGATTGATTTAAATCCCAAAGCAGGATTTATAACGCGCTTCAATTTACCGTGGTCACACTCGATAACATTATTGTGGAATTTGATTTGTCGGTGCTCAACGTGAGATGGGCATTTCCCCTCTTGTTTTAGGAGGTTAAGTGCGCGGGCATAAGGCGCGGCTTTATCCGTATTAATGACACCCGGAATTTGCCATTTTTTGACACGATTAAAGATTTTTCTTAAAAACCGATAAGCCGCTTTGGTGTTGCGAGAACATAAGCACGCCTGTGGCGTGAGCATCGCGGCAGAGCCGCTCTATTTCTAGGTAACGCCCTTCTCGTCTTTTATAATCTGCTCTATGTATATTCCCAGACCCGCTAAACTGCTCTTTCAATACGATGACGGATGGAACCGTTTCATTGATAATAACCCTGTCGATGAATGGCAGCTACTCTGTGTTGAAAAGATGCTCGCTTGTAGCTCTTGTGCTATGGGCGTTCGCCGCTATTGCTGCTCTTCCCCTGAATGCACGCATTCACGCTTTTTTTGTCAAACCTGTAAATCCAAAGCCTGCAGTGCCTGTGGACTCAAAGGCACCGAACAATGGATTGCCCAACAACGGCATATTTTGCCAGATTGCGAGTGGCAACACATCACTCTCACGATGCCCCACCTCCTTTGGCCTTTCTTTAACAACAACTGGTCCCTACTTAATCAGCTTTTTCGCTGCGCCACGCGTGCTATGCTCAAACATGCCAAGCGTCTTGGGCTCGAAATTGGCATTTTCTGTGCCTTACATACTTACGGTCGCCAACTTAATCAACATCCGCACATTCATTTATCGGTGACCCGAGGTGGACTCTCCCAATATAACACCTGGAAACCCATTTTCTTTAAAAAGAAAGACGTCGAAAAGGTCTGGCGCAGTGCCGTTATTCGGCTCCTTCGAGACAGCTATTTTCAGTTACAACCCAATAAATTGTCTGGCTTCGGGCATATTCGGGATTACCCGACCTGGTGTCGTTACCTCAATGCTCAGTTTCAACGTTATTGGAAAGTACATTTTGCCAAAAAGACCCGAGGCGCTTGGCATAATGTGAAATATCTGGGGCGATACCTAAAACGTCCTCCTATCTCGGCGTCTCAGTTGAAACACTACAGCGGTGGCACCGTAGTGCATCATTATTATGATCACCACACCCAACAATACCGACGACAGACCTTATCCCAAGAAGAAATGATCCGGCGTTATGTCAGTCATATCCCCGCGCGGCATTTTAAGATGATCCGCTATTATGGTTTTTTAGCCAATCGTAAACGCGGGCGCTTGTTACCGAAGGTGTATGACGCATTAGACATCATACATCCTAATATTCCTGAAAAACCGGGCTTTGCGGCACTGATTAAAGGATTTTTAAACACAGATCCGTATCAATGCATTTTATGTGGAAACCGACTGCGGTTTATGAGCGCGGAGAAAGGCATACACGCGACCACTTTATTATTAGAAAGGCGGGATAAAATGGCCAAAAAACGATGGCTACAAACCGCAGCTTAGGGTCAGTGTGCCTATTATTTGAGTTTTTGGCTAAAAATAGCATAATTACACGTTATTGTGGTTAGGTTAAAAACGAGAGAGACCCTTTCGCAGACTCTAATACCGAAACATATCGTTATAGATCCGTTAAACCATTCATCCATTTTCCTAACCATCAAGAATGGAAAAAAATGCCACAAAAATGAGCTATGAAACATTAAGACGTTATGCTAATGCATGCGGTGTCAATTTTAAATTGCAGCAAATTTAATGCTGAGAGCAAAGGTAACTAGTTCGACAGGTTTAGCTACCTTTGACATTTTTTCATGACGTTTATAATTTTTTCAAACGCTCCCTAATTCTTCTTCGTAAGCGTCCGAGCTTTGCCTCGCTGATGAAATAATTTACAAATGTGGACCCTTACCAATGTGAGCTGTGTGGGAGCCAATTGTTTTTATTTAAATTTAGTCCGTGATATGCCATTACCTAAAAAGGCAATTAACCAGTGAGTATCTCTCATATAATCGATTTTTACGCCTAATCTAACTGCCTTAATCGAGGCTCAGCAACCAAAGCGCTTCGTGTCTATCACTGCGGTGTAACCACGACTACCGTGCTACCGGAGTAATTTCCCGCACTGGCATTGGTACTGGTCAGCACCGATTTTAATAAATACGCCGCGCCATTGGGGGTTAACGATAAATCCGACTGAATACGGTCATTATCAAATTTAATCGTTTCATCTACAATGCTG
>NZ_JBCPSS010000016.1:0-10302 GCF_051129765.1 Providencia sp. Je.9.19
CCCCCGAAAGGGAGATTATGACGGTTGTTATAATTTAAATGCGTTGTCTCTATTATTAAGGAATCTCATTCATGAAATTAAAAGCACTTGCAGTGGCTACAATCACCTCTTTAGGTCTTATTTCAACTGCCATGGCTGCTGATCAAGGCCACGGTAAAGTAATATTTAAAGGCGCTATTATCGATGCTCCATGCTCAATCTCTCCTAGCTCAATCGACCAAACTGTTGAATTAGGCCAAATTTCTAACATGGCATTAGTTGATGGTGGTAAATCAACTCCACGTCCATTCGAAATCATCTTAGAGAACTGTGATATCACTAACCTGACTAACGGTGTTGAATTAACCTTTGGTGGTACTACTGCATCTTTCGACAATACCAATCAAACACTGGGTATTGTTGGTGTTGGTGCTGGCGCTGGTGTTCAGATCACTAATGGTAGCGGCAATGTGGTGACTTTTGGAACAGCTGCACCATTCCAGCAAGTTCAAAATGGTAACAACACACTGATTTTCGCTGCTTACTTAAAAGGTAATGGTGGCGATATCAGCACGATCACTGCCGGTGACTTTAGCTCAGTAGCGGATTTCACTCTGTCTTACGAGTAATTCATCTTGAGCCAACAAATTAATTTGTTGGCTCATTCCGACTGAATTGGGTGTAAGAGAGGAAGCAATGAATCATTCGATAACCAGTGGAGTGTTTTCATTGATCTTAAGTATAGGCACGTTGACTGCGGTATCAACTGCACATGCTCAAGGCTCAGTGAGTATGAATGGAAGCATTATTGAAACAGCATGTGCAATTGATGTCGGCAGCCGTGATCAAACTATTGATATGGGAAGTATTGCGCTGACTCAAATTCGCCGTGATGGGCAAGGACCCGCTCGCCCTTTTGTTATCCGATTAGTGAATTGTGTTCTTGAACGCCAAAATCCTGACAAACCGAATTGGCAATATTTTCGCATAACATTCGATGGCTCCCATGACAGGGGGTTATTTGGTGTAAACGGACAAGCTCAAGGTGTTGGATTACAAATTCAGCGTGAGGGAGACGGTGAAATTGCCATACCAGGCCAAGGAATGTCAATGAGCGCACTAACAGCTGGAACAAAAGATCTCACCTATCGGCTACGGTTGGTGGCGAATAACCGCCCATTGGCATCAGGTCAATACTACAGTCAATTACGTTTCAAACTGGATTATGAATAGTCGGTTCCTCTAAGAAATGAAGATCTCCTTTGTAGGACGAGCTTCGTGAGCGAAATGACATTACGGATAAAAAAACGCAAAAGAAGGTCGAGATGATGACCCTGAATTTCATTCACACGCCTGTGTTACGGATAACTCGGCCTTGCAGATTAGGGCTTTTAGTCGCGTTGGCTATTAGTTTTGGTGGTCACGCATCCGATATTACATTTAATATGGATATGCTAGACGTCAATGATCGTAATAACATTGATTTAAGCCAATTTGCGCGCCCAGGCTATCTCATGCCTGGTGAATACAGTTTTACGGTTTTCTTAAACAAGCAAAGCATGCCGGAAGAAACTGTCTTTTACTATGCGCCTGAAGGTGAGTCGGATGAAAGTCTCCCTTGCCTGAACCCTGCTTTAGTTGAAAAGTTCGGTATCAAGCCTGAATTGATGTCGACATTGAAGTGGTGGCACGAAGGACAGTGTTTATCACTTGAAAGTTTACCCGGAACTGAGGTTAAAGCCGACCTTGCGACTTCGGCTATGTATATTAGTTTGCCGCAAGCCTACCTCGAATATACCGCTGAGAATTGGGATCCTCCCGCACGCTGGGAAGAAGGGTTACCCGGCGCATTGTTTGATTACAACTTAAATGCACAAGTGGGCCAGCAAACCCGCTCAGGACAACAAACCAACTACAGTACCAGCGGTAATGGGGTTGCTGGTGTTAACTTGGGTGCTTGGCGTGTTCGCGCTGACTGGCAAATGCGTATTGATAAGCAGCAAGGACAAAGCACGACCACATCACTAGATTGGACTCGTTATTATGTCTACCGAGCAATCAAATCATTAGGTGCAAAACTCACTTTAGGTGAGGATTATTTAACCTCTGATATTTTTGATAGTTTCAGATTTACAGGGCTTAGTTTGGTTACCGATACCAATATGCTTCCACCCAATCTACGTGGATACGCACCAGAAATTACTGGGGTCGCAAAAAGTAATGCGACAGTTATTGTGAGCCAGCAAGGACGAATTATTTATCAAACTCAAGTCGCTGCGGGCCCATTTCGTATCCAAGACTTGAATGATGCATTAGCTGGGCAAATCGATGTTGAAGTTAAAGAACAAGACGGCTCAACACAGAGCTTTACGGTAAATACTGCAAGTGTTCCGTATTTAACACGACCAGGACAACTGCGCTACAAATTAGCCGCTGGGCGACCAACAAATTGGCGCCATCATGTTAGTGGCGATACCTTCGCAAGTGGCGAGTTCTCTTGGGGGGTTAACAACGGCTGGTCACTGTATGGAGGTGGAATTGGTGCGGAAAACTATGCATCCGCGGCTATAGGGATTGGTCGTGACTTAATGGTATTCGGTGCATTGTCATTCGATATCACTCATACTCGGGCGCATCTAACCAACTTAAGTGACATTGGCGACAAAACATATCGTGGGAGCTCATACCGTTTAAGTTACTCTAAACGTTTTGATACCTATAACAGCCAAGTGACATTTGCAGGATATCGATTCTCTGAGCAAGGTTTTATGAGTATGTCTGAGTATTTGGATGCGCAGGAAACAGGTGCTCGCCAATACAATAGCAAAGAAATGTATACCATCTCTTATAACCAACAATTTTCAGAGTTAGGGCTAAGTGCGTTCATTAACTATTACCATCAAACCTATTGGGATCAACCCGATAACGACCGCTATAGTATTTCATTAGCGCGCTATTTTGATATTGGTAAATGGAAGAATCTTAGCCTCAACTTGACGGCCTACCGAAATCGTTATCGTGAAAGTAATGATGACGGCGTATATGCGTCACTCACAGTGCCTTGGGGTGAAAAAAGCTCCGTTAGTTATAACAGTAGTTGGGATAAAAATGATAACTCACAGCGTGTGAGTTACTACAGCACCATCGATGAGAGAAATAACTATCAGCTAAGTACCGGATGGGCGCGTTCAGGTGCGCTCGTGAGTGGCTATTACACTCATCAGGGAGACTTAGCACAGCTCAACGCAAACGCAACATACCAACAAGACCGTTATCGGTCTGCGGGGTTCTCTTTGCAAGGTGGTTTCACTGCAACAGAGAAAGGTGCCGTACTGCATCGTGGTAGCAAAATTGGCGGTGCTCGCATATTTGTTGATACCGATGGTGTACCTAATATTCCACTACGTGGTTACGGCTCTATTGTGCGTACCAATCGCTTTGGACAAGCCGTTATTAGTGATGTGAATAGCTATTACCGTAACCAAATTAGCGTTGATTTGAATGCATTACCAGATGAAGCGCAAGTCTCCCAATCGATAAAGCAAGGCACTTTAACAGAAGGGGCAATTGGCTACCGTCAATTTGATGTTGTCGCAGGAAACAGTGCGATGGCGTTGTTAAGGCTATCGGACAATAGCACACCACCTTTCGGAGCAATAGTCTTAAACGGTCGTGGTCAGCAAGTCGGTATGGTGGGTGATGATGGAAATACCTATCTTACTGGTTTAAATGCAAAAGATACCTTGCAAGTTCGTTGGGATGACCAAGTGCAGTGTGAAATCACACTCCCTGATACCTTGCCAGAAGATGAATATTTACAGGCAAGCTGGTTACTACCGTGCCACAAACCGGGAGCAAAAGCCGCATCGCCAGCGACCATAAAAACACAATCAGCGAGTCGTGCATTAGAAGCAATGCCGAAAGCAGCAGAACTGGTTGTGCCTGTAGTTGAAAGAACGGCGCCAAAGGAACCAAGTCGCTGGTTACAAAAATAATAAAAATGGTGGTACGCAAAGAGCGATGAGGCTCCTTAACCATAGAAGATAACAATATGATGAATAACATGATGAAAAACAAATTAATGAACAAAAAAAATGCCCATAGAGCAGTATTCGCATTGGCTGGCGTTGTGTTGACTTCAACAACGCTATCTTCTGCTCAAGCGGCAGTTGCATTAGATAGAACTCGAGCGATTATTACGGGAGACGAAAAATCGATCAGTTTAAATATCAGCAATGAAAACAAACAATTACCTTATCTTGCTCAAGGTTGGGTGGAAAATGAGAAAGGTGAAAAAATAAGCGACCCATTTACGGTATTGCCACCGGTACAACGTGTTGAGCCAGGGGCAAAAAGCCAAATCAAAATCCAAGCACTGCCAAGTGCAGCGGCACTGCCGCAAGATAGAGAATCCGTGTATTACTTTAATTTGCGTGAGATACCACCAAAAAGTGATAAGCCCAATACACTGCAACTGGCGTTACAAACACGTATCAAATTGTTTTATCGACCGAAAGCCATCATTCCGACACGTGAGCAAATGGATAACCCATGGCAGGAAAAAGTGACTCTTACTCGCCAAGGTAACCAGTATACGATTAATAACCCAACAGCCTATTACGTTTCTTTTGTCGATGCTGTTCCCAACAAAAATGGACAAACGGTCGCAGGGTTTGAGCCAGTGATGGTGGCACCAAAAAGCAGCAAAGCACTGAACGTCAGTGCAGACGCATTAGGTAATAAACCTGTGCTGACCTATATCAATGATTACGGTGGTCGTCCAACACTGTCGTTTACATGTCAGGGAAATAGCTGCCATGTGGTACCTGAAAAAAAATAGACTGATTTGAAATGCGCGATGAGATAGCAGGAGAATATCATGGCAAACACAAGCAGGATGCTCCGTTATGTGGGCTTAGGAAGTTTAGCGCTGAATTTATTCAGTAACATGGCGATGGGAACAGCTCTAAATAAAGTTGATAACTGGGATGTAGATGGCTCACATGGCACGCTATATGTCCATGGGGCCTTGACGGAAAGTGCTTGTCGTTTAGCAATGTCATCAGTATATCAAACTATTAATTTAGGTACTGTGGGAACCGGACAGCTTCAGCATGTCGGGCAAACAGGTCATCCTGTTGCGATTGAACTGCGTTTAGAAGATTGTCTAAGTGGTGAAAGCCGCAGCCGTACTGCACAGGGAAATCTGTTGTGGAGCCAACAAATGCCTTCAATGAAGATCCGCTTTTTGGCTCCTATAGATACTCAAGACCCGCGCTTGGCAGCTGTTATCGGTGTTCAAGGAATTGGCCTGCAATTCAGTGATGCTACGCGTTCACCAATTAACTTAGGTGAGTACAGTACACCACAGTTGGTTTCACCTGGACAAAATCAATTAACTTACTATGTGACACCAGTTCGTACCTCTGCTCAACTAAATGCTGGGGCTTATCAGGCGTTAATTAGATTTCAGGTAAGTTATGAATAGGGGCATGGAGATGAGAGGAGCTTATTTTCTTACGATATGCTTTAAAACACTTGTCCTAGCAGGAGTGTTTTTCTTCGGCGCGCTGATTTTACTCAGTTTTTCTCACAAAGCTATCGCTGCTGATTTAACCTCGAATATTCAAATTCGTGTAACAGTATATGGTGAGCCAGAATGTACTCTTGGCGGTGCAACAACAACCTCTGTCGATTTTGGCGATATACATCAGGCAAAAATTGATGGCACCTATGGTCGCTCGCCTATCAATTACAATTTGGTATGTAATGGCTTAGATAAGAATGCATTAAAGATGACGCTGAGGTGGACGGATAGACAAATCAATGGCGAATCATCAGTAACAACGAATCTTACCAATTTAGGTATCGCTATTTACCATGATGGGACTCGGTTGAGTAATGATGCAACACTCAATTTTAATTATGGGAATTCGCCTGCTTTATATGCCGTCCCCGTTAAACCTACAGGGGTAAACTTAACATCAGGTGGTGATTTTACTGGCAATCTTACGATGGTACTGGATTACCAATAGGATGATATCAATGAAATTATTCCGTTATCTTCTCTCGGTCTGTATGATGCTTAGCCTATTTAGCCAAAGCCAAGCAACAACACTTGGTATCCAACTAAAAGGTCGATTATTGGTGACACCGCCCGAGTGCATTTTGAATAACAACCAACAAGAAACTATACATTTTGGCGATATATTGCTCCCGCGTATCGATGGAGTTCAATACAAGCGCACTGTACCGATGGGACTCAGCTGTACAAATCTAGTGAAAAACACTATAAAACTCACGCTTGTCGGTGATGGAACATCATTTAATAGCAATGGCGCATTGAAAACGAGTAACCCAAAACTCGGGCTTTCTTTTTATGTGAACAATGCTAAGCAAGTTATTAACCAGCCTTTCAATGTGTTATATACAGCGCTGCCAACCTTAGAAGTTGCTCCGGTAAAAAATAGTGACGCCAATTTTACGAATACTGATGGCGGATTTTTTACAGCGCTGGCAACACTGAAAATTGAGTATCAGTGAGAATGATTATGTGGAATAACAATCAAATTAAGCATTGGATGGCAGGATTTATAATGGTGATGTCCATATCTTCAGCACAGGCGAATTGGGCATTTGATGGCACGTTAATTATCCCCCCTGTATGCCAATTAAGCCATGACGACCCGATAAAAGTTTCATTTGGTAAAGTTGGTGTACGAAAAGTCAATGGTACCGCTTTCAAGCAACCTATTCCCTTTCAACTAGATTGTGTTGGCGATATGACACAACCGTGGGATATCAGCTTGATATTCGGAGGAACACCTGCGGGAAGTGGATTTGATAATGCGACATTAAGAACGGTGACACCGTTGAATAATGGCAAATTAGGAATTCAAATTCAGAAAAATGGCCAACTTCAACCATTGAATGAACCTTTTTTGATTAATGCGGCTTCACTACCATCCCTTTCAGCGGTTCCTGTCATGCGCTCAGGAAGCGAACTCGTCGGGGATAATTTTACTGCATCAGGCACGTTAACCATTATTTTTGAATAGGAGGCGGCAGTCATAACTATGAATATTAAACGTAATATGAGCTTTGCCTTTGGCTTATGGTTTTTGGGTACCACCATGGCCTTTTCTGCAAATGTGGAATTTGATGGCACGTTGATTGAGGATGCTTGTGATGTTTACCCCGGCGACGAATCTATTGAATTAGATTTCGGTACAATAGTTGATAAATACCTGTATCTAAATACTCAAACCAATAGCCAACCTTTTACCATTCGATTAATTAATTGTGATTTAGCATTAGACCATGAAGTAAAAGTCACATTTATGGGCGCAGAAAGTTCAGCTTTACCTGGTTTACTAGCGTTAGATGCTGGAAGTCAAGCATCCGGAGTGGCGGTTGGTATTGAAAGTATTTCTGGCGCAGCTATCAAAATTAATAGTGGTAGTTATACCCAAGGGTTGTATGCCGGAAATAATAATGACCTAAGATTTCAAGCATATGTAAGGGCCGAGCCAATCCCATTACAAAATAAATCAATTGTGCTCGGTTCATGGGCTGCGAGTGCCACGTTCAAATTAGATTATGAGTAAATCATTATGTCTGCTAAAAAAACAAAAATATACGGAATGTTAAATACAAGTCGTTTGAGTATTTTATTATTAATCATCGCATTAGCGTCTCTATTTCCTTCTCGCCCCGCCAATGCGAATGCGTATGTAGTGCCTGTGCGTATAGAACCTGGAGTCTATCCTCGTGCTGTTATAGACATTATTTCTTGGAGTGAAGCAAGTGGTGTTACTAACCCTTGTTATGGATCAACCCAATGCTGGGTAGGCCCCGATGTTCAGTATGAATCTGGTCCACCGTCGTTGAGCGGTTCTTGCTTAAATCATGATAACTGCATTCGAATTAACCAGTATCAAACAGCAGAACAAGTTGCGGCTGCTTTTCGTAGTGCAAAAGGTATTCCTTATCGTGCATCGTTTATCATTGATAACCCAGATGTAACTTGTATTGGGTTATTTTATGTCAACCATAAACCAACCCCGGGAGTTACGAATGCAATCCAATGGCCAGGTAGCGTTTGTGGTAAAATTCCACCTACAAATCAAACATGTAGTATTTCTTTGCCTGCTTTTGTTAATCACGGGGCACTCAGTAACACAAGCTTAAATGGTAAAACAAACTCAGTTTCTGGCAATATCACTTGTACACAGGCGACAAATATCAATTTAGTTGCTCGTTCAACGACAGGTGAGCGTTATGTATATTTAAATTCGACATCTAACTTTTATTCAAATCCATTAATTAACAATAAAAGTGGTTGGAGTGGTGCCAATATGAATATTTCTGGTAATAATGCGCCGAATCCATTTACATTTACGTCTGAATTACATGCATCAGGAACGGTAACGCCTGGGTATTACACTGGAAATGCAGTCGTCATTATTGCATTTGATTAGTTAATCAAAGCCTTCGAACCCAATTCACTGACTCGATTGTTGAGTAGCGTATTTTATTAAAAAATACGCTGCTTTTATGAATGTTGATAAGCTGTAACCTTTTCATTTCAATGATGTTTTTAGTACCCCGATAAAATAAAATGTATTTGAAAAACGAACAGAAAATCGATTCCGCGTTATGATGCACATTCTTTAGTGAGGAGTGAGTGAGAGGGGCTTGTTGCAAATAATAAATTTGTGTATTTTTCACTCGGTACTAAGCGGGTATTTTAAGCTAAAACGGTCTCTACATTGAACAATCGATTCATAAAGGCAGATCTCTCCTGCACCCGAAATTCGGGTTCATACCGACGTAGCCAGTCATCAAATTGACCTTTATTCAGTTTTCGCAACGTTTCAAATCCTTGGAGCGTTGACCACGCTCGCTTCGCGGATTTGAAGCCGCCTGTGGCAACAATCAACTTTTTTATCGGGGTGTGATCTGATTCAATCCGATTATTAAGGATTTTGATTTGCCGTTGTTTCACGTCAGCTCGAAGTTTCCCTTCTTTAATTAAACGAGCGATGGCGTAACCGTAAGCTGCATGCTTATCGGTATTTAAGGTTTTTGGTTGTCGCTCGGAGCGATAAGGTTTTAATACGCGTTTGAGAAAGCATAGGCAGCATAACGGTTACGTTTGGGTGAAAAGTAAACATCCAGTGTGTCTCCGTATTTATCTATTGCACGGTAAAGGTAAAACCATTTTCCGTTCACTTTGACGTAGGTTTCATCGAGCTGCCAAGAGGAAACAGCGCGAATGAATTGATATTTCTTGAGTTTTTTACGGAGAATGGGGGCATTCAATAAACCAACGATAAATCGTTGAACGGTGAACCGAAATCCCCCGTTCAGCGAGCATATCACTGACGTTGGCATAACTTAACGGTGTAGAAGCATACCAACGTAAGCACCAAAGGATTATGGTTGGCGCAAAATGTTTCCATTTAAACTCGTTTGGAGGCATGCGTTTATCCTAAAGCGATGAACAATACCGTGAGTGTTTCTCACTTAAGTCATTTTTGCAACAAGCCCGTTTAATCGAGTGAGCCTATCAATTTGTTCAACTAATAAAATATCACCTTGTTGACTATCACTGAGTAAACGCGAAAGTTCAGGGCGTTCTAATTTTATGCCACTAATATGCTCGCGATAATAATTCGCAATTCATCCCCCTCGTTCTTCAACAAAATCATTTAGCATATTTTTTGCTCTATCTGCATATTGATCTTCAGAAGAGGCTCTGAAGTAAGCTCGTATGAACATTTTTTCACCAATCTATCGCATTTAAATTATCTCATTAAAAGTACTGCATATAGGTTATTGCATTGATAGTAAATTGATGGTTTTTAGCTTATATCATTAGAGTATACCCTAAAGCTATAGCCTGTTTTGTTAAAAATACTACAGTGACGTGACCAGTCTTAGCTGACTTCTTCACTGAAGTATTTATGAGCTTTAGGTATTAGTAAAAATGGCGTCGAGGGCTGAAATAATTGCGCTTCTGGATGATGCTGCGTTACAAATAAAATCTTTTTTATTAATTTTTTTTGTATCTAAAAACGTAATAGCAGGTGTAAATATATAATAATTGTAATGCTCAATAGACAATACAGGCGTTATTCTTTTTTTATTGAGGGTAATATCATTTGTTGACACAAGAGGAACAACAATCCTTGGGCACTGTTGCAAAGTTTAAGTAGCCGGTATGCTAAATTAACTATTTCATTACTGAGGCCCGTTTGGTGAATGCATTTAAAGGTCGTCATTTCACAGGTATTATCATCCTTTGGGCTGTGCGTTGGT
>NZ_JBCPSS010000017.1:0-9052 GCF_051129765.1 Providencia sp. Je.9.19
CAGCATTGTAGATGAAACGATTAAATTTGATAATGACCGTATTCAGTCGGATTTATCGTTAACCCCCAATGGCGCGGCGTATTTATTAAAATCGGTGCTGACCAGTACCAATGCCAGTGCGGGAAATCACTCCGGTAGCACGATAGTGGTGGTTACACCGCAGTGATAGACACGAAGCACTCTGGTTGCTGAGCCTCGATTAAGGCAGTTAGATTAGGCGTAAAAATCGACTATATGAGAGATACTTACTGGTTAATTGCCTTTTTAGGTAATGGCATATCACGGACTAAATTTAAATAAAAACAATTGGCTCCCGCGAGCTTTTTTGGGTCGAGAATAAATAACCTGCCTTTCGGGGGAGGTTATTTAATACGACAACTGATTTAGCGCGAAATACGTCTTCTCATTGTGCTCAAAATACATCTATTCATTGTTTGTAATATCTACCCAAAAATGTGTTATTTGTTTATGCCCACAGATTGGATAATGAGGTAGGCTATGTTTAAGCTTAGGCGAAGAGGTATATCGAAATAATTATTTTTCTATAATAATTGAGACCGAAACCGATTATTTATATGTTTTATCAATTACACACCATTTTTTTGGGTTAAAATAGGTTAAATATAAAATACACCTTTAGGACCTATTATGAAAAAAAGAATTCTCATACTGATAGCCTCAATGTCAATAACGCCCACATTTTTTGCTGCTAGTTCAGAACCTGATAAAAATTCACAGTATCTTTCAAATTGGTGGAATCAGAGTATCAATGTCGTCGGGAGCTATAATACTCGATTTGGACCTCAATTACGTAATGATACATATTTAGAATATGAAGCTTTTGCAAAAAAAGAATGGTTTGATTTTTATGGTTATCTTGATGCCCCTGTTTTTTTTGGTGGTAATTCAGATGCTAAAGGTATTTGGAATAAAGGTTCACCTTTATTTATGGAGATTGAACCTCGATTTTCTATAGATAAACTGACTGAATTAGATTTGAGTTTTGCTTTATTTAAAGAATGGTATTTTGCTAATAACTACATTTACGATATGGGAAGAAATCAAGAAGAAAGACAAAGTACATGGTTTATGGGGTTAGGTACGGATATAGATACAGGGCTGCCAATCAATTTATCATTAAATTTTTATACTAAATATCAATGGCAAAACTATGGTGCCGAAAATGAAAATCAGTGGGATGGCTACCGCTTTAAAGTAAAATATTTTGTGCCTATTACTGATTTATGGGGAGGGAAATTAAATTATATTGGGTTCACTAATTTTGATTGGGGCTCAGATCTTGGTGATAAAAGTCATTATGCAAAAAATGACATAAAACAACGTACAAATAGCTCAATTGCGTCAAGTCATATACTCGCTTTAAATTATGCTCATTGGCATTACTCGATAGTGGCTCGCTACTGGCATAATGGTGGTCAATGGAACAATGGTGCTGAACCTGCATGGATGAATAATGATATTCATTCAAATGGATGGGGTGGGTACTTTGTAATAGGCTATAATTTTTAATTATTTACCCTAAATAGGCAGTGACCTCCAATTGGTATAGGGTAAAAATATTTAAACGACTACAAACCTTAACAATACCGTCATATTTAGGCTATATCGTATGAAACGAATTATTATACCCACGAACTATATTCATATCCGTAGCACACCGCTTTGGACAAAAGAAACTGCACCAAAATCTATCTGGGAAAGACATCTAGATAAAGGCACACGCCAAGGCGTATACCCAAAGCTTTCTGTCATGCAGGGAACTATCATTTATTACTCCTACACCGATGAAAGCAGTCTTCAACCTGCAGATACATTAATTATCGAAGCAGGTCAATTTGGTGTTTTTCCTCCGGAAACATGGCATCGAATTGAAGCGGTAACAAATGATACTGTCTTTAATATCGATTTTTATGTTTCACCTGAAATCTTAACTGAGGAATAGTAAATATGAGTGAGAAAAATAAAGGCTATTTACTTGAGATAATTAATAGAAACAATAATATGAAAGCTGAGAAGGTCTTTCTCAGCCCTAAGAAATTGTATATTCCTGAGATTGCAGTAAGTGAAATACTTTTACTTATTGAGGCATTAGAAATCCAAGGAGAGATTAATAATACAATATTAGTTATCGCTATGACTAACCGCAATAATGGAGTCTCTGTTGATAAAAACGTAGGTTCTATCAGTGAATTATCTGACCCATTAACTGCAGCACAAATTATCAAAGATTTAATTAATATTATTCGTGGTTATGATGTAGATGAAGAATCAAATGTTTGCGGATGGTAAAATGGGTTCTGTCGCATTAAGCCAATTAGTGCGATAAACTTAGGGCTTTACCGGAGCTCTCACCACGTCACTTACCCGAAAAGCCTTTAAACGACGCCACTATCCTGTCGATATTATTGCGCAATGTGTCTGCTGGATGGTTAGGACGTTGGATGTCTCTTTTATACTAATAATGAGATGACCACTCCCTCTTTCAACGTTCTATACTTAGAAAAACATCATCAGGGGAACTATCATGGAAAATATGACGCTTATTGGTCTCGATCTGGGTAAAAACTCTTTTCACATCCATGGCCAAGATCGCCATGGAAAAGCCATTTACCGTAAAAAATTTACGCGGGCTAAATTGTTTCAGTTTCTGGCTAATTGTCCAGCAACAACTATCGTGATGGAAGCCTGTAGTGGTACGGAAGCTCACTGAGCTAGGCCACTGTGCTAAGTTAATATCGCCTCAATTTGTTCGCCCATTTGTCAAATCAAACAAAAATGATTTTATTGATGCAGAAGCCATTTGCGAAGCTGCATCGAGGCCATCAATGCGATTTGTTCAACCTAGAACTGAATCTCAACAAGCCATGCATGCTTTACACCGAGTGAGAGAGTCTTTGGTCAGAGATAGGGTCAAAACAACAAACCAGATGCACGCGTTTTTATTGGAGTTTGGCGTCAGTGCCCCAAAAGGCACAGCGCTAATAAAGGGGTTAGCTGAAATTTTAGAGACAAACAAATTTCCGCCTTACCTAGAAAATTTGCTTCAAAAACTGCGTAAGCATTACGATTATCTTCTTGAGCAAATTAAAGATTTAGAGGCTCAATTAAAGGAATCGTTGAATGAAGACAGCACAGGCCAACGCTTATTGTCTATTCCGTGCGTTGGCCCGTTGACTGCCAGCCTACTTTCGACTCAATTAGGTGATGGAAACCAATATGGGGGCAGTAGAGAGTTTGCCGCATCAACGGGTTTGGTCCCTCGACAATATAGCACCGGAGGACGAAATACGCTTTTAGGGATCAGTAAACGAGGCAATAAAAAACTCCGTGCATTATTAGTTCAATGTGCTCGAGTCTATCTGCGAACACTGACTTATCGATCAGGTAAACTTGCAGATTGGGTCAAGCAATTATTACAGAGAAAAAACAATTTCGTCGTTACCTGCGCGTTGGCCAATAAGCTAGCCAGAATAGCCTGGGCACTCACAACGCGTCAGCAGTCCTTTGATTCTAAATTATCATAATGAAATAATGAAATATTAAACAATGGCTTATCTGGTTTTGCGAAGACTGATTATAGATGATATTAACGGCTAACCGACCTAATGAAAAACCTGTGGTTAGGAATGGCAGTTAAATTGCCGCTCAAATTTATAAGGTTCATCAGGCGCGGAACTCATCGAGGCGCAGGCATAAAAGCCTATTAAGACGCCGGATAGATTTATGCAAGCCAACAATATTATTTGTATCAGTATTGCAAAAACGGGAGTGGTCATAGATATCCTAACCGTCATCCTCTATGCCGATTACCGATCATCAGTTTCATTGGGTGGCTATTGTTTATCTTTTTACCATCTAGACTGTGTTTTATACGATTATCCAAATTTTAAGCCGATCATCCCTATGCTGTTTGTCGTAATCATCGTTCTGTTGCAAATTGTTGACGACGCATACCTAACAATCTCTTTGCACGGATCCCCGCTTCTGCACTATTAAAAACCATCGGCTCCCACACAGCACACATTGGTAAGGGTCTACATTTGTAAATTATTTCATCAGCGAGGCAAAGCCCGGACACTTACGAAGAAGAATTCGGGAGCGCTTGAAAAAATTATAAACGTCATGAAAAAGTGTCAAAGGTAGCTAAACCTGTCGAACTAGTTACCTTTGCTCTCAGCATTAAATTTGCTGCAATTTAAAATTAACACCGCATGCATTAGCATAACGTCTTAATGTTTCATAGCTCATTTTTGTGGCATTTTTTTCCATTCTTGAAATTGTAGGGGGTTTTATCCCCATTCTTTTGGCAACCTCAGCAGATGTTAATCCAGCATCAATGCGCCAACTTTGAAGTGTTTCCTGAAGTTTTTCCAATGCTTCTTCTGCTTCATAAGCGGCTCGATATTCAGAGTCATGCATTGAGATAGAATGAATTTGATTAAGGGTTTTATATTTCATCTTTCATTTCCTCTAATCTGCGAAAAGCAATCTCAATTTCTTTCGGTGGAGTTTTTGGGGATTTTTTAATGAAAATTCGTAAAAGAAAAATTCTTTCGCTGACCTGATAGACCCACAAACCTCTCGCAATATCCGTTCCCATAGTTCTAATTTCAAATAAACCATTACCTAACGGTTTTGTATCTGGCTCTCGTAGTAGTCGAGGATTCATTTCTAATTTTTTTAAAAGGCGAACCATTTTAGCTCGAATCGTTGGCGGTAACGCTAACAGTTCTGTTTCAGCTTCATCGTGAAAAATTACAGTGAACACAAGCATTCCTCCTTAAATGCATGTTAGCCTAAGAGCTAAGTTGGTGCAAGAGCTAACGTTCAATAAAACAATCCTATTTAACATCTAGTGGTTCTACGCCGGAACCGCCGAAATTTCCGTTACCTCAATTTCAACCTGAGAATTTGCACCATGTATCTACCTGTGGTTTCGCGACAATTTCATCGAAAAGTTCAAAGTTAGTTCGTAGTGCTGTGATACCAAAAGGCTTTCAGAAGAGAAGTATTATAATTTATTTTGCTGCTTTCATTGATTTTGACACCTTCGAAATGGTATGTCTCGAACAACCTATCAGGTTTTCTATTTGGCTATAGCTTTTTTTCTCCATCAGAAGACCTTCAATTTTTTGGTGTAATATCTTATTGATCGGACGACCTTTGTACTTCCCTTCTTCTTTTGCTTTTTGTACGCCTTGTGCTTGACGACGACGTCTGTCTTCGTAATCCTTTCTCGCAACGGCTGCCAGCATGTCTAACATCATGCTGTTAAGGGCAGCAAGCATTCGTTCTGTAAACTCATCAGTACGATTCATAAATTGGTAGCTTATTGGGAGATCTAAAGAAACAACCTTTAATCCTTTGTGTCCAATGAGATACTTTAGTTTTTCCCAGTCATCTGTATTCAAGCGGCTAATTCTATCCACTTGTTCAACTAAGATAATATCACCCGACATGGCCACATTGAGTAAGCGAAAGAGTTCAGGTCTGTGAAGTTGGGCGCCCGATTCATTCTCTTCAAACCAGCAGGCAATCTGTAGCCCCATTCCCTCGACAAACTTCAATAGTTCATTTTTTGCTCTAGACGCATCCTGTTCAAGGGTTGATGCGCGAAGATATCCATAAATTCGTATATTTGTATTCATCAGTGCATTATACATTGGTGTTGTTAGTTTGGTGCATTATACATCTATTTTTCATACTTATTACACTAGAGTTCACGTAGTGTAGTAAAGGTATACTTAAATTGCACTCATGAATTATGTACTCTGATATATATTGGAGCAAATGTATTTTTCCCCTAGTAGGGTTGAAAATTATACAATAACTAGCAGTCAGTTTTGAGCGAAGGACGGACACAAAAAAGGTGCTTTGACTGCTACCCATATTTGCATATTTTGAAGCTTGACCCGATATTTGCGAAGCTTGGCCCTTATGAGGCAGTTTAATTGCCCGATAATCACTATAATTGGTTATCGGGTCATGTTTGACATGACTCCTACTTGTCTAAGCAAAGTTTGGAGAACATATAATGAAAATTACTCAGGTCCGTAATGCAACTCAGATCCTCGAATATGCGGGTAAGAGGTTTCTTATCGACCCCATGCTTTCTGACAAAGATGCATGGGATGGTTTTGAAGGAACTGCTCGCTCAGAAATTCGTAACCCTATGGTAGAATTGCCTCTGGATATAAGTTCATTGCTTGATGTGGATGCAATAATTGTCACTCACACCCATGCAGATCACTGGGATCAGGCTGCAGTAGATATTGTGCCAAAAGATAAGCTGATTTACGTTCAGAATGAAAATGATAAAGCGCTGCTGCGTGATCAGGCTTTCACTAATCTGGTTGCTCTCACTGAAATTAGCAGCCTTGGAGATATTGAACTAATTAAGACAACATGTCAGCATGGTTCTGATGAAGCCTATGCCAACCCACAGTTGGCAGCAATGCTTGGCGATGCCAGCGGTGTTGTATTCCGTCATCCATCAGAAAAAACCTTATATCTTGTTGGTGACTCTATCTGGATTAAAGCCGTCGAAGAAAATATGCGAAAATATATGCCGGATGTGCTGATTATGAACACCGGTTGGGCACATGTGCTGGGCTATGGCGCAATCATTTTTGGTAAAGAGGATATCTCGAAGGCGCACTTTGTATTACCTGAAGCTCAGATTGTTGCTACCCACATGGGAGCTGTTAACCATTGTCTGGTCACGCGGCAGGAAGTCCTAAAATATGCGCAGATTAACCAAATTCAGGATTACGTTTCAGCTCCTGCAGACGGCGAATCTGTTACGTTCTGATGGAAACCGATATTTAAGGAGCCACAATGTCTGTGATGTCAGTTGCCATACTTGTTACTCAAGGCTTCAGCACTTATCACGTATCAGTTCCGCTGATCCTTTTTGGCGATACACTCACAGATCAACGGCTCTTTACCCGCCTAATATGTGCTGAAAAGCCGGGTCTCATCTGGTCTGAGGAAGGAACGGCGATACAGGCTGATTATGGTCTGGACGTTCTGGCTCAGGTTGATATCGTCATTGTGCCCTTCTGGGGAGATGTGCGTAAACGGCCATCCGAGTTTCTACTTAATGCTCTGGTAAAAGCACGTGAAGCAGGAGCTCAGATAGTAGGGCTATGCTTAGGCACTTTCGTACTGGCTTATGCTGGCTTGTTAGACGGGCACATGGCGGCAACACACTGGGAATATGAGGAGGATTTTCGGAAATTGTTTCCGTCTGTTCATTTGAATCTTAACGAACTCTATGTTGATGACGATGGACTAACTACATCGGCAGGAACAGCTGCGGCGATGGATTGCTGTCTGCATATCATTCGCCAACATTTTGACAGCCTAACGGCTAATCACATTGCGCGTAGGATGGTCACACCTCCCCACCGTGAAGGTGGTCAGGCGCAGTATATTGATCATCCTGTCACTCAAAAGACTGCCGACTGTAGAATTAATAGGGTGCTTGATTATCTACTACTAAACCTTCAAGAGCCGCACGATATTAATTCTCTGGCTGAATACGCCTCAATGAGCCGCAGGACACTTACGCGACATTTCACGAAAGCGACCGGTATGTCTGTCGTTGAGTGGATCACGGCGGCACGACTTCACCGGAGTCAGGAACTGCTGGAGAACATGGATATTCCTATAGAACAGGTAGCTGAACAAGCAGGGTTTCAATCCGCTCCAACTTTTCGTCTACAGTTTCGCGAGAAATTTGGTGTCAATCCCAGAGAGTGGCGAAAAACATTCCGTAATGCATAACTCATTAAACTAAAGGTGTAGATAACTCAGTATTATCAACGTCCACACCTCGCTCAAAGCAGACTGTCAGAATTGATTATGTTCTTGTCCATTTCCCCTAAAATAACACCTAACAGAGTCAAAACTAATTCAACACTTTATTCAAGAGTTTCCCATTGTGATTTAAATGATATGAGGCACGAGCATTAGGTCATACCTACCATATAGTTATACCTTAATGATAAGGCTTGGACTAAAAAATAACATTCTAAAATTGAGTGAGAAATGATCAATTGTTATTCTGGGATTGGTTGATAGTTTCTGAGGGGGAAGCTAATTTTCCTTATTTCCAGAAGGTAGCGATATTTATATCTTGTGCTTGATTTAGAACACGTATAATGACTATTTCAAGTGGTGATGATATGAAAAAGATGACATGTTTTTCTATAGGAATAGAAATGATATTTTCTCCTAATTCATCCCGATGAGTTCCAATTTCATGTTGAGATAGAACATCAAAAATAGCTGATATTCGGTTAATGTATTCGTCCGCTTTATTTATGCCAAAATGTTGTTGGCTGTAAAACCAAATGTTTTCTAAATCCTCATAAGCTTGTGGGGTGAGGTTAATTTTCTTGGCGACCATTCACTTTCTCTTTTATTCGTGATAAAAATTCATGTTTGTCCCAAGTTTCAGGTTCTCCACTACTCAGACCTTCCGCAAGTAAATCTCGTAAAGATTGTAAATGAGATTCTGCCTGTTTTTCCTTTAACAAGCGTAAGGCTTCGCGAAGGACTTCACTTTGCGTTCGATAATCCCCTGAATTCACTAAAGAATCTATGAAGTGGCGGAGGTCCTCTCCTATATCGACAGTCATTGTTCTGGCCATAAATACTCCGATGTAAGATATTGTCTTACATTTATTATAAGGTAATAGTAAATTTTTGTGAATATAAATATCAATAAAATAAAAACTTTTGATATATAAAGACTTTATATATTCTGTTTGTATCCTAATCTGATACAAATGCTCTCTTTCTGAGATCTGTCTTTCATTTTTTAATGGGGATTATTCTTTATCATCATTTTTATGATTGTGTAATTAAATGCTTGACTAGAAACTAACCTGTGCTTTAATGATTACATGATTACATGATTACATGATTACATGATTACATGATTACATGATTACATGATTACATGATTACATGATTACATGATTACATGATTACATGATTACATGATTACATGATTACATGATTA
>NZ_JBCPSS010000018.1:0-3195 GCF_051129765.1 Providencia sp. Je.9.19
CCCCAACCCAAGGTTGATGCTTCACGCGCCGGGGCAGAAGAGACCGCGCTCATCGTCTCGACATTCACCATGGGGGCCGGTGTCGGTATCACCGACGTTGATGGTGCCCCTTCGTGAGCAACAACCGCGTCCGTCATTTGACAGGCTAACAGCAATTGTTGGGCAAACAGGTCGGTCGGTAACGGGCTCGGCAGGGTCAGCACGCACTGCTTATCCCCCCAAGACACGGTCATGCTGCCCCCCGGTTGGATCCCGCTGAGGTACACCAATCCCTCATCCCCAACAATCCCCACATCTTGCTGACGCGAGTTTTTAATTACTGCACCAAACGGCGGCGTGTTACCGTTGGCCAATTTAACAATCGCCATCCCTTTGCTGCCGGACACCACATCAAACTGTCGATACCCAATCGCCCCTTCCGTGAGCGTGGCTTGCACCACCGATTTGGACGCCTCGGTGCGGTCATTTAACTTGTTTAAATCAATGCTGGCTTTACTGCGGTAATAACTGTTGACGTCACTGACCACCGCTTTCCCCCATCGGTTCGTGGGACTCGTTTCTCCGTACCCACGCACGGGCACATCCGCAACCCCCATGGTGTCCACCAAAATTCGGGTGCCCCCCATGCTTCCCGCCCGGTGGAACGCACCGCCTTCCGGTGTCACCGTTAATCCCCCTTGGGCAGACAAGCCAAAGGCACTGTACTGCCCTTGCACGTAGGAGACGTTACCGTTAAAGCGCGCCACATCTGCCTCATGCGACACATACGCACTGGCCGTCGCCCCGCCACTGGCATGCCCCGCACTCACTTGGTACGTGGTATGCGCATCCACCCGGTCAAAGTAACTGGCTTGATGGCTGGTGCCGGCATTATTGGTCGACATGTTGTAACTCATTGTCGATTTTGCCCCGAACGGCATCGACACCGATAAATAAGCCCCATCGTCTTTGACCTTGTTGTATTCATTACGAAACGCAGACAGTGACAAGCTAATATTGCGCAGTTGGCCTAAATCAAAGTACTTCGACAGCGTCAAACTATAGCGATCGTTTTGCGGCCGATCCCAATAGGTTTCGTGGCTGTAATTGACGTAGGCGCTGAGTCCCAACGTCTGAAACTGCTTATTAAATGACACGGTGTACATCTCTTTGCCGTGCCCCACTTGGGTGCCGTAATGCCGGGCATCCAAGTATTCTGTCATGCTCATGAATTCCCGTTCAGAGAACCGGTACCCCGCAAAGGTCACTTGGCTGTCAATTTCATCAAACGTTTTGGAGTAGCTCAGGCGATACGAACGCCCAGTTTGGGTACCATCGGTGTGCGGTAAACGGGCAAAGGATTGGGTGATATCAAAGGATAAGGCCCCGAAGGCCAACAGGTCTCGACCGACCCCAACCGCCAAGGCATTGTAATCTTGGCTGCCCAACGCCCCGCCGAACAGTGACCACCCGTTACTCACCCCCCACGAAAATTCCCCCGTTCCAAACACCCCACCAAGCACTCGGTGCTTAAAGTCAGAGGGACGACCCGCGGCCACTTTAAAGCGTACCTGTCCTGGGCGGGTGAGATACGGAATGCTGGCCGTGTTAACCGTAAATTCTTGCACGCTGCCATCTTGTTCTTCCACCCGAACCAATAGCTCACCGCTGACCGCGTCACTCAAATCTTGAATACGAAAGGGCCCCGCGGCCACCGAGCTTTCATACAAGACCCGGCCTTGCTGGCTCACTTTGACGACCGCGTTAGTCTTCGCGACCCCTGAGATTTCAGGGGCATAGCCCCGCAAATTCGGGGGTAACATGCTGTCCTCCGACACCAAACTGGCCCCCATAAACCGGAAGCTGTCAAACAGCCCGGAGGTGAGATAATCCTCCCCTAAGGTTAATTTGGAACGCAAGGCAGCAATCGCTCGGTAGGCATAAAAACGGGAAAAATCCCACTGCCGCTCGATGGCCTGATTGGCTTGGTTGGAATGATTCAGATTTGCTTGCCAGTCTGCTCGAAAGCGCCACGCCCCCAAGTTTATCCCGGTGGTGCCGTTCCCGCTGAGGTTATACCCTCGCACCCCATTTTTGAGTTGGTTACGGGCTTGTCCATTGACGTTATAGTCAAACATCACGCCCGAAATACCCTCATCCCAGCGCGACGGCGGATCCCAATTTTCCGCGGTGTACTCTAAAAACGCTTGCGGAACGCTGAGGTAAACACTGTTTGTCGCCAAATCAGCGCTCACCTCCATCCCCGCAACACTGCTGACGGCTAAACACGTGCCGTCATGCCACCAAGACACGGATTTGAGCTCGCTGGGTTTAAACCCTATTTGCTCAACAATCGGTAAGGTTAAACACACTTGACTGCCCTTCGGGTCATCCTCCGGGGCATAGAACGCCAGCGGTTGTTCGGCCAACTCCCCTTTGTTCACGTGGATCACCATCTCGTAGGTACCTGGCACGATATACCCACCGCGGGAAAAGACGCTCAAATCAATATTTTGGCGGTCATGAACGTCTAATACATCGGTGTTAAATTGAATTTCATCGGCGCCGAAGGCCCCGTAAGGCAGTACGAGTGCCACCGCAATGCAAAAGCCTAACGCGTGGCGGCGCGGTATGTGAGTTTGTGGTGACAACGTCATCCCTTATCCTTATCTATCATTGTTATTCTTATCAAGCTGAATAATCTGGTGATAATCTGTCTTGCTTTAAAATCGCAGGCACTATCGCAAGGGGCTATCAGCCCGGCTAAAAGTAATCCAATTTAAATCGAATGGTGGAAAAATATGCGCCGGCTTTCAGGGCACGCTGATTGGGCATCAATGTGAGGGTGTAGTGCAGCATTTTGTTGCCCAAGATAACATCGCGCAGCGGCAGTGCCTTCCCTGGCAAGGCGTGGTTTCCATATTCATCCATGATGCGCAATGCCACACCGCGCGCATCGCCATATACCCCAAAATAATCCCCGTCGCGCTCACCATCAAACGTCACTTGAAATTGACGCCAATCCGGTTTTCCTGGACGTTCAAGCACACAGTTGACCAGCGCAATGGAGAACGGCTTACTGCGCCCGTGCCCGTCTCGTAACACATCTGCAAACGGAATAACGTCCATATCAATGACTTGATCACGGCTTTCTACCGCAATGGCGCAGGCTGTATCGATAATGGCTCCTTGCATGTTGACTCGCCCGTGACCTGC
>NZ_JBCPSS010000019.1:0-1780 GCF_051129765.1 Providencia sp. Je.9.19
GAGTAGCTGCCATTCATCGACAGGGTTATTATCAATGAAACGGTTCCATCCGTCATCGTATTGAAAGAGCAGTTTAGCGGGTCTGGGAATATACATAGAGCAGATTATAAAAGACGAGAAGGGCGTTGCCTAGAAATAGAGCGGCTCTGCCGCGATGCTCACGCCACAGGCGTGCTTATGTTCAAAAATATTATGAGGTAAAGCTTTCGGGCGTTTCTTTGATTGAGGTTTCTGATATCTTTCCTGATTCAATAAAAGCCAGTGAATTAATACCGCATCAGTATATTCAGATGAAATACACGTCAATATCAAGGCGTCATTTAATGGCAAATACATCAAGTTACAGTATTAATAGTGAGATGGTTAAATAGCTGAAAATACCCGCTTATCCCGACTTTATTAAGTTTTTATAGACGGCTCTTGATGCATGGGGACAACTCGGGGTTTGGGGCAAAGAATCCCGTAAATGGTCTAGAGTGGGAGGGCGTTCAGTGGAACGAAAACTTACTTTGAGTACTTTCATGCCGGAACCGCCTAAATTTCCGAAAAGATAAAAAATATTTGAAAACGGACAGAAAATCGATTCTGCGTTATGATGCACAGTCTTTAGTGAGGAGTGAGTGATAAAATAATGAAACCTAAGCACACGCCGACGGCACATGATGCGGCTTTTAAAGGGTTTATGACGCAGGTTGACAGCGCAAAAGATTTTTTTGACATTCATCTGCCTGAGCATATTAAAGCGTTGTGTGATTTCAGTACGTTGGCACTCACGAATTCCTCGTTTATCGACAAACAGTTGCGCTCTCGATTATCCGATGTGCTCTATTCGGTGCAAACCACCGAAGGTGAAGGGTATATTTATCTTCTCGTCGAACACCAGTCGACGCCCGATAAACTCATGGCCTGGAGACTCATGCATTATGCTTTCTTAGCTATGAATCAACATCTTCAGCAAGGGCATAAAACGTTACCGTTAGTGGTGCCGGTGTTGTTTTATCATGGTGGTCGTTCACCCTACCCCTATTCTCAATTGTGGACCGATTGCTTTCCATTACCCGAACTAGCCAATGAATTGTATACCAAATCTTTCCCGTTGGTTGATGTGACGGTGATTGATGATAATGAGTTGGTCAATCATCGCAAAGTGGCCGTGATGGAGCTGGCGATGAAGCACAAATATTTACGGGATGAGTTTGACCGTGTTATCCCGCTATTGGCACAAGCGCTCAATCAACAGTATAATAGTGATAACGACATCATCACTATCCTCAATTATCTGTTCATTGCACTGGACTCGCCCAACTTTGAACATATTGTCCAGCAATTGAGTGAACAGGCAGATAAGCATCAGGAGGTCATCGTGAATATCGCACAACGCTTACAAGATAAAGGTCGCCAAGAAGGACTAGAAATTGGTCGTCAAGAGGGATTACAGCAAGGTATCGAAAAAGGTATGCGTGATGCCAAGATTACAATGGCTCGTAGCTTGCTCAAGAACGGTGTTAGCCTTGATCTTATCATTGAGAGTACCGGTTTAAGCCGCGAAGAGCTCATTTCCCTGCAGTAGTCTCTCCTTATTCCTTTGTCATTTTTGTGCTTAACGCAAACGTCGCTAGCTCAATGAGTTTAGCGATGTTTTGCGCTTTTTCAGGGCTTGTTGCAAAAATGACCTAAGTGAGAAACACTCACGGTATTGTTCATCGCTTTAGGATAAACGCATGCCTCCAAACGAGTTTAAATGGAAACATTTTGCGCCAACCATCATCCTTTGGTGCTT
>NZ_JBCPSS010000020.1:0-1678 GCF_051129765.1 Providencia sp. Je.9.19
CCTGGGGAGTACGGCCGCAAGGTTAAAACTCAAATGAATTGACGGGGGCCCGCACAAGCGGTGGAGCATGTGGTTTAATTCGATGCAACGCGAAGAACCTTACCTACTCTTGACATCCAGAGAATTTAGCAGAGATGCTTTAGTGCCTTCGGGAACTCTGAGACAGGTGCTGCATGGCTGTCGTCAGCTCGTGTTGTGAAATGTTGGGTTAAGTCCCGCAACGAGCGCAACCCTTATCCTTTGTTGCCAGCACGTGATGGTGGGAACTCAAAGGAGACTGCCGGTGATAAACCGGAGGAAGGTGGGGATGACGTCAAGTCATCATGGCCCTTACGAGTAGGGCTACACACGTGCTACAATGGCGTATACAAAGAGAAGCAAACTCGCGAGAGCTAGCGGAACTCATAAAGTACGTCGTAGTCCGGATTGGAGTCTGCAACTCGACTCCATGAAGTCGGAATCGCTAGTAATCGTAGATCAGAATGCTACGGTGAATACGTTCCCGGGCCTTGTACACACCGCCCGTCACACCATGGGAGTGGGTTGCAAAAGAAGTAGGTAGCTTAACCTTCGGGAGGGCGCTTACCACTTTGTGATTCATGACTGGGGTGAAGTCGTAACAAGGTAACCGTAGGGGAACCTGCGGTTGGATCACCTCCTTATCCTTGAGGTGTTCTTGTGACGTGTCCACACAGATTGTCTGATAGAAAGTAGAGCAATAGGTTATGCGTAGGAGAGGCATTCTTAATAGAATGTGTCTTACATGAAATAAGCCGACGCAAGTTGGTGCAATATTTCGTGTCCCCTTCGTCTAGAGGCCTAGGACACCGCCCTTTCACGGCGGTAACAGGGGTTCGAATCCCCTAGGGGACGCCAATTGCGCCGATATCGAGTGAAAGGCGATGTCCCCAATAATGATTAAGCTAACTTACGAGTTGGCTTAACAATTATGCTCTTTAACAATCTGGAACAAGCTGAAAATTGAAAACAACGCACTTTGTTTTTGCTTAAACAAAGTGAGAGTCTCTCAAAAAATCTCAACTTGAAGTGTTTTTCAAACACACAAGCGAGTGGCATGAGCGAGCAGTGTGAAATTCAAGGCGGCTAGCGCACAGCAAGCGCAGCGTACAATAGTACGTGAGCATTGCGAGCACTACCCAACGAAGAAGTTCACCACGCACAGCCATGACGTTTCGTGTTGTCTGATAAGAAGACACCTTCGGGTTGTGAGGTTAAGCGACTAAGCGTACACGGTGGATGCCTAGGCAATCAGAGGCGATGAAGGACGTGCTAATCTGCGAAAAGCGTCGGTAAGGTGATATGAACCGTTATAACCGACGATATCCGAATGGGGAAACCCAGTGCAATTCGTTGCACTATCGTTTGATGAATACATAGTCAAACGAAGCGAACCGAGGGAACTGAAACATCTCAGTACCTCGAGGAAAAGAAATCAACCGAGATTCCCCTAGTAGCGGCGAGCGAACGGGGAGCAGCCCAGAGTCTTAATCAGCATAAGTGTCAGGAAAACGGTCTGGAAAGTCCGGCAATAAAGGGTGATAGCCCCGTATCCGAAGATGCTTATGTTGTGAACTCGACGAGTAGGGCGGGACACGTGTTATCCTGTCTGAATATGGGGGGACCATCCTCCAAGGCTAAATACTCCTGATTGACCGAT
>NZ_JBCPSS010000021.1:0-1601 GCF_051129765.1 Providencia sp. Je.9.19
ATTTCCCGCACTGGCATTGGTACTGGTCAGCACCGATTTTAATAAATACGCCGCGCCATTGGGGGTTAACGATAAATCCGACTGAATACGGTCATTATCAAATTTAATCGTTTCATCTACAATGCTGAAAACTGGAGAGGCTCCACAATCCACAGTTACATCCAAAGACCGCTCTGAAGTTGAGCTTGGAGCTTGAACACCGTGATCTAAAATACCTCCGTTAGCGATTGCTATATTACAGTCTACCGATGGTGCAAGTGCTTTACCACAATAGGTATTTCCTGAATTTGCCACCATTTCAGAACTTAATGCTCCATAAGGAGTATCTAAATTGCCAAAATACGCCTCATTTGTGCCATTTGGTACTTTTCCTAAGATAACACACTCAGCTCCTGGCCCCGCGCCCCTATGCCAACCAAAAGTTCCGGAATTTGCAATACAATAGCTAGGGGCTTGTATGATAAAATTATCTGGTGCTGTAGTTCTACAAGGACCTACCATACCAGGAGAATGACTATTTATGCCGCTGCCGGTTGAAACATCGAAATGGCACTGCCTAAACTCTCCCGAGACTCTACCCTTCTCGCAGTGAACACCAACCAAAGAAAGAATCTGCGTCATTCGAAATGATTTTGTATTATCTGGAATGTCTCGCCAGATAGTTTGAGTGTTTTTATAATAAACAAGGGCAGAACAAGGGCCATCTCCAACACCTGGAACGGTTTCGCATAACTCTATTTCAGCCGAATAATACGGCCACGGGGCGGCCTGCGCTGCGAAACTTCCCCCCCACCCTATCACTATCAATAACAACAATAAAAATCGCTTCAACATTGTTTATTTCCTTTTCTAACCGCCCACCCTGAATGAGCCCTTACTGATATTGCACCGTCATTGTCGACGATGCCTGAAACTCTCCAGGATCTAACGTGCTCCCCGCCCGCTTCACTGGCACTGCATATAAATTCGGCGTAGCGTTAGTATCGGTGTAAGTAAAATTCAGCCACGTATTGACCCCTAAGGCCGCCATCTCATGCTGTAATTGGATCCCAAAGTCCGCAACCCCCGGCACCGCCAATACCGTCGTCGTCCCCCCCAAATTGATTCCTTGCCCCTCAATTTGCAGCTTCAGGGTGTTTTTTATCAATTGATCCGCCGGGCACACCAACTGGTACTCTATCGGTTTTCGGTAATTGACCCCGTCCACGCGGGTCGTCAACACATCACCAAAATCCACTTCGATGGGATTATTATTATTAATGATGCACGGCGGCGGGGCGATTATCGTCACTTTCACCGTCACCTGCGCAATGTTGCCCGCCGCCCACACCGGCAACAGTGCCAACACCCCCATCATCGAGGCCCAACGGGCACGTTTCTGTCCGGAGTTGCTCATGTCGCGCTCCTCGTGTTCCTGTTTTTGTCTGTCTGCATGGGGCCTCACGGGTAATCCAACGTAAAGGTGGCCGTTTCGCTGAATGCCCCACGCACTATCGTCTGAGTGGCTATCGCCTCCGGCTCACCCTGCACATACGCCTTAAATTCCAATTGCGAATTCGGTGAGGACAACGCCAACGCATCCGTCGCTTCGTTAAACTTCA
>NZ_JBCPSS010000022.1:0-1451 GCF_051129765.1 Providencia sp. Je.9.19
GCGGATGGAGCTGAAGCCAGTCGCAGATACCAGCTGGCTGCAACTGTTTATTAAAAACACAGCACTGTGCAAACACGAAAGTGGACGTATACGGTGTGACGCCTGCCCGGTGCTGGAAGGTTAATTGATGGGGTTATCCGTAAGGAGAAGCTCTTGATCGAAGCCCCAGTAAACGGCGGCCGTAACTATAACGGTCCTAAGGTAGCGAAATTCCTTGTCGGGTAAGTTCCGACCTGCACGAATGGCGTAATGATGGCCAGGCTGTCTCCACCCGAGACTCAGTGAAATTGAACTCGCTGTGAAGATGCAGTGTACCCGCGGCAAGACGGAAAGACCCCGTGAACCTTTACTATAGCTTGACACTGAACATTGAGCCTTGATGTGTAGGATAGGTGGGAGGCTTTGAAGTGTGGACGCCAGTCTGCATGGAGCCAACCTTGAAATACCACCCTTTAATGTTTGATGTTCTAACGTTGCCCCATTATCTGGGGTGCGGACAGTGTCTGGTGGGTAGTTTGACTGGGGCGGTCTCCTCCCAAAGAGTAACGGAGGAGCACGAAGGTTGGCTAAGCATGGTCGGACATCATGCGGTTAGTGCAAAGGCATAAGCCAGCTTGACTGCGAGAGTGACAGCTCGAGCAGGTACGAAAGTAGGTCTTAGTGATCCGGTGGTTCTGAATGGAAGGGCCATCGCTCAACGGATAAAAGGTACTCCGGGGATAACAGGCTGATACCGCCCAAGAGTTCATATCGACGGCGGTGTTTGGCACCTCGATGTCGGCTCATCACATCCTGGGGCTGAAGTAGGTCCCAAGGGTACGGCTGTTCGCCGTTTAAAGTGGTACGCGAGCTGGGTTTAGAACGTCGTGAGACAGTTCGGTCCCTATCTGCCGTGGGCGTTGGAAGATTGAAAGGGGCTGCTCCTAGTACGAGAGGACCGGAGTGGACGCACCACTGGTGTTCGGGTTGTCATGCCAATGGCATTGCCCGGTAGCTAAGTGCGGAAAAGATAACCGCTGAAAGCATCTAAGCGGGAAACTTGCCTTGAGATGAGTCTTCCCTGACCCTTTAAGGGTCCTAAAGGAACGTTTAAGACTAAGACGTTGATAGGTTGGGTGTGTAAGCATAGCGATATGTTGAGCTAACCAATACTAATGAACCGTGAGGCTTAACCTCACAACACCGAAGGTGTTTTGAGTGAGACGATGTTGTTTTCAGAGAGTGCCTGCGAGAGTGGGTGATTAATATAAGCTTGTTCAAGATTGAAGTTCTGGTTTAGAGGGATATTGCGAGAGTGATATTGGATTTAAACGGGAACGAACAGAATTTGTCTGGCGGCAATAGCGCGGTGGTCCCACCTGACCCCATGCCGAACTCAGTAGTGAAACGCCGTAGCGCCGATGGTAGTGTGGGGTCTCCCCATGTGAGAGTAGGGAACTGCCAGACATTAA
>NZ_JBCPSS010000023.1:0-1248 GCF_051129765.1 Providencia sp. Je.9.19
ATCTTCCGTTACGGCGGGCAAAGTTACCTGCCAAGCCCCATCCTTACCCACCACTACTGGGTACTCCTGCCCAGTAAATACAACCACTGCCGCCGAGCCCGGCTTAGTTTTGCCGACTAAGGTCACCGCTTTTTCTTGGGTAAGATGGTCACCTTTCACACCCGAGTCGCTGTTTTGTGCCAGTGTGGCCTCGGCCGCGGGTAGCACGGTATCTATCTGTACCGTTTCACTGAGTGTCTCGCTGTTCCCCGCCTTGTCAGTAATTTTAACTTTTAAAGAATGTGCACCCTGCCCAAGTGGGGTTTGAATATCTATCGACCAATTCCCCTTTTCATCCGCGATGGTCGAGTAAACTTGACCGCCAATGGTGATTTGAATATCAGTATGCGCTTCCGAGTGCCCTGATAATGTCGGGGTGGTTTGATGAGTGAGAAAGTCGGGTCGACCATTTAGTTGCAGTGTTGTCGGCAACAATGTCGTTTTGATCTGCACGGACTCAGTTAATGTTTTGCTGTTGCCTGCCACATCCGTAGCCGTTACTTGATAATGGTAGAGATCATCAGCCAGCCCTTTTTGACTAACGGCAGTCCAATCGCCATTTTCATCGGCGGTGGTTGTGAGTTTTTGCCCACCTATAATTAACACAATGGCGCTATTGGCTTCCGCTTTTCCTGAAAAATGAGGGCGCATATCATTGGTGACTCTATCCCCGATCATACCACTATCAGAAGCCGCATCTAGGTGTACCGATAATGCATCCACCTGGGTATCAACCGTAAACTGCCCGTGGAATACCCCGACATTGCCTGCTTTATCCGTTACCTTGACTTGATAGTCATAGACTTTATCTTCCGTTACGGCGGGCAAAGTTACCTGCCAAGCCCCATCCTTACCCACCACTACCGGATACTCCTGCCCAGCAAATTCAACCACTGCCGCCGAGCCCGGCTTAGTTTTGCCGACTAAGGTCACCGCTTTTTCTTGGGTAAGATGGTCACCTTTCACACCCGAGTCGCTGTTTTGTGCCAGTGTGGCCTCGGCCGCGGGTAGCACGGTATCTATCTGTACCGTTTCACTGAGTGTCTCGCTATTCCCCGCCTTGTCAGTAATTTTAACTTTTAAAGAATGTGCGCCCTGCCCAAGTGGGGTTTGAATATCTATCGACCAATTCCCCTTTTCATCCGCGATGGTCGAGTAAACTTGACCGCCAATGGTGATTTGAATATCAGCATGCGCTTCCGAGTGCCC
>NZ_JBCPSS010000024.1:0-1182 GCF_051129765.1 Providencia sp. Je.9.19
AAAGGGTGATAGCCCCGTATCCGAAGATGCTTATGTTGTGAACTCGACGAGTAGGGCGGGACACGTGTTATCCTGTCTGAATATGGGGGGACCATCCTCCAAGGCTAAATACTCCTGATTGACCGATAGTGAACTAGTACCGTGAGGGAAAGGCGAAAAGAACCCCGGCGAGGGGAGTGAAATAGAACCTGAAACCGTGTACGTACAAGCAGTGGGAGCCTTGATTTATCAGGGTGACTGCGTACCTTTTGTATAATGGGTCAGCGACTTATATTCTGTAGCAAGGTTAACCGTATAGGGGAGCCGTAGGGAAACCGAGTCTTAACTGGGCGAATGAGTTGCAGGGTATAGACCCGAAACCCGGTGATCTAGCCATGGGCAGGTTGAAGGTTGGGTAACACTAACTGGAGGACCGAACCGACTAATGTTGAAAAATTAGCGGATGACTTGTGGCTGGGGGTGAAAGGCCAATCAAACCGGGAGATAGCTGGTTCTCCCCGAAAGCTATTTAGGTAGCGCCTCGTGAACTCATCTTCGGGGGTAGAGCACTGTTTCGACTAGGGGGTCATCCCGACTTACCAACTCGATGCAAACTACGAATACCGAAGAATGTTATCACGGGAGACACACGGCGGGTGCTAACGTTCGTCGTGAAGAGGGAAACAACCCAGACCGCCAGCTAAGGTCCCAAAGTCATAGTTAAGTGGGAAACGAAGTGGGAAGGCTCAGACAGCCAGGATGTTGGCTTAGAAGCAGCCATCATTTAAAGAAAGCGTAATAGCTCACTGGTCGAGTCGGCCTGCGCGGAAGATGTAACGGGGCTAAACTATGCACCGAAGCTGCGGCAGCGATATTTAGATATTGTTGGGTAGGGGAGCGTTCTGTAAGCCGTTGAAGGTGACCTGTGAGGGTTGCTGGAGGTATCAGAAGTGCGAATGCTGACATAAGTAACGATAATGCGGGTGAAAAACCCGCACGCCGGAAGACCAAGGGTTCCTGTCCAACGTTAATCGGGGCAGGGTGAGTCGACCCCTAAGGCGAGGCTGAGAAGCGTAGTCGATGGGCAACGGATTAATATTTCCGTACTGGTGATAATTGCGATGGGGGGACGGAGAAGGCTAGGCTATCCGGGCGACGGTTGTCCCGGTTTAAGAATGTAGGCAGGTGAATTAGGCAAATCCG
>NZ_JBCPSS010000026.1:0-1037 GCF_051129765.1 Providencia sp. Je.9.19
CATGGGGAGTGTCTTGACCTCCTCAGCAGAGGCGGCGATTGCTTTAGACCGCACCCGGGTGGTGTTTGATGGCGATCACCGTTCCGTCAGCTTGAACGTGAGTAATCAAAACAAGCAGTTGCCGTACCTGGCACAAGGGTGGATAGAAGATGAGGCGGGCCAGAAAATTCAAAGCCCCTTTACGGTGTTACCCCCTGTGCAACGCATCGAGCCGGGCAAGCCAAGTCAGGTCAAAATTCAAGCGCTGCCGGCGGCAAATATGCTGCCGCAAGACCGCGAATCACTGTACTACTTTAATTTGCGGGAAATTCCGCCTAAAAGCAGCAAACCCAACACTTTACAAATCGCCTTACAAACTCGGATCAAGCTGTTTTATCGGCCGAAAGGGATCGCCATCGACCCGTATGCGGTACCCCCTCAAGACAAAATGACCCTAACAAAACAGGGGGGAAGCTACCTGGTGAATAACCCAACGCCATACTATGTGACGTTTGTGGACGCCAGTCGTCAAAAAGACACCCCCGGGGTCAAGGATTTTGAGCCAATGATGGTGGCCCCCAAAAGCAGTATGCCGTTGACGGTGAGTGCCGCGGCGGTGGGTGAGCGTCCGGTCTTAACGTACGTGAATGATTACGGGGGGCGCCCACAACTGCAGTTTCAGTGTGCGGGCAGCACTTGCTCGGTCGTACCTGAAAAAAAATAACACACATCATCTGGGGGGACACGCTGTTCCGCAGAGGTGATTGACAACAAGGAGAAGCAACATGGGCAGCTCAAAAAAACAAACCGGCCTTACCCGCGCCCAGTGGTGGTCAGGTGTGTTGAGTGTGATGGTGTGCAGTCTATCTGGGGCGCAGGCTGAGCCGCCCTCGCGTATCGTTGCCAACAATTGGAACCAAGTGAATAACTGGGATGTGGACGGGGCGCAGGGCACGCTGTATGTCCAGGGGGCTTTAACGGAAAGCGCATGCCGACTGGAGATGAGCAGTGCCCGGCAAGACATTGATTTGCATGAAATTGGCACCGGTCGATTGCGG
>NZ_JBCPSS010000027.1:0-1033 GCF_051129765.1 Providencia sp. Je.9.19
GGGATGATGGGATATCGGCAATTTTGGCCGATTATAATATCAATGCGAATGCTAATAACTCTTACCGAAAAGGGGGAAATGACAGTTATCAAGTTAATGGTAATGGAGTCATGGGTATAAACCTTGGGGTATGGCGTTTTCGTGCAGATTGGCAAGGTCGTTTAAGTCATATGAATGGCCAAAATACGCAGACACAAAAAGATTTTCAGTGGAACCGTTTCTATGCTTATCGCGCGCTGAAATCTTTGCAAGCTAAGTTGACATTAGGTGAAGATTATCTTGAGTCAAATATGTTTGATAGCTTCCGTTTTACGGGGGCAAGTTTGCGTTCAGATAACAGTATGATGCCACCAAGCTTGCGGGGGTACGCGCCTGAAGTGACCGGTATTGCGAAAACTAACGCTACGGTGACGGTAAGTCAGCAAGGTCGTGTGTTATATGAAACTCAGGTCGCGCCAGGACCATTTAGAATTCAGGATTTAAGTGACGCCATCAGCGGTAGGTTAGACGTCACGGTTAAAGAAGAAGATGGCTCTGTTCAAGAATTCCAAGTTGATACGGCGAATCTACCATATCTGACCCGACCAGGCCAAGTTCAGTACAAGTTAGCACTGGGTCAACCAACTAATTATGAGCGTCATAGTCAAGGTGACAGCTTCTTAACAGGGGAATTATCTTGGGGAGTTAGCAATGGTTGGTCACTATTTGCTGGTAGCTTAATTGGCCAAAATTATAACGCATTATCAGCGGGTATTGGCCGTGACTTGCTCGCCTTTGGTGCGATGTCATTTGACGTCACGCAATCTTTTGCGCGTTTACCTGGTGAAACGACCATCAGTGGTGGTTCATATCGTATTAACTACTCAAAACGATTTGAACAATATGACAGCCAAGTGCAGTTTGCGGGCTACCGTTTCTCTGAGCGTGATTTTATGTCGATGTCAGATTACTTAAATGCGAGGGAAACAGGTCAGCGCTACGGTGGCAGCAAAGAACTCTACACCATTTCATTGAATAAGAACTTCAGTGACAT
>NZ_JBCPSS010000028.1:0-492 GCF_051129765.1 Providencia sp. Je.9.19
AGGTGAAAGTCCACCACGGCGTGGTAAGCCCCGGCATTCAAGGGCGCCGCGGTACGCATAGGGGTGACGGTGTAACGCAACGTGTTTTCCCCCTGACTCAGCTGCAATGGTTGCCCTCGGTCACCCAGACGCACATCGTGTCCGTACTCATCCAGTAGGCGTAATCCCACACCGGAGACCCCATGCGCTTTGACCCACTGCGGAGAGTCCGCATCCCGCACACTGCGAAAACTGACTCGCACCGCCGGTTGCCCTATTGAATGCAGCCGTTCTCCGGTCCGCACATCCTGTAAACCGACCCCTGAGTCAAGGCAATCAGCCAAACGTAACTCAAAACTGACCGGATCACCGGCAGCCCCAAAAGTCCGCAATCGACCGGTGCCAATTTCATGCAAATCAATGTCTTGCCGGGCACTGCTCATCTCCAGTCGGCATGCGCTTTCCGTTAAAGCCCCCTGGACATACAGCGTGCCCTGCGCCCCGTCCACATCC
>NZ_JBCPSS010000029.1:0-484 GCF_051129765.1 Providencia sp. Je.9.19
GTCGATGGGCAACGGATTAATATTTCCGTACTGGTGATAATTGCGATGGGGGGACGGAGAAGGCTAGGCTATCCGGGCGACGGTTGTCCCGGTTTAAGAATGTAGGCAGGTGAATTAGGCAAATCCGATTCACTATATGCTGAGGTTCGATGACGAGTCACTACGGTGATGAAGTAGCTCATGCCACGCTTCCAGGAAAAGCCTCTAAGCTCTAGATTATCATTAATCGTACCCCAAACCGACACAGGTGGTCAGGTAGAGAATACTCAGGCGCTTGAGAGAACTCGGGTGAAGGAACTAGGCAAAATGGTGCCGTAACTTCGGGAGAAGGCACGCTGGCGTTAGGTGAAGTCCCTCGCGGATGGAGCTGAAGCCAGTCGCAGATACCAGCTGGCTGCAACTGTTTATTAAAAACACAGCACTGTGCAAACACGAAAGTGGACGTATACGGTGTGACGCCTGCCCGGTGCTGGAAGGTTAATTG
>NZ_JBCPSS010000030.1:0-478 GCF_051129765.1 Providencia sp. Je.9.19
GACTAACGGCTGTCCAATCGCCATTTTCATCGGCGGTGGTTGTGAGTTTTTGCCCACCTATAATTAACACAATGGCGCTATTGGCTTCCGCTTTTCCTGAAAAATGAGGGCGCATATCATTGGTGACGTTATCCCCGATCATACCACTGTCAGAAGCCACATCTAGGCGTACCGATAATGCATCCACCTGGGTATCGACCGTAAATTGCCCGTGGAATACCCCGACATTGCCTGCATTATCCGTTACCCTGACTTGATAGTCATAGACTTTATCTTCCGTTACGGCGGGCAAAGTTACCTGCCAAGCCCCATCCTTACCCACCACTACTGGGTACTCCTGCCCAGTAAATACAACCACTGCCGCCGAGCCCGGCTTAGTTTTGCCGACTAAGGTCACCGCTTTTTCTTGGGTAAGATGGTCACCTTTCACACCCGAGTCGCTGTTTTGTGCCAGTGTGGCCTCGGCCGCGGGTAGCAC
>NZ_JBCPSS010000031.1:0-467 GCF_051129765.1 Providencia sp. Je.9.19
GTACGGCAACTGCTTGTTTTGATTACTCACGTTCAAGCTGACGGAACGGTGATCGCCATCAAACACCACCCGGGTGCGGTCTAAAGCAATCGCCGCCTCTGCTGAGGAGGTCAAGACACTCCCCATGGCCACGCCACTCCACAGCAGCGCGTTGAGGAGGGCGGTCTTGCGAGATGAGCATGTCACACGCAACCGCGGAGTAAAGTGGTTCGGGATATTCTGCAAATTCATGGTTTAGCTCTCTGTGTTCACGGTATCAATATGCAACGTCTGTGCATCGTTCATGTGTCTTCATCGTGTATGGCCCATGGCCTCTCACGGGTTTCGCAGCTGCAAATTACCCCAACCCAAGGTTGATGCTTCACGCGCCGGGGCAGAAGAGACCGCGCTCATCGTCTCGACATTCACCATGGGGGCCGGTGTCGGTATCACCGACGTTGATGGTGCCCCTTCGTGAGCAACAACCG
>NZ_JBCPSS010000032.1:0-433 GCF_051129765.1 Providencia sp. Je.9.19
GTATTGCAATCATCATCTTATGGGCCCTTATTTTCGTATACAGTATACTAGGGTCCATTGATTTTGGCGCTGGTTTTTGGGGCATGGTATACGCAAAACATCCGACGCTCGCTGCTAAACTTGCGAATCGGTACTTATCACCAACTTGGGAAGTAACAAATACGTTTCTTGTTTTCGTCGTTGTCGCATTTCTCGGCTTCTTTCCGAAAGCGGCCTTTACTCTTGCGACAGTAATGTTCGTACCAGTTATGTTAATTTTAGTGCTCATTGCAGTACGTAGTACATTTATGGTATTTGCTTACTCCTTGCCAAAATACCAATACCTTCTTCGGGTTATTTCAGGTATTACTGGTCTATTAATTCCAGCACTATTAATTACCGTTTTACCCGTTACAGAGGGAGCCTATATTACAATGTCTGAAGGAAAGGAAGT
>NZ_JBCPSS010000033.1:0-431 GCF_051129765.1 Providencia sp. Je.9.19
CGCCAACGGTCATCTCCAACTGCGGCAATTGCTGCTGCAGTTTATCCAGCGTCAGCGTGGCGTCACTGGCATCGCCGCCAGGCAGCGAGGACAGGCAGGCGCTATCGACGCTGAGCTGGTCGCTGACCAGTTGCCATCGGCCAGCGCTATAGCGCAGGCGTGTCGGCCCGATGTCGGCCAACAGGCAGTCCTGCGCCTTGAACTGCGCCCCTGCCAGCGACAAACCGCCCTGCTGCCATTGCAACGGCCCTTTCATTACTAGTTGGCTACCGGACGGCAGCCAATGAGCCACCACCCGTGGCAACCAGTGTGGCAGCGTTTGCCATAGGGTGAACGGCAGGATCACCATGCAAGCCACAATCCCTATGAATACTTTCAATCGCTTAGTCATTAAATGATTGTTTCAGTCCTGAGTACGGCACGCCCGCGGT
>NZ_JBCPSS010000034.1:0-427 GCF_051129765.1 Providencia sp. Je.9.19
TACAATATAACTGCCGACAAGAATATTCAATATCTAAACACTGAACTGGCACTGTACACACGATTGTAATTATCTTTAAAACTAAACATAAGAACAAATATAAAACTAAACATAAAACTAAGACAGTTATTTACCGATGTGTTTAATACGCGGCTATCTCTGGTTTAATGGTTCTAGCGTCTGACCTGTATATTCAGGCCATTAAACTGTGTACGGAATAACACGTTTCATTGTTATGGTGCTGTCACGTGAAATGCGTTTATTGGGTTTTTACTGTTTTTAATTTATGTCTATTTGTTCTTATTTTTATTTTTATTTTTATTTTTATTTTTACGTTACACATAATTAAAAAAAGATTGGGTGTCATTATCTTATCTTTTGAAATTATCTTCATCATCAATCGCTATCGTATTGGTGTCGAAGTCAC
>NZ_JBCPSS010000035.1:0-427 GCF_051129765.1 Providencia sp. Je.9.19
GTCACCAATGATATGCGCCCTCATTTTTCAGGAAAAGCGGAAGCCAATAGCGCCATTGTGTTAATTATAGGTGGGCAAAAACTCACAACCACCGCCGATGAAAATGGCGATTGGACTGCCGTTAGTCAAAAAGGGCTGGCCGATGATCTCTACCATTATCAAGTAACGGCTACGGATGTGGCAGGCAACAGCAAAACATTAACTGAGTCCGTGCAGATCAAAACGACATTGCTGCCGACAACCCTACAACTAAATGGTCTACCCGACTTTCTCACTCATCAAACCACCCCGATATTATCGGGGCACTCGGAAGCGCATGCTGATATTCAAATCACCATTGGCGGTCAAGTTTACTCGACCATCGCGGATGAAAAGGGGAATTGGTCGATAGATATTCAAACCCCACTTGGGCAGGGCGCACATTCTT
>NZ_JBCPSS010000036.1:0-425 GCF_051129765.1 Providencia sp. Je.9.19
GTACCTAGTTTGGCAAAGGCTTGTATTAAAATATCGATTTCGGATACAGAAAGCTCGTTGTCAGGGCGTTTACCCGCGTTAGCAGTATAGCCATCGGGCAGACAGTAATGACAGCGAAAGTTGCAAAAATCGGTAATCGACAGGCGTAAATAACTTAACTGGCGATGAAAATTGTCCACCAAGTTTAATGAAGAAGGTTGCGGAGTCATCGTTAGCTAAAATTCCAACTAAACGGCTGCACTGTCACTATTTCGCCTGCTTTTACCCCTGCATTGTCTTGGGGTAATACAAGCAAGCAATTGGCGTGGCTAAGCTGTTTTACACGGTGGGAGTCTTGGGCAGATAAAGGGGTTACGCTAAAACTGCCGTCTTCATGTTGGCAAAAAACCGCTCGCTGATAATCTTGGCGTCCTGCTCGCTTTTTG
>NZ_JBCPSS010000037.1:0-420 GCF_051129765.1 Providencia sp. Je.9.19
CCTCCTATCAGGTGAGTGCAGGTAGCAGCCGCTACGGAGCCTCAACCAGTGCATTTGTTAGCCATCAAGCAGACAGTGCACGAGTCAGTGCGAATGCCAGCTATCAACATGGTCAATACAGTGCATTCGGACTGTCTGCATCGGGTGGTTTTACCATGACACCTGAAGGTGGCGGATTCCATCGTGTTAATCAAATGGGGGGAACCCGTATGGTGGTAGACACGGATGGTGTAGCAGATGTACCAATTAAAGGATTTGGGGCGCCAGTTCGTTCGAACATGTTCGGTAAAGCTATTGTTGGTGATGTGAATAGTTATTACCGCAGTAAGGCGCAGATTGATTTGAACGCGTTGCCAGATGATGTAGATGCGCAGCAGTCAGTGGTACAAGCCACGATGACTGAAGGTGCCGTGGGCTTCC
>NZ_JBCPSS010000038.1:0-414 GCF_051129765.1 Providencia sp. Je.9.19
CCGACAAGAATATTCAATATCTAAACACTGAACTGGCACTGTACACACGATTGTAATTATCTTTAAAACTAAACATAAGAACAAATATAAAACTAAACATAAAACTAAGACAGTCATTTACCGATGTGTTTAATACGCGGCTATCTCTGGTTTAATGGTTCTAACGTCTGACCTGTATATTCAGGCCATTAAACTGAGTACGGAATAACACGTTTCATTGTTATGGTGCTGTCACGTGAAATGCGTTTATTGGGTTTTTACTGTTTTTAATTTATGTCTATTTGTTCTTATTTTTATTTTTATTTTTATTTTTACGTTACACATAATTAAAAAAAGATTGGGTGTCATTATCTTATCTTTTGAAATTATCTTCATCATCAATCGCTATCGTATTGGTGTCGAAGTCACCCCCGA
>NZ_JBCPSS010000039.1:0-412 GCF_051129765.1 Providencia sp. Je.9.19
TAACGTCCATATCAATGACTTGATCACGGCTTTCTACCGCAATGGCGCAGGCTGTATCGATAATGGCTCCTTGCATGTTGACTCGCCCGTGACCTGCGTCGTTTGCGGCAACCGCAAAGGGCGCAACCAGGCAGGAAAAAATGCAAGGAAACACTGAAAGGGAAAATATCTTGCTGAGCATAACGCACTCCTTATACCGCCGTTAATCGCCACGGGGTTAAGAAAAAGGCATGCAAAACCAGTTCACATGCCTGTTCATTCCCCTAAATCACCAGAGGACGCATTGGCTTAGTTGTAGCTTAATGTAAAGTCCGTCACGGCTTGGAAGGCCCCTTCAACAACCGGCGTGCCCGCGGCTTCACCTTGCATGAACGCAGCAAAATTTAACGTTTGGTTACCATCAGCCAGAGTT
>NZ_JBCPSS010000040.1:0-410 GCF_051129765.1 Providencia sp. Je.9.19
GTTGACTGACACACAAGAGTTCCCCCATTTGTTTTCCAGTCAAACCACACTCATGACGTTTACGTTTAAAATAATGGCTCACTAAAGTATTAATTGTGTCATTAACATATTGTCTTTCCATGACCCCCCCATACTTTAAACTTTCAATGCGTAAATTTAACTAAAATATGAGTATTAAGTAAAATCGTTTTAAACGTTTAATAAGTCAAATCACAATAGGTAATACCTATCAGTTGTAATTCATTGATCGTTATTGCCGATCATAATGAATAAGGGAATAGGTAACCCATTGAAATGTAAGTTATTAAACAAACAATCAAGCGGCCGTTTATTTTACCTGAAATGAGCGTAATTACACCAATTAAGTGTAAATACAGTGTAAATGAATCTGTTTCAAGATAGGTTTTGAA
>NZ_JBCPSS010000041.1:0-398 GCF_051129765.1 Providencia sp. Je.9.19
ACAAGAGTTCCCCCATTTGTTTTCCAGTCAAACCACACTCATGACGTTTACGTTTAAAATAATGGCTCACTAAAGTATTAATTGTGTCATTAACATATTGTCTTTCCATGACCCCTCCATACTTTAAACTTTCAATGCGTAAATTTAACTAAAATATGAGTATTAAGTAAAATCGTTTTAAACGTTTAATAAGTTAAATTACAATAGGCAATACCTATCAGTTGCAATTCATTGATCGCTGTTGTCGATCATAATGAATAAGGGAATAGGCAACCCATTGAAATGTAAGTTATTAAACAAACAATCAAGCGGCCGTTTATTTTACCTGAAATGAGCGTAATTACACCAATTAAGTGTAAATACAGTGTAAATGAATCTGTTTCAAGATAGGTTTTGAA
>NZ_JBCPSS010000042.1:0-393 GCF_051129765.1 Providencia sp. Je.9.19
GTCCTGGATGGAGAATTCAACCTGCTGACCTTCTGCCAGAGTTTTGAAACCATCGCTGACGATAGCGGAAAAATGCACGAAAACATCTTTCGAGCCATCGGCTGGAGTGATAAAGCCGAAGCCTTTGCTTTCGTTGAACCATTTTACGTGACCGGTAATCTTAGTCATTTGACTTTCCTTTACTTGATAAACCTGCCTTGACGGCACTTACGGCGCGAAGGCCCTGCGTTCTGTAGGTCTTCTTTCGCCGCCAGTTATTAACGCATAATCGTCGTGACAGGGCAAATTTTTTCGTTCCTTATTAAAACAGCAGGTTACAGGACTAATTTTGCAAAATGGCCTGCGCGCTTCCGCCGGAAGGATGTCGGCGCAATCGTTTTCGTATATACTGCG
>NZ_JBCPSS010000043.1:0-388 GCF_051129765.1 Providencia sp. Je.9.19
CTATTCTGAATAATCAGAAAAAATTTATGGTGGAGCTAAGCGGGATCGAACCGCTGACCTCCTGCGTGCAAGGCAGGCGCTCTCCCAGCTGAGCTATAGCCCCATAAAGGTTTTCGATATCAATAATTGATAATAAAGGATTATTTTTTATTATCTGCATGTGAATGCTCAAATTTACCAATTTGATTTAATCTAGGCGTGGAGGAGTGAAGTTTACTTTTGGGTAAACGAACTCATCCGCAACAACGAGTAAAACAAATTTGGTAGGCCTGAGTGGACTTGAACCACCGACCTCACCCTTATCAGGGGTGCGCTCTAACCACCTGAGCTACAAGCCTATTGATACCGCTACTTCTATTTCATCAGACAATCTGTGTGGACACGTCAC
>NZ_JBCPSS010000044.1:0-375 GCF_051129765.1 Providencia sp. Je.9.19
GTGACGTGTCCACACAGATTGTCTGATGAAATAGAAGTAGCGGTATCAATAGGCTTGTAGCTCAGGTGGTTAGAGCGCACCCCTGATAAGGGTGAGGTCGGTGGTTCAAGTCCACTCAGGCCTACCACTTTTCACTTACGCTGTGTTGTTGCTTAGCTCGTTTACCCAAAAGTAAACTTCGCCAAGACAACGCCTTGCTTAAGTAAAAAGACCTTAATGATTAGAAAGACTAAAATCTGATAATTGTTATTATTGATATCGAAAACCTTTATGGGGCTATAGCTCAGCTGGGAGAGCGCCTGCCTTGCACGCAGGAGGTCAGCGGTTCGATCCCGCTTAGCTCCACCATAAATTTTTTCTGATTATTCAGAATAG
>NZ_JBCPSS010000045.1:0-371 GCF_051129765.1 Providencia sp. Je.9.19
ATCTTCCGTTACGGCGGGCAAAGTTACCTGCCAAGCCCCATCCTTACCCACCACTACCGGATACTCCTGCCCAGCAAATTCAACCACTGCCGCCGAGCCCGGCTTAGTTTTGCCGACTAAGGTCACCACTTTTTCTTGGGTAAGATGGTCACCTTTCACACCCGAGTCGCTGTTTTGTGCCAGTGTGGCCTCGGCCGCGGGCAGCACGGTATCTATCTGTACCGTTTCACTGAGTGTCTCGCTGTTCCCCGCCTTGTCAGTAATTTTAACTTTTAAAGAATGTGCGCCCTGCCCAAGTGGGGTTTGAATATCTATCGACCAATTCCCCTTTTCATCCGCGATGGTCGAGTAAACTTGACCGCCAATGGTGA
>NZ_JBCPSS010000046.1:0-370 GCF_051129765.1 Providencia sp. Je.9.19
CGTCGGTTATAACGGTTCATATCACCTTACCGACGCTTTTCGCAGATTAGCACGTCCTTCATCGCCTCTGATTGCCTAGGCATCCACCGTGTACGCTTAGTCGCTTAACCTCACAACCCGAAGGTGTTTCTGTTAACAACGAGTGACTGCGCTTCATGATTTCCGTGTTGACCAGTGCTCGCCATGCTCACGTACCTTAAGTACGCTGCGCTGGCTGTGCGCTGTTCGCCTTGAAATCACCTTGCTCGTCGACTCGATATTGCAGAGAACATCTACAAATTGGAGTTTTTTGAGAGACTCTCACTTTGTTTAAGCAAAAACAAAGTGCGTTGTTTTCAATTTTCAGCTTGTTCCAGATTGTTAAAGAGCA
>NZ_JBCPSS010000047.1:0-351 GCF_051129765.1 Providencia sp. Je.9.19
CCCATGAGGGCGACAACTGGCAAACGTTCTCAGTCACTTTTGATGGCCCTGCAAACGGCGAGTGGTTTAGCGTTTCAGGGGCAGCAAAAGGTGTCGCATTATCACTACAAGATGCATCTGGACAAACCGTACGCCCAGGTTTGGCAACAGTAAAACAAGAAATCAAACCAGGTAATTATGTCCTTAATTATGGTTTAAGGCTGGTCTCCGATGAAACCCCACTGCGTCCAGGGGAATACCAGACAGCAATTCGCTTCAAACTCGATTATTACTAATAAAAAATGCTGAATTTTTCCTGATACTGATCTTTAGGGATGTTACTTATGTCTTTGTTTAATGCTTACTTACCTA
>NZ_JBCPSS010000048.1:0-339 GCF_051129765.1 Providencia sp. Je.9.19
TCGCACTGACTCGTGCACTGTCTGCTTGATGGCTAACAAATGCACTGGTTGAGGCTCCGTAGCGGCTGCTACCTGCACTCACCTGATAGGAGGTTCGGTCATCAATGCGGTCATAATAAGTGGCGCGATTAGTAGTATCATTGCGGTTCGTATTTAATGAATAGCCTACGCTGCCGCTATTTCCCCAAGGGAATGACAGCGATAAATAGGCGCTGTCATCATTGACGCCGTTGTACACACTGCGATTTGCCGACAGGTTCACACTGACATTTTTAATCGAACCAATATCCATATATTTCGAGATCATGATGCTGTAATAGTCATTACTTGGACGATCCC
>NZ_JBCPSS010000049.1:0-331 GCF_051129765.1 Providencia sp. Je.9.19
AGCTACAACTAAGCCTATGCGTCCTCTGGTGATTTAGGGGAATGAACAGGCATGTGAACTGGTTTTTGCATGCCTTTTTCTTAACCCCGTGGCGATTAACGGCGGTATAAGGAGTGCGTTATGCTCAACAAGATATTTTCCCTTTCAGTGTTTCCTTGCATTTTTTCCTGCCTGGTTGCGTCCTTTGCGGTTGCCGCAAACGATGCAGGTCACGGGCGAGTCAACATGCAAGGAGCCATTATCGATACAGCCTGCGCCATTGCGGTAGAAAGCCGTGATCAAGTCATTGATATGGACGTTATTCCGTTTGCAGATGTGTTACGAGACGGGC
>NZ_JBCPSS010000050.1:0-314 GCF_051129765.1 Providencia sp. Je.9.19
CCGTGTTCCCCAGCGATAAGTCACAATCCGCCAGTTCAATCGCAAACCGCTGACCCAAGGTTCGTGCATTTTGGTATAAATACTTATCTACAATCGTCCCAAAATCGACCTGGATGTCTTCTGTCACTACCGTGCACGGCTCCGTCACTAACGTGCCGAACAACCGCACATTCGGCGCCGCTTCCGTACCACTGAGACTGCCCAACAACAGGGCGCTCAACAGGTATCCATTAATTTGATTCCGTATCATTATCGTCCTCGCCTATTGATAGTGGGCTTGCAAGGTGACTAACGTTTCAAAGCCCCCTTCCACC
>NZ_JBCPSS010000051.1:0-311 GCF_051129765.1 Providencia sp. Je.9.19
TTTGACTGTCATCCACCTTGCACGGCGGCGGTGCGATTAATGTGCCTTTAAAATTCATCTCGCCTTCGGCAAAAGCCGAGGGTGCCACGAGGCTCAACAGCCCCATGAACAGCGCAAACCGAAACGGTAATGTTCGAGACGGCGTCAGACCTTGCGTGTGCATCATGCGCACTCCTATTCATAGCTCAGGTGAAAGTCCACCACGGCGTGGTAAGCCCCGGCATTCAAGGGCGCCGCGGTACGCATAGGGGTGACGGTGTAACGCAACGTGTTTTCCCCCTGACTCAGCTGCAATGGTTGCCCTCGGTCAC
>NZ_JBCPSS010000052.1:0-310 GCF_051129765.1 Providencia sp. Je.9.19
CCAAGCTTGTGGTGTGAAACACATCCCCATCAAAAGGGCTAATATCTCCGTTCAACGATAAGGTAAGCGTCCACCCGTGCGGGCTGGTATCGTCACATTCCAAGCGGTATTCAAGTGGCTTAGCGTAGGCCACGCCATCAATTTTATTGACCCCTAGCCGGTCACCAAAATTCACCTCGATGCTTTGACTGTCATCCACCTTGCACGGCGGCGGTGCGATTAATGTGCCTTTAAAATTCATCTCGCCTTCGGCAAAAGCCGAGGGTGCCACGAGGCTCAACAGCCCCATGAACAGCGCAAACCGAAACGG
>NZ_JBCPSS010000053.1:0-304 GCF_051129765.1 Providencia sp. Je.9.19
TAAGTTATTAAACAAACAATCAAGCGGCCGTTTATTTTACCTGAAATGAGCGTAATTACACCAATTAAGTGTAAATACAGTGTAAATGAATCTGTTTCAAGATAGGTTTTGAACGATAAAAAATAAAGAATGTCGGATGAAAAGATTTAATATTGGTATTATTAAAAAGAAAAGATAATTGCGTATTTATTTTAAAATGAATTTTAGATGAACTTATTTTTGAGATATAAATCATATATAAAGAACACATATAAAGAAGTGACGTTTAAATATAACTGAGGAATGACGTATGAAATTAAAAACA
>NZ_JBCPSS010000054.1:0-298 GCF_051129765.1 Providencia sp. Je.9.19
TATTGCGTTTTATCCTCTGCTGATGGGTAAATACGATAAGTATACTCATCAGGCGTGACCGTAATATTGTCGACAACCCGAGTAAATAAAATGTCCCCCTTATCATTTTTAGCGGTCAGTGTTCGATACTTTCCATCATCACTAAATGACCAATCACCTTGCATTTTAGGTTCCCCTTCTACGGTCAGCATGTTAAAGGTTCCATCAGGGAAATACTCAGCTAACCCAAAAAAATTAGCCACTTGGTCATTTGTTGCAGGGATTTCTTGCTTATTTTGGTCTAAGGCTTGCGTGGTGA
>NZ_JBCPSS010000055.1:0-298 GCF_051129765.1 Providencia sp. Je.9.19
TTAGAAAACTGCCAGTTTGGTACCCCGGCCGCAAAAAATAAAGTCACGGTCACCTTCACTGGCGCGGCATCCGATGTTAACGCTGATTTACTCGGCATTACCGGCTCAGCCCAAGGGGCGGGTGTGGGCATGACGGCGCAAGGCGGCTCTGAGCTGATTGTGCTGGGTACCCCAACTGCCCCCCAAACTCTGGCTGATGGTAACCAAACGTTAAATTTTGCTGCGTTCATGCAAGGTGAAGCCGCGGGCACGCCGGTTGTTGAAGGGGCCTTCCAAGCCGTGACGGACTTTACATTAA
>NZ_JBCPSS010000056.1:0-270 GCF_051129765.1 Providencia sp. Je.9.19
GATTATCATTAATCGTACCCCAAACCGACACAGGTGGTCAGGTAGAGAATACTCAGGCGCTTGAGAGAACTCGGGTGAAGGAACTAGGCAAAATGGTGCCGTAACTTCGGGAGAAGGCACGCTGGCGCTAGGTGAAGTCCCTTGCGGATGGAGCTGAAGCCAGTCGCAGATACCAGCTGGCTGCAACTGTTTATTAAAAACACAGCACTGTGCAAACACGAAAGTGGACGTATACGGTGTGACGCCTGCCCGGTGCTGGAAGGTTAATTG
>NZ_JBCPSS010000057.1:0-269 GCF_051129765.1 Providencia sp. Je.9.19
ACGTGTTAGTCACTCTTCAAGACTTTAACTTCAAATAATACTTTTTTGATAGTGTCTTGTGAGTGCCCACACAGATTGTCTGATAAATTGTTAAAGAGCGTTGCAACTCATCTTTCGATGTCGACACTAAATTCTGTGAATAAGGTCGTTGTTGCGAGGAGCCGTATAATACGTTTTCCTCATGGAGAGTCAAGCTTTTTTTTCGCTTATCTTTTCAGATTCTCTCGCTGCCGTTTCAGTGTTCATCGCGCTTTGCGTTGTCTTGTTCC
>NZ_JBCPSS010000058.1:0-266 GCF_051129765.1 Providencia sp. Je.9.19
CCTGGGGAGTACGGCCGCAAGGTTAAAACTCAAATGAATTGACGGGGGCCCGCACAAGCGGTGGAGCATGTGGTTTAATTCGATGCAACGCGAAGAACCTTACCTACTCTTGACATCCAGAGAATTTGCTAGAGATAGCTTAGTGCCTTCGGGAACTCTGAGACAGGTGCTGCATGGCTGTCGTCAGCTCGTGTTGTGAAATGTTGGGTTAAGTCCCGCAACGAGCGCAACCCTTATCCTTTGTTGCCAGCACATAATGGTGGGAA
>NZ_JBCPSS010000059.1:0-259 GCF_051129765.1 Providencia sp. Je.9.19
TAAGTTATTAAACAAACAATCAAGCGGCCGTTTATTTTACCTGAAATGAGCGTAATTACACCAATTAAGTGTAAATACAGTGTAAATGAATCTGTTTCAAGATAGGTTTTGAACGATAAAAAATAAAAAATATCGGATGAAAAGATTTAATATTGGTATTATTAAAAAGAAAAGATGATTGCGTATTTATTTTAAAATGAATTTTAGATGAACTTATTTTTGAGATATAAATCATATATAAAGAACACATATAAAGAAG
>NZ_JBCPSS010000060.1:0-258 GCF_051129765.1 Providencia sp. Je.9.19
ATCTTTCTAAATCAGCATTCGCTAACGCAAGTTGTTTTTGCGCGGCTGCATAGTTTTGTTCATTTTGACTTAGCGTTGTTTGCTGCGCTTGCAATTGCTGCTTGGCACTCGCCAGCTCTGTTTCCAAGGCGGCTTTTTGCGCGGCTATCGCTGTTTGCTCTATTAAAGCAGTTTGCGTTTTGTCGCCTTGCTGTACTTTTTCAGCTAACTGCTTGGTTAACTGCTGATTTTGCGTTTCCAGTAATTTTGCCGCCGCTT
>NZ_JBCPSS010000061.1:0-255 GCF_051129765.1 Providencia sp. Je.9.19
GAAACATCTCAGTACCTCGAGGAAAAGAAATCAACCGAGATTCCCCTAGTAGCGGCGAGCGAACGGGGAGCAGCCCAGAGTCTTAATCAGCATAAGTGTCAGGAAAACGGTCTGGAAAGTCCGGCAACAAAGGGTGATAGCCCCGTATCCGAAGATGCTTATGTTGTGAACTCGACGAGTAGGGCGGGACACGTGTTATCCTGTCTGAATATGGGGGGACCATCCTCCAAGGCTAAATACTCCTGATTGACCGAT
>NZ_JBCPSS010000062.1:0-255 GCF_051129765.1 Providencia sp. Je.9.19
GTCGATGGGCAACGGATTAATATTTCCGTACTGGTGATAATTGCGATGGGGGGACGGAGAAGGCTAGGCTATCCGGGCGACGGTTGTCCCGGTTTAAGAATGTAGGCAGGTGAATTAGGCAAATCCGGTTCACTATATGCTGAGGTTCGATGACGAGTCACTACGGTGATGAAGTAGCTCATGCCACGCTTCCAGGAAAAGCCTCTAAGCTCTAGATTATCATTAATCGTACCCCAAACCGACACAGGTGGTCAG
>NZ_JBCPSS010000063.1:0-255 GCF_051129765.1 Providencia sp. Je.9.19
GCATATTGATACCGTGAACACAGAGAGCTAAACCATGAATTTGCAGAATATCCCGAACCACTTTACTCCGCGGTTGCGTGTGACATGCTCATCTCGCAAGACCGCCCTCCTCAACGCGCTGCTGTGGGGTGGCGTGGTCATGGGGAGTGTCTTGACCTCCTCAGCAGAGGCGGCGATTGCTTTAGACCGCACCCGGGTGGTGTTTGATGGCGATCACCGTTCCGTCAGCTTGAACGTGAGTAATCAAAACAAGCA
>NZ_JBCPSS010000064.1:0-255 GCF_051129765.1 Providencia sp. Je.9.19
TCACCCTGCACATACGCCTTAAATTCCAATTGCGAATTCGGTGAGGACAACGCCAACGCATCCGTCGCTTCGTTAAACTTCACCGCCTGCGCACTCAATGTCTCTATCCCTATCGCTACCCCACGATTTTGATCGCCTACCGTCAACAATCCCGGTAAGGCCAAACTTTCAGTCCCGATAAACATCACGTTCACCGTGTTCCCCAGCGATAAGTCACAATCCGCCAGTTCAATCGCAAACCGCTGACCCAAGGTT
>NZ_JBCPSS010000065.1:0-255 GCF_051129765.1 Providencia sp. Je.9.19
GGATATTCTGCAAATTCATGGTTTAGCTCTCTGTGTTCACGGTATCAATATGCAACGTCTGTGCATCGTTCATGTGTCTTCATCGTGTATGGCCCATGGCCTCTCACGGGTTTCGCAGCTGCAAATTGCCCCAACCCAAGGTTGATGCTTCACGCGCCGGGGCAGAAGAGACCGCGCTCATCGTCTCGACATTCACCATGGGGGCCGGTGTCGGTATCACCGACGTTGATGGTGCCCCTTCGTGAGCAACAACCG
>NZ_JBCPSS010000066.1:0-255 GCF_051129765.1 Providencia sp. Je.9.19
GGGATGATGGGATATCGGCAATTTTGGCCGATTATAATATCAATGCGAATGCTAATAACTCTTACCGAAAAGGGGGAAATGACAGTTATCAAGTTAATGGTAATGGAGTCATGGGTATAAACCTTGGAGTATGGCGTTTTCGTGCAGATTGGCAAGGTCGTTTAAGTCATATGAATGGCCAAAATACGCAGACACAAAAAGATTTTCAGTGGAACCGTTTCTATGCTTATCGCGCGCTGAAATCTTTGCAAGCTA
>NZ_JBCPSS010000067.1:0-255 GCF_051129765.1 Providencia sp. Je.9.19
AACTTTTGTTTCTTCAGCTGATTTAGACATTTCAGCTTGAGCAGTAAAAGCAACTGTTGTGGAGAGTAATAAAATAGCCGTCGTAATTGTTTTTAATTTCATACGTCATTCCTCAGTTATATTTAAAGGTCACTTCTTTATATGTGTTCTTTATATATGATTTATATCTCAAAAATAAGTTCATCTAAAATTCATTTTAAAATAAATACGCAATCATCTTTTCTTTTTAATAATACCAATATTAAATCTTATCAT
>NZ_JBCPSS010000068.1:0-255 GCF_051129765.1 Providencia sp. Je.9.19
GCTACCGTTTCTCTGAGCGTGATTTTATGTCGATGTCAGATTACTTAAATGCGAGGGAAACAGGTCAGCGCTACGGTGGCAGCAAAGAACTCTACACCATTTCATTGAATAAGAACTTCAGTGACATCGGTATTTCATTATATGCGAATTACAACCACCAGACCTATTGGGATCGTCCAAGTAATGACTATTACAGCATCATGATCTCGAAATATATGGATATTGGTTCGATTAAAAATGTCAGTGTGAACCTGT
>NZ_JBCPSS010000069.1:0-255 GCF_051129765.1 Providencia sp. Je.9.19
ACAGGTTCACACTGACATTTTTAATCGAACCAATATCCATATATTTCGAGATCATGATGCTGTAATAGTCATTACTTGGACGATCCCAATAGGTCTGGTGGTTGTAATTCGCATATAATGAAATACCTATGTCACTGAAGTTCTTATTCAATGAAATGGTGTAGAGTTCTTTGCTGCCACCGTAGCGCTGACCTGTTTCCCTCGCATTTAAGTAATCTGACATCGACATAAAATCACGCTCAGAGAAACGGTAGC
>NZ_JBCPSS010000070.1:0-255 GCF_051129765.1 Providencia sp. Je.9.19
CATTAACTTGATAACTGTCATTTCCCCCTTTTCGGTAAGAGTTATTAGCATTCGCATTGATATTATAATCGGCCAAAATTGCCGATATCCCATCATCCCAACGTGAAGGAGGATCCCAATTTGGTGCCGTATATTCCATGTAGGCTTGCGGGATACTGACATATAAAGAAGAGGTCGCTAAATCGCCACGGATCTGCATACCCGGTAGGCTCTCAGGGTTTAAACATTGTCCATCGTGCCACCACGTTAAATCTT
>NZ_JBCPSS010000071.1:0-255 GCF_051129765.1 Providencia sp. Je.9.19
CTCAAAACTACGTTCAAGGCGACAATGAGCTGAAATTCCAAGCTTCGTTGAAAGGTCTAGGAACAACTGTAACTCCAGGTAACTTCCAAGCAGTAACGAACTTTACCTTAGCATACAACTAATTTTTAAAAATTAAGGTATGTGCGTCATGGGGTGTTTCGGCACTTCATGGCTTGTTCAGCAATGGAGGTGATCGTGAAGCGAACAGGATTGTTAAATACGGCGCTATTGTTAGTAGGTGTTTTCTGGCTAATG
>NZ_JBCPSS010000072.1:0-255 GCF_051129765.1 Providencia sp. Je.9.19
ACCAGACAGCAATTCGCTTCAAACTCGATTATTACTAATAAAAAATGCTGAATTTTTCCTGATACTGATCTTTAGGGATGTTACTTATGTCTTTGTTTAATGCTTACTTACCTAAACCACGTTTATTAAGTGTGGTTATTGCACTGACACTTCACGGTGCAGCACTGCCGGTTTTCGCGGCAGAAGCAATTCAATTTAATACCGATGTATTAGATCTCGAAGACAAAAGTAACATCGATTTAAATCAATTTTCGC
>NZ_JBCPSS010000073.1:0-255 GCF_051129765.1 Providencia sp. Je.9.19
GTCACGTAGTTATCTACGCTCCTTGGGTCTAGCTCCTTTGCCGCATAGTCACAACACAAATTTTTTAGAGTACTTTGCTGATTATAATTTTTTTCTTAAAAGAAACGGCTTTTTGATGGTGAATACTTGTCATACTTTGCGCTGTGACGTTGTTGGCTGCACTCGCTAGCCCTAGTCACGTAGTTATCTACGCTCCTAGGGTCTAGCTCCTTTGCCGCCTAGTCACAACACAAATTATTTAGAGTACTTTGCTGA
>NZ_JBCPSS010000074.1:0-252 GCF_051129765.1 Providencia sp. Je.9.19
AAGTTTTAAGATGGGCCGTTAGCTCAGTCGGTAGAGCAGTTGACTTTTAATCAATTGGTCGCAGGTTCGAATCCCGCACGGCCCACCATCTTAAAGTTTTTTAGATTGTAAAAGCAGTAGAAAGTTTTAAGATGGGCCGTTAGCTCAGTCGGTAGATTAGTCGAGTTTTTGCAAGCTGGTTGCAGGTTCGAAATGAGCGAAGCGAATCATTCGAAGTAATAGAAAGTTTTAAGATGGGCCGTTAGCTCAGTC
>NZ_JBCPSS010000075.1:0-250 GCF_051129765.1 Providencia sp. Je.9.19
TCGACTCGATATTGCAGAGAACATCTACAAATTGGAGTTTTTTGAGAGACTCTCACTTTGTTTAAGCAAAAACAAAGTGCGTTGTTTTCAATTTTCAGCTTGTTCCAGATTGTTAAAGAGCATAATTATTCACAATAGACTGTTTCCAATCTATTCTGAATAATCAGAAAAAATTTATGGTGGAGCTAAGCGGGATCGAACCGCTGACCTCCTGCGTGCAAGGCAGGCGCTCTCCCAGCTGAGCTATAGC
>NZ_JBCPSS010000076.1:0-245 GCF_051129765.1 Providencia sp. Je.9.19
CAATTTATCAGACAATCTGTGTGGGCACTCACAAGACACTATCAAAAAAGTATTATTTGAAGTTAAAGTCTTGAAGAGTGACTAACACGTTAATTGATATTTATATCAACTAACAACAAACAGTTTAATTCTTTGAGCATCAAACACTTTTAATTGAAGAGTTTGATCATGGCTCAGATTGAACGCTGGCGGCAGGCCTAACACATGCAAGTCGAGCGGTAACAGGGGAAGCTTGCTTCTCGCTG
>NZ_JBCPSS010000077.1:0-245 GCF_051129765.1 Providencia sp. Je.9.19
TGCTTGTTTTGATTACTCACGTTCAAGCTGACGGAACGGTGATCGCCATCAAACACCACCCGGGTGCGGTCTAAAGCAATCGCCGCCTCTGCTGAGGAGGTCAAGACACTCCCCATGACCACGCCACTCCACAGCAGCGCGTTGAGGAGGGCGGTCTTGCGAGATGAGCATGTCACACGCAACCGCGGAGTAAAGTGGTTCGGGATATTCTGCAAATTCATGGTTTAGCTCTCTGTGTTCACGGT
>NZ_JBCPSS010000078.1:0-243 GCF_051129765.1 Providencia sp. Je.9.19
TTTGACTGTCATCCACCTTGCACGGCGGCGGTGCGATTAATGTGCCTTTAAAATTCATCTCGCCTTCGGCAAAAGCCGAGGGTGCCACGAGGCTCAACAGCCCCATGAACAGCGCAAACCGAAACGGGGATTTTCGGGACAGCGGTAGACTAGGTTCATGCAGAATACTCATGCTCACCCTCCTATTCATAACTCAGGTGAAAGTCCACCACGGCGTGGTAAGCCCCGGCATTCAAGGGCGCC
>NZ_JBCPSS010000079.1:0-239 GCF_051129765.1 Providencia sp. Je.9.19
CTGTGTGGGCACTCACAAGACACTATCAAAAAAGTATTATTTGAAGTTAAAGTCTTGAAGAGTGACTAACACGTTAATTGATATTTATATCAACTAACAACAAACAGTTTATTTCTTTGAGCATCAAACACTTTTAATTGAAGAGTTTGATCATGGCTCAGATTGAACGCTGGCGGCAGGCCTAACACATGCAAGTCGAGCGGTAACAGGGGAAGCTTGCTTCTCGCTGACGAGCGGCG
>NZ_JBCPSS010000080.1:0-227 GCF_051129765.1 Providencia sp. Je.9.19
GCGCTTACCACTTTGTGATTCATGACTGGGGTGAAGTCGTAACAAGGTAACCGTAGGGGAACCTGCGGTTGGATCACCTCCTTATCCTTGAGGTGTTCTTGTGACGTGTCCACACAGATTGTCTGATGAAATAGAAGTAGCGGTATCAATAGGCTTGTAGCTCAGGTGGTTAGAGCGCACCCCTGATAAGGGTGAGGTCGGTGGTTCAAGTCCACTCAGGCCTACCA
>NZ_JBCPSS010000081.1:0-213 GCF_051129765.1 Providencia sp. Je.9.19
GCTATAGCTCAGCTGGGAGAGCGCCTGCCTTGCACGCAGGAGGTCAGCGGTTCGATCCCGCTTAGCTCCACCATAAATTTTTTCTGATTATTCAGAATAGATTGGAAACAGTCTATTGTGAATAATTTTGCTCTTTAACAATCTGGAACAAGCTGAAAATTGAAAACAACGCACTTTGTTTTTGCTTAAACAAAGTGAGAGTCTCTCAAAAAA